>NZ_LXKA01000392.1 GCF_001645125.1 Paraburkholderia ginsengiterrae | reverse complement strand
TCTTGAGGTTTGTTCGACGCCTGCCCATGTCCGCGGGCTCGGGGGCGCGCGACGGCGCGTGCGGGCAGGTGTTGAATAAACCTGAAGGGAGGAAACCGCGGAGTGCCCCGATGCAATGGGAGTCTTCGGGGCTATGGCGATTGATGGGCCAGGATGCCCGGTGGTGCTGCGGGTTGGGCGGCCAGGCGGGATGCGGAATCAGCGCTGACGCGCTGACGAAGCGGCGCAATCGCGCAATTGTGATGGCGAAGCGGACGTGCGAGGGAGCGCGCGAAGCGACAGGCGCAAACGTCCGCTCGTGGGCCGCGTTGCCGCAGAGCCGACTGTGGGGTTGCTGGTCCTGGAACAGGGGCGCTCATGTCTCGCCCCGGCGCGTGGGTGGTGCGCGAATCGGTGCGGTGCGCGCGAGGATATCGATGACGATCATCGGTGCGCCGCAGTGCCGGCAGATGAAGGCGGGTCGCGTTTCGATGACCGTTTCGTGGGCTGATGTGTCGACCTCGGTGGCGACGTGCAGCAGTTCACGCACCTTCGCAAGACTGGCGCGGCGCACCGGGTTGGCGAGCAGTCCGTAGTGACGGATGCGATGGAAGCCACCGGGCAACACATGGAGCAGGAAGCGGCGCATGAACTCGCTGGCTTCGAGGGTCATGGTCTTGTAGCGGGTGCGTCCCGTTGCACGGTAGTCCTTCCAGCGGAAGGTGACGCCGCGTTCGTCGAATGCGAGCAGGCGCTGGTTGGAGATCGCCACGCGGTGCGTATAGCGCGACAGGTACGCCAGCACCGCTTCGGGTCCTGCAAAGGGGCGCTTTGCGTAGACGACCCATTCGCAGGCACGCAGCGGCGCAAGCCACGCGTCAAAGACAGCCGGGTCGGCCAGTTCAGCGTACTGGCTGAAGAACTGCAGGTGGCCATGCCGGTGTGCGTCCGTGAGCGCTTCGAGGAAGCGCCTGCGGAACAGGCGCGAGAGCACACGCACCGGCAGGAAGAAGCCAGGCCGGCAGGCAATCCATCGCTCACCATCGGGTGACAGGCCCCCACCGGGAACGATACCGTGCACGTGTGGATGATGCGTGAGCGCCGAGCCCCAGGTGTGCAGCACGAGCGTGGCGCCGATGCTGGCACCCAGATGCTTCGGATCAGCGGCGATGGTGCGTAGCGTTTCGGCGACGATATCGAACAGCAGCCCGTAGATGACGGCCTTGTTGTACCAGGCGATGGCACTGATGGGCGCGGGCAGCGTGAAGACGACGTGGTAGTACCCGACCGGCAGCAGGTCAGCCTGACGTGCTTCGAGCCAGCGGCGCGCAGCACTGGCCTGGCACTTCGGGCAGTGGCGGTTGCGGCAGGAGTTGTAGGCGACCTCGATCTGTGCGCAGCCGGAACAGCGAAGCACGTGTCCCCCCAGCGCCGCGCTGCGGCACTGTTCGATGGCCGACATGACCTTCAGCTGCCCCAGGCTCAGCGACACCGTGCGTCGCCATACTGGGCCCTGGGCGCGGAAGATGTCCGCGACCTCCAGCATGGGGTACTACACTGGGCCGCGTTACTCGGAGGGCAGACGCTCGAGCGGACTGATGACTTCGCGCAGCAGGTCGGTGGCCACCTGCACGTAAAGCGCGGTGGTCTCAAGCTGCTTGTGGCCGAGCAGCACCTGGATTACGCGGATGTCGACCTTCTGTTCGAGCAGGTGCGTCGCGAAACTGTGCCGCAGGGTGTGCATGGTGACGCGCTTGCCGATCTGCGCTTCCTCGGCGGCAGCGTGTACGACGCGGTTCAGTTGCCGCGTGCTGAGCGGGTCGACGGGATCCATCCCGGGAAACAGCCACCCGCCATCGAGCATGCTGCCCTGGGCACGGGCGACGCGCCACCAGAGCCGCAGGCGTTCGAGCAGGACCGGCGAGAGCATCGCGTAGCGGTCCTTGCGGCCCTTGCCCTGCTCGATGCGCAGCGTCATCCGCTGGCTATCGATGTCGCTGACCTTCAGCGCCACCACCTCACTCACGCGCAATCCGGCGCCATAGGCTACCGACAGCGCGGTCTGATGCTTCAGGTTCCCAGCTGCCGCGATGAGCCGCCGCACCTCCTGCGGGCTCAGTATGACGGGCAACTTACGGGGCACACGAACGGGTTGCATCCTGGCCATCAGTTGGGGCTGGCCAAGCGTGACTTCGAAGAAGAACTTCAGTGCGCTGATCGCGGCATTGAGCGACGTCGGCGAGGTACCGTGGTCGACCAGATGCAGTTGGTAGTCCCGCAGGTCTTCGACGGTGGCGGTGTCGGGTGAACGTCCGAGAAACTTGGCGAACTGGCGTACGGCACGCAGATACCCGGACTGTGTCTTGGGTGCGAACTTGCGCATGCGCATGTCTTCAACCATGCGGCGGCGCAGCGGGCTGACGCCCGGATCGGAGGAGGTCATGATGGGGCTCCTGCTGGAGAACGAGGCGGATTGCCTCAGTCACCAACATAAGCACCGGCGCCACTAACCTCTCAATCGCCGCCAGAGGCGGGACGGAGCCCCATACCGCGCGAGCGGTTTAG
>NZ_LXKA01000391.1 GCF_001645125.1 Paraburkholderia ginsengiterrae | reverse complement strand
GGCGCGTGTTCATTTCCATGAAATAGAAATCGCCCGTGCCGGTCATGATGAACTCGACCGTGCCCGCGCCGACGTAATTCACCGCGCGCGCCGCGGCCACCGCGGCCTCGCCCATTTCGCGCTTGATTTCCTGCGACAGGCCAGGCGCGGGCGCCTCTTCCAGCACCTTCTGGTGACGCCGCTGCACCGAGCAGTCGCGATCGAACAGATAGACCGCTCCGCCGAGACGGTCCGCGAAGACCTGCACTTCCACGTGACGCGGGCGCGTCAGATACTTTTCGATCAGCACGCGATCGTTGCCGAAGCTGCTCGCCGCTTCCCGTTTGCAGGAGGCAAGCGCCGCCGCGAAATCCTCGCTGCGCTCGACCACCCGCATGCCCTTGCCGCCGCCACCGGCGCTGGCTTTGAGCAGCACCGGATAGCCGATTGAATCCGCTTCGCGATGCAGCAGTGTGGCGTCCTGGTCGTCGCCGTGATAGCCCGGCACGAGCGGCACCGCGGCCGCGTGCATCAGGGCCTTCGCCGCCGCCTTCGAGCCCATTGCGGCGATCGCCTCCACCGGCGGTCCGATGAAGACGATGCCGGCGGCCTCGCAGGCATGCGCGAAATCTTCGTTCTCCGACAGAAAGCCGTAGCCCGGGTGCACCGCCTGCGCGCCGGTCGCTTTCGCCGCCTCGATGATGCGCTCGACGCGCAGATAGCTTTCCGCCGCGGTCGAGCCGCCGATGTGCACGGCTTCGTCACAGGCTGCCACGTGTTTCGCGTTAGCGTCGGCATCCGAATAGACGGCCACGCTCGCGATGCCGAGCCGCTTGCAGGTCGCCGCCACGCGGCACGCAATCTCGCCCCGGTTGGCAATCAGGATCTTGTTGAACATGAGGTGTCTCGATCTGGGGAGTTTCTTCTAGTGAAGGCCTGCCGGCGCCTCGGAAAGTATGCGTGAGCCGCGCGTCAGTTGCGCCAGGCCGGCGTGCGCTTCTCGAGGAACGACGCGACGCCCTCGCGCCCTTCCGCACCGGCACGCGTCTGCGCGATACGCGCCGCCGTATCTTCGATCAGCGCGGCGCTCAACTCGTGGCCCGCGACGTCCTGCACGAGCAGCTTGCACGCGCGCACCGCCTGCGGACCGTTCGCGCAAAGCGTCTCGGCAATCTGCCGGACCGTGGCGTCGAGCTGTTCCGCGCTAACGGCTTCGCTGACGAGACCCAGGCGTAGCGCCGTCGCGCAATCGAACTGCTCGGCGGTTGTGAAATAGCGGCGCGAGGCCTGCTCGCCCAACGCCCGAATCACGTACGGCGCAATGGTGGCCGGAATCAGGCCGAGACGCGCCTCGGACAGACAGAAGCGCGCGCCCTCCACCGCCACTACGATGTCGCACGCCGAAATCAAACCCATGCCGCCCGCGTACGCGTCGCCATTCACGCGCGCGATCACCGGCTTGTTGCAGCGATAGATCGCCGACAGCATGTTGGCGAGACGCATCGCGTCGGCGCGGTTCTCGTCGTCCGAGTAACCGGCCATCTTCTTCATCCAGTTCAGATCGGCGCCCGCGCAGAACGCCTTGCCGTTCGCGGCGAGCACCACCGCGCGAACGTCGTCGCGCTCGTTGAGTGCCGTGAACGCCGATGTCAGTTCGGCGATCATCGTTTCGTTGAACGCGTTGCGCACGTCAGGCCGGTTCAACGTGACCGTGGCGATCTGTCCGGCGAATTCAATATTCAGGGTTTCGTATTGCATTCTGCTGCTCCTGCACGCTCGTCGTGCATCGTCACATTCTGAACACGCCAAAGCGCGTATCTTCGATCGGCGCATTCATCGTGGCCGACAGCCCCAGACCCAGCACGTCGCGTGTTTGCGCCGGATCGATCACGCCGTCGTCCCACAGCCGCGCGCTCGCGTAGTACGGGTGGCCCTGATGCTCGTATTGATCGCGGATCGGCTGCTTGAAGGCCTCTTCCTCTTCGGCACTCCACGCCCCTCCCTTGCCCTCGATACCGTCGCGCTTGACCGTGGCCAGCACTGACGCCGCCTGCTCGCCGCCCATCACCGAAATGCGCGCGTTCGGCCACATCCACAGGAAGCGCGGCGAGTATGCGCGGCCACACATGCCGTAATTGCCCGCGCCGAACGAGCCGCCGATGATCACCGTGAATTTCGGCACCTTCGCCGTCGCCACTGCCGTCACCATCTTCGCGCCGTTGCGCGCGATGCCTTCGTTCTCGTACTTGCGTCCCACCATGAAGCCGGTGATGTTCTGCAGGAACACGAGCGGAATCTTGCGCTGGCTGCACAGTTCGATGAAGTGCGCGCCCTTGAGCGCCGACTCCGAAAACAGAATGCCGTTGTTCGCGATGATGCCGACCGGGTGCCCCCAGATATGCGCGAAACCGCACACGAGTGTGGTGCCGTAACGCGCCTTGAATTCGTCGAAAGCGGAATCGTCGACGATGCGCGCGATCACTTCACGGATATCGAAGGGCTTGCGCGTATCCACCGGAATCACGCCGTACATGCTCTTCACGTCGTAGCGCGGCGGCTTGGGTTCCTGCAACGCAACCGGCACCTGCTTGCTGCGGTTCAGATTGCCGACGATGCTGCGCGCAATCCCCAGCGCGTGCGCGTCGTTCTGCGCGAGATGATCGACCACGCCCGACAGACGCGTATGCACGTCGCCGCCGCCGAGGTCTTCGGCGCTGACCACTTCGCCGGTGGCCGCTTTCACGAGCGGCGGACCACCGAGAAAATTCGTCCCCTGATTCTTGACGCCGACCGCCTCGTCGCTCATGGCCGGCCGCTGGCCGCCGCCCTCCTGACACCAGCCCCTCACGACGGCGATCGCCGGCGTGCCGCCGTCCTCGCTCTTCGGCTGTTCGGTCCACCTCCGCGCGTCGCGTGCGCCGTCTC
>NZ_LXKA01000390.1 GCF_001645125.1 Paraburkholderia ginsengiterrae | reverse complement strand
TGGAAGTAATGCTTGCCCAGGTCAACGCCGATCAACGACACCGCATCCATGATGGTCCCCAAAAAGAACAATCCCCACTCAGCGTAGTCCGCTGTGTGGGGATCGGGCTGACCATCTCATTAAAGCCTCGCAGTTCATTGAACTGCGGGGCTTTTCTCTCTTCGGGCACCGCGCGGCGCCCGCTGGTGTTGATTGATTACTGGTCGCTGTTTGCCTGCGCATTGCTGCTGCCGAGCGAACCGTAGAACTTCACCTTCGCGCGGTTACGCAATGCCTCGACGTAAGCCTCGGCGTCCGATTGCGCTTCGACCTGAGCTATCTGCTGCTGCGCGGCGGCCAGATGCTGCGGATCGACCGCCGTGCCCGCCACCACCGCGTTCACGCGATAGATCGCATAGCCGTCGTTGCCGAGATCCACGCCGACGTAGGCCGGCAATTTCTGTGCATCGGCCTTGTAGATTGCGCTCCATGCGGCCGGCGGCATGCCTTGCGCGTCGTTGCGCGACACCTTAAGCGGCGACGAGAAGCCCGTGGTGGATTTCGATTTTTCGAACTCCGCCAGCTTGGCGATGCCGTCCTTGTGGGCGGCGTCGTTGGACTGGGCCGCGATCACCTTTTGACGCACGGCGTCCTTGACGGCGTCGAGCGCCGGCACGGTGGCCGCCTTGTACTCGGTCACGTGCGCCGCGATCAGCGTGTTGCCGCCGACGTCGATGGCCTGCGTGTTGTTGCGCGCCGTCACCGAGTCGTTCGCGAACACGGCGGTAAGGAACTTGGCGTTGTTCAGCGGGCTGTCAGGCGGCAGCTTCGGATCCGGCAGCGGCGTAACCGTGGCGGTCTGCACCTGCAGCTTGTATTTGTCCGAGGCCGGCTGCAGGCTCTTGGCCTTTTCGTAGACGATCGACGTGAAGCCTTCCGAGTCGTCGCCGAATGTCTTGGTCGCCAACTGCGTCTTCAGGTCTTTGGCGATCTGATCCTTCACTTCGTCGAACGGCTTCGTGACCGTGGGCTTCACGTCCGTCACCTTGACGATGTGGAAGCCGAAGTCGGTCTGCACGATGCCGCTGACTTCGTCTTTCTTCAGCGCGAACACGGCGTCGTCGAACGCCTGGCCGCCCGCGATCATGCCGCGGCCGAAGTACCCGAGATCGCCGCCCTTCGACGCCGAACCCGGATCCTGCGAGTTCTGCTGTGCGATCTGCGCGAACTGGTCCGGATGCGCCTTGACCTGCGCGAGCACTTCCTCGACCTTCTGCTTCGCCTTGGCTTTGTCCGCCGCGCTCGCGTCTTTCGGCGCCGCGATCAGGATGTGGCTCGCGCGCACCTGGCCGTCCGTGCGGTAGTGCTCGATGTTGTCGTCGTAGTACTTTTTCAGGTCGGCGTCGCTCGGCTGCACGGAGGCGGCGAGCGTGGCGGGCGACATGACGAGGTACTGGATCGTGGCGGTGGCATGCGTGGCGAATTCGTCGCGATGCGCGTCGTAATACGCCTGCAGTTGCGCGTCGGTCGGCTGCACCTTCGCCGCGTAGTCGCGCGGGTGGAATGCGATGCCCTGCACTTCGCGCTGCTGCTCGGCGAGCTCCGTCAGATGCTGCGCCAGCGTTTTCGACGTGAAGGCGCTGCCCTGAATGCTGGCGGGCAATTGCTGTGTGGCGATGCTGTAGCGCACGCGCTCGTCGTACTGGTCGGGCGTCATGCCCTGCATGGCGAGCAACTGCTTGTAACGGTCGACGTCGATCGAGCCGTCGGGATTCTTCAGCGACGAGATCACCGGATCGTTCAGCAGCACGCGGCGCACGGCGTCGTCGGAAGCGGTCAGATGCAGGCGCTGCGTTTCGTCGGCCAGCACGCGTTGCTCGATCAGGCCGTCGAGCATCTGGTTGCGGCGCTCCGGCGTGTCGAACGACTTCATGTCGAACTGCGCGCCGAGCATCTGGCGGGCGCGGTCGAGCTGCTGACGCATCGCGCCGTCGTACTCCACGCGGGTGATCTTGTGACCGTTGACGCTCGCGACGTTTGCACTTTCGTCAAAGAAGCCGCGGAAGCCCTGAATACCCACAAAACCCAACCCCGGCACAATGACGAGGATGAGCATGAACATCATCAGGCGTTTGTGATTTCGGAAAAAATCAAGCATGCGTGAGGGCCAAAAACAGAACGCCCGATCTTACAACGCGGGCAATAAAAAAGGCGAACCGGAGTTCGCCTTTCGAGGATACTGGCGGAGTGGACGGGACTCGAACCCGCGACCCCCGGCGTGACAGGCCGGTATTCTAACCGACTGAACTACCACTCCTGATTCCTGCTACTGCACCGAAGCATTTGACGGGCTCCTAGGTCCAACCCGACCCGGCAGATGCGACGAAAAATACAACGATCCGCAATTCTAGCTGAAGCCGTCATCAAAATGCAATGCCCAGGCATTTAGCTCAATAATCTTTGCAGACCGGCGTATCCGGGACCATGCATAGCCCCTCCCGCCGGCGGGCCATGCACACGCCACGACGGCCGGCGGCATGTATCCATCAGGAGACGAGCATGAGCGATAAACCCGCAGTCGTTTTGGTGCACGGTTTCTGGGGCGGCGCAGCGCACTGGGCAAAGGTGATCGTCGAACTGGCGCGCAAGGGCTACACCTCCCTTCATGCCGTCGAGATGCCGTTGACGTCGCTTGCCGAAGACGCCGAGCGCACGCGCAAGATGGTCGCGCAGCTGAAAGGCCCCGTCCTGCTCGTCGGCCACTCGTACGGCGGCGCCGTTATCACGGAGGCGGGCGATCAATCCAACGTGGTTGGGCTCGTCTATATCGCGGCGTTCGCGCCGGACGCGGGTGAAAGTCCCGGCGGCATCACCCAGCACCATCTTCCGGTCGCGGCGCCCAATCTCGAGCCCGACAGTGACGGTTACCTGTGGCCCCAGGCCGACAAATTCCACGCAACCTTCTGCCACGACCTGACCGCAGCCTAACCGCTAGTCAGTGCCGCCCCCGCACAGACCACCCTCGCCACCACAGTCAGCG
>NZ_LXKA01000389.1 GCF_001645125.1 Paraburkholderia ginsengiterrae | reverse complement strand
GTGGCGGGGTGGCTGGCCGGCCTGCCGGTCGTCTCCGGGCCGATCGTCTTGCTGCTCGCGCTCGAGCGCGGTCCGGCGTTTGCGGCGCAGGCATCGGCGGCGTCGTTTGCGGCGATTGCCGCGTCGGAAGCCTTCAATTTTGCGTATGCGTGGACCTGCCGGCGCGGTGCGTGGCCGCTCGCGCTGGCCGTCGGCATGGCCGGATGGGTGGGTGCGGCGCTGTTGCTCGCGTATCTGCCGGGCGGTCTCGCGTGGGCCGTGGCGGCGGCTTGCCTCGCCGTGCTGGTGTCGCAAAGCGGCCTGCCGCGCGTGGCGGGCCACGTGCCGGCGACGCGCCTCGGCCTCGGCGATCTTGCCGTGCGCATGCTCGCCGGTGCGCTGCTGACGGTCGCGGTCACCACCTTGTCCGCCTCGATGGGCGCCACCTGGAGTGGCCTGTTCTCGGTGTTTCCGTTGCTCGGCATCGTGCTCGCAGTGTCGGCGCAACGTGCGCACGGCGCGGACTTCGTGGCCTTGCTGGTGCGCGGCATGGTGATCGGCCGGGCTTCGTTCGCCGCCTTCTTCGCCGTGACCGCGACGATGCTGCCGCGCTACGGCGTATGCCTGAGTTTCGCGTGCGCGGCGGTGGTTTCGGTCGCGGTGCATGGCGCGACTAAACGCATGCTTCGGGCGAAGCGGCCCGCGCCGGGTGTGACAGGTGTGCCAGGTGCATCCTGTGCGGCTGCCGGGCAGCCGCAGGCGGATTGAGGCCGTTTGGCCGATACTCGGATCATGACCGCGCGTACACCACGTTCTCCCGCCTCCCGTATCGGACTGATCTCCGATACGCACAATCTCGTGCGTCCGGAAGCCTTGCAGTATCTCGCCGGTTGCGACGCGATCGTGCATGCGGGCGACATCTGCAATCAGGCCGTGCTCGAAGCGCTCGCGCGGATCGCGCCGGTCACGGCCGTGCGCGGCAACAACGATACCGGCGAGTGGGCCGCGTCGCTGCCTTTGCAGGCCAGATTGACCGTGCAGCAGGTGACGATTCTGGTCGTACACGATATTGCCGATGTGGGCGCCGATCCGCGCAGCGAAGGCATCGGCGTGGTGGTGACCGGTCACTCCCACAAACCTTTGATTAACGAGCGCGACGGCGTGCTGTTCGTCAACCCGGGCAGCGCCGGGCCGCGACGTTTCAAGCTGCCGATTTCCGCTGGCATATTGATGGTTGAAGGCGCACGGGCAAGCGCGCGCTTCGATTCGTTAGTGCCATGAAAGAACGGGCCGGCAGATTGATCTGCCGGCCCGTTCTTTTTCGCGACTTGCGGTTGACTCGCGGGTGACTTACGCGCGGCTCGAGGACAACTCAGGCCACGCGCCAGGTAAAGCAATCAGGCAAAGCGATCAGGCACGCGCCGTCGCCGCCGCCGCATAACCTTCATCCATTTCCTCGGCCTCACGCTCGCCGCGCAGCACCGCATGCGCTTCCGCACGCGTCGCCACGCACGGGCCAGAGCCGAGCAGCGGTTTGCGGGCGGTTTCGCGCAGTGCGATCACCGAGACGATACCGATCAGCGAGGCGCCCATCAGGTAGTACGCGGGCATCATCAGATTGCCGGTGCTCTCCACCAGCCATGCGGTGACGAGCGGCGTCGTGCCGCCGAACAGCGACACCGAAATATTGAAGCCGATGGCGAGCGCGCCGTAGCGGATCTTGGTCGGAAACAGCGCCGGCAGCGCCGACGGCATCACGCCGGTGAAGCACGACAGCAGCACGCCGAGAATCATCAGGCCGCCGAACACCGGCAGCACCGTGCCCATGCGGATCAGCAGCAGGGCGGGAATCGACAGCACGAGCAGACCCACGCAGCCGAACAGCATGACCGGCTTGCGGCCGATCGTGTCGGACAGACGGCCGGCGGCGAGCGTCATCGGCATCATCAGCACCATCACGAGCAGCACGAGGAACAGGCCGTGCGTTTCGTTGAAGTGCAGCGTGGCGGACAGATAGCTCGGCAGATACGAGAGCGCCATGTAATCGGTCACGTTGAAGATCAGCACGAGGCCGACGCACAGCAGCAGCGGTTTCCATTGCTGCGCGAGCAACTGGCGGAACGACTGCTTCGGCGTGGCTTTGTCTTCGGCTTCGCGTTGCTCGGCCTGTTTCTTGAACGCAGGCGTTTCTTCCAGTTTCATGCGGATGTACAGACCCACCAGACCCAGCGGACCGGCGATCAGGAACGGCACACGCCAGCCCCAGGACAGCAGCGCTTCATTCGATAGCGTCGCGGTCAGCACGGCCACCGTCCCCGCGCCGAGCACATAGCCGATCAGCGTGCCGAACTCGAGGAAGCTGCCCATGAAGCCACGGCGCTTGTCGGTCGAAAACTCGGCGATAAAGGTCGCGGCGCCGCCGTATTCGCCGCCGGTCGAGAAGCCTTGCACCAGACGCGCCACCAGCAGCAGCATCGGCGCGAATATGCCGATCGTCGCGTAGCTCGGAATCAGGCCGATCGCGAACGTGCCGACCGCCATCATGATCATGGTCATGGCCAGCACGCGTTGACGGCCGATGCGGTCGCCCAGCGGGCCGAACACCATGCCGCCCACAGGGCGCACGAGGAACGCCGCGGCGAACGTGCCGAAGGTGGCGATCAGCTGCGCGGACGGACTCGACGACGGGAAGAACACTTTGCCGAGCGTGACGGCAATGTAGCTGTACACGCCGAAATCGAACCATTCCATCGCGTTACCGAGCGCCATGGCGCCGACGGCCCGCTTGAGGAGAGATTTGTCGACGACGGTGATGTCGTCGAGAGAAAGGCGTTGTTCTTCTTTGTTGTGTCGCCAGAAGCCGTTGCTGGAAGCGGTCAAGGTAAAAACTCCAATGACTGCGACGAAACTCATGATGCGCATGAACGTTCCGCCACGGTTGCTGGAAGTGCCGTTTCGCGAGCAAGGCGATAGCGTCTCCCTCGCCCTGAGGGGCGAAAGAGCGGGGCGCGATGGAAAACAGAACGCCCGTGCCTCGCGAGCCATGTCGCGAAAAAACACTCGTCTAGATTGTGCTGACTGTTGCACCTGCGTGGCCGTGGAAGGGGGGCAGATGCATGAGGACGCTCAGGTGGCTGGAAGCCGGCCCACGCGCCGCTGAAAGGCTTGAAACGAAAAAGGCCGGTGCTTCATTCGCCGCTCATGAACTGCAACACAAACTGCAATGAGACGGAGAAACGACCGACAAGCCTTCTTGTATAAAAACAGTTCGATTCGGGATGGCGCACGCACGCTGGTACGTACGATGGACCAGATTGAAAAGAACGCGAATGAAGGTGAATTACTGTTGGAACGATGCACATGATAGCACGATAACAGAGGATCGTGCAAACCCGGCGTCCGACGGGGAGCTTGGCGGTGCCCCTCAATCCCTTGCGGGGCGGGGGATTGAGCGGATCCGGGCGGTGTGAAAAAGAGGCTTAAAAACGGCCTGTAATGTACCGTTTGGAATCGGGTAGGGTGAGGGGTCACCCCCTCAGCCCTCCCACACCACCGTACGTGCGGTTCCGCATACGGCGGTTCATCAAGAACGCTGGAGGCGTTGCTGGGTGTCCAGCATCGAAACAAGCCCCT
>NZ_LXKA01000388.1 GCF_001645125.1 Paraburkholderia ginsengiterrae | reverse complement strand
TAGTTTCTGGTGATGCTCACCAGAGGGAGATTCGGGGGTTGTGTTGTTTCTGGCACAACACTGATCTCAACCTGTGTGTTCTGCAAACCCGTCTGGGGGTTCACATGTGCCCCCTTCGGGGGTTGCCCTGAGTAAGCGCTGAAGCGCTAACTCATGGCGAAACACACCTGTTATAGGATCAAGCCTTACGGGCAATTAGTATCAGTTAGCTGAACGCATTACTGCGCTTACACACCTGACCTATCAACGTCCTGGTCTTGAACGACCCTTCAAGGGGCTCGAAGCCCCGGGGATATCTCATCTTAAGGCGAGTTTCCCGCTTAGATGCTTTCAGCGGTTATCTCTTCCGAACATAGCTACCCGGCGATGCCACTGGCGTGACAACCGGTACACCAGAGGTTCGTCCACTCCGGTCCTCTCGTACTAGGAGCAGCCCCCTTCAAATATCCAGCGCCCACGGCAGATAGGGACCAAACTGTCTCACGACGTTTTAAACCCAGCTCACGTACCTCTTTAAATGGCGAACAGCCATACCCTTGGGACCGGCTACAGCCCCAGGATGAGATGAGCCGACATCGAGGTGCCAAACACCGCCGTCGATATGAACTCTTGGGCGGTATCAGCCTGTTATCCCCAGAGTACCTTTTATCCGTTGAGCGATGGCCCTTCCATACAGAACCACCGGATCACTATGACCTGCTTTCGCACCTGCTCGACTTGTCGGTCTCGCAGTTAAGCACGCTTATGCCATTGCACTATCAGCACGATTTCCGACCGTACCTAGCGTACCTTCGTACTCCTCCGTTACACTTTGGGAGGAGACCGCCCCAGTCAAACTGCCTACCATGCACTGTCCCCGACCCGGATTACGGGCCAAGGTTAGAACCTCAAACAAACCAGGGTGGTATTTCAAGGACGGCTCCACGCAGACTGGCGTCCACGCTTCATAGCCTCCCACCTATCCTACACAGATCGGTTCAAAGTCCAATGCAAAGCTACAGTAAAGGTTCATGGGGTCTTTCCGTCTAGCCGCGGGGAGATTGCATCATCACAAACACTTCAACTTCGCTGAGTCTCGGGAGGAGACAGTGTGGCCATCGTTACGCCATTCGTGCAGGTCGGAACTTACCCGACAAGGAATTTCGCTACCTTAGGACCGTTATAGTTACGGCCGCCGTTTACCGGGACTTCAATCAAGAGCTTGCACCCCATCATTTAATCTTCCGGCACCGGGCAGGCGTCACACCCTATACGTCCACTTTCGTGTTTGCAGAGTGCTGTGTTTTTATTAAACAGTCGCAGCCACCAGTTTATTGCAACCCCTTCACCCTTTGCCCGCAGGGGCATCAAGCTACAGGGGCGTACCTTATCCCGAAGTTACGGTACCAATTTGCCGAGTTCCTTCTCCCGAGTTCTCTCAAGCGCCTTAGAATACTCATCTCGCCCACCTGTGTCGGTTTGCGGTACGGTCTTGTTAAACTGAAGCTTAGAGGCTTTTCTTGGAACCACTTCCGATTGCTTCTTCACCTGAGTGAATGGCCTCGCACCCTTGAATTCCGCGCCCGGATTTGCCTAAGCGCCTTCTCCAATGCAAGGACCGGGACTTCCAACACCCGGACAACCTTCCGCGATCCGTCCCCCCATCGCATTTAACAATGGTGCAGGAATATTAACCTGCTTCCCATCAGCTACGCATTTCTGCCTCGCCTTAGGGGCCGACTCACCCTACGCCGATGAACGTTGCGTAGGAAACCTTGGGCTTACGGCGAGGGGGCCTTTCACCCCCTTTATCGCTACTCATGTCAGCATTCGCACTTCCGATACCTCCAGCGCACTTTTCAATGCACCTTCGCAGGCTTACGGAACGCTCTCCTACCATGCACATAAATGTGCATCCGCAGCTTCGGTATATGGCTTAGCCCCGTTACATCTTCCGCGCAGGACGACTCGATCAGTGAGCTATTACGCTTTCTTTAAAGGATGGCTGCTTCTAAGCCAACCTCCTGACTGTTTTAGCCTTCCCACTTCGTTTCCCACTTAGCCATATTTGGGGACCTTAGCTGGCGGTCTGGGTTGTTTCCCTCTTGACACCGGACGTTAGCACCCGATGTCTGTCTCCCGTGATTGCACTCTTCGGTATTCGGAGTTTGCTATGGCGTAGTAATCCGCAATGGACCCCACAACCATGACAGTGCTCTACCCCCGAAGGTGATACACGAGGCACTACCTAAATAGTTTTCGGAGAGAACCAGCTATTTCCAGGTTTGTTTAGCCTTTCACCCCTATCCACAGCTCATCCCCTAACTTTTCAACGTTAGTGGGTTCGGACCTCCAGTACGTGTTACCGCACCTTCATCCTGGCCATGGATAGATCACCTGGTTTCGGGTCTACACCCAGCGACTGAATCGCCCTGTTCGGACTCGCTTTCGCTACGCCTGCCCTAATCGGTTAAGCTTGCCACTGAATGTAAGTCGCTGACCCATTATACAAAAGGTACGCCGTCACCCCTTGCGAGGCTCCGACTGTTTGTATGCATGCGGTTTCAGGATCTATTTCACTCCCCTCCCGGGGTTCTTTTCGCCTTTCCCTCACGGTACTGGTTCACTATCGGTCGATCACGAGTATTTAGCCTTGGAGGATGGTCCCCCCATCTTCAGACAGGATTTCACGTGTCCCGCCCTACTTGTCGCATACCTAGTTCTTCCATTCCGTTTTCGTCTACAGGGCTATCACCTGCTATGGCAGCACTTTCCAGAGCTTTCGACTAACGGTACAGATAAAGAATGCAGGCTGGTCCCATTTCGCTCGCCACTACTCTGGGAATCTCGGTTGATTTCTTTTCCTGCGGTTACTTAGATGTTTCAGTTCACCGCGTTCGCTTCTCATGACCTATGTATTCAGTCATGGATACTCCATAAGGAGTGGGTTTCCCCATTCGGATATCGGTGGATCAAAGCTCGTTTGCCAGCTCCCCACCGCTTTTCGCAGGCTACCGCGTCCTTCATCGCCTGTGATCGCCAAGGCATCCACCACATGCACTTGTTCGCTTGACCCTATAACGGGTGTGTCTCTCTCATGATTGCTCATGTCGATTCGCACTCGCTACAGGTTGAGTATTCGTGTTGCGCCGTATTCCAAGGCAATCTTTCGATTACCTTTTCATACATTGATACAATCACAACCCTGATTCACCTACTCACACACCCATCTCTAAGTATGCTTTCGTGAATCTCTTTACTACTTCTTCCTGATTGTTAAAGAACGACAGCCGATATCACGGTTGCTATAACCGCATATCACTCTGACTGGCTCAATTGCCAATGCAAACCGCTCTGCATATTCACAGAACACTTGGCATTGGAAATTGGTGGAGGATGACGGGATCGAACCGACGACCCCCTGCTTGCAAAGCAGGTGCTCTCCCAGCTGAGCTAATCCCCCAGTCATGCACAGTTCATCATCACACTTCGGGGTTCATCGACTAGCGCAGCCATCGCAGACAAGACAATGGTGGGTCTGGATGGATTCGAACCATCGACCCCCGCCTTATCAAGACGGTGCTCTAACCGACTGAGCTACAGACCCCTCAGTCTGTCTGACTTACTGTCCTAATTCACAGCCGATAAGCGTGAGCGCTCAACGCATTGACACGTTAGCTCGAGAAAGGAGGTGATCCAGCCGCACCTTCCGATACGGCTACCTTGTTACGACTTCACCCCAGTCATGAATCCTACCGTGGTGACCGTCCTCCTTGCGGTTAGACTAGCCACTTCTGGTAAAACCCACTCCCATGGTGTGACGGGCGGTGTGTACAAGACCCGGGAACGTATTCACCGCGGCATGCTGATCCGCGATTACTAGCGATTCCAGCTTCACGCACTCGAGTTGCAGAGTGCGATCCGGACTACGATCGGTTTTCTGGGATTGGCTCCACCTCGCGGCTTGGCGACCCTCTGTTCCGACCATTGTATGACGTGTGAAGCCCTACCCATAAGGGCCATGAGGACTTGACGTCATCCCCACCTTCCTCCGGTTTGTCACCGGCAGTCTCCCTGGAGTGCTCTTGCGTAGCAACTAGGGACAAGGGTTGCGCTCGTTGCGGGACTTAACCCAACATCTCACGACACGAGCTGACGACAGCCATGCAGCACCTGTGTTATGGCTCCCTTTCGGGCACTCCCACCTCTCAGCAGGATTCCATACATGTCAAGGGTAGGTAAGGTTTTTCGCGTTGCATCGAATTAATCCACATCATCCACCGCTTGTGCGGGTCCCCGTCAATTCCTTTGAGTTTTAATCTTGCGACCGTACTCCCCAGGCGGTCAACTTCACGCGTTAGCTACGTTACCAAGTCAATGAAGACCCGACAACTAGTTGACATCGTTTAGGGCGTGGACTACCAGGGTATCTAATCCTGTTTGCTCCCCACGCTTTCGTGCATGAGCGTCAGTATTGGCCCAGGGGGCTGCCTTCGCCATCGGTATTCCTCCACATCTCTACGCATTTCACTGCTACACGTGGAATTCTACCCCCCTCTGCCATACTCTAGCCCGCCAGTCACCAATGCAGTTCCCAGGTTAAGCCCGGGGATTTCACATCGGTCTTAGCGGACCGCCTGCGCACGCTTTACGCCCAGTAATTCCGATTAACGCTCGCACCCTACGTATTACCGCGGCTGCTGGCACGTAGTTAGCCGGTGCTTATTCTTCCGGTACCGTCATCCTCCAGGGGTATTAACCCCGAAGTTTTCTTTCCGGACAAAAGTGCTTTACAACCCGAAGGCCTTCTTCACACACGCGGCATTGCTGGATCAGGGTTGCCCCCATTGTCCAAAATTCCCCACTGCTGCCTCCCGTAGGAGTCTGGGCCGTGTCTCAGTCCCAGTGTGGCTGGTCGTCCTCTCAGACCAGCTACAGATCGTCGCCTTGGTAGGCCTTTACCCCACCAACTAGCTAATCTGCCATCGGCCGCCCCTTGAGCGAGAGGTCTTGCGATCCCCCCCTTTCCTCCTCAGAGCGTATGCGGTATTAATCCGGCTTTCGCCGGGCTATCCCCCACTCCAGGACACGTTCCGATGTATTACTCACCCGTTCGCCACTCGCCACCAGGATTGCTCCCGTGCTGCCGTTCGACTTGCATGTGTAAGGCATGCCGCCAGCGTTCAATCTGAGCCAGGATCAAACTCTTCAGTTCAAACCTGTTACTGTTTTCGGTTGTGTTACCAACCGGTCGCTCACTCAACGTACTGACGAATGATTAATCTGTCCGAAGACAAAAAAACCTTCCTTTCATTACTGTGTGAGACTTGATACTTTCGCTTCCTGCCCGA
>NZ_LXKA01000387.1 GCF_001645125.1 Paraburkholderia ginsengiterrae | reverse complement strand
CATCGAAGGATTCCTGGTCGCCGAAGATGCACGCGGCTCGCTGGTCGCCAGCGCAGGCCTCGAACTGCTCGGCTCCAGCGTGCTCCTGCGATCGCTGGCTGTCTCCTCGAAGTGGCGCGGTAAAGGTGTCGCGCGAGAACTGGTCACGCGGCTCGAAGACATCGCACGCGCGCGTGGCCAACACGAAGTCTGGCTGCTGACTACGACTGCGCAACGATTTTTTGAACGATCTGGTTATGAGCGGGTAAGTCGCGAAGATGCGCCCGACGAAGTGCGGATGTGCAAAGAATTTACGATTCTGTGCCCCTCAACCGCAGTGTGCATGCGTAAGCAATCGACACAGTGCGCTGCGCCCATGACGGAACGGCCGAAAACATTCTAATTGCTGCGGCCCGACATTCGACCGCTAATGTCGCCTGGCCGGACCCGATCGATCGCCTCAACGCGCAAAAGCGGCATCGGACATCCTCAGCGCTTGGCATCCTGTTATTCAGGAGAGAGAAGCCGCCACAACCCACGAAAGGGTACTCAATCGCCCAACGATTTCGGCCAGGTCCGCAGGTGACACTGACTCGAAGGTGACCGTTATTTCCTCGATGTTGTGTTTTTCGTTGTGGCGAAGCCGGGTCCGTTTCGCCTGCGCAGCGTGTTGCCCCAAAGCCTGCCAGACCGGAACGATCCTCAGTTGGCCGGCGGCAGCCCGCACCGTGATGCTCGACGGGGTGTCATCACCCGGATGCTTGTCTGGATATGTCATTGCAGTGATCGCCATGTCGACAGTTGTCGGTCGCCTTGTGGCTGTGGTCGCCCGCGCATCGCTCGGGCTATTTGTGGAACGCGCATCACGCTCTCTCCTGGGCGATATCGGTCCGGATCCTAATTTCTGGCAGATGCGAACTTGCACCGGGAGACAGGCGCCGCTGTTAATGCCGACGCCGCATCACATCCCAGCAGTGACGATGATCCATCCGCCTGAGCAGTCGCTCCCGCAGATGTTCGCGGCGATAGTGGCCCATGACCAGCATCGCTGCGACTGCGAGCACGAACGAACCGACGACCACGCCCACCCAGGATTCGATCATCGCGAACTCCTTTCTGCCTGCGACTTCCCATTAACAGTTCACTGTAGGCGGCGATAACCGACAATCGCAATACATCATCTTGCATTCTTCAGCGCATCGCCACCAGGTTTCGCAGCCCGAAAGGACCGGTCCGCCAGAATGCGCGGAAGCGCGGCGACGCTCGCCCATTGCCATGGCCGAAGAACGACTGGTGGCGATGACGCCGCGATCTGGCGATTAGCCGACTCAATGCATATGCTGCCCGCCGTTGATGGCAATGTTGGAGCCGGTCACGAAACCTGCATCGTCCGAGCACAGGTAGCGGACCAGGGTTGCCACTTCTTCCGGCTTGCCGAGGCGACCGACCGGAATCTGCGGCAGGATCTTCGTGTCCATGATCTCCTGCGGAATCGCCGTGACCATTTTGGTGGCGAGATAGCCCGGCGAAACCGTATTGACAGTTACGCCCTTGCGCGCCACTTCCAGCGCCAGTGATTTGGTAAAACCGTGCATGCCGGCCTTGGCCGCTGCATAGTTGGTCTGGCCAACTGAACCCTTCGAACCGTTAACAGACGAAATATTGATGATGCGGCCCCAGCCACGAGCGACCATGTCTTCGCACAGCGGCTTGGTCATGTTGAAGACCGAATCGAGGTTGGTGCGGATAACCGCGTCCCAGTTGACCTTGTTCATCTTCCTGAGTGTCATGTCCTGGGTGATCCCGGCGTTGTTCACCAGAATGTCGACAGGCCCGACTTCAACCTGAATCCTCGTCACACAGTGCTGGCATGACTCGTAATCGGCCACGTCGACCGGGTATGCGCGAAGGTTCCGGCCCTGGGCTTCCTGGCTGGCCAGCCAGGCGGCCACGCCGGTGTTATTCGGCGAGTGCGTGACCACCACCGCATAACCCGCGTCATGCAGTTTGATGCTGATCGCCTCTCCAAGGCCGCCCATGCCGCCCGTTACTACAGCGATTCGTTTCGTCATGCTTAGATCCGTGATCGTGATATATCTTGCAGGGGTCCTGTATATCCAATAACCGCCCCCCACACACAGCCATTGGCTTTGCCACAATGCGTTGCCGCTTCCAGCACCGCTAGAGGCGACGACGCATTGTCTGAATTACGCGGAGTTTTTTTTGACTTGTGGTATTGCGCGAATGAAACTTGGTCCACCTGTGGGCGATAGTTCGCCTCGTACGCGTACCGCTTGACGTGACCTGAACGGCTGGTCGCACTCGACAGCGAGCGCCATGTCGGTACCTCCCGCATGCACAGCGAAGTGGAGTGGGCGGACATTCATCGGCGACTATGGCGCAGTGCGGATGGCTGCGAGAGATAGAAGATTCACGGCCTGCCTTGACACGTGGCCCGCGGCAAAGCTCGCAAAAGAAATGGACCGTTCGGTGCAGCTTCAACCATTCCGTGTCATCCCCCGCCATTCCGGCCGGACGCGCAGCACACGCCGGAAGCGCGGCCGTGCACGGTCCGCCCACGTGACCAGACTGATTGGGTGGTCTGGGCGCGCAAGCAGATGTGCAGCGGCGCGACGACCACTGCGCAGCCGGTCAACTACGCCTGCTTTGCGGCGCGCGTTCCCTGTCCGGCGGCTTGCTGGCCAGCCTTCGCGGCAGCGGCGGCCGTGGCGGCAACGTTGCCCTTAGCGACCTCGATGGCCTGCTCGGCGGCTTTGCGCACCGTCTCGTACGCAGTATCGGCGGCCGAGAACGCCGATTTCAGCGCGGCAGTCGTGACTTCCGTCCCAGCTGGGGCGTTCCTGACAAGGTTGTCGACGAGCGTCTGGGTGTTACTGCGGTGCTGTTCGTACTGCGCCTGTGCAACCTTCGCAAATTCGGCCCGGGTGCCCGATGCGATGTCATACACATGCCGGGTGTACGCCAGTGCCTTCGCAGCGGCTGGCTGCGTGGAGCTGGCGTGGCGGGCGAGGAGTTCGAGCGGGGTCTTGCCGGACAACGCTTCCTGCCAGTTCTCCTCGCCCTCGGCAAGTGCGGATTTGACGACCTGCAGGTTCAGTTCGACCAGCTGCTGAAAGCCCTGGAACGCCTGATTCGTCAGGGTGAACAGGGTGGCGATGTTGGCGCGGTGCACCGTAACGAATTGCTCGGGCTCGAAAACGCTCATCTGTGCTCTCCTTGGTTCAGCTCAACATACGCCCGACGGATGTCGGGCTGGAAAAGCCCGCTGCGGGATAGTGAGAGCCGGTCCACCGCCTCTCACCCGGCCCGGGTTGTGCGGTGCATTATTAGAGCGAACATTCTAACTTTGTTAAATGTATATTTCGCAATCTACTTAATAGGTACATACCCTTAGTGCCGTCAGGGACCAACTGGCGGTGATGGCAAAAAAAGCGGTCGCCGCAATAGTCGGTTGCCGTTGGACATCTCGTTGCGCAAACGGACGTTTGTGCAACAACCCCATGCTCCCGACAAACAGTGCCACCGAGGGTTGCGCAAACGAATTGCAATACCCAGGTATTTGGCAACAGGTTTACGCAATCATGTTGATCGGATACGCGCGGGTGTCGACCCGCGATCAGGAAACGGCCGCTGAGGTGGTGCTCCGTGATCGGATACGTTCGGCATCCTTCCGACGTGCCCGGCACAATGCATCAGGGATGGCTGTACCTCGCGGTCAGTCGGCCTTCGATACGGCCGGGCGCCGCGTCCGACGCGCCATTCACTTGCCGTCCAGGCCGGCCCTGCTCCACCTGCGGGCGTCTCGATATTGGCGTCGTGAGTGGCGAGAGCGGGAATTGGCTGGGGAACGAGCTGTGTTGCGAATGTGGCAAAGAGATGCAAATCATGGAGATTTGGCTTGTTGCCGCCACACCTGAACTGTAAGCTTTCGGTAACGCGGACATGTCCCCGCGTTTCGTGTGTTAAATAGCCGCAGGCCCGTCCTGCGGCTTCTTTTTATGCAAACGCCAGCGGCCATCCGGCGCGACCAGGATCAGGCAATGTTCTGGCGCGGTGTTCGATGTAGTCGGGATTTCGAGCAAGACTGGTAAGTGCTTCCCGCTGGCGCCGGCCGGCTCCTGGCTTCGAAGTCGTCCAGCTGGAGCAGCAAACTATCCAGCGCACAGAGTTGGCCGCGCGTGAGGTGAGTCGCATCCAGAAGCCTGTGAAGCCGCCCGCGCCAGTACTCAGCTGGCAGGATTGGGCCGCCGAGGTCTCCCTCCAGTGACGGCGCCATTACGCGTGCAATATGTGCGATGTCCTGGTCAAAGAACATACCCATGTGCGCCCCCTATCGGCCTTTGGCCCGCGATCCATTGCCTTATGTCTGATAAATACTGTAGGCCAGTTTTCGCGATATGCCAACTATTGGGATAGATGGCGGCAATTCTCAGACAACTCTCTTGCGAGCCGTGTCGGGTCGTTTGGCGAGCGTTGGTACTGGCTTCAGCGGCCCGGATATTCACCGTCCCCCCTCGTTGTCCTCGCCTACGACATAGACATGATCGTGACAAGCAAGGAGACGGCCATGGGCGAGTCAATTTCGGGGATGTTGCTTGGGGTGATCGTCCTGATCATGGCTGCAATCCTGGTTGCGGAGCACTACAGGCGCGAACATCACAGGAATCGGCAACTTCGCTGGCTGGACACACACCCTATGCGCGACTGGTTACACCGCCGGCCTTGACGCACGCAGGAACCAAAGGTCCCGCGCGAAGCGGGGTAGATCAGGCGAAACTGGGTGCAGGCAGCGGTTTTGCCAGTGGCCGCGTCCCTTCACCTTGCGGCAAACGCGATGATGTTGATGATCGTCGGCGTGTGCAGGTGCGACTGCGCTGGGCAGTGCAACTACGGCCGCGAGCGCGAGAGGTGCTTTCTGTCTCATAGAACCTTCGAGCGAAACGGGGGATGGGCATTCTGCGAGGGCGGCACTACGATTCACTGAAACGAAGGTTTCGCAGCTTGCCGCAATCCGTCACGTGAAGTTGCGATGAAGATTGTCGAGATCACCACCCAGCGCCCGTAGCACGTCGCGCGCGAAGTCTTCTTCCACCTCCAGCCATCCCGACGCGCCGATCGGGTAATTGTCCGGATTCTCGTTGCCCTGGGCCTCGCGGATTGCTGCGACGCTCAGGGCTAGCGCTCGAGCCTGCGTCCTCTTCGCTACCACTCGCGTGAGAGCTGGGCCTCGGTTCGCTCGTGCATCACGCTGTTTTCATTGTCGCCGTTCATGAAAAGCGTTGTTACCCGCCGAGGAAGCCCGGACGTGAAGTTCCCAGGCAGCATCGACATCACGGTCCTGCCCCGGCAGCTCTGCTCGTCGCGTGCGGGGGCGTGCGACGGAACTGCTTCGGCGCCACTAGCGTGGCGCCGTGCCGTTCAGATAGATACCCACCGACAGCCCAGCCTTCACCTGCCGAGTGAGTTCGTCGGTGGACACTTCCTCCGCGCCGGCCTCGATTGCTTCGTACGCCTGGCGCACGACATCGGCCGGCGTCGCCTTCGGAACTTCCAGTCCGCGCACCAGATCCGTATCGATAAAGCCGGCATGCAGCCCGACGACCTGCGTGCGCTGCTCGCGCAGCGATTGGCGCAGGCCGTTAGTCAGCGCCCACGCGGCCGATTTCGACACCCCGTAGGCAGACAAAATCGGCCGGTTCACCCAACTCGCGACGGACAGCACGTTGAGGATTGCGCCGCCGCCGTTGACGGCAAGGCTCCCCGCGAACGCTCGGGACATCGCCAGCATGCCGAATACATTGGTTTCGAAGTGATCGCGCAACGCGTCGAGCGCGCCGTCGTCCGTCAGGCTACCGAGCCGCGCGATGCCAGCGTTGTTGATCAACAGAGTGACGTCGCGCGCCGCGTCGGCGGCCGCGGCAAAGGCCCCCGGGTCGGTCACGTCGAGCACCACGGGCACGACTCCCGTCAGCGTCACGCCGGCCGGATTGCGTGCGCCCGCCTATACCCTCCCCCCCCCTTGTTCGCG
>NZ_LXKA01000386.1 GCF_001645125.1 Paraburkholderia ginsengiterrae | reverse complement strand
GCGAACTGACGCGTGACGAGATCCTCGACAACATCACGCTGTACTGGCTGACCAATACCGGAGTATCCGCGTCTCGTCTCTACTGGGAATACAAGGGCGGCTTTTTTAACGCCAAGGGCGTCAAGATTCCGGTGGCCGTAAGCGTGTTCCCCGGCGAGCAATATCAGGCGCCGCGGAGCTGGACAGAGAAGGCCTACCCCAACCTCGTCTACTACCACCGGGCCGAGAAAGGCGGCCACTTCGCCGCGTGGGAGCAGCCGATGATCTTCGCTCAGGAACTTAGGGCGGCCTTCAGGCCGCTGCGCTGAGCTAGTGGACGCGGACGGTCTTCCACCCGCCGTCCGCGTCCTCACCCCACGAATTGCAAAGGCGTGTCGGCAGCTCTCTGCTGCCTTGCGCCGCTCAGGAGATCGATCATGTTCGGACTTTATTCGCTGATTGGCAGACACCGACGTCTTGCGGCTTCCGCTTGGGTCGCGGCGGCCATCGGCATTGTTCTTCCCGCGACCGCCGCGCACGCCGAAACGACACTTCCTGCGTCCGGTGACGTAGAAGTCGCTGCCCAGGCGCCCATCACCACTAACTCCGGTGCGGCGACTTTGCAGGGCTCCGTGATCGGGGTCGCCGCAGCGTCGGAGCTGATCGCCGGAAGCGTCCTGACATTGGCGCCGGTGCAGCAGCCCGCAGGCATCGGCCGCATCTCCTCAAGCCATCTCTCTGAATGGAGTTTGATTATGAAGATCACTGCCACGAACGACCTGAAGCTCGAAGTGGTCGTCATCCCCGTTTCGGACGTCGATCGCGCTAAACGGTTCTACAGCAACCTGGGCTGGAAGCTTGACGCCGAGATCAACAAGGCAGACGCCTTCCGGCTCCTGCAGTACACACCTCCGGGCTCGCCGGGTTCGATCCACTTCGGCAAGGGGGTCACGACAGCCACGCCGGGCTCGGCGCAGCTCTATCTCGTCGTGTCCGACATCGAGGCGGCTCGCGCCGAGCTCATCGACCTGGGCGTGGACGTGAGCGAAGTGTTCCACCTGAGCCCCGGCGAACCCGCACAGAGCGGCCCGCATCCGCAGCGCAACACCTACTCCTCGTACGCCAGGTTCAGTGACCCGGACGGCAACAGCTGGCTGCTGCAGGAAGTCACCACGCGCCTGCCCGGTCGTGTGAGCGGCGATACGACGTTCACGTCGCCGAATGACCTCGCGGCCGCGCTGCGGCGTGCTGCCGCCGCGCACGGCGAGCATGAGAAGCGCAATGGCGGCAAGCACGACGACAACTGGCCGGAGTGGTACGCCCAGTACCTCGCCCGCGAGCAGTCCGGCAAAGCGCTGCCAGCGTAAGCGCGACGCTCTGGCCGCCGGCAGCGGCGATCGGTATCTCAGCCGTAGTCACCGGGTCGCCTGACGTGAGCAGTTCGACGATGCGAGCATCCACTGGTTGACTCCGCCATCGCCAGGCTGACGTTCGGGCGACCACCCAAAACGGATCTGCCCTGCCGCACGATCAAGATAGTACTATGAACATCATAGTTAAAAATGAAGCGTGAGACCCATAAGCCAGGCCGGGCTTTACAAGCCTTGATCGGCACGTAGTTGTTGACGTACCCGTTCCTATCCGCGATCAAAGCTCCCGTGTTACTATGAAAATAATAGTGATAATTGGAGGCGAAAGTGAAACGTAACGGGAAGTCGGTCGACACGGTGTGTCCGGTGGCCCGATCGACGGAAGTGGTCGGCGACAGGTGGACGGTATTGGTCTTGCGCGAGCTGTATATGGGTGCAAGCCGGTTTGATGAAATCCAGATCCAGACTGAGGCGACACCGCAAATGCTTGCGACGCGCCTCAAGTCGCTCGAAGCCGATGGCATGGTTGAACGCCATCCTTATAACGAGAAGCCTTTGCGCTACGAGTATCGGCTCACGGAGAAAGGCAAGGCGTTCTATCCGGTGATCCAGGCGCTACGCGCCTGGGGGGAAACCTGGGTAAAGAGCGAAGATGAAGAAATCGCCGTGCGATTTACGCATCGAGTGTGCGGGCACGAGGTCGGACTCGACAGCGTGTGCCCGGCTTGTGGCGTACGGGTTGATCGGCATGATCTCGACGCCGCGTTGAGCGCAACGTTTGCAAAAGAGCGCGATGACCGGCGCGAGGCATTCAAGGCCGCGAAAAGCTAACTGTGCCTGCTTAGGTGGCATGCCCGGTTGCGCTCGTACTGCGTCCGCGCGTCCCCGTTGTCTTCTGAATTGCCTCGCCTGGCATTCCGCCATCAGCCTGCTGACAAGCATTTCGAGAAAGTTGCCTGTCGCTTTGAAGAGGCGGGCAGACGGAAAGGCCTGCGCCTACCCTGTCTATCCGCACGATCCCAATGGCAGCAAGCTTTGCGCTGTCCATCGCATTCCCGGCCGACGCGGGCAACGAGGCCGGGCAGATCGCGAGCGATCGAGCGCAAAAATACCGCTTCCGCGTAACCCGTGCGACGAATACCGCTCGTCGCTTTCCCATCGGGGTCTCCGAGCGTTCGGTCGCTCGTTCAACGTTGTGGACTCCTTCCTTGTTGCGTCACCAAACAAAAAACTCCTTGACACTATGTTTTTCATAGTTACACTAGACCTTAACTTCCTCGCTTCCGCGATAGCCCAAACTTCACAGTAGCGGCTTCGTCGTCAAGGGTCATACGAGGATTTTTCAACCGAGGAAACATCCAAGGAGCAACGCGTATGAGCAACGTAAACTACGACGTAAAGTCCACCGCACTTCTGTTCGTGGATCCATACAATGACTTCCTGTCGGAAGGCGGAAAGGTCTGGCCATTTATCAAGGACATTGCCGAAGAAGTCGGTCTGCTGGACAACCTGCGCGCTATCAACAAGGCAGTGAGAGATGCCGGCATCCAGGTCGTCGTCGTGCCGCATCGCCGCTGGCAGCCGGGCGATTACGAATGTTGGTGCCATCCGAGCCCGAGCCAGCTCAAGGTCATGCAAGGTCACCACTTTGCCCGAGGCGAATGGGGCGGTGAGTGGCACCCGGAGTTTGCACCGCAACCGGGCGACATCGTCGCACACGAACACTGGGGCTCGAGCGGCTTTGCCAATACAGATCTCGATTTCCATCTGAAACAACGTGGCATTACGCACGTCGTGGTCGTTGGGCTACTCGCGAACACCTGCATCGAGGTAACTGCGCGGTATGCACAGGAACTCGGTTATCACGTGACGCTCGTCAAGGACGCCACGGCAGCGTTCAAGCGCGAAATGATGCATGCGGCTCATGAACTGAACGGCCCGACCTACGCCCACAGCATCGTTACGACTCGCGAGTTTGTTGAGGCACTACCTGGCGTGTGACGCGTTCAGCTCGCACAAGCCATTGATCACTGCGCCAGACGGAAACCGGTTGCTGGTCATCTGGTAACACCCTTAGGGCCGCGACCTTGGACTGCTCTGGCAAGCAACGATCTCCCTTCATAGATATTTCGTTATGCGAATTACATCTTATTCCACGGCGACATCATCAATGTCTCGCTCTCTACTGCTAATGATGGCGCTGAGTTGTGCGCTTGCGGTCTCCGCTATTTACTATCAGCAGCCGCTGTTGCCGCAGATTGCATCGACGTGGGGCGTAACGTCGACGGGCGGAAATGTCATCGCCATGCTTACCCAGATCGGGTATGCCACCGGCCTGCTCCTATTCATACCGCTGGCTGACGTCATTCAGCCTCGCAAATTGGCAAAGTTCGCTATCCTGGGAAATGCCGTCGCACTGCTTGCCTGCGCCATGGCACCGACGTTTCTCTTGATGGTTGCGTCCAGTTTTTTCGTTGGCGCAACAGCAGTGACGGCACAATTCATCATTCCCGCCGTTTCGGGTAACGCGCGTCCAGAAAGCCGGGGGCGCGTCGTGGGCGTGCTACTTGGCGGCCTTTCCTCAGGCGTGCTTCTCGCCCGAACGATGAGCGGCTTCGTCGGCGCTCATTGGGGTTGGCGAGCCATGTTTGTGGCTGCGTCCGGCGTTGATCTGGCGCTGATCTTCATCGTAGGCAAACTACCCCCGTTGCCCGGACTCAAGACGATCCATTACCGGGAACTCATGCGGTCTCTCGTCGTGCTGGTCCGGGAGGAGCGTCTATTGCGCATATCGGCCACTACGGGCTTTCTGATGTTCGCAGCCTTCAGCGCCCTATGGACTACGCTCGCCGCACTGCTTGCGCGGCCACCCTATGGATTCGGGGCCGCAACCATCGGCACGTTTGGGCTTGTCGGGGTCATCGGCCTGATCATATCGCCATACATCGGCTCGCTCGTCGACCGCATCGGCCACCATTTCGCCGTGGCGGCCGGCGCCATCATCGTCCTGCTGGCCTTCGCGGTTCTCGCAATTGGCGCGACGCGACTGGGCTGGCTGGTAGTCGGCCTCGTCCTGCTCGATCTGGGGAATCGGGCGGGTTTCGTTGGCAACCAAACCCGCATATACGCGCTACGCCCTGAGGCCCGGGGTCGATTGAACACGGTCTACATGGTGTCCTATTTCCTCGGTGGGGCAATCGGCTCCGCCCTGGGTGGCTATGGCGCGACCCGCTACGGCTGGGTAGGACTTGCCGTAGTCGGCGCTGCACTTTCACTCGCCGCCCTTGCTTTGAACGCACTGGCCTATACCAGCACGAACGCGACTCTCGCCGACACACCGGCGTGACCCATCTTCGCCTTGCACTGCGCCAGAGCGCTGTTCTCTGAAGCAGAGCGCTCCGGCACGACAACCCGTGCAGCCTCTGGCGGCTGGTGGACGGCGAACCATCAACGGCCTGATTCCAAGAGACACCCACCCGCGCCTTAGCTGCGCGGGTGGAAATCCCTAACCAACTAATCCGTTGCTGACGTCAACGTTTCTAAAAGGTGCTCAACATGACTCGCATTTATCAAGCTCTCGTTATCGCGGCTGCACTTGGGTTGCCGATTGCCAGCCACGCCCAATCCCAATCGACGGTGACGCGCGCCCAGGTTCGCGCCGAACTCGTCGCGGCAGAACAGTCCGGCCAGATTCCGCAGAGCAACACGCGCTATCCGGAACCCGCGAACTACTCGGTCGCGGCGCCCCATGTGTTCCATCGCTCGCACGATGTCATTACAACGTCGTATGGCCCACCGATGAACGGCAATGCCGAGTCGGGTTTCCGCGCGACGCGCGCCCGTTCGTTCGCCGCTGCGCCGATCGGGTTCGACGACATCTATCGTGGTCAGTAACGTACCGCTTTCGACACGTGCAAGGAGACACCCATGTCCACCGCGCTGACGCTTCGCTTCGCGAGTGAAGCGACGTGGCCGGAGCGCGGTCGGCTCGCGGCGGCGGGCGGCCGCGGCTGTGCGCGAGCGTCCTTCACTTGGAAAACTATTCTGACGCAGGAGATATCCAATGCAATTTCTTGTTCTGGTTTCCCTCACCACCCCCACCCCCAAGGACGCGCCCACACAGGAAGAGCGCGAAGCCGAGTCGGAGGTCATCCGGCAGCTCTATCGCGATGGCATCGTCAGGCAGATCTGGCTGCGCGACGATGGTGGCGCATGCATCATCGCGGAAGGCGATGCCCCACAAACGCTGGATGCCGTCTTCTCCGCCCTCCCTCTGGTGCGATCCGGCTTCCTCCAGCCTCCGAGGGTCACTGCACTGAAGGCATATTCGGGGTTCGGGCCCAAGGCTGCCTTATGACGTTGATGAGACCCACGGCAACGCATTTGAACCGCCGGCGCTGATGCATAGCTCCCGGCCAGTACGGGCAGCGCTCTCAGGCGTCTGGACAGCGGGGTGGAAGCCCAATCGTGTCCACCAACATGCCTGAAGCGCGTCGACGCGCACCAATATGAAGCGCTGCATCGCGCTCAGGCCGGCAGCACTTTCGCCGGACTGTGCCACATGCTCGTCGCGCGGGTGGGCGAAGCCGGCGGCATCGTGAAGGACGGCGCGCTGCTCGCCGGCTGGCTCGGCAGCGAGCTCATCACCGGTGTCGATACGACGTAAATGCCCCGTACACGCCCTTG
>NZ_LXKA01000385.1 GCF_001645125.1 Paraburkholderia ginsengiterrae | reverse complement strand
GCGCACAACGCCACGTTCCTGATTCCATTACAACGTTGCGTATCCTGCTTGGACAACGGCTCATGCAACGATGGCACTCTTCCTGTACGGCAACAAACTGCGCAACTAATTATGTGACACAGTAAGATTAGGCGTTGCACGTTCACAAAATGTGCAGGGAAGCCGGATCGCAGTGAGTGTTGCCGACCTCGCCGCTGCGCGGTATGGTTCAGACCGTTTGTATTGACGAAGGTCGATGACTGTCCCAGTCGCACTATCTCGAGAACACTGGAATAACCCGGGTGCGCTGAACGTTTTACTACCGTAGTAAGTAAGCAGTTCACCTGAGCGATCCGCGCTCGAAACGATCTGCGCGTGGAATTCACCGCGCCGCGCGACGACTACGACCGGAACCGCGGCCTGGGCAGCTGCTGTTGATCACGATCGGCAGCACGGTCGCGTCATGGCGCTTCGTCCGGACCTTGGCACTGCTACCCACGCCCTGACATCATGCGTAGGGCGGTCTGCCGTACGCACGATGCTCGCGGCGATCTGTAGGGGAAAACGTCATGAAATCCATTCCACGTACTGCGGTCTTCCTTGGTGTCACCGCCCTTGGCCTCGTTTGCAGCCCTGGTTATGCAGGGGAGACGATAAAAGCCACGCTGCTCAAAACCAACACGATCCAGCTTGATACGAGTCAAGTGAAGGCCGGGTCAGTCACGTTTGAGGTCAGCAACGCACCCGACACCGGTATGACACACGAATTCGTGGTCCTCAAAACGGACCTGGCCGCCGACAAGCTGCCGGTTAAAAACGGACAGGTGCCAGAGAGCCAGTTCAAGAAAATGGGAGAGGTCGAGGACATGGCCCCCGGTAAGGGCAAGCACATGACGCTCAAGTTGGCACCCGGCCGCTACGTACTGATCTGCAACCGTCCCGGCCATTACTCGATGGGCTTGCATGCTTCGTTGGTCGTCACGCCCTGACCGGCTTGCGTCATGGGGCCTTGATACACCACGATTCACCGTTCCCCGACGGCGTGAGGTCGTTCGGGGATGGTGGAGGCGAACGGGTTAAGCAGCGAGTCGGTTTAAATCGAAGCGCTCAGGGTAGTCGGTCGAAGGCCGGTAGCCAAAGCCAGCCAGGTTCGGAAGTTCTGCAGCAGGAACCAGCGGGGAAGCGGACGGCGTCTATGGAGGCATCCACGTGAAAATGTAGCGAGTGTCGCCCACCTTCGTTGCAAACTGCACAACCCGAACCGGGAAGTGCGAGTGGGTCCCAGAACGTTTCGAAGATCTCGGTCCGAGGCAGCTGTTGACGTCCGCAGTAACTGCCAATCGTGTCCATAGATTACGCTAATGTAATACTTCAGTTTGACCCACGGAATAAGGCATAGCAACGGTTTTGCGCACCTTTTCATGCGTTGCGTTTCGGCAACGCGTGCCCGATACGAGGTCCGTTTATTTTCTAACGTGTTCGTCCTGTCCTTTAATTCCGCTAACGCGTCTGACGGAGCTCAACAAGGAGCGGCAATGACGGTTTCGGAGGATGCGGCTAATCGTGCTGCGAAAATAGCAGACGCTCTCCGCCCGTTAGGGTGTGGACCACTCTCGAAAAAGCTTGCAATAGTAGCTGCGAATCTGCTGAGCGTTCACTGTATTACGGTTTATCGACTGCGGCGGAAGTTTCTAGCAGACCCGGTAGCAAGCGCTGTCATCCCGAAGCGCCGAGGTCCTTCAGAGGGGGGCGCCGATTTGGAGGGGTGGTTGACACTGTGATCGACGAAGTAGTCCATATCGGGTGCGTAAAAAACTTGGGGTTGTAACTCCGATGCCAGCCCGAACTGCTCCGGTAACTCGGCAGCTTCGCGTGACAATGGTTTTCGTGGCGGCTCGTATCTCGCAAGTCTTTCGACAAGGTCACCGTTGATCACGGCACATCGGACCTGGGCAAGCAAATGGACTCCGATCGGCGACCAGCGCATTTGTTGACGTTTGCACATGCGCTGATTTAGCACCTGATTGACCGCAGACTCGGTCGTTGCGGTCGAAATCGGTTTGCCACGACAATGTCGTGCACCGTAGTTGATCGTCGACCCGCCATTCGCCTCGACGTATTCAACAAGCTCTCGAGTCCGGTAGTCAAGATGCGCCAGACTCTCAGCAGTGCTCAGCGCTTCAGGCACGATCACCGGACAGATGGTCAGGATGGCCTGCATCCGAGCTTTCGCTTTTTCCAGCTCGGCATGCCAGAAGCACCAGCGCAGTTTGTCAACGCGGGAGACCAGCACACGACGGGCGGCCTTTTCCGTTTCCGTGCGCGCACGCATGCCCTTGATGATCTGCTCAAGATACCTCACGCGCATCGATATATGGAACCAGTCCAGGACGGGTGTGGAAGATGTTGGTGTTCACAATTGCCGCTAGCCGCCTCAATCATTTTGCGAGCGTCGAATTTGCCGCAAGCCGTCGTATATATCGGCCAAAAAGTGGAAAATCGGGCGATTCCATGTTGTTTTAGCAATACAACGACTGAGTGACAGGTTGTCCACTAACGTTGGAGTGGACGAGAACTGGGGATCGCGACGTTTTTGTCCACTCCCAAAATTAACGATCTCCAACAGCTTCCTTCAACAGCTGCTGCCGGAGGCCTTGCGGCGTAACAATCCGTGCGGTATCTGGCGCCTCACGCGTGTATTGCGACGCGATCCCGTGCTAAGTTTGCTATGATTATCATACTTACGATTATAGCGATTCTGATGGAGATCTGAATGACTGCACTGCCCGACAAGAGCGCAACGCTGTGCCCGGTCGCGCGGTCTCAGGCAGTTATCGGCGACCGCTGGACTGTTCTGATCGTGCGCGAACTGTTCATGGGCAATCGAAGGTTCGACAGCCTGCTGGCACAGTCGCAGGCGACACCGCAGATGCTCTCGTCCCGCCTCAAACGGCTCGAAGCGGACGGCATGATCGAGCGTAAGCGCTACATGAAAAAGCCCCCTCGTTACGAATACGAACTCACGGAGATGGGCCGAGCGTTCTACCCGGTCATCCTGGCGCTTCGCGAATGGGGCGAAACGTGGCACAAGTCGCCGGACGAGGACGTCGCGGTGCGCTATACGCATCTCACCTGTGGTCACGATGCCGGTATTGGCACTGTTTGCCAGGCCTGTGGTGAATCATTGCGGCGCGAAGATCTAAAGGCTGAATTGAGCCCTTCCTATGCGCAGGAGCGTGCGGCGCGACAGGACGCAGTGAAGACGGGTAAGTCTGCATGATTCATATGCGCGCAGTCCGGTCAATAGCGCGAGGACGGCCTGCTCGCCAGTCACGGATTGATCAGCGGTTGATCCACCGCCTGCTGTGTCTTGATGGCCTGCGCGTTTCCTTGATAATTGCGCCGGGCGCTAACGAGACTGCGCCTGAAATCTACGCCGCGTCGTTGGTCGCGCCATAGGCGTTTCCGCCAGGGTCGACAAGCTTCGGGCGCATTCTCCAAACTTGTTCCGCCCGATGAAGTGGTCCAGCATAAGACGCCAACGGGGCCGTGACTGTCCGTGAATGGACGCCCCTGCAATGCGACTGTTAAGCCTTCACTCGCCGTTCTGGACTGACTTGACAAGATTGTTCCGCAACGTCACGACCGCCGCCTGAATTTTCGCGAACTCGTCGGGCGCGAGGCCCGTCTGGACAGGGTCCATCTTCAGGGCTTTTTCGCGCAGCCGCCGGCCGCTCTTCGTTAGACTGATCCGCACCTGGCGCTCATCGCCGGGATCGCGTTGCCTTTCCAGATAACCCATCGCCTCGAGCTTCTTCAGCATCGGCGTAAGCGTGTTGGATTCGAGAAACAGCTTGGCACCCAGACCGCTGACGGTCTGGTCGTCTTCCTCCCACAACGCAATGATCGCGATGTATTGCGGGTAAGTAAGCCCGAGTTCCTCGAGTATCGGCTTGTATGCCTTGCCGAAAGCCAGGTTCGCGGAGTAGACCGCAAAACACAGGTAGTCGGAAAGCATCAGATTTTCGGGTGCCAGTTGATCCTTGGATTTCATGGGTATCCTCCTTGAGCTGGAGCCTGATGCTTCACAAAATATATATCGCATGCGATTGTATCGCAACATAGCGTACGTCGCATCGCTGCCGTATAGAGCGCAATCCTTTGTGAATTTCACCGGGCCCAGCTATTTCGCATCGTAGAGGTCGCGTGGCGCCGCCCAGCCTTGCCGCAATTGTCGCCGCTGGTCGAGGACGCTTCAGGCCGGCATGCGATACAGGGCACAGAGCTTGTTGCCGTCCGGATCGCGCAGATAGGCGAGATAGAGGCGGTCAGGCGCGGCCTCACGCACACCGGGCGGCGCCTCAGCCGGTTTCCCACCGTTGGCGACCCCGGCGGCATGCCACCGATCGACCTGCTCGGTCGACTCGCAAATAAAGCCGATCGTTCCACCATTGGCAGCGGTTGCCGGCTGACCATCGAGTGGCTCGGTGATGATGAAAAGCCCAGTCTCGGCGCGATAGACATAACGCCGACGCTGCGCGTTGTCATCTTCAAGACCCTCACCATATCGGAGCGCGCCCAGCACAGCATCGTAGAACCGCTTTGCTTTTTCCAGGTCGTTGGTGCCGACCGCTATATGACTGAACATTGCTTGCTTCTTTCTCAGTGAATAAATCATCGGCCGCCCGATGCTGTGGCCGGCGCGCAGGGGCAAGGAAGATGTGCGACGGCCCAGCGGCGGAGGGATGCACGACCTAGTGGTGTGCGAGGAAGTTATCGCGCGGTGTCACGGCGACATGGCTCCCTGCCTGCGACAGTCCGTAGACTGCACCGCCATACGCCTTTTCCGGGCTGGTTGCGTCCTCGCGATCGGCGGCAACGGTTCGCAAGCTCTGACCGCTTTGTGATGCCGGTGCGCCAACTGAGGGCTTGTAGAAGGGGGCCGGTCCATAACCACTGGCGAACGCGGGCGCGGTGACGGACGCCGAAACGGCAAAGAGCAGTGCAACGATGAGCTTGGTCTTCATGATGGGAATTCCCTAAAAGATGTTCAGTGAAGGGCACGTGCCCCCGGAGAGAGGCACGTGCCCAGGCGGATCACGCCGTGACGATGTTCGTGCCGATCTCGATGTTGCCGCGCACAGACTTCGAGTACGGGCAGATCTGATGGGCCAGGTGCGCGATTTTCTCAACGACTTCCTTTTCCACACCCGGCACGCGGATGTCGAACTGGGCGCCGAGGAACCACGCGGCACCGGTCTGCCCGATGTTCACCTGGATGTCCACGGAATAGTCGGGCGGCAGCGTGACGTTCTTCAGCTGGGCCGCCATCCCGAACACGGTGGTGTAACAGGCCGACCAGGCACCCGCAAACAACTGCTCGGCTCTTGGGTGCGGCTCGGTGCCGGTGTAATCGAGGCTCTCAACGCCGGGCGCTGTCAGCTTGAGGTCGTAGACGCCAAACTCCCCGCGTTGGGCATGGGGGTCGCGATTGACCGTGGCGTGGGAGTTGCCTGCGGTGAGGACTTTTTCGATCTTTTCCATGATGGATTCCTGTGTGTATAGGGGTATTAAGCGCATGTAAATCGCGCGCAATGTAATCGCATGCGCTGTATTTGTTAGGCCGTGACGACGTTCAGGCCGACCTCGATGTTGCCGTGCACGGCCTTCGAGTACGGGCAGATCTGATGGGCCCGGTTCGCAATTGCCTCGACGATTTCCGTTGCCAGACCCGGCGCGCGGATGATGAACTGGGCGCCGAGGCAAAAACCGTTACCGACCGTCCCGATACTCACCTGGATGTCCACGGAATAGTCGGCCGGCAGCGTGACGTTCCTCATCGAGGCCGCAATCTCGAACGCGCTGATGTAACAGGCCGACCACGCGCCCGCAAACAACTGCTCGGCTCGGGGGTGCAGCTCGGTGGCAATGAAATCGCGGCGTTCACCGTTGAGCGCTGACAGCTTGAGGTCGAGGACGCCGTGCTCGCCGCGCTGGACATCGGGGTCGTGATTGACCGTGGCGTTGGAGTTGCCCGAGAAGAGGACTTGATCGATCTTGGTCATGGTGGATTCCTATGTGAATAAGGTTGTTAGGCGTTTTTGATCGCATGCGATCGAATCGCTTGCGTCGAATAATGAAGAAGGGCGCGTCCGATGTCAATCGCAAAAGATTTAATCGCATGCGCCAAATTGATAGGGCGAACAAAGATCCCGCAACCACCAGCATGACGTTGTATGCCCAATGTGCTGTCCCCCACGGACGCAACTGCTGATCCGGGCGCGTCGGGGCCGCTCGCCCCTTTGCTCCGCAGTCCGGCGACCAGCCGCGTCATGAAGTGTCAACTCCCCCGGAAATCATCAGTAAAGCCAGGTCTCACTTGACACTATGATTTTCATAGCTGTATCCTTCGCCCAATGTCATAGGCGAGGCGCGAGAGGTCACGAATCGTCCGACAAAAGCAATCCGGAGCCGGCTGCGCGACGCGATTAGCTTCTGTGCGGGAAGGCACGGCGCAACGTCTCGGTATGCGAATGCAGCCTTGTTTCCACCAGATCTCACGCGCACGGCGAGCCGACGCGCATGCGATTCATCAAGCGAAAGGAAGGACTATGAAGATCGAAGATGCTGTTGTTTTCGTGACGGGCGCGAACCGCGGGCTTGGCCTGGAGTTCGCGAAACAGGCACTCGAACGAGGGGCGCGGAAGGTATATGCGGGCGCACGCGATCCGGCCAGCGTGACGCTGCCGGGAGTCGTGCCCGTGAAGCTCGACGTGACCGACCCGGCGGCCGTTGCCGCGGCCGCCGGGTCGGTCACGTCGAGCTTCACGGGCACGACT
>NZ_LXKA01000384.1 GCF_001645125.1 Paraburkholderia ginsengiterrae | reverse complement strand
GGACTTCCTTCAGACTCGCAGTCGCCCGCGAAACCCTTGCCTCTGGCTAACACTTCCCCTTGCCGGGTGTGTAGAGGACTTTCACCTCCGAGTGAGTGCGCCCTGCCGGGCGCACGAAAAAAAACCCCGGCTGTTTCCAGCCGGGGCCAACTCTCTCGCTCGCACACCGGAATCGGTGCGGGCATGACTACTTTACCGATGCCGCCGGTGCGGATATATACGCCATGGCGGAAGAGTCCTTTCCACCGCAGTGGGCAAGGATGCACTGAAGCACGCTCAGAAGCGCGTGCGGATACCCACGGTGCCGACCACCTGATTGCCCGTCGACGACGCGCCGCCCGCCGTGTTGATAAACGCGGTGTAGCCCTTGCCGGTCACGTGCTGGTACATCGCTTCGGCGTACACGTCGGTGCGCAGCGACAGGTTGTAGACGGCCTGCAGGTTGATCTGATTCCATTTCGGATCGGATCCGAAGCTCGTCGTGCCGCTGACGTGCGCGTCCGTGTACGTGTAAGCCGCACCGAGGCTCAGCGCCGGCGTCACTGCGTACTTGCCGTTCACTTCATAGTTGTCGAAGTGCATCGAGCCATTCGTGGCGCCGAACGACGAGGTGCCCTGGAACTGGCTGTGCGTATAGACGAAGCCGGTCGTCACGGGACCGAACGCATAGCTCAAGCCCGCGCCGGCGGTGCGCTGCACATTGGCGCCGAGCTGGAAACCGCCCGTGCCGTTCGCCGTCGACTCGCCGAGATCGACCGCGCCCGCGGTGTTGGTGGCGGAATTCGAACCGTTGATCTGCAGATAACCCGCGGCCGCCTTGAACGGACCGTTGGTATAGCTCACGCCCGCGCTGTAGGCGCGATTGAGCGCGAAATCGGTGTTGTTCGAAAACGCGTACATGCCGCCGAATTTCAGGCCGCCGTAATTGGCGCTCGTGTACTTCACCGCGTTGCTCATCCGCACCGAATGATTCAGGTTGTCGTTGTCGAACGGATGGGCGAAACCGGTGTCGCCGAAGGTGCCGGCTGTGCCCGACAACGGTGCGACGAAGTCGACCAGCGAATCGTACTGGCGACCGAGCGTCAAGGTGCCGTAGTCCTTGCCGCTCAACCCCACGTACGCCTGACGGCCGAACAGCCGGCCATTCTGGCCAAGCTTGCCGTTCTGCACGTTGTAGCCGTTCTCCAGCACGAAGATCGCCTGCAGGCCGCCGCCGAGATCCTCGGCGCCGCGCAAGCCGAAGCGGCTGCCGTTGATATTGCCGCTCGTCGCCTGAACCAGCGAGCCCTGCGTGGTGCCCTTCTTCACGTTGTTGGTGTACATCAGGCCGGCGTCGATGAGGCCGTACAGCGTCACCGAACTTTGCGCATGCGCGGCGGTTGCGGCCAGTCCCGCGAACACCGCGACCGCGGCGGAAATCTTTTTCACGTCAATACTCCTGCGTAGCTGAAATGTCGTTTTGAACAGCGACGCGAGTATAAAAACGCGAACCTCGAAAACGAATGCCCGTGCTTAAGAAGAGTCCTTTGCTCGATCGCGAAGAATCCGTCACCGAAATGTAACAATCTAGGCGTGCTGCGCCGGCAACGGGGAATTTGACAGGCAAAGCGCCGTGGACGGCGGCTGTGCGCCGGATGGCGGGTGGCGTGTGAACAACACCGCGGTGGCGGCCAGTCGCTCTACTTCATTCTTTGCCACACGACTTTCGACGAGCCATAACCGAACGTGCCCGGCGTGACGTAAGTCAGGCGGTCGCCGTCGAGCGTGAACGGGCGACGCTGAACATCGGCGTCCCAATTCGGAAAGGTGCTCTTCTGGATATGAAAAACGATCACGTGCTCCGCCTGACCCACGGTGTACGTGCCGAAATGCGCGACATTGCCGCGAGCGATGGTGCGATTTTCCTCTGGGGTGCCCGATTCACGGTCGCCAGAGGCGAACTTCGGCAGATCGGAGCGCAGCACGATCAGCACGTAGTGGCCGTCGTTGCCCAGAATGAGCTGCCCTTGCGGATGGGGACCCAGCTGTTCCACATCGTTGCCGCTTTTCATCACAGTCACCGAAACGAGCGACCACGAGCCGGTCAGGATATCCGCCGCCTGGGCCAGTGCGCTGCGCACGGGTGCGCACAACGCCGCACACGCCATCACAGCGGTGGCGAGAGTCTGGTGCATGGCTTGCATGACATTCTCCACGCGCGCGAGGACGTGAAGTCAAACGGGTCCGGCGCGCGCGCCGGACCCCGTCCGAACAATCAGGAATCAGGCCTCAGTTGAAATCGTCCGTCTCGAGTTCCACGGACCGTCCGCCGTTTTTTTCGAGAACGCGCCGGGTGGCGTTTTCAATCCGCGTGCGATTCGCCTCGAAGGTCCCGACGAGCTGATGCGCCGACGTGCCTTCGTTACCAAAATCGTCGTTCAGCGCGTCCAGCGAGACGCTGCACCAGACGTCAGCTCCGTCGACGTTGGCTTCGAAGGCGACGCGCGCCGCTGCCACGACTTCGCGGCGTCCGGTGAATTCGATCCTCATCATGACCCTCCATGTGTTGAAAGAAAGTGTCGAATGCGCAAACGCCGCGCCGGGTTCGCGTGGCCAGCCACGCGAACCCGGCTCAGCACGCATTCTTCGCAGGGTGCATACTTGACCTTCGGCCGCCCTCGTACGGCCGTTCTGACGCGTCGCAGCACGCAGGTCGGCAATGGTTCGCCTCAACGCGCGCTGCCCGACGTGCCTAACATCCTAATACTAGCTCTCGCCCCATGTCCCGCAACTTGCAATCGTCGCGTCCTCTCGTCATTGCCGCCGTGATGGCTTCAATGGCGATGGTCGCCATCGAAGCCACCATCGTCTCCACCGCCATGCCGCAGATCGTCGCCCAGCTCGGCGATCTGCATCTGTATAGCTGGGTTTTCTCGTCGTTCCTGCTGACGCAAACCGCGATGACCGTGGTGTTCGGCAAACTCGCCGACCTGTATGGCCGCAAGCCCGTCATCCTGGCCGGCATCGCGATCTTTCTGCTCGGCTCGGTGCTGGCCGGCTTCGCCTGGTCGATGCCGGCCATGATCGCGTTCCGCCTGATTCAGGGCGTCGGCGCGGGGGCGATCCAGCCGGTCACGCTGACTGTCGTCGCCGACCTCTACCCGGCGCACGAGCGCGGCAAGGTGCAAGGCTACCTCGCGAGCGTGTGGGCCATTTCCGCGGTGATCGGCCCGATGGTGGGCGGCTTCATCATCCACAACCTGTCGTGGGCGTGGATCTTCTGGATGAATGTGCCGATCGGACTGGCGTCCGCGGCGGGCTTCATTGCATTCCTGCGCGAATCGGAGCGGCACGCGCGCCCTTCGATCGACTTCGGCGGCGCGGCGCTGTTCATGGCCGCGTTCGCCGCGCTGATGATGGCGCTGACCTATGGCGGCGACGACAAGGCCGCGCCGGCGTCGCTGGCGGGCGGGTTCTTCGTGCTGTGCGTACTGCTGTTCGTATGGCAGGAGCGCCGCGCGGCCGAGCCGATGATCTCGTTCGCGCTGTGGAGCCGGCGGCCGATTGCCGCCTGCAATGGCGCAACCCTGCTGTCGGGCATGATCCTGATGGGCTCCACCACCTTCCTGCCGATGTATGTGCAGGGCGTGCTGCACCGCTCGCCGGTGATCGCCGGTCTCGCCCTGACGATGATGATGGTCGGCTGGCCGACCGGCGCCACGCTCGCCGCGAAATCCTTTCACCGCATCGGCCTGCGGCGCATCCTGATTGGCGGCAGCGCGTTCATCCCGCTTGGCGCGGCGCTGCTGCTGTTCCTGTCACCCGGCGGCTCGCCGCTCGTTGCCGGGTTCGGCTCGCTCATCATGGGCTTCGGCATGGGGACGTCGAGCGTCAGTTGTCTGGTGCTGATCCAGGAGATTGTCCGGATGGACGAACGCGGCAGCGCCACCGCTTCGAATCTCTTCTCCCGCAACCTCGGCAGCACGCTCGGCGCGACACTGTTCGGCGCGGTGCTCAACTTCGGGCTCAGTCATTCGAAAGGGGTGGCCGTGGTCACGTCCGACCAGTTGAAGGCGCTGCTGCAGAATCAGGCCGCCAGTCTCGGCGACAGCGACACGATCCGCATGGTGCTGCATCAGTCGCTGCATTTGACCTTCATTTCGCTGTTCGCGATCGCGATTTTCGTGGTCGCGCTGCTCACGTTCGTCCCCCCGATCAGCATCGGGACCGGCAAGAAAAAGCCGCTCGAGACGTTGTCGCCGATCGAGCACTGAAATTCGAGGCGGGTGCGGCGGCTCGTGGCCGCCCGCGTGCTACGGCTGGCCCACGGGCAGCGTCGCGGCGAAGAAGTCGATGGCCCGCCGCGCCGTGTCCGCATGCACCGCATCGCGATCGACGCCCGGATTGTCGCGGCAAATGCCGCAGCCAGCCAGTCGAGACTGTCGGCGCTGCCGCCGGTGCCGTGCGACAGCACCAGCAGCGGATAGGACGCGCGCGCGGTGGACAGCGGCGCGCCCTCGATGGCGGGGTGTCCCTGAAACAGCGGATGACCGGGCGGACCGATATCGTGCGGCGGCTCAGGCAGCGCCAGATCGGCCGGATACCAGATGCGGGTCACCAGCGCCTGGGTCCGCGCGCCGCGCCAGTCGCGCGCCACGGCGGGATGAAAGACCCGCGTTTCTTCGCCGACATGCCAGCCAGGCGGACCCGCGAGAGCCGCGGCGTCCGCCCACCACAATACCGCGCCACACGCGAGCGCGGCCCAAGAGCGACGCAACATGGTCAGTCCTTGCAGATGGGGATCATCAGATCCGTGACGCACGCCTGCTGCGATCCGGCGGCGGTAATCCCGTTCGGTGCTGGGCTTCAGCATGGCGCTAGGATAGCGGCCTTGCCCGCGCAATACGGTGCAGAGCTTGCGAAATTTTGCGGAACCCGTGCCGGCGCGGACGGCAGGCGTCAGGTGCTATGCCAGCAACTCGACGCCATCCAGTTGCGCCGCGCAGGTATCGCGCACGATTTTCACGAAGTCGTCGAAATAAGGCCGATTCGCGAAGCCTTTCGCGGCCACCGCATACAACTCGCTCCACAAGCCTTGCGCGCCGACCCGTTTGGCGAGCACGTAATCGTGATCCACGTAGTTCTTCACGCCCCAGTTCGGCAAGGCGGCGATGCCGCGCCGGCTCGCCACCAGTTGCATGACCGCGATAGTCAGTTCCGCGGTGCGCCGTTCGAGCTTGATGCCGGCCGGCTCCAGCACTTCGCGGATCAGGTCGATGCGCGCCTCCGGCACCGGATAGGTAATCAGCGTCTCGTCGCGCAGATCGTCCGGCGCGAGGCGGCGTTTGTTGCGCAGCCTGTGCTCGTTGGCCATCACCACCAGAATCTCGAAGCGGAATAGCGGCGCGATATGCAGGCTGCGCCGCGTGGCCGGCTTCGAACCGATCACCACGTCGGCCTTGCCGTCGCTCAGCAAGCGCAACGGGTCCGCGTGAAAACCGGCGACCAGATCCACTTCGACCTCGGGCCAGCGCCGGCGGAACTCGTCCATCACCGGCATGAGCCAGTCGAAACACGTATGGCATTCCAGCACGATGCGCAACTCGCCGCGCGTGTCGCCTTTCAGCCGGACCAGGTCGCGCTCCGCCGCGCTGACGGCCGCGATCGTCTCGCGGCCGAGCGCCAGCAGTCGCTCGCCGGCGGCGGTAAAGCGCAAACCCTGTTTGGTGCGCTCGAACAGCGACACCTCGTAGTGCGCCTCGATGTCGCGGATCTGATGCGACAGCGCGGACTGGCTCAGATGCACGCGCTCCGCAGCCGCCACCAGCTTGCCCGACTCGGCAATGGCAATCAGCGAACGCAAGTGGCGAAGCTCAAGCATGCCGGGGCTCCGCGTTAAACGAATTGTTCTGGATATGAATTTGGCTCATACATTGTTGAAAACATGTCGCTTGATGAATCATAGCGCGACTCGCACACTGAGCGCCAATTCAAACAACGGACAACAGGACTTCACATGGCCCGCACGCATATCTCCGGCTTTCCGCGCATCGGCGCCCAGCGCGAACTGAAATTCGCGCAGGAATCGTTCTGGCGCGGCGAATCCGATGAAAACCATCTGCGTGGCGTTGCGCGCGCCTTGCGTGCGCGCCACTGGCAACAGCAGCAGGATGCGAAGCTGGATTTCGTCACCGTCGGCGATTTCGCTTACTACGATCAGATGCTCAACCTGAGCACGCTGCTCGGCTCGTTGCCGTCGCGCTTCGGCTTCGATCCGAAAACGCTGTCGCTCGCCCAGTACTACGAACTCGCGCGCGGCAACGCCGCGCAGCCGGCGCTGGAAATGACCAAGTGGTTCGATACGAACTACCACTACCTCGTCCCCGAACTGGGTCCGGACACGCGCTTCGACGGCGGCGTCGAGTGGCTGTTCGACGAAGTCGATGAAGCGTTCGCGCTAAACCTTCCGGTCAAGCCGGTGTTGATTGGGCCGCTCACTTACCTGTGGCTGTCGAAGAGCCATGTCGCTGGATTCGACCGTCTGTCGCTGCTGCCAAAGCTCGTGATCCGCTACAGCCGGATTCTGGAGAAACTGCGGCAGCGCGGCATCGAATGGGTGCAGCTCGATGAGCCGGCGTTGTGCGTCGAACTGCCCGCCGAATGGCTCGAAGCGTTTTCCGCCGCGTATGACGTACTCGGCAACGCCGGCGTGAAGGTGCTCCTCGCCACGTACTTCGAGAGCTCGGCCGACCACGCGGCCCGCGTCCCCAGCTTGCCTGTCCCCGGGGTGCCTCTCGCTCCCGTGCCCCCCCCGCCGCAGCTCGCCCCGTCGCCCCCCCCCTCTCCCGCCCCTCCCCGCCCCCCGCCCCGCCCCGCCTCGCCCTCCCCCCCCCATCCCCCCCTCCCCGCTCCTTCGTTCTCTTCCGCCCTCTTCCCCGCTACCCCCTCCCTTCATCTCCCGTCTCTCCCCCCCCCCCCTTTTCCTCCTCTCCACCCTCTGCTGCTTCCCCCCCCCTCTGCTCCGCTCGCCCGCGTCCTCCCTGCCTCTCCCTCTCCGCCTACTCCCCCACCCTCACTCCTCACTTCCTGTCCCCTTCACTCGCC
>NZ_LXKA01000383.1 GCF_001645125.1 Paraburkholderia ginsengiterrae | reverse complement strand
CCAGATGATCCAGATACGCGTCAAATTCGTCGACATCCTCTCTCATTCCGGTCGCCCGAAGTCTTTATTATTTAATACTACCAGGTATCACTCCACAGTAAATAGCTTTTGTGACACAGTAAGATTAAGCGATAGCAAAGCAATGGCGAGGCTGCGCTACGAGTCGCAGACCCAATGCTGCTCGCGAAACCACAGTCGCCGCAATTGTGCGGAAATCGCGAAGCGGTCCGTCGTACCGTGCATCACCGATTACTGTTGGTATGCTAAATCCGCACGACGGTTTTGCGCCCACGATGCTTCATCGTGTCCGGTTGCGACCGGCTTCTCCTTTCCGAAGCTGACCGCCTCGAGCTGCGAGTCTGGAACGCCAAACAGGACCAACTCACGGCGGACCGCCTCGGAACGCTTCTGACCCAAAGCCAGGTTGTATTCGCTCGTGCCTCGTTCATCGGTGTTGCCCTGGATGCGCACGTGGCGTTGCGGATGGCTCTTCAGATATTGCGCGTGCAGCTTCAGGAGCGGTTCATATTCGGGCTTGACGGTATAGTCGTCGAAGTCGAAATAGACGCTGCGCCTGGCGAGCGGACTGTTCGGGTCATTCAGCGGGTCGACACTTACCTGCGTAACGACGTTGGGGTTCGTTTGTGCACCGATACCACCACCGGCACCCGTTGCGTTGGCGCCCTCGTTGAGCTTGACGCCCGAGTGACATGCCGTCAACGCCGCCACCAGCAGAACGGTGAGCAACTTAGCAAGTTTCGATGTCATTTGGTCCATCCGTGGTGTTTAAACACTGCCGGCAATACTCATGTCTCGAGCTGATGTCTCATCGCTGCCCAGCACCTGCTTGTCGAATCTGCCCGGCGGCGCTTTGTCGGGCGCCGTCAATCAGAGACGATTCGTGGGGCCCCTCTTTGCCTGCAGCGCCGAGAAACGAAACGTCGCGGTCGCCGCGTAACCCTTGGCCGTCATCGGTTGACCTCCAGGTTGCGGACTCACCAAGGCACGGCTTGATTGGGTTGGTGTCGACATGGCAATCAGGTTGGTGCGTGTTGTCGTCAGACGGATTGTTGAAGCTTACTCGCGGCGCATGGCCGATTCCGTGGTCTACATGGGCCATATGAACAGTTCGCGCGCGTGTGCGCCAATTGCAATACTCACCACGCGGCGTACCTGGTTTCCGTTGTAGCTGGCCGTCACCGTGTACCGACCATTCGGTAACGAAATCAGCATGAACGGCCCCCGCGAGCTTGTATCCAGCACAACCGTACCGTGTGCGTCGGAAATCTGGACAGGTATGTCCGCGAGATAGTCGTTCCCGGCGTTCGTCTTGCCGACGAACTCCAGAACAAGCGGATAGTTCCCCATCTCCCCCTTGATTCCCGCAGACTCGTCACTCCCCACACCACCGGACAAATAGCTAATACCACCCGCGTGCTGCAGGGGTGGAACACCGTCCGGCATGGCTAACGCAAGTTGTGCGGCGCCGGCGAGCATGAACGTCATCGCACTTAATCGCCATATCGAATGTTGCTTCATGTTGACCTCCGTCGAACGCCTTGAGATACAGGAGCATCCGGTGCGGGTACGCCTATCCGAATTCGATTGCCACGAAAATCGGATGACCATCACGCTGAACCAGCAGCGCGACATTGCTGCCAGCCTTGCCGAGTTCAGCACGCAGTTGGGCCGGGTTTGACATCGGTATATTGTTGATCCGCGAGATGATGTCCCCGGGCTGAACACCGGCTAGCGCTGCGGGACCCGTGCTCTCCTCGACGCGGACACCACCGGTCACTCTGGCCTTTTTCCGTTCTTCTGATGTCAGACTGCGCACCGCCAGGCCAAATTTTGCGATCGTAGTTTCAACGGGTTTGGCCGAGGCGACCGAGTTTCCCGCCCTCAGTGCACCCAACACGACCGAAGTTTCATGGACCCGTTGGTCCCGCCAAAACTTCACGCGCACTGCGGTCCCCGGGCGCAAGTTGGCCACGACCAGAGGCAATTGCGTCGAGTCGGTAATTGCCACGCTGTTCACCCGCAATATAACGTCTCCGGCTCGCAAGGCAGATTTGGCTGACGGACCGTTCCTATCAATCGAGCTGATGAGCGCGCCGATGGGCTGGGCCATCCCGAGAGACCCCGCGAGAGGCGCGCTGACCTCCTGAATAGTCACGCCCAAGTGACCGTGCTCAACTTTCCCGTGAAGCTTCAATTGCTGCTCGATTCCCATCGCGACGTCAATCGGAATCGCAAAAGAAAGTCCCTGAAAGGTACGATGAACTGGCGTATCAATACCGATGACATCGCCGTTCAAATCGAAGAGTGGCGCACCTGAGTCGCCGGTATCGAGGGTGAGGTCGGTTTGGATAAGGGGGACATACATTTCGTCCGGAAGCAACCGCCCCTCGCCGCTAATAGTGCCGGCAGTGGCTGTATTTTCAAACCCGTAAGGCGAACCAACAGAGACGACCCATTGCCCGACCTTCGCATCGGATGGGTTTCTGATTTTCACCGTCAGCAAGTTATGCGCATCGATTTTTAGTAACGCTATATCACTCGGCGGGTCGATACCGATGACCGATGCTTTGAATTCGCGACGGTCCGCCAGCCTGACGATGATTCGCGATGCATCTGCAACCACCTGGGCGTCAGTGAGAATATATCCATCCGGGCGGATGATGAAACCAGAGCCGAGGGCTCCCGATAACAACGTACCTTCACTGGAACGGCTGGGGGAGAATTGCCTGAAGAACTGAACGAACGGGTCATGCTCATTCGATGCGGGCGGCCAAAGCGGCGTCAGATTCGCGATATGGCTCGTGCGAGGCGCGCTGATATTGACCACAGCGGGCCCGTTCTGCCGCACGATATCTGCAAAGTCCATCGCAATCCCTGTCGAGAGAACGCGCGGCGTCATCGGTATGGCGTCCGGAACCACCGAGCCCTGCACTGCTGTTGAATAGGTCGGTCTGGATATGCATCCGACAGACAAAACCGCCGCCAGACACGCCGCAACCGGCGTACGCATCAGATTTCCGGCTCGCATGGCACCGCTCCTCGCGATGTGAAAATGACCGGCGTGATGCAGCGCTTACGCAAGCGCCACGCATTCACTCCCTACTACTACGATTTCAGCCTAGGCGGACAAACTTAAGAGACACTTAAAATTTCACCGGGCGTGTTTGTAGAACGTCGGAGACTGGGTCATTCCCAGATATGCGCATCGCCTTCGACCGGCGACGCGCGGCGCTGCGTTGTTGTTTGCCAGCGGTTCTCCTGGTGCGCAGGGTGTCGTGCCAGGAACGGTCTTGATTCAAACGCACGAATCCTTTGCCACTGCGTATAACAAGCAGTGCATCGTCGATACCGCCGAACGCGACATTGCTCTGAAGGACATTTTTCATATCAACAGGTCAACACGCGCGCAGGTCCGCGTACTTCACAACAGCATCAAACGCGATTATTATATCGCGTTGTGATATAATAATCGGGGAATCGGCATTATTCAGCCGAAGTCAATGCAATCACAAACCAGCGATTTCGAGGCACGCGAAGCGCAAGCAATCCGGTGATCTCATCGGTGGGTATGGCGTATGCTGACCAGTCTTCCATAGACCGGCAGGATCCAGTCAACGTGACCGAGCAAAGGGCGACACGCCTTGCAATCACCGGCTCCATCTTCCACAGGAGTCCCTGTCATGCCACTCTCCCGCCGGCGTTTCATGATACTTGCCGCATCCGTCGCATCCACAACAGTTCTTTCCACTGAGTCGCGAGCCGAAGCCCCGTTGCTTGCCGAAAACGATCCCACCGCACAGGCACTTGGCTACAAGACGGACGCCGCGAAAGTGAACAAGACAAAGTTCCCCGGGTATCAGGCTGGGCAGACCTGCGCCAATTGCCAGCTGTATCAGGGCAAGCCCGGATCGGCGACGGGCCCCTGTCCAACCTACGGCGGCAAGCTGGTTTATGCAAAGGGATGGTGTAACGCTTACGTGAAAAAGGCCTGAATCGCGCGCTCCGGTGCGCAATCAGATGCAGGCGCATGAACAAACGGTGTCGAACGGTTTTTCCTCCTGTTTGGCCATGGGTCAGCTCGGCTCTGGCCCATATCGAATACCAGCGAAGAGTCGAGGTGCGGGTAGGCGTCAGGGAGCAACAAATGCCGACGTTCAATCCTGGTCAATCCTGGCTGGAGGCATTTCCACCAGTGGCCTTCGCGATGGTCATGGCGACGGGCATCGTCTCGGTCGCGGCGCATCTCCTAACAGGCTGTTGAATTTGGATCCCGTGTAAACGGGGTTTGAGGGACAGGCGTTATGGATATCGTGTTCATGATCTTTGGCAGCGGATACGATGCGCGGAATGGATGAGATGCAGGAGCCCCTGTTCACGACGGTCAAGCTGGAGGACTTCGTCCCGGCAGATCATCCGTTGCGACCAATCCGGTTGCTGGTGAATGATGCGTTGAAACGGCTCAACGGGCTGTTCAGCGTCATCTACGCGGACACCGGCCGTGCCTCGATTGCGCCTGAGAAGCTGATGCGGGCGCTGCTGTTGCAGGTGTTCTACTCGGTGCGCAGCGAGCGCATGCTGATGGAGCAGATGCGCTACAACCTGCTGTTCCGCTGGTTTGTCGGGCTGGCGATTGAGGACGCCGTGTGGGACCACTCGGTGTTCTCGAAGAACCGCGACCGGTTGCTGGAGCATGAAGTCGTGGAAGCGTTCTTCACCGAAGTCATGAGCCGGGCGGACCAACGGGGCTTGCTGTCGAGAGACCATTTCTCGGTGGACGGCACGCTGATTCAGGCGTGGGCCAGTCACAAGAGCTTCCGCCGCAAGGACGGCCCGGACGATGGGCCGCCAGCCGGCGGTGGCCGCAACGCCGACACTGACTGGAAAGGCGAGCGACGCAGCAATGCCACGCACGAGTCGACTACTGATCCGGAGGCGCGGCTGTTCAAGAAGAGCCGCAAGAGCCCGGCCATCCTGTGCTACCACGGGCACATCCTGATGGAGAACCGCTCGGGGCTGGTGGTCGGCGCCGCAGTCAGTCACGCAGATGGTTTCGCCGAGCGGGCCAGCGCGTTGCGATTGCTCGATTGCGTGCCAGGCGGTCATGCGAAGACAGTCGGTGCCGACAAGGCGTATGACACCCGCGACTTCGTGAACGATTGCCGCGCTCGCAACGTGACACCGCATGTCGCGCGCAACGATGAACGTTGGGGCGGCAGCGCAATCGACGGCCGCACTTCGCGGCACGCGGGCTACCGGATCAGCCAGATCATCCGCAAACGAATCGAAGAGCATTTCGGCTGGGGTAAAACGGTCGGTCGGATCCGGCAGACGGTCTATCGCGGCATCCGGCGCGTCGACCAGCACTTCAAGCTGACGATGGTTGCGAGCAATCTGACCCGCATGGCCCGAATGCCAGGTGCGGTGCCGCAAGGAGCGACGCGATGAGCCGCCATGGCGCGAAGACTGCGCTCCACAAGGGCTGCATGCGTGCGCATGCCCCACGCAGATTGCGCGGCGGACCGGCAATTCAGCGGAAAATCGCACGCGCAAGCCTTCTGAACATAGCTTCGTTCGTCATGACGGGGCACTTTTCAACAGCCTGCTAAGCTACGACATCGTTGGGTGGATCCTTCTCGGCATCAATGCCGTGGCGTATCCCGCCTTGCTTGCCATTACGCTATGCCGCCTTCTGCGCTATCCGCGTGCGGTGCATGCCGATATCGTCGATCACGGCCGTGGGCCAGGTTTTCTCACTCTCGTCGCAGCGACCGCAGTGCTCGGCAGCCAGCTGTCGACATATCATGTCCTGCCACAAGCTTTGCCGTGGCTGCTGGGTCTCGCGGCCGGGCTCTGGCTCGTCGTCGCGTATACGTTCCTCGCCGCCATGACCATCGTGCAAAGGAAACCCGGTCTGCACACCGGGCTCAACGGAACGTGGCTGCTGCTAGTCGTCGCCACCGAATCCATTGCGGTCCTCGCGACGGCCGTTTCACCGATCTACGGTGCCTCCGTGCCTCTCGATCTGCTGGCCCTTGCGGCGTGGCTGCTCGGCGGCAGCCTGTACATGATGCTGATTACACTGATTTTCTACCGATGGTGCTTCGTGCCCATGACTGCCGCAGATCTCACGGAACCGTGGTGGATCAACATGGGCGCGATGGCCGTAACCACGTTCGCCGGTGGCCGTCTCATTCTGGCCGGGCACGACCTGGCGGGTTGGCGGGGCGACGGCCAACTCGTTCTGCAGGTCCTGACTACCGCGTGCTGGGTCATGACGACATTCTGGATTCCTCTTCTCGCGGCCCTCTTCGTCGAGAAGCACGCCATCGTCGGCGATCCGATTCGCTACACGGCGGCCGAATGGTCAGTCGTCTTTCCACTGGGGATGTACTCTGCCGCCACCTACACTTACGCCGACGCCGCCCACCTTCCCTTTCTCGTCAACGTGGCCCGGATCACCATTCTGATCGCCTTCGCGACCTGGCTTCTCGCCTCGGTCGGATTGCTGCGCTCGGCGCTCAGATCGGTCAAACGAAAATGACGGAACGCACCAGGACCATCACGATCGATCGTGCCGCCCTGCGCGTCCGGGGCCTACGTTGCTTTTTCCCGCTTCAATGCGCTATCCGATGATCGATCAGCTCCTTGACGACACGTGGATCTGCCAGCGTGGAGACATCGCCCAGATTGTCGAAATCGCCGTCAGCGATCTTTCGCAGGATGCGGCGCATGATCTTGCCTGAGCGAGTCTTCGGCAGGACGGGTGCCCACTGAATAAAGTCAGGGCTGGCGATCGGGCCAATCTCCTTGCGCACCAGTGCCACCAGCGCCTCGCGCAACGCTTCCGCCGGTTCGACGCCGACCTTGAGCGTCACATAGGCGTAGATGCCCTGCCCCTTGAGCGTATGTGGGTAGCCGACCACCGCCGCCTCGGCAACGCCGGGATGCGTCACCAGTGCGCTTTCCACTTCGGCGGTACCGAGCCGATGCCCCGAAACGTTGACGACGTCGTCGATCCGTCCGGTGATCCAGTAGTCACCGTCTACGTCGCGATGGCAACCGTCCCCGGTGTAGTACTTGCCTTCGAACTGGCTGAAATACTGCTGTCGCATGCGATCCGGGTCACCGTACACGTACCGCATCTGTCCGGGCCATGAATCGAGCATGCACAGGCTCCCCGCCCCCGTTCCCTGGATCACCTCACCCTTTTCACCGACGAGAGCGGGCCGTACGCCGAAGAAAGGCCGCGTGGCCGCGCCGGGCTTGAGCGTCATGGCACCCGGCAGCGCCGTGATCAGAATGCCGCCGGTTTCCGTTTGCCACCAGGTGTCGACTACAGGGCAGCGCTTGTCGCCGACGACTTCGTAATACCATAACCACGCTGCTGGATTGATCGGCTCACCTACCGTACCCAGCAGACGCAGCGACTTGCGCGAGGTCTTCCTGACAGGCCCATCTCCGTCGCGCATCAGGGCGCGGATCGCGGTTGGCGCCGTGTAGATGATTTGCACCTGATGCTTGTCGCAGACCTGCCAGAACCGTGAGCTGTCCGGATAGTTAGGCACACCTTCGAACATCACCGTGGTCGCGCCATTGGCAAGAGGACCGTAGACGATATAGCTGTGTCCTGTTACCCAGCCAACGTCGGCAGTGCACCAGTAGACGTCACCATCGTGATAGTCGAAAACGTACTGGTGCGTCAGGGCGACGTACGTCAGATAGCCGCCCGAGGTGTGCACGACCCCTTTGGGTTTGCCCGTCGAACCGGAGGTGTAGAGGATATACAGCGGGTCCTCGGCATTCATTTCCTCCGGCGGGCAATCCGAGGAACTCTGACTCATCAGATCTTCGTACCAGTGATCGCGGCCTTCGCGCCATCCGACCTTGCCGCCCGTGCGCTTGACCACGATGCACGTATCGACCCCCGGGTATTTTTCCATCGCCACATCGGCGTTCTCCTTCATCGCTATCGCGCGACCGCCTCGCACGCCTTCGTCCGCCGTGATGAGAACGCTGGAAGCGCAGTCCTGGAGGCGGTTTGCCAGCGCATCAGGGGAGAAACCGCCGAACACCACGGAGTGCATGGCGCCAATGCGCGCGCACGCGAGCATCGCAACGGCCGCCTCGGGGATCATCGGCATGTAGATGGTCACACGGTCGCCCCGCTTGACGCCACGCGATTTCAGCACATTGGAGAATTTGCAGACTTCCGTGTGCAGTTCGCGGTAGGTCAGAGTCCGGCTGACGGCGGGATCGTCGCCCTCCCAGATGATGGCCACCTGATCGCCACGCGTCGGCAGATGGCGATCGAGGCAATTGCTGCAGACGTTCAGCGTGCCGTCGTAGAACCATCGGATGTGCAGGTCATCGCTGGCAAATGAAACGTCTTTCACATGGGTATATGGCTTGATCCAGTCGAGACGTTTGCCCTGCTCGCCCCAAAAACCCTCTGGATCTTCGGTCGAAAGACGGTACATCGCCTCGTAGACGGCCTTATCGGCCCATGCATGCTTTGACCACTCCGCCGGCACTGGAAAAGTTTGATGCTCAGACATGGCTTCCTCCTTGAGGACCTTGCGCTGCCATGCCGGCGGTAGAGGCGCCCTTGGGCACGCTGCCCCGCCGGCGCCGAACCGCTACGCTGCCTGTGGATGGGGTTGTTCTGCGTAGGGG
>NZ_LXKA01000393.1 GCF_001645125.1 Paraburkholderia ginsengiterrae | reverse complement strand
ATCTTGGTGCGATCCTCGCATTAGAAGCAAAGCGACGAAAAGCGGGGCAAAGCAGCACAGCGTATCTACGATTACCGCTTCCGCACGCACTGCCGATTGGTTTGATGAACTACCGCGCCGGCGCGCGAAGCGCCGCCGGAAGAATGACTGCCTTGTCACCAGGGTGGAGTGTGCGACAGCACCGATTCCAGATGCACCACTACCCCCTCCAAGCCAGGGGACCCGCTTAAGAATTAGCGGTGGTAAAGCGGCTTTCTTTGCCTACTTTCTTTGCCGCGGCAAAGAAAGTAGGTTGCCGCCCCGCACAGGGGCAACGCTAATAGACCACCGTGAATTCAAGGAAAGGCCAACACCACCAAACACACGGCTAGAAAAACAAAAAGCCCCTCAAGTCGCCCATATCCGCAACGGCGCCGCCTCCACCCCATGCACAACCGGCCGCATCTGCAACCAGCACCGAATCAAAGCCTGCTGCAGCGTTTCCATCGACCGCGAAACCGCCCGCACGAGCAGCACCCCTGAAGTGACACAAGAAGCTGCCGCCCGCAGCGAATCATCAAAGGGAAGCTGAGCGGTGAGCATTTCAGCAAGCACGTCATCGCAAGCTTCCCCAACGGCCCAAAGCGTCCCATAAGCAGGAAACCCAGCCAACCCTTGCGCCACATCGCGCAGCGCATCCCCCGCCGCAAGATTTGCGCGTTCGAGCCACAACAACTCCCCGTCGGCGCCTACGATCCGCGACACCGCGCGCAAGCTGCCGTCCGACCACCGCTCACCGGCTGCCTGCCGCCCAAGCTGCGTAGCATCCCATCCAATCGCAGTCGCACCTTCACTCAGCGTCAACGAAAAATCCAGCTTCGCATTGGCGTGATCAAAAACGATATTGTTCTGCGGCAGCCAGTCGAGCTTCGCCCGCTCGCCGACGCGCACGGCAATATGCTGCTGCGCGGTTCGTCCATTGGACTTGTACCACTTGGTCGCACCTGGCGTAGTGATCACCGCATGAGCACCAGCGCCGACATCGACTGTGATACCCAACTGATCGCCGCCCGCGATTCCACCGGGTGGATGCACGATCACCGCGTGGCAGATCGCGTGGCCTTCAGGATATAGCGGTCGTTGCACGCGCAACGGTCCGTCGTGCAGCCGATGTTTGAGCGCAGTGCGCTCGCCATCCTTGACGAACCCGAGTTCGAGACGCGCGCGCCATGGCGAATGCGCACCAGCCTGAGCGGCGGCTAACGTGACATGATTTTCGTGAACCGACATGCGATTGAAATGCGACCAAACGGAGAAAGGCAAAGCGTGCCTGCGCACGTGAGGCAACGTTCAAGCGCGTTGCCACAGGTTGCGCCGAGAATAGCACGCCGCCTGGCGGTGGGTACTGATCACACGGCGATCAGCGCGCGTACTCCATCCGCATCCATATTCGCGCCTTCGCCACCGGCGACGATCTCACCGCGGCTCATCACCCAATACCGATCGGCGATATCTTTGGCGAAGTCGTAATACTGCTCTACGAGCAACACCGTCATGCCCATTTCCTCGACCAGTTGCCGCAGCGTGCGGCCGATGTCCTGAATGATCGACGGCTGAATACCCTCAGTGGGCTCGTCGAGTATCAGCAATTGCGGCTCGCTCATCAACGCGCGTCCAATCGCAAGCTGTTGCTGCTGACCACCCGACAGATCACCGCCCCGGCGGCTGCGCATGTCCCTGAGCACCGGGAACAGTTCGTAGATGCGCTCGGGGATCGCCCTGGGCGCTTTCCTGCTCGCGGCGCCCACCAGCAGATTTTCTTCCACGGTCAGCCGTGGAAAAATATCGCGGCCCTGCGGCACATAAGCGAGGCCCTTCTCCACACGCGAGTAAGTCGGCAGTTTGGTGAGTGGCGTGCCTCGCCAGGCGATCGAACCACTCTTCGTCGGCACGACACCCATCAGGCAGCGCAGCAGGGTGGTTTTGCCGACCCCGTTGCGGCCGAGCAGGACGGTGAGCTTGCCGTCGGGCACGGTGAGCTTCACGTCGCGCAGAATGTGGCTGCCGCCGTAGTACTGGTTCAGGTTTTCTACTTCTAGCATGTCTGTTCGACCCTTTGTTTCAGCGGCTCTTCATCGATTCACTCATCGACCCAGATACGATTCGATAACCGTCTCGTCGCGCTTCACTTCGTCGAGTGTGCCGTGGGCGAGCACTCGCCCTTCGGCCATCACGGTCACCTTGCCCGTCTCGCCCGACAGCGCGGCCACGAACTCCATATCGTGCTCGACGACCATCATCGAGCACGTGCCGCGCAGGCGATTGAGCAACTCGGCCAATTGCATGGTTTCGTCGTCAGTCATGCCGGCGGCCGGTTCGTCGAGCAACAGCAACGCCGGCTGCTGCATCAGCAGCATGCCGATTTCAAGCCGCTGCTTCTGGCCATGCGAGAGTTCTCCGGCGAGACGCAATGCTTCGTCCTCCAGACCGATCAGCGCCAGCGTCTCCTCGATGCGCGCCTGCGCCTCGCGATCCAGATGCGCGCGTAACGAGGCCCACCAGCTCTTGTTTGCCTTCATCGCCAGTTCGAGGTTTTCCCACACGGGATGCTGCTCGAACACTGTGGGCTTTTGAAACTTGCGCCCAATCCCCGCGCGCGCGATGGAAGGCTCATTCATCCGCGTCAGATCAATCGATTGTCCGAGGAACACCTTGCCTGAATCCGGTGCCGTCTTGCCAGTGATGACATCCATCATCGTCGTCTTTCCCGCGCCGTTCGGACCAATGATGCAGCGCAGCTCGCCGGCGTCGATGGAAAGCGTCAGCGCGTTCAACGCGCGAAAGCCGTCGAAGCTCACCGTCACGTCGTCGAGATACAGGATCGTGCCGTGCGAGATGTCGATCTCGCCGGGCACGACCGCGTGCCCCATGCTCGCGACGCCGCTCAACGAGGTCTCGGCGAGGTCTTCCGGTAAAGCCAGATCAGGAACCATCGGGTTTTCATTCATGAGCGTTCCTCTTGCGCGTCACGACTTCGATCAGCCCCATGATGCCGTTCGGCAGGAACAGCGGGACCAGCACGAAAATCAGACCCAGAAAGAACAGCCAGTATTCAGGGAAATTCGCCGTGAAAAAGCTCTTCGCGCCGTTCACCGCGAAAGCGCCGATGATCGGTCCGATCAACGTGCCGCGTCCGCCCACCGCGACCCAGATCGCCATTTCGATCGAGTTGCCCGGCGACATTTCCCCCGGATTGATGATGCCGACCTGCGGCACGTACAACGCACCGGCGATCCCGCACAACACGGCGGACACTGTCCACACGAAGAGCTTGTACGCCAGCGGGCTGTAGCCGAGGAACATCAGGCGCGTTTCGCCGTCGCGCACGGCGGTGACCACGCGGCCGAGCTTCGAGGCGACGATTGCGCGCGCGCCGATGAACGCGAGGATCAGCACCGCGAACGTGATCAGCAGAAGGGCGGTGCGCGTGCCCGGATGCGTGATCGGAAACCCGCCTATGCGCTTGAAGTCGGTGAAGCCGTTATTGCCGCCGAAGCCCGTTTCGTTGCGATAGAACAGCAGCATCGCGGCGAACGTCATGGCCTGCGTGATGATCGAGAGGTACACGCCCTTCACCCGCGAGCGGAATGTGAAGAAGCCGAACACCCACGCGACCACAGCCGGCACGAGTACCACCAGCAGCAGCGCGTAGCCGAGATGCTGCGTGCCTTCCCAGTACCACGGCAATTGATGCCAATCCAGAAACACCATGAAGTCGGGCAGGTCGCTGCCGTACTTGCCGTCGTGGCCGATGGCGCGCATCAGATACATGCCGATCGCGTAGCCGCCCAGCGCGAAGAACAATGCGTGGCCGAGGCTCAGAATGCCGCAGTAGCCCCACACGAGGTCGAGCGCCAGCGCGGCTATCGCGTAGCACATGAACTTGCCGGCGATCGTCATTGCGTACGCGGACAGATGCAGCGCGCTCGTTTCCGGCACCACCAGCGTGGCGAACGGCACGCCGAGACCGACCGCGATGATCAGCGCGATCAGTGCAAGCCACGCGCGCCGCGACAGCAGCGCCGGGCGTGGCGGCAGGCCGAGCGCGAAGCCCGCTTGCGCGTGGCGTCCGGAAATCGAGCCGCCGCCGCTTGCGCCGACGAGAGTCGATGAGCTTGGCGACGAATTCGCCGGTGAAGTGGCAGAAGTCATCTCATGCCTCCGCGCTACGGCCCTTGAGGGCGAACATGCCCTGCGGACGCTTCTGGATGAACAGCACGATCAGCACCAGCACCGCGATCTTCGCGAGCACCGCGCCCCAGAACGGTTCGATCGCCTTGCTGACGAGCCCGAGCCCGAAGCCGCCGATCACCGTGCCGGCCAGCTGACCTACACCGCCGAGCACGACCGCCATGAACGAATCGATGATGTAGCTCTGGCCGAGGTCCGGTCCGACATTGCCGATCTGCGACAGCGCGCAGCCGCCCAACCCGGCGATGCCCGCGCCGAATGCGAACGCATACGAATCGACTCGCGCCGTCTTCACGCCGACGCAGGCCGCCATGCGCCGGTTTTGCGTGACGGCGCGCACGAACAGGCCGAGACGCGTCTTCGTCAGCACGGCCCATGCGATGCCGACCACGATTAGCGAGAACGCCAGGATCGCGAGCCGGTTGTACGGCAGGATCAGATTGGGCAGGACGGTGACGCCGCCGCTCATCCATGAAGGGTTGGCCACCTGCACGTTCTGCGCGCCGAACAGCATGCGGGTGGCCTGAATCAGGATCAGGCTGACGCCGAAGGTGGTCAGCAGCGTTTCGAGCGGACGCCCATACAGATGCTTCAACACCAGCCGGTCGAGCACGATGCCGACCAGTCCCGCCGCCGCGAACGATGCCGGCACCGCGAGCAGCGGATACCAGTCGAACGCGCCGGGCGCGAAGCGCTGAACGAGGTTCTGAACGACATAGGTGGCGTACGCGCCGATCATCAGGAATTCGCCGTGCGCCATGTTGATGACGCCGATTAGCCCATACGTAATCGCAAGACCTAAAGCGGCGAGCAGCAGCACGCTGCCGAGCGACAGGCCCGCGAATAGCGTGCCGGCGATCTGGCTGCGCCGCTGGATCGCATCCAGTTCGTCGATGCCGCCTTGCGCGGCGGCGCGCACGCGGTCGTCCGCTTCCGCGAAGCTACCGTCCGGCTTCTTCGCGACGAGCGGCCGCAGCAGTTCGTTCATATCGAGATCGTGCCGCGCGGCGACCAGTTGCACGGCTTCGAGACGTTTGGCCGGGTCGGTGTCGTGCAAGGCGGTCATCGCCCAGAGCGTGTCGAGGCGCTTCTTCAGCGCCGGATCGGTTTCCTTCGCGCGTGCCGCGTCGACGAGCGGCTTGATCGACGGATCGGGGTTTTGCAGCAGCGCCGCAATTGCGGCTTCGCGCGTGGCCTTGTCCGGCGAGTCGAGTTGCAGGCCGGACAACGCGCCGGCCACTTTCGAGCGCAGCAGATTGTTCAGCGTGACCGGCTGCGCGTCGCCCGCGGCGACGGTCTTGCCGGTGAGTGCATCGCGCGCGGTGTCGCCGTCTTGCAGCAGCACGGCGCCCGAGTCGGTGGCGAGCGCGCTGTCATCCGATAGAGCCTTGAGCACCGCGAGCGATGCCGGGTCATGAAGGGCGATCAGCTTGTCGATGGCCGCGGATTTGGCGTCGAAGTCGTCGCCCGCGAGCGGCGCGAGATCGGCCGGGGTCAGCGCGAAGGCGGCCAGCGGTGCAGCCGCGAGCATCACCAGCGCGACACCGGCGATGCCGCGCCGCGCGGCCCCTCGTGCGAGTGACCGTGCGAGTGTTCGTGCGGAGTTGAGGATTGAAAACGCCATGATGGCCTTTGAAGAAAAACCGGCGGCGCGGCGCGGCATCGAGGCAAGCGCCGTTGCCGCACCGTCGGGTTGCTGCGCGCGAAAGTCGTGCCACAGGGGGCTGGATGCCGGGTCCCGGCACGAACACGAGCCCGGTGGGCGCATCCGTCGCGGGATTGCAATCGACGTGTTACGGCGGCTGACATCGCCGCCATGACGCGCCGCCCTGTCAGGCCACTCGCGAGCGCTTCAGGAACGCCGGGATCGAGCTGACCACGTCCGGCTTGCCCGCATTGCCGGCGATGAACGGGCTCCACGGTTGCGCGCGCACCGCGGTCTTGGTCCGCCACACCACGTTGAACTGGCCGTCGGCGCGCACTTCGCCGATCATCACCGGCTTGTGCAGATGGTGATTGCCGTCCATCTCCAGCGTGAAACCCGACGGCGCCGCGAACGTCTGGCCGACCATCGCCACGCGCACCTTGTCCACGTCCGTGCTCTTGGCTTTTTCGACGGCCTGCTTCCACATGTGGATGCCGACGAACGTCGCTTCCATCGGGTCGTTGGTCACGCGCTTGGCGCCGCCCGGCAGATTGTTCTGCGCGACCCACGCGGCCCACTGTTTCTTGAACTTCTCGTTGGCCGGGTTGCGCAGCGACATGAAGTAATTCCATGCTGCGAGGTTGCCGACCAGCGGCTTCGTATCGATGCCGCGCAGTTCTTCCTCGCCCACCGAGAACGCGACGACCGGCACGTCCGACGCCTTCAGCCCCTGGTTGCCGAGTTCCTTGTAGAACGGCACGTTCGAGTCGCCGTTCACCGTGGAGATGACCGCGGTCTTGCCGCCTTGCGAGAAGGTCTTGATGTTCGCGACGATGGTCTGGTAGTCGCTATGGCCGAACGGTGTGTAGACCTCCTGAATGTCGGCTTCCTGCACCCCCTTGGATTTGAGGAAGGCGCGCAGAATCTTGTTGGTCGTGCGGGGGTACACGTAATCGGTGCCCAGCAGGAAGAAGCGCTTGGGGCCGCCGCCTTCCGCGCTCATCAGGTATTCGGTGGCTGGAATGGCTTGCTGGTTCGGCGCCGCGCCCGTATAGAAGACGTTGCGCGACATTTCCTCGCCTTCGTACTGCACCGGATAGAACAGCAGGCCGTTCAGTTCCTCGAACACCGGCAGCACCGACTTGCGCGACACCGAGGTCCAGCAGCCGAACACCACGGCGCACTTGTCCTGCGTGATCAGCTGGCGTGCTTTCTCCGCGAACAGCGGCCAGTTCGATGCAGGGTCGACCACGACCGGTTCCAGCTGACGGCCCATGACGCCGCCATTCTTGTTGATGTCCGCGATGGTCATCAACGCGGTGTCCTTCAGCGATGTCTCCGAGATTGCCATCGTGCCCGACAGGGAATGCAGAATACCCACCTTGATCGGACCGCTGCCGGACTGTGCCTGAGCAAACGGCACTTGACCCGCAAGCGCCAAGGCGCCCGACATGGAACCGAACTTCAACAGACTGCGACGTTTCATGTATATCCCCTTGCCATTGATGGTGACTGTTTATGGGCGTCGATTTCAGACAGCAGGCCTTATCCCGCATAACTTGCCGCACGAGTACTGCAAGCGACATGCCATGTGGCTGATTCGAGCTGAGCGGCGGGAACGGCATGCTGTGGCGCGGCCGGCTGCCGACCCGGGCGATGGGGGCAGGGCGCAAAAGTGGTGCAGGATCGGGCGGCGCGCCTTGTTCGGGTGCGTGCCGCGCCGCAACGAAGCGTGTCTGTCCGCCAGCGGGCGCCGGCGGTGCATGGCCGCCGCCCCTTTGTGCATGGCCTGCTTCGAGAAGGGTGTGTTGACGCGCTATACCGGCGACATGCTGGCGTTGCAGCCGTTGTTGATTGTCGAGGCGGCGCGGATCGAAGCGATCTGTGGGACGGTGGCGGAGGTGCTAACGGAAGTGGAGTAGGCCGTCGCTTCCTGACGATATCTCGTTCAGATTGCAAAACGGCCGGCGTGGTTGGCGCCGGCCGTCATGTTGTATGGCGATCGCTGCTGAGGTTTCAGCAGGCCTGGGAGATCAGTAGGTCGGCACAGACGGATCGACCTGACGCGACCACGCGTCGATGCCGCCTTGCAGATTGAAGACGTTGGTATGGCCGCGCGATTCGAGGAACATCGCGACCTGGGCGCTGCGCGCGCCATGGTGGCAGACGCAGACGATTTGCGCGTCGTCGTCGAGTTCTTCGCTGCGTGCGGGAATCTCACGCATGGGAATCAATACGGCGCCGGCGATCGACGCCGTCTGGATTTCCCACGGCTCGCGCACGTCGAGCAGTACGGGCGCGGGACGCGAAGTGTCGGCGAGCCATTCGGCGAGCGCCGGAGCGGTCAGATTTTGCATGAGCAGGCGAATTAGAACTTGAAACGCGACGGCTGCACGGCGTTGACGAGCGGTTCGATATACGTTTCGAACACGTCGGCAACGCGGTACTGCTTCTCGTCGATGCGCGTGATGATCTGCGCCTTCATGACGGGCGCGGCGCCGACGAACGCCGCCAGACGGCCGCCGATCTTCAGGTGATCGAGCAGTTCCTGCGGCAGCACCGGCAGGCCACCGGACACGCAGATCACGTCGTACGGCGCGGCGCCGGCCCAGCCACGCGAGGCGTCGCCGGTGGTGACTTCGGCGTTCAGGACGCCGTTGGCGATCAGGTTGTTGCGGGCCAGTTCCGCCAGTTCCGGTTCGATGTCGACCGTCAGCACGTGCTGCGCGCGGTGCGCGAGCAAGGCTGCCATGTACCCCGAACCCGCGCCGATTTCGAGCACGCTTTCGTGCTTCTTCACCGCCAGTTCCTGCAGCACGCGCGCTTCAACGCGCGGCGCCAGCATATGCTGGCCGGCCGGCAGCGGCACTTCGAAGTCGGCGAAGGCCAGATCGCGATAGGCGGCGGGGACGAAGTTTTCACGCTTGACGATCGAGAGCAGATTCAGCACGTCCTGGTCGAGCACTTCCCAGGGGCGGATCTGCTGTTCGATCATGTTGAAACGCGCTTGCTCGATGTTCATGGTGGGGTCGGCAGTATGGTTTGCGAGTCTTGCGATTTGATTTGATTTGCCACTGACCGGCGGCCTCTGGCGGAAGGCTGGGCGCACGAGGCCTGTCAGGGTAACTGCGGGATTGTACCAAATGACTGTGCCAATCCGCGCCCTCGCGGGCAGCCCGTCGCGTGGCGCCGGCCGCACCTGGCCGTACCTGGCAGAAGCACCCCGGGCTGCGGCGCTCCCAACTCCGTGTTAATCCCTAGGGATCCGTCCTTGCGATTCCCGCCTCGATCGTCCAAAAATGTAATCGATTACATTTTGAGGCGGGCTTACGTGTCCAGATCGTCGTCCAAGGCGGGCCCCGCGGGGTCGTCCAGCGTGCTGTCCCAGCCATCTGCGCAAGCCGGCGGCCGGCCCTCGCGCGACGCGGCCGAAGGCATCTCGATTGCCGGCGTGGCCGAGCAGGCGGGCGTGTCGGTGGCCACGGTGTCGCGCGTGCTGAACGGCCACGAGAACGTGCGGCCCGCCACGCGCGACAAGGTGCTGGCCGCCATCGACGCGAGCGGCTATCGCGTCAACGAACTCGCGCGCAATCTGCGCACGGCCGAGAGCCGTCTGCTGCTCACCATGGTGCCGGACGTGGGCAATCCCTTTTATGCGGAGATCGTGCGCGGCATCGACAGCGTGGCGCGCCAGCACGGCTATTTCATGCTGCTGTGCGACACGGGCGCGGATCCGGGCCGCGAGCGCAGCTACTTCGACCTGCTGCGGCGCCGTCGCGCGGACGGCGCCATCTGTCTCGATCCCGACACCATCCAGCAGGCGCTCGGCGAGGCCTCCGGTGCGCTGCCGTGGGTCGCGTGCTGCGAGTTCGACCCGGCGATGGGCGTGCCCTATGTGGGCATCGACAACTACCGGGCGGCGGGGGACGCGGTGCGGCATCTGCTCGCGCGCGGCCATCGCCGCATCGGGCTCATCAATTCCGATGTCGGCTATCTGTACGCGCGGCAGCGTCAGCAGGGCTATCTGGACGCGTTGAACGAAGCGGGCATCGAACCGGACCCGCGCTGGCGCATGAACCTGAATAGCCTCGACTACGAAGCCGGCGCATCGGCGGCGGCCACGCTGATGAATCAGTCCCACGCGCCGGACGCGATATTCGCGGTGTCCGATACGCTCGCGATCGGCGTGATCCATGGCTTGCGCAGTGTCGGCAAGCGTGTGCCGGACGATGTCGCGGTGGTCGGCTTCGACGATATCTCGCTGGCCGCGCAAATCGATCCGCCGCTCACCACCATCGCGCAGCCCATGCGCGAACTGGGCGAAACCGCCGCGCGTCTATTGTTGCAGCGGCTCGCCAATCCTTTGACCAACGTGCCGGGCGTGCTGCTGCCGCACCGGCTCGTGATTCGCGGGAGCGCCTGATTCATGAGCCTCGCGATCCGTTTCGACGACATCCGCAAAGACTTCGGCCCGGTGCGCGTCTTGCACGGCGTGAGCTTCGAGCTGGCGCCGGGGCGCATCTACGGTCTGCTCGGCGAGAACGGCGCCGGCAAATCCACGCTGATGAAAATCCTCGCCGGCTATGAGACGGCAACCTCGGGCACCTTGCTCGTCGACGGACACATGCGGCAGTTCGCCGGTTCGCGCGACGCGGAAGCTCAAGGCATCGTGCTGATCCACCAGGAGTTCAATCTCGCCGAGCATCTGACGATTGCGCAGAACATGTATCTCGGCCACGAGAAGCGCCGCGGCTGGTTCGTCGACGACGCGGCGGTGCGCGCCGATGCCGCCCGCTATCTCGCGCAGGTCGGCCTCGACAAAGCGCCGGACACGAAGGTGCGTGACCTGATCGTGGCGGAAAAGCAGATGGTGGAAATCGCCAAGGCGCTGTCGCGCCGCGCGCGCCTGCTCATCATGGACGAGCCGACCGCCACGCTCACGCCCGCTGAAACCGAACGCCTCTTCACGCTGATGGCGAAGCTCAAGGCCGACGGCGTGACCCTCGTGTATATCTCGCACAAGCTCGACGAAGTGGAGCGCATCACCGACGAAGTAATCGTGATGCGCGACGGGCGCTTCGTCGCCCGCGGCGCAACCTCCGGACTCGCGCGGCAGCAGATGGCGAACCTGATGGTCGGGCGCGACGTGTCAGACATGTTCCCCGAGAAAGTCACGGTGTTCGCCGCCGCGCCCCAGGCGTTGAAGGTGGAAGGCCTCACCGTGCCGCAATGGGTGGACGACCTGAGCTTCGAGGTGCGCGCGGGCGAAGTGCTCGGTTTCGCGGGCCTGGTGGGCGCGGGCCGCACGGAAGCGTTCGAAGCGATTCTGGGCTTGCGCAAGCGCACGGCGGGGCGGATCGAAATCGCCGGCCAACCAGTGCATCTGAAAAGCCCACGCGACGCGATGCGCCACGGTCTCACGTATCTGAGCGAGGATCGCAAGGGCAAGGGCTTGCATGTGAACCTGAGCCTGCAGGACAACGTCACGCTCATGACGCTCGAACGCTACGCGCATCCGCTGCTCGATCTGAAGGCGGGGCGCGCGGCGCTGACGAAGGCCGTGAGCGAATTCGGCATCCGCACCGGTGACCTGTCGAGCCGCGCGCGCATGCTGTCCGGCGGCAATCAGCAAAAGCTCGCGCTCGCCAAGTTTCTGCAGCCGGAGCCGAACGTGATCGTGCTCGACGAGCCGACGCGCGGCGTCGACGTCGGCGCGAAACGCGACATCTATTTTCTGATTCAGCGCCTCGCCGCCCAAGGCCGCGCGGTGATCGTCATTTCATCCGAACTGATCGAGCTGATCGGCTTGTGCCACCGCGTCGCCGTGATGCGCGCGGGGCGCCTGCAAGCCACGCTGTCGCTCGACCATCTGACCGAAGAGGAGTTGATCGCCCATGCGACCGGCACACACTGAGACCGTGCAACACGGCCGCGCTTTGCGCTTCGCGCACCGGCTGTATGCGCTCGGGCCGCTCGCCGGGCTGATCGTGCTGTGCATTGTCGGCACGCTGCTCAACCGCGATTTCGCCACGCTCGACAACCTGATGAACGTGCTCACACGCACGTCGTTCATCGGCATCATTGCGGTCGGCATGACCTTCGTGATCATCTCGGGCGGCATCGATCTCTCGGTCGGCTCGATGGCCGCACTGATCGCGGGCAGCATGATCTGGCTGATGAACGGACTCGCGGCGGGCGTCGGCGGCCACACGCTCGCGCCGCTTCTGATCGTGACGCTCGGCATCGTGTTCGCGCTCGTGCTCGGCGGGCTGTTCGGCTGCGCGCACGGCTTGCTGATCACGAAGGGCAGGATCGAGCCGTTCATCGTCACGCTAGGCACGCTCGGGATCTTTCGCGCGGTGCTCACGTGGCTCGCCGACGGCGGCGCGCTCACGCTCGATAATTCGCTATCCGATCTATATGGCCCGGTCTATTACGCGAGCCTGTTCGGCGTGCCGGTGCCGATCTGGGTGTTCCTCATCGTGGCGGCGGGCGGCGCGCTGATCCTCAATCGCACCGCGTTCGGCCGGCACGTACAGGCCATCGGCTCGAACGAACAGGTCGCGCGCTACGCGGCGATTCGCGTCGATACGGTGAAGATCATCACGTATGTGCTGCTCGGCATCTGCGTGGGCGTCGCGACGGTGCTGTACGTGCCTCGGCTCGGTTCGGCCACGCCGACCACCGGCCTGCTGTGGGAGCTCGAAGCGATTGCCTCGGTCGTGGTGGGCGGCACCGCGCTCAAGGGCGGCGAGGGGCGGGTGATCGGCACGGTGATCGGGGCGATCCTGCTCTCGGTGATCGCCAACATTCTGAATCTGACCAGCATCATCAGCGTGTATCTGAACGGGGCGGTGCAGGGCGTGGTGATTATCTTCGTGGCGTTCGTGCAACGCGGGCGGAGGTAGAGGTGGCGCTTCACATAGCAACAACGGCGGGTTGAAAACCGGGGCGCTTGAACGCCTCACCATTGGAGACACAACCATGAAGCAGGTCATTCGAGCGGTCGGCGCCGGCATGCTGGCGTTGGGGATACTGGGCACGGCGGGCATGGCGCGCGCCGACGACAAGGTCACATTGGGCGTCGCGATTCCAACGGCTGACCACGGATTTACCGGTGGCATCGTCTGGTGGGCGAACAAGGCGAAGGCCGATCTGGAGAAAGAACACCCCGATCTGAAAGTAATCGTGAAAACCGCGGCTGGCGCGCCCGAGCAGGCGAACCAGTTGCAGGACCTCGTGACGGTGAACAAGATCAACGCGCTGGTGATCTTTCCGTTCGAATCGGCGTCTCTCACGCAGCCGGTTGCGCAGGTGAAGAAGAAAGGTGTGTATGTGACGGTGGTGGATCGCGGCCTGACCGATACGAGCGCGCAGGATGCCTACGTGGCGGGCGACAACACCGCGTTCGGCAAGATCCCCGCTGAGTATCTGGCCAAGGCGCTCGACGGCAAGGGCGACATCGTCGCGCTGCGCGGCATTCCGACGACACTCGATAACGAGCGTTGGAGCGCGTTCACCGGCGTGCTGAAGAACTATCCGAACATCAAGATTCTCGATGCGAAGTACGCCAACTGGAATCGCGACGACGCGTTCAAGGTGATGCAGGACTACCTGACGCGCTTCAAGCATATCGACGCCGTCTGGGCCGCGGACGACGACATGGCGGTCGGCGTGCTCAAGGCCATCGACCAGGCGAAACGCAGCGACATCAAGATCGTGTTCGGCGGCGCGGGTTCGAAGGGCATGGTGAAAAACGTGATGGACGGTGCTCCGCTTATCAAGGCCGACGTGTCGTACTCGCCGAAGTTCATCTACGACGCGATCAAGCTCACCGCCGAAGCGCGCCTGAAGGGCGACAAGCTGCCGCCCACCACAATCATTCCGTCGGTGCTGATCACGAAGGAGAACGCGCAGCAGTTCTACTTTCCGGACTCGCCGTTCTGACCATGAGCATCCGGGCGCGCTTGCGGCTTGCGTTGCTCTTGCCGCACAGGCAGAGCGAGCGCGCCATCGTTCGAGGAACCGTACGATGAAAACCATCAAAGGGCCGGCGATTTTTCTCGCTCAGTTCATGGGCGACGACGTGCCGTTCGACAACCTCGCGCATCTCGCGGGCTGGGCAGCGGGTCTCGGCTTCAAAGGCATTCAGGTGCCGTGCGATCCGCGCCTGATCGATCTAGGACTGGCGGCGGCGAGCCAGACGTACTGCGACGAATTGCGCGAGATCGTGGACGATGCCGGCGTGGCGATCACCGAACTGTCGACGCATCTGCAAGGGCAGCTGGTCGCCGTGCATCCGGCTTATGACGCATTGTTCGACGGCTTTGCCGCCCAGCACGTGCGAGGCAACCCCGCGGCGCGCACGCAATGGGCGGTCGAACAGATGAAGCTCGCGGCCCAGGCGTCACAGCGTTTGGGTTTGAATACGCATGTGTCGTTTTCCGGCGCGCTCGCCTGGCCGTATCTCTACCCGTGGCCGCAGCGTCCGGCCGGTTTGATCGACGCCGCGTTCGACGAACTCGCACGCCGCTGGACGCCGATTCTCGATGCGTTCGACGCGGCCGGTGTCGACGTGTGCTACGAGCTGCATCCGGGTGAAGACCTGCACGACGGCGTGACTTTCGAGCGTTTTCTCGACGCGGTGAAGCAGCATCCGCGCGCCAACATCCTCTACGATCCGAGTCATTTCGTCTTGCAGCAACTCGACTACCTTGCGTTCATCGACATCTATCACGAGCGCATCAAGGCGTTCCACGTGAAGGATGCGGAGTTTCGCCCGAACGGCAAGCAGGGCGTGTACGGCGGCTACAGCGGGTGGGTCGAGCGCGCGGGGCGATTCAGGTCGCTGGGCGACGGACAGATCGATTTCGGTGCGGTCTTTTCGAAAATGGCGCAATACGATTTTCCCGGCTGGGCCGTGCTGGAATGGGAATGCGCGCTGAAGCATCCGCACGACGGCGCGCGCGAAGGGGCGGAGTTCATTCGCCGGCACATCATCCGCGTGGCGGAGCATGCTTTCGACGACTTCGCCGGCAGTGGCGTGGACGCGGTGCAGTTGAAGCACCTGCTCGGCATCTGAAGGCGGGCAAGCGCAAAGGAGCGAGGAGCAATGCAGCAAGGCACGCACAGAAGGCTCAGGCTGGGCATGGTCGGCGGCGGGCAGGGCGCGTTCATCGGCGCGGTGCATCGGATTGCGGCGCGGCTCGACGATCGTTTCGAACTGGTGGCGGGTGCGTTGTCGTCCGATCCGCAGCGCGCGCAAGCGAGCGCCGCCGAAGCGGGTATCGCGCGCAGCTATGCGGACTGGCGCGAGATGGCGCTTGCCGAAACCGCTCGCGACGACGGTATCGACGCGGTGGCGATCGTCACGCCGAATTATCTGCACGCGCCGGTGGCCACGGCGTTTCTCGAAGCCGGCATTCATGTGGTGTGCGACAAACCATTGGCGGTCTCGCTGGCGGAAGGCGAGGCGCTCGCGAAACTCGCGCGCGAGAAGAACAGGCTGTTTGCGTTGACGCATACCTACTCCGGCTATCCGCTCGTGCGTCACGCTCGCGAACTGATCAACGAAGGCGAGTTGGGCGAGATACGCGTGGTGCAGGTCGAATACGCGCAGGATTGGCTTGCGGAACCGATCGAAACGGCCGGCACTAACAAGCAGGCAGGTTGGCGCACGGACCCTTCGTTAGCGGGACCGGCGGGATGTCTCGGCGATATCGGCACGCATGCGTATCAGCTTGCGGCCTTCGTCACGGGGATGATGCCGCACGCGCTTTCGGCGGAAGTGCATACCTTCGTGGCGGGGCGGCGCATCGACGATCACGTGCAGGCGATGCTGCGCTATCCGAACGGCGCGCGCGGCATGCTGTGGGCGAGCCAGGTGGCAAGCGGCGCGGAAAACGCGTTGCGCCTGCGGGTGTATGGAACGAAAGCGGGCCTCGCGTTCGATCAGGAGCATCCCAACGAATTGTGGTTTACCCCACTCGGCGGCTCGGCCGAGCGTTTGACACGAGGGCGTGTGACAGGCGCGGTCGCGGCGCACGCGACGCGCGTGCCGCCGGGGCATCCCGAGGGCTATCTGGAAGCGTTCGCGCAGCTCTACAAGGACGCCGCGCTGCAGATCGAAGCGTTGGACGCGGGCCGCGCGTTACCCGCCGAAAGCCTGTTGCTCACGACGGTGGACGACGGTGTGGCGGGGTTGCGGTTTATCGATGCCGTGCTCGCGAGCAGCGCGGCGGATGGGCAGTGGCGGGCGATTATCAACGATTAGCGGCGATGCGTGAGCGGGGATCGGACTGCCAAACGTAAGCAATCCTTTGATAGTAACTGTTCCGCCTTGTCATTCTGGAAAAAGCCTTCCGGAATATGTCCTGCCATCGCCCTGAATCTACTGGGCACGCGAAGTGTGATTTAATCCGGACCGGAAATTAAATCACTCAATTCGCTATTGTATTTGACAGCGTAAATCTCGTGGCGCCATTGCATCGTGGCGATTTATTCAGAAGATTCTGTTTGGCTCGCCATTGTCCGGGGCCTGACTGCTTGAAATTTAAGAATCATAAAGCATACATCAGCGCGGACTGGGTTGCCTATTTTCCCCGTTCGGTGGTTTTGCTGTTCCGTGCAGATCCGTATCCGACTCGGACCGACCGGGCGCGCTGTGTTTCAATACGGCGCACCTCCGCCCACTGCGGCCTGGCATGTTCTTTGTCGCGCAAACGTGTGCGCCGTTATTTCGGAAATTTCCTCGTTACATGCAGTAACACATTGTAAGTGCACGTGATAGTATTCGGTTTTTCAAAATTCGGCCTGGTGTCCGGGGCGCGTTGGCGAGGCTGATTGTCCCGTCCGGCGCAGCTTGATCGGTCATTATCCGGGTCTATCGGCAAATCGAACGAAAAAACTGGCTTGGCCGTCTGGCGCAAGCCGGGTATTGCATATTGAGGAATTGAAAGTGAAACATGGAATGCTTAAAAGCCTTGGTGTAATTGGTTTGGCTTTGCTTATTGGCGGCTGTGATAACCACGCACCGGCAACGACGGCGAATACGGATTCCGCTTCGGCAGCGGTTTCTGTGTCGGCGCCGGTTGCGGCTTCAGCAACCCCGGTCGCGCAAGCCGCGCCTCCTGCCGCTTTTGCGCCGGCACTACCGATCAGTCTGAACACGCTGACACTCAAGGATGCAGGCGGCTGTTTCCTCGACGGCGCCAATGGTGCCGGCGTGACCAGTGCTCACGTTGTTGCCAAGGCAGGCGGTGATCTGTCGCTCTCGGGCTGGGCCGCGGCGCGCGTGAAGGCGGGCAAGCTGGGTTCCGCCGTTGCCGTGCAGCTTCATGGCGACAAGGATTATTTCGCGGAAGCCAAGACGGAACGACGCGAAGGCTTGGGCGCTGCACTGGGCAACGCAGCACTCGACGGCGCTGGCTTGAACCTCGAGAAGACCGCCATGGAAATCCCGGCTGGTCAGTATCGGGTGCTGTTCCTTATCCAATCCAACTCTGATTTGTTGCGCTGCGACACGGGACGTACGCTGGACGTTCAGTAAAGCACCCGGTTCAGTTCCTGGTTCGATTTGCAACTTAGAGGTGTACAGATGGTCCGCGCCAGTCAATTTCTTCGCGACGCACAGATTCGCCACTCGTCTAACCTGATTGCTGCGCCGAAGGTCTCGGTTGTGCTCCCGACGTACTGCCGGGGCTCGAACGGACTGCTGGCGCGCGCAATCGAGAGTGTTTTGTCGCAGTCGTTCGGATCGCTCGAATTGATTGTCGTGGACGATGGATCGACCGACGGAACAAGCGACGTTCTCGCGGATTTCATCGAGCATGACGACCGTGTGATCCATCTCCGCCACGACCAGAATAGTGGCTTCCCCGCACTTCGCGTCAACGAAGGTTTGCTGATGGCGCGCGGTACGTACTGCGCGTATCAGTTCGACGATGACCAGTGGACCCCGGACGCGCTGCGCGTACTCACGGCGGCGCTTGAGGCGGATCGCGATTGCGGATTGGCGTACGGCAAGGCGCAACTGAAACTGGCCGATGCCGACGACATGTACGTCGGCCAACCCTTCAACTATTCAAAGCTGGTAGAAGGCAATTTTATTGCCAATAACAGCGTGCTACATCGGCGGTCCGTGTTTGAGCAGTATGGCGGATATGACATGCATATCGTCATGCGGCGGCTTTGCGACTGGGATTTGTGGCAGCGCTGGGGGCGTGTCGTGCGCTTCCAGTTTGTCGACGAAGTCGTCAGCATTGTGTCCGTGGCACTCGAGCATTCGTTGGGCACTACCGCTCCCCTCGACGCGTTTTCGGCGCGCGCCCATATGGCGCATGACCGCAACCCGCGACTTACGCCGTCATCGCTCGCGCAATACGAAATCGACGATCTGACGCATCTGTCCTCGCTTGGCGACAGGCGCCTCGAGGACGTCTGGAGTTTGCAGGTCGCGCCTTTCCAGTCGCGCCATCGCGACGTTTGGCCGGTGGTGAGGCCGAAGTGCGGCAAGCCGTTGCAGGTTCTCGTGACGAAAGCGCATTTCGACACAACCGTCGATATCACGATCAACAATTTCCGCGCGTCGCTGTCCGACGACTTTAACTTCACGTATGTGCCGCAGATGCAGGTAGATGAAGCGAGCATTGAATGTGCCGACATCCTGCTGCTGCACCGTACGATCGACTACCATTCGCTTGAACTGCTGAGCCTCGCGCGCAAGCATGGCAAGGGCGTCGTCTACATGATGGACGACGATTTGTTGTCACTGCATGAGGTATCGCCTGAATTCGGCTATCTCGCACCGGGTGAGCCTTGTCACAATGCGCTCACAGAATTGATTCGCCAGGCCGACCTGGTTGTGACGTATTCGCCCGTGATGCAGGCTTCCGTTGCGCAGATCAATCCGCGCAATGTGTTGCTCGAGACCAATATCCCCAAAGCGTGGCTCGCGACTGCCAATGCGAAGCTTGCTGGCGCACCGTCAGCGGCCGCGAGTACGGCGCAACCTGTCAAAGTGGCCTTCGCTGGCGGCGGCGCGCGGCGCGAAGAGTTCCAGGTATTGTGGCCGGCGATCGTCGAAGTCAGCCGGCGAATGAAGGATCAGGTCGAATTTCATTTCTGGGGCTTCGAACCGAACGACCTCGGCCGGCTTGAGTCGCCTTACTCGTGTGAGCAGTATACGTTCAGCTACGACGAGTATCTGAGCCGCCTCACGCAAGCCGATTTCGACGTCATGATCGCGCCGCTTTTCACGGACAAGAGAGCAAAGCGTGCGAAGTGTCCGATCAAATTTCTCGAGATTACGGCCGCCGGCGCTCTCGGGGTCTACTCCGACGTGCAGCCCTATGCTGCCGTGGTCGATGGCGTATCGGGCCTGAAGTGCGCCAATACGATCGAGTCGTGGATCGATGCGCTGCTCAAGGCGATCAATCTTGACGTGTCCGAACGGCAGTCCATCGTTAAAGCCGCGCTGAAGCAGGTCGAAAGGCGCTTCACCAGCGAAGCTCAAGCAAACTGGGTTGGCGCGACCTTCGAGGCCGCAATGTGCCACGCGAGGTTGAATCGCCCTAGCAAGGCCGACAAACCGCGCATTGCGTATTTCTGCCACAGCCAATACCTTGGCGGTGCGGAAAATCATCTGCTGCGGCACGCGTTGCTTGCGCAGCAGTTCGGCTTTGAAGCGCTCTTCGTGCTGCCGTACATTGCTCATACCGCTCATGAAGAAGTCCAACGTCGCGCCGACCGTGCCGGGGTTCGTGTTGCCTATTTGCCGCTGGCAGTGGAGACCGAGGTCGACAAGCTTCGCGACCTGAACGAGGACATGATCGACGAGATCTCGTGGTGGCTGCGTACGCAAAAGATCGGCCTCGTCCACTCAGTCACGTTGATGCGCGAAGTCGGCGAAGCTTGCAGACGTAACGTAATTCCGCACGTGACGTCGCTTTACGCGTCAAATTCCACGGAGCCTGCCGGTATTTTCCATTGCGATGTGGTCCACTCGGATTCTCTGCTCTACGCGAATCAGTGGGGGAGATGTCTGGGCGCGCCGGCACAACGTATCCTGTCTCACACGCCGAACGCTTATTTCGAAATCGGCCAGAACGAGCGGATGCCTGCGACAACGAAGGAGTCGCTGACCATCGGCCTGTTCGGCACGGTTCAGGCAAGAAAGGGGCAGCTGCAGGCTGTTGAGGCGATCGGGATGCTCCAGAAGGAGTTCGGCGTCTGCGCACGGCTGAAAATCTACGGCTACGACCAGTTCTTTCCGGAGTATGTGGACGAATGCTGGAGGACGGCGAAGCGCTACGGCGTCGAGCGGCAAATTTCGTTCGAGGGTTTCGTCTCGGATACCGCGTCTACGCTGAAAGAGATCGATATCGTTTTGTGCGCCAGCGATTGGGAATCCTTGCCGCAGGTGATTCTTGAAGGGATGGCCGCGCGGCGGCTAGTGGTCACACCTTTGGTGGGCGGTGTTGGCGAAGTCATTTCGAATCGCAACGGCGTAGTGATTCGCGACAACAGTGCAAGCGCCATCGCGCACGGTCTTCTGGAAGCAAGCCAGATGGATCCCGCCGATCTGAATGCGCGCCTGTCGCTGGCTCTGCAGGTCGCCGAAGGCGAATGCTCGCGCGATGCAGTGGCGAAGTCACTGTTCAAGCTGTATCAGAACGCGATGCAGCGCTGCGCGGCTCGTTCGCGCGCAATCCAGCCGAGCGTTGCGGCGGTTGCCAGGACGCCGCAGGCGCCGATCGTGCATGAACACATACTTTTCCAGACGCTCGAGCGCGTGAGAACCCAACTGAATGAGCTGAACGGCATCGCCGACAGAATCGAAGAATACAGGATCAACTGATGTTGAAGATAGATTTGGGATGTGGGCCAAGTAAGCAAAACGGTTTTGTCGGTGTTGACCGGTTCTCCCTGCCAGGTGTGGATGTCGTAGCCGATCTGGATAAGCGGCTGCCGTTTGACGACGACTCGGTTGAGTTGGTGTATGCATCGCATTCGCTTGAACACGTCGGCGACCTGATGAACACAATGCGGGAAATTTATCGCGTCTGCCGGCATGGCGCGCAGGTTTGCATCGTCGCGCCCTACAACGAGCAGAAGCTCAACCTCGCCAACCCGTATCACCGTTGGGTATTCAACGAGCACACACCGCGGTTCTGGTCCGACTACCCCAAGACCCCGCTCGACGCTGACGAGTACCGTCATCCCCACGCGGGAGACTGGGGTTTGTCGCGTTCCGATCACGCGAATCCGGGGCTCGAGCTGCGTCTGATCAATATGGAGTTCTTCTATTTTCCCGAGTATGAAGACCTTCCGCCCGAGGAGCAGCGCAAGCTACGCCATCAACGGATGGACGTGTGCGATCAGGTTATGTACCACCTGATCGTATGGAAAGAGACGGCGGACACGGGTGTTCCGTTCGAGGAATTCGTCGCGACCGTTGAGCGGTATGAGCCGCGCTACGTGATGCAGCGCAAGGCGCATTCGTACGAGCACACCGTGCGGCGCCTGACGCAACAGCGAGATGAGGCGCTCGCAGCGGTTGCAGCCTTGCATGCCGATTTGTCGAAAAGTGATCAGGCCATTGCCGAGCAGTCTCGCAGCGGAGCACGCATTGCCGAACTGAATGCGCTGATTGAACGTACTGAGGCACTGCTTGGCGATACGCGAGCGGAGAACCATGCGCTGCGTTTGCGTGAAGTCGAGCGCTTTCAGCGGATCGACGAGTTAGGCGCGCAACTGCTTTCATCGAGAAACGACTCGCTTCGCCATCAGGAAGAGGCGCGCGTGTTATCGCACACCGCCGAGCGTTTTCGCAGCGAGGCGCAGGGCGCAAGCACCGCGTTGTTGCAAGCGCAAACCGAAATGACATCGCTTGCCGAGTCGGTTGAGCATCATCGTAATAAGGTACAGGGCCTGACCGAGCACGTCAGCGTGCTAACGGACCGGTTGCACGCGGCACAGGAAACGATCCAGGTTTCGGAGGCAAGCGCGGATCAGACGCGTACGCTGCTGGCGACTTTGACGCAAAGAAATCAGTATTTGACCGATCTGGCCGAGAACGCCAAGAAGGTCCAGGCCGATCTGGTTTTCGCGCGAGCTGAGCTTGAAGCATCCAACGGTCTTGCTGCCTGGCATCGAAGCAGGGAAGAACTACTGACGAACGAGAATGCGCGTCTGAGCGCTGAAGTGGCCCGTTTGGCGACTGAAATTACGTCGATTGCGAGCACCGACCTGCTCGAAGCTCGTAAGACGGCTGAAGAACTCGGACGCCAATTGTCCGCGCGCAGAGCGTCCCGATCGGCGCGTCTTTCGTACTTTCTGTCGTCGGGGAATATGTCGTGGCGGCACATCGGACCCGCATTTGCGGACCTGAAGGCGTACTCGGAGAAATTCTTCCGGCGTTCGTCGAAAACGCAGTTCAGTCTTGGTGGCGATCTGCGTGGCGTGCCGTACATTGAGTACACGATGCCATTCAAGGCGCCGAGCCTGCGTTCGGTGTCGCTTGCTGTCCACCCTTTGCTACGAACCGACTCCGGCACGATCGGTATTGAAATCGTGTCGGCCGAGAAAGAAATCGTGACTCGCTCAAGCGTGCCGCTCGCCGGGATAGATCGTTATTCGCCGACCGAGTTTGTGCTGCCGGCCGAAGTGAACGGCCTGGATACCGGTTGGGGCTTACGCGTGTTCGCGACAGGCGTTGACGTGCCGGTGTCCGTTTTCGAGCTGACCGACTATTCGTTGTTCCGTCGGCGTATCAAGATCGCTCCGTTTGCATTGCTGAGCTAGCCTGGGTTCAGATGTCGCATCTCCGGCGCGTCGGGACAACGCACGTAGTCTATGTTCCGACGCGCAGTCAATCCCAGGTTCGCGCGCGGCTCACTGCCTGCTCTTCTTAATCTGCTCTTCGAACGCGAGGTCGAGCTTGCTCGCCTTGCGCGGCTTCTGCGGGCCGAAGGCATCGACGAATTTGACGAAGTCGTCGAGCGTGAGCGGATCGGAGACTTTCTTGTCCGTGCCGCTCGATTTGTCGACCAGATAAAACAGGCCGCCGGACAGGCTGATCGCGGCAAACTGCGGATTGCCGCTGCGCGTTTTCAGCCGTTCGACGGCGTGGATGGCTCGGGTGGTGCGCATGATGTGGGACTGCTAGTCGGGGAGAGACTGCTACTTTAACAATTTCCCCGGTGGCCGCGCACCGCCCGAACGCGCCAGCTTACTGGCTCAGGTAAACGAACTTGCCGTTCCTGATCACGCCCATCACGCTGGCGCGCTGATCCAGGCCGACGTGATCCTTCGCGCTCGTATTGACCACGCCGTTCGGCACGACCAGTTCATGCGCGTGCTCGAGTTCATCGCGCAGCGCGACGCGAAACGCCGGCGTGCCCGGCTGCGCCGTCTTCAACGCGCGGGCCACGGCATCCTGCAAACGCGGGTACACGCCGGCCGCGTCGCCCGCGAATTGCGTCACGCTGTCCGGGCCGTACTTCGCCTCATAGGCATTGACGAATGCGAGCGCCGCTTTCTTCGCCGGATGATCCGCGGGCAGCGTGCGCGCCACCACCACCGGCTGCGTCGGGAACAGCGTACCTTCCACGTCCTTGCCGCCGAGCTTGATGAATTCCGGCGTGGCGATGCCGTGCGTCTGATAGATCGGGCCCTTGAAGCCGCGCTCGATCAGCGTGCGCTGCGGCAGCACCGTGGGCGTGCCGGCGCCGGCGATCAGGATCGCGTCGGGTTTGGCCGCCATCAGCTTCAGGATCTGGCCGGTCACGCTCGCATCAGTACGGTTGTAGCGCTCGGTGGCGACCAGCTGGATATGGCGCAGCGCCGCGAATTTGCTGAATTCGTTCAGCCAGCTTTCGCCGTAGCCGTCCGCGAAACCGATGAAGCCCACCGTTTTCACGTTGTGGTTCGACATGTAGCGTGTCATCACGTCGGCCATCGCGCTGTCGGTCTGCGCCATCTTGTAGGCCCAGACCTTCTTGCCTTCCTGCGGTTCGACCACGCTTGCCGAGCCGATCAGCGTGATCATCGGCGTCTGGCTCTCGGCGACCGGATCGAGCGCGGCCATTGCCGCCGGCGTGATGTTCGGGCCGACGATCACGTCGACGTGGTCCTCGTTGATCAGCTTGCGGATGTTGCGCACGGCGGCGCCCGGGTCGGAGGCGTCGTCGAGGAAGATGTAGTCGGCCTTCTGGCCGGCGATGGTGGCGGGCCACATCAGCATCGCGTTCTTGCTGGTGATGCCGATCACGGCCGCCGGGCCGGTGCTCGACAGGTCGATCCCGACCTTGATGTCGGCGTGGGCCGAAGTGGCGAGCAGGAGCGCGCCAAAGCCAAAAGCGGCGGCGAGGCCGCGAAATTTATTCTTATGCGACGTCATCGAAAGGTCTCCGTAGCGGAAATAGCGGGAAGCGGTGGTGATGTCAGAGTTCGTAGGTTTCGTGTTCGCCCTTGAGCGCCTGTTCGATCAGCTTGCGGTTCATGGACGGCGACAGCAGCTCGACGAGCGTATACACATAGCTGCGCAGATACGCGCCCTGCTTCAGCGCGACCCGCGTCACATTGCTGCCGAACAGATGCCCGACCGGCATGGCGCGCAAATGACGGTCGCGCTCGGCGTTGAACGCGATATCCGCCATGATGCCGACGCCCAGGCCCAGCTCGACATAGGTCTTGATCACGTCGGCGTCGATCGCCTCCAGCACGATGTCCGGATGCAGCCCGCGCAGGCGGAATGCCTCGTTGATCTTGGTGCGCCCGGCGAATGCGTTGTCGTAAGTGATCAGCGGATATTGGGTCAGATCGTCCAGCGACAGCAGTTTGCGGTCGAGCAGCGGATGATCCGGCTGCATCACCGCAACGTGGTGCCACTGGAAGCAGGGCAGCGAGACCAGTTCCTTATAGTTGGCGATCGCTTCGGTGGCGATGGCGAGATCGGCCTGGTCGTGCAGCACCATCTCGGCCACCTGGGTCGGGCTGCCTTGCAGAATTGAAAGGTGGACTTTGGGGAAGCGCTTCTTGAATTCGGCGATCGCGGCCGGCAGCGAGTAGCGTGCCTGCGTGTGGGTGGCGGCGATCACCAGATTGCCCTGATCCTGCGCCGCGTAATCTTTACCGACGCGCTTGAGGCTCTCCACCTCCTGCAGAATCCGCTCGACCGACTGCAAAATGATGCGCCCCGGCTCGGTCAGCGAGCGCACGCGCTTGCCATGCCGCGTGAAGATTTCCACGCCCAGCTCGTCCTCCAGCTCGATGATCGCCTTGGAGACGCCCGGCTGGCTCGTATACAGCGCCTTCGCCGCTTCGGTCAGGTTGAAATTCTGCCGCACAGCCTCGCGCACGAAGCGGAACTGGTGCAGGTTCATATATAACCTCTTCGCATATCAAAAGAATTTTTTAGTCGTTTGAAATATAAGGCGAGTTTATTACGATCTGTCCATCTTTTTCAATATGGATATCTGTATTTGGCATAAGCAAATGAGCGATGGGTCTAAACCCTCGTTTGCGGTTGCCGACTAAGAGCAGGTGTCCATCGCGCGGCAAAACCGGATTGCCGCGTGTCACTGCAAAAAATTGGGGTCCCCGAATGTACCAATACGATCAGTACGACCAGACCATCGTCGATGAACGGGTCGCGCAATACGCCGATCAGGTTCGCCGCCGTTTGTCGGACGAATTGAGCGAAGAGGAGTTTCGTCCGCTGCGCCTGCAGAACGGCCTGTACCTGCAGCGTCACGCGTACATGCACCGCATCGCGATTCCGTACGGCAACCTGCGCAGCGACCAGATGCGCGTGCTCGCGCAGATCGCGCGCGAACACGACCGTGGCTACGGCCATTTCTCGACGCGCTCGAACATCCAGTACAACTGGATCAAGCTCGAAGAAACGCCGGAAATCCTGCGCAAGCTCGCCGCGGTGCAAATGCACGGCATTCAGACCTCGGGCAACTGCATCCGCAACATCACCGCCGACCAGTTCGCCGGCGTCGCGCCGGATGAAGTGGTCGATCCGCGTCCGTGGGCGGAAATCCTGCGTCAATGGTCGACGTTCCACCCGGAATTCGCGTGGCTGCCGCGCAAGTTCAAGATCGCCGTGTCGGGCTCGAAAGAAGACCGCGCTGCCGTGCAGATTCACGACATGGGCGTGTATCTGCGCAAGAACGAGCAGGGCGAGCTGGTGGCCGATATTCTGGCCGGTGGCGGTCTGGGCCGCACGCCGATCGTGGGCGCGATCATCCGCCGCGATCTGCCGTGGCAACATCTGCTGACGTACTGCGAGGCCGTGCTGCGTGTGTACAACCGCTACGGCCGCCGCGACAACATGTACAAGGCGCGTATCAAGATTCTCGTGAAGGCGTTGAGCCCGGAGAAATTCTCGGCGCAAGTCGAAGAAGAATGGCAGCACCTGAAGGACGGCCCGTCAACGCTCACGCAGGCCGAAGTCGACCGCGTGGCGCAGTACTTCCAGCCGCCGGTGTATGAAAAGCTGGCCGACACCGACGCATCGTTCGAAAAGCATCTGCTGGAGAGCCGCGCGTTTGCGCGCTGGGTCGAGCGTAACGTGCGTCCGCACAAGGTGGCGGGCTATGCGGCGGTGACGCTGTCGCTCAAGCCGGCCACAGTCGCGCCGGGCGATGCAACCGATGCGCAGATGGAAGCGGTCGCCGATTGGGCCGACGAGTATTCGTTCGGCCAGATTCGCGTGTCGCACGAACAGAACCTGATTCTCGCCAACGTCAAGAAGCGCGATCTGTTTGCGCTGTGGGAAAAGGCCAAGGCACAAGGTTTCGCGACGCCGAACATCGGCTTGCTGACCGACATCATCGCGTGCCCGGGCGGCGATTTCTGCTCGCTCGCGAATGCCAAGTCGATTCCGATCGCGCTCGCCATCCAGCAGCGTTTCGACGATCTGGACTACGTGTACGACCTCGGCGACGTGTCGCTGAACATCTCGGGCTGCATCAACGCCTGCGGCCACCACCACGTCGGCAACATCGGCATTCTGGGTGTCGATAAGGACGGCTCGGAGTGGTATCAGGTGACGCTCGGCGGCGAGCAGGGTTCGGGCGCCACTGGCGCGCACCTTGGCCGCGTGATCGGCCCGTCGTTCTCGGCGGAAGAAATGCCGGACGTGATCAGCAAAGTGATCGACACGTTCGTTGAGAACCGTCAGGAAGGCGAGCGCTTCGTCGAAACGTACAACCGCATCGGCATCACCCCGTTCAAGGAACGTGTGTACGCCTCGCGTCAACCGGCTCACGCGTAACCGCGACAAGGATACTGAACAGATGGCTTCTATCATCAAGAACCGCGCAATCGTCAACGATGACTGGACGGTCGTGCGCCCGGCGGAAGACGGCTCGTTGCCGGCGGTGAACGAACTGCCGGCCGGCAAGGTGCTGGTGCCGCTCGCGTTGTGGCAGGCTGAGCGCGATTCGCTCGCTGCCTCGCGCAGTGCGGCCGAGATCGGCGTGTGGCTCGCACCGGACAGCGAGCCGGCGGATATCGTCGGCGACTTCGACAAGCTCGCGCTGATCGGCGTGGACTTCCCGGTGTTCCGCGACGGCCGCGGCTATAGCATTGGCCGCCTGTTGCGCGAGCGCTATGGCTACAAGGGCGAGCTGCGCGCCATCGGCGACGTGCTGCGCGACCAGATCACGTTCATGTTCCGTTGCGGCTTCGACTCGTACGCGTTGCGCGCGGACAAGGACTTCAACGATGCGCTCAAAGCGTTCGATGAATTCAGCTTCAACTATCAGGGCGCGGTGAACTCGTCGCCGCTGTTCCGCCGCCGTGAAGCGGGCGAACTGGCAAAGGCTTCAGCATGAGCGACGTTCAATCGCTCACGCCGGAACTCGCCGCGAAGGTCGAGCGCCTCGATGCGCTGCTCGACTCGATCGCCGCGCGTCACGCGAACGTGAAGCTCGCCAGCAGCCTCGCCGCGGAAGACATGCTGCTTACGCATGCCATTCTGTCGCGTGGCGTGAAGATCGGCATCTTCTCGCTGAACACGGGCCGCCTGCACGCCGAGACGCTCGGCATGCTCGATCGTGTGAGAGAGCGCTACGGCTATGAGATCGAACAGTTTCATCCGCAAGCTGCCGCGGTTGAGGAATATGTCGGCTCGCATGGTCTGAACGCGTTTTATGAAAGCGTCGATCTGCGTAAGCGCTGCTGCGAAATCCGCAAGGTCGAACCGTTGAACCGCGCGCTGTCGGACGTCAGCGCCTGGGTGACGGGCCAGCGCCGTGAGCAATCGGTGACGCGTGCCGAACTGCACGAGGAAGAGCACGACGGCGCGCGCAACATCGCCAAGTTCAATCCGCTGACGGACTGGACCGAAGCCGAAGTGTGGGACTACCTGAAGGCGTTCGACGTGCCGGTCAATCCACTGCATGCGCGCGGTTATCCGAGCATCGGCTGTGAACCGTGTACGCGGGCGATCCGCCCCGGTGAAGATAGCCGGGCGGGGCGTTGGTGGTGGGAGTCGCGCGATACGAAGGAATGCGGACTGCACATCACGACGATTACCCCGATTGCGGTCGACAGCGGCGCGAATGCCTCGGCCTGAATTTCGAAGCGTCCAGGCCTTGATTTCCAGTTTGGATGCCGAATATACCGATTTGAATACTTCCGCGTGGCGGGCAACCGTCCGCCAGGCGAATTGAAGAAGGACCCAAACATGAGCACCACGCTCGATCCCATTGTGAACGCACCGCTCGCCAACACCGCAAACCGGATGGACCACCTCGACTGGCTCGAAGCCGAGCCGATTCACATCCTGCGCGAACTGGTCGCGGAATGCAGCAAGCCTGCGCTACTGTTTTCCGGTGGCAAGGATTCGGTCGTGGTGCTGGCGCTCGCGCTGAAGGCGTTCGGCATCGGTGCGAATCGCAAGACCGTTCTGCCGTTCCCGCTCGTGCACATCGACACCGGCCACAACTACGACGAAGTGATCGACTTCCGCGATCGTCGTGCGAAAGAGATTGGCGCCGAACTGGTGGTGGGCCATGTGGAAGATTCGATCAAGCGCGGCACCGTGCGTCTGCGCCGCGAGACAGATTCGCGCAATGCCGCGCAGGCCGTCACGCTGCTCGAAACCATCGAACACCACGGCTATACCGCGTTGATCGGCGGCGCGCGCCGCGATGAAGAAAAGGCCCGTGCGAAAGAGCGGATTTTCTCGTTCCGCGACGAGTTCGGCCAATGGGATCCGAAGGCGCAGCGCCCGGAACTGTGGAGCCTGTACAACGCGCGTCTGCATAACGGCGAACACCTGCGCGTGTTCCCGATTTCGAACTGGACCGAACTCGACGTGTGGCAGTACATCGCTCGCGAAAATCTCGAACTGCCGTCGATCTACTACGCGCACCAGCGCGAGATCGTGCGCCGCAACGGCCTGCTCGTGCCGGTTACGCCGCTCACGCCGATGCGTGAAGGCGAGACCAGCGAAACCGCGCTGGTGCGTTTCCGCACCGTGGGCGACATCAGCTGCACGTGCCCGGTGGAAAGCGATGCGGACAATCTCGAGAAGATCATCGCCGAAACGGCCGTGACTGAAATCACGGAACGTGGCGCGACGCGGATGGACGATCAGGTTTCCGAAGCCGCGATGGAACAGCGCAAGAAGCAAGGTTATTTCTAAGCACACGAACGAGGGCAATGCAATCATGAGTAGTATTCATCAACCTGAAGACCTCGGCGTGCTGCGTTTCATTACCGCGGGCAGCGTGGACGACGGCAAGAGCACGTTGATCGGCCGCCTGCTGTACGACAGCAAGGCGGTGCTCTCCGACCAGCTTTCGGCCCTGTCGCGCGCGAAGAACAAGCGTACCGTGGGCGACGAAATCGACCTGTCGCTGTTGACCGACGGCCTCGAAGCCGAACGCGAGCAGGGCATTACGATCGACGTGGCGTACCGTTACTTCGCGACCGCCAAGCGCAAGTTCATCATCGCCGACACGCCGGGCCACGAGCAGTACACGCGCAACATGGTGACGGGTGCGTCGACGGCGCACGCCGCAATCATCCTGGTCGACGCGACGCGCGTGACCTTTGTGGACGGTGTGGCGCAACTGCTGCCGCAGACCAAGCGCCATAGCGCGATCGTGAAGCTGCTCGGCCTGCAGCATGCAATCGTCGCGATCAACAAGATGGATCTGGTCGACTACAGCGAGCAGCGTTTCAACGAGATCCGCGATGCGTATGTTGAGCTTGCGCGCCATCTCGGTTTGAGCGATGTGCGCTTCGTGCCGGTGTCGGCGCTCAAGGGCGACAACATCGTGACCGCGAGCGAAAGCATGCCCTGGTACGCGGGCGAGCCGCTGCTCGACTTGCTCGAAGCGTTGCCGGTCGAAGTACCGACGGGCCAGGCGCTGCGTTTCCCGGTGCAATGGGTGGCGCGCCAGGACGGCAGCCAGGCTGACGATTTCCGCGGCTACATGGGCCGTGTCGAAGCTGGCGAAGTGAAGGTGGGCGACACGATTGTCGTGTTGCCGGCGAATCGCGAAGCGACGGTTGCCGAGATCATCGCTCCGGTGGTGGGCGGCACGGCGCAGGTGGACCGCGCATTTGCGGGTCAAACGGTGACGATTCGTCTGGCTGAAGATGTGGACGTGTCGCGCGGCGATACGTTCGTGCTGAGCGAGGCGGCGCCGGAGCCGGCGAAGAAGCTGGAAGCGGACCTGTGCTGGTTCGACGACACGCCGCTGTCGACGCACCGCAAGTATCTGTTGAAGCAGACCACCAATACGGTGTTCGCGCGCATCGGTGCGATCAAGGAAGTGCTCGACGTGCATACGCTGTCGCAGGCGACCGATCGCAAGGAACTGGCGATGAACGATATTGGCCGCGTGGCGCTGACGTTGCAGAAGCCGCTGGTGTGCGATGTGTATGACACGCATCAGGGGACGGGGGCGTTCGTGCTGATCGACGAAGCGACGCATCATACTGTTGCTGCCGGGATGATTCGGGCGTTTTCGGCGTAAGTGCCAGGTTTTGCCGCGTATCGCTGATGGGTTAATGGACAGGTTGACGCGAATGGGTAAGGTTTATCTGATCGGCGCGGGGCCGGGTGCTGCGGACCTGATCACGGTGCGCGGCGCGCGGCTTCTCGGCACCGCCGATGTCGTGTTGCACGATGCGCTCGTCGAACCTGCCATGTTGGACTATGCGCCTTCGCATGCGCGGCGGATTGCTGTAGGTAAGCGGTGCGGGCAGTTGTCGACGGCGCAGCAGTTCATCAACAAGCAGATTGTGGATGCTGCTTTGGAGCACGATGTTGTCGTGCGGCTCAAGGGCGGTGATCCTATGTTGTTCGGGCGTGCCGATGAAGAGATGCGGGCGCTCGAGGCTGCTGGTATCGAGTATGAGGTTGTGCCTGGGATTACGGCGGCTCTCGCCAGTGCGGCTTCTCTGAAACGGTCTCTCACTCTGCGGGGTGTTTCGCGCAGTGTTGCGCTGGCTACTTTTAGTCGGGCGCCTGGGTCTGAGGAGATTCGCGAGCACGTGAATGCAGATTCGCTCGTGTTTTATATGGGCCGGGATAGTGGGGTTGAGATTGCTCAGCAGTTGATTGATGCTGGGAGGTCTGCTTCTACGCCTGTCGCCATTGTTGAGGCTTGTAGTACCTCGCGTGAGAGGACGGTTACTTTTACGCTTGAAGAGCTTGCTGCTGGCGAGGCTGTCAAGTGGGTCGATGCTTCGCAGCCCAGTTTGTTGATGATCGGGGAAGCGTTTGCTGCCCGGCAGGTTGAGGTTGGGCGCTCCGCGGGTGGGTTGTTGGTGGCAGCTTGATTTGTTTGTCTGTCTGTTTTCCCCGGGTGTTGTTGGCCTTTCCTTGAATTCACGGTGGTCTATTAGCGTTGCCCCTGTGCGGGGCGGCACCTACTTTCTTTGCGGCGGCAAAGAAAGTAGGCAAAGAAAGCCGCTTCACACCGCAAATTCTTAAGCGGGTCCCCTGGCTTGGAGGGGGTAGTGGTGCATCTGGAATCTGTGTTCTCGCACACTCCACCTTGGTGACAAGGCAGTCATTCTTCCCGCCTCGCGCTACGCGCTCGCCGGAACGGCCCGCTCAAAACATGTGGCTCCGTTTGCGCTGACAAAGGAGTTGTTCTTCCGGCGGCGCTTCGCGCGCCGTCGCGGTAGTTCATAAACCGTTTGGTTCGTTTTGTGCGGTGTGGGGCTGTCTTGCTACGCTATGTCGTGCGAGTCCGTGTCAGTGTGCTGTCGCTGTACGGCGCTGAGTGGTTTTGAAGCGAATGTGCTTGCACTGCATCACCCCGGCCGCGCCAATGCGCTCGCGGCCATTTGATGCTTTCTTGCTCGCCTTCGTCAGAAGCTTCGTCGCGTGACGCGCGGTGAGGCGGGTTTGAGAAATTCCCTTCGCATCAAGCGCAATGACCCGATACAACTCGCGGTCGACCTCCACTTCTCGCTGATAATCCTCCACCGTATCAATCAATAAACCCAGTAGTGTTCGCTGGTGTTGCCTCTCGTCGTGTGTCACAGCAGGACTCCTATATATTGAGGCTACAAATGTGATCAGCTTATCCAGTTGCCCCTTCTGCCGTTCGATGAGGTCAAAAGCAGATAGCGCGAGTTTTTCGTATTGAAGCGCATCAACAGGTGGGCGCGAAGCGGGGCGAGAATTCTTGGCGGATTTACTCATTTGCGATCTCCCTGAAGCTGATGTAGATCGCTCAACACTCGTTTGCACGGTGGTGAGCGGGCTCAGTGATACGGTTGACAGACTGGCCCAAACCAAACCAGCAGACCCTAGGGTCTCCCTATCACGGCCCGCCCATAACAATAGGACGTGCAGATATAGTCGCACACTCTGCTTGGGCAGGTGTGCAGGTTTGGGTGGCAGGCTGTCAAACCCGACCGTCACTGTTTTGACGGTGAATCGAGTTTAAATCGTATTGATTCACGAGTGATCGCCTAAGCGAGCTAAAGGGTGAGCCGCAGGATATTTTCTGAATTTTCTCGGGCATCAAGGAATAAGGGACTACAGCGCTAAAGAATATTCAGCGAGTAATGTGGCGAAGGTTGCCGAGGTGTCGCAACGGCGCGCTTAGCGCCGCCAGACTTTCAGTTGGTCCTATTTCCCCGCGTTCCAGGGCGCCTGGGATTACTTCTAAAGGGGGATCCTATGCCGGTAAGGTGCACATTCTTTTTAAGAAACAAAATGACTTCAACGTCGTAATGTTTGGGTTTGGTGACCATACGAAATGGTTCATGCTCTGGAACGCTCACGGCGGAGACACGACGATGATTAACGGCATCAGGCGAGGACATTTCAGGCTGCATCCCGAAGGGCCGATGAGGTTGAGTCAAGGGTGTATTACTGTCGTTAGTCCGTTCGCCTTCGATAGCCTTCGGCGGTACATTCGTTCGCACCAGGCAGACTTGCCCGTCCCAGGCTCAACGTTGCGCGCATACGGTACGGTCGAAGTGCGATGAAAGCCATTCTTATCCGTGTTCCGCGAGTGCTTGGTGTATTCGCTACATGGTGCGTCGGCGTATGGACTCTCGGTGCGCTAATTTCGAGGTCTTCGTTCTGGATACCGATCTGGCTGTGGAACGTGATTGCCGCCGTTATCGAGGCAAGCGGGCGGGAGGACTTATTCGACGAAGACTTTATCGAAACAACTGCCCTTACGTGCTTGCTTGTTACATGCTGCGTAGTGGTCGCACTTGCCATGCGCGTCGTGTGGATTTTGCTCGCTCGCGGTACCAGGACGAGATAGTCAACGTACCGAAAGAGAAAGGTCCACGTACGCGGGGCTCTTTAATCGAGGCTCAGCCCGCAGGCCCACCCAGTTGCCCGAAGTGAAGTACCGCGGCGGCGCGCGCAGCGCTGTCGGAAGAATGACTGCCTTGTCACTCACGCGGAGTGCGCGAGATGACAGATTCCAGATGCACCACTACCCCCTCCAAGCCAGGGGCTCCGCTTAAGAATTAGCGGTGTGAAGCGGCTTTCTTTGCCTACTTTCTTTGCCGCCGCAAAGAAAGTAGGTGCCGCCCCGCACAGGGGCAACGCTAATAGACCGTCGTGAAATCAAGGAAAGGCCAACACCCGACGAGCACAGCCAAAGCGCCAATTGAGGCAGAAAAAAACTAGAAATGAAGCCACGGCAAGCAGACCACCAAACCCGCAGCAAAAAAACCAAAAAACCAAAAAAACCTCAAACCTGCCGAAGGCAATAAAGTGCAACGGCATCCAACACCGCCTCATCTTCGCCGACAGCGCCAGCGCACCGAATCAGAACAGAAGGATACGCAGCCTGACACTGCTCGACCAAAAGAGGCAAATCCTTCCTGACATGCCCACCTTGCCCAAAAAAAACCGGCACAACGGTAACCACATCACACCCGCCGGCGACGAGTCCGCTCACAGCAGTAGAAAGATCCGGCTCCATCAACTCAAGAAACGCCAACACCACAGGCTCCGAACCGCGAGCAGCCCGCAACTTCCCAGCAAGCCTTTCAAACGGCTCCCGCCACCGCACATCCCGCGCGCCATGCCCAAACAGAACAATCCCGTGCATAGCCATGACGCCAACTCCTAATGACGATCAACCCACTTCAACCCAACCAACCCAAGCACGAGATAGACGAGCCCAGGCGTCGCCGCAGTCAAAGGCGCAGGCCAGGTATTCAACGTACCGATATGCGAGAACAACGTGTTGAAGAGCTGAAAACTCATCCCCAGCATAATCCCGCCAAAGACTTTCATCCCCACCACGCCAGCGCGCGTATGCAGATATGCAAACGGCAACGACAGCACGAGCATCACGAACACCGCAAACGGATAAAGCAGCTTGCGCCACAACGCAATTTCATACCGCTGGGTGTCCTGATGATTCTCGGTCAAATGCTGAATGTAGCGAAACAGATTGAACATCGACATACGATCCGGCGACACCAGCAGCACCGACAGAATCTGCGGCGTCAACTCCGAGCGCAGCGAATATTCTGGCACTGACACCTGCTGTGCCCGATATACAGGATTCAGCGCGTCGGCCGGCGTGCCCGACGGAGGAGGCACGTCGATCAGTTGCGTATCGGTCACGCCAGTCAACTGCCAATGGCCCGGGGGCTGATACTTGCCGCTCTGCGCAGTCCGCACGTTCGAGAGACGGAATTGCGAATCGAATTCATAGATGCGCACATTGCTGATCGTCGCGTCAGGCTTCAGCTCGCCCACGTTCACGAAGCGTGTGACCTGTTCGCCGTCCGCGCGCGCGGTGAGCGTATCTTTCACCCACACACCAGACTCGAAATTAGTCGACACGGATGATCCGAGCGCCTCGAGCCGCACACGTTCGGACAACTGGTCCGTGTAAGGGCCGACCACTTCGCCGATCAGATACGTGAGCAGCACCAGCGGAATGCCGATCTTCAGCAGCGAACGCAGCGCCTGATTGGTGGCAAGCCCGGACACGCGGAAAATCGTGTACTCGGAGTTCGCCGCCATTTGTGCGAAGACATAGATCGCACTAATCAAAGCGGCGACCGGAATGATTTCATAGAAGCGCGACGGCGTTTGCAACGCAACCCGCAGCACCGCGTACTGGAACTTGTAGTTGCCGTGGCCAACCGAGTTCAGTTCGTTGATCAGGTCGAAGAAGAAGAATAGACCCGAAAACGCAAACAGAATGAAGACGAACGTGAGGTAGACCTGACGCGCGAAGTACCTTTCATAAATGCGCATCGGTCAGGCCCCCTGCGAACGGCTGAACGACGCCCGCGTGAATAGCGGCCGGTTGCGCACACGCAGCCAGAAAATGAACGCGACGATCGCCGCAACGATCACATGCAGGACCACCAGCCCCACGCTGAATGACATCTTGCCCTGCTCGATCCACGACTGCACCACGTTCAACAGGTTCGAATACGTCAAATAGATGAGAACGGCCATCACCAGATTGATGGTGCGGCTGCGCCGCGGGTTCTGGTGCGCGAGCGGAATCGCCAGCAGCATCAGGTTGATCGCGATGAGCGGCAGCCCCGCGCGCCAGGCAAATTCGGCCAGGTTCTCGTTGGTCGGATTGCGCAGCAGCGTGAGCGTGGGCAGGCCGGTGGTAGTGGGCGTGCTGACGACCGGCTGGCTCTGAATCTTCACGCCATAGCGCTCGAACTCCATGATCCGGAAATCCGGGTGGCCCGGTTCGCCGTCGTAGCGGCGGCCGTTTTCCAGCACGACGAAGCGGTCACCGTTCTTATGCGTCTCGGTATGGCCGTTCTTCGACACCACCACATTGACCTTGCCGTTTTCGGTGCTGGTCACGAACACGTTCTCCACGTGCCCCTGGTCGGGCGACATCTTCTCTATGAAGAACACGCGGTGGCTTGTGGCCGACTCGCGGAACTGGCCCGGCGCGAGCAGCGAGACCTCGTCACGCTGCTGGAAGCGCGCGCGGATCAGCTTGCTCTGCTGGTTCGACCACGGCCAGCCGACGAACACGAAGAACATGATGAGGATGATGATCGGCGTGGCAAAGATGCCGATCGGCTTGATGAACTGCGTGAGGCTTACGCCCGAGGACAGCCACACGACCATCTCGGAGTCTTTGTACCAGCGTGTCAGGACGAACAGGATCGACACGAACAGGGTCGCGACGAGCATGATTGCCAGGTAGCCGATCACGGTCAGGCCGATCAGGACCAGCACGTCGCGCGGGTCGATCTCGCCCGAGGCTGCGAAGCCGACGATGCGGATCATCATCGTGGTCAGCACGAGCGTGAGGAGAACCATGAACACGGCACCAGCCGTATACGCGAGCTCGCGCTGGAGGGAGCGTTCGAAGATCATTATTGATGACGAGAGGGGGCGCTCTCAGTGGCGCGCGGGTTACTCCCCGTCACACCCCTGGTGCAGCCGCCGCGGGAAAAATAGCGGATAATTGCGGCTTTCATCCTAAGCCCAGATTTTATCCGAGGACAAGCGCGATGGACTTTAGCATAAAAGCCTGTGATTGGACCAAAGGCTCGTCAAACGGTTTCCTGACGGGGAAATCCGATTGCATCGTAATCGGTGTGTTCGAGTCGCAAACGCTCTCGGGCGCGGCTCTTGAGATCGACGAGGCCACCCGCGGCCTGCTGACCCGCATCATCAAGGCCGGCGACATGGAAGGCAAGGCGGGCACCACGCTGTTCCTGCACGAAGTGTCGGGCATCGGTGCCTCGCGCGTGCTGCTGGTCGGCCTCGGCAAACAGGACGCTTTCAGTCAGAAAGCCTACGTCGAAGCCGTCCGGGCCGCCTGGCGCGCGCTGCTCGCCACCAAGATCGTCCAGGTGACCTTCACGCTTGCCCAACTGCCGATCCTCGAGCGTTCGTCGGATTGGGGCGTGCGCGCCGCGATCCTGGCCCTGCGCGAACTGACCTACAAGTTCACGCAGATGAAGAGCAAGCCGGAGAACTCGGCTCGCGCTTTGAAGCGCATCGTCTTCAGCGTCAACACCGGCGACGAGAAGGCCGCCAAGGTGGCCGCGAAGCAGGGCGCCGCACTCGCCAACGGCATGGACCTGACGCGCGACCTCGGCAACCTGCCGAGCAACGTCTGCACGCCGACCTACCTCGCCAACACCGCGAAGAAGCTCGCCAAAGACTGGAAGATGAAGGTCGAAGTGCTCGGCGAGAAGCAGGCTGAAGCGCTCAAGATGGGTTCGTACCTGTCGGTCACGGCGGGTTCGACCGAGCCGGCGCAATTCATCGTGCTGCAGTACCAGGGCGGCGCCGTGAAGGCCGCGCCGGTCGTGCTGGTCGGCAAGGGCGTGACGTTCGACACGGGCGGCATCTCGCTCAAGCCGGGCGAAGGCATGGACGAGATGAAGTACGACATGTGCGGCGCCGGCTCGGTGCTGGGCACGATGCGCGCCGTCGCCGAAATGGGCTTGAAAATCAACGTTGTGGCCATCATTCCGGCGGTCGAGAACATGCCGTCGTCCACGGCCACCAAGCCGGGCGACATCGTCACCAGCATGAAGGGCCTGACGATCGAAGTGCTGAACACCGACGCCGAAGGCCGCCTGATCCTGTGCGACGCGCTGACCTACGCGGAGCGCTTCAAGCCGGCCGCGGTAATCGACGTGGCCACGCTCACGGGCGCCTGCATCATCGCGCTGGGCCACCACAACAGCGCCCTGTACTCGAAAGACGATGCGCTGGCGGGCGAGCTGCTCGACGCATCGCGTGAAGCATCCGATCCGGCCTGGCGCATGCCGCTCGACGACGAGTATCAGGACCAGCTCAAGTCGAACTTCGCGGACATGGCTAACATCGGCGGCCGTCCGGCCGGCAGCGTGACGGCGGCGTGCTTCCTGTCGCGCTTCACCGAAGCGTATCCGTGGGCGCACCTGGATATCGCGGGTACGGCCTGGAAGGGCGGCGCGGCGAAGGGCGCCACCGGCCGTCCGGTGCCGTTGCTCGCGCAGTTCCTGATCGACCGGGCCGCTGACGGTCGGGCCGCGGACGGTCGCGCTGCACAATGATGCAATGCAGTAGCGTTGCATACGCGGCAGCAAATCCGGCAGCAAGCCCAGCAACAAGGCAGGCCGTAGTCGCAAAGCGGAGCCGCCGATGACGAGAATCGACTTTCACTCGAACGTCGGCGATTCGCTGCTGTATGCGTGCCGCCTGATCCGCAAGGCGTATCAGGCGGACCAGCCGACCATCGTGCTGGCCGAGCCCGCGCGCCTGCGGGCCTTCGACGAACTGCTGTGGACCTTCTCGCCGCTCGACTTCGTGCCGCACTGCATGGCGGGCACGCCGCTTGCGGCACAAACCCCAATCGTGCTGACCTCGAGCCTCGACGACGTTCCGCACCATCAGGTGCTGCTCAATCTCGGTGCCACGGTGCCGGCGCAATTCGCGCGCTTCGAGAGATTGCTGGAAGTGGTCGGTAACGCACCAGACGAACTCGCCGCGGGCCGCGAACGGTATCGCTTCTATCGCGATCGCGGCTATGCTTTGAACAACTACAAGCAAGGCGGCTAGATCCCGTTGCGCCCGCGCCGCATGGCGCCGGGTCCTGAGGATTCGGCACTCGGCGCCGCCGCCTGCTTCCGTTCCGACTCAAACACGGAGAGTGTGCGTGTCCGATCCCAATGACGATTCCATCCCAGTTCTGCACGAGGTTCTCGTGCCGGGCCATGCTGTGCCGTCGCAGCCAGCGTCGAGCGGCACAGCGCAGCCCGACGCGCCGCGCGAGCCGGAGTTCCGCACGGAGCCGGTGCTGACGCCGCAGCAGGAGCCCGCCGTGGCGCCTGAACCCGCCGCCGTGGCGCCGGAACCCGAGCATGGCCCTGACGACGCCGCGCATGCCGCGGAAGAAGCGGCGCATGCGTCGCAGCCGGCCGACCCTCATCACCCGAAAAAGCGCTCGCGCGCGCATCATGGCGCGGCAGCGCGGCATCCGCACGGGGGTGTGGATGCGCCCTCAGCGGGCGTGTTCGACCGGCTTGAGCCGGCCACGCCCTTCGAGGCGGGCGCCACCGTGCCGCCGGATATCGTTCACGACGTTCACTAGAGCGCCGCGCTGGCGCACCCGGGTCTTGATGCCGAGGTCATCGCCGAGAACCTACGCGGGCGCTTCGCGGGCTTTCTGACGGGCGAAGGGCGCGCCATCATCGAGGCGCACAGCCGCGCGGCGTTGCAGGAACACACCACGTGGCTCGTCAACCAGATCACGCGTGAAGTGGCGCTGACGCTGGAGAGCGAAATGACTGGCTGGGTGCGGGAAGCGGTCGAGGCAGAGATCGCGCGGCGTTCGGGCCACGCCTGATTGGGTGAAACGCTGGCGTTGTGAGCGGCGCCGGCGCGTTGCGCCTCGAGCGCGGCGCTTTCGTCTGGAGATCGTTATTTGAGCGTCAGCACCCAGCTCGCCAGCGTGGCGGCCTGGTCGGGCGTGAGTTGCGTGTTGGCGGGCATCGGCACAACCCCCCATACCCCTGTGCTGCCGTCCAGAATTTTGTGCTTCAGGTACGTGGCGGCGTCGTCGCGGTCGGCATATTTCGCCGCGATGTCATGCAGCGCCGGACCCATGAAGGGACGCGTCACCGCGTGGCAACTCATGCAGTTCTGTTGCTGGGCCAGCGAGAGTCCGGCGGCTTCGGCATGCGCCGCCGGACTGCCGGCGCCTAAAGTAACGCCCAGCATGCCCGCTACGGCAAGCGCTGCATACGACATGGATTTCATTCTGGTCTCCGCCGGTGCAGGTGCCCGACTAGTGGTGCTGGCATTATAAAAGGAAAGGGGCGCACGGTTTTTCGTGCGCCCCTTTCGCTTTTACGTAGCTTAGCCCGCGCTTTAGCCCGAGCCTTAGCCCGTAATAGCGCCCTTGTTGGCCGGCAGCGCCAGCGCGAAGTATTTCGCCATCACGCCACTCGTATAACGCGGCTTCGGCTGTTGCCAGGCGGTGCGGCGGCGCTGGAGTTCGGCGTCGTCGACGTTCAGTTGCAGCAGCAACTGGTGCGCGTCGATCGTGATCGAGTCGCCTTCCTGCACGAACGCAATCGCGCCGCCCACGAAAGCCTCCGGCGCGACGTGGCCGACCACCATGCCCCAGGTGCCGCCAGAGAAGCGGCCGTCGGTGATCAAACCCACGGTTTCGCCGAGACCCTTGCCGATGATCGCCGACGTCGGCGCGAGCATTTCCGGCATGCCGGGGCCGCCCTTCGGGCCGAGGTAGCGCAGCACCACCACGTCGCCGGCCACGATCTTGTCGGCCAGAATCGCTTCCAGCGCGCTTTGCTCGTCGTCGAACACGCGAGCCGGGCCGGTAATCACCGGGTTCTTCAGGCCGGTGATCTTGGCGACCGCGCCGTCAACGGCCAGGTTGCCCTTCAGGATCGCGAGGTGGCCCTCCTTGTAGAGTGCCTTATCCACCGGAAAAATCACCTGCTGATCGGCGCGCGGCTTGGCCGGCACGTCCTTCAGTTCTTCGGCGAGGGTCTTGCCGGTGATGGTCATGCAATCGCCGTGCAGAAGGCCCGCGTCGAGCAGGATCTTCAGGACTTGCGGAATGCCGCCTGCCTTGTGCAGATCGGTCGCCACGTACTGGCCCGACGGCTTCAGGTTGCAGAGCACCGGCACTTTCTTGCGCATGCGCTCGAAGTCTTCGATGCTCCATTCCACTTCCGCCGCATGCGCGATCGCCAGATAGTGCAGCACGGCATTGGTCGAGCCGCCGGTCGCCATGATCAGCGCCACGGCGTTTTCAATCGACTTCTTCGTGACGATGTCGCGCGGCTTCAGATCCTTCCGGACCGCTTCGACCAGCACGCGTGCCGATTCGGCGGCCGAATCGACCTTCTCCTGATCGGGATTGGCCATGGTCGACGAATACAGCAGCGACATGCCCAGTGCCTCGAACGACGAGCTCATCGTATTCGCGGTGTACATGCCGCCGCACGAACCCGTGGTCGGGCAGGCGTTGCGTTCGACCCCTTCGAAGTCTTCCTGCGACATCCGGCCCGCTGTGAATTCGCCCACGGCTTCGAACGACGACACGATGGTCAGATCGGTGCCCTTCCAGTTGCCCGGACGGATCGTGCCGCCGTACACGTAAATGCTCGGCACGTTCGTGCGCAGCATGCCGATCATCCCGCCCGGCATGTTCTTGTCGCAGCCGCCGATCACGACCACGCCGTCCATCCATTGGCCTTGCACGCAGGTCTCGACACAGTCGGCGATGACTTCGCGCGACACGAGCGAGTACTTCATGCCTTCGGTGCCCATCGACATGCCGTCCGAGATCGTCGGCGTGCCGAAGATCTGCGGATTCGCGTCCGACGCCTTGATTGCGGCGACAGCCGCGTCCGCGAGCCGCTGCAGGCCGGCGTTGCAGGGGGTGATGGTCGAGTGGCCGTTGGCGATGCCGATCATCGGCTTGTCGAAGTCTTCCTTCTGATAGCCGAGCGCGTAGTACATCGAGCGGTTCGGCGAGCGCGCCACGCCTTGCGTGATATTCCTGGAACGACGGTTGTATGCCATGGGGAACTCCAGTCTGTTTTGTTTTGATCGGTGCCTGATCCTGACTGCGGCGGTGCGGACGCCGGCCGTGCCGACGCGTCAGTTCAGTTTAGTGCCGGGGCGTCGCACAAGGATGCAGTTTTGCCAGGCGCGCATCCAATATATTATTCGTGGCTCATTAGGTCGTAAAATGTATTAATCATGCTGCCTGCCATTCCCGACCTGCGCCAGTTACGCTATTTCGTCACCGTCGCCGAAGAAAAGCACTTCGGGCGGGCGGCCGTGCGCCTGTCCATGACGCAGCCGCCCCTGTCGCAGGCGATCCGGGCGCTCGAGGAGACGCTCGGCGTCGAACTGTTCGCGCGCACCAAGCGTTCGGTCGAACTGACGCCGGTGGGCGCCGATCTGCTGCCCGAAGTGCAGCGCCTGCTGGCGAGCGCCGAGGCGTTGCGGCCGCTCGCGCAGAGCCTGGCGCGCGGCGAAGCCGGCGTGCTGTCGCTGGCGTTCGTTTCCACCGCGGATTACGGCTTGCTGCCGCTGTTGCTGCGCGACTTCGGCGCGCGCCACCCGCGCGTGCGGCTCGAATTGACCGAAGCCACCAGCGACGTGCAGGTGGAGGAACTGATGGCCGGGCGCATCGACGCGGGCCTCGTGATCGCGCCGCTGCCGTCGCGCCACGCCACGCAACTGTCGTGGCTGCCGATCGCGCGCGAGCCGCTGGTGATCGCCATGTCGACGGAGATGGCGGCGCGGGTGTCCGGCGCGGCCGCCGCTCATGCCGACCCGCGCGCCGAGTGGCTGGACACGCCGATCAGCCTGCGCGACGTGGCCGACGCGCCGCTCGTGATCTTCCCAAGACGGCTGGCGCCAGGCTTTTATGACATCATTATGGATTGCTACGGCGTAGCGGGCCTCGCGCCCCGGATCGGCCAGGAAGCGATCCAGATGCAGACGATCGTGAGCCTCGTGTCTGCCGGCATGGGTGTCGCACTGGTGCCGCAATCGTTGCGTAATCTGCGCCGCACCGGCGTGGTGTACCGGCCGCTCGCCGAGTCGGTGCCCGCGATCGAGACAGGCCTGGTCTGGCGCACGGCGGAGGTGAGTCCGGTGCTGGCCGGTTTCATCGAGATCGTGCGGGCGCACGCCGCGACCGTCGAGGCCCAGTCAGCCGCCGCGCCGCATGTTTAGCGGCGCCGCAGCGAACGCATGGCGGGCTGGACCGTCCAATGCATGCGCCGCATGGTGCGGGGACCGCCGCCCATGCCTGCAAAACCCGCTTCTGAACCTGAACTGCCCATAACAACACGATGCTCATTCACCCGAATTTCGACCCCGTTGCCATTCATCTGGGGCCGCTCGCAGTGCGCTGGTATGGACTGATGTACCTCGTCGCGTTCATCGCGGCAATCGTCGTCGGCCGGCTGCGTCTGCGCTTGCCGTACGTCGCCGCGCAAGGCTGGACCGCGAAAGATATCGACGACATGCTGTTCTACGGCGTGTTAGGCACGATTCTCGGCGGCCGGCTCGGCTACGTGCTGTTCTATAAAGCGAGCTTCTATTTCGCGCATCCGCTCGACATCTTCAAGGTGTGGGAGGGCGGCATGTCGTTTCACGGCGGCTTCCTTGGCGTGACCTTCGCCATGGTGCTGTTCGCGTATCAGCGCAAGCGCTCGTGGCTGCAGGTCACCGACTTCGTCGCGCCGATGGTGCCGACCGGGCTCGCGGCGGGCCGTCTCGGCAACTTTATCAACGGTGAGTTGTGGGGCCGTGTGACGGACCCGGCTGCGCCCTGGGCGATGCTGTTTCCAGGCGCCGCGCCCGACGACGCCGCATGGCTTTCCGCGCATCCGCAACTGGCCGCGCAATGGCATCTGAACGAAGTGTTCGCGCAATATCACATGCTGCCGCGTCATCCGTCCGAGCTGTATGAAATTGCGCTGGAAGGTGTGGCGCTCTTTTTCGTGCTGTTCTTCTTCTCGCGCAAACCGAAGCCGATGGGCGCGATTTCCGCGGTGTTCCTGATCGGCTATGGCCTCGCGCGCTTCACGGTCGAATTCGCGCGCGAGCCGGACGATTTCCTCGGGCTGCTGGCCATGGGGCTTTCCATGGGGCAATGGCTGTCGCTGCCAATGATCCTCGGCGGTATCGCCATGCTCGTGTGGTCGTATCGCCGCGCGCGCCGCGAACCGGCGCAGGCCGTCAACGCGAGCTGAGCGCTACGCTTTATCGTAGCGAGTGGTCAATAAAAAACGCCACGGCATGCCGTGGCGTTTTCTTTGGCGAGCCGCGCATCGCGCGCGCAGTGTTACTTCATCTGCACCGAGCCCGACACGTTGACGGTCACGGTCGACGTGCCGCCTTCAATCGGCACGGGCGCCGAGGCCTTCGCGTCGGCGCTCATGGCGCGGGCGCTCATCATCATCGGACGGGGCATCACGCCGTTGTGGCCGACGTTGACCTCGCGAATCGAATAGCTGTTGTAGCCGAACGCCTGCGCGGATGAAGCGGCCTGCTCGCGGAACGATTTGATCGCTTCGCCGGTGAGCTTCTGCTCGGCGGCGCGCTGTGCCTCAGGCGAGAGCGAGAACTGGACATTGCCGACTTGCATGATCGATGCCATTTGACCCGCGAGCTTCGACGCCGCCGCGAAATCGTGCGATTCGAGCACGATCTCCGTGCGGCCGCGCCATGCGGAAATGCGCCCGTCACGGTCGGTGGACGGGAAGATCGAGAACGAGCCCGTGCGGGCGGTCACGCCGCTCACGCCCTTGGCTTTTTGCAGCGCCGAATCGGCGCGCTGATTCAGCGTTGACGTGAGCGCCGACGGATCGCTCGCTTCCTGCTCGTAGAACAGCGTGATATCGACGACGTCTTGCGGCACTTCCGCGCTGGCTTGTGCGTTCAGCGACAACACGCCCGCGGGCTGATACGGCGCGGCGGCTTGTGCGCGGGCCATGGCCGGCGTCAGCGCGAGCGCGGCCGGTGCCACGCAGGCGAGGGCGAGAGCGAGTGCACGTGCGGTGTTTTTCGTCATTGTTGGACTCCTTGCTAGAACAGGGTTGTGCACGATTGGGGTGAACGCCGCGCAATGGCATGGCGTTTGCGCGTCCCTTTTGTGAGTCCGTTAGGCGCTTGTAACCCGGGCTTGGTTCCCAGGTTTAACGTTGCTTTAACGTTTGCGCTGCCACGTATGGCACACGCCCGATGGACATTCTCTTGCGGGCCGATCAATCGCGTGCTTTCAGGCGAGCCGTTTGGTGATGAAGCGCCATTCGGCTTCGGTCACCGGCGTAATCGACAGGCGGTTGCCTTTGGCGAGCACGCGCATGTCCTTGAGTTCGTCGTGCTCGCGCAGCGCGGCAAGCGGAATCAACGGAATCTTCTTTTTGAACACCACGTCGACCAGCAGCCAACGCGGTGTTTCTTGCGACGACTTCTCGTCGTAGTAAGGACTCTTTTTGTCGAACTGCGTGGGGTCGGGATAAGCGGTGGACGATACCTCCGCGATTCCCGCGATGCCGGGCTCAGGACAACTCGAGTGATAGAACAGCACGCCGTCGCCGACCTGCATCATGTCGCGCATGAAATTGCGCGCCTGATAGTTGCGCACGCCGGTCCACGGCAACGTGCGTTGCGGTGCGTTAGCGAGATGGTCGATGCTTGCTTCGTCCGGTTCGGACTTCATTAGCCAGTAGCGCATGAATCGAATTGAACGTTAAGAGGTTGACGATGCGGATGGTTGGATCGAAACGTATCGAGGCGCTCAACATGCGTCAAACAGGCGTTGAACAGGTGCTCAACAAGCGCCCAAAGAAAAACGGCACCGAACCGAAGTCCGATGCCGTTCTAGATAAGGTCCCCGCCTTAGCCGCTAGGCCGGCATCCTGAACCGGGGGTTCAGAATTGGTCGCAGTTAGCAACACTTCGGGTACATCAGACAGAGTGACGCGCACACCCGTGCTACAAATTTCCGCAACCGTGCACATGGCATTGGTTCAAGGAATATATGACCTTGGCGAACCAGGCAGGGAAGCTAAACCGATGATGCTAAACCTATTGGACTCAAACGTTTGCCAGCCAATGCTCACACATTCCGTTTGAATCCGCAACCGATCTCAGGACCGGCTGCTTGAGACACTGCAATGCCGCTACTGGCTACTTTACTGCATGCTGTACTGCTGAATCACAGTACCCAGTTGCTCGTTCATTTGGTGCATTGTACGCCGGATTTCCTCAGCGGGAAATGCTTCTCCGTGTCGCACGCTCGTTTGCAGCTTAAGCAGTTCCGATGCCAGCGACAGCGCAGCCATGACGGCAATGCGATCCGTGCCGCGCACGTTGCTGTTGTTGCGGATCTTCGACATCTCGGCGTCGACACGTGCAACCGCTTCGAGCAGCGCACCTTCGGTTTCAGGCGAGCAGGCGAGGCGATAGGGCACGCCGAGAATCGATACTTCGATCTGCTTGGTGGTCATGCATTTTCTCCGTGGCGGGTCGCGTCGCTCTCGGCTTCGGCTTCGTGCTGAGCCGGTTCGAGCAGATCGAGCTGGTTATCCGGCTCGCTGTGCGCGCGGGCACGCGGCAGCTTTTCGATAATCGCATTCAGGCGCACCTGTGCGTCGTCGATTTTCGCGGACAGTGCGTCGCGTTCCGCTTGCAGCGCATCACGCTCCTCGCGCAGCATTGCAAGTTCCGTGCGCGTGGCTTCGGCTTCGGCGCGCGCCTGGGCGAGTTGCTCTTCGAGCGCGAGACGCGCGTCATTGTGGCGCTGGCTGATCGCGATCAGCTTGCCGATATTCTGTGAAAGTGTTTCGAGTTCGGTGAGCATGTGCTGCGTCCTCTAAAGACATCGCATTTTAGCGCGGATTGCTGCAGGTTCCGATAATTGTCTCGTTTCGAGACGTAACAACATCGCTTTATGCCGCCTTTTATCGAACCTTTGATGAAAAAGTACTCATGCGTCGGACGATAAGCCGCGTGCAACAGAACATATTGCCTATGGCCCCGGCATTCTTGACGGACCCCGAGGCCGCTCCTAAACTGGCCGCACTCTGGTGCTCGCGTGCGTTTTTCAACGGCGCACGCAGTTAAACGGGAAGCAGGGCGCGCCGTTCACCTGAACGCGCCAACCTGTGCTGCCCCCGCAACGGTAAGCGACCGCATTCATCATGCAGGTCGATCCTGATCGTGTGTTCGAGGTTCAACACGCGAGTGTGCCACTGCGCGTTACGCGTGGGAAGGCGGGATCGATGCATCGCCAGCCCGGATACCGGCCAGAGGGAGAGGACTGTCCCGCGCGACAATGTTAAATACGCGGGCGCCTCGTTACGCATCGGCCTGCGGGGAAGCGGGCTGCGCACGCTATCCACAGGAATCTCATCCCATGTTGTCCCCTATCGCTCGCGCGGCGTTACTCGCCTTCGCGAGCCTGCCGAGCGTCGCGCATGCGCAGGCCGCTTCGTCTTCATCGCCATCTACGCCGGCGGCGAACGCCTCGACCGCGAGTCCATCGCCCACGGTATTGTCGCCCGTTGTCGTTACCGCGGATCGCGGGCCGCAAGCACTTGCCGATACGATCCCGCAGACTTCGCTGTTCGATCAGCAGGATATCGCCGACACCACCGCGACCGACTTGCCCGGCCTGCTGCAACTCGCGCCAGGCGCGCAGATTTCGCGCACCGGTGGCCCGGGTTCAACCACGAGCCTGTTCTTGCGGGGGGCGTCGTCGACGCAATCGCTGGTGCTGATCGACGGCGTGCGCGTCGATTCGGTGAGCCTGGGTTCGTCGCAACTCGCGCAGATTCCGCTCGACCAGATCGATCACGTCGAGGTGGTGAACGGCAACGTGTCCGCGTTATACGGGTCGGGTGCGATCGGTGGCGTGGTGCAGGTGTTCACGAAAGACGGCGGCGACCATCCGCCGCGTTTCAATTTTTCGGTGGGCTACGGCAGCTATCACACGCAGACGCAGCAGGCGGGCGTGAACGGTGCACTGGATAAAGACGGCAACACGACCTTCAGCATTTCGCTCGCGCGTTCGAAGGACGACGGCTTCTCGTCGCTCAATCCCCTCGAGGCGCCCAACGCCAATCCGAATGCAAACGGCTATCTGAACGAGAGCATCACGGCCTCGTTGCGCCACAAGTTCAACGACAAGTGGGACGCCGGCGTCAGCTATTTCCAGTCGAACGGCAACGACAGCTACGACAACGCCTATGGCGCGCCGACCGATTTGAACAATCTGTACAGCAAAGTGCGACAGGTCTCCGCGTTCGCGAACGGCAAGCTGACCGACTGGTGGACGACCCACTTCGTCGTCGCCGAGGGCGATGACCGCAGCGTGTCGAATACCAACGGCGTGTATAACGGCCGCTTCGACACCGACAATCGCCAGTACACGTGGCAGAACGATTTCGCGCTGGCCGCGCAGCAGAAGCTGCAGGCAGGCTACGAGCATCTCGATCAGAGCCTCGACTCGGATACGTTCGCGGCGCCGGACCGGCATGTGGATTCGGGCTTTATCGGCTATACGGGGCGCTTTGGGCGCAACCAGATTCAGGCCAACGTGCGGCGCGACCAGTATTCCGATTTTGGCGGAGCAAACAGTTACTATCTCGGCTACGGTTTCGATATCACCGGGAATTGGAAGGTGACCGCAAGCTATTCGGATTCGTTTCGCGCACCGAGCTTCGACGATCTGTACTATCCAATCAGCGGCAATCCATCGATCCAGCCGGAGCGCAGCCACTCGATTGAAGCGGCGCTGCAGTACGCATCGACTGCGCTCGGCGTGATGCGTGTCACCGCATTCCAGACGCGCTATTCGGATCTGATCGACTATCCGCAGGTGTCGCCCGGCATCTACCTGGCTGAGAACGTGGGCCGTGCGAAAGTGCAGGGGCTCGAAGGATCGTGGAGCGGCCATGTCGGCAAGACGGACGTGCGTGCGTCCGTCACGCTGCAAAACCCCGTCGACCTCGACAACGATGTCGACCTCGTGCGGCGTGCGCGGCGCTTCGGCTCGCTGACGGTGAATCGTAGTATCGCGGGGTGGCGCGTGGGCGGCGAGTGGATCGTGAGCGGCCCGAGTAACGATAGCAGCGGCAAGCTGGGCGGCTACGGCGTCGTGAATCTGTCGGCGCGCTACAACTTCACGAAGGCATGGTACGTGGCGGCGCAAATCCAGAATCTGTTGAACAAGGACTATGAAACGGCCTACTCGTATAACTCGCCGCGGCGCGGTGCGTATCTCACGCTCGGCTGGCAGCAGCAGTGACGGATACGCTGCGTTGAGAGCGCACGGATGAATCGCCATTCGGGTCCGATGCCTGCCGCAACGCTGCGCGTGATGAGCGCGAAGCGTGCGGCCGCGATCTGGTGCGCGCTCGCTGTGATTGCGCTGGCGGTGCTGATGGCATCGCTCGCGCTCGGCAGCGTTGCGCTCGCACCCATGCATGTGCTGGCCGCGCTGATGCCGTCGCATGGTTCGCCTGTCGGCTCCGCCGATCTGGCCGGCGAGATCGTCCGCACGCTGCGTTTGCCGCGTGCGTTGGCCGGTTTCGCATGCGGCGCATTGCTCGCGTTGGCGGGCGCGCTGCTGCAAGTGCTGTTGCGCAATCCGTTAGCCGAGCCCTATGTTTTGGGCGTATCAGGCGGGGCGGCGACCTTCGCGCTCGTCGCGATGATCGCCGGCTGCGCATGGTGGATCGTCGACGCCAGCGCGTTTGCCGGCGCATTCGTTTCGATCCTGCTGGTGCTCGGCCTCGCGCGCCGGGAGTTGTGGCGCGGCGAACCGCAGGACACGTCGCCCCGTTTGCTGCTGACCGGCGCGGTGATCGCCGCGGGTTGGGGGGCATTGATTACCTTGCTGCTCAACCTCGCGCCTGACAATCGTCTGCGCGGCATGCTGTTCTGGCTGACCGGTGACCTCAACGGCGGCGCGATGCCATGGGTGGCGCTCGCCACGCTCGTCATCGTGCTGGTGGCGATCGTGCCCGCCGCGCCGCGTCTGAATGTGCTGCTGCGTGGCGACGCGGCCGCGCAGGCGTTGGGCGTCGCGGTGATGCCGCTGCGCTTGCGGGTGTATCTGGCGGCCTCGCTGGCGGCGGCCGCGGCGGTGACGACGGCGGGCACCATCGGCTTTGTCGGGCTGGTCGTGCCGCATATGCTGCGGCTCGCGTTCGGCAACGATCAGCGCATGCTGCTGCCGGGCGCCGCGCTCGGCGGTGGCGTCGCGGTGATGGGCGCGGACCTGATCGCGCGCACCGTGATCGCGCCGGGCCAGTTGCCGGTTGGCGTGATCACCTCGATCATCGGCGTGCCAGTGTTTCTGTGGATGCTGTTGCGCCGCCGCAGATGATGCAAGCTCACGACGCCTCCCCATCCGTGCTCAGCGCGCAAGATCTGACCTTGCGGGCCGGTACGCGCACTTTGCTCGAGGCATTCACGCATACGTTCTATAGCGGCGAGATCTGGTGCGTTGCCGGTCCGAACGGCGCGGGCAAGACCACGCTGCTGTCCACGCTCGCGGGTCTGCTGCGGCCCGCGGCGGGCCATGTCGAACTCGACGGCGTGCGCGTGGCCGACTGGCCGCCGCTGCCTCTCGCGCAACGGCGCGCGCTGATGCCGCAAAGCGCGCCTGACGCGTTCAGCGCGAGTGTGCTCGATATCGTGCTGCTGAACCGCTTCCCACACCTGACCGGCTGGGGCTGGGAGCGCGAGGCTGACCGCGAGGCGGCCATGGCCGCGCTGAACCTGCTGGGTCTTGCCGCATTCGCCGCACGCGATGTGCTCTCGCTCTCGGGCGGCGAGCGTCAGCGCGTGGCGCTGGCCGCGGTGTTGTGCCAGGACGCCCCCTTGCTGCTGCTCGACGAACCGCTGTCGCATCTCGATCTGCATCATCAGATCGACTGCCTCGAGGCGCTCGCTGCCTGGACGCGCGAGCCTCGGCGTACAGTGATGTTTTCGTGCCATGACCTGAACCTCGCGCGCCGCTTCGCGACCCATGCGCTGCTGCTCGATGGCGAAGGCGGCGCCTATGCCGGACCGGCGCGCGACGTGCTGACCCCGGCGCGAGCAAGCCGTGCGTTTGGCTATCCGTTGATTCTGATTCGCGACGGGGAGCACGAGGCATTGATTCCCGCGCCGCGTTCGTATCATGAATCGCTGGCGGATCATGACACGCCGGCAAGCTAACCGTTTAATCCAGACAGACTCTTTTCAGAAACGCTCATGACTTCATTGCCACGTTTTCCCGGACTGCCCGAAGTCGAACCGCTCGATCAGTCGCTGCGCGCCGAGTTGCAGCACATCATCGACACGAAGACCAAACCGCCTGGCAGCCTGGGCCGCCTCGAGACGCTCGCGCGTCAGATGGGCCTGATTCAGCGCACCACGCATCCCACCGTGAACCGTCCCGCGATGATCGTGTTTGCGGGCGATCACGGCATTGCCGCGGAAGGCGTCAGCCCCTATCCGCAGGCGGTGACCGCGCAGATGGTCGCCAATTTTCTCGCGGGCGGCGCGGCGATCAACGCCTTGAGCCGGGTCGCGGGCCTCGAACTCGAAGTGGTCAACGCGGGCATCGCGACGCCGTTGCCGTCGACGGCAGGACTCGTCGACATTCCGGTCGCGGCCGGCACGCGCAACTTCGCGCACGAGCCCGCCATGACGCGCGACCAGGCACTCGCCGCGATGCGGGCGGGCGCGCTGCGCGTGCGGCACCACGCGGCGCTCGGCAGCAACGTGATCGGCTTCGGCGAGATGGGGATTGCCAATACCTCCGCGGCCGCATGTCTGATGAGCCGTCTGTGCGGCGTGCCGATCGACGAATGCGTTGGGCGCGGCACGGGGCTCGACAATGCGGGACTCGCCAGAAAGCGCAACGTGCTGGCGTCGGCGCTCGCGCATCACCCCGTTTCCACCGATCCGTTCGAGGTGCTCGCCACGTTCGGCGGCTTCGAGATCGCGATGATGGCGGGCGCCTATCTCGCGGCGGCCGAGGCTCGCATGACGATTCTGGTCGATGGCTTCATCGCTACCTCGGCATTGCTGATTGCCGACGCCCTGGCGCCGAGCGTGCGGGAGTACTGCGTGTTCGCGCATGCGTCGAACGAAGCGGGGCATCGGCGCATGCTCGATCATTTCGGCGCGCAGCCGTTGTTGGCGCTCGACATGCGTCTGGGCGAAGGCAGCGGCGCGGCGCTCGCGGTGCCGTTGCTGCGCGCGGCGGCGGCGTTCGTGAACGAGATGGCGAGCTTCGAATCGGCAGGCGTCGCAAATCGCGATGTCTGATCCGTCAGACGAGAACAGGTACCTGGTTCACCTATGAATCCGCTCGCGGAACTGCGCTACTTCTTCACGGCGCTCGGCTATTTCACGCGGGTGCCGGTGCCGCGCTGGGTTGGTTATGAGCCGCACTATCTGAACGCGGCGGCGCGCTATTTTCCGCTGGTTGGCGTATTGATCGGCGGATTGAGCGCGCTTGTCTATCTCGCGGCGCTGCGGGTGTTTCCTGCGGGCGTGGCGGTGTTGTTGTCAATGGCTGCATCGCTCCTCGTGACCGGCGCGTTTCACGAGGACGGCCTCGCAGATTGTGTCGATGCGTTCGGTGGCGCCTATACACGCGAAGATGTATTGCGAATCATGCATGATTCGCGCATTGGGGCTTTTGGCGCCATTGCTCTCGTCATTGCACTAGGGTTGAAGTGGCAAACGCTTGCCGCGTTGCCGCCGATGCGCGCCGCGGGCCTGATGATTGCCGCGCATGCGGCGAGCCGGACGTTCGCAATCAGCTATCTGGCAACGCTCGACTATGTGCGTGCCGAAGGCAAAGCCAAGCCGGTCGCGCAGCGCTTGAGCGGTGCTGCGCTGATCTGTGCAGCGCTATTCGGCGTGCCCTGGTTGCTGTTGCCGAACTGGCTCGAAGCGCCGGATTGGCGCTTTGCGGGCTCCGTGCTGGCAGTTCTGGTTGTGCTGCGCATCGTCCTGGGCTGTTATTTCGTCAGACGCATAGGCGGCTACACCGGCGACTGTCTCGGCTTCGCGCAGCAGATTTTTGAATTGAGCATTTATCTGGTGGGGCTCGCATGGATATCGTCCTGATCCGTCATCCCGCAGTCGCGCTCGATGCGGGCGTGTGCTATGGCCACAGCGATGTGGCGCTCGCCCAAAGGGCCGAGATCTCGTCGACGGCGCTGGCCCTGAAGCTGGCGACCTTGCAAGTGCCCGCGCCACGCGTATTGATATCGAGTCCGTTGACGCGCTGCTCTGCGCTTGCCGTCGAGTTGGCGAACGACTTCGGCTGCGTGGTCAGTCACGACGATCGTCTGAAGGAAATGAACTTCGGCGATTGGGAAGCGCAGCGCTGGGACGACATCGACCGTGAGCTGCTCGACGACTGGGCGACCAACTTCGAACACGCGCGCGCGCATGGCGGCGAGAGCGTGGCGCAGTTCGTCGAGCGGGTGCGCTCATGGCTCGGCGCGTTCGTGCAGACGCGCGAGTTGTCGCCGGCTTATGTGGTCACGCATGCCGGTGTGATGCGGGCTATCGCGTCGATCGTGCTGGACGTGCCGCTGGAACGCTGTCTGCGCTGGTCGCTCGATACGACCGGGATTGTCTGCTTGCGCAGGAATGATGAAACGCAGCAGTGGTCGCTGGTGCGCTGGAATGCGTGAGCTTTGCCGTGGTTGATTTCCGTCGTACTACTGCGCGCCGGCTTTTCTGCGCGAGCGCGCCACTTCGAGATCCTCACACAATTGCCTCGCGCCTTGCGCAATGCGCGGTGCCGGGCGGTTGATCAGATCGCCGTCGATCGCAAACAGATTGTTGTTCGCGACCGCAGTCAGACTCGGCCATGCGCGCCATTGGCCGAGTTGAGGCAACGTCCTGTCCGGTTGAGTAGCGCCTGGCGCCGCCGTGACGATCGCTTCCGGATTCGCTGCGAGCACCGCTTCGGTGGAGACCGTCGGCACCAGCGGTTCGAGTTGGGCGAACACATTGCGGCCGCCGCATAGCGCGATCACGTCGCTGATCATATGCGCGCCGTTGAGCGTCATTAGCGGTTGATCCCATACCTGATAGAACACGCTGACGGGCGGCCGGTTCGCATAACGCGAGCGCAACTTCGCGATGTCCTGGCGGTAGGCGGCCGCCGCCGCATCCGCGGCCGGCGACGTGCCCAGCAATTGTCCGAGCTTCGTCAGCGACACGGCCACGTCGTCGAGATGATGCGGTTCGCTGAAGAACAACGGAATGTGCATCTCGCGCAGGCGGTCCAGTTGACGCTGCGCGTTGCCATGCCGCCACACGACGATCAGGTCGGGCTTCAACGCGACGATGCGTTCGAGGTCGAGCGCCTTGTTGTCGCCCACGCGCGGCAACTGCTTCGCTTCAGGTGGAAAGTCGCTGTACGACACCGCGCCGACCACTTTCGCGCCGCCACCCGCGGCATACAGCAGTTCGGTGACATGAGGCGCGAGGCTGATTACGCGCTGCGCGGGGGCGGGCAAGGTGACGCTCGCGCCGCTGTCGTCGATGACGGTGATCGCGGCCTGCGCGTGCAGCGCGGCGCAAATGAGCGGTGCAGCGAGCGTGAAGCGGATGAGTCGGGGCATCGGGCGAGGTGTTGGAAGACGCGAAGTCGGCATGAGACGGGTGCGGGTTGTCGCTACATCAATCCGCGCGTGCGGAGATGGCCTGAACCGCTTCGCGCAGTGTTTCGTCGAAACGGGTCCACTCTGCCTCGCTGGCGGGCAAGCCGAAACGCACGCTTCCCGACGACGTGAAAAGACGCGTCCATACACCGCGCCGCGCCAGCGCTTCGTGCAAAAAGGCGGCGCGTGGTTCGTCGGTCCACGCGAAGAGCGGCGTGCCGCGCGAGCTGAATCCTTGCGCATGCAACAGCTTGACGAGGCGCGCGCTTTCGGCGGCGAGCAGGGCGCGCATGTGTCGTTGCCACGCGTCGTCGGCGAAAGCGGCTTTGACCGCGTGACGCGCGGGACCACTGACTGTCCATGCGCCGAGCGCCTGGTTCAGCTCATCAAGCAACGCAGGCGCGCCGAGTACGAAACCCGCGCGCACACCCGCCAGGCCGAAGAATTTCCCGGGCGAGCGCAACACGATCAAACCGTCGCGATGCGTGCTCGCCGCAAGTGAAGCCGAAGGCATCGCATCGGCAAACGCTTCGTCGACAAGCAGCGTTCCGCCGCGTGCGCGCAACTCGGTATGCCACTGCAACAGTTTCTCAGCGCTCAGATGCGTCGCGGTCGGATTGTTAGGATTCACGACGACCGCATGTGTGAGCGAGTCGGGCAAGCTTTCCCGATTCACGTCAAGCGGTGCCACTTCGTGACCGGCGCGTTCGAACGCGGGCGCGTATTCGCTGTAGGTGAGCGGCGCGATGCCGACGCGTGCGCGCGGCAGCAATGCGGGCAGCGCGCGAATCGCCGCCTGGCTGCCGGCGACGGGCAGCACGTGCGCGGCATCGGGCGCGCCGTAGTAGCGCGCGGCACAGGCGGCGAGGTCGCCGCCGTCGTCGGGCAGGCGGCGCCACGCGTCGGCGGGAACCGGCGGGACCGGATAGCCGTGCGGATTGATGCCCGTCGACAGGTCGAGCCAGTGCGCGCACGGAATACCGTACCGTTTGGCCGCTTCGTGCAGATTGCCGCCGTGCACGACGGCATCGTTAGACGTGCGCATTTCGTTCGCGCGGCCAGTCGTTGAATCAGGCATGGAAGGGCACGCTCAGCAGCGCGAGCACGATCAGCACCGCCAGCCAGAGAATGATCGTGCGCTCCACCAGCATCAACGCGGCGGTGACGTGCGCGGCTTTTGCCGGCTGGCCGAAGCCGAGCGTTGGCCGGTATTCGAGTGCGCCGTGATAAACCGCCGGGCCGCCGATCAGCACGTTCAGGCTGCCCGCGCCGGAGGCCATCACCGGCCCGGCATTCGGGCTGTCCCAAAGCTGTGCCTGCTCGCGCCAGCAGTGCCACGCGGTGTGCGTGTCGCCGAGCAGGGCGTAGCTGGCGGCGGTCAGGCGCGCGGGAATCCAGTTGAGCACGTCGTCGAGGCGCGCGGCAGCCCAGCCGTAGCGCAAATAACGCGGCGTGCGATAACCCCACATCGCGTCGAGTGTGTTGGCGAGGCGAAATCCGAGCGCGCCCGGACCGCCCGCAATCGCGAACCAGAACAAAGCGCCGAAAATCGCATCGTTGCCGTTTTCAAGCGCCGATTCGACGGCGGCGCGCGACAGCGCGGCTTCGTCGGCATTGGCGGTTTCGCGCGACACGATCCGTGCGGTCAGCAGGCGAGCCTGCGCCAGATCGCGCTGTGTCAGCGCCTGCGCGATCGGCGCAATGTGATCGTGCAGGCTGCGCGCGCCCAGCGCGAACCACAGCAGCACCACATGTACCGCACAGGCCGCGTAAAACGGCAGCATGGCAATCAGCGCCCACGCGATCAGCACCGGCGGCATGACCGCCAGCGACCACGCCAGCAACCCTTTGAGCCGCAAGCGGCGGCCGGTGTTGTAACGCGCTTCGAGCCGCATCGCCCATTTGCCGAATCCCACCAACGGATGCGCGGTGCGCGGCTCGCCAAACCAGCGGTCGACGGCGACGCCCGCAGTGGCTAGCGTCACGAGTAGAGGAAGCGACAGCATCACGCTCGGCTCGCAGTTTTCAGCGCGAGCGGCAAGCCCGCGACCATCATCGTGGCCTGCGTGCTCAGAGCGGCAATGCGCTGGTTGAGCCGCCCGATCTCGTCGACGTAAAGCCGCGTGGCCGCCCCAAGCGGCACCACGCCCAAACCGATTTCATTGCTGACCACGATGACCTTGCCTTTCGCGTTGACTAGCGCCGCCTCGAGCGCGGCGATGTGCGCGTTCACTTGATCGGCCGACAGCGCGTCGCCTTCGGGCGGACACAGCAGATTGGCGAGCCACAACGTCAAGCAGTCGATCAGCATGCAGTGGCCGGGCGCGTCGATCTGCTTCACGGCGCCGGCGAGATCGATATCCGCTTCGAACAGCCGCCAATGCGCCGGACGTCGCTCGCGATGATGCGCGATACGCATGCTGAATTCGGCGTCGTCCGCGACGCGCGCGGTGGCGACGTAGGTGACCGGCAGGGCACTGTCGCGGGCAAGCTGCTCGGCGTGCACGCTCTTGCCCGAACGGGCGCCGCCGAGAACGAAGGTGAGGTCGCGGGGAGTCATCGCATGATTGTACCGGCGTGCAGCACGGGCCGGCGCGATGGGATAATGCCGCGTGCCACGCACTTGATTGCTGCACTGCGTTGCCGCGCGACAGTTGTGCTGCCGACCGATTGCGCCGTGCACACCGCCGCTTGCTTCATCGAACATTCTCATCGCCGAGCCCGACATTCCGTGACCGCCACTTCGACATCGCATGACGCTATCCCCGTGCCGCGCGGCACGCTGATGATTCAAGGCACCACGTCCGATGCGGGCAAGAGCACGCTGGTGGCCGGCCTGTGCCGGCTCGCACGCCGCGCGGGAGTGCGGGTCGCGCCGTTCAAGCCGCAAAACATGGCGCTCAATAGCGCGGTGACGGTCGACGGCGGCGAGATCGGCCGAGCCCAGGCTCTGCAAGCGGTGGCCGCCGGCATTGCTGCACACACCGATCTGAATCCAGTACTGCTCAAGCCGACCAGCGACCGTGGCGCGCAGGTGATCATCCACGGCAAGGCGCGCATGAATCTCGACGCGCGCGCCTATCACGACTACAAACCCGTTGCTTTCGAAGCGGTGCTGCAATCGTATGAACGGCTGCAGGCGGCGTATGAGACGATTTTTGTCGAAGGCGCAGGCAGTCCCGCCGAGATCAATTTGCGCGACCGCGATATCGCCAACATGGGTTTCGCGGAGGCGGTCGATTGCCCGGTCGTGCTGGTGGCCGACATCGACCGTGGCGGTGTATTCGCGCATCTCACGGGCACGCTGGCGTGCCTGTCCGAGAGCGAGCAGGCGAGAGTGCGCGGCTTCATCATCAACCGCTTTCGCGGCGATGTCGGTTTGCTGAAACCGGGGCTCGACTGGCTCGAGGCGAAGACCGGCAAACCGGTGCTCGGCGTGGTGCCGTATCTGCACGGCCTCACGCTCGACGCGGAAGACATGCTGCCGCCCGAATTGCGCGCGGCCCACCGCGGCGACGCGGCGCGCATGCTCCGCGTGGTCGTGCCGGTGCTGCCGCATATCAGCAATCACACGGATTTCGATGCGTTGCGCGCGCATCCGCAGGTCGATTTTCATTACGTGCGAAGCGGCATGCCGATGCCGCCGGCCGATCTGATCATCCTGCCGGGCTCGAAGAACGTGCCGGGCGACCTTGCGTTTCTGCGCGCGCAAGGCTGGGATGCGGTGCTGCAAAAGCATCTGCGTTATGGCGGGCGTGTGATCGGCATTTGCGGCGGCATGCAGATGCTGGGGCGCGAAGTGGCGGACCCGCATGGAGTGGAGGGCGCGCCGGGCGCGTCTGCGGGACTCGGCTGGCTCGACTACTCGACCGTCCTTACGCGTGAGAAGACGCTGAAGAACGTGACCGGCCGCCTCGCGTTGCCCGGCTCGCCCGAAGTGGCCGGCTACGAGATTCACATGGGCGAGACCCACGGCCCGGCGCTGGATGCGCCCGCGCTGCAATTGGACGGTGCGCAGACGGCGCGCCCCGACGGCGCGATTTCCGCCGATGGTCAAATTCTGGCGACCTACGTGCACGGTCTGTTCGACACACCGGCCGCGTGCACCGCCTTGCTCGCGTGGGCGGGATTGAGCGAGGCCGAGACGATCGACTATCCGGCGCTGCGCGAGGCGTCGCTCGATCGTCTTGCCGATACGCTGGCCGAACATCTCGATCTGGCGAAGCTGTTTGCGGCGATCGGTTGACCCGGATCAGCCGCGCAGACCTGATTAAATCCTATTGAGAAATAATAAAAGCTCCGGCGGTGGTTTTTCGCGCCGTATGGTTCGAATACAGTCCCGGTATCGACAGCCCGGTCGCGGGCAGTCTTTCTTCTCAAGGACCTGTCATGAATTCGAACCGCTCCGCCGATCTGGCCGCCTTACTGCTCCGCGTCGCCTTGGGTGTGCTGTACCTCGCCCACAGTCTGCAAAAGATTCTCGTTTTCACGCTGCCCGGTACGGCGCAGTTCTTCGTTTCGATTGGTTTGCCGGGCTGGCTCGGCTATGTGACGGCGTTCGTCGAGCTGTTCGGCGGCATCGCGCTGCTGCTCGGCGTGCAAGTTCGCTGGGTTGCGCTGGTGTTGCTGCCCTTCATGCTCGGCGCGATGTCGCAACATCTGCAAAACGGCTGGGGTTTCGCGTCGCCGCACGGTGGCTGGGAATATCCGGCGTACTGGGCCGTGACGTTGGTGGTGCAGTCCCTGCTTGGTGGCGGAGCGCTGGCGCTCAGTGGTGCCAAGGCGCCGCGCGTGGCGGCTGCTTGACGGACTGAGGCAGTTTGCGCTGGGGGCTAGCCCCGCAGCGGAAAATAAAAAAGCACGCGCTTCACGGCAGCGTGCTTTTTTTATGGCGTGGAGTCACCACGCCACCCCAAGCCGCTCAATACAGTACCATCTGCGTGCAGCGAAACAGGGCCATCGTCTTGCCGTTCGGATCAGTGACCGTGGCGTCCCACACCTGCGTGCTGCGCCCCAGATGCACGCCCTTGGCGACCGCGCGGATCGTGCCTTCGGTCGAAGTGCCGAGAAAATTGCTCTTCAGCTCGATTGTCGTGAAATTGCGCGCCGTCTCGGGCAGATGGGCGAGGCAGGCGTAGCCGCAAGCCGTATCGGCGAGGCCGATCACCGTCGCGGCATGCAAAAAGCCGTTCGGCGCGAGCAATTCCTCGCGCACGGTCAATTCAGCGGTCAGGACGCCTTCCTCCAGCGACAGGACTTGCACGCCCAGCAAGCCGGGCAGCTTGCCCTTCTGACGATTGTGCAGGTGTTCGATGGTGTATTCCGGGCGGAGCTTGCTCATGAAATTCGGGTCCTCGAGGGAAAAATCGGTGGGGCACGGCGGCCGATTCGCCGCTGGGGGCTTCGGCCCCGGTGCATTTGTCGATATTATCAACGGCTGGATCGGCGCGTGAACCTGAAAACGGTACGGATCAGGTCACACGGCGCCAGGTCAACGCAATAGCGCGGCAAACCGGCTGGCGATGCCCAGCCTTCTTTCCGGGAGATTTCATGACGGTGATCGTGGTGGCGAATCCGAAGGGCGGCGTGGGCAAAAGCACGCTGTCCACCAATCTGGCCGGCTATTTCGCCGCGGCCGGCGAATGGGTTGCGCTGGCTGACCTGGACAAACAGCAGTCCGCGCACGCGTGGTTATCGTTGCGGCCCGACACGCTACCGGCCATCGAAAGCTGGGAAGTCAATCAGGACTCGCCGGCCAAGCCGCCCAAGGGGCTGGAGCACGCTGTCATCGACACACCGGCCGGGCTGCACGGCAATCGCATGAGCATCGCGCTGGATCTGGCCGACAAGGTCATCGTGCCGCTGCAGCCATCCATCTTCGATATTCTCGCTACTCAGGAATTTCTCGAGCGGCTGGCGAAGGAAAAAGCGGTCAGGAAAGGCAACATCGAAGTCGGCGTGGTCGGCATGCGCGTCGATGCGCGGACTCGCTCGGCGGAGCAGCTGCATCGCTTCGTCGAGGGCTTGAAGCTGCCGGTGCTGGGTTTCTTGCGCGATACGCAAAACTACGTGCAACTGGCGGCTCACGGGCTGACCTTGTGGGACGTCGCGAAAAGCCGCGTGGAAAAGGATCTGGAGCAGTGGCAGCCGATCCTCGAGTGGACTAACGGGACCAGCAAGGCTTGAGAGGGCGGAGCAGGCGGCATGGCCGCCCGCTGCGTGGAGCCGCGCGGCGCACTTGACGCGGGCGCGGCGGGCGTGGGCTGAACGGCCGGGCGCTCAGGTCCAGTTCTGGGTCGGCACGTGATCGCGGCTGCCCTTGATCTTGTTGTTGTCGTCGACGAACACCAGGTCCGGCTTCCAGCCTGCCTTCAATTCCGCCTCATCGACCACCGCGAACGCCGCGATGATCACCAGATCGCCCAACTGCGCACGCCGCGCGGCCGAGCCGTTCAGCGAAATCATGCCGCTGCCGCGCTCGCCCTTGATCGCGTAGGTCGAGAAACGCTCGCCATTGTTGATGTTCCAGATGTCGATCCGTTCGTTTTCGACAATGTTCGCGGCTTCCAGCAGATCCTCGTCGATCGCGCACGAGCCTTCGTAGTGCAGTTCGCAGTGCGTGACCGCGACGCGGTGGATCTTCGACTTCAGCATGTTGCGTTGCATGGCTAATCCTGTGTGGCTTCGAATACTGGCCGGCGCGTACCCGCCCGGCCTGTGACGGCGTCAGATTTCGAGGTTGTCGATAAGGCGGGTGGCGCCGAGCTTGGCGGCGGCCAGCACGACCAGTTCCGCGTTTGTGTCTTGCGGACCCGGCGGCAGCAGATCCGAGCGCTTGCGCACGGCAATGTAGTCGGGTTGCCAGCCGCGTGCCGACATCTCCGCCATCGCCGCCTGTTCGAGTTTGGCGAAGTCGCGCTCGCCGGAAAGCACCGCTTCACGCATGCGCTTGAGCTGGGCGGCGAGAGCCGGCGCCTCGGCGCGCTCGGCGGCCTGCAGATAGCGGTTGCGCGAGCTGAGTGCGAGGCCGTCGGTGTCGCGCACGGTTTCCGCGGCGATGATGTCGGTGGGCAGCGCAAACTGGTTGCACATGCGGCGCACGATCATTAGCTGCTGGTAATCCTTCTTGCCGAACACGGCGACGCGCGGCTGCACGCACGACATCAGCTTCATCACCACGGTGCACACGCCCTGGAAGAACCCCGGCCGGAATTCGCCTTCGAGGATATCGCCCAGATCGTGCGGCGGATGCACGCGGTACTCCTGCGGCTCGGGATACAGATCCTTCTCCGTCGGTGCGAACAGCACGTAGACGTTTTCCTTCTGCAGCTTGTCGATGTCGGCTTCGAGCGTGCGCGGGTATTTGTCGAAATCTTCGTTCGGGCCGAACTGCAGCCGGTTGACGAAAATGCTCGCCACCACCGGATCGCCGTGCTGGCGCGCGAGGCGCATCAGCGACAGATGGCCCTCGTGCAGGTTGCCCATGGTCGGCACAAAGGCCGTGCGATTCTGGCCGCGCAACTGGTCGCGCAATTCATGGATCGAGCTGATGACTTTCATGATCGGACAGGGATTTCCTCGCGCGGCGCGAGACTGGGTTGACGCGAGACCTCGAGGTGCCGCGCGACCCGCGGTCTCACTTGTAATAACAGGTTCGGAGCGCGGGATTGTAGTGGATTTGTGCGCCGGGCGCACCGCAATGAGGCGCCTGCGGCCAACCTGGCGCGCGTGCCGCATGGCGCACGGGAGGCGTCAGGCCGGCAGGTAGGCGAGGCGCACATAAATCGGCGCGAACGGTTCCGCCTGAGTGATTTCGACGAGCGATTCGCGGCACAACTCGAGCACGGCGATGAAGTTCACCACCACCACCGGCACGCCCTTGCTGGTGTCGAAAAGATCGGAGAATTCGATGAAGCGCGCGTTCTGCAATTGCCGCAGGATCGAACTCATGTGCTCGCGCACCGACAGTTCCTCGCGCGAAATCTTGTGATGCTGGACCAGCTTGGCGCGCTTGATCACGTCGGCCCACGCGGCGCGCAGGTCTTCGCTGTTCACGTCCGGAAAGCGCGGTGTGATGCTTTGCTCGATGTACACCTCGGCACGCAGGAAGTCGCGCCCGAGTTGCGGCAGCCGGTCGATGCGCTGGGCGGCGAGCTTCATCTGCTCGTATTCGAGCAGGCGGCGCACCAGTTCCGCGCGCGGATCCTCGGCTTCATCGCCGCTGTCGGCCTTTTTCACCGGCAGCAGCATGCGCGACTTGATCTCAATCAGCATCGCGGCCATGAGCAGATATTCGGACGCGAGTTCGAGATTGGTCTGGCGCAGCTGGTCGACATAGCCGAGGTATTGCACAGTGACATCCGCCATCGGGATGTCGAGCACGTTGAAGTTCTGCTTGCGGATCAGGTACAGCAGCAGATCCAGCGGTCCTTCGAACGTTTCGAGGAACACTTCGAGCGCGTCCGGCGGGATGTACAGATCCGTCGGCAGCTTGAAGAGCGGCTCGCCGTACAGGCGAGCGAAGGCAATGCCGTCGACGGTGTCCGGTGTCGAATCGGTGGCGGGCGCGGCCAGCGCGGCGTCGGCGGGAGCCGGCGGTACGCCGTGTGCCTCGTCGGCGTGACTCACGCGCTTAGAAATTCTGGTAGTACGAGTAAGGCGTCTGTTCCACGCGCGAGGCTTTCTGCTCGGCGCGCTCTTCCAGATCGATCGGCTGTTTGTCCCACAAGAGCGCGCGGCCGCGGCGTTGTTCGGCTTCCAGATTGGGCTTCTGCTGCTTGAGCTGGTTCAGGAACTGCGTGATGTCCGATTGATACATGACTCGACGTCCGTGGTGTGGGATTGGGTGGCCGCCTGGCGGAAACCGGCAGGGCGCCACTGCTATCCGATAATTTTACCGCATGCGCCGGGCGTGGTCGAAAAATGGCGGCGGCGACGGGCGGGAAGGCGCGCAAATATCCGGAACCAGCGCCCCGTGCCGCGCGTCAAAGGCGGGCGCAATGCCGGTCCGGCCTGTTGCAACGGCACTTTTTGAGATCTCGCGGCGTCCCGCCGATGTGGTCAAATAGCGAGCTTCGGCCGCCGCGGCGCGGCTGGGCAACAGAATTCATCAACTACGGCCGGAGGTCCCGTTTGGCGGGGTGTGCGATCGACAAGCCGCGTCTGCGGCGTGGCAAGGCCGATTCCAGGCGCGGGTATCCGACGCCCCTGCGGCGCTGGCTGCGCGCATGGCTGGCCTTCGGCCTCGTCATGCTGAGCCTCGCGGCCGCCCACGCCCACGCAGCGAAACCGGCCGCCAGCTACAAGGTCGATATCGAAGCCACGCCGCGCTCGCTGCGTAAGCTGCTCGAAGCGCATCTGGATCTTGCGCGTTTCGCCAAACGGCCCGATATCAGCGATGACCAGTTCGAATTTCTGATCACCGCCGCACCCCAGCAGATCCGCGATCTGGCCGCGACGGAAGGCTATTTCACACCGGTCGTGCGTACCGACGTGCGCACCATCGACAACGCGAAACGCGTCACCGTGAGTGTTGATCCCGGTCCGCAAACCCTCATCTCGTCGATTTCGCTGTCGTTTCGCGGCCCGGTGCTGACCGAAGATCCGGCGCAGGAAAATGCCGCGCGCTTCGCGTTTTCGCTGCACGAAGGCGATCCGTTCTCGCAGGGCGGCTGGGACGACGCGAAAAACGCCGCGCTCAAGGCCTTGCAGTCACGCCGCTATCTGGGCGCGAAGATCTATCACTCCGAGGCGCGGGTCGATCCGCGCACGCACGAGGCGACCCTGGCGGTCACTTTCGAAAGCGGGCCGACCTTCACGATGGGCAAGCTCGACGTGTCGGGCACGCGGCGTTATCCGGAACAGATCGTCGACAACGTGAATCCGATTGCCGTGGGCGATATCTACGACGTGCAGCGTGTCACCGAACTGCAGCGGCAGTTGCAGAACACGCCGTACTACGCGAGCGTCGCCATCGACGTGGACAGCGATCCGGCCCACGCGGTCAACACGCCGATGCACGTGAAAGTATCGGAGTATCCCTACAACAGTATTCGCGGCGGGGTGGGCTACTCGACGGACAACGGCCCGCTGGTCCAGGGTTCCTATTCGTATCTCGACACATTCGGCAAGGCGTGGCCGTTTACCGTCTCGGGCCGTCTCGACCAGGTCCAGCAATATGGGCAAATCCAGCTCTCGATGCCGCCGGGGCCGCGGGCGTGGACCAATAGCGCGCTCGCGTCCTATACCACCACCGACGTGTCCGACACCCGCATCTACAGCCTGCGCGGCGGGCTGCAGCGGGCCCGGACCTCGCAATTTCTCGACTACAACTACGCGCTCCTGTACTACCAGGACCGGCTCGATCAGAACGCGGCCGCGCCCACCACCAGCCGCGCGCTGGTGCCGTCCTGGTCGTGGACGCGGCGCAATACCGACGACCCGCTGTTCCCGCGCTCGGGCAATCTGATCCACGTGGAGGCGGGCTTCGCCGTCAAAGGCGCATTGACGGACCAGACCTTCGTGCGCGGTTACGCACGCGGCCAGCAGTACCTGCCGATCGGCAAGGAAGACCTCGTGCTGTTTCGCGCCGAACTCGGCGGCGTGTTCACGAGCGGCAGTTCGAGCGGCGTGCCGGCTTCGCTGCTATTTCGCGCCGGCGGCTCGAATTCCGTGCGCGGCTACAGCTATCAGAGCATTGGTAACAACGTTGCCGGGTCGGTGCTGCCCACCAAGTATCTCGTGACGGCGTCGAGCGAGTATCAGCACTGGTTCAGTCACGACTGGGGCGCGGCCGCGTTCTTCGACATTGGCACCGCCACCGACACCTGGGGCGAAAAGATCTTTTATCCTGGCGTCGGTGTGGGCGCGCGTTGGCGCAGCCCGGTCGGCCCGGTGAATTTCGACGTCGCTTACGGCACTCGCAATAGAAGTGTGCGGCCGTATCTGACGCTGGGCATCGCTTTCTGATGACAACCTGCTTCCACATGATCCACGCATGACCACGGACGTTTCCGCCCACCCGCCCGGACAGCCGCCTGGTGCTCAGCCACCAGGACAGCCGCCCGGAGAGCCGCCGCCACCCGAGGCGCCGCCGCCCCGGCGCGGGCTCGGGCGAGTGTTGCTGAAAACGCTCGCGTGGACGGTCGCCGTGCTGCTGCTGCTGGTCGTGCTGGCGGCCGGCCTGCTGTACGGCGCGCTGACCACTGAGCGCGGTACCGTGTATGCGTGGCAGGCGGCGGTCAAGCTGCTGGGCGGCAAGCTGGGCGGCACGCTCGACAGCGGCACGCTCGCAAACGGCGTGCAACTGCGGCAGGTGCGTTGGCGCAGCCTCGACGGCAGCGGCACCGATATCCAGATCGACCGCGTGGCCGGCCGCTGGGCGCTCACGCGCGAACCGTGGCGGTTTTCCATCGACTATCTGCATATCGGCACGGTGGAGGCGCGCATCGGTGCGTCGTCGAGCAGTAGTGGACCGGTGACGTTGCCGCAGGACTTGCGCTTGCCGATGCAACTCGAGGTGCGCGACCTCCAGCTCGACAAGCTGCGGCTGCACGAGGGCACGTCCACGACCGAATTGTCGCGTTTCGCGTTTCACGGACGCAGCGACGGGCGTCATCACGAGGCGGCGATCGACCGGCTCGACACGCCGTTCGGCGCGGTGACGGCAGCGGCGAAGCTCGACGGCGTGCGGCCTTTTCCGCTGACCGGCGACGTCGGCTATTCGGGCAAGGTCAACGATGAGGCGGTGCAGGTCGGCGGTCATCTGAGCGGCTCGCTCGAGAATCTCGTGGCCGAGCTTGATGCAAGCGGCATGAAGCTCGCCGGCCATGCGCGCGTCGAGGCCACGCCGTTCGCCGACGTGCCTTTGCAACGCGCCACGCTGACTTTCGATCACGTCAATCCGCAAGCCTTTGCGCCCGGCGCGCCGCTGGCTGATCTGGCCGTGCGGGCGGAGTTGCAGCCGGTCGCGCAGGGCGCGGCACCCCCTCCGGCTATAAAAGACGGCAAGCACGGCGCCCACTCCGGGGCGGCCGAAAAAAGCGCTGCGGGTTTCGCCGTTGCCGGCCATGTGTCGATCGTCAACGCCAAACCCGGCGCAATCGACCAGAACCTGGTGCCGCTGATCGATGCCAATGTGGACGTGCACCTCGATGCCCAGGCGCAGCACATCTCGAACCTGAACGTGCGGCTCGTGAAGAACGCGACGCTCACCGGTGGCGGCGTGCTGAGCGGCAAACATGGTCAGTTCGATCTGAAGGTCGCCGGACTGGATCTGAACGCACTGGAAGCGCCGGTGCGGCCCACGCAGCTTTCCGGCTCGATTGGCATCCGCCTGCATGACGACGTGCAAAGCCTCATGCTCGATCTCGCCGATCCGAAAGCCGAGCTGCGCGCCCAGGGCAAAGTCACGTTCGATCCCGCGCGGATCAGTTTCAACGACGTGCGCGTCACCTCGGGCAAAGGCCGTATCGACCTGTCCGGCGCGCTCAAGCACGACGCGAATTCCAACTACAACCTGAAAGCGCAACTGACCGATTTCGATCCGCTGACGCTCGCTTCGCAGATGCCGGCGCGCACGCCGGTGGCCGGGCCGGCACCGGCGGCAAGCCGTGCCGCAGACGGCAAGGCCGGGCAGGCCGGCAGCACGGCTGGCGCGAAAAGCGCGGCGCCGGCCGACAAAGCCGCCGCCGTCGTGAAAAACACCGCCAAGGCGGCGGTCAAGACCGAAGTACTCCAGCGCAAAACGCCGCCACCCAAGCGCAGCGCGCCACCGGCCCACAAGATCGAGGCGCGCGTGAGCGGTACGCTGACCGCGGCCGGCATGCTCGGCCCGGTCTTCACGACCAAGGCTGAATTCAAGCTGGGTCAGAGCGTGTACGACGGCCTGCCGCTCACGGGCGGCGGGACGATCCAACTCGCGGGATCACGGATTCTGCCGAGCCGCGCGAACCTCTCGGTAGCGGGCAACCAGGTGGACCTGCAAGGCAGCTTCGGTGCGCGCGGCGACCGGCTGAAGTTTCGCGTCGACGCGCCGCAACTCGAACGGCTCGGTTTCGGCCTCGCGGGCCTGATCGCCGCCGACGGCGACCTGACCGGCTCGTTCGCGCATCCAAACATCGAGCTGAACTACAAGGCCGACAGCGTGGTGTTCGGCAGCGACCGCATCGGCCACGCGGAAGGTCACGCCGAACTGCGCGATGGCGCGAACGGCGCGCTCGTCTTCACTACCGACGCGCGCAATCTGAGCGCGGGTGGTGTCGATCTGAGTACGCTCACGGCGCGCCTGTCCGGCACGCGCGCCAATCACACGCTCGAAGCCGCGGCCACCGGCAAGCTGCAGGAGCGCCCGCTCGATCTGACGCTCGCCGCCAACGGCAAGCTGACCGACGCGCGCGACGGCACGCGTTGGGACGGCAGCGTGACGCGCCTGCAGAATCGCGGCATCCCGGCGCTTAATCTCGAGTCGCCGCTGGCGGTCAGCGTCGGGCCGAGCCGGCTGACTCTTGGCGCGACGCGTCTGACGCTCGAAGGCGCGGTACTGAGCCTGAAAACCTTCGCGTTCGACCACGGCAAGATTCAGTCGACGGGCAGCCTGACCGGCATTTCGATCGCGCGATTGCAGGAAACGCGGCGCCAGTTCACCGGCACGCCGCCTGCCGTCAAAACCGACCTGGTGTTCGATGGCGACTGGGACTTCGCCCTCGGCAACACGGCAAGCGGCCACGTTCAGCTCAAGCGTCACAGCGGCGACGTCACGGTCGAAATTGGCCGCGGCCTGACCTCGCTGGGCATCCAGGATATCAGCGCGCGCGCCGAATTCAGCGGCGGCAACCGGCTCAATGCCACCGTGCATGCGCAGGCGAGCCGGATCGGTGTGATCGACGCGGACGCGCATACCACGCTGGTCGCGCGCGACGGTTTCCTGACCGTCAACGAAGAGGGTGCGCTAACAGGTAACGTGAACGCCAACGTGCCGTCGCTGAAGACAACGGGCGGCCTGTTCGGCCCGAGCTATCTGCTCGACGGCCACCTCGCGCTCAAGCTCGCGCTCGGCGGCACGGTCGCCAAGCCGAATCTGACCGGCTCGCTCCTCGGCGACGGCCTGTCCGCGACGCTGGTCGACCAGGGCGTGCAACTGAAGGACGGCGTGGTGCGCATCCTGCTGTCGCAGAATCTGGTGGACTTCCAGCAGGTGGAGTTTCATGGCGCGAGCGGCACGCTGCGCGCCACCGGCCGCGTGCGCCTGGACGGCGCGGAGCCGGATCTGACCGCGAGCATCGTCGCGGACAAGCTCGAATTGTTCGCCGCGCCGGATCGCAACCTGTCGCTGTCGGGCAGCGCGAGTGTCGCCAATGCCGGCGCTGAGGGCGGCATGGCGATCAACGGCAAATTCGTGGTCGATCACGCGCTGTTCGACATGCCGGAGCAGTCCGCGCCGAAGCTCGGCGACGACGTGGTGGTGGTGCGCCCCGACGGCACGGTGGCCGGCGAGCGGCCACAGCCGGTGCCGGGCACCAACAAGCCGGTCGGCCCCTTCGCGCCGCGCGCCAATATCGACATCGGCCTCGGCAACAGTTTCCGTTTCCGCGGCATGGGCGCCGACCTCGGCCTCGCCGGCACGATCACCGCGATGAGCGCGCCGAATCTGCCGCTGCGCGCGGTCGGGAACGTGCGGGTCACGCCGGGTTCGACCTACACCGCGTTCGGCCGCAAGCTCAATATCGAGAACGGCTTCTTCACGTTCAACGGTCCGGTGGCCAATCCGGGCATCAACATCCTCGCCATGCGGCGCAATCAGCAGGTCGAAGCGGGGGTGCAGGTCACAGGCACCGTCCAGTTCCCGACGGCTAAGCTGGTGTCGGAGCCAAACGTGCCGGACAACGAAAAGCTCTCATGGCTGCTGTTCGGCCACGGCACGGATCAGGGCAACAACCTCGGCCAGCAAAGCACCATGACCACGGCGCTGGCGCTGCTCGGCAGTGCGAGTGGCAAGCGGATCGCGCAGACGTTCGGGCTCGACGAGTTTTCGATCGGACGCAGCGAGGTTGGCCTGACCGATCCGCAGGTGGTGATGGTGTCGAAGGCGATTAACGAATGGCTCGTGATTGGCTACGAGCAGGGGCTGCAATCGGCGAGCAACGCGATCAAGGCGACGATCAACCTGACGCGGTACTGGTCGGTGGCGGGCTACGGCGGCACGTTCGACGGGATCGAACTGCTGTACACCCGGCGTTTCGACCAGATCCGGTGGTGATGCGGCGGGTGCGAGTCCAGGTTTTTGCGCAGAGATAAAAAAACGGCACGCTTTTTACAGCGTGCCGTTTTTTCATTCGCGCCAGCGGTTCGAGACGCGCCGCGTCTTACTTCACGCGCATGCCCGGCTTCGCGCCGCTATTGGGTTCGAGCACGTAGAGGCCCGGTTCGGCTTTCTCGTCGGCTGCGGACGCTGCCAGCACCATGCCTTCGGACATGCCGAATTTCATTTTGCGCGGCGCGAGGTTCGCGACCATCACCGTCAGCTTGCCAACCAGTTGCTCCGGCTGATACGCGGACTTGATGCCCGAAAACACGTTGCGGGTTTTCTCTTCGCCGACGTCGAGCGTCAGTTGCAGCAGCTTGTCCGAGCCTTCCACGGCCTTGCAGTCGACAATCTTCGCAACGCGCAAATCGATCTTGGCGAAGTCGTCGATCGAGATGATGCCGGGCGTGTCGTCCTTCTCGGCGGCGGCCGTTTTTGCCGCCTTCGCTTGCGTTTTGGCGTTGGCCGGTGCCGTGGCTTCCGGTGCGGTAGCCTGCAGCGAATCGCGGTTGGCGGCGAGCAGCGCTTCGATCTGCTTAGGATCGACACGCGTCATCAGGTGCTTGTAGGCGTTGATCGGGCGCGTGGAGCTGAGCGGCACGTTGGCGTCGGCCCATACCAGCGGCTCGATGCCGAGGAAGGCTTCGACCGCTTCGGCCAGCTTCGGCAGCACCGGCTTCAGTGCCAGCGACAGCAGGCGGAACGCCTCGATGCTCACGGTACAGGTTTCATGCAAGGCGGCGCCGTTCGCCGGATCCTTGGCCTGATCCCACGGCTTGGCGGTGTCGACGTAGGCGTTCACCGCGTCGGCCAGTTCCATGGTCTGACGCAGCGCGCGGTTGTACTCGCGCGCCTCGTAGTTCGCGGCGATTTGCGGCACAGCGGCGCGCAGTGAGGCGAGCAGCGGATGCTGCATGGCGCCGTCCTGCACGCGGCCCTCGAAGCGCTTGATCAGGAAGCCGGCCGCGCGGCTCGCGATGTTCACGTATTTGCCGACCAGATCGCTGTTCACGCGCGCCTGGAAGTCGTCGAGGTTCAGGTCGAGGTCTTCCATCGTGCTGTTCAGTTTGGCCGCGAAGTAGTAGCGCAGCCATTCCGGATTCAGGCCGGTGTCGATCACGCTTTGCGCGGTGATGAAGGTGCCGCGGGACTTCGACATCTTTGCGCCGTCCACGGTCAGAAAACCGTGCGCGAATACGTTGGTCGGCGTGCGGTGGCCCGAAAACTCGAGCATGGCCGGCCAGAACAGCGTGTGGAAATACAAAATGTCTTTGCCGATGAAGTGATACTGCTCGGCCTTCGAACCTTTGCGAACCCACGCTTCGAAGTCGAGGCCGCGCTTTTCGGCGAGGTTCTTGAAGCTCGCGTAGTAGCCGACCGGCGCGTCCAGCCACACGTAGAAGTACTTGCCCGGCGCCCCCGGGATTTCGAAGCCGAAATACGGCGCGTCGCGCGAGATGTCCCAGTCGGCGAGCTTGGCCTCGCCGGCGTCGCCGAGCCACTCGCGCATCTTGTTGGTGGCTTCCGGTTGCGCCAGACCGCCCACCCATGCGCGCAGGAAGTTCTCGCAACGCGGATCGGAGAGACGGAAGAAGTAGTGGGTCGACGTCTTGCGAATCGGCGTGGCGCCCGAGACGACCGAGTACGGATTGACCAGCTCGGTGGGCAGATAGGTCGAACCGCATACTTCGCAGCTGTCGCCGTACTGGTCTTTGGCGCCGCATTTCGGGCATTCGCCCTTGATGAAGCGATCCGGCAGGAACATTTCCTTGACCGGGTCATACGCCTGTTCGATATCGCGCGCCTCGATCAGGCCCGCTTCCTTGAGGGCCAGATAGACGTTTTCGCTGAGGACGCGGTTTTCCTCGGAATCGGTCGAGTAGTAGTTGTCGAACGAGATACCGAAGCTGTCGAAGTCGCGCTTGTGCTCCTGCCAGACGCGATCGATCAGCTGCTTGGGCGTGAGACCTTCCTTTTCCGCGCGCAGCATGACCGGCGTGCCGTGCGTGTCGTCGGCGCCCACATAGTAGACCTCGTGCCCGTGCATTCGCAACGTCCGGACCCAGATGTCCGTCTGGATATATTCAACCAGATGGCCAATATGGATTTGCCCGTTCGCATACGGAAGGGCCGACGTGACGAGAATCTGGCGACGGCCTGACGGCGCGCCTGCGGAGAGATCGGTTGCGGGTGCTGACATAAGGATGGTGGGAGCCTGCGGTGGGACGAAAGGTTGATTCTAGCAGGGCAGGCGTGCCGCGCGGGTTGGGCCGCTTGGAGCACGGTCTGGCATATGGCGGAGTGGGGCGGTGTGTCCCCAAGGCGACTTCCTGCGGCGTGCACCTCAAGGGGAGCCCCTGCGATGCGAAATCCGCGCGCCCAAAAAAAACCGGGGCTATTAACCCCGGAGCAACAACGACAAGAGGAGAATGGTGACGCGGCGGCATCGCCAGCCACGTACCGTAAATAGAGACAGCGGATTTTCGAGAGAGTTCGAAATTTTTTCGTCTCTCGTGCGAGATTCCGTTTCGCCCCCTCGCGACGGCCTGTCACAGCCCGCGGAGCGCCGGTGATTCAACCCCCGGCGCCCGGCTTCCCCATTCTCCTGATCCCTTGTCCTTACTGCGTGGTGTGCTGAGCCGTAGCGCGCAGATAGATTTCCACGCGACGGTTGGCCGCACGGCCGGCTTCGGTGTTGTTGTCGGCGATCGGCTGGGTCGCGCCCATGCCGCTTGCCGACAGGCGTTGCGGCGCGATACCGCGCTGGCCGAGGTAGCCCGTCACGCTTTCGGCGCGATTGACCGACAGCGTCTGGTTGTAAGCCGCCTGGCCCGTGCTGTCCGTATGGCCGACCACTTGCGCGATCACTTCAGGATTCTGCTGCAGGGTTTGCGCCAGTTGATCCAGCACCGGTGCGAACGACGGCTTGACCGCGTAGCTGTTGGTGTCGAACGTGACCGAGCTCGGGATGTTCAGCTTGAGCGAACCGTCCGGCTGTTCGGTGATCTGCGTGCCAGTGCCCTTGGTGGCGCCCGACAGCTTGTTGTGAATGGCTTGCCAGTTGTAGCCGGTGATGCCGCCCACTGCAGCGCCCGCGCCCGCGCCGATCGCCGCGCCCTTGCCGCCGCCGAAGATTGCGCCGATCGCCGCGCCGGTGGCGGCGCCCACGCCCGTACCGACGGCCGTGTCAGTGCCCTGTTGGGTGGCGCAGCCTGCCAGCAGCGAACCGGCAACGGCGAAGACAGCCAGGCGAGTCATGAGTTTTGCATTCATTTTTAGGTCCTCTTGAGGGTGTAGCGAGTCAGGGCAAGTAAGACGGCATCCAACTATCAATCTATACGCCGAACATGACGGCAGTAAACCGTCCCGCTCGACGATACGACAAATCCTACGCCGCATTCTTCCCCGTCTGATAGTGAAGAAGGGTCTTCCGGCAGGGCTTGGCGCCAGCCACTACAATAATGACTGAAGCACGCAGCGATGTGGCCCCATGGCGTTCCGCCTGCCCGAAGGGTGCCCGGCACGCGTGGTTTACGCAATGCTGTCTAACAATTTTTTTCAAAATCCGACGCGTGGCCGAGACTTCGATTCCGCTGCGCCGCAGGTGTTCCCCACGGAGTGTCAATGAGTATCGATCGGGCATTGGTTGACGCCGCCCTCGCGGCCGTCGCCGACCCCAACACCGGCCAGCCCTACGCGGCGGCAAAGAACATCCGCAATGTCGCCGTGCAGGGTGACACAGTCAGCGTCGAAGTGGTACTCGGCTATCCGGCCATGCGCCAGTTCGACGCCATCCGCACGCAGTTCGCCGATGCATTGCGCGCTGTGCCCGGCGTCGCCGACGCGCGTGTCCAGGTGTCCCAGCAGATCGCCGCGCACACTGTGCAGCGCGGCGTGAAACTGTTGCCGAACGTCAAGAACATCGTTGCGGTGGCTTCCGGCAAGGGCGGCGTCGGCAAGAGCACGACCGCCGTCAATCTCGCGCTGGCGCTGGCGAGCGAAGGCGCCTCGGTCGGCATTCTCGACGCGGACATCTACGGCCCGTCGCTGCCGATGATGCTCGGGATCGAGGGCCGCCCCGAGTCGCCCGACGAAAAGTCGATGAACCCGATGCGCGGCCACGGCTTGCAGGCCAACTCGATCGGCTTTCTGATCGAGCAGGACAACCCGATGGTATGGCGCGGCCCCATGGCCACTTCCGCACTCGAACAGTTGCTGCGGCAGACCAACTGGCAGGACCTCGACTACCTGATCGTCGACATGCCGCCGGGCACCGGCGACATTCAGCTGACCTTGTCGCAACGCGTGCCGGTGACGGGCGCCGTGATTGTCACGACGCCGCAGGACATCGCGCTGCTCGACGCGAAGAAGGGGCTCAAGATGTTCGAGAAGGTCGGCATTCCGATCCTCGGCATTGTCGAAAACATGGGCATGCATATCTGCTCGAACTGCGGCCACGAGGAGCATGTGTTCGGCGCCGGCGGCGGTGCGCGCATGGGCGCGGAATATGGCGTCGACGTGCTCGGCAGCCTGCCTCTCGACATCACGATCCGCGAGCAGGCCGACTCCGGCAAACCGACCGTGGTGGCGGACCCGCAGGGACGCATCGCGGAGATCTACAGGACCATCGCGCGCAAGGTGGCGGTTCACATTGCCGAGCGGGCTCGCGACATGACCTCGAAGTTTCCCAACATCGTCGTCCAGAACACCTGAGAATTCGTCGGACCTCGGGGGCGCGTCGTGCGCGGCGAGAGGTTGGGCTGCGCTCTCGAGTAGCCGTTCGGACAAGGGTTCGAGGCGTCTATTTGCGCCTGGTCTCGCGGTATCATGTCGACTTCACCAGTTCGGTCCGGCCGCCGCAGGGGCGGCAGCCAGGCCGGCAAGAGGATCGCATGGGAAAACGAATCGACGGGCACGCGGTGCATGCGTTCATCGTCCTGGCCGCCGGCAGTGTGCTGCTATGCGGCTGTAGCACGTTCCTGAGACCACAGGAAAAGCGCGCTGACGCTCAGTTGCTGCCTACCGTGGGCAATCAGGCGCGCGGCCTCGTCACGTTCATCGAGCGCTCGGACGGCGTGCAAGTCACCTACAATCTCGCAGGCCTGCCGGCCAACAGCGACCACGCCTTGCAAATTCACGAACGCGGCGACTGCAATGCCGCCGACGGCTCCAGCGCCGGCCAGGTGTTTTCGCCGGCCGCCGAGCGTCTGAAGGCGGGTGCCCGGGTCGAAGGCGATCTGGGCAATATCCATGCGGATGCGAATGGCGTGGCCACCGGCTTCATCGTCGCGCCGGACGTCGCGCTCGACGGCATCCGCTCGGTGTTGCAGCGCGCCGTGCTGCTGCATCACGACGCGTCCGACCCCTACGCCTACGCACAGCATGGCGCGGGCCCCGCGCTCGCGTGCGGCGTGATTCGCCAGTGAGCGGCGCGCGCCGTGTGTTCGCAGTTCCAGCGCACCTTGAAGGCATGTCGCCAGGCTGCTCTCAACCAGGCATAGACTGGTTCTCCAACCCCGCCCGCGGCAGCTGGCTCATGTTCGCGTAAAATAAACGCCTTTCGTTCGGCCACCGGCCGGGAAAGCGCCGTTGTGGGCTTGCAGCACGCGCCGCGCGTCTGCGCGAGGCCTGCTTCAGCGGCACGCCGGCCGGGCGCGTACCAGAAACCGGCTCTCGCCAAGCGCGCCGTTTGCCCGAACGCGGTTTGCCAAAAGTTGCCCGGCACTTACCGGGTTGTTATCCGTCACACACCTGTCATTCACGTCGAGCAGCGTTTACCTATGACTATCAAATCCGACAAGTGGATCCGACGCATGGCCGCGTCGCACAACATGATCGAGCCGTTCGCCCCCGATCAGGTCCGCGTCTCCGAAGATGGCCGGAAGATTGTCAGCTACGGCACCTCGAGCTACGGCTACGACATTCGCTGCGCCGACGAATTCAAGATCTTCACGAATATCAACTCGACCATCGTCGATCCGAAGAACTTCGACGAGAAGTCGTTTGTCGACTTCAAGGGCGATGTCTGCATCATCCCGCCGAATTCGTTCGCGCTGGCCCGCACGGTCGAGTATTTCCGGATTCCGCGCAGCGTCCTGACCGTGTGTCTGGGCAAGTCCACCTATGCGCGTTGCGGGATCATCGTCAACGTGACGCCGTTCGAGCCGGAATGGGAAGGGCACGTCACGCTGGAATTCTCGAATACGACACCTTTGCCTGCGAAAATCTACGCGAACGAAGGCGTCGCCCAGGTGCTGTTTTTCGAAAGCGACGAAATTTGTGAGACGTCGTACGCGGATCGCGGCGGCAAATATCAAGGTCAGCACGGCGTGACGTTGCCCAAGACGTGACGTCCGCAGCGTACTGACCCACCAGCTATTCGGGTGACCGCTGCACTGACTCAAGGCAGCGGTCGTTCTTTTTGGAGAATCGCCCATGAAGTTTCGTTTTCCCGTCGTCATCATCGACGAAGATTTCCGCTCCGAGAACATCTCGGGTTCCGGCATTCGGGCTTTGGCCGAGGCTATCGAGAAAGAAGGCGCGGAAGTGCTCGGGTTGACGAGCTACGGCGATCTGACTTCGTTCGCGCAGCAGTCGAGCCGCGCCTCGTGCTTCATCCTCTCGATCGACGACGACGAACTGCTGCCGTATACCGACAATGTGGTGGTGGAAGGCGAAACGCCGGAACTGGCCGCGGCGATCATCGCGCTGCGCGCGTTCGTGACGGAAGTGCGCCGCCGCAATGCGGACATTCCGATCTTCCTGTACGGCGAAACGCGCACCTCGCGCCACCTGCCGAACGACATCCTGCGCGAACTGCATGGCTTCATCCACATGTTCGAGGACACGCCGGAGTTCGTGGCGCGCCATATCATCCGCGAGACCAAGGTGTACCTGGATTCGCTCGCGCCGCCGTTCTTCAAGGAACTGGTGCAGTACGCGGACGAAGGCTCCTACTCGTGGCACTGCCCTGGGCACTCGGGCGGCGTGGCGTTCCTGAAGAGCCCGCTCGGCCAGATGTTCCATCAGTTCTTCGGCGAGAACATGCTGCGCGCCGACGTGTGCAACGCGGTCGACGAACTCGGCCAGCTGCTGGACCACACTGGCCCGGTCGCGGCGTCCGAGCGCAATGCCGCGCGCATCTTCAGCGCGGACCACGTGTTCTTCGTGACCAACGGCACGTCCACCTCGAACAAGATCGTCTGGCACGGCACGGTGGCGCCGGGCGACATCGTGCTGGTGGACCGCAACTGCCACAAGTCGATCCTGCACGCGATCACCATGACCGGCGCGATTCCGGTGTTTCTCACGCCGACGCGCAACAACTTCGGCATCATCGGTCCGATTCCGCGCAGCGAGTTCGAACCGGAGAACATCCGCAGGAAGATCGAGGCCAATCCGTTCGCCCGCGAAGCGCTCGCGAAGAACCCGAACCTCAAGCCGCGTATTCTGACGATCACGCAAAGCACGTACGATGGCGTGATCTACAACGTCGAGATGATCAAGGACATGCTGGGCGACTGGCTCGACACGCTGCACTTCGACGAAGCCTGGCTGCCGCACGCGGAATTCCACGAGTTCTATCAGGACATGCACGCGATCGGCGCGGGCCGTCCGCGGATCGGCGCGCTGGTGTTCGCCACGCACTCCACGCACAAGCTGCTGGCCGGTATTTCGCAGGCTTCGCAGATCGTCGTGCAGGATTCGAAGGAGAGCCGCTTCGACAAGCATCGCTTCAATGAAGCGTATCTGATGCACACGTCGACCAGCCCGCAATACGCGATCATCGCCTCGTGCGACGTGGCCGCGGCGATGATGGAAGCGCCGGGCGGCACCGCGCTCGTCGAGGAATCGATTGCCGAGGCGCTCGACTTCCGCCGCGCGATGACCAAGGTCGACGCCGAGTACGGCGACGACTGGTTCTTCAAGGTGTGGGGCCCGGATCAGTTCGCCGAAGAGGGCATCGGCTCGCGCGAAGACTGGATGCTGCGCCCGGACGACGCATGGCACGGTTTCGGTCCGCTGGCCGAAGGCTTCAACATGCTCGACCCGATCAAGGCGACGATCGTCACGCCGGGTCTGGACATGGACGGCGGCTTCGGCGAGTCCGGCATTCCGGCCGCGATCGTCACGAAGTATCTGGCCGAGCACGGCATCATTGTCGAGAAGACGGGGCTGTACTCGTTCTTCATCATGTTCACGATCGGCATTACCAAGGGCCGCTGGAACTCGATGGTCACCGAACTGCAGCAGTTCAAGGACGACTACGACAACAACCAGCCGCTGTGGCGCGTGCTGCCCGAGTTCGTTTCGCATCATCCGATGTACGAGCGGGTCGGCCTGCGCGATCTGTGCCAGCAGATTCACAGCGTCTACCGCGCGAACGACATTGCGCGCCTGACGACCGAGATGTACCTGTCGAGCATGGAACCGGCCATGAAGCCGTCCGACGCGTTCGCGAAGCTAGCGCACCGCGAGATCGACCGCGTGCCTATCGACGAACTCGAAGGCCGTGTCACGTCGATTCTGTTGACGCCGTATCCGCCGGGCATTCCGCTGCTGATTCCGGGCGAGCGCTTCAACAGGACCATCGTCAACTATCTGCGTTTCGCGCGCGAGTTCAACGAGCGTTTCCCGGGTTTCCACACGGACATCCACGGGCTTGTCGCTGAAACGATCAACGGGCGCGTCGAATACTTCGTCGACTGCGTGCGCGCCTGACGATGGGGCGAGTGATGTCCCGGTTGGGCGTCGGCGGACGGCGGCGCGCGTGGTGCGCGCTGGTCGTCGCATCGGTGGCGTCGGCGGCGGTGTTCGGCGTGGTGTCGCCTGCCGCGCACGCCGAAGTCGCCGCTGCCGATCCGATCGACGCGTCGATGCGAACGTGTCTGGCGCGCAGCGACATGTCGTCGACAACGGGACAGGTGCAGTGCATGGACAACGCGCGGATCGCCTGGAAGACCGCGCTGGACAACGCGTGGCAGCAGCTTCAGCCGAAGTTGCCGCCCGCGCAGCGCAAGCTGTGGGAAAAGAGCCAGACGAGCTGGCAGGCGTCGCGCGAGGTAGAAAAGCAATTGCTGACGGCCGTGTTCGCGACGACGCACGGCTCGATGTACGAGATCGCCGAAGCCGATATGCAGTTGCAGCCGGTGCGCGACCGGGCGCTCGCGCTGCGTAGCGCGGTGGCGCAGGCCAGCGCCGGCGGCGGCGATCCGCCGGTCCGCCCGCGCGCGTGCCGCGCGGATGCGCAATGCGAACATGCGATGTTCGATCTGAACCGCTACTACCGGCGCCTGGAGTCGAAGATGCCGGCGCGCTTGCGTCCGACGCTGACGCGCGCGCAGAAGGCTTGGGGCGCCTATCTCGACGCCACCACGCCGGTAATCGACGAGCACAGCCGCATCGATATCATCGGTGCACGCGTGGCGACGCTCAAGCGCCTGTCGGAAACGGTCGGCAACAGTTGAGCGCGCCCGGCGCGTTTCTGGCCCGGCTTGCTTAATTGAGGATGTAGCTTTGCTCTTCCGCGCTCGGTAGCGCTGCAGATGCCGGTTCTCCGAGCAGATCCCGCATGGCGTCCTCGATCACGATGGACATCGTGTTGAGTGCGAGGTCGTTGTCGTCAGTGCCGAAGGGTTCTTCGATCTGCGATGCGATGGCTTCGTGCGCCATGAAGGTGTACGCGACGAACACCGCGAAGACCGGCGTGAAGATGCCGATGCTGTCCACCAGGCCAAACGGCAGGGACGCGCAGAAGAAGTACACCGTGCGGTGAATCATCACCGAGTAGGCGAACGGCAGCGGCGTCGAGGCGATACGCTCGCATCCGCCGATCACATCCGAGATTCCATTCAGATTCCGATCGAAGGCGATAACAGCTATTGGATCGATCGCGCCTGCTTGCGCGTGGCGTTGCACCCATTCGCCGAGGGCGAGCAGCAAGGTTGCCGGTTTGTAGCGCGACGCTATGACGCGCTCGAAGAGCGCTCGGGGCAGGCGATCTGCGAGGTCTTCGCGCGGATCGCTCTGGCGCAGTTGATGACGCAGCGCGTGGGGGAGGGCGCCGAGCGCTGTGAGGAATTCTTTGACGTCTTCTTTTGCTAATTGCTTTGTTGGCAGTGTGAGGGCCTGGCGGGTGAGCGAGCGCGACTCGTTCAGCAATTGTCCCCAGAGTTTGCGGGCTTCCCACCAGCGGTCGTAGCTGGCGTTGTTCCGGAAGCCGAGAAAGACCGCGAGGGCAATGCCGACAAGGGAGAAAGGCGCGGTGGTGTTCAGGTTTAGCGAGATCGGCAGCAGGTGGTCGTGGGCGGCGACCGCGATGATCGAGATGCAGAAGATCAGGGCCAGGCGCGGGAGCAATTGTGGGAGAACGGAGCCTCGCCAAGCTAGCAGCATGCGGAACCAGTGGAGGTGGGGGCGGATGATCATTGCTGGGTGCTTTTTGCCTGCGGCGGTGGGGGTTCTATTATCGCTTTTTTGGGTTTTGGGGCGGTGTGCCTTGTGGTGTTGGCCTTTCCTTGGTCCGTTAGTGGTTTGTTTGTGGGGTTTGTTGGCCTTTCCTTGAATTCACGGTGGTCTATTAGCGTTGCCCCTGTGCGGGGCGGCACCTACTTTCTTTGCCGCGGCAAAGAAAGTAGGCAAAGAAAGCCGCTTCACACCGCAAATTCTTAAGCGGGTCCCCTGGCTTGGAGGGGGTAGTGGTGCATTTGGAATCTGCCGTCTCGCGTACTCCGCGTTCGTGGCAAGGCCGTCATACTTCCCGCCTCGCGCTACGCGCTCGCCGGAACGGTTCGCCCGAAAAACCAGTGGCTTCGTTAGAGGTGGTGGAGGCCCTCGGCTTCGCCCCGGCGAGGTGCCGGAGTGGGCCGAAAATTTGATAAGTATGCCGAATCGATGGGCTGACCAAGGTTTGATGAAGTACAGCAGCCTGGTAAATCACCGATGTTTGATGAACTACCGCCGCGGCGCGCGCAGCGCCGCCGGAAGTATGACTGCCTTGTCACTAAGGCGGAGTGTGCGAGGGCACGGATTCCAGATGAGCCACTGTCCCCTCCAAGCCAGGGGACCCGCTTAAGAATTAGCGGTGTGAAGCGGCTTTCTTTGCCTACTTTCTTTGCCGCGGCAAAGAAAGTAGGTGCCGCCCCGCACAGGGGCAACGCTAATAGACCACCGTGAATTCAAGGAAAGGCCAACACAAAAAATCAGCAAACCGTGAACTCAAGAAAAGCCCAGCATCAACCACCATACCGCCGCAAAAAGCAAAAAACCCAACTACTAGTCACGAGCAGAAGAAGCCGCCCCATGACTCAACCAATCGAGCACAGCACTAGCATCATCATCAGCCCCCGCGCGCGCGCGAGCAACAGTCTCAGCCACATCAGCACTAGGCACGGCCCGCCGAATAGCAACTCCAACAGCCAGAATATCAATCATGACCAAATGAAGAATCCGCGAAATCATCGACAACTGCGACTCGCGAATCTCAATGTGATCGGTCTCAAGCGCCACAGTAGCCCGCTTAGCCAGCGGCGTATTGCTTGAAGTAATAGCAATCACCTTAGCCCCAGCCTGCATGGCAACATCCAGCACCCGCAACAGCTCAGGCGCACGCCCTGACTTGGACACGGCAACAATCACGTCCCCCTTGCCAAGCAATGCAGCAGACGCCGCCTGCATATACAGATCGCCGTAGGCAATAGTAGGAATCCCAAACCGGAAGAACTTGTAATGCGCATCCTGCGCGACGATATTCGAATTGCCGAGCCCATAAAACTCAATACGCCGCGCACCATTCAACAAATCAATAGCCCGCTCGACATGCTCGAAATTCAGATGCTCGCGCAACTGCAAAATCGCCGACACCGTGTTATCCAGCACCTTCGCGCCAAAGTCAGTAGCGGTATCACCAAGATGCACCTGGCTATGACTAACCGGAATCGTGCCGGTCAATCCGGTTGCCAGCTTCAGCTTGAAATCCGACAAGCCCTGGCAGCCGAGCGAACGGCAAAAACGGATCACCGTCGGCTGACTCACATCGGCCTTGCGGGCGATGTCGACAATCGGATCGTTGATGATCGAGCGCGGATGATTCAACGCGAGATCGGCCACGCGGCGCTCGGCCGGCGTCAACGCGTCGCGCATCTGGCGAATCCGCTCGAACACTGCCGATGAACTACCGCCCGTACGGTTCGACAACTGCTCGGCGAGAATCGCCGACACACCGAGGAACGCGGGATATTCAGCGGTAATCACATACGTCGGCACGTTCTGAAGATAGGCCTCGAAACGGCCTTTAGCCTCGAAGCGCTGACGAAACGACGAGCGTTCGAAGAACTCGCCAAGCCGCGGCACCACGCCACCGCCGATATAAATGCCGCCCAACGCGCCGAGCGTCACCGCGATATTGCCCGCGAAGGTGCCGAGAATGCCGCAAAACACATCCACGGATTCGGCCGCGAGCGGCTCGCCGTCGAGCGCGCGCTTGACGATCTCGATCGTGTCGACGTTCGACGCCACACGCTTCTTGTCACGTCCCGCGAGCGCGCGGTAAATCACCTCGATGCCAGGGCCCGCGGCTACCCGTTCGAACGACACATGCGACCACTTCTTGCGCGCGTATTGCAGCACGATGTCTTCGCGTTCGTCGGCCGGCGCAAAGGTGGCGTGGCCGCCTTCACTGCCGAGCGCGATCCAGCGGTCGTCGGCAGGAATCAGGCCGGACACGCCCATGCCGGTGCCCGGGCCGAGCAGGCCGATCACGCTGTTCGGACGGCGCGTGCCGCCGCCCACCTGCACGCGCTGCGCGTCGGTGAGGCCGGGCAGCGCCATGGCCAGCGCGGTAAAGTCGTTCACCACCAGCAGCGTGTCGAAGCCGAGCGCGCGGCGCGTGGCTTCGATCGAAAAGCTCCAGTCGTGGTTCGTCATGCGGACCTGATCGCCGTCGACCGGGTTCGCAATCGCGATCGCCGCATGATTCACGCGGCCGATCTTGGTGTCCTTCAGATACTTCTTGATGACTTCGGCCACGCCCGGATAGTCCGCGCACGGATAAACGAGCACCGAGCCGATTTCGCCCGGGCCTGTCTCCAGCGCGAAGCGCGCGTTGGTGCCGCCGATGTCGGCCAGCAGCCTGGGTCCATCGGCGTGCTGACCCGCGCCCGGCACAGTCTTAGTTTGCACACCAGTAGACATCGAGTCTCACTCCCTTGTCGTTTGCCAACTGTGAGATGGCATTTTTTTGTAGCGCAGCGGTGGCGGCATTCAGCACGTCCATCTTGCGCGGTCCGGCGATCAGCAGAAACAGGTGCTTCACTTCTTTCAACGCGGACAGCGACCAGCTCACGCGCGCATGCGGCGCGCTGCCCGGGTGCACGGCGACGAAGCGCTCGGCGGTGGTGATCGCGTGGTCCCATTCAGGGGCGTCGGCGAAGATCGACGCGGTGTGGCCGTCTTCGCCCATGCCGAGAATCGCGACGTCCGGCACGGCGCTAAAGCGCGGGTCGGCGTTCAGCGCGGCAACGTGCGCGTTCAGATCCTGGGTGGTGTCCGCGAGCGGCCAGAACATGGCGTTCTTCGCGGCGTTCTGCAGCAGCGTGGCATGCACCAGCTGCGAGTTGCTCGCGCCATCTGATTCCGGCACCCAGCGGTCGTCGACCAGCGTCACGGCAATGCGTGACCAGTCGAAGGCTTGCGTGGACAAGGTCTGCAGGAATGGGCGCGGGCTGCTGCCGCCGGACACTGCGAGCATGGCCGGGCGCGCGCTCTGGGTAGGCGCGGAAGGCGCGGCAGATGCGGCCGCCTGTGCGGCGAGCGACGCTTGTAAAGCGTCGCCGACCGCTTTCGCCAACGCGTCGGATTGGGCGCGTTGATCGTCGAAAGCGTGAAGCTGGATCACTTCTCCTCCGTGCTGCTTTCTTGTTGGATCTGCGGAATGTGCCGTGCTGCTTTCACGCGATGCCTGCAAGGCGGATGGCCTGCAGGCGCATTCGTGATACCGGCGCCATTCCGTTCAGTTCGTCGGTCGTGCTGTCAGGCGGCGGGTCGTATTCAATCGAACACAACGTGCCGCCGTGTTTCAATTCTCTTCTTCGAGCCAGCAGGTGCCGTGCTGCGCAAGCATCGCGCTCGCCGCGGCCGGTCCCCACGTGCCCGACGCGTACGGCTTGGGCGGCTTGGTCGAGGTCTTCCATTCGTCCAGGATCGGTTCGACCCAGCGCCACGCGGCTTCCTGCTCGTCGCGCCGCACAAACAGCGCGAGGCGGCCGTTGATCACGTCGAGCAGCAGACGCTGATACGCCTCCATCTGCCCTTCGCGGAAGAACTGGTCGAACGCGAGATCGAGGTGCACGCTGGCGAGGTTCATGCCTTCGCCGGGCTGCTTCGCTAGACAGTAGAGACGGATGGTTTCGTTCGGCTGCAGGCGGATCACCAGACGATTCGCGCCGGCGCGCAGCGCGGAGGCGCCCAGCGCCGAATGCGGCACCGCACGAAAATTCACCACGATCTCCGCGACGCGATCGGCCAGCCGCTTGCCCGTGCGCAGGAAAAACGGCACGCCGGCCCAGCGCCAGTTCTCGATCTCGACCTTCAGCGCGACAAAGGTTTCGGTCGCGCTGTCCGGCTTCACGCCGGCCTCGGTTGCGTACGCCGGCACCGCGGTGCCGCGGATCACGCCCGAATGATACTGGCCGCGCACGGCAACCTTGCCGATATCGCGCGGATCGATCGGCTTCAATGCCCGCAGCACGCGCAGTTTTTCGTCGCGCACCGAGTCCGAATCCATGGAATGCGGCGGCTCCATCGCAACGATGGAAAGCAGTTGCAGCAAATGGTTCTGCACCATGTCGCGCAGCGCGCCGGTATTGTCGTAGAAATCGCCGCGCGCTTCCACACCGAGTTCTTCCGCAATCGTGATCTGAATGCTCTCGACCCACTCGCGGCGCCACATCGGCTCGAACAGCACGTTGCCGAAGCGCAGCGCGAGCAGGTTCTGCACCGGTTCTTTACCGAGGTAGTGGTCGATCCGGTAGATCTGTTCTTCCGCGAAGATCTCGCCGACTGCGTCGTTGATCGCGTTGGACGATTTGAGGTCGTAGCCGAGCGGCTTCTCCAGCACGATACGCGAGTTCGCGTTCAGCCCCACCGACGCCAGCGCGTGGCAGATCGGCACGAACAGCGAAGGGCCGGTGGCCAGATAGAAAACGCGAATGCCGGGCAGGTCCTTGATCGCGTCGCGCAGCAGCACGAAGTCGTCCGGATTGCCGAGGTCGATCTTCGCGAACTCGATGCGCGCGAGAAAGCTCGCCCATGCCGTTTCGTCAAGACCGTTCTTCGATACATGCGGTTTGACGTGCTCGTTCACCCACTGCAGGTATTCGCCGCGATCCTCGATGTGGCGCGCCACCGCGACGATCTTGCCGCTGTCGGCCAGCATGCCGCCTGCACGGTGTGCTTCATACAGTGCCGGCAGGATCTTGCGCATCGACAGGTCGCCGGTTCCGCCAAAGAGAACGAAGGTGAAACTTGAGTCGGTTTGCATGAGTCTCCGTCGATGTCGTGAGGCCGCCGGGGTGAGCGGAAGGGCGACCGTAGTCCGATAAAATATTTTTTGACACTGAATTGTAGTTTAACTACAATCCAAATCAAGAGGTAGCGCTAAATCGATGAAAAAAGCGTGCGCTGAGGATCAGGACGCACGCTTTTCCAAGTCGGCAGGCGTCCCCTGCATGTTAACGGACATTGCGTGTCAGCACGTGCCAGCAAGCCCGGCGGCCTTTACGGAAAGCCGGGGCGTTGAGCGGCGGCAGGACGGTTGCCTGAGTTGACGTGCAAGGCACCTCGAGTCTGCCGCGCGCGACGCGGGCAGGCAAAAATCAAAAGAGGAGACAGTCAGTTGCATCCCGAACCACTCATCTCTTGAGCTTCCAGCGGACGGACACCGGTCCGCCGGCACATGCATCGCGCATGCGCCCGACCGTGCTCGATCGCCCTGTGTTTTGCCTGTTTGAACCAACCACAGCACCCTGGCGATATCAGGGGTCATTTGTTTTTTGTTCAGGTGTCTGGAGGAGATAAGCAATGAAATTTCGCGCGATCATGGGCGCTTTGTGCGCCGCAGGTCTGATGTGTGGCGTCTCGGCGGTGCAGGCTGCCGAGTCGATCGAAGTGTTGCACTGGTGGACTTCGGGCGGTGAATCGAAAGCCGTCGGCGTCCTCAAGGACGACATGACGAAGCAGGGTTACACGTGGAAGGACTTTGCGGTTGCGGGTGGCGCCGGCGCGGCTGCCATGACGGCACTCAAGACGCAGGTGATCTCGGGCAACGCGCCGAGCGCCGCGCAGATCAAGGGTCCGCTGATCCAGGACTGGGCATCGCAAGGCGTGCTGGTGCCGATCGACGCGGCTGCCGGCGACTGGAAGAAGAACCTCCCGCCGGAAATCGACAAGATCATGCACGCGGACGGTCACTACGTGGGCGCGCCGTTCTCGGTGCATCGCGTGAACTGGCTGTACATCAACAAGGCGGCACTCGACAAGGCCGGCGGCAAGGTGCCGACCACGTGGCCTGAATTCTTCGCGGTGGCCGACAAGATGAAAGCCGCGGGCATCCAGCCGATCGCCATGGGCGGTCAGCCGTGGCAAGACCTGACGTTGTGGGAAGACGTCGTGCTGTCGCAAGGCCCGGCTTTCTACAAGAAGGCGCTGGTCGATCTCGACGAGAAGACCCTGACGTCGGACCAGATGGTCGGCGTGTTCGACACGGTCCGCAAGATTCAGGGCTACTTCGACGCGGGCCGCACGGGCCGTGACTGGAACCTGGCCACGGCCATGGTCATCAACGGCAAGGCTGGCATGCAGTTCATGGGCGACTGGGCGAAGGGCGAATTCGCCAACGCCGGCAAGAAGGCGGGCTCGGACTACGTCTGCGCTGCGGTTCCGGGCACGGAAAAGGCTTACACGTTCAACGTCGACTCGTTCGTGTTCTTCCAGCAGAAGGGCCAGACGGGCGCAACGCCGGGTCAGCTCGCGTTGGCGAAGACGATCATGTCGCCGGACTTCCAGGAACAGTTCAGCCTGAACAAGGGCTCGATCCCGGTGCGTTTGGGCGTGTCGATGGCCAAGTTCGACGACTGCGCGAAGAAGTCGTACGCGGATGAACAAGTGGCGATCAAGTCGGGCGGCTATGTGCCTTCGCTGGCACACGGCATGGCGCAACCGGATGCAGCAGCCGGCGCGATCTCGGACGTGGTCACGAAGTTCATGAACTCGCAGCAGGATTCGAAGAGCGCGGTTGCCGCGCTCGCGAAGGCAGCGAAGACCAAGTAAGTGAAGTAAGCGAAGCGGCGCGCCCGGTCGTTGCAGCAACGGGCGCCGGGCGCGCCCTTCAAGTCGCTGATTGCATTGGCAGCAGGCGGCCTCACTCGGGTTTCATGCAGGTTTCATGGACTCACACCTATGCCGTTGCGGTCGAGCGCTGTCCCAGCGTGAATGTCCCGGCGGTACAGTTTCAGCAGGAGTCAAGTAGTGACTGCTTCCATCAGCGGAAACGGGAAAACGGCCACCGCCTCCCGCCGCGCGTCGCCCATGGCGGCCCTTGCCGATCGCTGGATTCCGAAGCTGGTGCTCGCACCCAGCGTCGTGATCAGCCTGATCTTCGTGTATGGCTTCATCGCAATTACCGGCTATCTGTCGCTGTCCAATTCGCGACTGATGCCGCGTTATGAATTTGTCGGTCTCGACCGCTATCGCGAACTGTTCGATAACGACGTGTTCTGGACCTCGGCTGCGAACCTGGGCTGGTTCGGCATCCCGTTCATCGCTATCTGTATCGGCCTTGGCCTCTTCCTCGCCATCCTGCTCGATCAGCAGATCCGCAATGAAGGTGCGCTGCGCGCCGTGTTTCTCTACCCGATGGCGCTGTCGTTCATCGTCACCGGTACGGCGTGGCAGTGGATCATGACGCCGAGCATCGGCCTCGAAAAGGTGTTCCACGACTGGGGCTGGACGAGTTTTTCGTTCAGCTGGCTCGGCGACCCGGACAAGGCGATTTTCTGCGTCGTGGTCGCGGCGGTGTGGCAGTCCACCGGTTTCGTGATGGCGCTGTTCCTCGCGGGCTTGCGCGGTGTCGACGGTGAAATCTTCAAGGCCGCGCAGATGGACGGCGCCGGCTTGCCCACCATCTACCGCAAGATCGTGATTCCGAGCATGCGCCCGGTGTTCTTCTCGGTGCTGCTGATTCTCTGCCACATCACGATCAAGACCTTCGACCTGGTCGTGGCGTTGACCGCGGGCGGCCCGGGCACGTCTTCGTCGCTGCCGGCTATTTTCATGTACACGTTTTCGTTCAATCGCGGGCAGCTGGGCGTCGGCGCGGCATCGTCGATGATGATGCTCGCCACCGTCGTCGCCGTGCTCGTGCCGCTGATGTATCTGGAATCGAGGAGCACCCGCAATGCAGCCTAAGATGACGATCAGCCGTGCCGTCATTTATGCGGCCTTGATTCTGTTTGCCCTGTATTTCCTGTTCCCGCTGTACGTCATGCTGTCGACGTCGTTCAAGGACATCGACCAGCTGCGCACGGGCAATCTGCTCACGCCGCCTTCGCACTGGACCGTCGATCCGTGGATCAAGGCATGGAGCGGCGCCTGTACGGGCGTGCGCTGCGACGGCATGCAGCCGTTCTTCATGAACTCGGTGCGGATGGTGATTCCCGCCGTGCTGATCTCGTCGATCATCGGCGCGTTCAACGGCTATGTGCTCACGCACTGGCGTTTCCGTGGCGCCGATCCGATCTTCACGATGCTGCTGGTGGGCTGCTTCATTCCGTTCCAGGCCATCCTGTTGCCCATGGCGCGTTTCGAAGGCTTCCTCGGCCTGTCGAACACGACGACCGGCCTGGTGGTGGTGCACGTGATCTACGGTATCGCTTTCACCACGATGTTCTTCCGCAACTTCTACGTGAGCATTCCGGCTGAACTCGTGAAGGCCGCGCGGATCGACGGCGCGGGCTTCTTCACGATCTTCACGAAGATTCTGCTGCCGGTGTCGCTGCCGATTTTCATGGTGTGCCTGATCTGGCAATTCACGCAGATCTGGAATGACTTCCTGTTCGGTATCGTGTTCTCCGGCGTCGATTCGATGCCGATCACAGTGGCGCTGAACAACCTCGTGAACACCTCGACCGGCGTGAAGGAATACAACGTGGACATGGCCGGCGCGATCATCGCCGCGTTGCCGACCTTGCTGGTCTACATCGTTGCCGGACGCTATTTCGTACGCGGTCTGACGGCCGGCGCAGTGAAGGGCTAAACCACGGCTGAACTATCCGAGCGCGGCGGCGCATATCAGCAGATGAGCGCCGTCGGCACCCGACAAGACGTTTTCAAGCAGTACCAGAGACAAAGAGGATTCACAGCATGGCAAGCCTTTCCATCCGTGACGTGTACAAGACCTACCCGAACGGGGTGCCGGTTCTGAAGGGTGTCAATATCGACATCGAAGACGGCCAGTTCCTGATTCTCGTCGGCGGTTCGGGCTGCGGGAAATCGACGCTGCTCAACATGATTGCCGGCCTCGAAACCGTGACCAAGGGCGAGATCCAGATCGACGGCAAGACGGTGAACAACCTGTCGCCGAAAGATCGCGACATCGCCATGGTGTTCCAGTCGTACGCGCTGTATCCGTCCATGACGGTGCGCGAGAACATCTCGTTCGGTCTGAACATCCGCAAGGTGCCGAAGCAGGAGCAGACGCAGATCGTCGACCGCGTCTCGAACACGCTGCAGATCACGCACCTGCTGGACCGCAAGCCGGGCCAGCTTTCCGGCGGCCAGCGCCAGCGCGTGGCAATGGGCCGTGCGCTCGCGCGCGATCCGGTCATGTTCCTGTTCGACGAGCCGCTGTCGAATCTCGACGCGAAGCTGCGTATCGAGATGCGCTCCGAGATCAAGCTGCTGCATCAGCGCCTCGGCACGACGATCGTCTACGTGACGCACGATCAGATCGAAGCGATGACGCTCGGCGACCGCATCGCGGTGATGAAAGACGGCATCGTGCAGCAATTCGGCGCACCGCAGGAGATTTACGACTCGCCATCCAATCTGTTCGTGGCCGGTTTTATCGGCGCGCCGCCGATGAACTTCATTCAGGGCAAGCTGGTGGAGCAGGGAGCGGGTGTCGCGCTCGAACTCGATACGGGTGTCGCGCGTACCGCGCTGAACCTGCCGTTCGACACGGCGAAGGTGAAGTCGCACGTGGGCCGTGACGTGATTCTTGGCTTGCGCCCGGAGCGTATTACCGACGCGCGCGGCGCGCATGGCGACAACGCGAAGCTGCAGCCTATCGAAGTGAAGGTCGACGTGATCGAGCCGACCGGCCCGGACACGCTGGTGTTCGCGCAGGTCAACGGCAAGCGCGTGGTGAGCCGCGTGCACCCGGCCTCGAATCCGCAGCCGCTGACCAACACCACGCTGCTGTTCGATACGTCGAAGGCGGTTCTGTTCGATCCGTCGAACGAAGAGCGGATTGCCTGATCGCGAAGTCTGCTTGAATTGAAAAAGCCCCATGCGTTGCGAGACGCATGGGGCTTCTGCTTTTTGCGGCCTGACGGATCCGTGACTATTCCGCGAGGCGCAGATCCGGATTGTTGCGTGCCAGTTCGGTTACCCATTCGATGAATGCGCGCAGCCGCGAACTCAGATTGCGGCGATGCGCGTAGAGCACCGAAAGCGGCGTGCCTGGGGTCGTATAGTTGGTGAGAATCTCCTGCAGCGCGCCTTGCTGGATCAGATCCGCGACCATGAAACGCGAGGGCTGGATGATGCCGTGTCCGAGCGCGGCCGCGCCGATGTACACACTGCCGTCGTTCACCGCCAGCACGCTCTTCAGCGTTACCTTGGCGATCTCGCCGTCCACCTCGTACTCGAACGGAAAGGTCTTGCCGCTGCGCGCGGACACGTAGTTGACCGCGCGATGCTCGCTCAACTCTTCGAGCGTGGTGGGGGTGCCGTATTTCGCCAGATACGCGGGCGACGCGCACGTCACGATCCGCGAGTGGCCGATGCGCCGCGCGACGAGACTCGACTCTTCCGGCGTGCCCATGCGGATCACGCAATCCACGCCGTCCTGAATCAGGTCGATATTGCGATCGGCGAGGCCGAGCCGCACGTCGATCTCGGGGTATTGCTGGTAGAAATCGTCGAGCGCCGGAAGCAGCAGCGCGCGGGCCAGCGTGCCGGACGTATCCACGCGGATCGTGCCGGCCGGATTTTCGCGCTTGTTCGACAGCGACGATTCAGCGTCGGTGACGTCGGCGAGGATGCGCACACAGCGCTCGTAGAACAGCGCGCCGTCCTCGGTCACGCTGACCTGGCGCGTCGAGCGGTTCAAGAGGCGCACGCCGACGTGCTCCTCCAGCGCCTGGATGGTGCGGCTGACTTTGGCGCGCGGCAGGTCGAGCGATTCGGATACTTTGGTGAAGCTGTTCGCTTCCACCACACGCGTAAATATCTCCATCGCTTCGAAACGGTCCATGTTGTGCCTTATGGGTGATTGCCGGAAGTAGGTTTCGAAGTGAAGTGTATAGGCTGGAAAAAATGTTGTCGCATTTGATGATGGCGAGCGGGCGGCGTGCCGTGGCGCGCCCGCCCGCGCCACGGCATGTCGCGCTCAATCCCGGTCGGGCGCGCCGAGCGGGAAGAACGGCCGATAGGGGCGCGCTTCATCGACCGCGCGGGCGAACGAGGGCCGCGCCAGCAGGCGCTTGCGATAGGCGAGCACGTGCGGGAACGCCGGGCCGATCGCGTGCGTCCAGTCCGCGTAGAACAGGAACGGTCCGGCGCCGCAATCGGCGAGGCTGAAGGTGTCGCCCGCGGCCCATTCGCGTTCGGCCATCACCTTGTCGAGCCAGCCGTACGCGGTGTCGAGCATGGCGCGTGCATCGGCCACCGCGCGCGCGTCGCGCTCCGGCTCGGGCCGCATGCTGTCATAGACGATTTTCTGCTGCGGCGTCGAAACGTAGTTGTCGAAGAAGCGGTCCATGCTGCGCACCTCCAGCGCTGCGCGGGCGTCGGCCGGCAGCAGCTGCACCGGGCCGGGATGATAGAGACCGAGATATTCGATGATGACGCTCGCCTCCATCACCGTCCGGCTGCCGTCGACCAGCACCGGAAAGCGCTTGATGGGCCAAAGCGCGGCGAATTCGGCCATGACCTGCGGGTCGTCGTGCGACAGCAGGCGCCACTCGAACGGCGTGCCGTTTTCGTAGAGCGCGGTCAGGACCTTCTGGCAGTAAGACGAGAACGGATGGGCATAGAGCTTCAGGGTCATCGTGATCACCTCGGGCAGTTGCGCGGTTGCGGGATGCAGCGCGGCAAGTCGGCGGCCGGCAGGCCGTTTACCTGACGACGAACGGCACGCGGGCGAATCGACAGCGGCGTCCGCGGGCATCCTTTCTTACGACAAAACGACACAAAACTATGAAGAAAGATGGTGTAACATTTGAAAACTTTGTAAGAGACGCCGCTATAACCGGAAAGAAGGCGCAATAAAAAGCAGGCCCGGGGCGTCACTCAATCAATAGCAAAACATTCGGCGCACGGGGAGTCTTGGCATGTCTACGATCAACACATCGTCGGTGAACAGCGCGACCAGCAACGCGCAGAGCCAGGTTCAGCAGGCTGCGCAATCCATTATCAGCGGTTCGACCGGCAACTCGTCGATGGATGTGGCCACCCTCGTGTCGGCCCTCGTGAACGCGAAGACGGCCGGTCAGACGGCCGCGCTCAAGGCGAAGCAGACGAGCGATACCACCATCCTGTCTGCCTACGGCGCGTTGAGTTCGGCGCTCAGCGCCTTGCAGGCGGCCATCAAGAATCTCTCGGACGGCACCACGCTCTCGACCTTCGCGGCCACCGCGAGCGGCAAGGGCATCGACCCGAAAGCGGGCGCCGGCGCCGTGGCCGGCAGCTACACGATCGACGTCACGCAGATCGCGGCGTCGCAAAGCCTGTCGTCGGCGGCGTTCGGCGCCACCACGCAACTGGGCACCGGCAAGCTGACCATTTCGCTCGGCGGCAAGTCGATGGACGTTGCGATCGACAGCACCAACAACACCTTGAGCGGTATCGCCGCCGCCATCAATAAGGCCGCCAACAATCCCGGCGTCACGGCCACCATCGTGACCGGCACCGGCGGCGCCCACCTCGTGCTGCGCTCGGCCGTGAGCGGCGCGGCCAACACGATCAACGTGGTGGCGAGCAACGTGCAGAACGACGCAGGTCTGTCGAGTCTCGGCGTGACCTCCACGCCCGGTGCGAACGGCGCGGCGTCCTCGATCGTCTCGTCCGATACCAACAAGGCGTGGCACCAGAGCGAGGGCGCGCAGGACGCGCTGCTGAGCATCGGCGGGATTGAGGCGCGCAGTGCCAGCAACGCCGTGACCGACGCGATTGCCGGCGTCACGCTGAATGTGTCGAGCGCCTCGGTCGGCAATCCGCAGACGCTGACCGTCGCACCGGACACCACGGCGCAGAACACGGCGATCACGAATTTCGCCAACCTTTACAACACCGTCGTCACGACGGTCAACAAGCTGTCCTCGTATGACAAATCGTCGAAGAGCGCTGGCGCGCTGCTCGGCGACTCGACGCTGATGACGATCAAGAACGCACTGGCGTCGATTGTCGGCGGTGGCGTCGGCAAGGGCACGTCGGTGGTGAGCCTCGCGCATATCGGCATCACGCTGAAGGGCGATCCGGCCGGCGGCACGCTGGTGGTCAACAATACGGCCCTGAGCGCTGCGCTCAGCAACAATCCGGCGCGGGTTGCCGCGCTGTTCAATTCGACCGATGGCATTGGCGCCAAACTGAACAAGAGCATCACGGAGTTCACGCGCACGGGCGGCATCATCGACACTCGCAACAGCGCGCTGAACGCCGATCTGAAAAGCGTCACCACGCAGCAGAACACGCTCGCCGACTACGCCACGCAGCTGACCAAGCAGTATCAGAGCCAGTTCACGGCCCTCAACAAGCTGATGGCGACCATGAACAACAACTCGGCCTACCTGACGGCGCTGTTCGGCGGCTCGAAGAGCGCGGGTGCGCTGGCGACCAACAAGTAAGTTCGCGACGTCAGTTCGCGAGGCGGCGCATGCTCCGTTCGCGGGAGATGCGCCGATCGTGGGGCCGATGCCGTCAATGCGGCAGGCGAACGTTGAAGCGGAACGTCACGAGCCTGGCAAGCAGGATAAAACCGGTGGCGATCAGCACGCTGTATACGGTGTCGACGTTCGCATAGTCGAGCAGCACATACAGCCAGCAGCCTACAAAAGCGCACGTGGCGTAAGGCCGAGAGTCGCGCAGGATCAGCGGCACCTCATTGCACAGCACGTCGCGAATCACGCCGCCGAACACACCCGTCAGCACACCCATCATTACCGACGTGAACCACGGCATTTGCGCGTCGTGCGCGAGTGAGGTGCCGGCAATGCTGAACAAACCGAGACCCACGGCGTCCGCTACCAGCAGCACCCGCTCGGAGAGCAGGCGCGAGGTCATCTGCAACACCTTGGGCGCGAACAGCGACATCACGAAGATCGCGATCAGATAATCCTGGTGCTCGACCCAGTAGAAGGGCCGCCGCTCCAGCAGCACGTCGCGCAGCGTGCCGCCGCCAAAGGCCGTGGCGATAGCCACGAGAAACGTGCCCACGGCGTCGAGCCGGCGGGTTTTCGCCTCGATGAGACCGGAGATGGCGTAAGAGAAAAGCGCCAGCGCCTCCATGATGGTCAGCGCGAGCGTCAGTCTCGGATGGATCACCGCGGCTCCGTCAGGACTTGGCGTGCGCGGGCGATGCGCCCGGCTGCAACAGCACGACCACCGCCCCGGCGCCGCCGTCGTGCGGGCGTGCCTGGCAGAACGCGATGACCTCGGACTTCTGCACGAGCCATGCGCGCACTTTGCCCTTGAGCACCGGCTCCTTGCCGATCGATCCCAAACCCTTGCCGTGAATCACGCGCAAACACCGCAGGCCGCGCTTCACCGACTCGCGGATGAACTCGGCCAGCGCCTCGCGCGCTTGCTCGCGCCGCATGCCGTGCAGGTCGATTTGCGCCTGCACGATCCAATCGCCGCGCCGCAGTTTGCGCACGACTTCCTGGCTCACGCCTGGGCGGCAATAGGAGAGCGTTTCGTCGGTGTCGAGCAGGACCTCGGGGTCGAATTCGTCCGAGATCGCTTCGTGCAGGACGGCTTCTTCGTCGAGCCGGGTTTGCACCGGCAAGGGCGGCGGGGGATTGCGCGGTTGCGTAGCGCGCGGCGGAGCCGCCAGCGGCGCGACCGCGCCGATCTCGCGGCGAAACAGATCGGCGTCCGCCGAGGCTTCGCGCTGCTTGGCCGCGGCCGCCGTGCGTTCGCGTTCACGCCGCTCGGCATCGCCCTTCAATGCATCGCGCAGCGCGCCGAGACCGGCGAGACCCGCAGCGGGTTCGACTTTGGTCCTGGCGGCGGGCACAGCCGCTGCGGGCGCGGGTTGCGCGACGACTCGCGCGCGCTTCGGTTCGCTCGGGTGAGGTTGATTCTTCGGCATATCGGTAGTACACGCGGAAAAGTAGATCGATCACGCGACGTGTCGTGGCGGCCGGCATAGAAAAAAGGCCGCCGGCTTGTCAGCCGCGGCCTTCTTCAAACAGGCAGCCAGGCCACACCCAGCCGCCATTTTACCGTTGCGTCGATGCTCGCAGACGCTCGCGCCCGATTAACGCTCGGCTTCCGCGCTCATCGCGTGCTCGCCGCCCATCTCGTTGATGGTTTCCAGATAGCGCTGCGCGTCGAGTGCGGCCATGCAGCCCGTGCCCGCGCTGGTGATCGCCTGACGGTAGATGTGGTCCTGCACGTCGCCCGCGGCGAACACGCCCGGCACGCTGGTGGCGGTGGCGAAACCGTTCAGGCCGCCCTTGGTGATGATGTAGCCGTTCTTCATCTCCAGCTGACCCGCGAAAATGTCCGTGTTCGGCTTGTGGCCGATCGCGACGAAGAGGCCTTGCAACGCGATGTCAGTGGTTTCGCCGGTTTGCGTATGCTTGATGCGCAGGCCGGTCACGCCGGACTGGTCGCCGGTTACTTCGTCCAGCGTGTGGTTCCACTTGATCTCGACCACGCCTTCTTTCTCTTTCGCCAGCAGGCGGTCGATCAGGATCGGCTCGGCACGGAACTTGTCGCGGCGATGGATCACGGTGACCTTCTTGGCGATGCCGGCCAGGTAGAGCGCTTCCTCGACCGCGGTATTGCCGCCGCCGATCACGGCCACATGTTGTTGCTTGTAGAAGAAGCCGTCGCAGGTGGCGCAAGCCGACACGCCCTTGCCCATGAACGCTTCTTCCGACGGCAGGCCGAGGTACTGCGCCGATGCGCCGGTCGAGATGATCAGCGAGTCGCAGGTGTATTCGCCCGAGTCGCCGATCAGGCGGATCGGCTTCTCATCGAGCTTGGCCGTGTGGATGTGGTCGAAAATGATTTCCGTGTTGAAGCGCTCGGCGTGCTCCAGGAAGCGCGTCATCAGTTCCGGGCCTTGCACGCCGTTGGCGTCGGCCGGCCAGTTTTCGACGTCGGTCGTAGTCATCAGCTGGCCGCCCTGGGCGAGACCCGTGATGAGCACTGGGGACAGATTGGCGCGTGCCGCGTAGACCGCTGCCGTGTAGCCGGCAGGACCGGAACCGAGAATCAGAACCTTGGCGTGTTTCGTGGTAGTTGCGGGCATGATGGAAATCCTTGTACAGCGCCGGACTCGCCCATGCGAGGCCGCGCGACTTGAGTCAATTCGATAGATGGGCATCCGTGCGGCATTATAAAGGTCGGGGCGCCGGCGTGCTCCATGAAGCTTTGCGATCGCGCCGATAGTGCCGCTGCACGCTCGAGACCGGCTTGTCACCGCATTCTGTGGCCAAACGGCCAAGTTACCGTCATTTACAGCCTCACGCGGGGCACAGCGTTTACAATAAGCCGGATCGAAGTTTCCGGAAGCCGGAATCGGGCCCGAAGCCACGCCGGGCGAGGCGCCGGCCGCGGCCCGGGCGGCCAATCGGGTACACACGCAACAGGATCAATGGCAAAAGCTCCCTATTCCGCGAGCGCGCAGGCATTGCCGCACCGCATGTCGCGCCTTTTCACCGAAATCCGCTGGATCCTGCAGGTTGCGCTCGGCGTGTTCCTGCTCATGGCGCTCGTCAGCTACAGCCGGCACGATCCGAGCTGGACCCATGCCGCGCAGGTCGACCACATCGCCAACTGGGCGGGCCGCGTCGGCGCGCGAACTTCGGACATCCTGCTGCTGCTGTTCGGTTTATCCACGTACTGGTGGGTCGTACTGCTCGGCCGCCATATTTCCGACAACTACCGGCGCATCACCCGCCGCGAAGACGACGAGGACGACGCGCCGCGCGGCGTTGGCTGGCTCACGGACGCGTTCGCCTTCGTGCTTGTCCTGCTGTCGTGCAGCGGCATCGAAGCGCTGCGCATGTGGTCGCTCAAGGTGCAGTTGCCGGGCGTCAAGGGCGGCGTGGTTGGGGACGCCGTCGCGCGCGGCGTGTCGCATGCGCTGGGCTTCACGGGCGGCACGCTGGCCCTGCTGATCGCGCTGGCAATCGGCCTGTCGCTGTATTTCCGTTTCTCGTGGCTGTCGGTGTCGGAAAAGGTCGGCGAGTCGATCATTTCCGCGGTGACGTTCGCCAAGCTGCGCCGCGAGGCCGGCCGCGACCGGAAACTCGGCGAAGCGGCGGCCGTGAAGCGCGAGGGCAAGGTCGAAAAGGGGCGCGTGCGGATCGAGGAGCACGAGCCGGTCATGATCGTGCCGCCGGTGGTGACGCCGGCCAAGTCGGAGCGCGTCGAAAAAGAACGCCAGGTGCCGCTCTTCACGGACCTGCCGGGCGATTCCACCTTGCCGCCCATCTCGCTGCTCGACGCCGCGCCCGCCGCGCAGGAAACCATCTCCGCGGATACGCTGGAGTTCACTTCGCGTCTGATCGAGAAGAAGCTCAAGGACTTCGGCGTCGAGGTGAGCGTGGTCGCGGCGTATCCGGGCCCGGTCGTCACGCGCTATGAAATCGAACCGGCCACGGGCGTCAAGGGCAGCCAGATCGTCGGTCTTGCCAAAGATCTGGCGCGTTCGCTGTCGCTGGTGTCGATCCGCGTGGTCGAAACGATTCCGGGCAAGAATTTCATGGCGCTGGAGTTGCCGAACCAGCGCCGCCAGACCGTGAGCCTCTCCGAGATTCTCGGCTCGGCGGTCTACGCGGACGCCGCGTCGCCGCTCACCATGGGCCTCGGCAAGGACATCGGCGGCAAGCCGGTGTGCGCCGACCTCGCCAAGATGCCGCACCTGCTGGTAGCGGGTACGACGGGCTCGGGCAAGTCGGTGGGCATCAACGCCATGATCCTGTCGCTGCTCTACAAGGCGAGCGCCGAGCAGGTTCGCATGATCCTGATCGATCCGAAGATGCTGGAAATGAGCGTCTACGAAGGCATTCCGCATCTGCTGTGTCCGGTGGTGACGGACATGCGCCAGGCCGGCCACGCGCTGAACTGGGCGGTCGCCGAAATGGAGCGCCGCTACAAGCTGATGAGCAAGCTTGGCGTGCGCAATCTGGCCGGCTACAACAACAAGATCGACGAAGCCACCAAGCGCGAAGAGAAGCTGCCGAACCCGTTCAGCCTCACGCCGGATGACCCGGAGCCGCTCACGCGCCTGCCGAACATCGTCGTGGTGATCGACGAACTGGCCGACCTGATGATGGTGGTCGGCAAGAAGGTCGAAGAGCTGATCGCGCGGATCGCGCAAAAGGCGCGCGCGGCAGGCATCCACCTGATTCTCGCCACGCAGCGGCCGTCGGTGGACGTGATCACCGGCCTCATCAAGGCCAACGTGCCGACGCGCATGGCCTTCCAGGTGTCGTCCAAGATCGACTCGCGCACCATTCTCGACCAGCAGGGCGCGGAATCGCTGCTCGGCATGGGTGACATGCTCTACCTGCCGCCTGGCTCGGGCTTGCCGGTGCGGGTGCACGGCGCCTTCGTGTCCGACGAGGAAGTGCATCGCGTCGTCGACAAACTGAAGGAGCAGGGCGAGCCGAACTATATCGAGGGCATTCTCGAAGGCGGAGTGACGGGCGAGGGCGACGAAGGCTCGGCGGGCGCCGGCGGCGGCGCGGGCGACGGCGAGTCGGACCCGCTCTACGACCAGGCCGTCGACGTGGTGTTGAAGAACCGCCGCGCGTCGATCTCGCTGGTGCAGCGGCATTTGCGCATCGGCTATAACCGCGCCGCGCGGTTGCTCGAGCAGATGGAGAACTCGGGCGTGGTGTCGGCGATGTCGTCCAACGGCAATCGCGAGATTCTCGCGCCGGCACGGGAAGCGGAATAAGAACGGAAAGAGCGCGGAAAAAGAGGGGCATGAGCCGCGACACTTGTTCGCGTGCAATGCAGCGCGGCACGGGCTTTGCGGCTGATGCATCAGCTAACCCGCTAAGCCTCGTTTAAGGCGGGTCGCTTAAGCTGTCATCAATACGACCAGCGATCGACCGCCTGGCGCCGCGCCAGGCCCCTGCCGCCACGGGCTCGCAACAAGGCCCGCGTGCCGGCGGTCACGACCGCTCAACAAATTCAATCAAGGGAGAAAACACCATGCAGCTATTCGCGCAGCAGCACGCTCGGCCGGGTGCTCAATCCGGCCGCTTCGGCCAGCTTGCCCGGACTCTCGTGCGTGGGGTCGGCAGCGTCGCGATCGGCGCGTCGATGCTCGTCGCGTCGCAGGCATTCGCGAGCGGCACCGAGCAACTCAAGGCGTTCGTCGCGCAAGTGCATTCGGCGCGCGGCACCTTCGTGCAGCAGGAAGTGCGGGCGCCAAGCAAGGCGCAGGGCGCGAGCGGCACGCTGTCCACCACGGGGGCCGGCAAGGTCGGAACCTCTAGCGGCACCTTTACGTTCGCGCGTCCCGGCAAGTTCATCTGGCAATACGAGAAGCCTTATGCCCAACTGCTGCAAGCGGACGGCGACAAGCTCTACGTGTACGACAAGGACCTGAATCAGGTGACCGTGCGCAGCCTCGGCGGCGCGCTCGGCGCAAGCCCGGCGGCGATCCTGTTCGGCAGCAACGATCTGGACAAGAATTTCACGCTGCGCGACGCTGGCGTGAAGGCCGGTATCGATTGGCTCGAACTCACGCCGAAGGCGAAGGACACGCAGTTCGAGCGGGTCGGCATTGGCTTCAAGGACGGTAATCTCGAAGCGATGGAATTGCACGACGTGTTCGGCAACGTGACGCTGCTGACGTTCTCGAACATTCAGAAGAATCCGCCGCTGCCGGCTGACGCGTTCAAGTTCACCGTCCCGAAAGGCGCGGACGTGATCAACGGGTAAGCCACCCGCAGGTGGTGTCCAAAGAACGGAAAAACCGCGCTGAATCGGGCGCGGTTTTTTTATTGCCGGTCGATTGAGGGGCGCTTGCGCTATTCAGTCACTTCCAGCTCCCGCGCCGGATGCGCGGCCTTCATATCGTCGATAAAGGCTTCGACGATATCCGTACGATGCTGCCGCGCCCGCGTGACCATGTGAAACGCGACGCGGTAGCGCATCTGCGCAGGATTCAGCGCGGCGAGCAGGCCTTCCTTGACGAACGGCGCCGCGAAATGCCCCGGCAAATAGCCGAGGTGATGTCCGGAGAGCACCAGCATCGCGACCGCTTCCATGTTGTCGGCGACGGCGGTGACGTTCTGCGGCGTGGTCGAGCTCTCGGCTTCAGGCAGCGGATAGCTGCGCCACGCCCATTCATGCTGGGCTGCATCGGCGGGCGGGACGTCGCCGGCCTGATCGAACAGTGGGTGCCCCTTGGCGCAATAAGCGAACTGATCTTCCGCGAACACCTCGGTGTATTCGAGCGACGGCACGCGATGCCAGAAGTAACCGATGCCGATCTGAATCCGCCCATTGAGCAGCAATTCTTCCAGTTCGCCCGGCGAGCGCACCAGAATCGAAAAACGCACCGACTGATCGCGTGCCCGGAACCGCCCGATCGCCTCGCTGATGCGCGCGCTGGCGGATACCGGCGTGTGGCCGATCATGCCGATATCGAGCGTGCCGACCAGCTTGCGGCCCACGTTGCGGGCCTGCATGCCGAACGTATCGACCGCCGCGAGCAGGGCGCGAGCGGCGTCGATGAACTGCTCGCCGCGCGCGGTCAGGCTGAAGCCGCCGCGCCCGCGCTCGCACAGCCGGTAGCCGAGGCGCGTTTCCAGCGTGGCGAGCTGTGTGCTGATGGTCGACTGACCGACGTTGAGGGTGGCCTGGGCCGGCGAAACGCCGCCCGCGTCGACAATGGCGAGAAAGACGCGGATCAGCCGCAGGTCGAGATCGGTGAGTTGGGAGAACATACGTCAGGATACATCGCCGGGAATCAATGTGAAGTTTATTCTGTCGGTATTTTAACTTCCGGGAAACTGCTCAAGAATCGAGATTCGCCCGGCAAGGTGCGGTTACGACGCTTCCCCTCGGCCGGTCTGCACGAATTTGCTTGCTGCCCTTTTTCATTGCCGAGACACGATGAATACCACTTCCTTCATTTCCCCAGAGGCCGGCGAACGGCCGCAGCCGCTGTCCGGCAACGCCATGCCCCGCTGCGGCGGCATAGCGACGATGATGCGTCTGCCGAACGTCGGCTCGGCCGAAGGGTTCGACGCCTGCTTCGTCGGCGTGCCGTTCGACCTCGGCACCTCGAACCGCACCGGTGCGCGCTTCGGGCCGCGCCAGATCCGCAGCGAGTCCGTGCTGCTGCGCCCGTATAACATGGCGACGCGCGCCGCGCCGTTCGATTCGCTGCGCGTGGCCGATCTCGGCGACGTCGCGATCAATCCGTACAACCTGCACGATTCGATCAAACGCATCGAAACCGCGTACGACGAAATTCTCCAGCACGACTGCAAGCCGATCACGTTGGGCGGCGATCACACCATCGCGCTGCCGATCCTGCGCGCGATCCATCGCAAGCACGGCAAGGTCGGCCTGATTCACGTCGACGCGCACGCCGACGTCAACGACACGATGATGGGCGAGAAGATTGCGCACGGCACGCCGTTCCGCCGCGCGGCGGAAGAGGGTTTGCTCGATTGCGACCGGGTCGTGCAGATTGGCTTGCGCGGCACGGGTTACGCGGCGGAAGACTTCGACTGGTGCCGCGATCAGGGCTTCGAAGTCGTGCAAGCCGAGGAGTGCTGGAACCAGTCGCTCGTGCCGCTAATGGCGCGGGTGCGCGAGCGGATGGGCGATGGCCCGGTGTACATCACGTTCGACATCGACGGGATCGATCCGGCGTTTGCGCCGGGCACGGGCACGCCGGAAATCGCCGGTTTGACGGTGCCGCAGGCGCTGGAAATCATTCGCGGCTCGCGCGGGCTGAACATTGTCGGCTGCGATCTGGTCGAGGTGGCGCCGCCGTACGATCCGTTCGGCACGACCGCGCTCTTGGGCGCGAATCTCGCGTTCGAATTGCTGTGCGTGTTGCCGGGTGTCGAGTACCGGGCGTCCACGCGGTGAAGTGACGCGCAAGGAACGTGCAAAGAAGAAAAGGCCTGCATTGCAGGCCTTTTTGTGTTTCTGCGTGCCGCTCGCTCAAGCCTTACGCATACGCAGTCTTGCGCGCCGACACGAACGCCAGATAACACAGCGCGCCGATCGCCAGCGCGGGCAAGGTCGCGCCGAGATTCGGCAGCCATTGATTGATCACCTGATACGCGGCGATGCCGATGGCCCACGCGGCAAACGCGCTCAGATGCCAGCCGCCCGAGAACGCATAACGGCCCCGTGCATCGGCGAGCGCGGCCGCTTCGATACGGCGCTTGCGCACGATGAAATGGTCCACCAGCACCACGCCGAACAGCGGCGCGAACACCGAGCCGATCAGCAGCAGGAAGTTCTGATACTTGTCCATCGGCACGAGCAGGGCGATCAGCGTGCAGAGCGCGCCAAACGCCGCCGACAGCATCGGCACGGTGCCGCGCGTCCAGAACGTACCGGTCGAAACCGCGGCCGAGTGAATGTCGGCGAAGGCGTTGTCGACTTCGTCGATCAGGATCAGCAGCAGCGCAAGGCCGCCGCCGGCTTGCGCGAGAGCGCCGGTCAGCAGCGCATCGCCGCCGCCCGCCGCGAGGCCGTAGATCGCGCCGAGCGCGTAAAACCAGAGGTTGGCGATGCCATAGCCGAGCAGCGTTCCGCGGAACGTCTCGCCGGGGCGCCGGGCAAAGCGGGTGTAGTCGGCGATCAGCGGCAGCCATGACAGCGGCATCGCCACCACCAGATCGATCGCGCCGCCGAACGACATCTCGCCCGTGCCGGGGCGGCGCATCAGCGCGGCCAGATCGTGCCTCGCGAGCAGATTCCACGAGAGCCACGCCGCGCCCGCGAGCAGCAGCCAGATGCCCCATGTGCGCAGGAAGCGCCGGACGAACGACAGCGGACCGCTGATCGCCAGCAGCGTGGCGAGCAAGCCGAAGATCACAGTCCAGATGAGCGGCATGGAGAAGCCGAAGGCCTGCTTGGCGAGCGCGTCGGCGGAATCGCGCATCACGATGACTTCAAACGAGCCCCAGCCGACCAGTTGCACCGCGTTCAGCACGGCGGGCACCGACGCGCCGCGCACGCCGAGCGTCGGCCGCAACGACGACATGGCCGCGAGGCCCGTGTCCGTGCCGATCACGCCGGCGAGTGCCAGCAGCACCACGCCGATCGCGCTGCCGATCACAATGGCGACGAGCGCATGGGGCAGCGACAGCCCCGGCACCAGCAGTGCGCCCGCTTGCGCGACCAGCAGGCCGATGCCGAGCGAGAACCAGAGTGCGAAGGCGTCGCCGGTGCGGAACGCGCGCCGCGCGTCGGGCACCGGCGTGAGCGGTGCGTAAGTGGAACCGGCGTCGCCGGCGAGTGGATCTTGTGCCATCTGGTCTTGTCCCTGTTGGTAATGCTGTTGCTTGCAGACTTGTTAGGGCGCCGTCGCTGTCATAATGCAGGACATTGCCCGCACCTTTGGGTGCCGGGTTTGCTCATCCGGCAGTGCGCCGCCTTCATACGGACCGCGTCCGGAAAGCCGAGATTATCTCTAAAACGTCATGTTTGAAGAAACCCGTGCCAATGTTCCGCTCGCCGAACGCCTGCGGCCCCGCAATATCGACGAGGTGATCGGCCAGAAGCACCTGCTCGGCCCGAACAAGCCGCTGCGGGTCGCGTTCGAATCCGGCGAAGCCCATTCGATGATCCTCTGGGGCCCGCCCGGCGTCGGTAAAACCACGCTCGCGCGGCTCATGGCGGACGCGTTTCATGCCGAGTTCATCGCGTTGTCCGCGGTGCTCTCCGGCGTGAAAGATATCCGCGAGGCCGTCGAGACCGCGCAGATTCATCGCGCGAACGGGCATCAGACGCTGGTGTTCGTCGACGAGGTGCATCGCTTCAACAAGAGCCAGCAGGACGCGTTCTTGCCGCACGTCGAATCGGGGCTGTTCGTGTTCGTTGGCGCGACGACCGAGAATCCGTCGTTCGAAGTGAACAGCGCATTGCTCTCGCGTGCCGCGGTCTACGTGCTGAAAAGCCTGACCGACGACGAACAGCGCGAGTTGCTCGCCCGCGCCCAGGAGGAACTCGGCGGCCTCACGTTCACCGACGAAGCGCGCGATGCACTCATCGGTTCCGCCGACGGCGACGGCCGCAAGCTCCTCAACAACCTCGAAATCGTCGCGCGGGCGGCTTCGCAGCAAAAAACCACCGAGATCGACGGTGCCTTGCTCGGCAGCGCGCTCGCCGAAAACCTGCGGCGTTTCGACAAAGGCGGCGACGCATTCTACGACCAGATCAGCGCGCTGCATAAATCGGTGCGCGGCAGTAGCCCGGACGGCGCGCTGTACTGGTTCTGCCGCATGCTCGACGGCGGCGCGGATCCGCGCTATCTGGCGCGCCGCATCGTGCGCATGGCGTGGGAAGACATCGGCCTCGCCGATCCGCGCGCCGCCCGCATCGCGCTCGACGCCTCCGAGACCTACGAGCGCCTGGGCACGCCCGAAGGCGAGTTGGCGCTGGCGCAGGCGATCATCTATCTGGCGGTCGCGCCGAAGTCGAACGCGGGGTACAACGCGTACAACGAGGCACGCCGGTTCGTCAGCAAGGACCAGTCGCGCGCGGTGCCGGTGCATCTGCGCAATGCGCCCACCAAGCTGATGAAGGAACTCGGCTACGGCCACGAATACCGCTACGCCCACGACGAGCCCGACGCCTACGCGGCCGGCGAGACCTATCTGCCGGAGCACATGCGCGATCCGCATTGGTACGAGCCGACGCCGCGCGGGCTCGAAGGCAAGATTGGCGACAAGATGGCGCGTCTGGCCGAACTGGACGCGCAATGGCGCAGCGAGAACAAGCAGAAGAAAGGCTGAGCCTTTCCCGTGCGGTAAAATCCCACCTTCATCCAACGAATACCCGCCCCATCTCATGCTCGACATTCAGCTGCTGCGTAAAGACCTCGACGGCGTCGCGAAGCGCCTCGCCGACCGCGGCTTTTCCCTCGACGTGGCCGCGTTCACCGCGCTCGAAGCGGAACGCCGCGACACCCAGACCCGTACCGAAGAAATGCAGGCGCGCCGCAACAGCCTGTCGAAGCAGATCGGCGCGATGAAAGGCAAGGGCGAGGACACGTCGGCGATCATGGCCGAAGTGGGCGGTATCGGCGACGAGATGAAGGCGTCGGCCGCGAAGCTCGACGAGATCCAGAAACGTCTGTCGGACCTGTTGCTCGGCGTGCCGAACCTGCCGCATGAGAGCGTGCCGCAGGGCGAGGACGAAAACGGCAACGTCGAAGTGCGCCGCTGGGGCACGCCGCGCCAGTTCGATTTCGCGGTGAAGGATCACGTCGACATCGGCGCGCCGCTCGGCCTCGACTTCGAGACCGGCGCGAAGCTCTCGGGCGCGCGCTTCACCATGCTGCGCGGGCAGATTGCGCGGCTGCACCGCGCGCTGGCGCAGTTCATGATCGACACGCACACGCAGCAGCACGGCTATACGGAGATCTACACGCCGTATATCGTCAATCCGGAAATCCTGTACGGCACCGGCCAGCTGCCGAAATTCGCCGAAGACATGTTCCGCGTGGAGAAGGGTGGCGAGGAGAACACGGTCACGCAGTACCTGATCTCCACGTCGGAAATTTCGCTGACGAACACGGTGCGCGACAGCATCGTCGAAGCGAACGCGCTGCCGATCAGGCTGACCGCTCATTCGCCGTGCTTCCGCTCGGAAGCGGGTGCGTATGGCCGCGATACGCGCGGCCTGATCCGCCAGCATCAGTTCGACAAGGTCGAGATGGTGCAGATCGTCGCACCGGAAACTTCGTATGACGCGCTGGAGCAGATGGTCGTCCACGCTGAGGCGATTTTGCAGAAGCTGACGCTGCCTTATCGCGTGATCACGCTGTGCACGGGCGATATGGGTTTCACGGCCGCCAAGACGTACGACCTGGAAGTGTGGGTGCCGGCGCAGAACACCTATCGCGAAATCTCGAGCTGCTCGAACACGGAGTCGTTCCAGGCTCGCCGGATGCAGGCGCGTTATCGCAATGCGCAGGGCAAGCCGGAACTCGTGCATACGCTCAACGGTTCGGGCCTGGCCGTGGGCCGCACGCTCGTCGCCGTGCTTGAGAACTACCAGGAAGCGGACGGTTCGGTTACGGTGCCTGAGGTGCTGCGCCCTTACATGGGCGGCGTTGCGCGTCTCGAAGCGGGCGCCTGAACGCTGGTGCCGGTTCAGGGGCGCGGTCAGGATGAATGCCTCGCCCCCGAAATTTTCTCAAGAGAGGGCTTGCGGAAACAAAAAAATGTTCTATAATCCTGCCTTCTCTGGCCGCCGGCCAAGGCTTGAGAAGCAGTAAGGCAGTACCCCGGAGAGGTGGCAGAGTGGTCGAATGTACCTGACTCGAAATCAGGCGTACGGTTTTCCCGTACCGTGGGTTCGAATCCCACCCTCTCCGCCAGATTTGAAAAACAGGCCCTTCGGGGCCTGTTTTCGTTTCTGCTCGGCCAAAGAGCCTGCCAAAGCTTTAAGAGCCGCGACTTTCCATTTCCAGTAAGATCCGGTAACACTTTCGTGTTCTATGCATGAACCTTCATGCGTGAAGCACGAAATTTCCTTTCCGATCAAAAAATCAACTCCCGCCAGTGGGCCGACGAAACGACATGTTTCAGTCGATCCTCTGACAATTCGAGGAGACATCAATGGGGAATTCTGGGGCCGTCCACAAGTGCCGTTTCCATCTTGCGGGTGTCGGGCCAACAGGGGGCAACTGGTATCGGTGCGTCTATGGGTGCGGGAGGGTGTTCTATCCTGCGGCGCGCGCTTATCGATGGTATTGAGGGTTTTGGTTTTGCCTTGATGCGAGCTTCGCCGTTGAGGCCGCCGCAGACGGACATGGAAGTTGAGCGAAAATCAGACTAGCATCCATGGGGTGGGATGACCGTACGTCATCTGTATCCGGAGGCGCCCCATGCAGGACCAACAAATGCGTGAAGCGCTGAATGCGCACTGGCGCGCGTCGGCCGCTGGCGATCTAATCGCGGAACACGACATTTACGACGATGGCGCCATCTGCGACTATCCTCAATCAGGTGAACGAATTATTGGGCGGGCCAATTTGCAGGCGTTGCGAGGCCATCATCCCGATAAGCCATCCGGGTTCGACGTCAGGCGAATCCAGGGAAACGGGAGTCTGTGGATTACCGAATACACGATTACCTATAACGGGCGGCCAGCGTGCGTCGTGAGCATCATGGAGTTTGTTGACGGCAAGGTCGTGCACGAGACCCAATATTTTTCAGAGTCCTTTGAGGCGCCAGGCTGGCGCACTCAGTGGGTTGAGCGGATTGCGTGACGGAGTCGCCGCCATGGCGACGAATCAACGATTTCTGTCTGTCCATCTGCTGAACTACAATGATTCATCGGGGCTGCCGCACACCGCCCGGGCTTCGTCCGGGGCCGCACATGCAAGTTTCGCGCTGGAGAGATGCCATGCCGACTTACCGATATCGTTGCGAGAAATGTGGCGAGACGTTCGAACACGTTGAACATCTCGCGGAGCATCAAACCGCTCACCCGCGCTGCCCGAAGTGTGGCAGCGAGCAGATTCAACACACCCCCACGCCGTTCGTCGCCAAGACGTCGAGCAAGAGTTAAAGCAGGTTCCTACGACGACGGATCGCAATTGGCATTGAACGTCGCTGCGGATTTCGATTCGTCGCTGCTATTGCCGTGCCCGCCTGCAGATCGTATTACGCGAAGTCGTGGAGCACACATAAATCGGCTGATCGATTCAATTGGTTGTACTGATAGACTGGCACAGACTTGCATCGCGAAGCCTTCAGCGCCGCACGTTTTGCCCGGTTCGTGGCGGTACGGCGGCGATCCTCTGTACAATTGGCTGTCCGATTGAACATCGCACTCCATTCGACCCCATCGACCGAATTCATGGCCATTACCTACAAGACTCCCGACGACATCGCCAAGCTGCGCATTTCCGGCCGCCTCGCCGCCGACGTTCTGGCAATGATCGGCGAGCACGTCAAGGCCGGTGTCTCCACCGACGAGCTGGACGCACTGTGCAACGACTACATTGTCAAGACGCAAAAGTCGATTCCTGCGAATGTCGGCTATCTGGGTTTTCCTAAGACCGTCTGCACTTCGGTCAACCAGGTGGTGTGCCACGGCATTCCGAATCGCAGCGAGATTCTGAAAGACGGCGACATCATCAACATCGACGTCGCGATCATCAAGGACGGTTATTTCGGCGACACCAGCCGCATGTATTGCGTGGGCGAGCCGAGCACGGTGGCGCGCCAGCTGATCGACACGACCTATGAGGCGATGCTCGCCGGCATCCGCGAAGTGAAGCCGGGCGCCACGCTCGGCGACGTTGGCTATGCCATCCAGAAGGTCGCCCAGCGCGACGGCTTCTCCATCGTGCGTGACTACTGCGGGCACGGCATCGGCAAGGTCTATCACGAAGACCCGCAAGTGCTGCACTACGGCCAGCCGGGGCAGGGCGTGCGTCTGAAGCCGGGCATGGTCTTCACGATCGAACCGATGATCAACGCCGGCCGCGCCGGCACGACGGTGCAGCGCGACGGCTGGACCGTCGTCACCAAAGACCGTTCGTTGTCGGCGCAATGGGAGCATATGATTGCCGTGACCGAAGACGGCTATGAACTGCTGACACCCTGGCCAGACGGTACCGGCCGCTACGAAGCGCCGTAAACACGTTGCATGTGCCGCGTCCGGCACGCATGCGCCGCGCACGGGCGCGCGACATGCTAGGGAGTGTGTGTGCTGCGCGAGAGGTCCTCAAGGGACTTCCTGTGAGGCATGGCACAATCCGGTAAATAATGATTTGACTCTCGCGCCGGTTCGGTTAAAGCTACGCCTTAGGATTTCAAGGGGTTTTTGTCTGCATGAGTCCGTCATTGACCGTTCGCCGTATCGCCGCTGACCAGGGCGCCGTGTTTCGCGAACTCCGTACTGCGTCGCTGCGGGAGGCGCCCTATGCCTTCGGCGCCACGCTAGAAGACGCGTTGTCGGCGGGCGCCGCCAGTTTCGATGCCACTGCCGCGGAACATGCGGTTTCCTTCATCGTCACCAGCTTCATCCTCTATACCGAGGGCCATCCCGCCGGACTGATCGAAGCGCATTTCGAAGACAGCGCGGCGCGCCGCGCGTTTGTCGGCGAACTGTGGGTGGCGCCCGCCGTGCGTCATCTGCGGGGCGGCGAGTTGCTGGTCGACACGGCCAGCACCTGGCTCGCCAACGAAGGCGCCACCGAAATCTACGCGTGGGTCGCCGACGCCAATCGCACCGCCATGCGCTTTTACGAAGCGCTCGGCTTTGGTCCGACCGGCGAGCACCGGCGTATCACGCGCGCGCCCGACCAGGCCGAAAGTCTGCTGGTGCGCCACGTGCCGACCACGTCCCAGGTGTTTCAGCAGTGATCTCGCGAGCGGCGCAACAGCCTGCCGCTCGATTCCCATCCGCGTCTGTTCAGCGTTCGTGGCCGGGTTGTCGGCGCGAAGCGCGGGCTGACCGGCCATCGCGCAGGTTCCTCACGACTGCGCCGCAATCGCGGCGACCCGTTCTTCCGGCAAAAAAGCTGCTCGTGCGCGTCGACGCCTGTAAAATACGCAAAATTTTTTGCCGAACGCTATGTCGCCCAAGAAATCGCCCTTTTTCGAACTTCGCAGCGGCTCTGTCGACACACTCCTGTTCGTGGTCAAGACAACCGACCTCGACGCAATGCGTGCCGAACTGACCCGGCGCTTCGAGGCGACCCCTGAATTTTTCGCCAACGACGTCGTCGCGATCGATGTGCGCCGCCTCACCGAGCATGAACGCGTGCCGCTGGCGGACATCGCCCAACTGCTCGGCAGCGTGCGCATGCGCCCGGTCGGCGTGGTCGCCAATGCACAGCAGACGTGGGCCGCCGAGTCCGCGTTGCCGCTGCTCGAAGCTCGCGACCGCCGCGGTGCCGCCGGCCGGTCCGCTGACGAAGAAAGCGCCAACGGCGCCGCTCCCGCTCCCGTTCCAGCACCGGCTGCGACGGCCGCGACCGCCACGCCGCCGGCCGATCTGTTCGAAGCCGCCGCAGTCGCGCCCGCCGGCGGGTCTCCCGAAGCCGGCGCGCCGGCCACAGTCGAACCTGCTCCCGCCGCGGAGCCGGTGCGTCTCGCCACTTCGTCGCAAACCACGGTGATCGACAAGCCGCTGCGCTCCGGCCAGCGCATCTACGCCAAGGGCGACCTGGTCGTGCTCGGCCTCGTGAGCCACGGCGCGGAAGTGATCGCGGAAGGCAATATCCATATTTACGCGCCGCTGCGCGGCCGGGCATTGGCCGGCGTGCTGGGCAATCACGACGCGCGCATTTTCTGCACGTGTCTCGAGCCGGAACTCATCTCGATCGCGGGCATCTATCGGACGACCGAGAACCCGCTGCCGGCCGACGTGCTCGGCAAGCCGGTACAGATCTGGCTCGAAGAAGAGAAGTTGATGATCGAACCGCTGCGGCTGACCTGACCGGCGTGAAGCGCGCAGTGTCCTGAACGTACAGGGCAGGCGCCGGTTCACGGCAAATTTGGCCGCACATAATTGATGAATTTGACGAACACAAGGTAAGGGTAATGGCAAAAATCATTGTGGTGACTTCGGGCAAGGGTGGCGTGGGCAAGACGACCACGAGCGCGAGTTTTGCATCGGCCCTCGCATTGCGGGGCAGCAAGACCGCCGTGATCGACTTCGACGTCGGCCTGCGTAACCTCGACCTCATCATGGGCTGTGAGCGACGTGTGGTGTATGACCTGATCAACGTGATCCAGGGCGAAGCCAACCTGAACCAGGCGCTCATCAAGGACAAGAAGTGCGAGAACCTGTTCATCCTGCCGGCCTCGCAAACGCGTGACAAAGACGCGTTGACGATGGAAGGCGTCGAGAAGGTCATCAACGATCTGATCGCGATGGATTTCGAATACATCGTCTGCGATTCGCCGGCCGGTATCGAGTCGGGAGCGCTGCTCGCCATGCACTTCGCCGACGAAGCGCTGATCGTGACGAATCCGGAAGTTTCGTCGGTGCGCGACTCGGACCGCATCCTCGGCATTCTGTCGTCCAAGACCAAGCGCGCGATCGAAAGCAAGGAGCCGATCAAGGAGCACCTGCTGATCACCCGCTACAACCCGAAGCGCGTCAGCGAAGGCGAAATGCTCTCGCTCACCGACATTCAGGAAATCCTGCGCATCGACCTGATCGGCGTGATTCCGGAATCGGAAGCGGTGCTGCATGCGTCGAACCAGGGCCTGCCGGCCGTGCACCTCGACGGCACCGATGTGGCCGAGGCGTATAAAGACGTCGTGTCGCGTTTCCTCGGCGAGCAGAAGTCGCTTCGCTTTACCGATTACCAGAAGCCCGGGCTGCTGCAGCGCCTCTTCGGCACCAAGTAAGGGGAGCGCACGTAATGTCGATTCTTTCGTTTTTGCTGGGCGAGAAGAAGAAATCCGCGTCGGTAGCGAAGGAACGCCTGCAGTTGATCATCGCGCACGAGCGCGCCGGCGGCCATGCGCCGGCCGATTACCTGCCTGCGTTGCAACGCGAACTGGTCGCCGTGATTTCGAAGTACGTGAAGATCTCCCATGACGATATTCGCGTGAGCCTCGAACGCCAGGACGATCTCGAAGTGCTCGAGGTCAAGATCGAAATACCGCAGGCCTGAGCGCCTCGGGTCGCCTCGGGTTTCCTGGTCTCTCAGGAGCCGCTGCCGGTTTCACATGTGCCGCGCGCTTTGCCGCGTCGTGTCGGTAAGACATGACGCAGCGGAGCGTGCCGGTACCGACGCTTCGCGCGCGTGCCGCGTGTGCTCTCTCGCGTGTTTCCCCCTCGTCGAAATAATCCGTTGCACTTCGGTGTGTGCCGTTACACGCCCGTAGTCAGCCAGTCCGTTCCCTCGCGCATTGATTGGATAACACCACGGATCACGCGTATTCGGTGTCCACCAACAGAGGGGAAAATCATGAACAAGACCTTTCGTTCGCTGATCGTCAACGTCGTATTGATCGCTGCCGGCGCAGCCGCAGTCGCGTCGGCTTCGGCTGAAGAAGTCGTTGTCATCGCACCTTCCGCGCCGCCGCCGGTGCGCTATGAAGTCGTGCCGGCACCGCGCGTCGGCTATGTGTGGGACAAGGGGCATTGGCGCTGGGACCATGGCCGCTATGTGTGGGATGCGGGCCACTGGCAAGTTGAGCGCGTCGGCTATCACTGGGTGCCGGGCCACTGGGTCGAGCATGGCCCGAACTACCGCTGGGTCGAAGGCCACTGGGCGTAATTCCACCGGCTTCACCGGGACGCGATGCGGCACGCCGGGTGCAGCACGCGCCGCATCTTCCAGATCGATGACGGCATAGCGTGGCCCGCCAGTTCGGCGTAGCGCCCGCCCGTGCGCTCAAGGGAACCCATGATGAAAAAGAATCTGCTTCTGATCGCCGTGCTGGCGGTCATGCTGGCCGGCTGCGTCGTCGTGCCGGCTCGGCCGGTGTATATGCGCGCGCCGGCGGTCGTTGTCTACTGACGTGGCGCGTCAGAGCCGGCGGCAGCGTTGGCGCCGCTGTCCGATCCGCCATTGGCTGGCGCGGGAGCCGCGTCGAGCGCTTCGACTTCGGGGACTTCGGGCACCGGCGCGGGCGCCGGTTGCGGCAGCGGCGCCATATAGCGCGCTGCCAGCGATTCATACAGCGGAGGCGCGAACAGGCGCGATACGCGGCTCGCAATCAACGCGGTTGCCATCAACGAAATCACCAACGCATGGCCGTTGATCATCTCCATCACAATCACGAACGACGTGATCGGCGATTGCGTGACGGCGGCCAGATAGCCGACCATCGCGAGCGCGATCAGCATGGGCAGGCTCATCGAGTCGAACACGATATGCAGCAGATTGCCGAAGCCCGCGCCGATCGACAGCGAAGGTGCGAAGATGCCGCCCGGAATGCCTGGCAGGTACGAGCCGACCATCGAGATCATCTTCAGGAACGGATAGAACACCGACAACTGCGTCTGCCCGTCGAGCAACCCGCGCGCCTCGGCATAGCCGCTGCCGAAGGTTGTGCCGCCCGAGATCAGGCCGACCACCGCGATCGCGAAACCGCACAACGCGGCAAACGCAACCGGACGCTCGCCATGCAATTGACGCAGCGGCGCCGGAATCCAGCGCGCGGTGTTCAGCAGCAGCCAGCCGAACAAGCCGCCCGCGGCGCCGGTGACGATCGCGGTGAGCAGCACGGCCAGCGCCAGCAGCTTGGGAAAGTGCGCGCCGATCTGGATCGTGCCGAAATACGTGTAGTTGCCGTTCAATCCGAGCGCGATCACGCCGGCGATGATGATCGCGGTAATTAGCACGCCGCTTGCGCGCGCCTCGAAGCTGCGGGTCAGTTCCTCGATGGCGAAGACGATGCCGGCGAGCGGCGTGTTGAACGCCGCGGACAATCCGGCCGCCGCGCCGGCCAGCACCAGCTGCCGCTCGATCAGCGCGTTGGAGCGCGGATAGAGCCGCCGCAGATTGAACATCAGCGCCGCGCCGACCTGCACGGTCGGTCCTTCGCGACCGATCGTGAAACCGCCGAGAATCGCCAGAAAGGACACGGCGATCTTGCCGAACAGAATCCGGAACGACAGCAGCCGCGCGCCGTGATCGCTCGGCTTGGAGTGAAGCGTGGCGATGACCTGTGGAATGCCGCTGCCTTCCGCGCCGCGGAAGAAGGTGCGCGTAAGCCAGCCGGCGAGCGCCGCGACCGCGGGGGTGAGAATCAGCGGCGCCCACACATGCTCTTGCTGCAGGCTGCGGAATTCGCTGTAGCCCAGGTCGATGAGCCTTGCATACATCACCGCGACGAGGCCGACGGCGACCGCGCCGAGCCAGAAAATACCGTATTGGCGCCAGAGGCGCCTCGCGCGCCGCACGATGGGAGGAGAGCGCAGGGGGAGTGGCCGGGACATGAGCGTGTGCAGGCGCAAAGGTTGAAGTATAAGCCGCACCGGTTCGATAAAACGAATTGAAAGGATGGTGAAATATTTTGAGATGGATTTTGTAATGGTGTTAACGTAATGCACCGTATTAATGACCGGCTCGCAGGGTGTCGGTTTCAGTCATGGTTATTGAAATCGTCGGCTAAAATACTTTTTTACATTCGAACAGCTAACAGGTCCTCCATGAAGCGCGTCCTTATCGTCAAGGTCACTTCACTCGGCGATATCGTGCAGGCTTTGCCAGTTGTCGCCGATATCAAACGCGCGTATCCCGGCGTTCAGGTGGATTGGGCCGCAGACGAAGCATTCGCCGAGGTGGTGCACTGGAGCGAGAGCGTGGATCGCGTGCTGTGCGCGCCGCTGCGCCGGTTCAAGAAGGCCCGCCGCTGGGCCGATTTCAAGGCGATCTGGGCGTCTATCGCCGAACTGCGCGCCTACCGTTACGATTTCATTATCGACATCCACGGTGTCTACAAGAGCGCGATCATCGCCTTTCTGGCGCGCTCGTCGAAGCGTATCGGCTACCAGTCCCAGGATCTGGGCGAGCGCGGCGCCGCATTTGCGTACACCGGCCGCTTCGGGCCGCGTCCGCAATGCAATGCGTGGCACGGCATGCGTATCAGCACGGGCGAGGCGCTGGGCTACGAAGTAGAAGGCCCGGCGATCTACAATCTGCGCCTGCCCGAGCCGGCCAGCCTGCCGTTCGGGTCGAACAGCGCGCCGGTCGCCGCGCTTTTCCACGCTACCTCGAAAGACGACAAGAAATGGCCGTTGACGCATTGGGCCGAGGTCGGCCGCGAACTGGCGCAACGCGGTTTTCATGTGGTGCTGCCGTGGGGTTCGGAGGGCGAGCGGGCCGAGGCCGAGCAGATTGCATCGCAAGTGCCGGGCGCGGCCGTTCTGCCGAAAATGAGCGTGACCGAAATCGCGCAGATGATCGATGCGTGCGCACTGGTCATCGGCACCGACACCGGCTTCGTCCATCTCGCGCACGCGTTGCAGAAGCGCACGGTGATGATCTTCGTGGCGACCTCGCCGTCGCACTGCGGTATCGAATCGCCGTTCCGCTCCATCTCGATCGGCGACGGCCAGTCGGTGCCGCCCGTCAGCGCAGCGCTCGAGGCGATTGACTACGTTCATACCGATCCGCACGCCGTTTCTATGCAAAGTGGATCGGCTGCAGCCTGAGCGCCGCGCCGCACTTTGCGCGGCCGCGCAATCGTTTGCCCAAAAGAAAAGAGGCGCCACGCGCGGTACGCCCGATCAGTCGGGCGCTGCCTCGTAACGCCTCTGAAAAACGCCCGCGTCGGGGAACAACGGGCGGAGAGGAATCGTTGCGTACAACCCTGCTGGGTCTGCACCAGGCGTTGAGCCGGCGCACGCGCCGCGCATTACACGCCTGTTAAATCTGTCGCTTTTCGTAGGGTGCCTAACGGCGCCGCCGGTGCATCTTGTCACTTCGCCGATGGTGCCGGGGCCGCCTGCCCCTTCAACACCTTGCCGCGCGCCACGGCGCCTTGCCTCTCACATGCGCTACGGATGCGCTTCCAGCAAGGCGCCTGCCTCGCAGGCAAGTTCAAACCAGTATAGGCGGTGTTTTCCTCTGCGGTGAATTGGTCGCGCTCATGCCTCGGACGCCGTATGCCACGTGCGCGGATCATGTAACACCTTGGTGATCTTCCCTTACAAATGGCAACGCTTGCGTGAGGCGCCGTCGTGTTCAATCGAGTCATCGGGCTTGGGCTCGAATAAATCTGACTCGACGGAGAACAACATGAAACGCCTGATTCTGAGCCTGATCGCAGGCACACTGCTCGCAACAGCGCTTGGCGGCTGCATCGTCGCGCCGGCCCCCGGCTACTACTATGGCGGAGGCGGCTACTACCATCACGGCGGTTACTACTACCGCTAAGGGCCGAGGTCAGGTGCCGCGGCGCTCAACGTGCGAAAGCACGGACGCGCGGCATGAGGCCGGGTCAGGCCAGTAGCATTTCGAAGGCGATCACTGCCGCGATGGCCGCGGCATTCGCCGCCAGCGCCTCCACGACAATGCCTTTCCATGTCGCGGGGCGAAAGCGCAGGGCAAGCAGCAGCGAACACAGCAGTGCCAGCGCAATGATCATGACGACGTCCGCGTTGTGAAGATGAATATTCATCCGGACCTCCCTGCGCACAATAGGGTTATTTGCGTCGAGTATAGGGAAGTCAAAAAGACGTGCAAGGCAGGGGATTCACCCAGGAACGCCCGGCAGGCGAGGGTGTGAAGCGGGCGGTGAAGCGGGGCAGGGGTGACCAATGCCGCCGTGCCACGCATCGCGTGCGGGACGGCATCGAGTCACTACAAGCAAGGCGCTGGCGCGGCCTCCCGGGTTACATCAAACGCGCGTCGCGCGTTTCGCGCATGCACAGCACGCCGATCATGCTGACGGCGGCGGCGATCGACACATACGCGCCAACCCACGGCAGCCCGCCGCGCGCGGCAAGCATCTGGGCGATATACGGCGCGACCGAGGCGCCGAGAATCCCGCCGAGGTTATACGACACACCCGCGCCGGTGTAGCGCACATTGGTCGGGAACAGTTCCGGCAGCAGCGCGCCCATCGGTGCGAACGTCACGCCCATCAGGAACAGCTCGATCACGAGGAACAGCAGCACCAGCGGAGTCTGTCCGCTGCCGAGAAGCGGCGCCATCGTGAAGCCAGACAGGATCGCCGCGATGATGCCCACGATCAGCACCGGCTTGCGCCCAACGCGGTCGCTGGCCCAGGCGGACAGCGGGGTGGCGAGCGCCATGAACACCACGGCGATGCACAGCAGCCCGAGGAAAGTCGGCCGCGGAATGTGCAGCACGGACACGCCGTACGACAGCGAGAACGTGGTGGCGTTGTAGAACAGCGTGTAGCAGACCACCATCGCGAGCGCGCCGAGCAGAGTCGGCACCCAGTGTTGCGACAGCAACGTCGCGATTGGCACCTTGACGCGTTCCTGCCGGTCGATAGCCGCCTGGAACGCCGGCGTCTCGGCAATCTTCAAACGCACGTATAAACCCAGCGCGACCAGCACGGCGCTCACGAGGAACGGCACGCGCCAGCCCCAGCTCCGGAATTGCTCGTCGCTCAACGAGAGCGCCAGCGCGAAGAACAGTCCGTTGGATGCGAGAAAGCCGATCGACGGTCCAAGCTGGGGGAACATGCCGAACCAGCCGCGTTTGCCGGCGGGCGCGTTCTCGGTGGCGAGCAGCGCCGCGCCGCCCCATTCGCCGCCGAGGCCAATGCCCTGGCCGAAGCGCAAGACGCATAGCAGGATCGGCGCGAGGCTGCCAATCGAGTCGTAGCCCGGCACGAAGCCGATCAGCGTGGTCGACACGCCCATCACCAGCAGCGATGCGACCAGCGTCGACTTGCGGCCGATCCGGTCGCCGAAGTGGCCGAACAGGAACGAGCCGATCGGCCGCGCAATGAACGCGATGCCGAACGTGACGAAGGCCGACACGGCCTGCGCGGTCGCCGAGCCGTGCGGGAAAAACACCGGCCCGATGACGAGCGCCGCGGCGGTTGCATAGACGTAGAAATCGTAAAACTCGATCGCGGTGCCGATAAAGCTCGCGAAGATGATCCGCGCGTTGTTATTCTGCTTGGCCGCATTGGGCCCGGCCGCGGAAATCGGCGAAGTGGACATGCAGGGTCTCCATGTGTCGTGATTCCACTGGGCGGCGTGAGCCATGCCGGAAGGTTCCGGCGCAGGGAATCCGAAAATTATAGCGAGCGCAACGGGCTTCAGTCGATGGTTTGCGCTTGCGGCGAGGCGAGCTCGCGGAGCTGGAATTTGCCGTCGTCGTTGAAGAGCCAGTCTTCGAACAGTTCGAGCTGGCCACGGCCGTTCAGCAATTTGCCGGGAGGCTCCGGCAGCGGCGCGGCGCGCCGCAACGAGGCGAGCGCGGCGCTTTCGGCTTCATTGTCGCCGTTGGTGCGATAGACCGACGACTGCACCACGCGGCCATTCGCATCCACCGTGAACGACACCACCACCAGCGAACGCAGCATGGCTTGCGGTGTGCCGCGCAGCACATAAGACGGATTGCGTTCGACGATGCGTCTTGCAACGGCATCGCGGTACTGATCGAGCGTCACGCTATTGATGGCAGCCGGCGGTGTGGACACGGCTGCGGGGCGTGTCCACGGCGTGAGCGTCACATTGCAGCCGCTCAAGGCGATGCACAGCGCTGCGGCGAATAGCATGCCGCGGCCAAGCGCGGGCCATGCACTGACACGGTACACACGACTGCCGGTCAGGCGGAGAGGGTGACGCGTACGGGTGAACATCGTCGGAGATAACGCGGGACGGGACGTGATTTGATAGTAGTCAAAATAAGCCAGGAAGCAATTGGCGTTCACCCGCTTTCCGTGTCCCAGCGCCCGTAACGCGCTGAAATATGAACGGTTTGGTGCGCGTTCGAAACGAGCCTACACTGCGACTGCCTCCCTCGGGAGGCATCGGTGGAAGTCTTTCAATTAGCCCGCTTCGCGCGGGCTTTTTTTCGGCTTTACTGCAATGCCAGCCGGGCTGCTTTTACAGCGGCAAGCACCTGCTCCGGCGCTGTGCCGCCCGGATGATTGCGGCTTGCGACCGAGCCTTCGAGCGTGAGGTACGAGAACACATCGTCGCCGATCAGATGCGCGACGTTCGGCAGTTCGGTGCGCATTTCCTCCAGCGTCAGATCCGCCAGATCGCAGCCGCGATCGGCACAGATGCGCACGGCGAGAGCAACGGCTTCGTGCGCGTCGCGGAACGGCAAGCCGCGCTTGACGAGGTAGTCGGCGAGATCAGTTGCGGTGGAGAAGCCTTGCAACGCGGCGTCGCGCATGGCTTGCGGCTTGACCGAAATGCCGGCAACCATTTCAGCGAAGATGCGCAGCGTATCGGCCACCGTGTCGACGGTGTCGAACAGCGGTTCCTTGTCTTCCTGATTGTCCTTGTTGTACGCGAGCGGCTGGCCTTTCATCAGCGTGAGCAGCGCGATCAGATGGCCGTTCACGCGGCCGGTCTTGCCGCGCGCCAGTTCGGGCACGTCCGGGTTCTTCTTCTGCGGCATGATCGACGAACCGGTGCAGAAGCGGTCGGCCAGGTCGATGAAGCCGACGCGCGGGCTCATCCACAGCACGAGCTCTTCGGAGAAGCGCGAGATGTGCGTCATGACGAGCGCCGACGCCGCCGTGAATTCGATCGCGAAGTCGCGGTCGGATACCGCGTCGAGCGAGTTTGCGCAGATGCCGTCGAAGCCCAGCGTCTTCGCCACCGCGTGGCGGTCGATCGGATAGCTGGTGCCGGCGAGCGCGGCCGCGCCGAGCGGCAGGCGGTTCACGCGCTTGCGGCAGTCGAGCATGCGCTCGGCGTCGCGCGAAAACATTTCGACGTAGGCGAGCAGGTGATGGCCGAACGTGACCGGCTGCGCCACTTGCAGGTGCGTGAAGCCCGGCATGATGGTCGCCGCGTTCTTCTCCGCCATGTCGAGCAGCGCGGTGCGCAGCTCCGTCAGCAAGCCGCCGATCCGGTCGATTTCGCCGCGCAGCCACAAACGGATGTCGGTCGCGACCTGGTCGTTACGCGAGCGGCCGGTGTGCAGGCGCTTGCCGGCGTCGCCGATCAGCGCGGTCAGGCGCGCTTCGATATTCAGGTGCACGTCTTCCAGATCGAGTTGCCACTCGAACTCGCCTCGCTCGATTTCACCCTTGATCTGCGCCATGCCGCGTTGGATCGCGGCGAGGTCGTCGGCGGCGATGATCTTCTGCGCGGCCAGCATCGAGGCGTGCGCGAGCGACCCTTCGATATCGACTAGCGCCAGACGCTTGTCGAAGAAAACCGACGACGTGTAGCGTTTGACGAGCTCCGACATCGGCTCCGAGAAGCGAGCCGACCAGGCTTCGCCTTTTTTGTGCAGTTGGGACGTCATGGTGTTGGGCAGTTGAACGAACGGTGAAGAGGCTGGCGGCGCACTCGCACGGACTGTGCAAAGGTGCCGGCGAAGCGCGGAAAGACAACGATTTTAACACCGGCCGGGAGCGTGGAAGACTGCGCCGGCCGTGCGCCTGTTTGTGCGCTTATTCGTTCGTTTTTTCGTGCGCTTTTTGTCTACTACTCGCGCACCAGCACCACCAGCTTCAGATCTTCGCGATGCGCGGGCTTGAAGGTGATCTGGTCGAAGACGATGCGGCCGTCGCGCGGATGGTTGAACTCGCGCCGGCCGCCCTCGCGGCCGCCCACGTCCTGCGACGCCCAGAACTGCGCGAAGGCATCGCTCGTGGCCGTGAGCGAGTCGATCAGCGCGCGCGTGGGCGCATCGTTCAGATGACGGATAGAGTCTGCGCGGAATTCGGCGGCGAGCCGCCGCGCGCGCGTCTCCCAATCGACGATCAGCTCGCGCGCGGCCGGCTCGGTGAAGGTGTAGCGCAGCAGATTGCGGTCGTGCGCCTCGTCCAGCCAGCCGACGAACAGGTCTGCGGCGCGTTCGTTCCACGCGAGCGCATTCCACTGGCGGTCGAGCACATAGGCCGGCGTGTTCACGAGCTGCACGGTTTCGAGCAGCGTGGCGGGCGCGTCGGCGGCGGCCGGATCGGGCTCGGCCGGGTCGCGCTGGGCGGCCAGTTCGAACCGATAGGCGCGTTCGGCGCGCGACAGTTGCAGGGCGACCGCGATGCGGGCGAGCGCGTCCGCGGAAGCGGACACCGGCCGCCCCTGTTCGATCCACGTGTACCAGGTCGGACTCACGCCGCACAGCTGCGCGACTTCCTCGCGCCGCAATCCCGGCGTGCGGCGGCGCGGGCCCGGCGGCAGGCCGACGGCTTGCGGCGAGAGCCGCTCGCGGTGAGCGCGGATGAATTCGCCGAGCGCGCGGGCGGGGGTGGCGTCGAGCGGCGGCGGGTGGTCGGCGGAAGACGGCGTGGTCATGCTGGTCGGGTGGCGCGTGGAGGGGGTAATAGAGATACCAGAATAATTGCTTAACTTGTACTGGTACACGGCGGGCTCTATTGTAGCGGCTGGAACGGCACAACGCGTTCCGCACCACCCACCCGGATAACGGAGCCTCCCATGAAGCATCACGATCAGGTCGCCGACGCCTTCGGCTCGACCGCCGCCGCCTATTTGACGAGTCAGACGCATGCCACCGGCGCCGATCTGCGCACGCTGGCCGAATCGATCGCGGCGACGCCCGGGGCGACGGTGCTCGACATGGGCTGCGGCGCCGGCCACGCGAGTTTCGCGGTCGCGCCGCACGCCAAAGAAGTGGTGGCATACGACATCGCGCCGCAGATGCTTGCGACGGTGGACGGCGCGGCGAAGGAGCGCGGCCTTGCCAACATCCGCACGCAGCAAGGCGCGGCCGAAACGCTGCCGTTCGCCGATCATTCGTTCGATTGGGTGATCAGCCGCATGAGCGCGCATCACTGGCACGACGTGCCGCGCGCGCTCGCGGAGGTGCGGCGCGTGCTGAAACCGGGCGGCAAGGTGTTGTTCATCGACATTGCCGGCATTGATCATCCGCTGCTCGATACGCACATCCAGGCGATCGAGTTGCTGCGCGACGCTTCGCACATTCGTGATTACCGCGCCGACGAATGGATCGCGTTGTTCGCCGCGGCAGGATTCAAGGCGTCGCTCCGCGAGCGCTGGCGCATCGACATCGAGTTCAGCTCATGGGTGGCGCGCATGCGCACACCCGAGCCGCGCGTGGTGGCGATTCGCTCGATGTGGGCCGGCGCGCCCGATGAAGTGCGTCAATATTTCGACGTGCAGGAAGACGGCTCGTTCAAGCTCGACGCGCTGATGATCGACGCGCAATGAGGACAACGTCGTAGGTCATGATGGTTCTGCGCCTTCATTGTGAAGTCAACCATCCCAAAATAAAGGGGCGGGACCATCGTGATACGCTCCGGGTTGCTTAGCTATCCGGATTGTTATTGAAATGTTGAAACAGATCGTGAGTATCTCATTGGCAACGGTATATCTTTATGCCGCAGCGGAAACCGATCAGGAGTTTTACAGCCGACACGGCACGTCGATGCCGCGTGCAATCGCCTCGGATCCGAGGGGCGCGCCGTACGGCTCGAATCAGCCCACCATCACGCAGGACAGCGCGGCGGTACGAGCGTCACAGGAAGCGAGCGGTACCTTTGACAGACAAGCGGCGGCGGAACGGGAGGCAATCGACCAGGCAAGGCGTGCGCGTAACAACCCCGAAATCAAGTTCAATATACCGCCGCGAGAAATGCCGAAGCCGGTCACGGCGAACTGATCCGCGACCGGCTTTAATTTCAATGCAAACGCGTTGGGCCGTCGCTCAGCCTGTATTACGCAAGCCCGCGGCAATCCCGTTGATGCACAGATGAATCCCGCGCCGCACGCGCTGGTTGGTATCCCCCGAGCGGTGCCGCTTGAGCAGTTCCACCTGCAGGTGATTCAACGGATCGAGATACGGGAAGCGGTTCTTGATCGAACGCGCGAGCAGCGGGTTCTCCGCGAGCCGTTCGCTCTTGCCCGTGATCTCCGACAGCACCTTCGACGTGCGCTCCCATTCCGCGACGATTCGCTCGAACACGTGCTTGCGCAGTTTCTTGTCGGAGACGAGCGCCGCGTAACGCGAAGCGACCGCGAGATCGGTCTTTGCCAGCACCATGTCCATGTTCGACAGCAGGTTCGAGAAGAACGGCCAGGTCTTGTGCATCTTCTTGAGAAGCGCGAGACGGCGTGCGCGTTCGGCGTCGGAAGGCGCGCTGTCCAGATGCGCGGCCACCGCGCTGCCGAAACCGTACCAGCCGGTCAGCAGCAAACGGCATTGGCCCCACGAGAAACCCCATGGAATCGCGCGCAGGTCCTCGATCTTGCGTTGCTTCGGGTCTTGCAGCTTGCGCGAAGCAGGGCGGCTGCCGATGTTCAGCTCGGCGATCTCCGCGATCGGCGTGGACTCGAAGAAGTACTCCTTGAAGCCCGGCGTTTCGTAGACCAACGCGCGATACGAGGCCATCGCCGCGTCGGAGAGCTGCTGCATCGTCTCTTCGAATACGGGCAGTTCGGCGGGCGCGTTGCCTTGCGGCAGCAACGACGCTTCGAGCGTCGCGGCCACCACCGTTTCCAGATTGCGCCGGCCGATCTCCGGATTGCCGAACTTGCTGGCGATCACTTCGCCTTGCTCGGTCAAGCGGATCTGGCCGTCGACGGTGCCCGGCGGCTGCGACAGAATCGCCTGATAGGTCGGACCGCCGCCACGGCCGACGGTGCCTCCGCGGCCATGGAACAGCCGCAGCGTCACGCCGCGTTCGTTGAACAGCGACACCAGCGCGAGTTCGGCGCGATACAGCTCCCAGTTCGACGTGAGGAAGCCGCCGTCCTTGTTGCTGTCCGAATAGCCGAGCATCACTTCCTGCTCGTTGCCCTGATGTTCGATCAGCGAGCCCATGCCAGGCAGCGCGATCAGATCGCGCATGATGTGCGGCGCGTTGCGCAGGTCGGGGATCGTCTCGAACAGCGGGATCACCATCAGGCCCGCTTGCGCCGGGTCGTTTGCGTCGCCCAGACGTCCGCGCAGCAGCCCGGTTTCCTTTTGCAGCAGCATCACTTCGACCAGATCGCTGACGGTCTCCGTGTGCGAAATGATGTAGTTGCGCACCGCGCGAGCGCCGAATTTTTCGCGCGTGACGCGCGCTTCTTCGAGCACGCCGAGTTCGCTCTTCACGAGATCGGAATACTCCGCATACGGCAGACGCAGCGGGCGCGGCTGCGCCAGTTCCGCGAGCAGCACGTGCAGCTTGTCCGCTTCGGAGAGGGCCGCGTAGTCTTCTTCGACCCCCGCGCGCTTGAGCAGCTCGGCGATCACCGCTTCGTGGATGTCGGAGCTTTGGCGCAGGTCGATGCTCGCCAGATGGAAGCCGAACACTTCGGCCGCCCGCGCGAGCGGCGCGAGGCGCGGGGCCGCGAGCGGCGCGCCGTGATGCGCGGCCAGTGAATCGATCAGCACATGCAGGTCGCGCACGAATTCTTCAGAGTCGTCATACGGCTTGGCGCGCACCGGCGCCGCGCCCCGACCCGCGCTGCGCACCGGCACGCTGCCTTCGCCGAGGCGCACGCGCGCGCTGGCCGCGAGCCGTGTGTACATGCCGATCAACGCGCGGCGGTACGGCTCGTCGGTGCGATGCGGCGACTGGTCCGGCGAGATCGCCGCGAGTTCCTTGAGTGCGTCGCTCGCGCCGGCCAGCAGGTTCGACACCGACAGTTCGGCGCCGAGCTTGTGCACCTGCTCCATGTAGTGCTCGAGGATCACCGCGGCCTGGCGGGTGATCGCGTTTTCCAGCGTCTCGGCGGTGACGTTCGGGTTGCCGTCGCGGTCGCCGCCGATCCAGCTGCCCATCTGGAAGAACGGCGGCAGGCGCGCGTCGAGACCGTGCTCCTTGAGCGCTTCTTCGATATCGGTATAGAGCGCCGGAATTTCCTCGAGGAACGTGGCGCGGTAGTACGACAGCGCGTTTTCGATTTCGTCGGCCACGGACAGGCGCGAGTCGCGCAGCATGCGCGTCTGCCACAGCGACGTGACGCGGGCGCGCAGCATCGCTTCGTTGTGCGCGCGTTCGCGCTCGGTCAGCTGCTGGTCGCGCTCGGCAAGCAGGCGCGCGACGTCGTGCTGTGCGTCGAGAATGCTCTTGCGCTGCACTTCGGTGGGGTGCGCGGTGAGCACCGGCACGATCAGCGCGTCGTTGAAGAATTGCTGCAGCACGGGCGTCGCCGCCGAGCCGGCTTCGACGAGCCGTTCGAGCGCGTGAGCGATGGTGCCCGGTTGCGAGGTCGAGCCGGCCAGCGCGTGAATCCGGTGACGGCGATTGCGGTGGCGGTCTTCAGCAATGTTCGCAAGATGCGAAAAATAGCTGAACGCGCGCACCACGCTGACCGTTTGCTCGGGGCTCAGCGAACGCAGCTTCTTGTCGAGCGTCTGCGCGTCGGCGCTGTCGTCTTCGCGGCGAAAACGCACAGCAGTCTGACGAATCGTTTCGACGACGTCGAATACCGCGTCGCCTTCCTGCTCGCGCAGCACGTCGCCGAGCAGGCGACCCAGGTAACGGATGTCCTGGAACAGCGGGTGGTCCTTGTCCTCACGCGTACGGCCGTTGCCCTTCGGCGCGGCCGCCGGCGTTTCCCCGGCCGGCTGTTCCTTGGCGGCCTTGAGCTTCGTGGCACCGGCCTTGGCCGGTTTGCGCGCCTTGACGGCGAGGGCGGCTTCTACGGCCGGGTCCGGCTTCCCGACCTTTGCGGCCTTCTCAGCCTTCGTGGCTTTCGCAGCCTTGTCCGCCTTGACGGGCGTGGAGGCTTTGGCGGCCTTGCCGGCTTTGGCCGCCTGGGCGGTCTTGCCCGACCGTTTGGCCGGCGCCGGCTGAGCGGCGGTTACAGCAGTGTCGGCGGGCGCCGCGGCGGCGTCAGCCGCGTCAGCGTTGGGCGATGCAGTGTTGCGGCGGTCAGGGCGCGCCGATCCGGAAGACGTCACGATGGGTTTCCTCAGGGAAGCCAGGGTCTGTTGATTGATGAACTGCTACTGCGGAACTGCACTATGAGTTGCAACGTGAACTGCTCGAAACGGTATGCGCCGGTGGCGACATGCCTGAGAGGGGATGCGTGCCCGAATCGCGCCGCGCACTTGTGATGCGGCTTGCGCGCGAGGCACCCGCGACGGGTTGCGCCGCATTGCATCATCCCGCATGCCGCGGCCCGGTGCGCGAACGACCGTGCGTGAACAGGCTGGGATGGGGCAGGCGCGACACCGCGCGAAGCCCGTCTCCTCCATCGATACCGCTTCAGCACGGCGCTGCGCTGTGCCTTGAGACACAAGGGCGCGTGCTAACATTGTTTGTACTACATCCCGTCATTCAATCAGCAAGCTAATGAACACCGAGACGTTTTCCACGCCACCCCACACGCTTGTGATTGCGTCGCGAGAAAGCCGCCTTGCCATGTGGCAAGCGGAGCATGTGCGATGTGCGCTGCACAAATTATATCCATCTTGTGACGTAAAAATCCTCGGAATGACAACACGTGGCGATCAAATACTCGATCGCACTTTGTCGAAGGTTGGTGGTAAGGGGCTCTTCGTCAAGGAACTGGAGGCCGCGCTCGCCGACGGCCGCGCCGACCTCGCCGTGCACTCGCTCAAAGACGTGCCGATGGAGTTGCCCGAAGGTTTTGCACTGTCCGCCATCATGGAGCGCGAAGATCCGCGCGACGCGCTGGTCTCCAATGACTATGACTCGCTCGCGGCGTTGCCCGCCGGCGCCGTGGTCGGCACCTCCAGCCTGCGCCGCGAAGCCATGCTGCGCATGCGTTACCCGCACCTCGAGGTGCGGCCGTTGCGCGGCAATCTGGACACGCGTCTGGCGAAACTCGACCGCGGCGATTACGCGGCGATCATTCTGGCCGCAGCCGGTTTGAAGCGCCTGGGCCTCGGCGAGCGCATCCGTGCGCTGCTCGATCCCGAAGACAGCTTGCCCGCGGCGGGCCAGGGCGCGCTCGGCATCGAGATTCGCGCCGACCGCGCGGAACTCGCGGCGTGGCTCGCCCCGCTGCATCACGAACATACGGCGGCTGCCGTGGAAGCGGAGCGCATGGTCTCGCGCGCGCTCGGCGGCAGTTGCGAAGTGCCGCTCGCGGCCTATGCCACGTGGCGCGACGGCGCGCTGCATCTGCGCGGCATCGTGGCCACGCCCGACGGTCAGCGCGTGTTGAGCGCGCAGGCGTCGGCGCCGGCGCCCACGGTCGAACGCGCGATCGCGCTCGGCCAGGAAGTGGCGGACGCGCTCGAGGCGCAGGGCGCGATGGAGATCGTGCGCGCGCTCAGCATCGCCAGCGGTCCCGCGGCGGCGCATAAAGATAGCGCCGCCGACAGCGCGGCGTCCGGCGACTGATGGCGGCCGACATCCCCGGCAACGCATCCTCCTCCGTCGGCGCGACGCCGTTCACGGTCGTGATTACGCGACCGGCCGGTCAGTCGAACGAACTGATCACCCGGCTCGCCGCCGCCGGGATTGCCACGCTCGACTTCCCGCTGATCGACATCGCGCCCGTCACCGACGACGCGCCGCTGCGCGCGGCGCTGGCATCGCTCGAACGCTACGCGCTCGTGGTGTTCGTTTCGCCGAACGCCGTCGATCACGCTTTCGCCCGCAGCGACACGATCTGGCCGCATGCGCTGCCGGTCGGCGTGGTCGGGCCGGGCAGCGTGCAGGCGCTCGCGCGCCATGGCGTTGCCGAGCCGGCGTACCAGGTGATCAGCCCGCCGTCCGGTACCGATGAAGACACCGCGCGCTTCGATTCGGAGGGGCTCTTCGCGGCGATCGAGACGGCGCTCGGTGTCGCCGGCCTGGAGGGCAAGCGCGTGCTGATCGTGCGTGGCGACGGCGGCCGCGAGTGGCTCGCCGAGCGTCTGCGCGAACCGGGCGCCGAAGTCGAAACAGTCGCGGCGTACCGGCGCCTCGTGCCGGAACCGTCCATTGGCGGTTGGGCGCGCGTGCATGCGCTGCTTGCCGGCGAGCCGCATGCGTGGCTGCTCACCAGCTCCGAAGGCGTGCGCAATCTGCACGAACTCGCGCAAGACCACCTCACCGCCGACGAAATCGCGCAGCTCAAACGCGCGGCGCTCGTCGCGCCGCATCCCCGTATCGCGCAGACCGCGCGGGCATTGGGTTTTGATAGCATTACGGTGTCCGGCGCGGGCGATGAGCGCATTGCCCGCGCGCTGATCGCCGCCGTTCCGACCGTAGTTCAACCGGTATCGTCCAATCCGGCTCATTCACCGGCTAAATCACGCATGACTGAAACGAACGCTTCCACGAACGCTGCACCCCAGCCGGCCGCGACCACTGCGTTGCCGCCGAATCAACCCTTCACGCCCTACGAAGCGCAGAAGCGCCACAGCGCGAGTGGACCGCTGTTGTGGTTTGTCGTCGTGGTGATCGCTTGCGCCGCAGGCGTGGGCGGCTTTGCGCTCAATCGCAAGCTGGAGCGCACCGAGCAGCAGCTCGCGCAGCGTCAGCAAGCCAACGACGCGCAGACCAGCGAACTGCGCGCCAAGACCGAGCAGGCGCTGGTCACGGTCCATCAATCGGACACCCAGGTCGTGCAGCTCGAGGGCAAGCTCGCCGATGCGCAAGCCGCGCAGCAGGCGCTGCAGCAGCAATACGCGGATCTCGCCCGCAATCGCGACGACTGGACGCTCGCCGAAGTCGGCCAGATGCTGTCGGCCGCGAGCCAGCAGTTGCAGCTCACCGGCAACACGCAGCTCGCGCTGTTCGCACTGCAAAGCGCCGACACCCGTCTCGCCGCGTCGGACAGCCCGCAGGCCGTCGCGGTGCGCAAGGCCATCGCGCAAGACATCGACAAGCTGAAGGCCGCGCCTTCCACCGACCTCACGGGTCTCGCCATCAAGCTCGACAACGCGATCGACCAGGTCGACAACCTGCCGCTCTCGGGCGAAGCGCCGATCGCCCATGTCACGCCGCACGCAGCAACCTGGGCCGACACGGCGAAGGTGGCCGCGGCCACCGGCGAGCCGCGCTGGAAAGTGTGGTGGCGTGAAGTGACCACCGGCATCGGCCAGCAGTTGACGAGCCTCGTGCAAGTGCGCCGCATCGACAACGCCGACGCGATGCTGGTCACGCCCGATCAAGGCTACTTCGTGCGTGAGAATCTGAAGCTGCGCCTGCTCTCGGCGCGCCTCGCCTTGCTCTCGCGTAACGAGACCACGCTCAGGTCCGATCTGCAGGCGGCGCAGAACGCGCTCACGCGCTACTTCGACAATACGTCGAAGAAGACGCAGACGGTCGTGGATCTGGTCAAGCAGGTGGACACGGGCTCGGCGGCGGTCGAACTGCCGAATCTGAATACGAGCCTGCAGGCCGTCAATCAATACCGGAGCCGAGGTTAATCATGGCGATCCGGGGACTTCTTTGGCTTGCGTTGCTGTTCACCGTCGCGGTGGTGCTGGCGGTGGTCGGGCGCTTCGACATGGGGCAGGTGCTGCTGATCTATCCGCCGTACCGCGTCGATCTGTCGTTGAATCTGTTCGTGGTCGGGCTGGTGGTGCTGTTCATCCTGTTGTATGCACTGCTGCGCATCTTCCGCAATATCTGGCGCATGCCGCAACGCGTGGCTGCCTATCGCGCGCGCTCGCGTGTTGCGAAGGCTCACGCCGCGCTGCGCGATGCAATCGGCAATCTGTACGCCGGGCGTTTTTCGCGCGCTGAGAAGGCAGCGAAAGATGCGCTCGCGAACGGCGACAACAAGGGCGCGGCCGGGTTGATCGCGGCCACGGCCGCGCACCGCATGCGCGAATATGCGCGACGTGACGAATGGCTCGCGCAGATCAACGAGTCCGACTGGCAGGACGCGCGCCTGATGGCCACCGCCGACATGCGCGCCGACGGCCGCGACGCGGATGGAGCGCTGAATGCGCTGACCGAAATGCAATCGCAGGGTGCGCGGCGCATTCACGCGCAGCAGATCATGTTGCGCGCGCAACAGCAGTTGAAGAACTGGGGCGAAGTGCTCAAGCTCGTCAAGATGCTGGAAAAGCGCGAAGCGATTCACCCGGCGGTGGCGGTGCGTTTGCGCCAGCTCGCGGCGGAGAACCTGTTGCGCGACCGCCGGCATAACGCCGACGCGCTGCTGGAGTTGTGGAGTTCGCTGTCGGCGACCGAGCGCCACTCGCCGCGTCTCGCGGATCTCGCCGCCGAATTGCTGGTGGCGCTGAACCGGCCGCTGGAAGCACGCAAGATCGTTGAGGAAGCACTGGCGCAGAACTGGGACGCGCGCTTGCTGCGCCGCTATCCGGACACCACGGCGGGCGACGCGTTGCCGCTGATCCAGAAGGCAGAAGCGTGGCAGAAGGATCGTCCGGAAGACGCCGACCTGCTGTTCACATTGGGCCGCCTGTGCCTGCATCAGCAGTTGTGGGGCAAGGCGCAGTCGTTCCTCGAGCGGGCGCTCAAGCTCGCCGACAACGAGACGCTGAAGATTCGTTCGCATCGTGCGCTGGCGCGTTTGCACGAGCAGCTTGGCGATATGGATAAGGCGAGCCAGCATTATCGCGAGAGCGCGTTGGCGATGAATATCGTTTGAAGCGTGGCGGGTTCCGTGCGGCTCGCAGGGTGAGCGGTGCGCAGACAGATGGAAACAAGCCCCCGGCGTTTTAGAGCGCCGGGGGCTTTTTCGTTGGCGGGTGATGCTTGAGCCATGCAACATGACATCTGGCGTTAGCGGTACTTACCGCCCGATGTCACGCCACGAACCACTTCACCTGTTCACCATCTTCGCGGGCACACTGATCGCCAGCAAGCCGCCGAGCACCATGAACGCCGCCAGCATGACCATGCCGGAATCGTTCGCGGCCGTCGCCTGCTTGAGCCAGCCCACCGCATAGGGGCTAAGAAAACCGGCCAGATTGCCGATCGAGTTGATCATGGCGATACCGGCCGCCGCGCCCGTGCCGGCGAGAATCGCCGTCGGCAAACTCCAGAAGAGCGGCAGCGTGGTCATGATGCCCATGGTCGCGAGTGTGAGCGAAGCCATCGCGAGCACGGTGTTGTGCGCATACACCACGGAGAGCACCAGCCCGATCGCCCCAGCGAACGCGGGCAACGCGATATGCCAGCGCCGCTCGCGGCTGCGGTCCGCGCTGCGCGACACGAACACCATCGCCACCACGGCCGCTGCGAACGGTATCGCCGACAGCAGGCCGATCATGAACGCATCGGTCACGCCGGTCGCCTTGATGATGGTCGGCAGCCAGAAGCTCACGCCGTACAGGCCCATCACGAACGAGAAGTAAGTGAGGCTCAGCATCAGAACGCGGCCGCTTCTCAGCACCTGGCTGATCGGCATGTCGTGTTTGGTGGCTTCTTCGGCGGATACATGGCGCTCGAGAAGCTGCTGCTCTTCCTTGGTGAGCCATTTGGCCTTCGAGATGCGGTCGTCCAGCACCGCGAACACCAGAATGCCGACGAGCACCGAAGGAATCCCTTCGAGGAGAAACAGCCACTGCCAGCCATGCCAGCCGTTCATGCCATTGAAGGACTTCAGGATATAACCCGACACCGGACCGCCGATCACGCCGGACAACGCGATCGCCGTCATGAACCACGTGGTCATGCGGCCGCGCCGATGCGCCGGATACCAATACGTGAGATACAGAATGATGCCGGGGAAGAAGCCCGCCTCGGCGAGACCGAGCAGGAAGCGCATCACGTAAAACATGGACGGCGTGGTGACGAACATGGTCAGCATGGAGATCACGCCCCACGACACCATGATCCGCGCGATCCACACGCGCGCGCCGACCTTGTGCAGGATCACATTGCTTGGAATTTCGAAGAAGAAATAGCCGAGGAAGAAAATCCCCGCGCCGAAGCCGTACACCGTGTCGCTCAGTCCGAGGTCGCTGGTCATTTGCAGCTTGGCGAAGCCGACGTTGACGCGGTCCAGATACGCGACCACGTAACAGAGCATCAGGAGCGGCACGAGCCGCCAGCTGACCTTGCGATAGGTGGCCTCTTCGAACGTGGAAGGCGGCGCACCCGCGCCGGGATGGTGGAGCGGATCTGCGGGACTAGCCATGGCGTCTCCTCTTTTCTTGTGGAAATGATTGACCGACTTCGAGCGATTCTAGCCGCACCGGTTGATTTGCATGACGAATCGACCGAGGGGGAAAACACTAACTTCCGCGCGGGCCGCGCCTGCACGGCCCTCGCGCGAGGCGCTACACGCAGCGTCCGCCGTCCACTTCGAGACACACGCCCGTGATGAACTCCGCCTCGTCCGAGGCCAGGTAGAGCGCGGCGTTGGCGATGTCCTGCGGTGTCGAGAAGCGCCCGAGCGGGATGCCGGCGAGAAAGCGCTGGCGATTTTGCGGCGTATCTTCCACGCCCATGAACTCGGAGGTGAGGCCCGTTTCCCCGATCACCGGGTTCACGCAGTTCACGCGAATACGGTCCGGGCCCAGCTCGGCGGCCAGCGACTTGCTCGCGATGATCACCGCGCCCTTGCTGCCGTTGTACCAGACGAGCCCGGGGCGCGGCCGCACGCCGGCCGTCGACGCGATATTGACGAAGCAGCCGCCGCCTTGCTGGCGGAAATACGGCACGAATTCCTGCACGCTCCAATAGATGCTCTTGACGTTCACCGCGTAGACGCGGTCGAACTCGGCCTCCGTCACTTCCAGCACGGGCTTGTTGCGATGGGTGGTGCCGGCGTTGTTGACCACGATCTGCACGCTGCCGAAATCTTCGAGCGCCGCTTCGCGCAGTTGTTGCCAATCCCTGCGCTCGGCGACGTTGCCTGGCACCGCGATGGCCTTGCCGCCGGCCAGTGCAATTTCGCTTGCCACACGCTCGGCGGCCGGGCCGTTCAGATCGTTGACCACCACGTTCGCGCCTTCGCGTGCATAGGTTTTCGCAATGCCTTCGCCGAAACCCGAGCCGCCGCCTGTGACGATGGCTGTTTTACCTGTCAACCGCATGATGTCTCCGCTGTGGGTTGTGGATGGTGATGCGCGTGCTTCGCTGCCATGTGCCGGACTAGCCGTGCCGGATCGCGATGGTTTTCAGCACCGTGAATCCATAGAGCGCTTCGAAGCCTTTTTCGCGCCCGTGGCCCGAATGCTTGACGCCGCCGAACGGCAGTTCGACGCCGCCACCCGCGCCGTAGTTGTTGATGAACACCTGGCCGGCGCGCAGGCGCCGCGCGAGGCGCATCTGCCGCGCGCCGTCGCGCGTCCAGACGCCGGCCACGAGGCCGAACGGGGTGCCGTTGGCCAGCGCCAGCGCTTCGTCTTCGCTGCCGAAGGACATGGCCGCGAGCACCGGGCCGAACACTTCGTCGCGCGCGAGGCGGTGGGTCGCAGGCACGTCGCGCAATAGCGTGGGCGCTTGATAGAAGCCGCTTTCCGGCGCCTCGGGAATCACCTCGCCATGCGCGGCCATGGCAATGCCGTCGTGCTGCGCGTCGGAGAGAAAATCCCACACGCGCTGCTGTTGTTTGGCGTTGATCAGCGGTCCGCAGTCGAGGTCGGCCTGCGAGGGGCCGACGCGCAGCGCGTGGAACGCGCCGCTCAGCCGGTCGAGCAAGGGTTCGTATATGGCCCGCTCGATCAGCACGCGGCTGCCCGCCGAACAGGTTTGCCCGGCGTTCTGCACGATGGCCGAGATCAGCACGGGCAGCGCCGCGTCGAGATCGGCGTCGGCGAAGACGATTTGCGGCGACTTGCCGCCGAGTTCCAGCGTGACCGGCACGTGATTTTCGGCGGCCATTTGCGTGACGAGCTTGCCGGTTTCCGGCGACCCGGTGAACGAAATGTGATCGATGCCGGGATGACGCGCGAGCGCCGCACCCGCTTCATGACCGTAGCCGGTGACGATATTCAGCGTACCGGCGGGCAAGCCCGCCTCGGCGGCCAGTTCCGCGACGCGCAGGACGGACAGGCACGCGTCTTCGGCCGGTTTGACGACGCACGCATTGCCGGCGGCGAGCGCCGCGCCGACACTGCGGCCAAAAATCTGCATGGGGTAATTCCACGGCACGATGTGGCCCGTCACGCCGTGCGGCTCGCGAACGGTCAGCACCGTATAGCCGGTCTGGTAAGGCAGCGTCTCGCCGTGCAGCTTGTCCGCCGCGCCGGCGTAGAACTCGAAATAGCGGGCGAGGGCGGCCGAATCGGCGCGCGCCTGCTTGAGCGGCTTGCCGGTGTCGCGCGCTTCGAGCTGGGCGAGTTCTTCCTGACGCGCGGCGACCAGCATGGAAATCCGGTACAGCACGCGGCCGCGCTCGGCGGCGCTCGCCTCGCCCCACACGCCTTCAAAGGCGCGGCGGGCGGCGCGCACGGCGGCGTCGATGTCCGCCGCGTTGCCGCGCGCCAACTGGGAGAAGGGCTGGCCGTCCGAAGGGTCGAGCACGGCGATCGTGTCACCACCAGAAGCGGCGGCCCACTCGCCGCCGATAAAGTGTCGGGCTTCGTCCATGCAGGCTCCTTGAGGTGTCACGCAACCATGCGGCGGTTACGTTGTGTTCACTAACGAGAGGCACAATCCGAAAGGCGTCAGACGATTATCGCGCCGATCCTGCAAGGGATGCCATCGGCCGATTGGCTATAATGGCGTATTCCATTTCGCACGTCCGGCCGCAGCACGGCTGCCCGAGGCGAGTTTCACGAGGCGTGTGACTCGAACTCAGGCCCCGTCAGCCGCACGCCGTGTCCCGAATTCCATCCTGATCAGAGAGCGTTCATGAGCTTCAATCACGTCCCCGCAGGCAAAGACCTTCCGCAAGATTTCAACGTCATCATCGAAATCCCGGCGCAAAGCGATCCGGTGAAGTACGAAGCCGACAAGGAAACGGGCCTGCTCCACGTCGACCGTTTCATCGGCACGGGCATGCGCTATCCGGCGAACTACGGCTACATTCCGCAAACCCTGTCGGGCGACGGCGATCCGGTCGACGTGCTGGTGATCACGCCGTTCCCGCTGCTGGCAGGCTCGGTGGTGCGCGCACGCGCGCTCGGCATGCTGCAAATGACCGACGAATCGGGCGTGGACGCGAAGCTCGTCGCCGTCGCGCACGACAAGGTGTGCCCGATGACGGCCGACCTGAAGTCGATCGACGACGTCCCGGCGTACCTGAAAGACCAGATCAAGCACTTCTTCGAACAGTACAAGGCGCTCGAAAAGGGCAAGTGGGTGAAGGTCGACGGCTGGGCGGGCATTGAAGCCGCGCACAAGGAAATCTCGGAAGGCGTGGCGAATTTCAAGAAGTAAGCTGCATCACGTTATTCGGACTGAGAAAAACCGCGCGAGCCCGCCAGGGCCGCGCGGTTTTTTTTATGGCCGCCTCAATGCGCAGGTCGCGGTGGCGCGCTGCACGGCGCGCATAGACGCAGTGCATCGCGCGGATGAATCGAAGCCATTTTTATTGCTCGGTGTAAACCCTTATGATGTGCCGCTTCATGTGACGCGCTTCACGTGACCTTTTCCGCGCCATTGCACGCTCACGGGAGCACACCGTCCAGATGTTGAATCGCAAGTCCAAACCGTCGGCGTTTTCGCTGCGCTGGTCGAACCGGCTGCATGCGCTCGCTAGCACGATCTACCGCAAGCGGCCGGTGTGGATGGTGTCGTTCTCGGCGAGCGAGGCCAGTCTGCCGGAAGGCCTGAGGGCGGCTTGCGCCTCCACGGCCATGCTGGTCGTGGGCAATCTGCTGCACGATCCGGCGTTCGCGTGGGCCGCGATCGGCGCCTTCTGGACGTGCCTCGCCGACGCCGCCGGCTCCAATCGTGCGCGCTTTGCGTCGATGATGGGTTTCGCGTTGCTGTCCACCGTATGCGGCGGCTTGACGGCTTTGGCATCCGGTGCCGGGACCGCGGCCGCGGCACTCGCGCTGCTGGTGTTCACGAGCCTGGGTGCGTTCGGCAGAATCTGGGGCGCGGCCACGGCGCAGGTGACGATTCTCGTGGCGACCGCGTGTGTCGTGATGGTCGACCGGCCCATCCACGATCTTCGTGCCGGCATGGCGTCCCTCGGCATCTATCTCGCCGGATGCCTGTTTGCCGTGGCGCTGAGCCTGACCGTCTGGCGCATTCACCCATTCGGCTCAAGCCGCGCTGCGCTGCGCGCCGTCTACCTGCGTCTGGCCGATATCGCATCGGATAGCGCCCGCCTGCTCGAACAGCGCGCGGTGCGCGGCGATTGGGCCACCCATGCCGCGCAATTTCGCGCCGACGCCCGCGGCGCGCTGGAGCGCTCGCGCAAAGTTCTCGCGCGTGTGCCGGCATCGAGATCGGGCGGCCACGAGACCTATGACAATCTGCTCGGTTTGCTGACCGACGGCGAGGCGTTGTTTGCCTATCTGATCGCCGTCTCCGGCGCATGCGAAAAAGTCCCCGACGACGCACGGCGCGCACGCCGCGTGGCCCGGCTGCTGACCGCGATCGGTGACGTGCTGCGCGGCATCGGCGCTGCCGCCAGCGACGGGCAGGGGGCACGTGTCGCCGGCTTGCAACTGCGCTTGCGGCGCCTGGCCGAGCGGCTCGAAACGGCCCTGATGGAACCGGTGAAACTGAAGTCCGGCTTCGAGCTGGTCGATTTCGCGCCGGCGCAAGCGCCGTCCGAGCGTTGGAAGGAAGGCGCCGCCCGGTTTCTGACGCAAACCTGGGCGACGCTCAAGGCGAACCTGTCGCCGCAATCCGTCGGCTTGCGGCACGCGGCACGCGTCGGCGTGACGACGACCACGGGCTTTCTCATCATCCGCGCGCTCGGGCTGCCGTTCGGCTACTGGGCCACCATGGCGGCGCTGCTGATCCTGCAACCGTCGATCGGCGCGACCTGGCCGCGCAGTATCGAGCGGGCGGCGGGCAGTATTGTCGGCGGCGTGCTGGCGGCGGCTCTTGGTTATGCGATCCATTCGCCGCTCGGCATTTCCCTCGCGGTGTTTCCGCTGGTGATGGCGACCATGGCGCTGCGGCCGGTCAGCTATAGCCTGTTCGTGCTGTTCCTCACGCCGACGTTCGTGCTGGTGGCCGACTTCGCCTCGCCGGGCGCCAACGAATTCGCCTATGCGATCACGCGGCTCGGCAACAATGTGCTCGGCTGCGTGCTGGCCCTGCTGGCCACGTTCTATCTTTGGCCGACGCGTGAAAAGGCCGATTACCGCGTCTATCTGAACGACGCGGTGCGCGCCAATCTCGCGTATCTGAGGGCGGCGCTGGCGTCGCCTGCGCCTGGAGACAGAGACATGGAACGCCTGCGCCGGGCCGCCGGCCTTGGTAGCAATAACGCCGAGGAGGCCATTGGCCGCATGCGCCTCGAAAAGCTCGAAGACTCGATGGTCGACACCGTCACGCTGACCGTGCTGAGCCTGTTGCGACGCATGGCCGGGACCGCCACGCAACTGCGCCTGAGCGCCAACCGGCGCGAGATGCACGACGAACTCGATGCATGGATCACCGCAGTGAGCGAGGACATCGACGCCGCGTTGAATCGGACTTTGCGGCCCGCGCGTCATGCGCTGCCGGTGCGCGACAGGCTGACTTCGCTGGAGGCCGACGCGGTAGGGGAACTGGCGCTGATGCTTCGGCTGCTCACCGAGAGGATGCGCGAGGCGAGGGGATAGCGCGTTAGTGTGCGAGACAGAACGGCGCGGCAGCGAGACCAAGCAGCGGCGCTGTCAAGCAGCGCCCGTTTCTTCTCCGTCCTCATCGCCGGCGAGCGCGTCAGGTTCCGGCAACGGCACGACCGATTCGAGCGTCCGCACACCGGCCGCGAGCGCGCGCTTCTCGGCGGGCGGCAGCCGCTTGACCCAATATTCCGCGCGCGAAGCGCTCGACCGATCCGCCAGTTCGAACGACGCCAGCACCTGCACCGGTTTGCGCGAACGCGTATAACGCGCGCCTGTGCCGCTTGCGTGTTGCTCGAAGCGTGCCTGCACGTCGATGGCAATGCCGGTATAGACGCTGCCGTCCGAGCATTCGAGCAGATAAAGAAACCACGCCATATTCGCGCTTCAGCCTCTGAACGGATTGTGTTCGCGCAACTCATCCACATACGCGTGGATGCTGTTCTTTTCGTTGTCGAGAAAATGGCCGACTGCATCGGCGAAGGCGGGGTGCGCGAGCCAATGCGCCGAGCGCGTGACCGTGGGCATGAAACCGCGCGCCATCTTGTGCTCGCCCTGGGCGCCGCCTTCGAACGCGCCGAGCTTTTCCTCGATGCAGAATTCGAGCGGCTGGTAGTACGCCGTTTCGAAATGCAGGCACGGCACGTGTTCCAACGCGCCCCAGTAGCGGCCATACAGCGTGCCGCCGGTCTTCGCGTCGCGCTGATAGACCACGAGCGAACTGGCGATGGGCTTGCCTTCGTGTTCGGCGATCACGAGCATGAGGTTCTCCGGCATCGACGCGCCGATCATGCGGAAGAAATCGAGGTTCAGGTACGGACTCGAAAAATGCTCGCGGTAAGTCTGCCGATAGCACTTGCTGAAGAAGCGCCAGTCGGCGTCCTGAATGTCCTCGCCGCGAATCCGGCGCATCGTCACGCCGGCCTCCTGCACCTTGCGGCGCTCGGCGCGAATGTTCTTGCGCTTCTTCTGTTCGAGTGTCGAGAGGAAATCGTCGAAGTCGCGATAGCCGTCGTTCAGCCAGTGAAACTGCACGCCTTCACGCTGCATCATGCCCATGTCGGTGAGCGCGCCGGCTTCCGTTTCGGTCGGAAACAGCACGTGCAGCGACGACACATCGGCCTGCTCGGCGAACGCCATCAGCGTGGCCGCCAGATGACGCAGCGCGTGCGTATCCGCCGCCAGCAGGCGATTGCCCTGCACGGGCGTGAACGGCACGGCGCACAGCAGCTTGGGGTAATACGCCAGGCCGTTACGCTTGTAGGCGTCGGCCCAGGCCCAATCGAACACGTACTCGCCGTACGAGTGCCCCTTCAGGTACACCGGTGCGGCGGCCACGAGCCGGTCCGTGCGCGGGTCGGTGAGCGTGACGAATTGCGGCGCCCAGCCGGTATCCGCGACCGCGCAGCGGGTCGCATGCAGCGCGCTCAGGAATTCATGCCGCAGAAACGGCGTGGGCTGCGACTGCTGCGCGAGTAGGGCGTTCCATTCAGCGGCGTCCACCTCCGAGGGCGACGCCAGAATGCCCGTGCGATAATCAAAGCGTTCCTGGTTCAATCTGTGTGACTGTATCCAATGAGTGTTGCCAATGAGCGGCGCGGCGCGATGAGCGCTACGCCGTTCGTTTATCCGATTTGTCCATGCCGTCGAGCTCACCAGCCGCGGTACTCGCAGGCCAATCTGGCTTGCCTGTCGATCCTGCCATGAAGACCCGAATCGCTCTTGCTCAAATCAATGTCACCGTCGGCGACTTCGCCGGCAACGTCGCGAAGATCGTCGCTGCCGCGCGCGCCGCGCACAACGATGGTGCGAAGCTGCTGATCGCGCCTGAACTCGCGCTCTCCGGCTATCCGCCCGAAGACCTGCTGCTGCGCCCCGCGTTCTATACCGCGAGTGCGGCGGCGCTGGCCGACCTGGCCGCGCAGCTCAAGCCTTTCACCGGCTTGCATGTGATCGTCGGGCATCCGCTACGCGAGCCGGCGAACGGCCATGGTAATGCAAACGCGCCAATCGAGCGCGGCGTGCCGCCGGTCGACACGTTCAACGCGGCTTCGCTGATCGTCGACGGGGAAGTCCGCGGCACGTATCGCAAGCAGGATTTGCCCAATACCGAGGTGTTCGACGAGAAGCGCTACTTCGCGTCCGACCCGCAACCGTTCGTGTTCGACCTGGACGGCGTGAAGTACGGCGTGGTGATTTGCGAAGACGCGTGGCATTCGTCCGCGGCGCAAATGGCGAAGGCGGCGGGCGCGCAAGTGGTGCTGATTCCGAACGGCTCGCCTTATCACCTGAACAAGGAAGCGGTGCGCTTCGACATTCTGCGCGCGCGGATTCGCGAGACGGGCTTGCCCATGGTCTACGTCAACATGGTCGGCGCGCAGGACGAACTGGTGTTCGACGGCGGCTCGTTCGTGCTCGACGCGCAAGGCCAACTGGTTGCGAAGATGGCGCAGTTCGACGAGGCCACCGCGATCGTCGAGTTCGAAAACGGCCAACCGTTGCCCGCAACCGTCGCGCCTGAACTGTCGATCGAGGCGCAGGTCTATGCCGCGCTCGTGATGGGCGTGCGCGACTACATCAACAAGAATGGCTTTCCTGGCGCGCTGATCGGGCTGTCGGGCGGTGTGGATTCGGCGCTGGTGCTGGCGGTTGCGTGCGACGCTCTTGGCGCGGACCGGGTGCGCGCGGTGATGATGCCGTCGCGCTACACCGCGGATATTTCAACGACGGACGCCGCCGAGATGGCGCGCCGCGTTGGCGTGCGTTATGACGAAATCGCGATCGCCCCGATGTTCGACGCGTTCCGCAGCTCGCTTGCCGAAGAGTTCGCGGGCCGTGCCGAAGACGCCACCGAAGAAAACATTCAGGCGCGCATTCGCGGCACCTTGCTGATGGCACTGTCGAACAAGTTCGGCTCGATCGTGCTGACCACCGGCAACAAGAGCGAAATGGCGGTGGGCTATTGCACACTGTACGGCGACATGGCCGGCGGCTTCGCGGTCATCAAAGATATTGCCAAGACGCTCGTCTACCGGCTTTGCCACTACCGCAACCAGGCCACCACGTTCAGCAAGCAGGACGTGATTCCCGAGCGGATTCTGACGCGCGCGCCGTCGGCGGAATTGCGCGAGAACCAGACCGACCAGGACAGCTTGCCGCCGTATGAAGTGCTCGACGCGATCATGCGCATGTACATGGAAGAGGACCGCTCGCTCGCTGAAATCATCGCGGCGGCCTACTCGGTGGACGACGTCAAACGTGTCACGCGCCTCATCAAGATCAACGAGTACAAGCGCCGGCAGGCGCCGATCGGCATTCGCGTCACGCATCGCGCGTTTGGCCGCGACTGGCGTTATCCGATTACTTCGCGCTACACCGAGCCGGTGGAATGAGCCGCGGCGAACCATCGCTGACTGACCTGAAGCACGCGCCGGATGCCGCAATGCGTCCGGTGCGGCGTAGAATAAAAATCATCCATTTTCCTTTCACTCTTCCCATCACGAGACGAGGTTCGCCATGAAGCGCATCACCGCAGTCATCAAACCGTTCAAACTCGACGAAGTGCGCGAGGCGCTCGCTGAAGTCGGCCTTACCGGGCTGACGGTGACCGAGGTCAAAGGCTTTGGCCGCCAGAAAGGCCATACCGAGCTCTATCGTGGTGCAGAGTGCGTGGTCGACTTTCTGCCGAAGGTGAAGATCGAGGTGGTGGTCGCGGACAATCAGTGTGACCAGGTGATCGACGCGATCATCGGCGCGGCGCGCACTGGCAAGATCGGCGATGGCAAGATTTTCGTCGCGGACGTGGAGCGCGTAATCCGCATCCGTACCGGTGAGGAAAACGAAGCGGCTGTTTGAGTGCACCGCGGCGGTGCGCTCAGACAGTAACGAAACCACCCGCTCCAATAAAAAACGGTGCGATACCCTTGCGGACATCGCACCGATACGCGCCTCTCGCAGCAGCGTGAAAAAGATTCTCTTGGAGAACTCCTGACTACGCCCCGAAGGAAGTCCCCTTGGGGGGCGCCCCGAAGGAAGTCCTTCGGGGCAAACACCGTTTGATTAGAACGAGTGTTGAATACCTGCGTACACGCCGGTCTGGCTATGACCCGGCAGCGGGTTGTCCGTCGCGGTCGACGTACCAGCGTTGTTGGCATTCAGGCCGTAGTTAGCCGTCTTGCTGTTTTGCGTGGTGGCAACCTGGATGTCCAGCAGCGTGCGCTTGGACAGGTTGTACGAACCGCCGATCGTGTAGATCGTCGCATTGCCCGCGCCGTTGTTGCCGTTCACGTGGTACACCGCAGCGATCAGCGCCGCAGCCGGCGTTGCTTGCCACGTCACGCCGCCCCATTCATGATCGAGCGTGGTCGGCTGACCCGGCAGAACGTTCGTCGCACTCGCCGAGCGGATAGCCTGGTAAGCCGCCTGAATCTTGAACTGGCCGAGGAACACGTTCACGAGAGCCGAGTATTCGCGCGATGCCGCGAACACGCCGCTGCCGATGTTGCCCGGATTGACCGTGCTTGCGCTCGCACCGTACAGATTACCGTTAGCCGGGTTGCGGATTTCGTCGTACAAGCCGCGAATCTGGAAGAGCGAGGTCGTGTAGGTAACCTGTGCGCCGGCTTCACGACCTTGAGGCGTGGTGCCGTTGCCGTTCCAGCTCGTTGCGTTCGACAGCGCGTATTGGCCGTAGAAGTCAAAGCCTGCGATCTTCGGCGACTGGTACGCGAAGTTGTTGCTCGATTGCGGCCAGTTGCGGCCACGCACCAGCGATGCCGACGACCAGCTCGATTGACCGAACGGGTCGAAGTCCCACACGCCGTTCGAGATGTAGAGCATGCGGCCCATCGTGAACGTACCGTACTGGTCGTTCGCCACGCCGACAGTTGCCCAGCGATTGAAGAGACCGCCGCCGCCAGGGCCTGCACCCGTCATGGTGTTGAAGGAGCCTTCCAACTGGAACAGGACCTTGTTGCCGCCACCGATGTCCTCAACGCCCTTCATACCCCACAGGCTGGTACCCCAGTCGCCGCTTTCCGCGCGCCAACGGTTCGTGCTGCCCGTTGCCTGGCCGTTTGCACCCACGCCTTGCGGAACGCCCGTCATGTATTCCAGGCCAGCGTCAAGGCGGCCGTACAGCGTCACGCTGCTTTGGGCATGCGCAACAACACCGGCTGACATCAGCGCAGCGGCGAGCAAAGCTTTCTTCATCTTCTCCTCCATACCCTGTCAAAAAGTGAAACCCAGTACTGCGAATGGTGTTCGGCCGCGATTAGCGCCGAACAGAAAGCGGTACCAGGGAGATTGGCGGGTGGACTGGGTCTCCTGCCTTGACGTGTAGCCTTGTGGGGGCTATCTGCTCGTCATGCCGATCCCTCGCCGACCGGTTCTCCTCTGTGCTTTGAAGTGAAACTACTTTTAATGAACTTTGTTTTGCTACTTTGGTTACTAATTTATCAAAAATACCCCTGACTGGGAGAAGAAATTAGTACCTGCCTGGACCAATGTCTCCAAATTGCAATACGAATGTGTCCAAGGGCCCGTCACCATGCCTTCAAAAAACGCGGAAACCCTTCTGCGACAAGGGAATCACGGTTTGGCGCGAGCAACGTTAAGGATTGCCACTATTGACGCTTCAAATGCGGCGGAGTAGGGCGAAAAGGCGGGGATAAGGGCGGCGGGACGTACTGCGAGGCGTGTTTTTCGCGGCCGGAATGACCGGAATGCACAGGTGAGCGAAACAAAAAAGGCGCTCGTAAGCGCCTTGTAATGCTACTTCGACTACAGCCCTTCGAACAGGCTGTGCGATTGCCTATTATTTGAGACTGCCTGAGAGGAACTGCTTGAGGCGTTCGCTCTTCGTATTCTTGAAGACTTCGTCCGGATGGCCTTCTTCTTCCACCCGGCCCTGATGCAGAAACATCACGTGGTTCGACACGTTGCGTGCGAAACCCATTTCGTGGGTGACGACGATCATCGTGCGGCCCTCTTCGGCGAGCTTCTGCATGACCTTGAGCACTTCGCCGACCAGTTCGGGGTCGAGCGCGGAGGTCGGTTCGTCGAACAGCATCACGTCCGGATGCATGGCGAGCGCGCGCGCGATCGCCACGCGCTGCTGCTGGCCGCCCGACAGATGCGACGGATACTGTTTCTCGAGACGCGGCGCGAGGCCGACCTTTTCCAGATATTGACGCGCGCGTTCCTCGGCCTCTTTGCGCTTCAGGCCCAGCACATTGACCGGCGCCTCGATGATGTTCTCGAGCACGTTCATGTGCGACCACAGATTGAAGTGCTGAAACACCATCGACAGCTTGGTGCGCACGCGCTGCAACTGCTTCGGGTCGGACACGCGCAATGCGCCGTTCTTGCCGGTCTGCGTGCGGACCTCTTCGCCGTCGACGAAAATGCGCCCGGCGTTCGGCTGCTCGAGAAAGTTGATGCAGCGAAGCATCGTGCTCTTGCCCGAACCGGACGAGCCGATCACGCTGATCACGTCGCCCGCGTTGGCCTTGAGCGACACGCCTTTGAGGACTTCGTTGTCGCCGTATTGTTTGTGAAGCTCGTCGACGAAGAGCTTTTGCTTCTTGGTGTTCATCAGGAGGGCTCACTTGCTGGGGGCGCGGCGGCCCCCGGGGTTACTTGCCTTGGGGCCGCAGGTAAGCGAGCCAGCGACGCTCGGCGCGGCGGAACAGCCACACGAGCGCGAAGGAAATGCACAGATAGAGCAGCGCGGCGATACCGAAAGCGTTGAACGACTGATAGGTCGCGGAGTTCACGTCGCGCGCGATCTTGAGGATGTCCGGCACGGTCGCGGTAAAGGCGACGGTGGTGGCGTGCAGCATCAGGATCACTTCGTTGCTGTAGTAGGGCAGCGCGCGGCGCAATGCCGACGGCAGAATCACGCGCCGGTACAGCGTGAACGACGACATGCCATACGCGCGCGCCGCTTCGATCTCGCCGTACGGCGTGGCCTTGATCGCGCCGGCGAAGATTTCCGTGGTGTACGCGCAGGTGTTCAGCGTGAAGGCGAGCAGCGTGCAATGCATGCCGTCGCGGAAGAACGCGTTGGTCAGCTCATGGTTGCGGATGATTTCGAGGCTGTACAGGCCCGTGTAGCAGAGCAGCAATTGCACATACAGCGGCGTGCCGCGAAACACATAGGTATACAGCCACACGAGACCGGCAAGCCACTTCTTCTTCGACACGCGGGCAACGGCGAGCGGAATCGACAGGCAGAAGCCGAACCCGATCGACACCACCAGCAGCCACAGCGTGATCACGACGCCGGTGAAGCGGTAGCCGTCGCTATAAAGATAGTTGCGCCAGTATTCCTGAATGATCTCGATCATAGATCCGCCTTTCGCACGCCGGTCGAGTAACGCTTTTCGAGGTACATCAGCACGAAGTTGGACACTGTGGTGATGACGAGATAGATCGCCCCTGCGAACAGGGTGAAGAAGAAGAACCGCAGCGTGCCCTTGCCCGCACCGTGCGAGGCCTTGACGACATCCGCGAGGCCGATGATCGACACCAGCGCGGTCGCCTTGACCATCACCTGCCAGTTATTGCCGATGCCGGGCAGCGCGAAGCGCATCATCTGCGGGAACATGATGCGCGAGAACACCTGCCAGCCGGTCATGCCGTAGGCCGCGCCCGCTTCGAGCTGGCCGCGCGGCACCGCGAGAAACGCGCCGCGGAAGGTCTCGGTGAAGTACGCGCCGTAAATGAAGCCGAGCACCGCGACGCCGGCCACGAACGGGTCGATGTCGATCTGGTCCCAGCCGAGCATGTCGGTCAGGTTGTTCAGCCAGATCTGGATGCTATAGAACAGCAGCAGCATCAGCACCAGATCGGGCACGCCGCGCACAAGCGTCGTGTAGACGGTGCCGGCACCGTAGGAGAAACGGTTCTTCGACAGTTTCGCCGCCGCGCCGAGCAGGCCCAGCACGAAAGCGAACGCCAACGACAATACCGCCAGTTTGACGGTTTGCCAGGTGCCGTTGAGAAGCAGCGGGCCGTAGCCTTGAAGGAACATAGGGGGTCCTTGACGATGTGCTCGTGACACACCGCGAAAGACGCGGCGCAGAGCGCACCGCTGTGCAAATCATGACTGCATGGCCGTTGCCGGTCTTGCAGCGCGCTTTTCGACTCTTGTTGAAACTGCTTTTAAAGCTACTGCGGACTGTATTACGAAGCCTCGCGAAAGCCCATGCGGGCTCGCCCCGAGACTCGCGGGGGCTGCCGTCCTGCGTCCCCCGTCAGGCGCCTGGGCTGCGCGTCCAGGCTCACTGTCCAGCTCATTGTCCAGCTTACTGTCCAGGATAAATATCGAAATCGAAGTACTGCTTTTCGAGCTTCCTGAACGTACCGTCCTGGTGAACCTGTGCCAGCGCGCGGTTGAACATCGCTTTCAACTCGACGTCTTCCTTGCGCAATCCGATGGCCGTGCCTTCGCCAATCGTCTTCGGGTCTTTCACTTCCGGACCTGCCCAGGCGAAGCCTTTGCCGCGCGGCGTCTTCAGAAAGCCGGCGTCGGCTTGCACTTCGTCCTGCAACGCGGCGTCAAGGCGCCCCGAAGCGAGGTCCGCGTACACCTGATCCTGATTCTGGTAGGGCACCACGATCACGCCCTTGGGCTCCCACCACACCTTCGCGTAGGCTTCCTGCGTCGAGCCTTGCTCGACGCCGACGCGCTTGCCCTTCAGCGATTCAGCCGTGGGCAGGAGCGGCGAGCCGGCCTTGGCGATCATCCGCGCGGGGGCGTCGAACAGTTTGGCGGAGAAGTCGATCTGCTCGCGGCGCTTGTCGGTGATGGTCAGCGACGACACGATCGCGTCGTACTTCTTGCCCTTCAGCGCCGGAATGATGCCGTCGAGGTCCTGTTCGACCCACACGCACTTCACGTTCATCCTCGCGCACAAGGCGCGGGTCAGATCGGCGTCGAAGCCGACGATCTGGCCATCCGGCGCCTTCGATTCGAACGGCGGGTAGCTGGCGTCCACCCCAATCCGTACGGTTTTCCACTCTTTCGCCAGCGCGCCGGTGGCCATGACTGCAAGGGCCACGCACAGTGCGAACTTCTTCATGTTTCTCCTGGGTCAAACTGATCGTCGTGGTGATCCGATCTCGGCGACCGCCGGCTCGTGGCCGGCCGTCGCTATTCTAGGCGGTCAAAATTGTCGCGCAGCGCGGGGTGCCTGCTTCGCTCAGGATCGCGCGGATTTGACGCAGCGACGGAGCCGGGCGCGGGCCGCAAGCCCGCGGTTATTCCATCGCGGCGCGCCTGAAGCGCCCACGTGTCTTGAAAAGGGCGGTATTTTACCCGAACAGGGACGGGGCGCCAGTCTGGCGCGCCGGCGGCGGCCAACTGACGGCTGCCGGCGTTGTGCGTGCGCGACGTTGTGATGTTCTCCTCCCGACGCTGCACCGGCGCCCGATTGCGTGGATTGCTGAAACGATCCGGTGCGCTCAACGCGATTGTGTCCCGCCTGCCGTGCCCATACATTCGAGGCATCGCTAATTGCTCACCGGGAGTGCTTCCATGATCGAGATTCGCCGTTCCGAAGAACGCGGCCACGCCAACCACGGCTGGCTCGACTCGTATCACAGCTTTTCGTTTGCCGACTATCGCGATCCGCAGCACGTGCATTTCGGGCCGCTGCGGGTCATCAACGAAGACCGTATCGCCGGCGGCCAGGGTTTTGGCACGCACGGACATCGCGACATGGAAATCGTCACGTACGTGCTCGAAGGCGCGCTGGCTCACCGCGACAGCATGGGCAACGGCTCGACCATCCGTCCCGGCGACGTGCAGCGCATGAGCGCCGGCACCGGCGTGCAGCACAGCGAGTTCAACGCGTCGCAGGTCGAGCCGGCGCACCTTCTACAGATCTGGGTGATTCCGAAACGCGCGGGCGATCAGCCCGGCTACGAGGAAAAACGCTTCGACGACGCCGACAAGCGCGGCCGCCTGCGCGTGGCCGCTTCGCCCGACGGCCGCGACGGCTCGGTGACGATTCATGCGGATGCGTCGATTTACGCGGCGCTGCTCGACGGCGCGGAAGCGGCCACATTCGCCCTGCCCAAGGGGCGGCTCGCCTATGTGCACGTTGCGCGAGGCGCGCTGACGGTGAACGGAGAGTCGCTTGGCGCGGGCGACGCACTCAAGCTCAGCGATATCGATACGGTGACGCTGGAGAAGGGCAAGAACGCCGAGGTGCTGCTATTCGACCTAGGGCCTCTGAATGGCTAGGCGTCGAGCCATAACGGCGTGGTTGCGCGCTCGTCGGCCAAGTCGTTGAAAACGCAACGAGCCGTCGCAACGTGCCCCGCGTAACCCGCACGCCGCGCGGCCAAACAAAAACGCCACGGAGTTCATCCGTGGCGTTTTCGCATTCAGCCGGCCACCCAGGCAGGCCGCCGCCCGGGCCGGCTGCCTGGCTGCCTCCCGGCACCGGACCGCTTACTGGTTCGCTGCCGGCGCCGACGCTGCATCTTTATGATGCTCCCAGCGCTCGCTCATCTTCTCGTGACGCGACTCCATCTTCGCAAAGCGCTGCTTCAGCGCCGTACTGACGGTAGTTTTCTGCTGGTCGTTCAAGCCGTTATAGAACTTGAGCCAGGCGTCCGAGGTTTGCTGACGCAGCTGCGCGTCTTTCTGCTCGATCTGCTGGTGGGCGGCGGCCATGGCGTTCAGATCCAGAATCGGCTGCTGCTGGGCGGCCTTGAACTGGTTCTTCATCTGCTCATGATTGGCGCGCATCGCCTCGTGGTTCTGCTTCATGGTGTCGAGCGCGGCTTGCCACTGCTTTTCCTGATCCGCGTTCAGCTTCAGCTGGTCGTGCAGCTGCGTGAGTTCCTTCATGAAGTGGCCGTGCCAGCCGCCGGGGCCGCCGTGTTCGGCGGGCTGCGCGGCATAGGCGGCACCCGCACCGATGGCTAGGGCGGTGGCGGCAACGGCGAGAAAGCGCGACATCTTTTTGGTAGACATGTGAGACTCCCTGTAATGGAATAGCCGACGATGCAACCGAGAAAGGGGACGGCCTGCATTCGGTAAGACACAGCGTAGAGAACTGCGTCCGGCGCTGTGTTACGTGGCTCGATGCCGCTATTACGGGACATTACGCACGCCTTTCACCGTAACACCCGGTAACCCTTGAGGGCCGTCTGAAATCGAAATCCCCTCCTGCTGCGCGTTAAACTTCATCTCATGGCTACTCAAATACTTGTCGTCGACGACGACGTCGAATTGCGCGATCTGCTGCGCGACTATCTGGCCCGTCAGGGCATCGAAGTCTCGGTGCTGCACGACGCGGGCTCGCTCGAGCGCAGGCTCGAACGCGAGCGCCCGGACCTGATCGTGCTCGACCTGATGATGCCCGGTGTCGACGGGCTCACCGCGCTGCGCAAGCTGCGCGCATCGGGCGACGACATCCCGGTGATCATGCTCACGGCGCGTGCGGACGACGTGGACCGCATCGTCGGGCTGGAGCTCGGCGCGGACGACTACCTCGGCAAGCCCTTCAATCCGCGCGAGCTGCTGGCGCGCGTGCAGGCGGTGCTGCGGCGGCGCCGCACGCTGCCTTCGGCGGCGGCGCCGGAGCAGCGCGAGCCGTTCAACTTCGGCCGCTTCACGCTGGATTTCCAGTCGCGCACGCTGCATCTGGAAGACAAGCCGCTCACGCTGTCGGGCAGCGAATTCGCGTTGCTGAAGATTTTCGTCAATCACCCCATGCGCACGCTCACGCGCGAGCGCCTGCTCGAACTGCTGCACGGTCCGGAATATGACGGCACCGACCGCGGCATCGACGTGCAGGTGTGGCGTCTGCGGCGCATTCTCGAAACCGACCCGTCCACGCCGCGCTTCATTCAGACGGTGCGCGGCCGTGGCTACGTGTTCGTGCCGGACGGCGAACAACATGCGTCGGCCCATTGATTCGCTGTTCGGGCGGCTGGCGCTGCTAGTCGTCGCGGTGCTGCTGCTGTCGCATTTCGCGTGGTACTCGCTCATGCGCCTCGAGCGCACCCAGCAGCAAACGCGATACGCGGTCGAGGAGGCCACCTTCCTCGTCGACGCGGTGCGCCAGCACGTCGCCCGTACACCGGATCTACCCCTGCCGTCGCGCGTCAAGCTAGTCGATCCGGCGAGCCCGGACGTGCCGCCGGAAAATGCGAAGCTGCCGGCAGGGCTCGAACGTTTCATCGAAGACGTGCGCGATCGCATGCCGGCCGGCACCCAGGTGCGTGTCGGCGTGCCGGGCCGTCCGCCCACGCTGTGGGTGCGCACCACGGCCGATCCCAACTGGATCGTCGTGCCGGTGCAGCCGCTGCGCATGCCGCGCTCGCTGGACCGCACGGTGCTGTGGCTCGCCATTATTTTCTCGTTCGCGGTCATGGCGGCGCTGTTCGCCGCGTGGGCGCTGCAGCAGCCGTTGCGCTCGCTGGCCCAGGCGGTGGCGCGTTTTGGGCGCGGGCTGCCGGTGCCGCCGGTGCCGGAGCGCGGCCCGCGCGAGCTGCGGCAGTTGACGCACGGTTTCAATCAGATGGTCCAGGAAGTGGCACGTACGGAGAACGACCGCGCGGTGATGCTGGCGGGCGTCGCGCACGATCTGAAGACGCCGCTCGCGCGTTTGCGGCTGCGCGCCGAAATGATGGACGAAGTGAAGATGCGTGACGGCGTGGTGCGCGACGTCGATTCCATGACGCACATCGTCGAGCAGTTCCTGGTCTTCGCGCACGACGGCGCCGACCGCAGCGAGCCGGTCGAAGTGGATGCGCAGTGCGAGCGGATCGTGCGCAGCTATCGTGCGGTGGCCGCCGGCGCTCCCACCGTGCAGACCGAACTCAACGCAGGGCCGGCGTTCCTGTTGCCTGCCGCCACGCTCGACCGGATTCTCTCGAACCTGATCGACAACGCGCATGCTTATGGCGCGCCGCCAATTGTCGTTGCCACGGCGCGTACGGTGCAAGGCTTCACACTGTCGGTGAGCGACAACGGTGGCGGTATCGCGGCCCAGGACCTCATCAATGCCAGCCGGCCCTTCGTGCGGCTCGATCCGGCGCGCGGCGGCAATGGACATAGCGGGCTGGGGCTCGCGATCGTCGAGCGTCTGGTGCGGCGGGCGGGCGGGGAGTGGGAAATCGGCAACGACGGCGGCCGTGGCTTGCGCGGCTTGATGAGCTTTCCGCTTGAGGCCTTGTCGCGGGTTGCGGCAACGTCGGAAAGCGCATGGTAGAAGTGGAGCGCGGTGCGGGATTGCGTGACCCGCGCCGCGTTTGCGATCCGCAGCAGCGCTCAGGAGGCGCGGGCGGGAGCGGGCGAGCTACTCCGCGAACAACGTATTCAGCGCATTCGCCGCTTCGCCATCCACCGTACTCCACGTCACGGTTTCCGCTTCGAAGATGTAGTGCGTGGTGTATTTGCCGAGGCGCGCCAGGATTTCCTCCTGAATCAGTTCGGGCGCGACCTCCAGTTTCAGATACCACGCGGTAGACGACAGGCGCGTCTGAAACGCGCCGTATTCAGCCAGCAGATGGTCGAACGCGTCAGCATCCTGATCGCGGCACACAATGACCAGATTTCCCTTCATGCGAATCTCCCGTTAAAGCGGTAAGCGGCAACCTCGATGTCAGGGTTGATCATACCTGCTTCATTACGGGACGCCCGAGCGCGGGTTTTGCGTTACATCACTTCGGGTGCGGATGCTGGTGCGGGCCGCGCGCGACCTTACCAGACGTTGGCGACCGTGCGGGCGGGCGGGGCGGTGTCGTCGGGCGGCAGCGCCTCGGTGCGGTCGCGGCCGCCCGATTTCGCCGCGTAGAGCGCCATGTCGGCGCGGCTCATGATCCGCTCAGGCAGATCGTCGGGCGAGAGCTCGGTAATGCCGATGCTCACGCTCAAGCCCACCGACGCCGGCAGCTTGGCCGACGGCATCGCCTTCAGCCGCAGCCGCAGGCGTTCGACTACTTCATGGCCGCCGGCCAGATCCGTGGCCGGCAGCAGCAGGCCAAACTCTTCGCCGCCGAGGCGGCCGATCGCATCGGCGCCGCGCAGCTCGGCGCGGCAGGTGTCGACGAAATGCTCGAGCGCCCGGTCGCCGGCGGCGTGGCCGAAGCGGTCGTTGATCTGCTTGAAATGATCCAGGTCGGCGATCGCCATGCACAGCGGTTCGTTGCTCGTGTGCGCCCGTTCGATCTCATGGCGCAGCAGATCGAGGAAGTAGCGTCGCGACACCGCGCCGGTCAGCGCGTCGTGACGCGCTTCGGCTGAAAGCAGCGTGTTAGCCGACTGCAATTGTTCGGCGAGGTCGCGCGTGGCCCGATGGTGGCGCCGCTCGCGCACATACGACACGGTAATGACCCACGCCAGCGCGACCGTGCCGGCCAGCGTCAGGAACACCAGCAAATGATCGCGCTTGTGATTGCGCAGCAGTTCGGGCCATGCCGCGAGCGGATCGACCAGGTGCGCCGACAGCCCCGAGTTCAGACCGCCGCGCGACTGGTAGAGCGACGGCACCGGCTGCTCGGTCATTCCGAACAGCTGTCCGGCCACGGCTTCCGGCACCCACGGCGCCTGTTTGCGCACGTTGGCGTCGACGCGAATCTGGATCTCGGGGAATGCCTCGCGGTGATAGACGAGCATGCGATCGGTGCGTGTCATTTGCGTGACGCGCGAGTCCGGCAGCGCGTGGCCTTCGAGCGCGCTGTTGTGCGCCATGATGACGACGCCGCTTTCGTCGGCGACGAACGTGCCGGCGTGCGCGACCCAGTGGCGCAACCGCGCGAGCCCGACCTTGGCGACGACTACGCCGACCAGCAGGCCGTCCTGGTAGGACGGCGCCGCGATGAAGATGCCTGGCTCGCCACTCGAACGGCCCACGCCGTAGGCTTCCGAGAACGCACCGAGCAGGGCGTTCGTCAGGTAGCCGCGCGTGCGCATGTCGGTGCCCACGAATGAGCGCTCGGCCGCGAGCGGGTTGTTGATGGAATTGCTGGAGGCGACGCAGATGCCGTTGGCGTTGACGAGCCAGATCTGGTCGAGCCCGGAGAAACCCTGCGCGTCGTGCAGGAAGTTGCTCACGGCGGTCATCCGCGCATCTTTTAGCAAGGCGGCGCGCATGGCGGGTTCCGCCGCTGCGTCGTTCGCGGCATAATTCTGGGATTGCACCAACGCGCGCTGGACCACGTCCATCTCGGCCATGGTCGCAGGGATGGCCCGGGACATGGCAAGGTCACTGGCAATCACCTCCGCCATGTTGTCGACGATCGAAGTGGACATTTGCCGCTGCGAGCGTAGGGCCGCGTCCAGCTCTTGCTGTACCATCCGGTCCGCGACCATGCCGGCCACGAACCAGCAAACCAGTACGATCAGCAAAAAGCCGACCGGCCCGGTTACCTGGCGCAACGTTGTCCTGTTCATCGACCCTCTGATCCGTCTGGCTGTGACATGCAACTAGCTCATTCTTGGCAGCGCGCTGGCGCTGTATCGCCCCTGTTGAAGCGGCTGGCGATTCGCCGCCGCTGTGGCCCGGGATGAACCGCTCTCTGGCGTCGTCTTCTGATTTTAACCGTCATGGGGCCAGACGCCACTCTTATTGCAGGAATGCGAAGCGCGTCCACCGCGTCCATCAGGTTATTAACGGCAACCCGGCCGGTTTCTTAATGGATGTATGGGGTTGCCAGGTGATGCCGGGGTGAACGATAGAGCTGCCGCGATCGCCGAAAATGTGGCCGGTGCGCCACGCACGCTGTGTCACCCGCGCGGTGCATGGCGCGAGGACGGTAGCCTGACGTTTGCCGCTATTTACCGGGAAAGGTTGTGCCTGAAACATAGGATGGTGTAGTGTCGTGCCGTCCAAAACAAGGAAAGCTCGCCAGCCTACGGGCGGCGCCTGCGGTGACGAGGAAGTCCGGCTTGATGGTTGCGGTCCTGGACGGCTCGTCCAGGGACACGTCCGTTACCGCTTCATGCGTCTCCAACGCTAACGATTTACCGCGCACACGCGTTTTTGCCATGCCTGATTTCCGCTTTCCGGACCGATCTTCAGACCGCCGCGCCGAAGCCACGGCCTCCTTCTTGTCACGTTCGAACGCCTGTTTCAATGGGGAGGGCATCTGATGGATTTCAGCTTTGACCTGAAGCGCACCGCCAATGCATCGGCATGGCGGGTGCTGCCCAACCGCTGGGACTTCGTTGCGTTTCCACTGATTATCTGCGTGATCGCGATGGCGGCGATCGGGTTCCACGAAACCCTCGCGCCGATGTCGACGCTCAAGACCCAGGCCATCTCGCTCGACCCGTCGAACCTGCCTGAATATGCGATGCGCACCACGCTGCGCATGCTGGCGGCGATGGTCGCCTCGCTGACCTTCACGCTGGTGTACGGCACGCTGGCAGCCAAGAGCCGCCGCGCCGGCCTCGTGCTGGTGCCGATTCTCGACATCCTGCAGTCGGTGCCGGTGCTCGGCTACATTTCGTTTACGGTCACGTTCTTCCTCGCGCTGTTTCCGGGCCGCGTGCTCGGCGCCGAGCTGGCGGCGATCTTCGCGATCTTCACGAGCCAGGCGTGGAACATGACGTTCAGCTTCTATCAGTCGCTGCGCACGGTGCCGCGCGATCTGGACGAAGTCTCGCGCGGCTTTCACCTGACTTCATGGCAGCGCTTCTGGAAACTGGAAGTGCCGTTCTCGATGCCGGGCCTCATCTGGAACATGATGATGTCGATGTCGGGCGGCTGGTTCTTCGTGGTGGCCTCCGAGGCGATCACGGTCGGCAACAATACGATCACCCTGCCGGGGATCGGCGCCTTCCTGGCGCAGGCGATCTCGGACAAGAATCTGCACGCGATTGGCTGGGTGATTCTTGCGATGACCGTGGTGATTCTGGCCTACGACCAGTTCCTGTTCCGTCCGCTCGTCGCGTGGGCCGACAAATTCCGCATGGAAAACACCAGTTCCGGCGATGCGCCGGAATCGTGGCTGCTCGATCTGATTCGCCGCACCCGCCTGATTCACCGCCTGCTGGTGCCGGCCGGCTGGATGCTCGCCAAGGCCGCGCGCGTGCCGTTGCGGCTGCCGGCTTTCCAGGGCCCGCGCTTCCAGATTCCGCAAATGCAGAAGAGCTCGCGCGTCGGCGACTTTATCTGGGCGACGCTCGTGCTGATCAGCACGGTCTATGTCGTGTACCGCGTCGTCATCTACGTGCGCACCGGCGTCACGCTCGACGAAGTCGGCCACGTGTTCGTGCTCGGCCTCATCACGCTGCTGCGCGTGGTGTTGCTGATCGCCATCGCATCGGTCATCTGGGTGCCGCTCGGCGTGCTGATCGGCTTGCGTCCGGCGCTTGCCGAGAAGATTCAGCCGCTCGCGCAGTTTCTCGCCGCGTTCCCGGCCAATCTGCTGTTCCCGGTATTCGTGATCGTCATCGTGCGCTTTCATTTGAACCCGGATATCTGGCTGTCACCGCTGATCGTGCTCGGCACCCAGTGGTATATCCTGTTCAACGTGATTGCCGGCGCGACCTCGTATCCGAACGACTATCGCGAAGCGAGCAAGAATTTCCACATCAAAGGCTGGCAATGGTGGCGTCAGGCGATGCTGCCGGGCATTTTTCCGTACTACGTGACGGGCGCGATTACCGCTTCGGGCGGCGCATGGAACGCGAGTATCGTGGCTGAATTCGTGCAGTGGGGCGACACGAAAGTCGCCGCGCATGGTCTTGGCGCCTATATCGCGCAGACCACCGCCGCGGGCGACTATCCGAAGATTATTCTGGGCATCGCGGTGATGTCCCTGTTCGTGACCCTGTTCAACCGTCTGCTATGGCGCCCGATGTACGCCTACGCCGAGTCCAAGCTCCGGCTCGATTGAAATTTGAAGGCCTAACGCGATGCAAAATCCTAAAGCTGCTATGACCGCCGCGCCAATTCAGACGCCGCCGATGCCGCCGCGCCTTGGCGAAGAAATCCTGCGCGTCAAGGACGTGTGCCGTGGATTCAACAAGACACAGGGCGAACTGCTCGTACTCGACGACGCAAATCTGTCGTTGCGCGAAGGCGAGATCGTCGGTTTGCTGGGCCGTTCGGGCTCGGGCAAGTCGACGCTGCTGCGTATCATCGCCGGTCTGATCGAACCGACCGGGGGCGAAGTCACGTATCTGGGCAAGCCGCTCGACGGCCCCGCCAAGGGTGTCGCGATGGTGTTCCAGACCTTCGCGCTGTTCCCCTGGCTGACCGTTCTGCAGAATGTGGAAGCGGGTCTCGAAGCGCAAGGCGTGGGCGCCCGGGAGCGGCGCGAACGGGCGCTCGCCGCAATCGACCTGATCGGTCTGGACGGTTTCGAAAACGCCTATCCGCGCGAGTTGTCGGGCGGCATGCGCCAGCGCGTCGGCTTCGCGCGCGCGCTGGTGGTCGACCCCACGCTGCTGCTGATGGACGAGCCGTTCTCCGCGCTCGACGTGCTGACCGCCGAAACGCTGCGTACCGACCTGCTGGATCTGTGGACGCAAGGCCGCATGCCGATCAAGTCGGTGCTGATCGTCACGCACAACATCGAGGAAGCGGTGTTCATGTGCGACCGGATTCTGGTGCTGTCGTCGAATCCGGGCCGGGTGATCGCCGAAATCAAGGTGCCGTTCAAGCATCCGCGCAATCGTCTCGACCCGGCGTTCCGCAAACTGGTGGACGATATCTACGCGAAGATGACCGCGCGCCAGACCGACGAAAAGACCAAGAAGGGGCTGGAGCTGCACAGCTGGCTGCCACACGTGTCGACCAACCTGATGGCCGGTCTGATCGAAACGCTGGCCGCCGCGCCGTACCACGGCCGCGCCGACATGCCGGAAATCGCCCGCTCGCTGCATCTGGAGGTGGACGATCTGTTCCCGGTCGCCGAAGTGCTGCAACACCTCGGTTTCGCCGACGTGCGCGAAGGCGACATTTTCCTGACGCCGCCGGCGCGCGTGTTCTCCGAGTTCGGCACTCAGGAACGGAAGATGATGTTCGCCGAGCACCTGTTGCGGCACGTGCCGCTCGCCGCGCGAATCAAGAAGGTGCTCAACGAGCGCCCTGGCCATCGCGCGCCGCGCGTGCGCTTCGAGCAGGAGCTTGAAGACTTCCTGTCGGACAGCGCCGCGGAAGAGACGCTCGACGCGGTCATCAACTGGGGCCGTTATGGGGAGATTTTCTCGTACAACGACCAGACCGAAATTTTCAGTCTGGAAGACGTGGAGTCTTAAGCGCTCCGTCGTTGTTTAAGAGGCTTGAAGAGAAAACGGCAGGGGAGACTCTGCCGTTTTTCTTTTACCCGTTCATTGCAGATTGCCCCAGCGCTCCACCGCCGGCTCGGCCGACGCCCATTTCCAGCCTTTGTCCTGGCGGCACGCGCTGGCCGTGTACCAGTCCTCATGCGCATTCGGGCCGTCGCCGTCTTGCACGGAGAAGACGAAGTCCTTGCATAGCGCGAGCGCCGAGCTGAAGGCGCGCGTCACGCGCACCTGGCCGTGGCCGTTCTCGACGGGCAGCGTGTGCTTGACCGCCCAGGGGCGCGTCTCGCCGACCGGCATGGCGCCCGCCAGGGCCGCAATGAGGTCCTGCTGATCGGTGTGCATGATGCGCATATAGCGGCCGACGGCTTCGTCCGTTGCCGCCTGCACGGCAATGCCGATGCCGATGCCGACCGCGGGATTGGACGTCACCAGACCGGAGGCGACCCCGGCGGCCGCGCCGGTCGCCGCGCCGATCGACGAGCAGCCGCTCGTCACCATGCTCGCGCCGACACAGAGCGCGCCGGCCAGCATGAGCCGCAGCCGGTTGCCGGGTAGCGAGGCGAGGAACGGATGAAGGCGGTGGCGGGGACGACGCGGCGCGTGCGCCGTGGCAGTCAAACCCGCAAGCGAACGCGCCGTCATTGCAACGCACCCCAACGTTCGGTAGCCGGTTCGGCCGATGCCCATTTCCAGTTGTCGCCGTCACGGCAAATCGACGCGACATAAAACGCGCTGCTTGCCGGCACGTTCTTGGTGGCGGACTGATCGACGGAGAAGACGATTTCCTTGCAGTCGAGCGCGCCCGCGCTGATCGTGCGGCTCACGGTAACGCGGCCATGTTCGTCGTCTTCGATCGGCACGGAGTGGGTCACGCTCCACGGCGCGACTGCGCCGACGTCCAGAGGTCCGGCAATCTTGGCGATGCCGTCCTGGGTATTTTTGTGGACCACGCGCTCCGAGTACTGCACACCGGCGCGCGCGGCGGCCACTGCACCGAGACCGATACCCGTGGCGACGGCCGCATTGCTGGTGACTTTCGCCGCGAGCGCGGCGCCCGCGATACCGGCGCCGGCGGTAGCGCCTTCCGAGTAGAGCGAGCTGCAGCCGCTCATTGCCGAGGAGATCGCCACGGCTGCAGCAATGAGCGCTATTGCGTGGGGACGTCTACGCCGGCCCGTGTGTTTTACCCGTTCGGCCCACACCCTGTGTTTCTGCATTTCCCTGTCTCTGCTCCTGCAAGTGCTTTTCGTTCGCGGCCGGCAATGAAGTTGTGAACGAGTGGCACGCGTTTCATTGCAGCAATACGTGCTGCCGCATTTTGCAGGATGCTATTTGTAATTGGCAGGGGAAAAGTGCAAGAAATTGCAAAACTTAATGCGAGGCAAAACGGTTTCTGCTGGACGCATGCCAGTTTTGCCTGGTGGTGCGAAGGAATTGAGCTGGGGACTACTGGTCGGATTCTTCGTCCGTGCTTTCGTTGCTATACGTGCTCAAGCGGTTGTAGAGCGTTTTGAGACTTACGCCGAGCGCTTTCGCGGCGCGCCGTTTGTCGCCGCCGCAATATTTGAGCGTGCCGAGAATGATCTGCTTTTGCGCGTCGGCGAGCGGCGTGCCGATCCACACGCTCATCGCATCGCCCTGCGTCATGGGTTTTTTCACGCGCGACGCGAGATGCGGATGCGGCAGCTCCACGGTTTTCTCCGCGAGAATGAACGCGCGATACACGGCGTTTTTCAACTCGCGCACATTGCCCGGCCACGACCAGGTGCGCAAGGTGTCGATCGACCGTTTGCTGAAACTCTTGTTCGCGCCTTCCTGCTGATTCAGTTGTGCGAGGAAATATTGCGCGAGCAGTTCGCGATCATTCTCGCGCTCGCGCAGCGGCGGCGCGCGCAGTGGGAAAACCGCGAGCCGGTACATGAGGTCCTCACGCAGGCCGTTTTCCTTGACGGCTGCCGCCGGGTCGCGATTGGTGGCGGCGATCACGCGCACGTCGCCGCTGATCAGTTCGTTGCCGCCAACCCGGTAGAAGGTCCCGGTTTCGAGCGCGCGCAGCAGCTTGACCTGGCGCACCGGCGCCATTTCGGTGATCTCGTCGAGAAACAGCGTGCCGCCGTTCGCATGTTCGAAATAGCCGATGCGGCCCTGGACGGCACCCGTGAAACTGCCTTTTTCGTGGCCGAACAGCTCGGCCTCGATAAGCTCGTCAGGGATCGCGCCGCAGTTGACGGCGACGAACGGTGCGTCCTTGCGGCTGCTCTGATCGTGAATCGTGCGGGCGATCAGTTCCTTGCCGGTGCCGGACTCGCCGATGATCAGCGCGGTCGCGTCGGTGCTAGCGACCCGTTCGATCTGCTCGTACAGATCCAGCATCACCGGCGACGAGCCGTACAGGAGCCCGTACGACTGCAGTCCGGCGATGCTGTCCGCGCCACGCTGCTTCGCCGGTGCCGAGGCATCGCTGCCGGCGCAGGCGCTGGGCGAATCAAGATCGATAGACGCCATGAACGAGGGTCCTGTGCAAATGAGTTCGTTGTCGCGGCGCGCAGGCCTGGGAGCGAAACAGAGCGACCCGCCGATATCTTACAAAAGATGATTTAACCACTTCGGCGCGCTTTCCGGCAATCGAAGCAACACAACCGGTCGAAACTGCTTGCGGCTGTGCGCGGATCTTACGCAAATGGCGAATTTACCGGGCACGGCACTTGCGGCTTTCATCCACTATACATCGACGGATGGCTGCGACCATGGCGGACGAAAAGCATCGTCGCGCCAAAGTGTATTCCAGCAGGGAAGGATCCGTTTCACGCGTGCTTCATGAGCGCATCATGAGAGCATCTTGATGAACAGGAGGTCACGATGGCACGACCCAAAATTGGCATATTCGGCGCGTTGGTGGCGCTCGGTGGCTATATGGCGTTCCGCTATGTGCAGCGCGGCCGTTCCGCTCAGGCTTCGGCGGCGCGTGAATTGAGCCGCTGGGAAGACGAGGGTGGAGCGGTCGCGCCGGCGTCCGCGGCATCGTCGGTCAATGAGATGGTGGCGGTGCGCACGGTCCCCGCAGCACCCGGCGCCAACGGTGCCGCTCATCCGGACGGCAACGGCGGTGCGTGGCCGTTTCCGCGCGGTTGAACGGGTTTGCCCGCCACGCACCGCTGGCGACGTTCAGGCGGGTAGTGCCGCGGCACCTCGAAAAGTTATCCAAATAACACCGTATAATAGGTAAATAGACAACAATGAGCGGTTATTTTGCGCGGTTTTCTCGTTCATTGTTGCAGTAACGTATCAAGTCGCCGAACCGGTGCTTTGCGTAAGTTGGTGGGTACTCACGTCAGAGGGTGCCGTGCCACGTGACGAAGCGCCGGCCCGTCGGTCTGTTGTTCCGCATGCGCGTTAGCATGCCTTCCGACTCCCACGCTTGCAGGCTATCGAGACGCAATGCCACATGTACTGATTGTCGATGACGATGCCGGTACCCGCGAGGCGCTTTCCGCCATCATCGCGGAAGACGGCCTGACTACCGCCACTGCGGGCGATCTGCGCGAGGCGCGCATTCAACTGGTCCGGCAGATGCCGGACGTCGTGTTCACAGATCTGAAGCTGCCCGACGGCAGCGGGGTCGATCTGTTCGAAGATCTGGATCCGCGCTCCGGCGTGGAAGTGATCGTGATTACCGGCCACGCTACGGTGGAGTCGGCGGTCAACGCGCTGAAAATGGGCGCCACTGACTATCTGGTGAAGCCGATCAACATGCAGCGCGTGAAGGCGATCCTGTCACGCCTGCCGCGCGCCGGCGACCTGAAGGCGGAAATCGGCACGTTGCGCGGCGAGTTGCGCCGCATGGGCCGCTTCGGCCTGATGCTCGGCAATTCGCCGGCCATGCAGGAGGTGTACGACCAGATCGGCCGCGTCGCGCCGACGGCAGCCTCGGTCATGCTGGTGGGCGAGTCGGGCACGGGCAAGGAAGTCGCCGCGCAGACGCTGCACCAACTCAGCCTGCGCCGCAAGCATGCGTTCCTTGCGGTGAACTGCGGCGCGATTTCGCCGAACCTGATCGAGTCGGAAATGTTCGGCCACGAACGCGGCGCGTTCACGGGCGCGGACCGTCAGCACAAGGGCTATTTCGAGCGCGCGAACGGCGGCACGCTGTTCCTCGACGAAATCACCGAGATGCCGATCGAGTTGCAGGTCAAGCTGCTGCGTGTGCTGGAAACCGGCATGTTCATGCGGGTCGGCACGACCAAGGAAGTCGAAACCGACGTGCGCCTGATTGCGGCCACGAACCGTGATCCGGAGCAGGCGGTGCTGGAGGGCAAGCTGCGGCTCGACCTGTACCACCGCCTGAACGTGTTCCCCATCAGCCTGCCGCCGTTGCGCGACCGGGGCAAAGACGTGGAACTGCTCGCGCAGGCTTTCCTCGACGAACTCAATGAGCGCCACAGCACGAAGAAGCATTTCCCTGCCGCCGTGAAGGAGATGCTGATGTCGTACCCGTGGCCGGGCAATGTCCGCGAGCTGAAAAACTACGTGCAGCGCGCGCACATCATGTCGGGTGCGGATTCGGATAGCACCGCGGCGGTGCCGTTGCAGATTACGCTGTCGAAGCCCGCGGCCGGCACGGCGATCACCATTGCATTCGGGACTTCGCTCGCCGAGGCGGACCGTCAGCTGATCCTTGCAACGCTCGAGCAGTGTGGCGGCGTCAAGACGCGGGCCGCCGAGATTCTCGGCATCAGCCTGAAGACGCTCTATAACCGTCTGGTCGAGTACGGCAACGACACACGCGAGGACGGCGACGCCGCCGACGAATCGCGCGCGCTGGGCGGCGCGGGCGCTTAGGCTGTCCACGCGCCGGCCGCGCCGTGCGGCCGGTGGGGCAACGCTTACGGCACAGGCCTTGCGGCGAACCCATGGAACGCCAATGAGGATATCTGCCATGCCGCAATACGCTGCTGGTCCCGCGCTTCCTCCTTCGAAGCACGCACATCGTCCGGAGCCGGTCGAACCACCATCACCGCCCCCGATGCCCCCGCCGGACCCGGACGATCCCGACACCATACCCAGCCCGAGTCCGCCTCCGATCGATCCCGACGAACCCGCTGCGCCGCCGATTGGCGATCCGCCGCCGGAACCGACACAAACGCCACAAGCCCGCCGGCGGCGGCTGTCGCGATCACAACGATGCGGCTCCGCGAGGCCGGGCGTCCGCCGCGCGACCCGGTGCGACGATTTTATGTACTTGTTACAAACCCGGCGCATCTTTTACCGGCAAATTGCCGCGGTGACCCCTAGACTGTATTGATGCCGCCGGCACCCGAACGGGACCAGGCGGCGGGCTTGCCCAGGAGGCGTGGATCATGAGACATCCAGCACTGCGACGTTCAGCGCGCCATTCGAAGCGCGATTCCCGGCCGGGCGGCGGCAAGGACGCACCGCCGGTCTCGGAGGATCACGATCCGGCCGCGCAGAACCGGGTCGCGCCCGGTGCGCCGCCGGACGGCGAGCACAACCAGGGTGGTGTGCGTCAGGAAGGCCTCGACTATCAACGCGATCTCGGCTCTGAACAGGATGCCTGAAAGGATGCCTGAGAGGGCGCGTGAGCCGACTTGACGGCCCGCGAGAGAGCTTCCGGTTTCGTCGTATCAAGCGGGAAAAAATTTCTTCGTGACGAAACGGCGTTGCGTGTTTCTACTCGCCTGTCACATTTGCATACATTTTTATTTCCAACATCTCAAAAAACGGCACGTGAATTGCATGCACTCATTTGGCGCATGACGATATGCAACGAAACAACTGAACCAGGTGGAGCATCAATGAGCAGACTGATCGTGGTATCGAATCGTGTCGCGCCGATCCAGGAAGGCCGCCCCGCAGCGGGTGGCCTCGCGGTGGGCGTGCTGGATGCGTTGAAAGAAACCGGCGGGGTCTGGTTTGGCTGGAATGGCGAGACGGTGACCGAGCCGAGCGCGCCGGTCATTGAAAAACAGGGCAACGTGACCTACGCGACGGTTGGCCTCACCAAGCGCGACTACGACCAGTACTATCGCGGCTTTTCCAACGCGACGCTGTGGCCGACCTTCCACTACCGTAACGACCTGTCGCGCTACGACCGCCAGGAGTACGCCGGCTATCAGCGCGTCAACGCGACGCTTGCGGGGCAGCTCAAGGTGCTGCTCAAGCCCGACGACATCATCTGGGTGCACGACTATCACCTGCTGCCGTTCGCGCGTTGCCTGCGCGAGCTGGGCGTGAAGAATCCGATCGGCTTTTTCCTGCATATTCCGTTTCCGGTGCCGGAAGTCCTGAGGACGATTCCGCCGCACGATGAGCTGGTCAAGGCCATGTGCAGCTATGACGTGATCGGTTTCCAGACCGAAGCGGATCGCCAGTCGTTTGTCGACTTTATCGAGCGCGGCCATCATGGCACCTCGAGCGAGGACGGCATGATGCATGCGTATAACCGCTTCCTGAAAGTGGGCGCATATCCGATCGGGATCTATCCCGACGCGATTGCCAGCGCCGCCGAGCAGTTCACCGACCGCAAGCCGGTGCGCAGCCTGCGCGACGGCATGCGCGGGCGCAAGCTGATCATGAGCGTCGATCGCCTCGACTATTCGAAGGGGCTGGTGGAGCGCTTCCAGGCGTTCGAGCGGCTGCTGCTGAATGCACCGGGTTGGCACGGGCGCGTGTCGCTGGTGCAGATCGCGCCGCCGACGCGCGCGGATGTGCAGACCTATCAGCGGATTCGTCAGACGCTGGAGGGGGAAGCCGGCCGCATCAACGGCCGCTTCGCGCAACTCGACTGGACGCCGATCCAGTACCTGAACCGCAAGTACGAGCGCAATCTGCTGATGGCGCTGTTCCGCCAGTCGCAGGTCGGCTATGTGACGCCGCTGCGCGACGGCATGAATCTGGTTGCGAAGGAGTACGTCGCATCTCAGGATCCGGCCGATCCGGGCGTGCTGGTGCTGTCGCAATTCGCCGGCGCGGCCGAGCAGCTGCCGGGCGCGCTGGTCGTCAATCCGTTCGACCTGTCGCAGATGGCCGAAGCGCTCGAACGCGCACTGTCGATGCCGCTCGCCGAGCGTCAGGCGCGGCATGCGGACATGATGGCGCCGATGCGCGAGAACAATCTGTCAGTCTGGCGCGATACCTTCCTCGCCGATCTGCGCAATGTCGCAACCGCATCCTCGGTGACGGCCAAAGCGGTAAAGCTCGCTGACGTGACCGCATCGTCGTAGCCGGATCCGCGGCCTGCGCGGTTTCAGCGAAGCCGCGCAGGCGAGTCACGTCGCTAACGTCGCTATCCCAAGCTCTCCAGTCAAGCGCTCAAGCAGGTTGCGTGTTGACCTGCTGCGTCACGCGCAGCGTGCTGATGACCGCGGCGACCGCCGCAAAGCCCGCGGCCACATAGAGCGCGACAGTCGGTCCGTTTTGCGGCGCAACGCCAAAGATCAGCGCGACCAGTGCCGCGCCAACCGTCTGCCCGGTTAGACGCGCGGTGCCCAGCATGCCGCTTGCGCCGCCGCTGCGCTCACGCGGCGCGGCCGACAGCATGGTGCGATTGTTCGGCGACTGGAAGATGCCGAAGCCCGCGCCGCACAGTGCCATGCGCCACGTAATCTGCATGGCGTCGGGGTGCGCGCCGAGCGTGGCAAGCAGCAGGAGCCCCACTGTCATCGCGGCGAGTCCGATGCCGCCCAGCCAGCCTGAAGAAACTTTGTCCGACAGCACGCCGGCAACCGGCGCCGCGACGATGATCACGGCCGGCCAGGGCGTCATGAGCAGTCCGGTTTCCACCTGCGACAACCCCAAGGTTTCCTGCAGCAGAAACGGCAGCGACACGAAGGCTAGCGTCTGCGCGCAGAACGAACAGACCGACGTGCCGATCGACAGCGCGAACACCGGAATCCTCAGTAAATCGATCGGCAGCAACGGCGCGGGCTGCGTCAACTGACGGCGCACGAAGAAATAGCCGATCACCACCGCCGCGATGGCTTCGAACATGACGTAGCCAAGCCGCTCGCCGTGCCCGAGCCCGTCGACGGCGAAAATCAGCAGGCCGAACACGAATGCGTTCATCACCGCGCTCAGGTAGTCGTACGGCGATTCGTGGCCGGGGTTCATTGGCAGCGCCTTGAAGCCGCCGACGATCGCGGCGATGCCGATCGGCACGTTGATCGCGAACAGCCATGGCCACGAGGCGACCGCCAGCACGCCGGATGCGATGGTCGGCCCCACCGCCGAGGAGATGGCGACCACCATCGCGTTGAGCGCGACACCGCGCCCGAGTTGCGCGGGCGGATAGATCATGCGCACGAGTGCGGTATTCACGCTCATCACGCCCGCCGCGCCAAAGCCCTGCACCACGCGCGCGAGCGCGAGCGTTGCGAGCGAGTTCGACAACGCGCAGCCGAACGACGCCACCGTGAACAGGATCAGCCCGCCCAGATAAATACGCCGGTAGCCGATCCGGTCGCCGAGCGAGGCGAGCGGCAGCAGCGAAATGGTGATGGCAAGCTGGTAGGCGTTGACGATCCAGATCGAGCTGGCCGCGCTCGCGTGCAGATTGCGCGCGATGGTCGGCAGCGCCACGTTGGCAATCGCGCTGTCGAGCACGGCGAGCGTGAGGGCGAGCGCGATCACCAGCATCGCCCAGTAGCGTTGCGGAATCGGCAGGCCTTGCTCCGGGCTGTTCAGGGGCGAAGTGTCCGAGGCGGGTGAGTCGGACGCTTCGGCGGGTACGGCAGCGTCCTTGCGCGATGGTTGTGCGTGCATCGATGATTCGAGTGGTGGTGGAACGGCTCACGCGATCGCGCGGCCCGTCAGGCGCGCTGCTTGCCGGCGTTGAAAGAGTCCGCGGCGGCAGCGGCGCTGCCGGTGCAGCTCGCGCGCACCGGCTTCGTGTTGTCGGGTTTATTTGAGTTCGTACAGGCCCGTGTGTGTGGTCGAGTCGATCTCATTCAGGTGGGTCATGAAACGGGCCACCGCGTTGGTGGTGTCCGCGTTGACCGGCAGATGCGGCACCCGCAGAGCATGCAGCCGGAAGATGTAGCGATGCGTCCTGTCGCCGCGCGGAGGCGCGGCCCCGCCGAAGCCGACCGTGCCGTAGTCGTTGCGCACCTGCAGCGCGCCTTGCGGCAGCAGCGAGCCGTCCGCTTTGCCGGCATTGCGCGGCAGCGAGCGGGCGTCGACCGGAATGTTCACCACGACCCAGTGCCAGAAGCCGCTGCCGGTGGGCGCGTCGGGATCGTGCACGGTGAGGGCGAAGCTTTGCGTGTCGGGCGGTGGCGCGTCCCACTGCAACGCGGGCGAGATGTTTTCGCCGTCGACGCCGAAGGCCTTGTCGTTGTATTCGTGGGCTTTCGGCATGAAGCCGTTGGTGGGGAATTCATCGGACCAGAGACGGAAATCAGCCATGGGGTGCCTCCCTTCTTGGTTGGTTCTGGGGTGGCCGGAGCGTCTGGCAGGGTGGCCGGTTCGCGGTGCTGCGCGGCCCGTGAAAATGCCCCGGGTTAGCCAGTCGAGTGTATCACCAGCGGCCTCGGGATTCCCGGCTCGCGGGCAGGCCACGGCGGACGACAAGCGGCTTTCAGCCGCGTGCCTCGAAGCTTGGCGCCTCGCTTTTCAGCCACTCGACGAGCCGCTGCAACAGCCCGTCGATATCGCGATTGGCGCCGCGCAGCGCGCACTCCCACACCACCGCGACGCGCCAGCCGCTCGCGAGCAGCGCGGTGCGGACCTTGTCGTCGTTGCTGCGATTGCGGCCGATCTTCTCGCGCCAGAACTCGGGCCGCGTTTGCGGCCACTTGAAAAGATGACAGTCGTGGCCGTGCCAGAAGCAGCCATGCACCAGCACGACCGCGCGATAGCGCGGCAGCACGATGTCCGGACGCCCCGGCAGGTCGCGCGCGTCCAGGCGGAAGCGAAAGCCTTGCCGGTGCAACAGGCTGCGGATCAGGATTTCCGGCTTGGTGTTGCGGCCGCGAATGCCGGACATCATGCGGCTGCGCGTCGCGCTGTCGACGATATCGACCATTTTTTAGCGCCGGCCCAGGGCGTCGAAGCGTTCGGCGCTCAACCCGGCGAATCGCTCAGGCGTAGAGCGAAAGGGCTTGTCTCGAGCCATGGGGCGCCTCCTCGGCGAGCAGGGTTTGCACATGCGGCAGCATGATGCGCGCCACTTCGCGCATCACCGGCATGACGACGCTGTTGCCGAATTGCCGGTAGGCCTGCGTGTCGCTCACCGGAATCCTGAAGGTATCGGGGAAACCCATCAGCCGCGCGCATTCGCGTGGCGTGAGGCGCCGCGGACGCAGCGCCTCGCCCTGATACACGAGGATCTCGGAGCCGTCCTTGTGATAGCGGGCCGACAGCGTACGCGTGACGCTCTGCGGATACGCCATGCCGAAGCCGAAACCGTTGCCCGCCTCGCGGTGTTTCGCCGCGTAGTTTTGCAGATAGGTCCAGAGGTTCGACGTGAGCGTGTACTTCGGCTGCACGCGGCGGCTGGTGTGATCGAAGAAACGGTCGTGGTCCCAGGGCAGAACCGGCTCGCTGCCGTCCGTGCGGTGCAGGATAGAGCCGAGACGCGGACCCTGTTCGGGCAGCCGCAGGTCGTCCCACGAGAACGACGTCTTGCCGCGAAAGCCGACAATGATGATGCGCTCCCGATGCTGCGGCGTGAAATGCTGCCCGTCGATCACGCGGTAATGCACTTCGTAGCCGAGCTCGTCGCGCAGGGTTTGCAGAATCACATCGAAAGTGCGGCCTTTGTCGTGCGAGAGCAGGTTCTTCACGTTCTCCAGCAGGAACGCGGCGGGGCGCTTCGCCGCGATGATCCGCGCGACGTCGAAAAAGAGCGTGCCTTGCGTGGTGCACTCGAAGCCGTGCGGCCGCCCGAGCGCGTTCTTTTTGCTCACGCCGGCAATCGAAAACGGCTGGCACGGGAAGCCGCCGAGCAGCACATCGTGGCTCGGCACGTCTTCAGCCGGAAACGAGACGATGTCGCCGATCAGCGCGTGCTCCGCGCCGCCCGGGTAGTTCTCGCGATAGGTCCTGGTGGAAAAGTCGTTCCATTCGCTCGTGAAGACACACTCGCCCCCGTGCGCCTCGAAGCCCATGCGAATTCCGCCGATGCCGGCAAACAGATCGACGAAACGGAACTGGGCGTCGCCGCCGGCGCTGCCTTTGGCCCGCGCGCCGGTCTGCAGCAGATCGCGCAGCGCCGGTTCCAGCATGGCCGGGCACGGCGTTTCGCCTTTTTCCCAGCGTCGTACCGTCTTGATGTCTTTGCCGACATGCGCGGCGATTTCGCGTTGGGTGAAGCGGGCGCGCGCTTGCCTGAGCAGTGCGAGCGGAGCGGCGAGGGTCACGGATGTCCTTGCTGGGAATTTTTGCGGACATTATGACCTAAGGTCGTCCCATTTTCTCTATTTGCAGGCCAGTACGGTGAAACTTTTTCACTTCGACGAAGCGGACCGCGGCTAAATGCGGTTGTCACAGTTGGACGTGTAGTCTTGTCGCGTGACGCTAATTCCCTGCGTCGCGACGTGTTACGGCCGCGGCACACTGGTGCGCGGCCGTTTTTTTAACGCATGCAATGGCAGGGGCGCCGGCGCGCATGGGCCGGCAGTGCAAAGTCGCAGTGTGTCAGGCCGATTGGCTGACGCTGGCGGGGTAGGGCGGCGGAAACAGGGCGGCGGTAGCGGGGGCCAGGGTGTCCCACGCCAGTTGGGGTTCGGCTTCGTATTGGCCGATCTGGAGCAGGAGACTGTCGACCGTGCACAGCTGCGCATGCGACAGGTTGCCGGTATCGAGCAGCGAGTACAGGCGTTTGCGCCAGTAGGCGGCTGGCAGGATCGGCCCGCCCAGGTCGCCGCGTAAAGCCGGACGCATGACGCGCGCAATATGCGCGATGTCCTGATCGATCAATGCGGCTTGGGATGACCCCGATACTGTTATGAGTGTGCGGTCCATGGCTCCTCCATGTCAGCTTTACGGCAGGCCGCGGCGGGACTTTAGGCTTTTTTTAAGTTTTTTTGCGTGGCCTTCGCGCATGAAACGGGGTCCTGCAAACGCGGGTACACCTGTTGCTGAACTGGAGCACTGGCGTAATGTCGCGCCGGCATTCCAGATAGTGGAGTTGAATATGAACAAGGACCAGGTGAAGGGTGTGGCCGAGCAGGTCAAGGGCAAAGTCAACGAAGCAGTCGGCAAGGCTACGAACAACCCGGGCAAGGAACTGAAGGGCGATCTGCAGCAAGGCGCGGGCAAGGTGCGTAAGGCGTACGGCGACGCCAAGGAAGAGGCCAAAGAAGCCGCGAAGGACAAGGCGAGGCGCGACGAGCCGTAATCCGGCCGGTGACGCTGATTGACGGGAAAGGCGCTCCGGCGCCTTTTTTTGTGGGCATTTGCGGTCATTCCGGGTTGCGAGCCGGGTTTTTCGATGGCTGGCGGATTTCGCCTGGGAGTAACCCGGGATCTGCGTCGAGAGCATTCCGCGCGCGCTGTGCCGCCTTTAGACTTGGCGCATGCCCCGAAGGAAAACCCCTTGGGGAGCGCAAACGGAGACGGCGCCTATGACACCCGCAAAAGTGCTTTCGATGTTCGAACGGCAATATCTGGAGGGCAAAACGCCCGTCGACCCGGAGCAGACCTGTACGGGCTTCGCCGAATGGGTGGCGAGCGCCTGGGAGCTGCTCGACCCCGAGCAGAGGACGCTGTTGCTGACGGTCGGCGCCACCTTGTGGAGAGACGGATATATCTTGCGCGCGGGCACGTCGACGAAAGACCTGTGGTGAGGGCAGGGCTGGGGCGGTTCCGCACGCGTTGTGCCGAGTCGGTTTATATTGGACGGTCCAGCGTTCGGGTTTTCGAAGCCGGCCTTCATGGCGGCGGCCGAAACCCGGGTCCGTTTTCCAGTTGCTACTCTCGCACAAGGGTTACACCGTCACATGAGCGACCTCTCTGCTTTTCCGATCACGAAGAAATGGCTTGCCGCGCATCCGGACCGGATTCAGCTTTATTCGCTGCCCACGCCCAATGGCGTGAAGGTGTCGATCATGCTCGAAGAGACGGGGCTGCCGTACGAGCCGCATCTCGTGCGCTTCGATACGAACGATCAGATGACGCCGGAGTTTCTGTCGCTCAATCCGAACAACAAGATTCCCGCGATCATTGATCCGAACGGCCCGGACGGCAATCCGCTGCCGCTGTTCGAATCCGGCGCGATTCTGATCTATCTGGCCGACAAGACCGGCCGGTTCATTCCGCAGGACGCCGCGCGCCGTTATGAAGCGATCCAGTGGGTGATGTTCCAGATGGGCGGCATCGGGCCGATGTTCGGCCAGGTGGGCTTCTTTCACAAATTCGCCGGCAAGGAGTATGAGGACAAGCGTCCGCGCGATCGCTACATCGCCGAATCGAAGCGCTTGCTCGGCGTGCTGAACCAGCAGCTCGAAGGGCGCGACTGGATTCTCGGCGACACGTATTCGATCGCCGATATCGCCACCTTTCCGTGGGTGCGCAATCTCATCGGGTTCTATGAAGCCGGTGATCTCGTCGGCATTCAGGACTTTCCGAACGTGACGCGCGCACTGGCCGCGTTCGTGGCTCGTCCGGCCGTGGCGAAGGGGCTGGAGATTCCGAAGCGTCCCTGATCGGCCTTAAACGCGGGCGTGGCCGCAGGAGGCCGCGTGAGGTCTTACGCGCCGGGACACGCTACTGTCCGCGATAATGCTCCGCCATGTGATCGACGAAAGCCCTGACCTTAGGCGCCACATACCGTGTCTGCGGGTAGAGTGCGTAGTAGTGGCGGCTTCCCAAGGTGTAGCCCGGCAGGACCTGAATCAGGTGGCCGTGTTTGAGGTCGGTCTGCACAGTGTGCCGCGTGAAGGCTGCTATACCCGCGCCTGCCAGCGCCGCGGCGTAGAGCGCGGTGATGGCATCCGTCTTCAGCCGGCTGCGTGATGCGACCCGGATGGGCGCGCCCTGCTCGGGCGTCAACACCCATTCCGCTGGTTCGGACGCACCGGCAAAAGCCAGTAGCTCGTGCTCGGCGAGTTGCCCGGCGGACTGGGGGAGTCCGCGTCGGGCCAGATAGGCCGGCGACGCGACCAGCACGATATCCGATTCGGTCAGGCTCCTTGCAACCAATGTGGTGTCCGCCAGTTGACCGCTAATGCGCAGCGCGACGTCGAAGCCGTCGGCAATGAGGTCGACGAATTGATCGCTGCATGACAGGTCAAGCTGGATGTCGGGGTAACGGCTCTGGAACGACGGAAGCCAGTTCGCAAGTTCCAATGTGCCGATGGCAAGCGGCGCGCTGACGCGCAGCAGGCCGGTCGCCTGCTGGTTTTCGCTTGCCATGGCCTGGGCCGCCGCGTCCACCCGGTCAAGAATATCGACGCTGGCTTGGTAGTAGCGCGCGCCCGCAGCGGTTAGCGTAAAGCGGCGCGTGGTGCGGTTGAGCAGCTGAACGCCTAGCGAGACCTCGAGCTGTTTCAATTGACGCGACACGCTCGAATGCGTGGTGTCGAGCCGCTCGGCCGCGGCTGAGAATCCCTGCGCTTCGACGACGACGCGGAAAGCGCGCATTGCAAGCAACTGGTCCATAAGCGAGATTGAGGTGTTGCCGGGGCGCCCGATGCTAACACGGTGTGATAGCCGGACGGCCCGGCAACGCACGTCAGTTCATCTGGAGGCGATGCTTAGGATGCCGTTATAAGCAGCGTGTCGTGACCAGTCTTGAGGCGTTGATCATGCAAGCAGCGATAGCACGTCGCCGGTGTTCATCACCGAGCCGAAGGTGTCCGCTATTTCGGCCAGCGCCGACCGGTGCAATGTGTCGTGTCCGACGCTCAGCTTGCTGTCGACCACGATGTCGCGAGTCGCGCAGGCATCGGCAGCGACGATGACTTCGAAGCCCGCCGGCACGGCATCGCGCGCAGCGCCCGCCACGCAGGCGTGCGTCATGAGACCGCAAATGACCAGATGCGTGATGCCGTCGTTCTTCAGCGTCGTCGCGAGGTCCGTGCTGGCAAACACACTCACGGAGCTTTTGCTGATCACGCGATGCGCGGGCCGCGGTTGCAGGTCGGCGTGAAGCTGGGCATTCCGGCTGTCCGCGGCGAAGAGCGGTGAATCAACCGGTGCGACGTGCTGCACGTGCACCACGCGCCAGCCATGGCGATCGGCATAGTCGACGAGCGTGCGCGCGTTGCGCAACGCCGCCGCGCCATCGGGAATGGGCAGCGAGCCGGTGAAATACTCGTTCTGGAAATCGATCACGAGCAATGCCGTGTTGCGAGCGGTCAGCGAAACGGGCGCGGTGGCACCGAGGATGCTGCGAAGTGTGCGTTCGGACATGGCGGTTTCTTTCTGGAAGGGGTTGGAAAGAAACCGAGTCTAGGGTTGGCGGGGCGCTGCTACAACGCCGCGGGAGAGACAAAATCTGTGCGGGATTGGCACAGATCGGAGGCCGCGTGCGGAGTTATCGGTTCGGTGAGCGCGACGTCGTCGCGTTGTAGATATGCGGATCGACGACGTTCATCTCTTCGGCCGGTGATGCGTCGAACACCAGCTCGAAATCCATGTCTCCCAATATTCTGGCGGCTTCGCGAAGGAACGAAGAATAGAGTTTATTCAGATCATCGACAGGAGGGTTGCTGGATGCGAACGCCGGGCTGTTCCGCAGGGCTTCCATCTGCGCCATGAACGCACGGCGCCGCTCGAGCAACTGGCGGATTTTTTCGTCCGCGGAATCGCGGCCTCGCAGGACTTCCCGGAGGTGTTGCTCGAAACCATCATCAGCCGATGATGCTGAAGTCGTGTCCATTGTCGCCCCTCTACCCGGATGGCAGTGTGTCAGCCTGGCTTTCCATGCCGCATGCTGGGTGCCATAGGGACCAAAAAGTCCATGACTGATCCAGTAGCCGCGGGCCTTCTGCACGGTTTCCGGCGAAACGCCGCCCGGATCGGTGGCCCACAATATCTGGTTGCACAGTTGATGGCATACGCCATCTATTCCATACCTGAGAATAGTCCCGCACGCCGTGGGAGTCGTCCGCGAATCCGCATCAGGCTGACATAGGCACGTCGCATGACTTAAGTCCGCCGCCGCCGAAGCGAGAAAGCCCGTGGGGTTGTGCGGTATTCCGCCTTTAGCATGGAAATCGCCCCAGCAATACCAATAATGCTCGTTTGCTCGCAGAACATCTACAAGCGTTGCATAGGGGGTAATTCGGTTGTCGAAGGTGGTGATCCACGTGTGATCGACAACGGAGTCCTGGAAAAACGCCGGCGCTGACCATGCAAAGAGCGTGACTGTGGGCATGTTCTTTCCTTTGAGTCGCGGGGCTATAAGAACGCTCTTGCCGTTATAGTTGCGTCCCCGCGTGCCCACAAGAGGAAAAGCGGTGCGTACCGGGTGTTGGCGGCCGGCCGTCGCGCAAAATCTGTAGAGACAGCGCGACGGGCCGAACCGTGCAGGCCGCTTAGAACGAGGTGCGGATACCGACGCGTGCCACGGTCTGATTCTGCGACGACGAAGGCGACAGGTTGCCGATGTCAGCGGGAAGATTCTTGCCCGACGCCTTTTGGTAGACCGTCTGCGCATACACATCGGTACGTTTCGACAGCCGGTAATCAGCCATCAGACCGACTTGGTTGTCATGCGGATCGTTGCGCCCGGTCGCCCAGGCGACCGACACCTTCGTATAGGTGTACATTGCGCCGACATAGCACGCGGCCGTGAAGTTGTATTTGGCGTTGACTTCGACGTTGTCGAATTTCAGCGTGCTGACGACGGGGAAGGTCGGCCGATCGACGATGTCCGTGTGCGTGTAGACGAGGCCAAGGGTTGCTGCACCGATGGCATAGTTCACGCCCGCTCCGGCAACGCGCTGTTGAGCCGAAGCGTACGGCGATCCCGCGACAGCGCCAGTGGTATTGAAGCTCGCGTTGTCGATATTCATGAAAGCCGCGGCAGCGGACAGCGGGCCGTTCTGATACTTCGCGCCGATGCTCCACGCGCGATTGTCGGCAAACGCGCCGGCCTGGTTGCTGAAACCGTATAGGCCGCCGATCTGGAATCCCGCGTAGTTGGCGCTCGTGTACTTCACCGAGTTGTCGACGCGGAACGTTTCGTTGATGTTGTCGTTGTCGAAGGGGTGCGCGAAGAGCGTGCCGCCCCAGCCGGCAGTCGCCGTCAGCGGTGCGACATAGTCCACCACCGAGTCGTATTGCCGACCGAACGTCAGCGTGCCCAGGTCGGCGGAAGCGATGCCGACGTACGCCTGACGGCCGAATATTTGCCCGTTCGGCAACGCGCTGCCGTTGTTGATACTAAAACCATTTTCGAGCTGGAAGACCGCGCTGAGACCGCCGCCGAGATCTTCGCTGCCTTTCAGGCCCCAGCGATTTCCTAATTGCTGCGTGCCGCTCACTAGCGCGTAATCGGCATGACCGCCGAGATTGCTGATGTATTCGAAACCTTCGTCGATCGATCCGTACAGCGTCACACTGCTTTGTGCGTGAGCGACACCCGCAACGATGCCAAGTGCGGCCGGAAGGATTAGCGAGCTTTTTATTTTCATTGTGACCCCGGGTTGTTATCGGCTGATGTTTGCCGGTTTGATTGTTGGGGCGGAGTCTACAGTTGGCGGCTTTCAGGCAGCTTTGCCTGTATATGGGGTGATGGTTGAATACAACAAAATGGCCCCGCAGCGCAGGGAATCAGTCAAACCCCGTGATAGCCGATAGCCACGCCCCGCATGGGTATTTTTATATTTACCGCGTGACCATCCTTAACACTGCGTCACCCGTGATCGTCTTATGCTTGCAGGATAAAAATCGGGGAATCCCATGACATATCCATACGACTTGATCTCAGGTGGTTTTTGCATGGCTTTGGCCGTTGCATGTCTCGTTGCGCTGCTGGTTGCCTGACGGCACCCGCCATCCCCCGCTTATCAGTTGCTGATGCAGCAGATGCCGACCGAGTATCCGCCGATAGTCGGCTGCTTGCTCCAACTGGCACAGCCGGCTACACACAACGCGACGCAAATGGCAGCGATTTTCATGCGATCTCCGATTGGCGAAAGGTCATTGAAGTGTTTGGTTGCGCGTGCGCTGCTTTTCACGTCGGTGCCACTTTGTTTTTTCGGGAGATTGTGTCTCTGCGGAAGTGATGCCGAGGACCGGTTTCTCTTCCGCCCGGTGCCGCGCTGTACCTGCCGTTTCGCACCTCCAATTCGAAAGCTGAATGTGCGAAAGCCGCGCTCGCGGCGGGCTAGTGGCAAATATGGAAGTTGGTTTGTATCGGCCAGTGATGGCAGCAAAAAGCCCCGCAGCGCAAGGCGTGCGGCGCTTTTCATATCTGGCATTCAGTCAGAATCGTCCAGATCAGCCGGATCGTCGCCCATCGCAACGTAGATGCCGCGCGCGAATTCCCCCGCTAACGGATGCTTTCACCACCGTCACCGCCCAAGACAGGCAGCGATGCACGCTTGCGCCTAGAATTTAAGCGTGGCTGTGACGTTTGGAGGCTGCCATGAGCGACTCATTGTTGGCGACTTTGATAGGAATTATCTTGATTGTGTTTGGCACGGCACTCTGGGTCACAACGGAGAACGAGGCGCGACTGTCCCACTGGTTCCAGGAGCATCACCTTCGGGACTTGATGCACCGAAAGCATTGATGGTCCACCCAAAGGTCATTTAAGCGACGCTGCTTCAGACTGTGGCCGTGTCGTCGATCATGCGTTGGCCGGCGGTGAATCCCGCCATCAACGCTTCAGCTTCGGTGGGAAACGGATTCATCCGGTCACCCGTAAGGCGGAGCGGTGCGAACAGCGGAACACCCGTGGTCGCCGTTTTGACTTGCACCACCACCAGGAACCCTTTGGGGGCTTTCAGTTTCACTCCGGTGCCTGGCGTAAAGACGGGCTCGAGTTCGACGTCGATCTGGAAACCCTTGTACTGGTAGACCCGCTTCATGCTTCTCCCCTCGTCCCTGCCGCATTATCGCATCGACAGTTCCTTGTGGCGGGCAGATCAGAATTCGGGGATGGTCCCACCGATGCCCCCAAACAAACTTGGTTTGTATTGGGCAAGCATGGGCAACGATGACAGCAAAAAGCCCCGCAGCGCAAGGCAGTACGGGGCTTTCTGGTAAAACTAGGGAGAAACTGGGAATATGATTGGTCCCCCTGACAGGAATCGAACCTGTATCTAGCGCTTAGGAGGCACTTGTTCTATCCATTGAACTACAGGGAGAGGACCAAACTGGAATGATCGCTGCAATCCTGCTGCCGGACAAGGCCCGTGAGGATCGGGCGAGTGCAAATCCGCCAGCGAGGGCAGAGTATATCAAACGCGCCCGCTCAGAACTCCACCACCGCGAACTCCGCCTTGCCCACGTCGCACAGAGGGCAGCGCCAGTCGTCAGGAATGGCGGCGAAGCGCGTACCCGGCGCAATGCCTTCTTCGGGCAGGCCTTCTTCTTCGTTGTAGATCCAGCCGCAAATCAGGCAGACCCAACTCTTAAATTCAGTCAATTCAATTACTTCGCTCACGACGTACTCTTCTCTGTTCAATGCAATGATCCACCGGGTCTGCCCCTTTTTGGGGCGCGGCGGTGATCCGCAATATTACCGGAATTTGTCAATCCGGCCGAAAATTGCCGATGCGGCGGCGCTGCGAAGCGCCTGGGACATCCCCGCAGCACTCGGCAGTCAGCGTCACACACAGCGTGTATGCTTTGATTCGCAACTGATCCCTTGGACCGGCGCGGCAGGCGCCCGGCACGCGTTGCGACGATCCGCCTCAGGTCGCGGTCGACCGGGGGTGCCGCTATCGCCGACATGGCCCGCGCAAGACTTTCGTTTCCCAACAAGGAGAAAAACGATGTTCAAAAGCAAATGGTTGGCTGGTGTCGCATTGGCCGGATTGCTCGCCGCCTCGGGCGTGGCCCAGGCCGCCGGCGTGTCCTTCGTGCAACCGGCGGACGGCGCGACCGTCAGCAATCCGGTGCACGTGGTGTTCGGCGTCGACGGCATGTCGGTCGCGCCGGCCGGCACGATGACGGAAGGCACGGGGCATCATCATCTGCTGGTGGACGGCAAGCCGCTGCCCAAGGGCGAGGTCATTCCCGCCAACGACAAGTCGCTGCACTTCGGCAAGGGGCAGACCGAAGCCGATCTGACGCTGCCGCCGGGCGACCACACGCTGACGCTGCAATTCGGCGACGGCGCGCATCGTTCGTACGGTCCTGAGATGAGCAAGACCATCACGGTGCATGTGAAGTAACCCCACCCGGCGCGGGAAGGCCGGGGCGGGCCCGCGCCGGCCGTCCGCGCCCTCCGGCCGCAGACCGAAACACAGCGGCCCTCCCGCGTTCCGCAACCCGGCCGTTCGGCCTATCTCTTCCGGCATGCAGGCACCCGCCCGCGCGCCCGGTACAATGAGCAGTTCCGATTCACCGCTGTCTTCTCCAATTCTCCATGTCGCTTTACACCATTACCGGGGCGCAACTAGCGTTCGGTCACGTCGCGTTGCTCGATCACGCGGACTTCTCTCTCGAAGCGGGCGAGCGCGTCGGGCTGATCGGCCGCAATGGCGCGGGCAAGTCGTCGCTGCTGAAGATCGTCGCCGATCTGACCAAGCCTGACGACGGCCTCGTCACGCGCCAGCAGAATCTGACCACGGTCTATGTGCCGCAGGAGCCGGAGTTCGACACGGACGACACGGTGTTCGACGCGCTTGCCGCCGGCCTCACGCACGCTCGCGCGCTGCTGGACGAATACGACGCGGTCGCCAATCAACTCGCCGACGAGCCGGAAGGCGAGCAGCACGACGCGCTGATGGCGCGCATGAATACGCTGCAATCGTCGCTGGACGCGGCGGACGCATGGAACTGGAGCACCCGCGTCGCCACCACGCTGCAGCAGATCGGCCTGAACGGCGAGGCGCGCGTGGGCTCGCTCTCTGGCGGCATGCAAAAGCGCGTTGCGCTGGCGCGCGCGCTGGTCGTGCAGCCGGATGTGCTGCTGCTCGACGAGCCGACCAACCACCTCGACTTCGACGGCATCCGCTGGCTGGAAGAATTGCTGGTCTCGCTGCGCGCGGGCCTGCTGTTCATTACCCACGACCGCGCGTTTCTGGATCGCGTCGCCACCCGCATCGTCGACCTGGATCGCGGGCGGCTGCTGTCGTATCCGGGCAATTTCTCGGCCTACCAGACGCGCAAGGCCCAGCAGCTGGAAATCGAACGGGTCGAGAACGACAAGGCCGACAAGCTGCTCGCGCAGGAAGAAGTGTGGATTCGCAAGGGCGTCGAGGCGCGCCGCACGCGCAGCGTCGGCCGGATCGCGCGGCTCGTGGAAATGCGCAACGAGCGCGCCGAGCGCCGCAATGTGCAGGGCAACGTCAAGCTCGACGTCGGCCAGGGCGAGAAGTCGGGCAAGATCGTCGCCGAACTGACCGACGTGACCAAGCGCTACGGTTCGCGCACGGTGATCGAGAAATTTACGGCCACGGTCATGCGCGGCGACAAGATCGGCTTTGTCGGTCCGAACGGCGCGGGCAAGACTACGATGCTCAAACTGATTCTCGGCGAACTGGCGCCGGACGAGGGCACGGTGCGCGTCGGCACCAATCTGCAGGTCGCGTATTTCGACCAGATGCGCGCGCAGCTCGATCTGGAAAAGAGCCTCGCCGACACCATCAGTCCGGGCAGCGAGTGGGTCGAAATCAACGGCCAGAAGAAGCACGTCATGAGCTACCTGGGCGACTTCCTGTTCGCGCCGGAACGCGCGCGTTCGCCGGTCAAGTCGCTCTCGGGCGGTGAGCGCAACCGTCTGCTGCTGGCGCGTCTGTTCGCGCGGCCGGCCAACGTGCTGGTGCTGGACGAGCCGACCAACGACCTCGACATTCCCACGCTCGAGCTCCTCGAAGAATTGCTCACGGAATACGACGGCACGGTGCTGCTGGTCAGCCACGACCGCGCGTTTCTGGACAACGTCGCGACCTCGGTGATCGCGTCGGAAGGCGAGGGCAAGTGGCGCGAATATGTCGGCGGCTTTACCGACTGGCAGATTCAGCGCGACCGTTCGCAGCAGATGGCGCTGGAGGCGCAGAAAGAAGCCGGTAAGGAAGCAGCGAAAGACGCCGCGCCCGTGAAGGACAACTCGGCCGGCCGCAACGCGCAGCGCGCCGCCAAGCTGTCGTTCAAAGAACAGCGCGAGCTGGAGGCGCTGCCGGAGAAAATCGCCGCGCTCGAGGCCGAGCAGAAAGCGATTGGCGCGCAACTCGAAGACGGTTCCGTGTTCGCGAAAGACGCGCAGGAAGGCACCCGCCTGACCGAACGCTACGCCGCGATCGACGAAGAGTTGCTGGTCGCGCTCGAGCGCTGGGATGAACTGGAAAACAAACGCAAGTGAGCATTCGCAAGTGAGGCGCGAGGGCGGCGCGCCACCTTCGCCACCCTGGCGGCAATCGCCGCACGGCGGGCCGCTCACTGGGCTAATGGCGCCGCCGTCCCTTATCCAGACGGCCAATCCCGCGCCTCGTCAATTGCCGCCCGGGTCGAAATCAGTAAAATACCCCGCGAATAGGTTTCCTCGCGCGTTCGCACGGGCGTCGAGCTTGCCCCGCCTGGCTGGCGGGCCGGGTTCCAGGGCAAAGCCGCAGCGGGCGCGCCAACCGGAAGCCATGCGACAAAACAGCTTGCCCGCACCGCGGGCACCCCATCTAACCCCGTTGTTTCGTTTCGCTTTTTTTGAAAACTCAACGCATTGTCCACGGACCTGTCCACAGGACCTGTGGACAACGATGAACCGACGCATCCGAGTCAACCATGTCTACGAAAAAGCCAAACGCCGCGTATAGCGAAGCGTCGATCAAGGTGTTGAAGGGTCTGGAGCCGGTCAAGCAACGGCCCGGGATGTACACCCGCACCGAGAATCCGCTGCACATCATTCAGGAAGTCATCGACAACGCGTCGGACGAAGCCCTTGGCGGCTACGGCCGGCAAATCACGGTCACGCTGCACGCGGACCATTCGGTCTCGGTCGAAGACGACGGCCGCGGCATTCCGTTCGGTCTGCATCCGGACGAAGGCGTGCCGGTCGTCGAGATCGTTTTCACGCGCCTGCACGCGGGCGGCAAGTTCGACAAAGCCGCCGGCGGCGCGTACACGTTCTCGGGCGGCCTGCACGGCGTCGGCGTGTCGGTCACCAACGCGCTGTCCACGCGCCTTGACGTCACTGTGTGGCGCGACGGCAAAGTCGCCGAACTGAGTTTTGCCAATGGCGACGTCGCGCGAGAACTCGCCGTGCGTCCCTCTGCGAAAACCGACAAGAAATCCGGCACGCGCGTCACCGCGTGGGCGAATCCGAAATACTTCGACTCGCCGAACCTGCCGCTCGGCGAACTGCAACGTCTGCTGCGTTCGAAAGCGGTGCTGCTACCGGGCGTGGAAGTCACGCTGATCAACGAGAAAACCGGCGAACAGCAAAGCTGGAAATACGAAGACGGCCTGCGCGGCTATCTGCTCGAAGGCATGAACGGCAGCGACCTGCTGATTCCGCTGTTCGAAGGCGAGCGCTATGCCGAGAACTCGCGCTCGAACGAGGAAACGTTCGCGGAAGGCGAGGGCGCGGCATGGGTGGTCGCATGGAGCGAAGAGGGTACGCTCATGCGCGAGTCGTACGTGAACCTGATTCCCACGCCCGCGGGCGGCACGCACGAATCCGGGTTGCGCGACGGTCTTTACCAGGCGGTGAAGAGTTTCGTCGAATTGCACAATCTGCAGCCGAAGGGCGTCAAGCTGCTCGCGGAAGACGTGTTCGCGCGCGTTTCGTTCGTGCTGTCGGCGAAGGTGCTCGATCCGCAATTCCAAGGGCAGATCAAGGAGCGCCTGAATAGCCGCGACGCGGTGAAGCTGGTCTCGTCGTTCGCGCGTCCGGCGCTCGAATTGTGGCTGAATCAGCACGTCGAGCTCGGCAAGAAGCTCGCGGACCTCGTCATCAAGCAGGCCCAGGCGCGCACGCGCGCGGGGCAGAAGGTCGAGAAACGCAAGAGCTCGGGCGTGGCTGTGTTGCCGGGCAAGCTGACCGATTGCGAATCGACGGAAATTGCCCGCAACGAGCTGTTCCTGGTCGAGGGCGACTCGGCGGGCGGCTCCGCGAAGATGGGCCGCGACAAGGAATACCAGGCCATCCTGCCGCTGCGCGGCAAGGTGCTGAACACGTGGGAAACCGAGCGTGACCGCCTGTTCGCCAATAACGAGGTGCACGACATTTCGGTGGCGATCGGCGTCGACCCGCATAGCCCGGACGACAAGGTCGATCTGTCGAACCTGCGCTACGGCAAGATCTGCATTCTGTCGGACGCGGACGTCGACGGTTCGCACATTCAGGTGCTGCTGCTCACGCTGTTCTTCAAGCATTTCCCGCAGCTGATCGAGCGCGGCCACGTGTGCGTGGCGCGTCCGCCGCTGTTCCGCGTCGACGCGCCGGCGCGCGGCAAGAAGCCGGCGCAGAAGCTCTACGCGCTCGACGAAGGCGAACTCGAAGCGATTCTCGACAAACTGCGCAAGGACGGCGTGCGCGAAACGCAGTGGTCCATCAGCCGCTTCAAGGGCCTCGGCGAAATGAGCGCGGAGCAGCTGTGGGATACGACGATGAACCCGGACACGCGGCGCCTCTCGCCGGTGGCGCTCGGCGAACTCGACTACGACGCCACGGTCGCGCGCATGACGATGCTGATGGGCAAGGGCGAAGCGGCGTCGCGCCGCAGCTGGCTGGAAGAAAAGGGCAACGAAGTGGAAGCGGATATCTGAGCGCGCACATTGCGCATCAGCGCGTCTCGGCGCATCTCGGCGCGTTTCAGAATTCACAGCAACTTCACGCCAAACACGGATACGGAATCTAGATGGACGACGATAACACTCTGGACCTTTTCACCGAGCCGCCGCCTCCGGAGGGCGACTTTCTCACGCTCGGCAACTACGCGGAACGCGCGTACCTCGACTACGCGGTGAGCGTGGTCAAGGGCCGCGCGTTGCCGGATGTGTGCGACGGCCAGAAACCGGTGCAGCGCCGCATCCTGTTCGCGATGAACGACATGGGCCTCTCTGACAACGCCAAGCCGGTCAAGTCGGCGCGCGTGGTCGGCGACGTGCTCGGTAAGTATCACCCGCACGGCGACCAGTCGGCGTACGACGCGCTGGTGCGTCTCGCGCAAGACTTTTCGATGCGCTATCCGCTGATCGACGGCCAGGGCAATTTCGGTTCGCGCGACGGCGACGGCGCGGCGGCGATGCGCTACACGGAAGGGCGCCTCACGCCGATCGCGAAACTGCTGCTCGACGAAATCGACCAGGGCACGGTCGATTTCATGAAGAACTACGACGGCGAGTTCGACGAGCCGAAGCTGCTGCCCGCACGCCTGCCGTTCGTGCTGCTGAACGGCGCGTCCGGCATCGCGGTGGGTCTGGCCACGGAAATCCCGTCGCACAACCTGCGCGAAGTCGCGGCCGCCACCGTGGCGATGATCCGCAATCCGAAGATCGAGCACGCGGAGCTGATGCAGCACATACCGGGTCCGGACTTCCCGGGTGGCGGCCAGATCATTTCGAGCGAAGCGGAAATCTCCGCCGCGTACGAATCCGGCCGCGGCAGCCTGAAGGTGCGTGCCCGCTGGAAGATCGAAGACCTCGCGCGCGGCCAGTGGCAACTGGTCATTACGGAACTGCCGCCGAACACGGCCGCGCAGAAGGTGCTCGAGGAAATCGAAGAGCAGACCAATCCGAAGATCAAGCTCGGCAAGAAGGCACTCACCCCCGAACAGCTGCAGACCAAGCAGACCATGCTGTCGCTGCTCGACGCGGTGCGCGACGAATCGGGCAAGGACGCGCCGGTGCGCCTCGTGTTCGAGCCGAAGTCGAGCCGCATCGATCAGACGGAGTTCGTCAACTCGCTGCTCGCACATACGAGCCTCGAATCCAACGCCTCGCTGAATCTGGTGATGGTGGGTGGCGACGGCCGGCCGCGTCAGAAGGGCCTGAGCGAAATCCTGCACGAGTGGATCGCGTTCCGCTTCGCCACGGTTACGCGCCGCACACGTCATCGTCTGTCGAAGGTCGACGACCGAATTCACATCCTCGAAGGCCGGATGATCGTCTTTTTGAATATCGACGAAGTCATCCGCATCATTCGCGAGTCGGACGAACCGAAGGCCGCGTTGATCGCCGCGTTCGGCCTGTCCGATCGCCAGGCCGAAGACATTCTCGAAATCCGGCTGCGTCAGTTGGCGCGCCTCGAGAAGATCAAGATCGAGAAGGAACTCGCCGAGCTGCGCGACGAGAAGGCCAAGCTGGAAGAGCTGCTGGGCAGCGAATCGGCCATGAAGCGCCTCCTCATCAAGGAAGTCGAAGGCGACGCGAAGCAGTACGGCGACGAGCGCCGCACGCTGATCCAGCAGGAAAAGCGCGCGACATTCGAAGCGCGCGTGGTCGACGAACCGGTCACGGTGGTGGTGTCGCAGAAGGGCTGGGTGCGCGCGCTGAAGGGCCACGGGCTCGACGCGGCGGGCTTCACGTTCAAGGCCGGCGACGGCCTGTACGCAGCGTTCCAGTGCCGCACGCCGGACACGCTGGTCGCGTGGGGCAGCAACGGCCGCGTCTATTCAGTGGCGGTGGCCTTGCTGCCGGGCGGCCGGGGCGACGGTGTGCCGGTCACCTCGCTGATCGAACTGGAGTCGGGCAGCCATCTGATGCATTACTACGCGGCGTCGGCGGATCAGGCGCTGCTGCTCGCGTCGAGCAACGGCTTTGGCTTCATCGCCAAGGTTGGCGATATGGTGAGCCGCGTGAAGGCCGGCAAGGCGTTCATGACCATCGACGCCGGCGCCGCGCCGCTCGCGCCCATGCCGATGCTGCCGGATGCGACGCAGATCGCCTGTCTTTCGTCGGGCGGCCGTCTGCTGGTGTTCGGCCTCGACGAGATGAAGACCCTGTCGGGCGGTGGCCGTGGCGTTACGCTCATGGCGCTGGACGACAACGAAACGCTCGTGCAGGCGCTGGCCGTCAATAACAAGGGTGTCGTGTTGATCGGCACGCGCCGTGGCGGCCGCGTCGATGAGGAAAAGGTGAGCGGCGCAGCGCTCGCGCCGCATGTCGGCAAGCGGGCGCGCAAGGGGCGAGCGCCGGAGAGCAAGATGAAGCTCGACGGCATGCGTCCGGTGCTGGACGTTTAACAAAACTTGACGTAGGAACACGGCGAGCGTCTGCTAGCATGCGAGGCGCTTGTCGTGCGTTGTTGACATTCGGGGGCGGTGTCGCTGCATTGGGCGCGCTGCAATAGTAACTACAAGTACAAGAACGACGGAAAAGCCTCGGGCGCCTGGAACTGCGTGCACCGCACACGGTCGAATGCGCTCAATAGCCGCTGTGAAGCTGATGGGCCGTCGGCGGTGTGGCGTTGTCGGGAGAGGAAAACAACATGAACAAGGCTATCGAGCTCGCGCTCTTTCTGCATCTGCTTGCGGTTGCGGTGTGGGTAGGTGGGATGGTATTCGCGCATTTCTGTCTGCGCCCGGCACTTGCCGATCTATCGCCGCAGTTGCGTCTGCCGCTGTGGGAATCGGTGTTTGGCCGCTTCTTCAATTGGGTCGCCGCCGCCGTGCTGGTGATACTCCTGAGTGGCGGTTTCCTGCTGATGCAATTCGGCGGCGGTCACGCCACGTGGCAGCTGCATGCCATGGCCGGCCTGGGCGTTGTCATGATGCTGATTTTCGGGCATATCCGCTTTGCGGTATTCCCGCGTATCCGCCGCGCGGTGCAGGCGCAAAAATGGCCGGACGGCGCGCAAGCAGTCGGCACGGTCCGACGCCTCGTGCTGATCAATATCGTGCTCGGCGTGGTGACGGTCGGCGTCGCCGTGCTGTCGCGCGGCTTCTGACATTCCGTGTTCGAGCTTTGACCGACGCGCCGCGCTCGCGCAGCGCGGTGCGTCCGAGGCGCTTCATCCCAATCGGGCGCGGCGCCGCTGCCGGCTAAAATGACGCGCCGTACGCGAACCATAGCCCGCACACCGCCGCCACCGTCCCGTACACCAGGTACACCGGTGTCTTCAGCCTCGCGAAACAGATGCTGGAGAACAGCGCGGTGATCAGATAGACCGGATTGAACGGCACACGCCCGGCAATGCGCAGCACCGCCACTGCGAGGAACGCCGTGGTGACGGCGCGCAGGATACGCATGCCATGCTCGAAGCGCGGGTTGGCCTTCAACTCATGCAGATGCCGCTGCGCCAGCACGACGAGGCACCCCGACGGCACGAACAGCGCGAGCGTGGCGATCAGCGCGCCCACCCAGCCGTCCACCAGATAGCCGAAGAACGGCACGACATTCAACAGCGGTCCGGGCGACAACGGCGACAGCGAGAACGCCAGCGTGAAGTCATTGTCGGAGATGCCGATCGCCGGCGTGACGAACAGTGTCTTGAGTACCGGCAATGCCGAGAAGCCGCCTCCGAACAGCGTCATGCCGGCACCGGCGAGCCGCGGCCACAGCAAGGCCAGCTCATAGCGATGGGGCAGCGGCAGGACGAACAACACCAGGAACGCGCACAACACGGTCAGCACCTGCCAGTCGCCGCGCGCAAACGACACGACAATGCGCGAGTCGCGCTCCGGGCTCGTCAGCCAGCCGGTGCCGAAGGCGGCACCGAGCATCACGACATAGGCGATCGGGCTGTGCGCATAGAAGAGCGCGATGCTGCCCAGCACCGCCGCGACCCATTCGAGCTTGCCTTGCACCAGCGCGCGCGTCTGTTTGTACCAGGTGATCGCGATCAGCGTGGCGAGCACGACGCTGAAGTGGTTGAGCAGGGTCTGCGAAGCGGCGGCACGCACGAGCGGCGTGCGGTAGAAGATCGCGAACAGCGTCATCAGCGTGAAAAAGGGCAGTACGCTCGCCACGCCCGCGACCCAGGCGCCGGCGCGTCCACGCAGCGTATGACCCAGCTGCACGGCGACGTTGCAGCCCACCGGGCCTGGCACCATCCAGGCGAGCGCGATCAGATCGGAGAAGGCGACGCGAGAAAGGCGCCCTTCGCGTTCGACGTAATGGTTTTCAAGTTGCGCCATGAGCGCAAGGCCGCCCCATGACAATGCCGATAGGCCGAACACGACCCGGAATAACGTCCACAGCGGCTCTCGCTTCCCTCGTCTGGCAGCATCCTGGCTCGTGATTGTCTGCATGTGGCGCCCATGGGCGCCCGCCAGGCGAGCCCCCATCCTTGGAAATTTTCGTGGTGTCTGACGCGGCCGGCAGGCGGCATCGTGCCGTAATGCATACAGCGTGAATGTAGCTGTTTTTTTCGCGCAGCGGGTGGCGGCGGCCTGCGAAAACCGGCACGACCGGCGAGCTCAGGGGTTGGTGCTGGACACGCTGTTGGCGCTGTCGGTTTCGTGAGTCGCGCGCCGTCCGGTCCTGCCGCAGACGCCGAAGCGTTCGAGCAGGGCAGGAATCGCATCCACCGGAACCGGACGCGAGAACAGGAAGCCCTGCGCCTCGATATGGCCGAGCGCGGCGAGCCAGGCGATCTGCTCTTCGGTCTCGGTACCTTCCACGACCACCGTGAGGCCAAGTGAGCGCGCCAGATTGACGATCGCGGTGACCATCACGCAGACGCTGCGGTCGCCGGGAATTGCCTGGATGAACGAACGGTCTACCTTCAGCGTGTCCACCGAGAAGCGGTTCAGGTACGACAGCGACGAATAGCCGGTGCCGAAATCGTCGAGCGCGATGCGCACGCCCAGACGCTTGAGCGCGAAGATCTTTTCCGAGACGAGCTCGGGGTATTCCATCATCGCGGTCTCGGTGATTTCGAGCTCGAGACGGCGCGCCGAGATGCCGCTCTCCTCGATGGCGTGCGAGATGGTCTCGTACAGGTCGCCGCGCCAGAACTGCACCGCCGAGATGTTCACCGCGAGCGAGAGCGTGTCGTAGCCCTGTTGCTGCCACAGCGCCAGTTGACGGCAGGCGGTCTCGATCACGAAGTCGCCGATCGGCACGATCAGGCCGGTCGATTCCGCCACCGGAATGAATTCGTTCGCGGGAATCAAACCATGCTGCGGATGATTCCAGCGCACCAGCGCCTCGAAGCCGGTGATGCAGCGGCGCGTCAGGTCGATCTTCGGCTGGTAGGCGAGAAACAGCTGGCCTTCGGCGAGCGCCACGCGCAACTGCTGCTCCCACTTCATCAGATGATCCGCGCGGTGCGACAGGTGCGGCGAGTAGAACTGATAGCAGTTCTTGCCGGCGTCTTTCGCGCTGTACATGGCGAGATCGGCCTTTTTCAGCAGGTCGATTTCGTTTTCGTTGGCCACCGAGTAAAGCGCAATGCCGATGCTCGCATGCAGCACGAACGAACTGCCGCGTACGTCGAACGGGGCGGCGAACACTTCGGCCGCGGCTTCGGCAAGCGCGACCGCGCGCTTCTCGACGTCGTCGCCCTTGATCACGACGACGAACTCGTCGCCGCCGATACGGCTTAACGTACCGCCTTCGCCGACCGCAATGGCGAGGCGCGAGGCCGTCATTTGCAGCACGATGTCGCCGGCGTTGTGGCCGAGCGTGTCGTTGACGGTCTTGAAGTTGTCTAGGTCGATAAACAGAATCGCGAGGTGGCCGAGGTTGATCGGCTGCGCCATGTCGTAGCGCAGGCTTTGCAGCGTGGCGTAGCGATTGCGCAGGCCGGTGAGCAGATCGTATTCGACCAGATGCGTCATCTCGCGCTCGCGGCCGAGCAGCTTGCCGATCAGGCCGGTCGCCACGGCGAAGAAGCTCAGCATGGCGAGCGAGATGAAGCTCGCCATCAACAGATAGACGTTGCGCGTGTGGTTGTAGTCGGCGAATTCCTCGGCCTGCGACAGACCCACCAGCACGCCGAGCGGATAACCGTCGATGTGCCGGTACGACACGATGCGCGTGACGTTGTCGATCGAATCGACATAGGTGCCCGACACGTGTTCCGAGGTCGGATACGAGCCGCTTGCCGAGAACGTGCCGTTGGCCTTGTCGGCGCTGCCGGTGCGCCGCGCGAGCACGGTGCCGTTGTCCGAGATCACGGCGATCACGCCTTCGCGGCCGATGGCCGCGTTGTTGTAGAAGTCGCTGGTGAAATAGCTCGGGTCTTCGGACACCACCACGACGCCCGCGAACGAGCCGTCCGGGTGATTCAGGCGGCGCGTCATCTGCAAGGTCCAATGGCCCGACACGCGGCCGAGCACCGGCTTGCTGATGTACAGCTGGTCGTCGTTCTCGTGTTCGTGGACCTTGAAGTGCTCGCGGTCGGACAGATCGATGTGCTTGGGATTGAGTTCGGCCGTGTTGGCGATCAATGTGCCGTGCTCGTCGATCAGCGAGACCTGCACCAGGGTCTCGCTTTGCACGACACCTTTTTCCACCGTGCTGGCGAGATCAAAATGATTGGGTGACTTTTCAAACTCGAATTTGACGAAACGGGTGATCTGATCGACCTGGTGAATCGCCTTGACCGTATGCTGTTCCAACGCCGCGGAAAGAATGGCGGCAGAAGCCATGGCTTCACGATAAGTGGCTTCTTTCTCGACCGACAAACGCGCAAAGATAACGGCCCAAAGCAGGATCAGGACCAATACGCCGAGCGCTGGAATGGCGAGCAGGGCGCGGCGCCGCGATACCGCGGGGTCGCGCCGGCGTTTTGCATTGCGCGCGTCGGAGAAGCGGGCTTGGCTCATTGGCTGGTCCGTGCCCTGGTGCCAGCCGGTTTCAAACGCGCGAGCATTGACTGCGCTATTTTCATGGGTGCCTGCATGGTGACCAACGTGCCGGAACTGCTGCGCAGAAGTAGGAAACGTGGCGCCGCGCCTGACCATCCGCAGGCCATCGGGTACGTTTCGATATTACTTAATGCCACTGGATTAAGGAAGCGTCCCGGCATCGGGTATACGCGGGCGCGGCCAATGGTCCGGTCCAGCCGGTTTCGCGGCGGATTTGGCGGCACGTTTTTTGACCGCTTTTGCAGTCGTGTTTGCATCTGTTTTGGCAGCCGATACAGCAGGCCATCACGTTGCGATCTCGCGGTCATATGCAGGTATTTCATCGGGAAACGATGGTCCGGATTTCCAGCATTCAGGTGTGCCAGGCCTTTAATAGGCCCATTACTATGCGAGATGCATTTAATCCCGCGCCAGAGCCTAAGCAAGGGACGCGCCGGTCAGGGCAGCCGGAATGTGCCGTCGACGATCGTCACCGTGGTGCCGCCGATCCACGTCTTGCCGGAACTTCCTTCGGCGCGTGCGTCGTCGTAGTGCACGCTGACCTGGCCGGCCCGGCCCAGCACAGTGCCTTGACGTGCTGAATAGTGCGCGCCGGGGCGTCTCTGCTGGTCAGTCAGGAGGACGGCGAGCGCCGCGTTGGCACTGCCGGTCACAGGGTCTTCCCCAATGCCGAAACTGCCGCCGGCCATCAGGCAACGCACTTCGAAGGTCGCCGGGCCGTCGGCGTCGTGCGGGCCGTATACGGCAACGCCATGGGTATCCACCGAATGCACGATGTCAGCGAGCGCGGCGGCATCCGGCTCGAGTGCGAGGCACTCGCGCGCCGAATCGACGCGTACCACGAGCCAGGGCGCACCATTGTCGACCGCGCAGGGCGTCGCGCGGAAGTCGATCGCGTCGCTACGTAAAGCCGTAGCGAGTGCCGCGTAGCGATCTTCGGCAAGCGGCGTGATTCGCGCAGGCGGCGCGGCAAAGGCCCACGCACCGTCCGATTCTGGCAGCGCCTTTAGCTCGACGAAGCCCACGCCGCATTGCTGTACGAGCTTGCCCGCCTGCCGAGGCTGATAGCCGCTTTCGAGCAACGCATGCGCGGTGCCGAGTGTCGGATGACCCGCAAACGGCAATTCGCCGCGCGTGGTGAAAATGCGCACCCGATAGTCGGCGGCGGGATCGGTCGGTTTCAGCAGGAACGTGGTTTCGGACAGATTGGTCCAGCGCGCGATGGCCTGCATCTGCGTCGTATCGAGCGTATCGGCGTCGAACACGACGGCAAGCGGATTGCCTTTGAACGGCACCGACGTGAACACGTCGACTTGTTTGAAACGAACAGTGTGAGCAGGCATTGGGCGCGGTCCGGCGAATCAAACAGGTTGCAAGGGTTCGCGGATTCTATCTGGCGACGCTGGATCGATCCACCTCGCTACAAGCGTAGAACACAAAGGCAATAAAAAAATACAAATCAAAAAATGCAAAACGCGTCGCGAGGAGGCGGACTCCTCACGACGCGTTTTCGATCGCGCTGCCGGCCGCGCGGGCGGCGCGGACGGATGTTTCAAATGCGTTATTCGACTTCGGCGATCATCTCGATCTCGACGCACGCGCCGAGCGGAATCTGCGCCACGCCGAATGCCGAGCGTGCATGCTTGCCGCGCTCGCCGAACAAATCGGCGATCAGTTCGGACGCACCGTTGGTGACCAGATGCTGTTCGGTGAACTCGAGCGTCGAGTTGACGAGACTCATCAGCTTGACGATGCGCGTGACGCGGTTCAAATCGCCCACATGCGTGTGCAGCGTGGCGAGCAGGTCGATCGCGATCGAACGCGCGGCGGCCTTGCCTTCCTCGGTGGTGAGGGTGGCGCCGAGCTTGCCGGCCCAGACCTTGCCGTCCTTCTTGGCGATGTGGCCGGACAGGTACACCGTATTGCCGCTTTGCGCGCTCATCACATACGCGGCCGCCGGCGCACCGGCGGTCGGCAACTCGATGCCCAGTTCCTTGAGCTTGTCGTAAACGTTCGTTTGAGCCATGTTGCAGTCCTTGAACAGTAGTGAAAATGGGTCGGCGCGGGCCGGGCGGGGATCGCGCAAAAAGCGTTTAAATTTTCGCGCGGATCAGCGCGCCGAGACGCGACACGCCTTCGTCGATCTTTGCCGGCGGCACCGTGACGAACGAAAGGCGCAACGTGTTGTGCTGCGCTTCGTTCGCGAAGAACGGACCACCCGGCACGAACGCGACGTTCTGTGCGACGGCTTCTTCGAGCAGCTTCATGCTGTCGATCTGCGCGGGCAGATTCACCCACACGAACATGCCGCCTTCCGGACGATTCCAGCTCACGCCTTCGGGCATGTAGCGCTCGAGCGCGGCCAGCATGGCGGCGCATTGATCGCGATACAGCTCGCGGATGGTCGGCACGTGCGTGTCGAGGAAGCCGTCCTTGATCACTTCGTACACGATGCGCTGCGTGAAGCTGGGCGTGTGCAGATCGGTGGCCTGCTTGGCCTGCACGAGTTTGAAGATCAGCTCTTCGGGCGCGATGATGTAGCCGACCCGCAGGCCCGGCGCCAGCACCTTCGAAAACGAGCCAAGATGGACGATGTGGTCCGGCGCCATCGACAGCATGGTGGGCAGCGGTTCGCCCGCGTAGTCGAGCGCGCCGTAAGGGTCGTCTTCGATCACCGGGAACGGCGCGCTTTTCGCGAACTCGGCGAGCGCGCGGCGGCGCTCGACTGGCAGGCGGCGGCCCGTCGGATTCTGGAAGTTCGGTTGCGCATACAACAGGCGCGCGCCGGCCGTCAGTTCCGGCGTGAGCGCTTCAGGAATCAGGCCGTGCTCGTCGGTCGGCACTTGCACGTAGCGCGGTTCGTACATCGAGAAGGATTGCAGCGCGCCAAGGTAGGTCGGCGTTTCGACCAGCACCGCGCTGTCCGGGCAGACCAGCACTTTGCCGATCAGATCGAGCGCCTGCTGCGAGCCGGTGGTGATCAGCACCTGGGTCGGGCGGATCTGCGCGCCGTTGACTGAATAGCGTTTTGCGATCCATTCACGCAGCGGCAGGAAACCTTCGGTAGCGCTGTATTGCAGCGCCGCGGCGGGCTCGTCGCGCAGGATGCGGTCGGCCGCGGCGCGCATGCGCTCGGCGGGGAACGTAGCAGGCGAGGGCAGGCCGCCCGCGAACGAAATGACTTCGGGCCGTTCCGTGACCTTCAGAATCTCGCGAATCGCCGAGCTCGTGAGCTTGCGTGCGCGTTCGGACAATTGCCACATGGGGGCTTTCAAGTCGCTTTGGTCCATGGTCTCCTCTGCTGGTACTGGAACCGGTCAAAACTTCGATTATCGCGCGAGTCGGCGACCCGCGGACACTGCTTATTTAAGGGTCCGTAGACCCTCGGGTGTTTCAAACTCGGCGACGAGCGCCGGCGCGCCGTCCGTGGGCTGCAATTCGATCAGGTGCGCGGCGCCCAGCCACTGCAGTTGCGCGGCCAGCGTGTCGGCATGCGGGTGCGCACCTTTCAAGGCTTTCAGTGCGATGCCCGTGTCCGGCAGCACCGCCGACGGATGCCGCGCCGTGTCCCATTGAATCAGCGAGGGCAGCACGCCGTCGCCCATGCCTTGCCAGGCCGGGAACGCGCCGTCGTCGGGCACGGTCAGGCCCCAGCTGAAATCGCCGCGGGTCATTGCCACGACCGGCGCGATGCGCTCGGGATACTGCGCTTGCCACGCCGGCAGGCGCTTCGGCCGGTCGACCCGTGCGACCCAGTGCGACAGATACGGTCCGTTTTCGAGCCGCGCCTGGGTTGCCGGATCGTCGAGGGCAAAGAGGCGGGCGCGCGGCGTGCCGCCGTCGGCCGATGCGGTGGCAGTCGCCGCCTGCGGATCGATCGCGATCACTTCCAGATAGACGCCGCCCCACAGGTTCAGGAGGCGGTTGTGCGTGCGCATCAGCGGATGCGCGCCGCCGCCGGACGGCGCCACGCCGAGGGTGTCGGCGACGTACTGTGTGCCCTCGTCGAGGGTGCGGGCGGAAATCACGAGGTGATCGAGGCGTAGCGGATGAGCGGTCATGACGGATCGGGGCAACGGAGTTCTGCGGTAAACCGGGGCGCGCCGCTTCTGTGGCAACGCGGCCGGGGCCGTAAGCATAACCGTTTGCCGGATCGGCGGGCCATGCGGATGGGGTGTCGGCAGCGTTTGCCGGATCGCCCGGGGTGGCGGGACATCTGACGGACGCCATCCCCATCCTTTACCTGTCTCAAATGTAGCGGCGCGGACCTGCACAGTAACGGTACAATCGTTTCGATACTGTTCGGTACAGTTGGAGCCCCTTATGTCCGTCCCGCTTGCGCAGATTCCCGCCCCGCACGACACCGCCTCGCTGACGCTGGTCGAGCAGCTCGTCCAGTGGGCGCGCCGCCGTATCGAGGAGCGCGTGTTCCGCCCCGGCATGCGCATGCCGTCGATCCGCAAGCTCGCGCTCGACAAGGGCGTGTCGCGCTTCACCGTGGTCGAGGCCTACGAACGGCTGGTGGCGCAGGGTTTTCTGGAATCGCGGCGCGGTTCCGGGTTCTATGTGCGCGAGCGGCTCGCCAGCGCGGCGAGCGCGGTGATCCATCCGCTAGCCGAGGCGACGCCCGCGCCGGCCACCATCGACGTGGTCTGGCTGCTGCGCAACATGCTGCATACCGGCGCGCGCCCCGAGCGCAGCCCGGGTCTCGGCTATCTGCCGGCTCGCTGGCTCGACGGCGATCTGATCACCAACGCGTTGCGCACGCTGGGCCGGCAAAGCGGCGCGCAGATGCTCGGCATCGGCACGCCGCTCGGTTTTCTGCCGCTGCGCCAGCAGTTGCAGACGCGCCTGGAGGAACTGGAGATCGGCGCCGCGCCGGATCAGATCGTGATGGTGTCCGGCATCACGCAGGCCATCGACCTGATCTCGCGCATCTACGTGAAACCGGGCGATGCCGTGATCGTCGGCGATCCGGCGTGGTTTCAGATGTTCGGGCGCTTCGCGTCGCAGGGCGCGCGGCTGGTCGGCATGCCTTATACACCGGACGGCCCGGACCTCGACGCGCTCGAGTCGCTCGTGCAGCTGTGGCGGCCGAAAATGCTGGTGATCAATTCGGTGTTGCAAAACCCGACCGGCACGTCGCTGACGGCCGCTCAGGCGTTCCGCATTCTGCGTCTGGCCGAAGCGTACGACTTCATCGTCGTCGAAGACGATATTTACGGCGATCTGTGTCCGCCGAGCTATCCGGGCACGCGCCTCGCGAGCCTCGACCAGCTCAAGCGCGTGATCTATCTCGGCAGCTTTTCGAAGACGCTCGCGCCGAATCTGCGGGTCGGTTTTCTGGCCTGTGCGCCGGAGGTGGCCACGGCGGTCAGCGACCAGAAGATGCTGGTCGGCATGACCAGCCCGGAGCTGAACGAGCGTGTGCTGTACAAGATTCTGACCGAAGGCCACTACCGGCGGCATGTCGAGCGCTTGCGCATGAGGCTCGACAGCGTGCGCGAAAAGTCCGTGCGGATGCTGGAAAAGACCGGGCTGAAAATGTTCCTGACACCCACGGCCGGTATGTTTCTCTGGACCGACACGGGTGTCGACGCCGATGCGCTGGCCGCCGCCGGCCACGAAGCCGGGTTTTTGCTGACGCCTGGCAGCCTGTTTTCACCGCAGCAGTCGCCGACCACCTGGATGCGCTTCAATATCGCCAATTGCGGCGATCCGGAACTGGCGACGTTTCTGTGCCGGTATCTCGACGGCGTGGCGCGCCGCGCCTCTTGAAACCGCGCGTGAGCGTCCCCAATTAGCCGGACGATCCGGCGGTCGGGCGCTGCGGAGCAACCCCAGCTTGGCGCTTCGCGCCGCCCTGGCCCGCCGGCGGCCAGGCCGCGCCTGACCTGAACCCCATTCGCAACAGAGAGGAAGTCCGACCATGGCACAAGAAACCATGAGCTTTCAGGCAGAAGTCAAACAACTTCTGCACCTGATGATCCATTCGCTGTACAGCAACAAGGAAATCTTCCTGCGCGAGCTGGTGTCGAACGCCTCCGACGCGGCCGACAAGCTGCGCTTCGAGGCGATCGAAAACAGCGCACTGTACGAGAACGATCCGAACCTGCGGATTCGCGTGTCGTACGACAAGGAAGCGCGCACCGTCACGCTCGACGACAACGGCATCGGCATGAGCCGTGACGAAGTGATCTCCAACCTCGGCACGATCGCGCGCTCGGGCACCAAGGAATTCTTCGGCAAGCTCTCCGGCGACCAGCAGAAAGACGCGGCGCTGATCGGCCAGTTCGGCGTGGGCTTCTATTCGGGCTTCATCGTCGCGGACAAGATCACGGTCGAAACGCGCCGTGCCGGCTTGCCGGCTTCGGAAGGCGTGCGCTGGGTCAGCGCGGGCGAGGGCGATTTCGCGGGCGAGCAGATCGAGCGCGCGGCGCGCGGTACCACCATCACGCTGCACCTGCGTGCCGATGAAGACGAACTGCTGTCGTCGCATCGTCTGAAGTCGATCATTCAGAAGTACTCCGACCACGTCGCGCTGCCGATCCTGATGCAGAAGGAAGAGTGGGACGCGGAAAAGAGCGCGATGGTCACGAAAGACGAAGACGAGACCGTCAATCAGGCCAGCGCATTGTGGACCCGCGCGAAGAACGACATCACCGACGAGCAGTACCAGCAGTTCTATCAGCACCTCGCGCACGATCATCAGGACCCGCTCACGTGGACGCATAACCGAGTTGAAGGCCGCAGCGAATACACGCAACTGCTGTATGTGCCGGCCCACGCGCCGTTCGACATGTTCAGCCGGGATCATCGCGGCGGTCTGAAGCTGTACGTGAAGCGCGTGTTCATCATGGACGACGCGGAACAACTGCTGCCGGCCTATCTGCGGTTCGTGAAGGGTGTGGTCGATTCGGCCGATCTGCCGCTGAACGTGTCGCGCGAAATCCTCCAGGAAAGCCGCGACGTGAAGGCGATCCGCGAGGGCGTGACCAAACGCTCGCTGTCGATGCTCGAAGAACTGGCCAACTCGGATAACGAGGCGGATAAGGAAAAGTACGCCGGTTTCTGGAAGGAATTCGGCCAGGTGCTGAAGGAAGGCATCGGCGAAGACTTCGCCAATCGCGAGCGGATCGCCAAGCTTGTGCGCTTTGCGTCGACGCATGTGGACTCGCCCGAGCAGACGGTGTCGCTCGCCGACTACGTCGCGCGCATGAAGCCCGAGCAGACCAAGATCTACTACGTGACCGCCGACACCTGGCGCGCCGCGACCCACAGCCCGCACCTCGAAGTGTTCCGCAAGAAGGGCGTGGAAGTGCTGCTGCTGACCGATCGCGTGGACGAGTGGATCCTGTCGTTCCTGAACGAATTCGACGGCAAGCCGCTGCAAAGCGTGGCGCGCGGCGATCTCGATCTGGGCGCGTTGAACGACGAAGAGAAGCAGGCGCAGGAGAAGGTGGGCGAAGAGTTCAAGCCGCTTGTCGAGAAGATGAAGGAAGCGCTCAAGGACAAGGCCAAGGACGTGCGCCTGACGTTCCGTCTGACGGACTCGCCTTCCTGTCTCGTTGCCGACGACGGCGAAATGAGCGGCTACCTGCAGCGCATGCTGAAGGCGGCGGGGCAGCAGGCACCGTCGTTCCATCCGATTCTCGAGGTGAATCCGGAACACGCTCTGGTGAAAGGCTTGCACGCCGACAGTGCGAACTTCGACGACTGGTGCCATTTGCTGTTCGATCAGGCGTTGCTCGCCGAAGGCGGCGCGCTGGAAGATCCCGCAGACTTCGTGAAGCGCACCAACGCGCTGTTGCTCTCGCGTGTAGGTTGAACGTGATGCGAGCTTGATCCGCAGGCGTCGTACTGACGCGTGAGGATGGAAAATGCGCTGCTTCGGCAGCGCATTTTTTTTGCTATTCGTGGTGATGCCGAGGTGCCAGTTCAGGCGTTCCGGTTGAAGATGCGTGAGGTATCTTAGATTCAAGTCAGTTTGGATCGCTAACCAAATTAAATCTGCAGGCGCCAATCATGATCGGTTTATGAGATGCAACGGCGCGACGATATCTTATGCTCGCGCGTTTCAAATCTGGAGGCGTAAAGGCTTCCCATGTCCGAATCCAATCTGGCAGTGCCCGCCGATGCAGTTCACATGCTGTGGTCGATCCTGCGCGATCAAGGTCTTGATGCCGCCGTGCGGCGCGCGCTCGAATTGGCTGAAGCGGGTGTCACGCCGCAATTGCACGCCGACCTATGCGCGAGCGCGAAACGTTTCGAGGCGGCGTATCACAGCGCATCGCAGGCGAGTGCCTGCACAAACGGAGCACGCCATGCACGGCTTGCGCTCTTTGCCGACGCGCTCGGCGACACAGATACCGCGCGCCACGAAAGCGAGCTGGCGGTGGCTGCGCAACCGCTCGAGGCAACGGCGAAGTGGGCCGTCTGGCTGATCGATCGATGCGGCGCGCATTCGGCCGCCGCGCACCTGTTGCGCGCTTACGAGCGGCAGGCGCCGCAAGACGCAAGGGCGCCGTGGTGGTTGTCGATTGCGCTGGTGGCGCTACCCGATGAGAAGGCGCGCGCCGAACGTCGCGCGGCCCTGCTGCGGGCCTATGCGCTGAACCCCGCGATCGATTCCGCCTTGCCGTTGCAACTCGCGCTGGCATTTCGTGAGATTGGCGATTGGTTCACGGTGGAGCGCGTGTGCCGCGAATGGCTCGCGCACCATCCGGCGGACGCCGAAATGGCGTGGCAGCTCAGTCACGCGCAATGGCAGCGCGACGCCGCCGCGGCGGCGGAGACGACCATGCGTGCGGTGGACGCCATCACGCCCGGCCGTGCCGACCTGCTGGCGGCCATTGGCCTGTATCTCGGCGAGCAGGCGCGCTACGAGGAGAGCGAAGCGGTGTTGCGTGCGTCACTCGACATCGATTCGTCCGCGGTGCAGGCCGCGGTCGATCTGGCAGACCTGGAGTTACGGCGCGGCGCCTGGACGAGCGCCTGGCCGCGCTTCGAGGCACGCCTTGCGCGCGAGGACCGCGAACAGAACAACGTCGTCAGCGTGATGTCGCGTTTGTGTCCGCGCTGGCGTGGTGAAGCGCTCGCCGGCAAGACCCTGGTCGTGCATAGCGAGCAGGGTAGCGGCGACGACATCCAGATGGTTCGCTTCGTGGCGCAACTGGCCGTCCGCGTGCGCGACGAAGGCGGCAGGCTGGTGCTCGCCGTGCGTCGTCCGTTGCGGGCGCTGTTCGAGCGCATCTACGCGGATTGCGTGTCGATTGAAGATGGCCCGCTCGGCGCGCCCGACTATGGATTGCCGATGATGAGCCTGCCGCTCGTGCTCGGTCTCCAGCCGGAGCACGTGCGTGGCGCGGCGTATCTTCGGGCCGACGCGATGAAGGTGGCGGCATGGCGCGAACGGGTCGGCGCGTGTGCGCCGAAGGCGCAGCGGCACGTCGGCCTCGTGTGGTCCGGCAGTCCGACACACCGGCGCGATGCCAGGCGGTCGATTCCGCTGGCGGCGCTGGCGCCGCTGCTCGCGTTGCCGGACGTGGTATTCCATCCACTCACGCCTGGCCGCCGTGCCGATGTGGCGGCGCTCACGGCGCAGGGCTATCGCGTGTGCGACCTGAGCGGCGGCTACGAGGCCGGTTTCGACGACGTAGCGGCTCATCTGACGGCACTGGATGCGCTGGTGACGATCGACAGTGCGCCTTTGCATCTCGGCGGCGCGCTAGGGCACCGTGTACTGGCTATGCTTGATCACGTATCGCACTGGTCCTGGGGCAATGCGGAGGCGCAGCCCTGGTACGACACTGTCGAGTTGTTCCGGCAGCCGCGGCCGGGGGCGTGGGCGCCGGTTGTCGAGCGGGTTGCGGCGCGGCTGGGGAGGATGCTGGCACCCGGCACACGATAAACGCGCCCGGGTTTGCCTGAAAACGCGGTTTGAGATGGCCGGCGTTTATTGCTTGCCCATCAGCGTATCCATCGTCTCGCCTCGCACGACGATTTCCGTGCGGCGATTCAACGCGCGCCCTTCGGGCGTGTCGTTGCTCGCCACCGGGTTGTTATAGGCGTTGCCCTTCGTGCGAATGCGGTCCATTGCCACGCTGCGCGCGACGAGCGCGTAACCTACCGCGGTTGCGCGAGATTCGGAGAGTTGCTGGTTGTATTCGAGCGTGCCGACGTTGTCGGTATAGCCCTCGACGACGATCGGCTTCTTGCTGCGGTTGAGCAGCACAGCCGAACGATCGATGACCGCGGTTGCATCGCCGCGCACGTCGGACTTGTTGAAGTCGAACAGGGCGGTTTCGGGCAGCTTGACCGCGACCCCGTTGGCAACGGGCGCGACTTCGATGCCCACGGCCTTGTTCAACGAAGTCTCGGTGTCGCGATTCAGCGGCGCCGCGCAGCCTGCCATCAGCAGGAGCGACAGTGCGCAGGCGGTTGTGCTCAGGAATGTGTTCATCTTCGTGTGTTCTCCTTTGTTGTCGATTCACTTGGCCCGCTCTTCGGTCGCGAGCGGCCGGCTTGGCGAAGCACGAAGGTTTTATCGCGCGATGTGAGCAGCGGAGAATCGGAGCACTCTGAAATCACGGGACCAGGGGCCTGCTTCGCGCCCGCGAGGAAATTGACGGAGTCCGCTAGGAAAAAGTGCTGGCAGGGTGGGGAATCCTCCGACGGCCGCGCCGTTATAATCCGACACCATGTCTATCCGTTTCGATGCCGCCGACGCCCACTGGCGCGTCACTCCCTTACCCGGCTTCAGCGCCGACCAGAAAGACTGGCTGACCCGTGGCGGTTCGCTGACCGCGCATCTGCGCGCGTTGGGCGCGGTCGCCGTGCGTGTCACGCGCGAAGGCGTCGATTTGCCGTGGGCCGACGAGTCCGCCGCGCTGGGTCTCGCGCCGCGAGCGCCGGTGTGGGTTCGGGAAGTGGTGTTGTCGGTCGGCGGCGTGCCGTTCGTGGCGGCTCATAGTGTCGCGCCGCTGGCGGCGAGCGTGGGCGTGTGGCAGGCCATGCGGCGCTTGCGCACGCGGCCGCTGGCCGAACTGCTGTATAGCGACAGCAGTGTGGCGCGTTCGGCGCTGGTGAGCCGCAGGTTGACCGCGCGGCACCCGCTTTATCACCTGGCCGCGCGTGAAATCGCCGCGCGGCCGCCGCACGCGCTGGTCGCGCGCCGCACGGTGTTCGAGCGTCGCGGCGCGCCGCTGATGGTGACGGAGTGCATGCTGCCGGCGCTGTGGGCGCATCTGGCGCTGCTGTCCGGCGCGCGCGGAGCGGGCGCGCCGTCCGCGCATCCGCGCGTGCGCGAACACGGCCGTCCGCTCGAGCACACTGCGTCGCGCTCGCATCCCGCGGCGCGTACTCCCGGCGAGTGGAGCCGCTGATGCTGCGCGGCTTTCCGCCCGTTACCGCCGCGCATACGCATACACTGATTCTGGGCAGCTTTCCTGGGGAAGCGTCGCTCGCCGCGACGCAGTACTACGCGCATCCGCGCAACCAGTTCTGGAAGCTGCTGGGGACGGTGCTCGATGAACCTCAACTGCATGAGCTCGCCTATGAGCTTCGGCTCGAACGTGTGCTGACGCATGGCATCGGCGTGTGGGACGTGCTCGCCGCGTGTCATCGCGAGGGCAGTCTCGATTCGGCGATCCGCAACGCGACGCCGAATGACTTTGCATCGTTGCGCGAGCATGCGCCGCTGCTGAAGAAAGTGTGCTTCAACGGGAAAACGGCGGGGCGGTTCGCCGAGGTGATCGGCGCGGCGGGCTACGCCACCCTTGTGCTGCCTTCGTCGAGTCCCGCGAATGCTATGCTCTCGTTCGACCAAAAATTGCGTCTCTGGCGCGACATCCTCACATGACTCAATTGATCAAACGCGCATCCGCTGAAGCGCGTGCCTTCCGCAATCGTGACGCCGACACCGCCGGCGGCAAACAGAAAACGCGTCAAGCCAAGCGCACCCCGAAGCGCGCCTCGCGTGAAGACGATCTGCACGACGCACCGCAAATCGAAGCGCCGCGCAAGCCGCGTTTCGCACCGGTGACGTTCTCCGAAGAGGGCGGCGTGCGCTTTCTGCATTTCGGCACGGAGTGGGTGCAAGGCGCCATGCGTCTGCGCAAGCCGGATCACATCGAACTCGAATATGCGCAGCAGATGATGGCCTGGCTGCTGTTCCTCGAAACGCCCAAGCGCATCGTCCAGCTCGGCCTGGGCGCGGCGGCCTTGACCAAGTTCGCGCACCGCTTCCTGAAGCGCGCCAGGGTCGAGGCGGTGGAAGTGAATCCGGCGGTCGTGGTGGCAGCGCGCACGATGTTCGAACTGCCGCACGACGACGCCCGTCTGACCGTGCACGAGACAGACGCATGGGACTTCGTCAACGACCGCGCCAATCACGGCACGATCGGCGCCTTGCAGATCGACGTCTATGACGCCACAGCGCGTGGCCCAGTGCTCGACAGCGTCGCCTTCTACCGTGCGGCGCGCGCCTGCCTGACCGACGCGGGCGTGGTGACGGTGAACCTGTTCGGCGATCACCCGAGCTTCGTGCGCAACATGAAGCGTCTGAACGAAGCCTTCGACGGCCGCGTGGTCGCGTTGCCGGAAGTGCACGACGGCAACCGTATCGCGATTGCATTTTCGGGGCCGGCGCTCGACGTGCCGTTCACGGCGCTGCAGGCACGCGCGAAGCTGATCGAAGCGCAGCTCGGCTTGCCGGCGCGCAAGTGGATCAAAGGACTGCAGGAATCGACCGGCCAGAACGGCGTGTCGTTTTCGGTTTAAGCCTCACCAGCTGAGCGGTCGGGCCGCGCCAAGTCGGTCCGATCGCCATCTCTGCATGGGCCCAACGCCCATGCCGGCCCGCAAAGCACGATCGTGCTGGGGTCGTCCCTGCTTGACCGCATGTTCGCGGCTCCTATACTCTTTCGAAGCTTTCGGGGCGCCCGTGGCCATCTGCGGAGCGGCCAACCGCGGGGCGGCCAACCGCTGCGGGGTTCACCACCCGTCGAACACGGACCAACATTTCAATAATAGGGAAGAGGAGACGTCATGGCTCACGACGCCGACGCGAACAAGGCCAGCAAACGCTGGCTCTGGTTGCTGCTGTTGCCCTGGATCGCAATGATCTGGGTGCCGTCATACAACAAGGTCGAACCGGTGCTGTTCGACTTTCCGTTCTTCTACTGGTACCAGCTCCTGTGGGTGCTGATCAGCGCGGTTATCACGGCGCTCGTGTACTTCAAGACCAAGACCCGTTCCAACGGCCGTTCACAAGGGGGCGCACGCTAATGAATGCCATCGCAACCTTTGTCTTCGTGCTATTTTTCATCGGCGTCACGATTCTCGGCTTTGTCGCGGCCCACTGGCGGCGCGGCGATCTCGCCCATCTGGAAGAGTGGGGCCTCGGCGGCCGCCGGTTTGGCACCATCGTCACGTGGTTTCTGCTCGGCGGGGATCTGTACACCGCGTACACCTTCATCGCCGTGCCGGCTCTGGTGTTCGGTGCGGGCGCAACGGGTTTCTTCGCGCTGCCTTACACGATCCTGATCTATCCGTTCGCGTTCGTGGTGTTTCCGAAGCTGTGGAGCATCGCCAAACGCCAGGGCTACGTGACCTCGGCTGACTTCGTCTCGGCGCGCTATGGCAGCCGGGTGCTCGCGCTGGCAGTGGCCGTGACCGGCATCGTCGCGACCATGCCGTACATCGCGCTGCAGCTGGTCGGTATCGAAGTGGTGCTCGGCGCGCTCGGCTTCGACACGAAGGGTTTCGTCGGCGATCTGCCGCTGATCATCGCATTCGCGATCCTCGCGGCCTACACGTACACGTCGGGTCTGCGCGCACCGGCCATGATCGCGGTGGTCAAGGACATCCTCATCTACGTGACGATCTTTGCAGCGATCATCGTCATTCCGCCGCAACTGGGCGGCTTCGGCCACATCTTCAGCGCGGTGCCACCGGCCAAGCTGCTGCTGAAGGCGCCGGACGTGTCGAGCCTGAACGGCTACAGTGCCTACGCGACACTGGCGGTGGGTTCGGCGCTCGCGCTGTTCCTGTATCCACACTCGATCACGGCGGTGCTGTCGTCCAATTCGGGCAATACGATCCGCCGCAATATGGCGATGCTGCCGGCCTATTCGCTGGTGCTCGGCCTGCTCGCGCTGCTCGGCTTCATGGCGCTCGCCTCGGGCGTGAAGGACATGCCGGAATTCGCGCCGTACTTCAAGGCGTTCGGCCCGAACTTCGCGGTGCCGGCACTGTTCCTGCACTTCTTCCCGTCGTGGTTCGTCGGCGTGGCGTTCGCGGCAATCGGGATCGGCGCGCTGGTGCCGGCGGCGATCATGTCGATTGCGGCCGCGAACCTGTACACCCGCAACATCCACAAGGAGTTCGTCAACCGCAACATGTCGCATGAGCAGGAGACCAATGTCGCGAAGCTGGTCTCGCTGATCGTCAAGGTTGGCGCGGTGGCGTTCATTCTCGGCCTGCCGCTCACGTATGCGATCCAGTTGCAGCTGCTGGGCGGTATCTGGATCATCCAGACGCTGCCGGCCATCGTGCTGGGTCTGTACACGCGCGTGCTCGACTACCGCGGCCTGCTGGCCGGCTGGGCAGCGGGCATTGCCACCGGCACGTGGATGGCGATTTCGCTGAAGCTGGCCGGCTCGATCTTCACGATCCACCTGTTCGGCATGGCGATTCCGGGTTATGCGGCGGTGTGGTCGCTGATCGTGAACCTGGTGGTTTCGATCGTGGTGAGCCTGCTGGTGCGCGCAGCCGGCATGCAGCGCGCGGAAGACCGCACGCGTCCGGAAGACTATCTGGACGTGGTCGAGAGCTAAGCAGCGCGTTGCCGGTGGCCGTTTCACCGGCTTCGGCACGTTGTCACACACGACGCCCGCAGACGAAAGTTTGCGGGCGTTTGTCTTGGCAGGCACTCCAGGGCAGGATAGCGGAATCGTCCTTCACCGCGTCGAGCGCGCCGCCATGGCTTCCGCCCATTCCCGCACCTTGATTCCACGCCGCTCGGCGCTCAGCCGGATGGTGCGCGCGGTGACCTCGCCTTATTACCGCTATCGCCACGCAAAAGTGCTGCACAGCCTGCGTGTCGGGCTGGCCATGCTGGTTTCCATTCTGGCGACCACCGGCATCAACCTTCCGCACGGCATCTGGTCTTCGGTGACGCTGCTGGTGGTGATCGGCGGCTTGCAGCACCACGGCAACATCCGCAAGAAATCGGCCGACCGGGCGGCGGGCACGCTGCTCGGCGCGTCGCTCGGGCTCGGGCTGATCCTGCTGCAAAGCCTGACCGGGTCGCTGCCGCTCACCTATGTGCTGATGTCGATCATCGCGGGCATCTGCGCATGGTTCGCGATCGGCTCATCCGGCTACATCGGGCTGTTGACGGCCATTACCATGTGCATCGTCGCGGGTCACGGCGACAACCAGATCGACGTCGGCCTGTGGCGCACGCTGAATGTGCTGATCGGCATTGTGATCGCGCTGGCGTTTTCGTTCGCGCTGCCGCTGCACGCCACCTATTCGTGGCGCTACGGGATTGCGGCCAATCTGCGCGAGTGCGCGCGCATCTACACGCGCTTGCTGGAAGGCAAGTCGATCAGCGAAGAAGAGCAGGTGAAATACTTCCTGGCGATCAACAAGCGGCTGGTGCAATTGCGCTCGCTGATGCCATCGGTGGCGAAGGAAATCGATGTGCCGCAGTCGAAGCTCGAGGAGATTCAGCGACTGCATCGCTCAGTGCTCAGCGCGCTTGAACTGCTCGCCACTGGCCCGCTGATGCAGGCCGATGCCGCGGCCCGCGCCGCGTATGCCGAGCATTGCGGTCCCGACGTGCGCGCGGTGCGCGCGCTTCTGCTAGCGATTGCGCGCGGACTGCGCTTTGGCCGTGCGACGCATTTCGGCATTCCGGCCGCGTCGCCGCTTGCCAAGGCGAACGTTGACGCGGCGCTTAGACTGCCGCCCGAATATCAGGGGCCGTATTGGCTCGGACAGCGGCTCGCCGAGCAGGTGGACCGGCTACGCGAGCGCTTGCTGGAAATTGAACCAAACTGGAACATCGAACGGCATTCGCGGACCGTGCTGAAGGTTTAGGCGGCGGGTCGCGCCGCCTCAACGCCTTTAGCCCTCCGGTACCGTCACCATCCACGCGAGGCCGAAGCGGTCCACGACCATGCCGAAGCCCTTGCTCCAGAAGGTGGGCTGAAACGGCATCATGATCTGGCCGCCGTCGGCGAGCGCGTTGAAGTATTTCTCGGCGCCGGCAGCGTCGTCGGCGGTGAGCGACAGGCTGAAGCCGTTCATCGAACCCGCTTTGGGATCGCACTGACCGTCCGAGCACATCCAGTCGGAGGTGCCGATGCGCACGCTGGCGTGCATGATCTTCTCTTCGAGACCGGGGCGCGGCGCGTTATTCGGATCCGGCGGCGCGTCCTTGAAGCGCATCTTCATGGTCACTTCGGCGCCGAGCTTGGCAGTGTAGTAGTCGAGCGCTTCTTCGCAACGGCCATTGAAAAAGACATAAGGCTGAAGGTACATGATCGTCTCCCGGAATATGGGTAAGCGGCGCCGAAAACTCTCGGAAATGCCGACGAGAGCTGGCGTGCAAATGATTGTAGGCGTCCGGTACGAGGGAATTGTGACTATATGTCGTAGGGAGAAGCGGCGGTTGTCACACGGCAGATGCAACCGCCGGCAACCAGTGCTCAGCGCACCCGCTTAACGCAGCCGGTAAATGCACCCGATAAGCGCATCCGCTCAACACACCCGGTAAACGGCGCGCGGCCCAGAACCGTGAGGTCCGGGGCCGCGCGTTCGGTTGCTAAGCGGCAGGGCGCCGGCCAACGCAATCGCAAGCTAAAGCGACCGAGGGCCTGCGCCTTCCGAGCGGCGCTTAACGCAGCGCTTCGATCATCTTTTCCAGCTTGACGGCGTCGGCGGCGAATGCGCGGATACCTTCCGCGAGCTTCTCGGTCGCCATGGCTTCGTCGTTGACGAGGAAGCGGAACGAGGCTTCGTCGACCGGCACGCGTTCGATAGCCGCATCTTTGGAGCCTTCCGGCGACAGCTTGCGCTCCACCGTGTCGGTGCTGTCCTGCAATTTTTGCAGCAGATCCGGGCTGATGGTCAGCAGATCGCAGCCCGCCAGTTCCAGAATCTGGCCCGGCGTGCGGAAGCTCGCGCCCATCACCTCAGTCTTGTAGCCGAACTTCTTGTAGTAAGCATAGATGCGGCGCACCGACTGGACGCCTGGGTCGTTGGCGCCGCCGTCTTTCGCTTCGTCCCATGCGCTGCCGGCGTTCTTCTTGTACCAGTCGTAAATGCGGCCGACGAACGGCGAAATCAGTTGCGCGCCCGCTTCGGCACAGGCAGCGGCCTGGGCGAGCGAGAACAGCAGGGTCATGTTGCAGCGAATGCCTTCCTTCTGCAGCACTTCCGCCGCGCGGATGCCTTCCCACGTGGACGCCAGCTTGATCAGCACGCGTTCGCGCTCGATCCCGTGCTCCTTATACAGCGCGATCAGTTCGCGCCCCTTGGCGATCGAGGCTTCGACGTTGAACGACAGGCGTGCGTCGACTTCGGTCGACACGCGGCCCGGAATGATCTTGAGGATTTCGGTGCCGAATGCGATCAGCAACTGGTCGATGATTGCGCCAACCGGTTTCGACGCATGCGCTTTCACGGTCTTTTCGAGCAGTGGCCGGTAGTCGTCTTTCTGCACCGCCTTCAGGATCAGCGACGGATTGGTGGTCGCGTCCCGCGGCTTGTACTGGGCCAGCTGCTGGAAGTCGCCGGTGTCGGCGACGACGGTGGTGTATTGCTTGAGTTGATCGAGTGCGGTTGTCATGTTCGGGCCTTCAGGGCGCGCGTGCGCCGTGGTTCAGGAGAAATGAGATTGCCGCCGGTCTGACAGACAAACCAGCTCCGGCGGCCGCGGGTCACGCCGCAGCGCCGCCCGCCGTGTTGCCGGGAAGCGCTGCCGGATGCTTCTATTCTATGGCCGATTGCCTGATGCAGTCATGACACTTGCCGCCGGCGATTCGTTCACGCGGATTTCGGGCCGCGATTTTCCGTTTCAGGGATACGCAGCAAGCGCTGTGCCGTGGTGCCATCCCGGCGGACGCTCAGCCTCGCCGGGCGGTGAGCATCAGTTGCGTCAGCAGGCCCGCCACCAGGCCCCAGAATGCCGAGCCGATGGAGAGCAGAGTCAGGCCGGACGCCGTCACCATGAAGGTGACCAGTGCGGCCTCGCGCTGCTTCCAGTCCTGCATGGCGTTGGTGAGGCCGCTCATGATCGAGCCGAACAGCGCCAGTGCCGCGACGGAGACCACCAGCGCCTTCGGCAAGGCCGCGAACAGCGCGGCGATGGTCGCGCCGAACGTCCCGGCGATCAGATAGAAGATGCCGCACCACATCGCGGCGGTGTAACGCTTGTTGCGGTTTTCGTGGGCTTCATGGCCAGTGCAGATCGCCGCGGTGATCGCCGCAAGATTGATGCCGTGCGAGCCGAACGGCGCGAGCAGCAGCGAGGCGATGCCGGTGGTCGAAATCAGCGGCGCGGACGGGGTGGTGTAGCCGCAGGCGCGAAGCACGGCGATGCCTGGCACGTTTTGCGACGCCATGGCGACGACAAAGAGCGGAATGCCGACGCTGATGCTGGCCGCCACCGAGAACGCCGGCATGGTGAACACCGGATGCGCCAGCGCGACGTGAAAGCGGCTGAAATCGAGCAGTCCGAGCCCGCCGGCGGCGGCAGTGCCGACGATCAGCGTCGTGAGAATCGCGTAGCGGGGTGCGAACCGCTTGACGATCAGATAGGTGAAGAACATGGTCAGCACGAGCGCGGTCTGGTACTGCGCCGCGCGGAAAATCTCGATGCCGATCTCGAACAGAATGCCCGCCAGCAAGGCCGAGGCGATCCCGGCCGGAATCCTCTTCATCAGCGTATCGAACCAGCCCGTCAGGCCGACGAGGGTGAGCAGCAGCGCGCAGACGATAAACGCGCCGATTGCCTCGCTATAAGCCACGTGCGGCAGCGACGACACCAGCAGCGCCGCGCCGGGCGTCGACCACGCAATCACGATCGGGGCGCGAAACCGCAGCGAGAGGCCGATCGTACAGACGGCCATGCCGATCGACAGGGCCCAGATCCAGGACGAAATCTGCGCATCGGTCAGATGGGCCGCCTGGCCCGCCTGGAACATCAACACGAGCGAACTGGTGTAGCCCGTCATCATCGCGACGAAACCGGCGACGATGGCGGACAGCGAGGTGTCGGCGAACGGATTGAGGCGTGCAGCCGGTTCAGGTGGTTTAGCGGCGGGGGACAAATCGGGCGAGGAGGACGGGCTCATGCAGATACTGGCTGGTCGTTGAAGGTAAAGCGCGTGCGGACTATTTGCTCAAAGCGCGCATGGCGGTTTCGAGGCCGGCGAGCGTGAGCGGATACATGCGGTGGCCGAGCACGTCGCGGATCGCGCTGACCGACTGCCGGTACGTCCACAGGCCCTCCGGCTCCGGATTGAGCCACGCGTGGTGGGGGAACTGGTCGGCGAGGCGGCGCAGCCAGACGGCGCCGGCCTCGGCGTTGTTGTACTCCACCGAGCCGCCCGGCTGCAGCACTTCGTACGGGCTCATCGTCGCGTCGCCGACGAAGATGAGCTTGTAGTCGGGCGTGAATTTGTGCAGCACGTCCCACGTCGGGATGCGTTCGGTGTGACGGCGGCGATTGTTCTTCCACAGGAAGTCGTACACGCAGTTGTGGAAGTAGTAGAACTCGAGGTGCTTGAACTCGGCCTTGGCGGCGGAAAAGAGCTCCTCGGTGCGCTTGATGTGATCGTCCATCGAGCCGCCCACGTCGAGCAGCATCAGCACTTTCACCTTGTTGTGGCGCTCCGGCACCATCTTCAGGTCGAGCCAGCCTGCGTTCGCGGCCGTGCTGCGGATCGTGTCGGGCAGGTCGAGCTCTTCGGCGGCGCCTTCGCGGGCGAAACGGCGCAGGCGGCGCAGCGCAATCTTGATGTTGCGCGTGCCGATTTCGACCTGATCGTCGTAATCGCGATAGGCGCGGGCTTCCCAGACCTTCACACCAGTGCGGTTGCCCGCCGAGTCGCCGCCGATGCGCACGCCTTCCGGGTTAAAGCCGCCATTGCCGAACGGCGAAGTGCCGCCGGTGCCGATCCACTTGTTGCCGCCTTCATGGCGCTCTTTCTGTTCGTCGAACAGTTCCTTCAGGCGTTCCATGAGCTTGTCGAGGCCGCCCATCGCTTCGATCTGCGCTTTTTCTTCCGGCGACAGATCGCGCTGCAGTTTTTTCTTCAGCCAGTCGAGCGGAATGTCGAAGGCCAGCTCCGAGGCTTGCGCGGCGCCTTTGAAATACGCGCCGAACGCCTGGTCGAACTTGTCGAAGTACTGCTCGTCCTTGATCAGCGTGATGCGCGCGAGGTAGTAGAACTCGTCGAGCGACGGCGCGATCACGTTCGCCTTGAGCGCTTCGAGCAGCGTCAGGTATTCCTTCACCGAAACCGGCAGTTTGGCGGCGCGCAGCGAGTAGAAGAAGTCGATCAGCATGCTGGATCCTCGGGCGGCGGGTGGCCGGTGCGCTCAGTCAACGATTAATCAACGGTTGTTGCGGTTCATGAAAATCAGCCGCTCGAACAGGTTCACGTCCTGCTCGTTTTTCAGCAGTGCGCCGTGCAGCGGCGGAATGATCTGCTTCTGATCGGACGAGCGCAGTGCTTCGGCCGGAATATCCTCGGCGAGCAGCAGCTTGAGCCAGTCGAGCAGTTCCGAGGTGGACGGCTTCTTCTTCAGTCCGGCGACGTTGCGCAACTCGAAAAAGCTCTGCATGGCGGCCGCGAGCAGGTCCTTCTTGATGCCGGGGTAGTGCACCTCGACGATCTGCTGCATCGTGACCGGATCGGGAAACTTGATGTAGTGGAAGAAGCAGCGGCGCAGGAACGCGTCGGGCAGCTCCTTCTCGTTGTTCGACGTGATGATGACGAGCGGGCGGTGTTTCGCGCGGATCAGCTCGTGCGTCTCGTACACATAGAACTCCATGCGGTCGAGTTCGCGCAGCAGGTCGTTGGGGAATTCAATGTCGGCCTTGTCGATCTCGTCGATCAGCAGCACCGTTTGCTGGTCCGATTCGAATGCCTGCCACAGCACGCCCTTGACGATGTAATTGCGGATGTCCTTGACGCGCTCGTCGCCGAGCTGTGAATCGCGCAGGCGCGACACCGCGTCGTACTCGTACAGGCCCTGCTGGGCCTTGGTGGTGGACTTGATGTGCCACTGCAAGAGCGGCATGCCGAGCGCGGCGGCGACTTCTTCGGCCAGCATGGTCTTGCCCGTGCCGGGTTCACCCTTGATCAGCAATGGGCGCTTGAGCGTCATCGCGGCGTTGACCGCGAGCTTGAGGTCGTCGGTGGCGACGTACTGCGATGAGCCTTCGAAACGCATGGCGAGCTGCTCTTTTTGGGAAAAAACCCAGTATAAGTCAGAAGGCCTGTTGGCCTGAAACCGCCTCGCGTAAGGTGTCACCCGCGGTGTCGCCGGGTGCAACGAGTCCCCAGGCGGCGCCGGCGGGCGGCCCCGCCTGCCCGGCGAGCCCGGTGGGCGGGCGCTCCGGGCGGGTTGGGCCACATGCGGCGGCCCGGCGGCGGCCGGATGCGCCGCCTGCCTTGCGCTGTGGACGTTCGGCGCGGCGTCGCGGTACAATTAGCCCGATTTTTTTGCCTGCGTGGCTACCGTATAAGAATAACGGCGCGGGCCGTTGCCTTTCTGGTCGCCCGTTTCCCCTCAAGCCAGGTTACATGCTATGAATAAATTCGTTGGCAAACATGTCGTGATCGCAGCGCTGTCGGTGCTCGCGGGCTATACGGCCAGTGCGCAGGCAGCGGATGTCGTTGGCAACGCGAAGGCGGGCCAGGGCAAGGTCGCGATGTGTATCGGCTGCCACGGCATCCCTGAATACCGCACGGCTTACCCTGAGGTCTACCGCGTCCCGATGCTCGGCGGCCAGAATCAGGCGTACCTCGAAAACGCCCTGCACGGCTACAAGAAGGGCGACCGCCATTTCGAAACGATGCGCGCCATCACCGCGTCGCTGTCGGATCAGGATATCGCCGACATCGCTGCCTACTACGCAGCGCAAAATTCCTCTTCGAAGAACAATCCCGACAAGTGATCGGCTGCGATCATCCATCCAGTCACTCGGCAATTAAATTCGCGGGATAGGAGAATTCATGAATAAGCCCCAACAGGCACTCCACACGGTGTTCAAGGCTGCATGCGCGTCGGCGGCAGTGATCGGTCTGGTCGCAGCGATCGTCGCGCACGCCGCCGACGCCGGCAACGGCAAGGTGCTGGCGGATAGCCACAACTGCGCGGCTTGCCACGGCGTCAATCTGAACAAGCCGGTCAGCCCGGAATATCCGAAGCTCGCCGGTCAGCACTCCGATTACGTGTACTGGGCGCTGCGCCAGTATCAGATGGGCAACGGTAACCCGCACCTCGGCCGCAACAACGCGATCATGCAGGCGCAGGTGCAAAGCCTGTCGCAAAGCGACATGAAAGACATCGCAGCCTACGTCGAATCGCTGAACGGCGATCTGGTGCAGAAGAAGTAAGCGAATCGCGTGCTTTGCACGCCGCTTTCAGATTGCGCTTGCAGATTGCGCTTTCAGATTGAATAACACCCCGCTTCGGCGGGGTGTTGTGCTTTTGGGGCGTTCGGGGGCGTGTGTCCCGGCCGCCTTGCCGTCAGTCGCGCGTGGCGCGCCGCTCGATGCGCTGCAGATACGCGTCCGTATCCGGCGGCGTTCCGGTGCGCTGCGCTTCCCAGATGGTTTCGCCGAGACAGTCCATGATGGCGTGCTGAGCCTCGTGAGTCGAGCCGAGGCGGGCGGCGAGCCGCTCGTGTGCGGCGCGAATGCCGGGCGGCTGGTCGATCGACAGCTGTTCGGTGATCGCCAGATGCATCGACAGATGCAGGAACGGGTTGGTCTGGCCGCGTTCGGGCGAATAGTCCTGGGCCTGGGCGGCGTCGCCGTCGGTCAGGTCGGCGTGGTATTCGGGGTGCTCGACGATCCAGTCGGCGGCGATTGCCTCAAGGGGCGTCAGGATCTCGCCTTGACGCTGCTTGCGCCAGGTGTCGGTGAAAAAGAGGCGGACTTCGTCGCGGCTGGGATTGAACATCGTGAGACCGGTTGCGTTGAGTAGGGCGTGTGCTGGCGCGCCTTGGGGTGCGCCGCCGGCCGCGGGAAGCGGCGGGACAGAGGGCATCATTTTACGCTGGGGCGGAGCGGGCCGCTGGCGGCACGCCCGCCATCGCCGTCCAGACCCGCCACGCTCATAAATCCGGCGGCGGCGTTTTCGGACGGAACTCGCACAGCGGCTCGATCACGCAGTGCCAGCATTCGGGTCGGCGCGCCTTGCACACATAACGCCCGTGCAGGATCAGCCAGTGGTGCGCGTCCTGTTTGAACTCGGCGGGCGTGAATTTCTCCAGCGCCGATTCGACCGCGCGAACATCCTTGCCGGGGGCGAGACCGGTTCGATTCGCAACCCGAAAGATGTGCGTATCCACCGCGATGGTCGGATGACCGAACGCGGTGTTCAGAATCACGTTCGCCGTTTTCCGGCCGACACCCGGCAGGCTCTCGAGCGCTTCCCGGTCTTCCGGCACCTCGCCGCCGTACTGGTCGAGCAGAATGCGGCAAGTCGCGATAACGTTCTTCGCCTTGTTGCGATACAGGCCAATGGTCTTGATGTAGCCGGCCACGCCTTCTTCACCGAGATCGAACACCTGCTGCGGAGTGTTCGCAACCGGGAACATCTTGCGCATGGCCTTGTTGACGGAGACGTCGGTGGCCTGGGCCGACAGCAGCACGGCAATCAGCAGTTCGAACGGAGTGGTGTACTCCAGTTCGGTGGTCGGATGCGGGTTGAGACTCTGAAGCGTCTCGTAGATGGCGCGGCGTTTGTTCGCGTTCATGCGGGGCGTGAAGGTGCGGTTAGCGCTTGTCGGACGGCGTGGCGGGATCGTCTTGGGCGACTCCGAGGCGGCGGCGGCGTGCTTCGGCGGCGTCGATTTGCGCCTGCACGTCGGCGCTGACACGCTCGGTGTTCAGCGGGCCCTCGCCCTTGGCCGCCATTTCTTCCTTCTTCTTGCGAGCACGTTCGAGCGCGGCCTGGATGATCGCGCGTTTCTTCGCTTCGGCGTCGTCGGCAACGGGGGCGGTGGTGGGCGGTGTGGCGCCGGCCGGCGTTGCATCGGCTGGCTGGTCGACGGCACGAATGCCGGCTCGCCGCGCTGCAGCACGGGCGTCGGCGGCCGAACGGTCGCGCGTGAGAAGAGCTTAGTGGCGGTCATGCCGGGCGCGCGCGGCGTCGGCCTGGGCTTGGCTCCATGCGTCCCAACCCGTTGCCTCGCCGGTGACCGGCGGCATGGCAATGCAGTCGACCGGGCAGGGCGGCACGCACAGATCGCAGCCAGTGCAGAGTTCGGCGATCACCGTGTGCATCTGTTTCGGTGCGCCAACTATTGCATCGACCGGACAGGCCTGCATGCACAACGTGCAGCCGATGCAAACTTGTTCGTCGATAACCGCCACGGGGCGCGGCCGTTCGACGCCGTTGGCGGAATTGAGCGGAATCACCGGCTTGCCGAGCAGGGCGGCCAGACGCGCAACACCTTCGGCGCCGCCCGGCGGGCATTGATTGTAGTTGGCCTCGCCGCTTGCCACGGCTTCGGCATAGGGACGGCATGCGGGGTAACCGCACTTGGTGCATTGCGTCTGGGGAAGCAGATCTTCGATGCGGTCTGCGAGTGTGTTGGTCTCTGTCACGGTCACGACGTTGGGGCTTGGCTTGCGGCCGAACAGCTTGAACTAAATAGCACATTATCGCCGATTTCCCCAATTGCCATCCGCAATCCATGTGCCATAATCGAAGCGCTTTTTCGAAAGACCGCAGGAGGGTGTCCCCCAACCATGGCGCGCCCGTTCAGTGCTGTCGGTGCAAGGCCCGAGGAGAGGCCGGCGGCGCGATCCGGATAACGCGGCTCACGAAGACGATGCCACCATGAATCAGCCGAAAATCAAAAGAGATCCTGAAGGCACACGGCGCCGCATTCTGCTCGCGGCGGCCGAAGAGTTTGCAAATGGAGGGCTGTTCGGCGCGCGCGTCGATCAGATTGCCCGTCGCGCGGAAACGAATGAACGCATGCTCTACTACTACTTCGGTAGCAAGGAGCAGCTTTTCACCGCTGTTCTCGAGCATGCATTCAGCGCGCTCAACGAGGCGGAACGCACGCTCGAACTCAATGGCATTGCACCGGTCGAGGCCATTACGCGCCTCGCGCATTTTGTTTGGGATTACTACCGCGACCATCCTGAGCTGCTGCGTCTCGTGAACAACGAGAATCTGCATGAAGCACGCTATATGTCGAAATCGACGCGCATCCGCGAAATGATCTCGCCCATCGTCGCCACGCTCGGCAGCATTCTCGAACGAGGGCAACGCGCGGGCCTGTTTCGCACCAATGTCGATCCGCTGCGCTTCTACGTCACGCTCTCCGGCATGGGTTACTACATCGTGTCGAACCGCTTTACGCTCGAAGCCACGCTTGGCCGCGACTTCAGCAGCGCGGGCGAGCGCAGTGAAGTGATCCAGATGAACACCGAGTTGCTGCTCGCGTACCTGTTGCGCAAGTGAAGCGGTAAGTGCCCTGAACAAAAAACGGCCTCCGAGGAGGCCGTTTTTTCAATCGTGCTCAGGGTGCTCAGGCTTCGACTTTTTCTTTCGCGACCTTCGGCGCCTTGTTGTGCTCGAGGATGAAGTCGCGCAGCTGCGGGTAGATGATGGTGCGCCACCGGCGTCCCGAGAAAATGCCGTAGTGGCCGCATTTTTCCGCGGTGAAATGACGCTTGTCGCTCTCCGGAATGCCCGTGCACAGGTCGTGCGCGGCGTAGGTCTGGCCGTCGCCGGAAATGTCGTCCAGCTCGCCTTCGATCGTGAAGAGCGCCGTCTTCCTGATGTCCTGCGGCTTCACCCGTTCGCCGGCGACGTCCCACGTGCCTTCCGCCAGGCTGAATTCCTGGAACACCACGCGGATCGTGTCGAGGTAATAGTCCGCGTCCATGTCGAGCACGGCGTTGTACTCGTCGTAGAAGCGGCGGTGCGCTTCCGCGTCGTCTTCGTCGCCGCGCAGCAGGCTCTGGTAGTAGTCCCAGTGCGACGCCGCGTGACGCTCCGGATTCATTGCCACGAAACCGGTGTGCTGCAAAAAGCCCGGGTAAACCTTACGGCCCACGCCCGGATAATTCGGCGGCACCGTGAAAATCACGTTGTTTTCGAACCACTCGTACGAGTGCTGCGTGGCAAGCGAGTTGACCGAGGTCGGGCTCTTGCGCGCGTCGATCGGGCCACCCATCATCGTCATGGTGCGCGGCGTGTCTTCGCCGCGGCTCGCCAGCAACGAAATGGCGGCGAGCACCGGAACGGTGGGCTGGCACACCGAGATCACGTGCAGGTTCTTCGCGCCGATATGGCGGATGAATTCCTGGATGTAGGCGACGTAGTCGTCGAGATGAAACTGGCCGGCTTCGAGCGGCACCATGCGAGCGTCGATCCAGTCGGTCAGATACACCTTGTGGTCTTGCAGCAACGTGCGCACGGTGTCGCGCAACAGCGTGGCGTGGTGTCCTGACAACGGTGCGCAGACCAGCACGATCGGCTCGTCTTTCAATTGGGTAACAGCGTCGCTGTCGTCCGCGAAGCGCTTGAAGCGCATCAGGCGGCAAAACGGCTTTTCGATAATGGTCTGTTCAATGATCGGGATGTTATGCCCGTCTTTGACGATCTGATGCAGGTTGAACTCAGGCTTTTCGTAATCTTTGCCAAGCCGGTACAGGAGTTCGTAGCCGGCTGATAGACGCGTGGCGCCCGGCACGTAAGCCAAAGGGCTGGCGGGATTCGCGAACGATTTGGAGGCGGCCTGGGCCCAGGCGGTAAGCGGGCTCAACATCGCCCGCTGGAATTCGTGAAATTGATAGAGCATGGGTGCTCCGGGTTAAGCGGTTTGCATGGCGCTTCGCAATCACGCGAGGAGCGTTGCGGCAGGCCGTATTGGTTGTGGGTACATTGATTTTCGGCCAATGGACTGAACGATCATATCGAACAAAGCGTACTTGTGCAATGCAGCAATTTTACGTACGACTCGCACGAAAACTGTCATTAAATCATGCTACCGGCGATGTTGCCGCGCCGCTATCGGGGGTTGCCGCAGCCTCAAGTCAGGATTGCCTGATGCCGTTATGTGGCGGTTGGCCGGCTGCCTGCGCCATGGCCTGCTCATGTTTCATCAGGTTCAGGCCCGTGTGCACCAGCGCAACATGCGAAAACGCCTGCGGGAAGTTGCCGACCAGACGCTGTGTAACCGGATCGTATTCTTCCGAAAGCAAACCGACATCGTTGCATAGCGCGAGCAGCCGTTCGTACATGCCGATGGCTTCCTCGATGCGCCCCTGCAACGCGAGATTGTCCACCATCCAGAACGAGCACGCGAGAAACGTGCCTTCGCCGGGCGGCAGGCCGTCGTCGTATTCGGTGGTGCGGTAGCGCATCACGAAGCCGTCGTGCATCAGGTCTTTCTCGATCGCGGCCACCGTGCCTTTGACGCGCGGATCCTGCGGCGGCAGGAACGCGACCAGCGGCATCAGCAGCACGCTCGCGTCGAGCTGGTCGCTGCCGTAGCTTTGCGAGAACGCGTTGAGCGCCGGATTCCACGCCTTCTCGCAGACCTCCGCGTGAATGGCCGCGCGGGTGGCGCGCCATTCGTCGAGCGGGCCGTCGAGCTGGAACTGTTCCGCCGACTTGATGGCGCGGTCGAAGGCGACCCACGCCATGACCTTCGAGAAGGTGAAGTGCTGGCGGCCGCCGCGCGTTTCCCAGATGCCTTCGTCGGGTTCCTGCCAGATCGTATCGAGGTGGCGAAGCAGCGCGCGCTGCACGTTCCACGCGGTGTCGTCCGCCTGCAGACCGACGACGCGCGCGAGATGCAGCGCATTCATCACTTCGCCGTAGACGTCGAGCTGGCGCTGGCCGACCGCGTTGTTACCGATCCGCACCGGCCTCGCGTCCTGGTAGCCCGGCAGCCAGTCGACTTCGAACTCGGGCAAGCGCCGCTCGCCCGCGAGGCCATACATGATCTGCAACTGATCCGGCGCGCCGGCCATGACGCGGCCGAGCCAGGTGCGCCACGCGCGTGCTTCGTCGTAGTAGCCGCCGCGCATCATCGCGAACAGGGTGATCGTGGCGTCGCGCAGCCAGCAGTAGCGGTAGTCCCAATTGCGGGTGCCGCCGAGCTGCTCCGGCAAGGAGGTGGTGGGCGCGGCGACGATCCCGCCTGTCGGCTCGTAGGCGAGCGCCTTCAGCGTGATCAGGGAGCGGCGGATCGGCTCGGCCCAGCGTCCCTGCACGGTGCTGCGCGCCGACCATTCCAGCCAGTGGTTCTCAGTGCGCGCGAGCGACGTGTGCGGATCGCGTGCCGGCGGAATGCGCAGATGCGAGGCCGCATAGGCCAGTGAAAACGGCACCCGCTCGCCCTCGCGGACGGTGAAGTCGGCCACCGTCTTCATGTCTTCGCCGCGCAACTCGACGGGGGTGCGCAGCACCGCGGTGTCCGGGCCGACGATCGCCTTGATGCCGCTGTCGTGTTCCAGGCGGTCGACCCACGGAATCGAAAAACCGTAGTCGAAGCGCAGCACCAGCTCCATTTTCATGCGCACCGTGCCGCGTTTGCCGACCACGAGCCGCACCATCTCCGACCAGCCGTTGCCCGGCGGCATGAAGTCGATCAGCGTGACGGCGCCCTCGGCGGTCTCGAAATCGGTTTCGAGGATCAGCGTTTCGCCGCGGTAACGGCGGGTGATGACCGGCGCGGTGTCCGAGACCGGCGAGATCAGCCAGCGGCCGTTCGCGGGCGTGCCGAGCAGGGCTGCGAAGCAGGCGCCGGAATCGAAGCGCGGCCAGCAGAGCCAGTCGACGGAACCTTCGCGGGAGATGAGCGCGGCCGTGTGGCCGTCGCCGATGAGCGCATAGTCTTCGATGAGTGCGGGCATGGAGGATTGGATCCGTATGGCGCGCAGCGGCGGCCGCCACGCGCGGGGTCGTTGTTCTTAGCTGACTCGCCCAATGCGATGTGGTTCATCCCGCATTGTGGTTAATTTCGGGTTGGTAAATGGTTAAATCACTGCCTACAATCGGATTTCCTGCCGCTGTGCGGCACCTTCAGGATTGTCAACCAGCCGCGCCCATGGCGTGTGCAAACGCCGTTTCCGAGGACTCAAGCTATGCTGAACCCGTCGAAAACCGATTGCATCACAATACTCTCGGCAGCCAGTGAGCTCGCCGACGATTCGATGTTGCCGCTAGATTATGGCCGGCTGGGCCTGAGCCGCAACGGCATGCTGGCCGCCGCGACCTTTCTGATCGAACGGGCCTGCTTCCGGCATCACCGGGAAGATGACGGCCATTATGCGGTCGGCGCGTTGTCGCTGCAGGGGCGCTGGCGTCTCGAGCAGCTTTCGAACGGCTGAGCGCCGGCGCGCGCTTCGCCCGCTTCATTCCTGCTTCACGTGTGGTCGGTGCGTGGTCCGCTTCAGGCGGGACCGCGCAGGCCGGTTGCTGCCCAGACGCTTCAGAAGTGTGACGACCCCACGCCCATAATCCCGATGATCCCGATGATGATCAGATAGAGCGCGACGATGTAGCTCAACAGGCGCGGCATGATAAGAATCAGAATGCCGGCGATCAGCGAAACCAGCGGGCCCAGGCTGAGTGTGATGTTCATGAAGACTCCGTAGAGGGGGACGCGATTGAAAAAAACGTCCCGCGAAGCGGGACAATGGCCAACCATTCAGCGCTGCACAAGCCAACCGCCGCCAGCCGCACTGGCTGCGTCAATCGGCACGACACCGGCACAACACCGGCGCAAGGCCAACACAACGCCGGCACAACGCTCTTATACTTGCCCCGATAAGAAAAAACGCTTGACTCAATGCGCGGCAGACCAGAGACACCGTGACAACCAGTTCAGTCAGATAATCTGTGTCCAGGAGGTCGTATGCCTTGTCGTCACCGCGCTGCCCGCTCGATCATAAAAGGTTTCGTGCTCATGGTCTCGATTGTTGCTTCGCATGCGTTTGCGCAAGATTCCGGCCCGGTCCCCGCCGACGGAGTTTATGACATGCTGATTGGCACTTATACGGGCGCCAGAAGCGAAGGCCTGTATGTCTACCGCTTCGACACGAAGACCGGTGAGGCGACGCGCGTATCGGTTGCGCAGACGGTCAATCCGTCCTACCTCGTGGTCAGCCGCGACCGCCGCTTCGTCTACGCGGTCAACGAACTGCCCGGCGACAACGGCCCGGCCACGCAGCGCGGCGGCATCAGCGCGTTTCGCTTCGACGCCGCGAGCGGCCAGCTGACTTTCCTCAACAAGGTTTCCGCGGACGGCAACGATCCGTGCTACCTGAAAATTTCGCCGGACGGCAAGTATCTGCTGACCGCGAACTATTCGGTGGCGGCCGACCCGGGTGGCAGTTTCGCGGTGTTCCCGCTGCAGGCCGACGGCCAGGTGGGCACGTCGGTGCTCACGGTGCATCATGAAGGCGGCGGTCCGGTGAAAGGACGGCAGGACAACTCGCACGTTCACTCCACCGTGTTCTCGCCGGACGGCCACTATCTGTTCGCGCAGGATCTCGGCGCCGACAAGCTATACGCGTACCGCTACACGCCGGACGGCAGCCGCGGCCTGTTCGGCCCGACCGACTGGCGCTATACCCAGGAAAAGGCGGGCAGCGGGCCGCGCCATCTGGTGTTCGGCGCCGATGGCAAGCACGCCTACCTGACGAGCGAACTGGCCGCCACGGTCAGCACCTTCAACTATGACGACGGCAGGCTCACGCAGGTGCAGACCCTCTCGCTGACCGAGCCGGGCTTCAAGGGCTCGGTGGGCGCGGCGGCCCTCCATCTGTCGCCGGATGGGCGCTTCCTGTACGCCACCAATCGCGGCGATGCGAACGACATTGTGATTTTTTCGGTCGATCCCGCCAACGGGCATCTGAAGAAGATCGGGCATCAATCGAGCCTGGGCAAGTCGCCGCGTGAGTTCGCGATCGATCCGACCGGCAACTGGCTGATCGTCGGCAATCAGAACAGCGATACCGTCTATGTGTTCAAGCGCGATCAGGAGAGCGGCCTGCTCGAAGCGAATCCGAAGCATTTCGAGCTCGGCTCGCCAGTGGACTTCAAGCTGGTTTCACCGTCGCCATAAGGCCATAGCGCCATAGGCTCATCGGGCGCGCGCTCAATGGAAAACGGGCCGCTCTTTATCGAGCGGCCCGTTTTGTTTTGCGGTTGAATCGACCTTGATCGCGGCCACCGCGCCCGCTTACTCAGCCGGCCCTGGCGCGAGCACTTCACGGCTGCCGTTAATGCCCATGGGAGACACCAGGCCCGCGGTTTCCATCTGTTCGACGAGACGCGCCGCGCGGTTATAGCCGATGCGCAACTGCCGTTGCACCGACGAGATCGACGCGCGCCGCGTGCGCACCACGAAGGCCACGGCTTCGTCGTAAAGCGGATCGGCTTCCGCATCCGGCGCTTCGCCGAACAGGTCCTGCGCCGCGCCGCCATCGGTGGCCGGGCCGTCGAGAATGCCTTCCTCGTATTGCGGTTCGCCGAACTGTTTCAGATACTCGACGATCCGGTGCACTTCCTCGTCGGCGACGAAGGCGCCATGCACGCGCTGCGGGTAGCCCGTGCCGGGCGGCAGGAACAGCATGTCGCCCTGGCCGAGCAGCGACTCGGCGCCCATCTGATCGAGAATCGTGCGCGAATCGATTTTCGACGACACCTGGAAGGCCACGCGCGTCGGAATGTTCGCCTTGATGAGGCCGGTGATCACGTCCACGGAGGGGCGCTGCGTCGCCAGAATCAGATGGATGCCGGCGGCGCGCGCTTTCTGTGCGAGCCGCGCGATCAGCTCTTCGATCTTCTTGCCGGCCACCATCATCAGGTCGGCCAGCTCGTCGATCACCACCACGATCAGCGGCAGCGGCGCGAGCGGCTCGGGCGCTTCCGGCGTCAGCGAGAACGGGTTGCCGAGCTTCTTGCCCTTGGCTTCGGTGTCGCGGATCTTCTGGTTGAAGCCGGCCAGATTGCGCACCCCGACCGCGGACATCAGGCGGTAGCGCTTTTCCATTTCGCCGACGCCCCAGTTCAGCGCGTTGGCGGCCAGCTTCATGGCGGTTACGACCGGCGCGAGCAGATGCGGAATGCCTTCGTAGACCGACAGTTCCAGCATCTTCGGGTCGATCATGATGGGGCGCACTTCTTCGGGGGTCGCCTTGTAG
>NZ_LXKA01000381.1 GCF_001645125.1 Paraburkholderia ginsengiterrae | reverse complement strand
CTTGGGTTCACTGGTGGCTGCTTTTTGTGTTGGCAGTTCCTAGAATTCACTGGGGTCTATTAGCGTTGCCCCTGTGCAGGGCGGCACCTACGTTCCTTGCCGCGGCAAAGAAAGTAGGCAAAGAAAGCCGCTTCACACCGCAAATTCTTAAGCGGATCCCCTGGCTTGGAGGGGATAGTGGTGCATCTGGAATCGGTGCTCTCGCACACTCCGCGCTCGTGACAAGGCAGTCATTCTTCCGGCGGCGCTGCGCGCGCCGTCGCGGCATTTCATTAAACCGAGGGTGGGTCCTTGACTGTAGTGGTTCCTGTGCTCCAGTTTGTTCGCACCACCAAATTATATTTATCCCGCCGGTGTTCCAGACGAACCGTTCCGGCGAGCGCGGAGCGCGAGATGGGATGTATGACGGCCTTGTCACCAGGGCCAAGTGTGCGAGAACACGGATTCCAGATGCACCACTCCCCCCTCCAAGCCAGGGGCTCCGCTTAGTGGTTTGCGGTTGGAAGCCGCTTTCTTTGCTTACTTTCTTTGCGGCATGCAAAGAAAGTAAGTGCCGCCCCGCACAGGGGCAACGCCAATAGACCACCGTGAATTCAAGGAAAGGCCAACGCCCAAAGAGCACAGACCAAAAAAACATCAAACGAAAAACCGCATAGCAAACACCAACAATGTTCGACTCCCTCAAACGATTCATCAAAAAATGGCGCGCCTCCCGCGACAGCGGCCACCAACTAGACGCGCTACTAGCGATCGCCAACAAATCCGCCCCATACGCGGATCGCAGCGAATGGCTGATCGAACTCGCGCACTGGATCCGCCGCGGCCGCGCCGTCCAACCCAGCGACACCGACGACGCTCAAGCCGACTCCCGCTCCATGCCGGCGCACACGCGCATCCGCTACCTGCTCCACGTGCTGGACCGCAACCCCGCCTGGAAGGCCAACGTCGCCGGGATCCTCCGCGCACTGCTGCGCGAAAGCGACGGCCTCTCGCTGCTCTGCGATGCAGGCATGCCCGTGCACTCGGGCTTCTTCGGCGCGCTGTTCGAGCGCCTCGACGCATCGTTGATCCCGCCCGCCCCGAACCGCCGCGACCTGACCGCGATCGTCACGCTGATGTTCAGCTCGGAACGCGACGCCGAATGGATCGGCGCCCTTCCCACCGACCTGCTCATCCGAATCCGCGCGCTGCTCGACTACGAACCCGACGAAGACGAACAACGCGACAGCACCCCGTTCTCGCTCGACCTGCTGGCCGCGCTGCATAACCTCACCTGCCAGATCAGCTCGACAGGCCTGTCGCAAACCGTCCGCAGCCGCCTCGGTGGAGCCGATACCGACGACACGTCCGACGCCAGCGACGTGCGCGTCGCCATGGAAAAGCAGCCGTTCTACCGGCTCACGCGCGCCATGCTCGCGGTCGAAGCCGAGCATCAGGCAGTAGCCGCCGGCGCCCCGCAAGACAAGCTGTTGCACGAGGTCAACTACCTGCGCCTCCTGCTCGACGAATGCCGCCGCGCGACCGACAAGGTCTTCGCCCACCTCTACCGCAACGGCGTGAGCGTCGACATCGTGTTCCAGGTCGAACGCATGCGCATGCGGATCGTGCGCGCCGAACATCTGCTGAACGCATGGATGGCACAGGACGATCCGCACGCGGGCGCGCGTCTGACCGCCGAACTCGTGAACGCGAATCACGCAAGCCAAAGCGTCGCGCATCTGATGCGCAGCAATTTTTCGCTGCTGGCGCGCAAGGTTGTCGAGTACAGCGCGGATACCGGCGAGCACTACATCGCCCGCGATCGCGCTGAGTATCTGAAGATGCTGCGCATGGCAGCGGGCGGCGGGCTCGTCACCGTCGTCACGGTGTGCGTCAAATTCGCCATTACCGGCGCGCATCTGCAAGCCATGGCCGAGGGCCTGCTGGCCGGCTTCAACTACGCCGCCAGCTTCCTGCTGATGCACTTCCTGCACTTCTCGCTCGCCACCAAGCAGCCGGCCATGACCGCGCCCACCCTCGCACGTGAACTCGACGGCACGGGCACGCCGGCCGGCGTCGACAGTTTCGTGAGTTCGGTGACCGCGCTGATGCGCACCCAGGCCGCTGCGGTGCTCGGCAACGTGCTGCTGGTGTTCCCCGTGTGCCTCGGCGTGCAGTTGCTGTGGCACGCGCTGTTCAATGCCGACATCATTTCGCCGGACAAGGCGCACGCCACGCTGAAATCGTTCTCGCTGCTGGGGCCGACGCCGTTCTATGCAGCCTTGACCGGCGTGCTGCTGTGGTCGTCGAGCCTGATTGCGGGTTGGGCGGACAACTGGTTCGTCCTGCATCGCGTCGCCGACGCTCTCGCCTACAACCGCCGTCTGCGCATGACGCTGGGCGTGCGCGGCGCCGCCCGGCTCGCGAAAGCTTGCCGCTCGAATGTGGCCGGCGTCGTCGGCAATATCACGCTCGGCCTGATGCTCGGACTCGTGCCGGCCATCCTCACGGCCTTCGCGTTTTCGTTCGAAGTGCGCCACGTGACGCTCAGCGCCGGTTCGATCGGCATCGCGCTCGGCGTGCTCGGCGAACACGCCCTCGAACTGCCGGAACTCTGGTGGGCGGTGGCGGGCGTCGGCAGCATGGCGATTCTCAATGTGGCCGTGAGTTTCGCGCTCGCGTTCTACATGGCGGTGAAATCGCGCGACTTGCGGCGCAATGCGGTGCGCTCGCTGCGCGGCGCGATCTGGCAGCGGGTGCTGCGCCATCCGCTGGAGCTGGTGTGGCCGGCGAAAGCGGCGCGCGAAGGCCAGTAGAAGCTGCTTGCCGCGTCGGTCCGTGCGCCGGCGCGGCGGCCCGACGGGCAATCGCTCGGGGAGGGTCACCCCGACCGCGTACAATAGCGCCTTATCCAACGCCTTCCGGCAACCTCAATGTCCTTCGATTTCTTCCTCCCTTGCCCGCGCGGCCTTGAAGCCTCGCTTGCGGCCGAACTCGCCGAAATCGCCGCCAAACATCTGAACGGCGCGCCGTTCACGGCCGGCGCACAGGTGCCCGGCGGCGTGCATTTCCGCGGAGGCTGGGCTGCCGGCATGGCCGCCAATCTGCATTCGCGTTTCGCGAGCCGCGTGCTGCTGAAAATCGCGCATCGGCCGTATCGCAGCGAGCAGGACATTTACGCGCTAGCGGTTGAACAACGTTGGGAGCAGTGGTTCTCGGCGAACGAAACGCTGCGCGTGGATGTCACCGCGATCAAATCGCCGCTGCGCAGCCTGGAATTCACGACGCTGCGCGTCAAGGACGCGATCTGCGACCGTCTGCGCGAAAAGAGCGGCGCGCGTCCGAGCATCGACACAGCCATGCCTGACGTTCGCGTGTTCGCGTTTCTCACGGCCACCGACTGCACGCTCTACCTCGACACCTCCGGCGATCCGCTCTTCAAGCGTGGCTGGCGGCTCGACAAGGGTGCGGCGCCGCTGCGCGAGAACCTGGCCGCGGGCATCCTGCGTCTGACCGGCTGGAACGCCGGCACGCCGCTGTACGACCCCATGTGCGGCAGCGGCACGTTCCTCGCGGAAGCCGCACAAGTGGCGCTGAATATCGCGCCGGGGGCGGAGCGCCGCTTCGGCTTCGAGAAGCTCAAGCAGTACGAGGCCAAAACCTGGCAAACGCTCAAGGCCGCCGCGCTCGACGCGAAGCACGCCGCTCGCAGCTCGCGTGCCGATCTGCAGATTTTCGGTAGTGATATTTCCGGCGACATGCTCGACAAGGCGCGCGCGAACTTCCAGCGCGCCGGCTTGCCGTCCATTCCGCTCAAACAGGTCGACGCGCGCGGTATGACGCCGCCCACGTCAGAGGCGGGCATTCTCGTCGCCAATCCGCCGTACGGCGAACGGATAGAAGTGCGCGGGCGCAACGCCCGTGGCGAAATCCGTGACCGTGGCGATCGTGGCAACCGCGACGACGACAGTTTCCGCCGTGCCCAGGAAGAAACGCCGGACAGCGAATTCTTCCAGTCGCTCGGCGACGCGCTGAAGCAACGCTTCACCGGCTGGCACGCGTTCATCCTGACATCGGATCGCAAGCTGCCGGGCCAGTTGCGCCTGCGCGAATCGACCAAGACGCCGCTCTTTAACGGCGCGCTCGAATGCCGGTTGTTCCGCTTCGATCTGATCGCGGGCAGCGTGCGCCAGCGGCCGCAAACCGACACGCCGGCGGCTTGAGGTATCGGCCGGACAAGTGATGATGAAGCGCCAGATTCGTCGCTTGGCGCACTAACCCCGCGGAAGCGGCGCGATCGACGCGGTGCGGGTAGCAACCGCCGATAAAGCCAGCTGCTCCCGGGCAACGTTTGCTACGCGATCGAATGCTGCGCGCTCCCGTCCCGCCAACGGCGCCGCGCCAAAGCGGCTCGTCAGCTTGAGCGGGTCTGTTGGCGAGTTGTTCAGCCGTACTTCGAAATGCAGATGTGGACCGGTCGCCACACCGGTCTGCCCCACCGCGCCCAGCAACTGCCCCTCGCTCACCTTCGACCCAACCCGCAAGCCGCTCGCGAAGGCCGAAAGATGCGCGTAGTACGTGGCATAACCTTGCGCGTGACGCAGCACGACATGCTTGCCGTAGCCGCTGCTGTCAGATCCTATGAATTGCACAGTCCCGGCGCACGCGGCGACAACCGGTGTGCCGGCGCGTGCAGTTAGATCCACGCCCGTGTGGAATAAATGCATCCCGGTCACCGGATGAATCCGATAACCGAAAGGCGAGCTGACCCGACCGTAGGCCACCGGCATCGCGAACGGCTGCGCAACCAGGCGCTTGCCATCGAAGGAATAGTAATCACCGTTCGTGCGACCCGGCGCGACGAACCACACCGCACTGTAATTGCGCCCAGCCAGCGTGATTTCGACGGCTCGTATGCGCCCGGTTTGCAAACCCGGTCGATCACGGCTCGCCGGTTCGTAGACGATACGATAGCTGTCACCTGATTGAGCACGACTCGAGACATCGAGGCGACCCGCGAAAATCCGGCTCAGTTGCACGGTCAGACTCACCGGCAATCCATCTGCCCTCCACGCATCGCGCAAACTGCCGTTGATCGGCCCGGCATACGACGCGGTATCGGCATGCGGCATCGCAAGGAGGCCTGCCGTGGCGGACGTGCCACCGCTCAGGTCGGCGACACCTTGTGCTCCCGGCCTCGCCGCCTGCGCGATGACCCGCCCGGCCCATTCATGCCCATCCGTCCTATACGGCCTCATAGTGGACACATGCGGATCACACATCCCCAAGTTCGCGCGGCACATCGATACCAGAACCGACTCGCCGGGTGAGAGCATGAACGATGGTTTGGTGTGCAGATCACCGCCCGGAAGTGGCGGCCATACCGTGCCATCGGCCAGAGCCGGAGCGTGCGCGACCTGCAATGGGTCCGCAGCGTGCAAAGCGTTTGCGTTGTTCAGCACCAGGGGTTGCGCGCCCGGCATGGCCCGTCCCACTGCAACGCTTTTCGTACCCGCTGATGCTGCCTGACGGAACGTCTTCGCCGCTGCGCCCGACGCGACAGGCGTGCCTAGCACGGCCATCGCGCTGCCCAGCACGACTGCGCTCGCGGAGACGCCCAGCGGAAGTTGGCGTTTGAGATGAGCCGGACGGCTCATCACAGTGGAGTTGCCCTGCTCGCGCGCGACGACGTTACGTAGAAAATATCTCATCACGTAGGAATCTCGCGGTCGAAAACAGAAAGCTGCGGGCTTGAACGGCGGTGCCTTGATACTTGGCAGTGGTGCGTAACAGACGAAGCGGCAACCGATAGGAAGATGCGACAACGGACTGCACAGCCCGACAACAGGAAGAGTCAGGTTACCGGCAGCCTTTGACAAAAAACATAGCATTTGTCCTAAAAGCGGGCAGCACGTCGGGGCGACGTCTTAACCCACCCCGTCATGGGTCACTTCCTGCCATCCCCTACTGACACCACGCTGTCAGTAGCCCCCCCGCACACTCCTTCTCACGCCATCCGGCGCTTTGCACGGCTTACCCGCCATCCACAGGAGAGTGACATGTCCGCATCATCCAAAGTTGTTGCATGGTTCGAGATTCCGTCCGTCGATTTCGATCGCGCCGTTCGTTTCTACGAAACCGCGCTCGACGTCAAACTGAATGTCCAGGAATTCGGCGCCCAGCCGATCGCCGTATTCGACTATCAGGAACCGGCCACTGGCGGCGCGATCATCCACAGCCCGTCGATGACGCCGACCCAAGACGGCGTGCTGGTCTATCTGAACGCCCGGCCGACCGTCGACGCCACCCTCGCGCGCATCGAACAGGCCGGCGGCAAGACCGACGGACCGGTGATCAAGCTGCCGCAGGACATCGGCTATATCGCGTTTTTCATCGATACGGAAGGCAACCGCATCGGTCTGCATTCGCAGACCAACGGCTAAGGCGCGACACGGCGCGCGCGCGTGACAGCACGCGCGACGCAACCAACGCCGACCGGAGCGCGGCATGCGGCGCTATCATCGCGGGACTGTCCCTGTCCTCTTCTACAAGACGCCCACGATGACGCGCCGCGCCGACCGCCTGTTCCAGATCGCCGAACTGCTGCGCGGACGGCGCCTGACCACCGCGCAACAACTCGCCGACTGGCTGAATATCTCGCTGCGCACCGTCTATCGCGACGTGCGCGACCTGCAGCTGTCGGGCGTGCCGATCGAAGGCGAAGCGGGTATCGGCTACCGGCTGAGCCGTACGGCGAGTCTGCCGCCGCTCACCTTTACCGCCGACGAACTCGCCGCGCTCGCGGCAGGCGCGCGAATGCTCGAATCGTGGGGCGGCGCGGGCTTTGCGAGCGGCGCGCGTGGCGCGCTTGCAAAAATCGCGTCAGCCATGCCGGCCGACAAGCGCGCGACGCTCGAAAGGCTGCCGGTCTTCGCGCCGTCGTTTCACATCAAAGGGGATTTTTCCGCGCAACTCGACGCACTGCATCGGGCGATCGACACACGGCATATCGTCAGTTTCGCGTACACGGACGCGAACGGTGCGGCGACCGAGCGCCGGGTCTGGCCGCTTGCGCTCGCCTATTGGGGGGCGCGCTGGACGCTCGGCGCGTGGTGCGAATTGCGCGGCGATTTTCGTAATTTCGGCCTGGAGAAAATTCAGAATCTTCAGGTTCTCGAACTATATCCGGATCAGGAAGGCAGGCGGCTCGCGGACCTGATGCGGCATGTGAATGCAAAACCGCGGTGAACACGTGGTAGAAAAACTGCCACTTGCTCACCGCGGTTTCGCGCGGGCATTCCTGCTGTCCGATCGACGATTCGCGGCCCCTCACCCGGCAGGCCACGAACCGCTGGCGTGAGGTTAATCCACCGCCTTCACCATATCCTCGATCACCTTCTTCGCATCGCCGAACACCATCATCGTCTTGTCCATGTAGAACAGGTCGTTGTCGAGACCGGCGTAGCCCGCCGCCATCGAGCGCTTGTTCACGATCACCGTGCGCGCCTTATAAGCCTCGATAATCGGCATGCCCGCAATCGGCGACTTCGGATCGTTCTTCGCCGCCGGATTCACCACGTCGTTCGCGCCCAGCACCAGCACCACGTCGACCTGGCCGAACTCGCCATTGATGTCCTCCATCTCGAACACCATGTCGTACGGCACTTCGGCTTCAGCGAGCAGCACGTTCATGTGCCCCGGCATGCGTCCGGCCACCGGGTGAATCGCGTACTTCACCTCGATGCCCTTCTCGACCAGCTTGTCGGTCAGCTCCTTCAGCGCATGCTGCGCGCGCGCCACCGCCAGACCGTAACCCGGCACGATCACCACGGTTTCCGCATTGCCGAGCATGAACGACGCGTCGTCAGCCGAACCCGATTTCACCGGACGCTGTTCCGCCGACCCGCCCGCCGCCGCCGCGCCAGCCTCGTTGCCGAAGCCGCCGAGAATCACGTTGAAGAACGAGCGGTTCATCGCCTTGCACATGATGTACGACAGGATCGCACCCGAGGAGCCCACCAGCGAGCCAGCGATGATCAGCATCGGATTGTTCAGCGAGAAGCCGATGCCCGCTGCCGCCCACCCCGAATACGAGTTCAGCATCGACACCACCACCGGCATATCCGCGCCGCCGATCGGGATGATGATCAGCACCCCCAGCACGAACGCGATCAGCGTCATGATGATGAACGGCAGCCACGACTGCGTGAGGAAGAAGATCACGCCGAAGCCGAGCATCGCGATCGCCAGCATCAGGTTGATCAGATGCTGGCCGCCGTACACCACCGGCGCGCCCTGGAAGAGCCGGAACTTGTACTTGCCCGAGAGCTTGCCGAACGCGATCACCGAACCGCTAAAGGTAATCGCGCCGACGAACGTGCCGATAAACAGCTCGACGCGGTTGCCGTACGGCAGGAAGCCCGCAATGCCCTCCTCCGCACCCAACCCGAACGCGGCCGGTTCCGACACCACCGCATAGGCGATACACACGGCAGCCATACCGATCAGCGAGTGCATCGCCGCGACCAGTTCCGGCATCTTGGTCATCTCCACGCGCGCGGCGACAAACGCGCCGATCGCGCCGCCGACCACCAGCCCGACCAGCAGCAGGCCCAGCCCCAGACCGAGATTCGAGCCGAGCACGGCAGCCTGTTTGGAGATCAGCGCGATGGTGGTGAGGATCGCAATCGCCATCCCGACCATGCCGAAGGTATTGCCGGTGCGTGCCGTCTTCGGATTGGACAGCCCCTTGAGCGCCTGGATGAAGCAGACCGACGCGACCAGATATAACAGCGTGACGACATTCAGACTCATTACGCGTTCTCCTTGCCGGCTGCGGGGAGCTTCTTCGGTTCTTTCTTGCGGAACATCTCCAGCATTCGCCGGGTGACGAGAAAGCCGCCGAACACGTTCACGGCCGCGAGCGCGACGGCCAGCGTGCCGAAGAACTTGCCCGGCGCGCCGAGCGTGAGCCCCGCGGCCAGCATCGCGCCGACGATCACGATGGCCGAGATCGCGTTGGTCACCGCCATCAGCGGTGTGTGCAGCGCGGGTGTGACGTTCCAGACCACGTGGTAGCCGACGTAGATCGCCAGCACGAAGATGATCAGGTTGATGACGGTGTGGTTGATGACTTCCATCGCCGTTCTCCTATGCCTTGCGCGTGACTTCG
>NZ_LXKA01000380.1 GCF_001645125.1 Paraburkholderia ginsengiterrae | reverse complement strand
ACCTTGTGCGGCTTGACGACCGGTTTACTCGGCTTTTTTGGCTGCTCCGGCTCGGCCGCCGCAGTCTCGACCGGCTCGGGGGCGGAGGCGGCCACCGGCGCGCTCGCCGGCTCGACGGGCATGACCGTGGCGTCGACGATCGGCGCCTGCTGCGTGCCCCATAGCAGGCTGCTGCAACCCGACAGCGCGAACAGTGCGAACGCGGCAAGAATCAGCAGCCGCCAGGCAGGACGCGAAAAACCGCCGCTCATCAAGAAACACTCCATGGGCCAATGCGGACGGGCGCAGTGGGCCGCCGCGGTTAAGACAGGTACGGGCCAGAGTGTAACCCGCCACGTCTGGCGGCCCCGTTTTTGAAGGCAGTCTGACAGGTGGATTCAAGCACGGTTCATGCCGCGTCCAATTATTTCGGCAGCGGATTGGCAGCCGTTTTCATGCGGTGAAACCCTCAAAAGCCTTACACATTTTCATGACAAACCGTAGGTGTAAACACGCGGATGGCAAAGCTGCTTGGCCGTCCCTTAAGCGATATAAGCGTCGCGACATGTCCGCCATGCCATTCATGCGATGGGAGACATATTCCCGTTGCCCTACATTTCGAGACAGCAAAAAAGACGACATCCCACACTAAACCAACGCAACGAGACGAACCTGATGGCGACCGCATTGACGGCCGCTTCAGCACGCTGATAAAGGAGGCACTCATCATGATGGAACCCCACGCCCAACCGATTTCCGATGTCGGTACCGAATCATTCGACGGAAAGGGCTTTCTAGACCGCTACTTTGAAATCTCCTCGCGCGGCAGTTCGCAGCGCCAGGAAATCGTCGCGGGCATTACGACCTTCCTCGCGATGGTCTATTCCGTATTCGTCGTGCCGGGCATGTTCGGCAAGGCGGGCTTCGACACCAGCGCGGTGTTCGTTGCGGTCTGTCTGACCACGGCCTTCGGCTCGCTGCTGATGGGCATCTGGGCGCGCCTGCCGATTGCGATCGGCTGCGCCATTTCGCTGACCGCGTTTACCGCGTTCGGCCTCGTGCTCGGCAAAGGCCTGCATCCGAACGTCGCGCTCGGCGCGGTGTTCCTGATGGGCGTCGTGTTCACCGCGATTTCGGTGACCGGCGTGCGATCGTGGATCCTGCGCAATCTGCCGACCGGCATCGCGCACGGCACGGGGATCGGCATCGGCCTGTTCCTGCTGCTGATCGCCGCGAACGACGTGGGTCTCGTCGTGAAGAATCCGGGTGCCGGTCTGCCGGTCTCGCTCGGCAATATCACGGCCTTGCCGGCGCTGATGTCGGTGGCGGGTCTCGCGGCCATCTTCGGTCTGGTGCGCCGTCGCGTGCCGGGTTCGATCCTGATCGTGATCGTGGCGATTTCGGGGATTGCGCTGTGCATCGATCCGGCTGTGTCGTTCCATGGCTTCTTCGCCGTGCCGTCGCTCAGCGCACCGGGTCACGCTTCGCTGATCGGCGCGATGGACATCAAGGGCGCCCTGTCGATGGCAGTCCTGCCTAGCGTGCTGGCACTCGTGATGACCGCGGTGTTCGACGCGACCGGTACGATCCGCGCTGTTGCGGGACAAGCCGGGCAGCTCGATGAAAACGGCCGCATCATCAACGGTGGCCGTGCCTTGACGGCCGACTCGCTGAGCTCGATTTTCTCGGGCCTGCTCGGCGGCGCACCGGCAGCGGCGTACATCGAATCGACGGTGGGTGTGGCGGCCGGCGCGAAGACGGGCATGGCGGCGGCGGTGGTCGGTCTGCTGTTCCTCGTGGTGATGTTCTTCTCGCCGCTCGCGGGCCTCGTGCCTTCGTATGCAACGGCCCCCGCGCTGATGTACGTGGGTCTGCTGATGCTCTCGAACGTCAGCAAGCTGCATATGGACGACATGGTCGACTCGATGTCGGGCCTGATGTGCGCGGTGTTCATCGTGCTGACGGCGAACATCGTGACCGGCATCATGCTCGGATTCGCGACGCTCGTGATCGGCCGCGTGATCAGCGGTGAATACCGCAAGCTGAACGTGGGCACGGTTGCTATCGCTGTCGTGCTGGTCGGCTTCTACCTCGGCGGCTGGGCGATCTGAGCGGCCTGAGCGGTTTGAGTCTTGCCGGGGCTTGTCCCCGGATCGATTGAATCTTTGCTGGAAAGCGGGAGCGGGGCGATGCCTGATTGGCCGCTTCGCTCTTGCTGTAGTCGGTTGTTCTCCACCTTGACGCGGTGCGTTGCAGTGCTTCATCTGCCACCCACCGCGTATCTTTTTCTGCCGTAATCCCCCCGTGTGTGTCCGCGTGCTTCGAGAAAGTGCGTACCTGTCCTTGACTTCCACACGTCCATTTCTATACTTAACCTCATGGTTAAGTTTAATGAAGCAATACTCGACCGCACCTTCGCGGCGCTGTCCGACCCGACGCGGCGTGCATTGCTGGCGCGCCTGTCCCAGCATGATCTGTCGGTGAGCGAACTTGCCGCGCCGTTTGCGATGTCCTTGCCCGCGGTGATGAAACACCTCGACGTGCTCTCCGAGGCGGGTCTCATCACGCGCAGCAAAACCGGCCGCACGGTGGCGTGCCGCCTGAGCGCCGGGCCAATGGAGGAAGCCATGGAGTGGCTTGGCCGCTATCAGCGCTTCTGGTCCGAATCACTCGATCGTCTAGCCGCTTTCGTCGAAGAGGAGCAAGCCCCATGTCCACCCAACCCGCCCAGCTCATCGAGCCCAGCCTCACCCTCCAGCGGCGTTTCAACGCCACGCCGGCCAAAGTCTTCCGCGCCTGGACGGACCCGGCGCAATTCATGACGTGGATGCGTCCCGGAGACGCGCACGTGGCGAGCGCGGAAATGGATGTGCGTGTCGGCGGGCGTTATTCGATCGTGTATCGCAAGCCGGACGGCAAAGAGATCGAGGTCGACGGCCAGTATCTGGAGGTCGTGCCCGAGCGCAAGCTCGTATTCACCTGGATATGGCGCTATAGCCCCGAGCACGAAACGCGGGTCACGCTGCTGTTCGAAGCGGACGGCGACGGCACGTGGCTGACGCTCACGCACGAACGTCTCGAAGATGACGCGCAGCGCGAAGACCACCGCCGCGGCTGGAGCGATGGGCTCGATTCACTGGAGCGCTACGTGGCCTGAGTTCGTTCGAACGGGCGCAGTACCGCCGAAGGGGGCATCTTTCGGAGCGTTCTGTTGCAACCTGCACGTCGCAGGAAAGGAGACGCAGATGGAACCGCAACACCGTGTTGGCACAAGAGAGGATTGGCTGGCCGCGAGCCGGGCGTTATTGGCCGAAGAAAAGGCGCATATGCGCGCCGGCGACGAACTCGCCCGCAAGCGGCGCGAACTGCCCTGGGTCAAGGTCGACAAGACCTATACGTTCGATACGCCGCAGGGCCGCAAGACGCTGGCCGATCTGTTCGAGGGGCGCAGCCAGTTGATCGTCTACCACTTCATGCTGGGCCCGGATTGGGAGCAGGGCTGTGTGGGCTGCTCGTTCCTGTCGGACCACATGGTCGGCATCGTCACGCATCTCGAGCATCACGACGTGTCGTATGTGACCGTGTCGCACGCGCCGCTCGCGAAGATCGAAGGTTTCAAAAAGCGCATGGGCTGGACCTTCCCGTGGGTGTCGTCGGCCGGCAGCGATTTCAATTTCGACTATCACGTGTCGTTCACGCCCGAGCAACTGGCGAGCAAAAAGGCGTTCTACAACTTCACCGAGCAGGACGTCGGCATCGACGAACAACACGGTCACAGCGTGTTTTACAAGGACGAAAAGGGCGACGTGTACCACACGTATTCCTGCTATGGCCGCGGCGACGAACGCTTCATCAACACGTACGCGCATCTCGACGTCACGCCGAAGGGCCGTAACGAAACCAGCAATCTGACCGAGTGGGTCAGGCATCACGACCGCTATGAGTAACAAGCCGGTGTCAAGCGTGTGTGAATGAGCGGGACGTCACCCACCCTGGCGTCCCGCTTCATAAAACAGCGCAAACAACTCCGATTGTGAATTGACGTTCAGCTTCGTGTAGATGTGCTTTTTGTGCGCGCGCACGGTCTCGAACGAGATCGTCAATTTCTCCGCAATGGCGCGCGTCGAAAATCCGCTCAAGGTCAGCATGGCCACTTCCACTTCGCGCGCGGTCAGCGGCGAGCGGCCGGCCACGGACGCGACCTGTTCGAAACGCGCGGCATAGGCGGGAGTATCGGCCGTTGCGAGCGTGTCCGTAGCCGCGTCCATGGTCGCTTCAGCGGGCGCGTCACCGCGCTGTTGCTGCGTGGCGCCAAAGGTCTCGTACGGCAAGCGTTGCCGCAGCAATGCAATGACCCATGGCGCGCACAGTTCGAGCACGGCCAGATCGCGATCGCCATAGCGTTGCGTCGCGCCCAGCGAGAACGCCAGCGTATGCCGCGCGTCGATCATGTAGTTGAAGTGCACCTCGTCGCCGACGATGTTCTTCCTGAAGTACCGCTGGTAGTAATCGGTCATCGAGAAGTTGTCGGGCGCGACATCGGCCAGCGTGACGAAACCCGACGCGGGCTTGTCCGTGGCGGCGATATAGAACGGATCGAGTTGATACAGCGCCGCCAGATAATCCTGGAACATCGCATCCACCGTGCCGTCCGGCGTGGGTGATTCCGCGCACACGAGCGGCGCCTCGCCGGGGGCGAAACGCAGCGCCACCCAATTGTCGAAGAGCACGTAGCGTTCGAGGGCGCGCGTGAGGCGCGTCCAGAATTGCGCGCTGTCGAGTGCTTCGATAACCGCACCGATCTCGCGATGAAAGGCCAGGTCGCGCCATTCAAGTTCCATGCGTGCTCCGATGAGGGTAACCCAGCCGGGTGATTACGGACAAAAATATGTCTGGTAATAATAGGCCCAATCCGATCGCGGACGTCCGGCCACTGCCGGTATTTAACGCGAAGCGAACCGGCATGGACAGGAGACAAGGCATGCTTCAACTCGAACTGGCGCAGATTCCCATCGTGGACGGCGCGGCAGGCGTTAGCGGGCCCAACGTGCAACGCGTGTTGCAGATCATCGGCCAGCGCGCACCCGAAACCGATCTGATCGTGTTTCCCGAGACGACGCTCTCGGGTTTCCCGACGCGCGAGAACGTCGGCGAAGTGGCTGAAACACTCGACGGTGCGTCGCTCGCGGCGGTGCGCCATGCGGCGCGCGAAGCACGCGTGGCGGTCGCGGTGGGTCTTGCCGAGCGCGACGGCGGCCGCTTTTTCAACACCACGGTGCTGGTCGACGAACGCGGCGAAATCGTGCTGCGCTATCGCAAGACGCACCTGTGGGCGTCGGACGTCGGCGTATTCGAACCCGGCGACCGTTACGACGTGTGCAGCTTCAAGGGCATGACCGTCGGCCTGCTGATCTGCTACGACATCGAATTTCCGGAAACGGCGCGCGCGGTCGCGTCGCTGGGCGCGGACCTGCTGATCGTGACCAACGGCAACATGGACCCGTTCGGGCCCGTGCACCGCCGCGCCATCGTGGCTCGCGCCATGGAAAACCAGATGTTCGCGGCGCTCGTCAACCGCGTGGGTTCCGGCGACGACAACCTCACGTTTGCCGGCGAATCGGCGTTGATCGATCCGTCCGGCGACGTGGTGAGCGAGGTGGCCCGGCAAGACACCGTGCTGCGCGCCACGCTCGACCCGGCGCGGCTCGAAGGCGCGCGTGAACACTATCGTTATCTGCACGACGCGCGCATTGCGCTCGATCTCGCGACCGAAGACAGCGCGCACGGACAGCGTACGCGTGTGATTCGCGCACGCTGAAGCACACGTTCAGGCACGTACAGACCGCTGAACCATCGCGCCGCTTGAACAGTGGCGCAGATGAACCTGATACGTCAGGCAAAGAACTCAGGCACGGCTCACGCGCTGCCAGCCAGTCCGATTGACCCGATTGACCCGGTCCAACCGGGACGCGAGCCATGCCGCGTCCTGGCGAGGCTCGCCCATTCACATGAGGAGACACCGCATGACTTCAACAACCGCCGCCGATGCCTCGGCCCCACGCAGCGCGCATCTGAAGCGCACACTCGGCCTGCCGTCGGTCCTGCTGTTCGGACTGGCCTACATGGCGCCGCTGATCGTCTACGGTACCTATGGTGTTCTGGCGAGCGCCAGTAACGACACGGCGGCACTCGCGTATCTGATCGCGCTGATTGCGATTGTGTTTACCGCGCTCAGCTACGGCAAGCTCGCGCGGCTCTTTCCGGTTGCCGGTTCGGCCTATACGTACACGCGCCGCTCCTTCAACCCGCACCTCGGTTTCATGATTGGCTGGGCGACCTTGCTCGACTACTTTTTCCTGCCGATGGTGATCTGGCTGATCGGCGCCGCGTATCTGAGCGCCGCGTTTCCGCATGTGCCGAGCTGGATCTGGATCGTCGCGTTCATTGTGCTGACCAGTGCGCTGAACATTCTCGGCATCGAACTCGCGAACCGTTTCAACATCGTGCTGATGGTGGTGCAACTGGCGATTGTCGCGTTGTTCGTGGTGCTGTGCTGCCACTACGTGACGGCGGCGGCCGGACCCGGCGGGCTCATTTCGGCTGAGCCGTTCTTCAAGCCGCAGGTGCCGCTCTCGGCGACGATGGCGGGCGCCGCGATTGCCGCCTATTCGTATCTGGGCTTCGACGCAGTCTCGACGCTGACCGAAGAGACCATCGCACCCGAAAAGACCATGCCGCGTGCCATCGTGCTGATTGCGCTGATCGGCGGTGCGATCTTCGTGATTGCCGCCTACACGGTGCAGCTTGCGCATCCGGGCGCGGTGTTCAAGGACCCCGATTCCGCGGCGTTCGAAGTCGCGCGCAAGGTGGGCGGCGATATCTTTGTCACGGTGTTCCTGGCGGGTTTGATTCTCGCGCAGTTCGCTTCGGGCATCTCCGCGCAGGCGAGCGTGGGGCGTCTGTTGTACGCAATGGGCCGCGATGAAGTGCTGCCCAAGCGCATCTTCGGTTTCGTGCATCCGAAGTTCAAGACGCCGGCGCTGAACATCGCGATTGCGGGCGCTATCGGTCTGGTCGCCTTGAAGCTCGATGTGGCGACCTCGACATCGTTCATCAACTTCGGCGCGTTCCTCGCGTTCACGGCCGTCAACCTGTGCGTGATCCGCCAGTTTTTCAACGCGAAGGGCAGTGCGAATGCGATGGGTGTGATCGGTGGCCTGCTGTTCCCGTTGGCGGGCGCGGTGCCGGACGTGTGGCTGCTGGTGAGTCTCGAGAAGACTGCGCTGGTGCTCGGGGCAGTGTGGTTTGTGCTGGGTCTGTGCTATCTCGGCTGGATCACGCGCGGTTTCCGCCAGGCTCCGCCGGAAGTGGCGGTTTGAACTTCAAAGCGCCATGTCGAATGCGGGCTTGAGGAACACCTCGATCGCCATCACGATGAGCCCCATCGCGGCGGCTGACAGCGTCAACGTGCCGTATTCGTCGTAGCGTGCATCGTAAAGGCACGCCACGACGAACAGAATCGCCAGCAGGTTGGTCAGCCAGTCGAAATTCAGCGCAAAATTCATCGATCGGATCCGGGCTCATGGGCGGCTCGGATTGTCGAATCGCCCGTCAGGTGAGCGCGATTCTAGCGAGCGGAGCTTACGGATTCGCAACGACGGCGCTTACATGGATTACGGTTTGGAGGCGCCCCCGCACGAGTTCAGGAAGGCACCATCATCTCGTTGCCGATCCACTCGATAACCGACGTGCGCGCCGGTTGCCAGCCGAGCAGCCGGCGCGCGCGCTCACCGCGCACGCGGCTGTTCGAACCTAGCCCGTACGAGGCCATTTCGTAGCCCCATTCCTTTTTCGCTTCGTCGAGCGGCCAGTCTTGCGGCTCGCCCAGCTGCATCGCGCCCGCAATCGCGCGGCTCATGTCGCGAAACGACGCTTCGCCACTTTCGACAAAGTAGAACGTGCCCGCCGGCGTTTTTTCCAGCGCGAGCCGATACAGTTCGGCGACGTCGTCGATATACACGTTCGACCAGATATTGCCGCCGCTGCCCACGTGCCGGACCACACCGCTCTTTTGCGCCTGGCGCACGAGGCGCGGCAACTGCACGCTCGCGCTGCCCGCCACCGCGCCGTGACCGTAGATCAGCGTGTTGCACAGCACGGCAGTGCGGATGTTGCGCTGCGCGGCGTCGAGCACCAACTGGTCGATGGCAACGCGCGCCGCTTTGTCGGCGGTCGGCTCGGGCAGGGCGTCTTCGTGATAGATGCGCGCCTGACCGGCTTCGCCGCCCGACGCATCGCCGACGATGCTCGAACCGCTCGTATGCAGAAACGGCTTGCCGGACCCGGCGAGCCCTTCGATCAGCGCTGTTACTGCGCCTTCATGGTCGCTGCTGGCCGCATTGATGACGGCGTCGGCGGCTTGCGCTTCGGCGATCAGCAGTTCGCGCTCGTCGAGCGTGCCGATCACGGGTTCGATGCCGAGGCGCTGCAACTCGGCGCGGTGTTCCGGATTGCGGATCAGGCCGCGCACGGTGTGGCCGGCGCGCACCAGATGCGCTGCAATCGAACCGCCGATAAAACCGCTTGCCCCAGTGATAAAGATCTTCAAGACGTTCTCCTCGATGAGAAACACAATGACAGGCACGCAGTATCCGCTGTCTTGATTATCGCAAAAAGCGTGTTAGTCTCAAATCAATCTTGATTTTGAGTCAACAATGAAAACGTCTACCGATGAGCTGCTGGTGTTCGTCACGGTGATCGACAGCGGCTCGATCACCGCGGCCGCGGAGAAACTGGGACAGACCGTGTCCGGCGTGAGCCGCGCGCTCGCGCGCCTCGAAACGAAGCTCGACACGGCGCTCGTGCGGCGCACGACGCGCCGTCTGCAGCTCACGGAAGAGGGCGAGACCTTTCTGCAGCACGCCCGCGCGATTCTGGACGCGATGGAAGAAGCCGAGGAATCCGTCACACGCGGACGCGAGCGGCCCTCGGGGCGTTTGCGTGTCGATGCCGCGTCGCCGTTCATGCTGCACTGTGTGGCGCCGCATATGACGGCGTTTTCCGCGCTGTATCCGGAGATTCGTCTGGAGTTGACGAGCAACGAGCGGATCGTGGATCTGCTGGAGCACAAGGTGGATATCGCGATTCGCATCGGCGAGTTGCAGGATTCCACCTTGCACGCGCGTGCCTTGGGCACCAGCAAGTTGCGCGTGCTCGCGAGTCCAGCGTATCTGGCCGAATATGGCGAGCCGAAATCGGTGGAGGCGTTGCGCACGCATCGTCTGATTGGCTTCACGGCACCGGAGCATCTGAATCGCTGGCCGCTGCGCGAGGGACGCAAGAGCGCGTCCGCGCCGCTGAAGATCGAACCGGCCATCACCGCGTCGAGCGGCGAGACCTTGCGGCAACTGGCATTGTCGGGCTGGGGGATAGCGTGTCTCGCCGATTTCATGACCGCAGCCGACGTGCGCGAAAAGCGCCTTGTGCCGATTCTCGGCAACGCGCTGACGGATGAGCGGCAACGGGTGAGTGCTGTGTACTACCAGAGCGCGTCGCTAGCGGGGCGCGTGCAGTGCTTTCTGGATTTCATGGCGGCGCGCGTGCGGCTTTAGCGGCGGCTCGTTGCCCAGTCATTCATCTGAAGAAAAAGCCTGCGGCTTGCCTGAGCGCGGGCTTTTTTGCGCTTGGCGTTTTAAAAATGTATATACAAATTAAAGCCCAAGCCCGTTGGACGCCATAGGGCGCAGCGCCGCCGCCGGCTATCCGGAGCCATGCAAGATCCGCGCCGTGTCACGAGTCTCGCCTAATGGAAACCCCTAAGCCGGAACACCGAAAAACAAGTTGTATATACAAGAAGGAGTCGCTAAACTTGTCTCAAATTGTATAGACAGGACGACAACCATGATCACTCTGAAGCCCGGCCACCTGACCCTCCCGCAACTGCGCCAGATCGCCCGCGAGCCCGTTTCGCTGAAGCTCGATCCCGCCAGCCACGCCGCCATCGACGCGTGCGCACAGGCAGTCGCCGACATCACCGCGAAGGGCGAGCCGGCCTATGGCATCAACACGGGTTTCGGGCGCCTCGCGAGCACCCACATCCCGCGCGAGCAGCTCGAACTGCTGCAGCGCAATCTGGTGCTCTCGCACGCGG
>NZ_LXKA01000379.1 GCF_001645125.1 Paraburkholderia ginsengiterrae | reverse complement strand
AACCGGCACCGGCTTTTGCGCGACGAGCGCGGCGGCATCCGGCTTTGCGGCCATTTCGTGCAGCGTCGCGCCGGTTTCGGTTTCGCCGTGGATTACCGCCCAGTTGGTCGGCACGCGGCCGCGGTATTTCGGCAGCAGCGAGCCGTGCATGTTGTAGGCGCCCCGCGCGGCAATTGCCAGCAGGTCGACCGGCAGCATGTGGCGGTAGTAGAACGAGAAGATGAAGTCCGGGCGCGCGGCGCTCACCGCGGCGCGCAGCTCGGGACTCTTCGGATCGGCCGGCGTGACGACCGGAATGCCGTGCTCGGCGGCGACCGTGGCGACGCTGCCGAACCAGATGTTTTCAGTCGGGCTGTCTTCGTGGGTGACGACGAGCGCCACGTCCACGCCGCGCGCGAGCAGCACCTGCAGGCAGCGCACGCCGACGTTGTGATAGGCGAATACGACCGCGCGCGGCTTCATGGAGTCGGGCCCTGATCGACGAGCGGCGCGGCCTGCACAGCCTGTACGACCGACTGGCGCGGCGCTTCGGCCACGGTCGCGCCGTCGCGCTGTTCGAGAATGGTTTGCACGAGGTAGCGCGGACGTGCGCGCACCTGCTGGTAGATCCGGCCGATGTATTCGCCGAGCAGCCCGAGCGCGAAAATGATCACGCCGAGCAGGAAGAAGATCACGGCGAACAGCGTGAACACACCTTGCACTTCCGCGCCGATGATGAAGCGCCGAATCAGCAGCAGCACGAACAGCGCCGCGGAGCCGAGCGACAGGATCACGCCGATGAACGACAGCCATTGCAGCGGCACCACCGAGAAGCCGGTGACGAGGTCGAAGTTCAGGCGGATCAGCGAATACAGCGAGTACTTGGATTCGCCTGCAAAACGCTCTTCGTGCGCGACTTCGATTTCGACCGGATTCTGCGCGAAGGTGTACGCGAGCGCCGGAATGAACGTGTTGATTTCGCCGCAGCGGTTGATCGTGTCGATGATGTGCCGGCTGTAGGCGCGCAGCATGCAGCCCTGGTCGGTCATCTTGATGCGGGTGATGCGCTCGCGCAGGCGGTTCATCGCGCGCGAGGCCTTGCGGCGCCACAGGCTGTCCTGGCGCTGCAGGCGGATCGTGCCGACGTAGTCGAAGCCTTCGCGCATCTTGTTGACCAGCTTGGCGATTTCTTCCGGCGGGTTCTGCAGGTCGGCGTCGAGCGTGATGACGATCTCGCCGCGCGATTGCTCGAAGCCCGCGAGAATCGCCATGTGCTGGCCGTAGTTGCCGTTGAGCAGGATCACGCGCGTCGTGTCGGGCCGCGCGCGGAACTGCTCGCCGAGCAGGGCGGCGGATTTGTCGCGGCTGCCGTCGTTGATGAAGATCACTTCATAACCGGTGCCGAGCGCGTCGAGCGCCGGATAGAGGCGCGCGAACAGCGCAGCCAGACCGGCTTCCTCGTTGTACACCGGGATGATGACCGACACTTCCGGTGCGACGGCGCGATGTTCCGAATGAATCATTTCCGCTTATTTTCCGTATTGTTCGCAAATTTCATTGACCGCGCGGCACACGCGCTCCACGTCCGCTTCGTTCATCAGGGTGAACAGCGGCAACGTGACGGTGCTCGCGCCGTAGCGCTCCGCATGCGGGAACATGCCTTCCTTGAAGCCGCGCGCGCGGTACAGCGAGAACAGGTGAATCGCCGGGTAGTGCACGCCCGAGCCGATGCCGCGTTCTTTCAGCGCGCCCATGAAGCCGGCGCGGTCGATCGACAGTTTCTCGAGCGGCAGCGTGATCAGGAACATGTGCCAGTTGCTGTTTTCGAAGTCAGCAAGCGGCAGACCCATGCCCAGCTTGACCGCCGCGCCGCCCTCGAAGCCCGCGAAGTACGCGCGCGCCAGTTTCTTGCGTTGGGCGATAAAGCGCTCGAGGTGCGGCATCTGGCCGAGGCCGACGCGCGCGGCGACGTCCGTCAGGTTGTACTTGCCGCCGAGCACATCGCAGTCCATGCCGTCGAAGCCGGTGCGGGTAATGCCTTGCAGGCGGTACTTCTGCGCAAGGATCGCTTCCTCCTCGTTGTTCAGGACCAGCGCGCCGCCTTCGATGGAGGTCAGATTCTTGTTGGCGTGAAAGCTGAACGAGACGATGTCGCCGAGCTTGCCGATGCGCTCGCCTTTCCACGTCGAGCCAAACGCCTGCGCGGCGTCTTCGATCACACGCAGCTTATGGGCGCGGGCGATTGCGTACAGCCGGTCCATATCGACCGGCAGGCCTGACAGAAAGACCGGGATCAGCGCCTTGGTGCGCGGCGTGATGGCTTTTTCAAGCAGATCGAGGTCGATGTTGCGGGTCACCGGATCGATGTCGGCGAACACCGGCGTCGCGCCAGTTTCATAGATCACGTTGCTGGTCGAGACCCACGAGGCGGGCGTGGTGATGACTTCATCGCCCGGGCCCACGCCGGCGATGCGCAGCCCGATTTCGAGCGTTGCCGTGCCGGAGTTGAAAGTGCGCACGGGACGCCCGCCGCAGTACTCGGACAGCGCCGCTTCGAATTTCTGGTTTTGCGGACCGGTGGTGATCCAACCGGAGCGCAGCACGTCGGCGACGCCCTGAATCGTTTCTTCATCGATCTCGGGTTTGACAAACGGCAGGAACGGGACTGTTGACTGGCTCATGAATGCTTCGCTCGATTGAAAGGGGCGCAACCCGGAGGGCGCGAAGTAAAACACACACTATGCGCAAAGCCAAGGCAGCGGCACAAAAAGGGCGCAACCGCGCAGGATACAGTGGACAACCTTACGTCTAACTTAAACAGCCGGAACGCTCGCTCACGGCTTCGCTTGCAAAGTCTTTCACTGCCTGCGTCTACCGTAAGCCGGTACGGGCAATAAACGGTAATAAATTGTGTCTGCCTAAGTGTTCGGCTAAGTGTTCGATTAAATGTCCGGTAAGTCTTTGCCGGCGGCGCGTCGCCTAGCTGCGCGCCAGCACCAGTACACCGATCAGGATGACGCCGATGCCGATCAGCTTCTGCATGGACAGCACTTCGCCGAACAGATACCACGCCGCGAACGCATTGACGACGTAACCGAGCGACAGCATCGGATAGGCGATCGACACGTCGACCCGCGACAGCCCGACGATCCACACCGCCACGCTGATCACATAGCAAGCCAGCCCGCCGATGATGGGCGGCTGCGTTGCCAGGCGAAAGGCGATGGGCAGGATGTTCGCACGGGTGAATTCAAAGTGTCCAACGGCATTTGTTCCGGCTTTGAGCAGCAACTGCGCACCCGCGTTCAACGAGACGCCGGCGAGGATGCAAAAGAGGGAAATCGGGTTCATCGAACGGTCAGATCCTGAGATGGGGTCATTGTGCTGATTTTTCCAGGGGCGCCGGCGCGGCGGACCCGGCGAGCGGCTTGGCGACCACCACCCGGCGCGGGTCGCGCGCGATCACCTGCATCGGCAGGCCTTCCTTGAGGAGGCGGTCGTAAGTCGGCGGCGGGATCAGCGCGAGCGCGTAGCGATCGGCCATCCAGCGTGCTTTCCAGGCGTCGACCGTCGGCACCCATTTCTGCGGTTCGACGGACACGCCGAATGCCAGTTCGTCGGGATGCTCGACCATGATCATGGTGTGGCCGACATAGAACGGCAGCGTGTGGTCGAGCACGCCGACCGAGTAGAACGGCGTATCCGCCGGGACCTTGGCGAGCTCGGCCTTGATCGCCGGAGCGAGCGGCGCGCCGGAGCTCAGGCGGCCGAACACGTCGTGACCGGTGCCGGCGATCGTGCCCAGCAACAGCCATGCCGCCCCGAAGCTGGCCACGGTGCCCAGGCTGATAGCCCGGCTGCGGCGATTCAGCCAGAGCGCGGCCAGCGTCAGCACGAAGGCGACGCCGAGCGCCGCCAGCACCCAGGTACGGTACTCGGCATACAGCTCGGCCGGATTGCGCGCGCTGCCAAAGCGCGGCAGGAACAGGGCGATGAATGCGGCGACGACGAGAAAGAGCGCGTAGCCGGCCAGGTGGCGGCGCAGCTGGTCGCGCGTGACGAGCGGCAGATACATGCCGATCATGAGCGCGATCGGCGGGGCGATCGGCAGCGTGTAGGACAGCAGCTTCGAGTGGGAGGCGCTGAAGAACAGGAAGATGAAGACAGTCCAGACCAGCATCAGCGTGACCGGGGCGAAGCCGTTCGGCTGGCGCGGCAGGCGCCATGCGTGGCGCAGGCTTTGCACGGTGACCGAGAGCCACGGCAGAAAGCCCACCAGCAGCACCGGCACGAAGTAGTAGAACGGCCCCGGACGGTTCTGCTCGGGCGTCAGATAGCGCTTGAACTGCTGAACGATGAAGAAGAAGTTCAGGAATTCCGGATTGCGCTGCTGCACCAGCACGAACCACGGCGTGACGATCGCGAAGAAAATGATCAGGCCGCCGATCAGATGCAGGCGTTTCCAGAGCGCCCAGTCGCGCGCGATCAGCGTGTAGAGCACGAGCACGGCGCCCGGCAGGATCAGGCCGACGAGTCCCTTGGAGAGCACGGCCAGCGCCATCGAGGCCCAGCAGACCCACATCCAGGCACGCACGCCGGCGGCCGGCAGGTTGGGGCGCTGCGCGAGCAGCAGGGCGCACAGCGACAGCTCCATCCAGAACGACAGGCCCATGTCGAGCGTGTTGAAGTGGCCCATCAGGTTCCAGTACGGCGAGGTTGCCAGCACGAGCGCCGCGAACACGCCGGTCGCCGCGTTGAACACGCGCGCGCCGGTGAAGCCGATCAGCAGCACGCCGGCAAAGCCGGTCAGCGCGGTGTAGAGCCGCGCCTGCCATTCGCCGATCCCGAACCACGCGAACGTAAGCGCATTCGCCCAGGTTTGCAGCGGCGGCTTCTCGAAGTACTTGTAGCCGTTGTAGCGCGGCGTGATCCAGTCGCCGGTGACGAACATCTCGCGCGCCATTTCGGCGTAGCGGCCTTCGTCGCTCGGCAGCAGGTGGCGCCAGCCAAGCGGCACGAACCAGATCACGGCGAGCGCCAGCAGGAGCAGCAGGATCGTGGTGCGGTTGAGCGTCAGCCTCGACGGCATCTCGTTCATGGGTTTCAACCTTTCTGGCCACGCCGCCGGGACGGCGAGGCATTGTTATCTGTTATCAGGAATGGCGGCCGGTCATGCGGGGCGGACATCCGGGGGCGGCCGTGCGCGACACGCTGCGCGCGGCTCGCAGGCGACCCGGCCGCTTGCTGACCGGCCGCTTCCAGCGGTCCGACGCTTCCGGCGGTCCGACGGTAATGCGGTACGGCGTCAGGCTTCGATCAGCAGCGCGGCCGCGACCTTGCGGCCCTCGGCCATCAGAATGTTGTACGTGCGGCAGGCGGCCTTGAAGTCCATCGTTTCGACGCCGATGCGCTTGGCCGTAAGCACGGCGGTCAGGCGCGGGTGCGGAAAGCGCAAGCGCTCGCCGCTGCCGAATATGACCACTTCAGGCGCGGCGTCGACCAGCATGGCGAAGTGCTCGGAACTCAGCTGTTCGAACGAGGAAACAGGCCAGGGGATGACCGGCGCGTCCGGCAGCACGAGCAGGCTGCCTGAGTGGCGCACCAGATTGATTTCGACGTAGTCGGCGCCGTAACCGGTGACGGTGTTGAGCGCGCCGCTGGAGTCCTGATGTAATTTCAAATTGGTTTTCCGAGGTCATCGTGAGACAGCATGCGTGTTGACGGCCTGACCGGGTGACGCGGAAGCAGGGCGCCTTGACGCGAGTGACGCACGCGATTGGCGATTGGGGCAAAGCGGCCGAAAAGGCTTGCCGTTGCAGTTGGTGCATTGCGGAAGTCGGCCAAAATCCGCTAAATTATAACTTTTTAGCCGCCTTGCGGCGCCCCCCGCTCATGCGCCGCCACAAGCCGCGCTGAGAACACGGGTGCGGCCCACCGGCTATCCGCCTGGGTTCTGACCGCTTTCGGCCGCTTTTCGTCTGTTTTTTGTCCGCACGTGTGGCGCACGTGTGCCGGCCGTCGCCGGCCGTGCCACGCCCGAATTCCCCGTATCGGCGAACCTGCCCGGCCCGCTTTGTTGTCTGCGCGAGCCGGTTCGCCCAAGCCATCAACCCAGGATGAAGTGCCCGCCGTGAAACCGATTCTCAAATCCAACAAGTTGTTGAATGTCTGCTACGACATTCGCGGGCCCGTCCTCGAACATGCGAAGCGGCTCGAAGAAGAGGGCCACCGCATCATCAAGCTGAACATCGGCAATCTCGCGCCGTTCGGCTTCGATGCGCCGGACGAAATCATTCAGGACATGATCCTGAACCTGCCGGGCTCGTCGGGCTATTCCGATTCCAAAGGGGTGTTCGCTGCCCGCAAGGCGATCATGCATTACACCCAGCAAAAGGGCGTGCACGGCGTCGAGCTGGACGACATCTACATCGGCAACGGCGCCTCCGAGCTGATCGTAATGGCGCTGCAGGGCCTCCTGAACGACGGCGACGAAGTGCTGCTGCCCGCGCCCGACTACCCGTTGTGGACCGCCGGCGTGAGCCTGTCGGGCGGCACACCGGTGCACTACATCTGCGACGAGTCGAATCGCTGGATGCCCGACCTCGACGACATTCGCGCGAAAATCGCGCCGAATACGCGCGCGCTCGTGGTCATCAACCCGAACAACCCGACCGGCGCGCTGTACTCGGACGAACTGCTGCTCGGCCTGATAGAGATCGCCCGCCAGCACGGCCTCGTGATCTTCGCCGACGAGGTGTACGACAAGATCGTCTACGACGGCAAGAAGCATACGTCGATGGCGGCGATCTCCGAAGACGTGCTCACCGTCACCTTCAACAGCCTGTCGAAGAGCTACCGCTCGTGCGGCTATCGCGCCGGCTGGATGTTCATCTCGGGTCTGACCGGCGAGAACCGCCGCCACGCCAAGGATTACTTCGAGGGCCTCGGCATCCTGGCTTCCATGCGGCTGTGCCCGAACGTGCCCGGCCAGTACGCGATCCAGACCGCGCTCGGCGGCTATCAGAGCATCAACGACCTGATCGTGCCGAGCGGGCGCCTGTACAAACAGCGCGAACTGGCGTATGACATGCTGACGGCCATTCCCGGCGTGAGCTGCGTGAAGCCCGAAGCCGCGCTGTACATGTTCCCGCGCCTCGACCCGAAGGTGTATCCGATCAAGGACGACCAGCAGTTCATCCTCGACCTTCTGCTGGAAGAGCGCGTGCTGCTCGTGCAGGGCACCGGCTTCAACTGGAAAACGCCGGATCACTTCCGCGTCGTGTTCCTGCCGAACGTGGACGACCTCGCGGACTCGATCAACCGGATCGCGCGTTTCCTCGACGGCTACCGCAAGCGTCACACAGCCTAGCGCACAATGGGGCGCATGGCGCTTGGGACACCCCGCGCCGCCCCCGGCACCCAGTTTCCTTTTAATCCTCTACTCGAAAACACACGCTGCATGGAACCGATCAAAGTTGGACTGCTGGGCTTCGGCACGGTAGGCAGCGGCACCTTCACGGTACTGCGCCGCAATCAGGAAGAAATCAAACGCCGCGCGGGCCGCGGCATCGAAATCACGCGCATCGCCGTGCGCAATCCCGCGAAAGCGACAGCGGCGCTCGGCACTGAAGCCGGCACGGTGGCGCTGACCGATGACTTCAACGCGATGGTCGACGATCCTTCGATCGATATCGTGGCCGAAATGATCGGCGGCACGGGCGTGGCGCGCGATCTCGTCCTGCGCGCGATCAAGAACCGCAAGCACGTGGTCACGGCCAACAAGGCGCTGCTCGCGGTGCACGGCACGGAGATTTTCGAAGCGGCGCGCGCCAACGGCGTGATGGTCTCGTTCGAGGCGGCGGTGGCGGGCGGCATTCCGATCATCAAGGCGCTGCGCGAAGGGCTGACGGCGAACCGCATCCAGTACATCGCGGGCATCATCAACGGCACCACGAACTACATTCTTTCGGAAATGCGCGACCGCGGGCTCGATTTCGCGACCGCGCTGAAGGCCGCCCAGGAACTGGGCTATGCCGAAGCGGACCCGACCTTCGACATCGAAGGCGTGGACGCCGCGCACAAGGTGACGATCATGAGCGCGATCGCGTTCGGCGTGCCCGTGCAGTTCGACCGCGCTTACGTCGAAGGCATCAGCAAGCTCGCGGCGATCGACATCAAATACGCCGAGGAACTCGGCTACCGCATCAAGCTGCTCGGCATCTCCCGCCGCACGGACAAGGGCATCGAGCTGCGCGTGCATCCCACACTGATTCCGGAAAAGCGCCTGCTGGCGAACGTGGAAGGCGCGATGAACGCGGTCGTCGTGCACGGCGACGCGGTCGGCGCCACGCTGTACTACGGCAAGGGTGCGGGTGCCGAGCCCACCGCCTCGGCGGTGGTGGCCGATCTGGTCGACGTGACGCGTCTGCACACGGCGGATCCGGAGCATCGCGTGCCGCATCTGGCGTTCCAGCCGGACAGCCTGTCGAGCACCCCGATCCTGCCGATCGACGAGGTGACGAGCGGTTACTACCTGCGTCTGCGGGTGGCGGACGTGACCGGCGTGCTGGCCGACATCACGCGTATTCTGGCCGACACCGGCATTTCGATCGACGCGCTGCTGCAGAAGGAATCGGAGCAGGTCGACGCGAACGGCAAGGGCGAAACCGACATCGTCCTGATTACGCACGTGACGGTTGAAAAGAACGTCAACGCCGCGATCAGGACGATCGAAGGGTTGAAGACCGTCGTCTCGCAAGTCACCAAGCTGCGCATGGAAGCGCTGAACTAGGCAGAACTATGAACTATCTTTCCACGCGCGGCGCCGGAGCCGGCGAGCGCCATACCTTTTCGGACATCCTGCTGGGCGGCCTCGCGAAAGACGGCGGCCTGTACCTGCCGGCGGAATATCCGCGCGTCAGCGCCGACGAACTGGCGCGCTGGCGCACGCTGCCGTATGCCGATCTCGCCTTCGAAATCCTGTCGAAGTTCTGCGACGACATTCCCGCCGAGGACCTGCGCGCCATCACGCGCAAGACCTACACGGCGCAGACGTACTGCCACGTGCGCGACGACGAAAGCGCCGCGCAGATCACGCCGCTGAAGACGCTCGGTGTCGAGAACGGCGCGCCGCTCTCGCTGCTGGAACTGTCGAACGGGCCGACGCTCGCGTTCAAAGATATGGCGATGCAGTTGATCGGCAATCTGTTCGAATACGCGCTGGCACGGCATGGCGAAACGCTGAACATTCTCGGCGCGACTTCGGGCGACACCGGTAGCGCCGCGGAATATGCGATGCGTGGCAAGCAGGGCATTCGCGTGTTCATGCTGTCGCCGCACAAGAAGATGAGCGCGTTCCAGACCGCGCAGATGTACAGCCTGCAAGACCCGAACATCTTCAATATCGCTGTGGAAGGCGTGTTCGACGACGCCCAGGACATCGTCAAGGCGGTGTCGAACGACCACGCGTTCAAGGCGAAGTACAAGATCGGCACGGTCAACTCGATCAACTGGGCGCGCGTCGTGGCGCAGGTCGTGTACTACTTCAAGGGCTATTTTGCGGCGACCACGTCGAACGACGAACGTGTGTCGTTCACGGTGCCGTCGGGCAACTTCGGCAATGTGTGCGCGGGTCACATCGCGCGCATGATGGGCTTGCCGATCGAGAAGCTGGTGGTCGCGACGAATGAAAACGACGTGCTCGACGAGTTCTTCCGCACCGGTATTTACCGCGTGCGCAAGGCGGCCGAGACGTATCACACCAGCAGCCCGAGCATGGACATTTCGAAGGCTTCGAACTTCGAGCGTTTCGTGTTCGACCTGCTGGGCCGCGATCCGGCGCGCGTGCTGCAACTGTTCCGCGACGTCGAAGAGAAGGGTGGTTTCGACCTCGCGGCGAGCGGCGACTTCGCGCGCGTGCGGGAGTTCGGTTTCGTGTCGGGCAGCAGCAACCACGAAACCCGCGTGGACACGATTCGCGACGTGTTCGAGCGCTATGACACGATGATCGACACGCACACGGCCGACGGCCTGAAGGTGGCGCGCGAACATCTGCAGCCGGGCATTCCGATGATCGTGCTGGAGACGGCGCAGCCGATCAAGTTCGGCGAGACGATCCGCGAAGCGCTGCTGCGCGAACCTGAGCGGCCGGCCGCGTTCTCGGGGCTGGAGTCGCTGCCGCAGCGTTTCGAAGTGCTGCCGCCCGACGCGCAGCGCGTGAAGGACTTTATCGTCGCCAATACGGGCAACTGAGCGGGCAACTGAGCCGGATGCCGCGCAGCATGGACCGGCGGCGCGCGCCGCCGACCTTGCACCATCGACACTCTTGACGCCTGCCAAGCCGCACGACGCTTGCCGCGACCCTCCGCGGCAAGCGCTCAAAAACCAGAAAACCCCTCCATAACGCCTGGCCGCGCAAGACGCTGCCATCGACCGCTACAATATTCTTTTAACCAGCGGCTTCGAGACCAGAGATGTCCACACCTACGCCCCGCGCGCCGATGCTCGCCACCGCCGAAGCCTTGGCGACCCTGCTCGCCGCAGCGCGCCCGATCGCCGGCACGGAATCGGTCCCGACGCTCGACGCGCTGAACCGCACGCTCTCGGCCGACGTCACTTCGCCGCTCGACGTCCCGCCGATGAACACCAGTTCAATGGACGGCTACGCGA
>NZ_LXKA01000378.1 GCF_001645125.1 Paraburkholderia ginsengiterrae | reverse complement strand
GTGATAATCGGCACCCACTTCTGCAGGAACGTGTTCGCGCTCGTCAGGCCGCCCGGCTGGCCGTTCACGCACGGCGAGTCGTGACCGTCGTCGCACAGATTCGGCGTGATCAGATTGAAGTTGGCGGTGGTCGAGATCGACTGCAGGTTGGTGGTGAGCTTGTTCAGATTCACGACGTTCTGACCGCAGTCCGGTGAATCGATGATCGAGTGGAAATACATGAACGGGTTGTGGCGCGTCGCGTACTGGTCGCCCAGCGGCACAGCCGCGCTCGGCGCTTCCGCCGACTGCGTCAGATCGGTCGTGTTGAGCGTCGGGTGGCCGCAGGTGGCGGCTTCGCGCGTCGGGTCGTTGCCCATGTCGCCCTCATAGCCCTTCCACGTGTAGCCCGCCGCCTTCAACTGGTCCGGCAGCGTCTTGATGCTCGCCGGATAGACGCAGCCCGAGCCGGTCGCCTGCCCGTCCGGCGTCGTGCCGGTGAGCTTGAGATCCTGGTAGATCGGGCAATCGTTATCCGTCTCAGGCGTCGGCGCCTGACCGCTGATCATCGAGATGTAGTTGTCGAGGCTCACGTGCCCCGTGCCGTAGTACTGCTGCACCAACGCGCCCTGCGAGGCGAGCGTCTGCGAAAGATACGGTGCCTTGCTGTTGGCGCCGAAGGTGGTCGTGTAGTTTTCGTTCTCGAGCGTGATGACGAAAACGTGTCTGATCTGCTGCTGTCCGGTCAGATTGATCGAGGAGGACGACGAGCCGCACGCGGCGATGATAACGCCGACCAGGACAGCAGAAATGGCAGCGAAGAGTGTGCGCATCCAGGTGCGTGTTGACATTTCTTTCCTTTTTAATTGTGCTTTACCGATTTTATTTAATCGATATATATAACAATTACTTTGTATACCGAACTAAATCAGATTGAATCGATGGACTTGAAATTAACCGTGCGACCCATTGCAAAAATGCCATCGTTTTCCACGCTTGGGACCGCTGTTTTTCGTGCATGGCGAGGTTAACACGACAGGTTTAGCTGCACGTAGTCCATCTCGACTAGGGGGAAACGACGACTACCGGAGGCGGAATGCTTCAGGCAAACAGATGCTGTCCGGTGGGTTCTGTTGCAATCAGACGACCTCTGAACCGATGGCGGATTTCGGCGGAAATTGAAGCGAAATAACCACGAGCGCGCGCCGCGCCGTTATCTTCGACTAGATTGCGTACGTTGAAGAGACCCGCAGCCCCAATCCAGTCTCAATGTTGAGACAGGTTTTTCGGCACTTCACTTCTCGTCCGTTGCCACCCTGCTGCGTCTGAACATTCATCAGGATCCGCGTGTCAGCCTTATCCACATTAGATGCGCGGAGGCATGAACTCGCCCGCACCCTGACAGAGACGGGGATTTCCAGTTAACTCGAGCGTCTCACGCGTAACGGTTGCGAAACATTAGGTGCCTGAGCGGCACTTGCCGACCGCGTTGAAACCGTGCGGTTCATCACGTAGCAAGCGTTTGCGCCCTCCTGGCACAGTCATTGCGGTACGAGATTCACGAGCGACTCTGTTGCCGCCGACATTCAGCAGAACAATCCGGGGAAGCGAAATGGACCTCGCACGCGTCGCCACGGAACCGCCATGGCGTCTCCGGCGTATACGGTGAAGTCCTTTGAAGAATCAAGCTAGGAAAGATCGGAAAAACGATTCGCACTAGAAATTAATTATAGGTAGTGAATACGGCCAATCAGGCGGCTTTCAGTTGCGAGGAGAAGCTCATGAAAGCGATATATCGTGCTGGCATTGCTTGCGCAATGCTCGGGGCGACTTGCGCGTTGTCTTTGCCCGCGCAGGCCACCCTCGGCGGGGAGGTCAGCAGCGTAGGCAGCGACGAGGTTCAAATGCATGCCACGGCGCACAGCGTTATTTCGCAAGTCTCCTACACCGTGCATCTGATTACGCTGCCGTCAGGCACTGTCGTGCGCGAGTATGTCGCGATGAACGGAATCGTCTTCGGCGTCGCCTGGGACGGACCGACATTGCCGAATCTGAAGGCTACGCTGGGCGAAGCGTTCGATCACTATGTCGCGGCCATCGCGACGCGCCGGGCATCCCCGCTTGCCATCTCGAACGATACTCTGGTGGTGTTCTCGGCTGGCCATTTACGTGCGTTCGCGGGCTACGCGTATTTGCCGCAAGCAGTCCCGGCCGGCGTCGACGCAAACGTCATTCAATAGCGGGGCAATCATGCGCGATCTTGATTCGCTCCCTAGTACAGGTTCGCTTCTTAAGCTGCTCGCGGCTACATTGCTTGCGGTATTAATCGCCGCATGCGGGGGAGGCGGTGGAGGGGGCAGCGGTTCATCCAGCGCATCAGCGCCAGGGCAGTCGCTTACGAGTACAGCGCCCGTGCCGCAAGCGTTAGCCTCGAACGCCACAGCGGTGACCGTCGATTTCGGCGTGATAGGTGTGCCGAATATACCGTTCGTCAGCGTCACGCTGTGCGTGCCGGGCACGACGCAGTGTCAAACCATTGATCATGTACAGGTTGACACCGGCTCGTCGGGTCTGCGCATTTTCGCCTCGCAACTGCCGCCGTCGTTCATGCTGCCGCAGCAGAAAGATCGTGCGGGCAATCTGCTCGCCGAATGCATGCAGTTCTTCGATGGTTATACGTGGGGATCGGTGCGGCTTGCCGATGTACTGATTGGAGGTGAAAGAGCTGCGTCGCTGCCCGTCCAGGTGATCGATCCAAACTATAGCGCAACGCCATCGGACTGCAGCAGTCTCGGCGCGTCTCGCAACACCCCTACGAATCTGGCGGCCAACGGGATACTTGGCATTAGCGTGTTCAAACACGATTGCGGTCCGGCCTGCGTGCAGAATGCCGTGTCGGCGACCTACTATGGCTGCGTGGGAGGCAGTTGCACGTCGATCTCCGTCGCCGAGAACCTGCAGGTTGCCAATCCGATTCCCTACTTCGCGACGAATAACAACGGTTCGATCCTGATGCTGCCAAGCGCGTCGCCAGGCGGTGAATCTTCGCTCACCGGGCAACTGGTGTTCGGCATCGGCACGCAGAGCAATAACGGTCTGGGCAATGCGCAGGTGATCGGGGTCAGTCCGTCAAACGGCACATTCACAACGGTGCAAAATGGCACGAGCTACTCGAGGAGTACCATGGACAGTGGCTCAAATGGACTGTTCTTTCAAACCAGTGCGCTGCCGATCTGCGCGAGCCCAAACAACGCGTATTACTGCCCCGCAACGCCCCAGCAGTTGAGCGCCATGATTGAAGGTGTGAATGGCGCGACCAGCGCTGTCTCTTTTGAAGTCGGCAATGGCACGGCGCTCATGCAGATTCATGGTGGCAATTCAGTGCTGCCTCTGCTTGCTGGCCCCACCTTCGCCAACCCGATGATGTTCGTCTGGGGCCTGCCGTTCTTCTACGGGCGCAACGTCTACGCCGCCGTCGAGCAACAATCGACGCCTGGCGGAGTGGGTCCGTTTGTCGCGTACTGAGATACGCGCTTTGGCATCTGCGTTGCCTCCGCAGATGTGCACTGCTTTTTTTCACCAGGCGAGAGGACATAAGCGCCCGAAACCGGAGCCGCGAAAGCGGTTGCGCCTCCGAGCTCCGAGGCGATCCTGAGCTTTTCCCACAAAATCTTTGCGCAATCAAGTGTGCGCTGAAGATTCGAAGTCCGAATTTACCGAGGCATCCAAGCGACACTTCATTCCGCCACCTTTGCCAAAACTTTCGTGCATAGGGTATGCCATGGCACGATCAGGCAACAAGCTACTCGTTATTCAAGTAGTGTTTCTCAAGGTATTCTGATCTGAAGTTTTGTGGCGGAGTGGGAATGTCGGGGCGACCCTCTGGCGTAAAGTCCATGAGATTCCAATACGGCCACACCGTGTCAACATGATTCCCTGACAATTCAGTTCCCCAGAAGTGAAAGATCTTTCCATCCAGCCTCCTGAATACGTGCATCACTGGCCATTGCATATCATCAGAGTCTCCCTGGCATTTGTAGTCCGCCTGATAGGTGGATTCCGACCCGGATACCAGTGCAATCTGCGACCAGCCACGCTGTTTGGCCCATGTATTGATTCGATCAGCCGGGGCTTTGGCAATGGCTACGAACGCGGCATGCTGAGTGACCTGATACCAGGTGCGATCAAACCCATCGACCAGCGACGTACACGACGGACAGGGATTGTCCCAGTTCGGACCGAACATGAATGAGTAAAGGAGCAGGGTGTTTTTGTCCCCAAATAGCTCGGAGAATTTCACGCTCTTGCCCAATTTCCCATCGTTGGCCCACTGGAAGACATAGTCCTCTTTCAACTGCCCGCCTGGAGGAAGATTGCGGCGTTGTTTCGCGACTGATCTCACTTTGTCAACAAGCTCTTGTTCCTCTTTAAGCAATAAGTCACGCGCCTCGCGATACGCTCTGCTTTCGTTTGGATACCGTAGTTCACTCATGTTCAGCTCCTCATGGAAACTGAGTCTTGGCTCCCCTGCTCTCCCGGATACATCGAACGACATGACGTAATCCCGGAGGCAGATAAACCCCGTTCGAGTGTACTCTCAATGGTTGCTCGAGGCCGGCCCGGCCATACTGGCCCGCTGCGCTCCGCCCGAACAAGCCGCATAATGCGGTCATTCGAAGCCCGAGATTCTCGCCACGATGACTGATACCCACGCCAACGCAAGTTCGTCGCCCCGCCTCACCAGCCTGTCGCACGGCGGAGGCTGTGGCTGCAAGATCGCCCCTGGCCTGCTCGCCGATCTGCTCAAGCGCAGCACGCCGCTGCCGTTTTTTCCCGACCTGCTGGTCGGCAACGACACCGCGGACGACGCCGCCGTCTACAAGCTCAATGACGAGCAGGCGATCGTCGCCACCACCGACTTCTTCATGCCGATCGTCGACGATCCGTTCGACTTCGGCCGCATCGCCGCCACCAACGCACTGTCCGACGTCTACGCGATGGGCGGCAAGCCGATCATGGCGCTGGCGATCGTCGGCATGCCGATCAACGTGCTGCCGCACGATGTGATCGCGGCGGTGCTGAAGGGCGGCGAATCCGTCTGCGCCGAGGCGGGCATTCCGCTCGCCGGCGGCCACTCGATCGACTCGGTCGAGCCGATCTATGGCCTGGTCGCCATCGGCGTGGTCGATCCGAAGCGCGTCAAACGCAATGCGGGCGCACAGGCCGGCGACGTGCTGATTCTCGGTAAACCGCTAGGCGTGGGCATTCTCTCGGCGGCGCTGAAAAAAGACCGGCTCGACGCCGCCGGCTACGCCGCGATGATCGGCGCGACGACCAAGCTCAATCGCCCAGGTGCGGACCTGTCGAAACTCGACGGCGTGCACGCCCTCACCGACATCACCGGCTTCGGCCTGCTCGGCCACACGCTTGAACTGGCACGTGGCTCGAAGCTGACCGCCCGCGTCCGCTATGCGGATCTGCCGTGGTTGCCGGGGGTGGCGGGCCTGGCGGAAGCCGGCATTTTTACCGGCGCCTCGGGGCGCAACTGGGACGCCTACGGCAGAGACATCGTTCTGCCATCGTCATTGCCGGCGACGGCGCGCGCCCTGCTCACCGACCCGCAAACCTCCGGCGGCCTGCTGGTTTCGTGCGCGCCGCAATCGGTCGACGAGGTGCTCGCCCTGTTCCGCGCCGACGGCTTCGGCGAGGCCTGTGTTATCGGCGAAATGGTCCGCGGCGAAGGACGCGTCGAGGTCATCTGACGCGCGGGCGGCACAAAGACAAGGCGGGGGTGCGCTCCGGGAGGCGGGACCGCGCCGTTCATCGGACGGGTTTGGCGGCGCATGCGATAATTTCGATCTCCGCCGCCGGCCTGCTTTGTCCCTAACTCCTTGAAAAACCTACTCGTCAGCCTCGAAAAAGCAGATGATTTCGATGAAATCGTCGATGTGCGCACGCCGCTAGAGTTTGCGGAAGACCACATTCCCGGCGCGACCAACGCCCCAGTGCTGAGCAATGAAGAACGCGTGCTGGTCGGCACGACGTACAAGCAGGTCTCGCCCTTCGAAGGCACACGAATCGGCGCGGCACTCGTCGCGCGCAACATCGCGCATCATCTGGAAACGACTTTCGCCGACCGGCCGCGCAGCTGGCGGCCGCTGATCTACTGCTGGCGCGGCGGCAAACGCTCGGGCTCGGTGACCACGCTCTTCAATATGATCGGCTGGCAGGCGCGGCAGCTGGACGGCGGCTACAAGAGCTACCGGCGAGCCACGCTCGATACGCTCGATACCTTGCCGAAGACGTTCTCCTACATCGCGCTGGTGGGACCGACCGGCAGCGGCAAGACGCGACTGCTCACGGCCTTGCGCGAGGCGGGCGCGCAAACGCTGGATCTCGAAGCGCTGGCGTCGCATCGCGGTTCGCTGCTCGGGGCGTGGGCGGGCGTGCAGCAGCCGTCGCAGAAGTATTTCGACACACTTCTCGTCACCGCGCTGCGCTCCCTGACTCCGGCCCGGCCGGTGTTCGTGGAGGCGGAAAGCCGGCGCATCGGCTCGGTTGCGCTGCCGCTTGCGCTGCTCGAAACGTTTCATCGGGGCAGGTGCGTCGAGGTGCTGTCGAGCCGCGAAGATCGCGCGGCGTTCCTGCTGCACGACTACGCCCATCTGTTCGACGACCCCGATTCGCTGAAGGGGCAATTGCAAAAACTCGTCGGCCTGCATAGCCGGGAGCGTGTCACGGGCTGGCAGCAGCTCGTCGATGGCAATCGACGCGCCGAACTCGCGCATGAGTTGATCGAGCGGCACTATGACCCTGCATACGCGCGCAGCAGCCGTCAGCATTTCGTCCAGTTGCCGCGAGCCTGGCAACTGAGCTTCCGCCCCAACGACGCCGATGTCGTCGACCAGGCGAGAGTGCTACTGGCCCAACTCGATAGCACCACGCTTGCTACCGTCTGATAAAAACTCACGTCTAAAACCAACATGCAATCAACCCTTCGGCAACCGCGTGTCACTCTTGGCTGGATCGTGTTTCTGCTGATCGCCGTTGTCGGCCTCTTTTATGTGAAGTGGTTCCCGTACTACAACCGCGCGTTCGTCGCCGCGAGCCAGCACTCCATCGGCAAATCCATCCTGATGGGCACGTCGGCGAGCGCGCCGGCGGCATCGTGGCAGGCGGCGATCGACTACGCGCTCGCCTACGGCAAAGCGATCTGGCAAGCCATGGTGCTCGGGCTGCTGCTCGGCTCGGCGGTGCAGGCGTTGATTCCGCCGCAATGGGTCGCGCGCGCGCTCGGCCGCACGGATTTCAGCAGTGTGGTGAAGGGCGGCTTGATGTCGTTGCCGGGCATGATGTGCACGTGCTGCGCGGCGCCGGTCGTGGCCGGTTTGCGCGCGCGCCAGGCGGCACCGGGCGCGGCGATCGCGTTCTGGCTCGGCAACACCGCGCTGAATCCCGCCACGCTGATCTTCATGGGCTTCGTGCTGGGCTGGCAGTGGATGGGTTTGCGGCTCGCCCTGGGCGTCGTGATGGTGTTCGGACTCGGGTATCTGGTGAACCGGATGGTCACCCCGAAGGAAGCGGAAGCAGCGCGCGAAACCATCGCACAACTGGTCGCCGAAGACGTGCCCGGCACCGCGTTCGCGCGGTGGGTCAAAATTCTCGGCACGATGACGCTGCGACTCGTTCCCGAATACATCGTCCTCGTGCTGGTTCTCGGCGCCGCGCGCACGTGGTTGTTTCCGCACATCGGGCCGGATATCGACAACAGCCTGCTGTGGATCATTGCGCTTTCTATCGCCGGAACGTTGTTCGTGATTCCAACCGCGGGCGAAGTGCCGATCATCCAGGCCATGCTGTCCTTCGGCATGGCGGCTGGTCCGGCAGGCGCATTGCTGATGACGCTGCCGCTGATCAGCGTGCCGTCGATGGCAATGCTCGGGCGCTCGTTCCCGAAGCGCGTGCTGACGGTCGTGGCGCTGGCCGTCGTGGCGTGTGGTGTAGTCAGTGGGTTGTTGGCTGTTGCCTTGGGGTTCTAAAGCATGAAACAGATTGCCGCGTTCGCGCTAACCAGTTGGTCAGCAGCGGGTCTTCTTTATTTCGGACAACATTCGGTTGCGCTGATCGTCGTGAGCGGCGTTGTCGCGCTGGCAGGTTTCGATCTGCTTCATCCGTGATGGAAGCCACAGCGGGCGCGCGAAGACATTCGCGAGCGCGTTACGCTGCGATGGACATTGAGGCACTGCGCAATGGAGAGTATCGACTGGCGGCCGCACGATGAACCCGTGCGCCGGGGTGATGCGAGAACCTGACGTAGACGAAAGCGGAACCGCTTTCGTCTACGTCATGGATGCGTTGGTAGGCTCGATTGGATTCGAACCAACGACCCCCACCATGTCAAGGTGGTGCTCTAACCAACTGAGCTACGAGCCTTTAGAGGCGCGAATTATAGAGAACCTGTGCGCCCGGCACAAGCCCCAAACGGCACTTTAAGCGAGGCGTGTGCGTCATTCAATTCGCGGACGCCCACTCGGTCCGCGTATCCAGTGGATAAACCGGCCGCTTCAGGTGCTCGAAAGCGAATAGACCGTAATCCGAACTCGTCACGCCACGACTGTCGCACTCCACCAGCGCCTCGGCAATCGGCACGAAAACCGGCCGGCAATACATGCGCGATTTGAGCAACAGGAAACGCGCGCGACGCGGATCGATACCGACGCTCTCAAACACTCCAAGGTCCCACGGCTCATGCGTGTGCTCCGTCATGACAAGCTTGACGGAGCCGGTGTCGAGCACGGCCGCGCGTCCCATGAAGGCACGCTGCCCGGTGTAGGTCGGGCCGCTGATCACATACTCGCCATCGGTCAGTGCGCGCACCACGCCGGTCACGGCGAGAGGCGGGCGCGGCGTCACCGTGTCGCTCGCGGCCTTATTGCCGACGGTCACGCTCACCGTGCTGCCGACGCCGGCCGCCATCAACGCCGCGACCGCTTGCGGATCGCACAACGGCCCGCTGACTATGCCGTCGAGTTTCTGCCGCAACGCTTCTTCCAGCAGATCCATCGTGTCGCATGTTCCGCCCGACATGCAGTTGTCGCCATGATCGAGCAGGAGCACGGGCTTGTCGGCACCCTGCGCGAGCACTGCGGCTTGCGCAACCGATTCGGCGAGCGGCGCGCTGCGATAGACGAAATCGTCGCGCTCGTCCCAGATCTGCCGCGCGATGCGCTCCGCCACCGCTTCGGCCTCAGCACGTTCGTTGTTCGCGACGACCACGACGCTGATACACGGTGCCTCGATGTCGGCCAGCGAGAAACCCGACAGCACCGACACCGCGAGCATGCCATCGGCCTCTGCGGCGCGTGCGGCATCCACGACGCGTTTCATCGCGCCCTCGGCGGTCGCGCTGCGCAGCGTGTGCGTCATCAGAGGCGGCTGGCGCCATGCAATCACCGGCTTCGTCTTGCGATGGATGAGGTCGAACATCAAACGCGCCGCATGCGCGCCGGTCTCATACATATCGACATGCGGATAGGTTTTGAAGCTGACGATGACATCAGCGCTATCGATCATCTTCTGCGTAACGTTGCCGTGCAGATCGAGCGCGACTGCAATCGGTGCGTCTGGCAGCAAGGCGCGCAGCCGCTCGAGCAGGTCGCCTTCGCCATCATTCGAATTCGTGGCCACCATGGCGCCGTGCAGATCGAGCATGATGGCGTCGCAGTCCGTTGCGGCTGCAACGATCGCCTCGCTGATCGCATCGTACGCGGCGGCCTCAACCGGCCCGCTGGGATTCGCCGATGCGGACACCGGCGTCACAATCTCGGCATGCTCGCGTTCGGCGGCGTCGATGAACGCGGCCATCGCGGTCTGCATGCCTTTGTTTTCGTTGTACGCGTGTTCGCCATAACTGGGACCGTTGCGGCCAAACGCGGCCAACGGTGTCGCCACCGGCGAAAACGTATTGGTCTCGTGGTTCATCCGCGCGATGAGAATCTTCATGCGTCTGGTCTCCTTGTCTGTTGCGTGGCGGGGGTATCGCCAGCAATGTCAGACTAAAGGATAGCGCCCTGCTCGATAGAGAAGTGGCGATCCGCAGGTTGTGTGCGGAAGCTTTGGCGCCAGGGTCTGGTTTTGTGCTGCGCCGCAGCATGCAGAACAAGGACTCAACCTTTTTCGGGCCGCGCCGTTATTGCATCTGCAAAGACAGATACATCAGACCTTTATGGCACAACCTATTCCCTTATCCCGTAACACTGGCGCGGCGCGTTCGCGGCATGCCAAGGCCATGCTGCTACCGATCGCCCGGCCAATCGCCGACGACCTCGCGCTACGGGTGCATCTGGCACTCGACGCCTTGCGCCGGGGCGTCGGCGGCGTGACGGATGCGCAAACACTCACGCAGATCATGCTGTTGACTGGCTTTCTGGCTGAATCGGGGTTTGGTTCGGTGACCGGCGAACAGCTCGCTACGGCGGAGCGCGCGGTGTCAGCTGTGTTTGATATCGGCCGGGAAACCGGCGAGTGGAAACTGGACGACGCGGGGTTTGCGCTTTTTGCGACGATCGCAACGAATTATGACCAGCAGTTGCACAGGGCGCCCCTGTGGGCAATTACCGATGCGAGTGAACGACTCGACCGCTTTACGGCAGGCGTGGCCTATCAGGCGCCGATGCGAAAACGAGCTTAGTCGAACCGGATGATGTGGAGCGGCGAGGGAAACCTCGTCGAAGAATTTCTGGTGGTCAACGGACGCGCTGTACGGTGTATTCCGGCCGCGTAAACGCAGAAACCCCACCTTTTGGGGTGGGGTTTCTGATACTGCAGGGGGAGCCTGACGATGACCTACTTTCACACGGGTAATCCGCACTATCATCGGCGTGGAGTCGTTTCACGGTCCTGTTCGGGATGGGAAGGGGTGGGACCGACTCGCTATGGTCATCAGGCTTTGACGGGTTGCTGCGTCGCCCGGGTTTTGGTCAACCCGGCGCCACAGCCAATCTGGAAGAA
>NZ_LXKA01000377.1 GCF_001645125.1 Paraburkholderia ginsengiterrae | reverse complement strand
CCCCTTGCGCTGCCGACATGCGCGCCACCACCCGCCGGCTCGCTCAAACCAGCCACACTTAGCCCCCTTCCCCACAAGTCCTGCCGTTTTCCAAAACGGGATGCCACCCCCGTTCGTTCCCAGGAAACGCGCAGCGATACTGCGACTCCAACGATCGTCATGCGATGTCTGCGTTGGGCCGGGCACCAACTAAACTGACAAATAGACGCGGGTCTATAGCGCCGATCAAGAGCAGGTTAACCGTGCACTTTTGCCTATTCTGGCTTAGTGGATCCTTAAGCCCAGGCAATGGCGTGCATGAATCCGGATGGTCACAAGAACGTCACATGCGGGCCTTAAGTTGCGCCCATTGAAGTCGATCCAAACACCAAGAGGAGTCTCGACATGAAACTCAAGCAACTCACGCTACTTGCCTGCGCGCTTTGCGTCAGCGTCGCACACGCCGCCGATATCACTGGCGCCGGCAGCACTTTTGCCGCGCCGATCTACACCAAATGGGCCGACGCCTATCAAAAGACCGGCGGCGGCAAAGTCAACTATCAGGGCATCGGTTCGTCGGGCGGCATCAAGCAGATCAACGCGAAGACCGTGGATTTCGCCGGCTCGGACGCCCCGCTGAAAGACGACGAACTCGCGAAGGCGGGTCTGTTCCAGTTCCCGACGGTGGTCGGCGGTGTGGTGCCGGCGATCAATGTGCCGGGCGTGAAGGCCGGCGAACTGGTGCTCTCGGGTGAAGTGCTCGGCGGTATTTATCTGGGCAAGATCAAGAAGTGGAACGATCCGGCAATCGCCGCGCTGAATCCGAAGATCAAATTGCCGGATACCGACATCGCCGTGGTTCGCCGCGCCGACGGTTCAGGCACCAGCTTCATCTGGACCAACTATCTGTCCAAGGTGAGCCCGGAGTGGAAGTCGAAAGTGGGTGAAGGCACCACCGTGAACTGGCCGACGGGCACGGGCGGCAAGGGCAATGACGGCGTGGCGGCGTTCGTGCAGCGTCTGCCCGGCGCCATCGGATATGTGGAATGGGCGTATGCGAAGCAGAATCACATGACGTATGCCGCGATGAAGAATTCTGCAGGGACGGTGGTCGAGCCGACGACCGACACGTTCAAGGCCGCCGCCGCGGGCGCGGACGGGAAGAGCTCGTTCTATCAGATCCTCACGAACGAGCCGGGCAAGGACGCATGGCCGGTGGTCGGCGCAACGTTCGTCCTGCTGCACACGACCCAGGACAAACCGCAGCAAGGCGCGGAAACGCTCAAATTCTTCGACTGGGCGTTCAAGAACGGCAGCAAGGCAGCTGACGATCTCGACTACATTTCGCTGCCGGAAACGGTGACGAGCGAGGTCCGTACGCAGTGGAAACAGAAGGTGAAGGACGCATCGGGCAAGGCGGTTGCGCAGTAAGCGTCAGTGACACCGGGCACGCGGCCGCGAAATACCAACGCGGTCGCGAGTCGCCGCCGCGGGCACGTCACGTTATTCGCAACGTGCCGCGCCTCGCGTCCGCCATCTAGATGCCGGCCAGCGCCGGCAACGCCATCTCATACGACACCGGCTCGCTCGAACTGGTGATGCGCGACTGGGGCACCACCTGGTTCGAACGCGGCGAACTCTCAACGCGTATCGACACACACCCCGGATAGCGCGCGTTTTTCTTCTCGAGAATCGCCTGGCTCAGGAACGCGGCGCTATACGCCGTCAGCAAGTGCGCATGATGCGTCTCGATGTAGGTGGCGATTCGTGCCTGCTCGCCGTCGATCACCGCCAGCGACACCAGCGTGTGTGCGTCCCAACGAAAACGCAAACCGAGTTCGTCGAAAGCCGAATTATAGGCACACAGATGAGCGTCGATTTCCGCGTCATGCGCGCTATGGCGAGCGTTCAATGATGAGGGGTTCATGGCCGTCTCCTTCTGGCAAGTGGCACGACCAAGCTTAGAGAACCGAATAGATAAACGATAATTAAAGTTTATTCGAATAACGATAACAAAGAATTTATATATCCGTTGTACCCATCTGAACGTATCTCATCCCTCGCCGCTCTTGCGCGCCAAGCCGTAGTCTTCGCCATTGCGTGACCAGAAGCAGGTCTATCCATTCGCGATACTGAATGAAAACCATAAAAATGTTTGACTTTCGCTTATCGCTGTTCGCGCGCAGCATCCTCTCAGACGCGTTGCACGCACAACTTCATTAGCGCCGTTGTCGCTCGATCAGCGCGTCGGGGTTTTCGGCAGTTGAATGCCCTCTGACCGACCATTGCCGCCTCATTGCCCTCGGACACACGGGCTATGCGGCGATTCGATCATGTAAATCCAACGTGCCGCCTGAGCGCGACGGAATCGACAGGAGACGAGGACATGGGACATTCCAACGCAGCGGGAAGCGGCAGCACGCCACTGCGGCATCACCGCTGGGTGCAACTGGCAATTGGCATTGTGTGCATGGGGCTCGTCGCGAACCTGCAATATGCGTGGACGCTGTTCGTCGTGCCGATGGACAACGCCCACCATTGGGGCCAGGCGGCAATCCAGACCGCGTTCTCGGTCTTCATCGTCACCGAGACCTGGCTCGTGCCGCTAGAAGGCTGGCTGGTCGACAAGTTCGGCCCGCGTCCGGTCGTGATAGGCGGTTCGATCTGCGCGGCGCTCGGCTGGATTATCGATGCGCATGCAAGCAGTCTGGCTGAACTCTATGCGGCAGCCGTCATCGCCGGGATCGGCGCGGGCTGCGTGTACGGCACGTGCGTCGGCACGGCGCTCAAATGGTTTCCGGACAAACGCGGTCTCGCGGCCGGTTTGACCGCAGCGGGGTTCGGCGCCGGCGCGGCCATCACCGTGATTCCGATCGCCAACATGATCCAGCGCTCGGGCTACCAGCACACGTTCATGTTCTTCGGCATTTTTCAGGGCGTCTGCATCCTGCTGCTCGCCACCCTGCTGATCCGGCCGAAACCGCCCGCCACCGCCCGCGCGGCCACGCGCATCGCGGCGAGCCGGATCGATTACACGCCAGGCGAGATGATCCGTTCGCCGCTCTTCTGGGTGCTGTATCTGATGTTCGTGTTCGTCGCGGCCGGCGGCATCATCGCGACCGCACAGCTCGGGCCGATCGCCAGGGAATACGGCTTTGCCAAAATGCCGGTGAATTTGCTGGGCATCACGCTGCCGCTGCTGACGATGACGCTGTCGATCGACAATCTGTGCAACGGCTTCACCCGCCCCTTGTGCGGTTTTCTGTCGGACCGCATCGGCCGTGAAAACACCATGTTCATGATCTTTCTCGGTGAAGGCGTGGCGCTGCTGGGGCTCATGCAGTTCGGCCACAACCCGTATGCCTTCATGTTCTTCGCCGCCGCCGTGTTCCTGTGCTGGGGCGAGATCTTCTCGATCTTCCCGGCCACCTGTGCGGACACGTTCGGCAGCCGATACGCGGCGGCCAATGCGGGCACGCTCTACACCGCGAAGGGGACCGCGTCGATGCTGGTGCCGATTGCCTCGGTGCTGTCCGCGTACGGCGGGTGGAGCACCGTGTTCATCTCGGCAGCCGTGATATCGATCGCGGCCGCCGTGTCCGCGAAGTTCATCCTCGCCCCCATGAGAAAGCGCTGGATCGAAAACTCGGGCGCGCCGGCCGGCGCCGCTCTTGCCGAATTCGCAGAACTTGCGGAAGTGCGCCTGCAGCCGTCCTCCGGCCGCTCGCCTGAATGAATGACAACGTGAGCACCCAACTCGCGACGAACCCCACCACGCCCAGCCACCAAGGAGACATGTCATGGCAGAAGCCGACACCCATAACGCTGACAACACGCTAGAGCAGCAGGCCACCAGCATGACCGATGGATTCCATCTCGTCATCGACGCGCTGAAGCTGAACGACATCAACACCATCTTCGGACTGGTCGGCATCCCCATTACCGATCTGGCGCGGCTTGCACAAGCGGAAGGAATGCGTTTCATCGGGTTTCGCCATGAACAGCACGCCGGCAATGCAGCGGCAATCTCCGGGTACATCACGCAGAAACCCGGAATCTGCCTGACCGTGTCGGCGCCAGGTTTTCTGAACGGCCTCACCGCGCTCGCCAACGCGACCACCAACTGCTTCCCGATGATCCTGATCAGCGGTTCGAGCGAGCGTGAGATCGTCGATCTGCAACAAGGCGATTATGAAGAGATGGACCAGTTGAACGCGGCCAGGCCGTATGCGAAGGCCGCGTATCGCGTACTGCATGCCGAGGACATCGGCATCGGCGTGGCGCGGGCGATTCGCGCCGCGGTCTCGGGCCGCCCGGGCGGTGTGTACCTGGACTTGCCGGCCAAGCTGCTTTCGCAAACGCTGGATGCCGTGAAGGCGCAGCAGTCGCTGGTGCGCGTGGTCGACGCCGCGCCGCGCCAGATTCCCGCACCAGAATCGGTCAGGCGTGCTATCGATGTGCTGAAGAGCGCCAGGCGTCCGCTGATCCTGCTCGGCAAAGGGGCCGCCTACGCTCAGGCCGACGCGGAGATTCGCGCCTTCGTCGAACAGAGCGGCATTCCGTATCTGCCGATGTCGATGGCCAAGGGTCTGCTGCCCGACACGCACGAGCAATCCGCAGCGGCGGCCCGCTCGTTCGTGCTGCAGGAAGCGGACGTGGTCGTGCTGATCGGCGCGCGGCTGAACTGGCTGTTGTCGCACGGCAAGGGCAAAACGTGGGGCGCGCAGCCCAAGCAGTTCGTCCAGATCGACATCTCGCCGACTGAAATCGACAGCAACGTGGCGATTGCCGCGCCGGTGATCGGCGATATCGCCTCGTGCGTGGCGGCGCTTCGCGCAGGACTCGACGCGAGCTACGCGAAACCCGGCGTGGAGTGGCTCAGCGCAATCGCAGAACGCAAGAACAAAAACCTCGCGAAGATGGCCGCGACGCTCGACAAGAATCCGTCGCCGATGAATTTCCACAGCGCGTTGCGCGCGATCCGCGACGTGCTGAAAACGCGGCCGGACATCAACGTGGTCAACGAGGGCGCGAACACGCTCGACTACGCGCGCAGCATCATCGACATGGCCGAACCGCGCAAACGCTTCGATTCGGGCACGTGGGGAATCATGGGCATCGGCATGGGCTTCGCGATCGGCGCGGCGGTGACGACCGGCAAGCCGGTTGTTGCGATCGAAGGCGACAGCGCGTTCGGCTTCAGCGGCATGGAACTCGAGACCATCTGCCGTTACGACCTGCCGGTTTGCACGATCGTGTTCAACAACAACGGCGTGTATCGCGGCACCGATGTGAACCCGACCGGCGGCAAGGACGTCGCGCCCACCGTGTTCGTCAAGAACGCCCGTTACGACAGGATGATCGAGGCCTTCGGCGGCGTTGGCCATCACGCGACCACGCCGGAAGAACTCACGAACGCGCTGCTCGAAGCCATCGCCTCGGGCAAGCCGACGCTGATCAACGCCGTGATCGATGAAGCGGCGGGCACCGAAAGCGGCCGCCTGACCAATCTGAACCCGCAAAGCGCGGCGATGAAAAAGTAAACGCGTAACCACGAGCAACCCGGAGAAATCAAAGTGACCAAACCACTCGAAGGCATCAAGATTATCGACTTCACCCACGTTCAGGCCGGCCCCGCGTGCACGCAGTTGCTCGCCTGGTTCGGCGCGGATGTCATCAAGGTCGAACGCCCGGGTTCGGGCGACGTCACGCGCAATCAGTTGCGCGACATTCCCGACGCCGACGCGTTGTACTTCACGATGCTCAATAGCAACAAGAAGTCGCTGACGCTGGATACCAAGAAACCTGAAGGCAAGGAGATACTCGAAAAGCTGGTCCGCGAATCCGACGTGCTGGTCGAGAATTTCGGGCCGGGCGCGCTGGACCGCATGGGCTTTTCGTGGGAACGCCTGAACGAACTCAATCCGAAGATGATCGTAGCTTCGGTGAAAGGCTTCAGCGACGGCCATCATTACGACGACCTGAAGGTCTACGAAAACGTCGCGCAATGCGCGGGCGGCGCGGCCTCCACCACCGGCTTCTGGGACGGCCCGCCGACCATCAGCGCGGCGGCGCTGGGCGACAGCAATACCGGCATGCATCTGGCTATCGGCATTCTGACCGCGCTGCTGGGGCGCGACAAATCCGGCAAAGGCCAGAAGGTGGCGGTGTCGATGCAGGACAGCGTGTTGAACCTGTGCCGGGTGAAACTGCGCGACCAGCAGCGGCTGGAGCGTGTTGGCTATCTCGAGGAATATCCGCAATATCCGCACGGCGAATTCAGCGACGTGGTGCCGCGCGGCGGCAACGCGGGCGGCGGTGGCCAGCCGGGGTGGGTGCTCAAGTGCAAGGGCTGGGAAACGGATCCGAACGCCTATATCTACTTCACGATCCAGGGCCATGCATGGGCACCGATCTGTCATGCACTCGGCAAACCCGAGTGGATCGATGACCCCGCCTACAAGACCCCTGAAGCGCGTCAACCGCATATCTTCGAGATCTTCAAGACCATCGAAGCCTGGCTCTCCGACAAGACCAAATTCGAAGCGGTCGATATTTTGCGCAAGTTCGACATTCCGTGCGCGCCCGTGCTGACCATGAAGGAACTCGCCAACGATCCTTCCTTGCGCGCAAGCGGCACGATCGTCGAAGTGCCGCACAAGAAACGCGGCACCTATCTGACCGTTGGCAGTCCGATCAAATTCTCGGATCTGCAGCCGGAGGTCACCGCCTCACCGCTGCTCGGCGAACACACGGAAGAAGTGCTGGCAGGTCTTGGCTACAGCCAGCAGGACATCTTCAACCTGCGTGAAATCAAGGCGGTTTGACGGCACCGGGGGCCGCCCGGTTGTATGCTCGAGCTTATCGAGGCGGCGTCCGCGCGGCGCCGTCTCCCTTGAGCCATCTGTGATCTTCTTTCGGGAGCGCCATGCAGAATGCCATCGACTTTCAGCAACTCGCCACCGTCATCGGCGACGCGATCGTCATTTCCGACGCCAGCGGCAGCATCACGTTCTGGAATCCCGCGGCCGAGCGCATGTTCGGCTTTACGCAAGGCGAGGCGCTCGGAAATTCGCTCGACCTGATCATTCCGGAGCGTTTGCGCGGCCGCCATTGGGACGGCTATCACAAGACCATGGCAACGGGCGAAACCCGTTACGGCAACGACGTGCTGCGGGTGCCCGCGGTGCACAAGGACGGGCGCTCGCTGTCCATTGCCTTTACGGTCGCGCTGCTGCATTCGCCGCAAAACGAGCTCACCGGGATTGTTGCGGTCATCCGCGACGAAACCAGCCGTTTCCAGGAGGATCGTCTGCTGCGCAAACGTCTCGCGGAACTCGAAGCGACCGCGAAGGCGTAAGCGCTCGGGCACGCGCATCGTACTGGAACGCGGGTTAGTCGGTACCACCATGCGGACGAAAGTCGGGACACTACGGAAATCAGCGCGTTGAGCGCGCGGTACGTCCCGACTGACTTCGTCGATAATGCTTCCGACAGCGGCATCGGGTTCCTGGCCGTGGACCTCGAAGCCGTCTAACCGGCAAGGGCAGCCCAGGCTCGCCCGCTTTTGCCCGCCTTCAGGGAGATATGCCATGCCCCGCACCACTGCCGAGAAGCGCGCCGCTTTCAAGGCACTGCACGCTTCCGGTTGTTTCGTCCTGCCCAATCCGTGGGATGCCGGCAGCGCCCGCTATCTGCAGATGCTCGGTTTCCAGGCGCTCGCCACGACCAGTTCCGGCTTTGCCTGGTCCACCGGACACGCCGACAACAATCTGCCCCGCGCGGCCATCCTCGCGCATCTGCGTGAGATCGTCGAGGCCACGGACTTGCCGGTGAACGCCGACTTCGAGAACGGCTTCGGGCGCAATCCCGCCGAGGTGGCGGAAAGCGTCAGGCTGGCGGTCGAGACGGGTGTTGCCGGGCTGTCGATCGAAGATTCCACGGGCGACCCCGCCGCCCCTCTCTTCCCTATCGAGGTCGCGGTTGAACGGCTCAGCGCCGCACGCCGCGCGATCGACGCAAGCGGTGGCGACACGCTGCTGGTCGGCCGTGCGGAAAACTTCTTCGCCGGCTCGCCGGACCTGGACGACACGATTGCTCGCCTGAAGGCCTATGCCGCGGCCGGCGCCGACTGCCTGTACGCGCCTGGCATCAAGACACGCGAACAGATCGAAGCCGTGGTCGCCGCGGTTGCGCCGAAGCCCGTCAACCTGCTGATCGGCTCGACCTCGCCGTTCACGGTGCAGGACGTCGCCGCGCTCGGCGTGCGGCGCATCAGCGTCGGCGGCGGGCTGGCGCGCGCGGCATGGGGCGGATTCATGCGCGCGGCGCAGTCGCTGGTTGAGGGCCGCTTCGACGGGTTTGAAGGCGCGGCGGCCGGCGCGCGACTCGATGAGCTGTTCGGCAGCCGCGAGGCCGACCGCTAGGTTGCCGTCTAAGTTGGCAACTTAGGTGGCAAATTAGGTGGCAAATTAGGTGGCAAATTAGCTGCCCGCTTACGCTACCGCCACGCCGACGTAGTTTTCCGCCATGGCGGTAGCGGCCGCGCGCGAGGTCGTCACATATTCGAGCTCGGCCACCTGAAGCTGCTGCTCGAACGGCGACGCACCTTCGATGCGGTGCATCATGCTGGTCATCCAGTACGAGAAATGCTCGGCACGCCAGATGCGCTTGAGCGCGGTTGCGCTGTAGCCGTCGAGCAGGTCCGTGCGATTGTCGACGTAGAACGCATCCAGTGCGCGGGACAACAGGCGCACGTCGGCAACGGCCAGGTTCATGCCCTTGGCGCCGGTCGGCGGCACGATATGCGCCGCGTCGCCCGCGAGAAACAGACGCCCATGCTGCATCGTGGCCGAGACAAAACTGCGCATGCCCACAATGTTCTTCTGAAAAATCTTGCCGTCGACAATCTGCTGGCCGTCGTGCGAATCGACACGGGCATGCAGTTCCGCCCAGATGCGGTCGTCGGACCAGTTCTCGACGGAATCCTTCGGGTCGCATTGGAAATACATGCGCTGCACATTGGCCGATCGCGTGCTGACCAGCGCAAAGCCGCGCTCGTGACGAGCATAGATCAGTTCGTCCGACGAGGGCCGCCCTTCACACAGGATTCCGAACCAACCGAACGGGTACACCCGTTCGAAATCCTTCTTCAGCGCTTGCGGAATCGCCCCACGCGACACACCATGGAAACCGTCACAGCCGATCACGAAATCGCATTGCAGTTCGTGCGCCTCGCCTTCGTGACGATAGCGGATCGACGGCTGGTCGGTATCGATGCCGTGAATCGACGTCTCCGATACACCGAAGCGCAGCTTGCCATCGGCGGCCACGCGCGCCGCGACCAGATCCTTGATGACTTCGTGCTGCGCGTAGACCGTGATCGAATGGCCGGTGAGTCCGGTCAGGTCGATGCGGCGCCGCCTGCCTTCGAACGCCAGTTCGAAGCCGTGATGCAGCGCGCCTTCGGCCCTCATACGCGCGCCCACGCCAGCTTCCGTCAGCAGGTCCATCGTGCCCTGTTCGAGCACGCCTGCGCGGATGGTGGATTCGATCTGCTCGCGTGTGCGCGACTCGAGCACGACGGAGTCGATGCCGCGCAAATGAAGAAGATGGGAAAGAAGCAGGCCCGCGGGCCCGGCGCCGATAATGCCAACCTGGGTGCGCATGAGGTGTCTCCTGAATGCGGTGTTTGAGTTGCATTCAGTTTGACGATCACGCGCTATATCGCGCAACGCGATACGGTGGATAGGCCGTATGTAATTTCGAGATAATGGATGGGCCCAGGTGAGCGCGACCGATCAGCGCATCCGCGCGCAAACGCAATCTGGACGGGGCTCGCAGCTCATTCAGGCGCATTCGCCGGCCGGCGGATTCTTCGCGCTGGGCTTGGCTGCATCAAGGTAAACCCCGATCCATTCAGCTTCGCCAAGCTACGCCAGAAACAACCGATACACCGGGTTCTGCGTCTCTTCCCAGTTCGGATAGCCGAGCGTGGCGAGAAAGCGCTCGAACTCCGCGGTCTCGCTCTCGGGCACCTGGATGCCGACCAGGATCGAGCTGTAGTCCGCACCCTGGTTGCGGTAGTGGAACAGGCTGATATTCCAGTTCGGCGCCATCGACGAGAGGAATTTCATCAGCGCGCCCGGCCGCTCGGGAAACTCGAATCGGAACAGCCGTTCGTCGTGCGCGAGCGGCGAACGGCCACCCACCATGTAGCGGATGTGCTGCTTGGAGAGTTCGTCGAACGTCAGGTCGACGGTGGGAAAGCCGTGCGCGTCGAACGCGCCCGCGATCTGCGCCAGTTCGCTGCGATTCCTGATCTGCACGCCCACGAAGATATGCGCCGAATTCGCGTCCGCAATCCGGTAGTTGAACTCGGTGACGCTGCGCGTGCCGACCAGTTCGCAGAAGCGCCGGAAACTGCCGCGCTCCTCGGGAATCGTCACGGCGAACACCGCCTCACGTGCCTCGCCGACTTCGGCGCGCTCGGCCACGAAGCGCATGCGGTCGAAGTTCATGTTTGCGCCGGAGGTGATCGCGATCAGCGTCTGGTTCTCGATGCCCTCGCGCTCGGCATACTGCTTCGCGCCCGCCACCGCGAGCGAGCCGGCCGGCTCCAGCACGCTGCGGGTGTCCTGGAACACGTCCTTGATCGCGGCGCACAGCGCGTCGGTATTCACGAGCAGGACGTCGTCGAGATACTCGCTGCACAGGCGGAAGGTTTCCTCGCCGACCAGCTTCACCGCCGTGCCGTCGGAGAAAAGCCCCACCTCGTTGAGCGTGACCCGCTCGCCCGCTTTCAGCGAGGCCGCCATCGCGCACGAGTCGTCGGTCTGCACGCCGATCACCTTGATCTCGGGGCGCACCGACTTCACGTACGCCGCCACGTCGGCCGCCAGTCCGCCGCCGCCGATCGGCACGAAGATCGCGTGAATCGGCCCCTGATGCTGGCTGAGAATCTCCATCGCGACGGTGCCCTGGCCGGCGATCACGTACGGATCGTCGAACGGATGCACGAAGCTCAGGCCGCGTTCCTCCTGCAGTTTCACCGCGTGGCCGTAGGCGTCGCTGTATGACTCGCCGAACTGCACCACCTCGACGGTCGGCCCGCCGTGCGCGCGCACCGCATCGACCTTCACCTGCGGCGTGGTGACCGGCACCACGATGATCGCCTTCACGCCCATGCGCGCCGCCGAGAGCG
>NZ_LXKA01000376.1 GCF_001645125.1 Paraburkholderia ginsengiterrae | reverse complement strand
TGCTGATTGGCCTGGGCCTGATGCTGCTTGCGCTTCACCAGCTACTCGGGCTGATGACGGACTACGAGGATGCGCCCAGCCTGCGCATGCTGCTGGGTGCCGCATCCACCGCGCCGGTGGTCGATGTGCTGCTGGCGGCCGGTCTGACCTGGGCCGCGCATTCGAGCGTCGCGATCGTCCTGCTCATCATGTCGCTGTGTGCGCAGAATGTGATCCCGCCCGATGCCGCGTTCGCGCTGGTGCTGGGAGCGAATCTCGGCACCGCAATCAATCCACTGGTGGAGGGGGGCACCGCCGGCGATCCGGCCTCGAGGCGGCTGCCGTTAGGCAATCTGCTCTCGCGTGGCGTCGGCATCGTAATGGCGCTCGCCGCGCTCGGGCCACTTGGCCGGCTCATGGTCACGCTTGAACCTGACAATGCCCGGGTGGTGGCCGATTTTCATACGCTCTTCAATCTGGTGCTGGCCTGCCTGTTCCTGCCGGTGCTGTCCCCGTACGCACGCCTGCTAGGCCGGCTGCTGCCCCCGCGCGCTGATTCGGCCGACCCGTCGCGGCCGCTGTATCTCGATCCGGCCGCCCGCCAGATTCCAATGGTGGCGCTTGGCAATGCGGCACGTGAGGCGCTGCGGCTGGCCGATGTGCTCGGTGAGATGCTGGCGGGTGCCCGCGCGGCGCTGGTAGAGGGCGACCGGAAACTGATTGCGGAAACCCGCCGGCACGATGACGTGCTGGATAGCCTGAATACAGCGATCAAGACGTACCTGACGTCGCTCGATCCGGAACAGCTTGTCGAGGACGACCATCGGCGGTTGCACGAAATCCTGACCTTCGTGATCAACATCGAGCAGGCGGGCGATGTGGTGGATCTGAATCTGCTCCCGCACGCCACCAAGCGCGTAAAGCGCGGACTCGCGTTTTCGAAGGAAGGGGAAGCGGACCTGCTGGCCATGATGGACCGGCTGATGACCAATCTGCGTACCGCTGCGTCGCTCTTCATGACGGAGGATCCACGCACCGCACACATGCTGGCTGACGAAAAGGTGGCCTTCAGGGAAGCGGAGTCTGCCGCAACGGCCTCGCACTTTGAGCGGCTGCGCGCCGGTCGCATAGACAGCGCCCAAACCAGTGCGCTGCACCTCGATCTGCTTCGTGATCTGAAGCTCATCAATTCGCATATTGTGGCCGCAGCCGCGTACCCGGTCCTCGAGCGCACGGGCGCTCTGTTGCCAAGCCGCATCGCTGCGAACGAGATGTAGTCCCGACGAAAAGCGCTGACGCTGCACTTCCGGCTTGGCGACCCATGGGCAAGCGAGCCAGGGTAAGGGCACATTTTTCGGCTACAACAGACCCTGTTGTTCGCCACTCCTTCAAGTGTCCCGGCGCACTCCGTCATATGCATCCAACCGACACGCCAACGGTGGCGAGACCCGCAATTGATACAGTGATCGCATCGCGAGACGCCGAAGCAGGAAGTTCCTCCGCGGGCATTAATATATCGTAGTCCTGATTGTGGCTTCGTGGCTTATACGCAGTAACGAGGATTTCTATCGTGGTGCTGCTCGTCGTCCGCGATGTCGAACGTCACGGCTTGTTCCCAGGAAGGATTCTGGATGATTCCTTCCTGCGCTGCGTCTCGGATCAGCGCGGGACCTGGGTTTTACCATGACGACGGAAGACGCGATTGCGTACCGGGCGTTTCTGCGCCGTCTGACGGCGCGCGAGCGCTGGGTCGGGCCGCCGAGACCACGCACTGCGCCGGACTGGAGGCCCTTCACCGGCAACCTGTCTGCGCGTTCGACCGCGTACGCGCTGTCAGTAATCGGCGCACTGTTTCGCTGGCTGATCGAGCAGCGCTATGTGCTTGCCAATCCCTTTGCCGGCATTAAAGTGCGTGGCAAGACGCGCGTGACGCCACTCGACACGTCACGTGGCTTCACCGAAGGTGAATGGGCGCTGATGCGCGCGATCGCCGAGGGGCTCGAGTGGTCGTACGGCTGGTCGGAGCCGGCGGTGCAGCGGCTGCGCTTTCTGCTCGACTTTGCCTACGCGACCGGGCTGCGCGCGGGTGAGCTTGTCGGTGCCACACTCGGCGACGTCCGCGTGAGCGAGCATGGCGATCACTGGCTGCATCTGGTCGGCAAGGGGAGTCGCCCCGGCAAGGTCGCGCTGCCGCCGCTGGCGCACACAGCGCTCGATCGGTATCTCACACAGCGTCGTTTGCCCGTCACACCGGCGCGCTGGGAGCCCAGGACACCGCTCATCGCGAGCCTCGACGAGGACAGCACAGCCGGCATCACCGGCACCCGCCTGTGGAATGTGATGCGGCGCTTCTTCAACCGGGTCGCTGATGTCATCGCGGACGACCATCCTGCGGCCGCCGAAAAACTGCGACGTGCCAGCCCGCACTGGATGAGGCACACCCATGCCACTCATGCTCTGGCACGTGGCGCGGAACTGACGACGGTTCGGGACAACCTGCGCCACGCCTCGATCGCGACCACCTCCCGCTACCTGCAAAGCGACGAGGTCAAGCGGGCACGTCAGATGACTCAGGCCTTCGCCGCGCGGTAGCGCGAAGCCCGAGCCAGACGGGCGTTGTCCGCTTAACGTGTTTTATTTTCCGTTTTCTGAAGGGCCCCATAGTGGTTAACCTTGACTTGAAAGCCATAAATTGATGGTATTAACTGCGGAAACGAAGTAACAAAATGTAACGATTAAACCGTAGGCCGGCTGCGCCGACAAAGCCGTGGGTTTGGTGCTACGCGATGCGGCGTGTGACTGCCTTCGTGGCGTAGATCGCATTGGTCGTATTCTTCGGGGAGCCACTCATGGACAACTATTCTTCGATGTCCATTCGTTTAGCATTCCTATTTAACATTGCCGGTCTACGATCCAGCGAGAGAATCGGATAGGTCGCGGGGAGACCCTTTCCCGGGGCCGTTTTATCTCAAGCGCCACGCGGGGCCAATTTTCGCCAGGCTTGGTCTGCAATGTACTGAAGGCGCAATCCAACGAATGGTGCGATCTCACCAGATATCGCGCGCCCGCTCGCTCGTTGGCAAGGCGACGGTAGTCCAACGCGAGTTTGCACGATGATGAAGAATACGATTCTTACGTTAGTCCTCGCGTTATCTTTGGCCCCGAGTGCGCACGCAGAGGGTAACGCCGCCGATACGTTTCATCTGGTCCGTGAGGTTGTCATAGAGAAGGGATCGATACCGGATCCGGCAACCATCGAAAGGCTGAACGACGAAGACTTTGTCATTGCGGGTCGCATGCCGAAGGACAAAGCCGCATGGGCCACGTACGTCGACAGGAACGGTACCGTTCGCTGGCGATACACAATGACGTCCGTCAATCCCGAGCCAGGCGGCTCCTACCCCGAATTCGTGGGAGCTATGGCAACGCCGGACGGGGGGGTCTTGTTGTGCGGCAGGATGGATCTCGGGCAGCCGCGAAAACCGGCGATCAGCGGAATGCTCGTTAAGCTCAATGAGACTGGACAGCTCATTAGCAAACAGTTCGTAACGCCGCAAGCCGGAAGCAATGTCGCGCAGGTATCGTTCCTTGACGGGTGCGTTGCCTGGCTGGGCGGTTTCGCATTGACAGGTGGGGTTACTCGCTACGCTGCTGGTGGTCAACGAACCGATTTTCACTGGATCGCCGCGGTAAATGCCGACGGGACGGTCAAATGGCAGAAATTAATCTCCAAGCAATTGGTCGGAGGTGGTGCGCCGGGCCAGGTGCGCTCGATGCCCGAGGGCAACTTGCTTGTTTCTGTCATGCAAGGCGAAGAAACTGAAGTGATCCTCGTTGATGCGCAAGGTGAGCTGCGAGCGAGGTCCATTCTTCCCGCACGTTTCCGGTTGGTTCAGTCTCTGAATCCGCAAGCGAATCCAGAATTGTTCGCCTGCTACGGCGGCAAGAGCCGTGGGGAACTCGTTTATCTCACCATGGACCTTCGCATATCGAAAGAGACGGACTGCCATTTGCACCGGGTTACAGCTGCGGTCCGACTCAGTACGCGATGCAATTGTATAGCCTGATGGATGAAACGCTTGTCCTATTTGGGAACCACTATAGTGCCGGCGCTAATGTCGCAGGTGCCGTCAAGTGGAACCAGACGTCCATTTCGGACAGTCCGCAACTGTTTGCCGCCCCTCCTTCGCCGTGGTTTAACGCCGCGACGCCAAGCGGCAGACCTGGAGAATTCGCGACGGTGCGTGTCACCGGAAACCCGGTGTCTTTCGGCCAGGATCGCGAAAGGGGAATGTACCTATCTTTTTTTGACGTGAATTAGCAACCACCAGTCGGGGGCGAAAATGGACGCAAGCGCCGGAATAAACGAACAGGATGCAGGCCTTTTCTCTTTGGACGCCTACGATCCCACGGGTACCGCAATAACAAACCTCGGCACGGGCTGGACAGAGGACACTGACGATGAAACCAATAACGCGATCACCGACGGGTCGGGGAACGTAATTGACCAGTTCAGGATTTTTACAAACAGCACTCTCGACCAGGTAGTGTTGGCTGTGGTGCAAATTATGGGCGCGAGCGAAAATCGGCGTGTTCACCATTGCATCATCATGCTGAAAGAACGGCCTTCCAAACAGCAGGCGCAGTGGTATCTTTGAAGCGCAATCGTGCGAGGTTGAACTGACCTTTGCGAATGCGATGCATCAGTTCGATGCCCGATATCGTAATGGCCGCATTCCTGAAGCGTTTGAAGCCGAGCATTGCATTGACCCTGGACTTGATGTTGCGATGATCCTGCTCGATCAAATTATTCAAATACTTCGACGATCGCAACGTCGTGTCCGCGGGCAGAAACTGCTCCGCCTTCATTTCGCGCACCGCGCGGTGAGACGCAGCGTAGTCGTCCAGCGTGATGGTGTTCGCAGCGCGCCCTTGACTCCTGATCGCTTTCGCCAAGAAAGCCTTTGCCGCAGCAACATCGCGCCTGGCGCTGAGCCGGAAGTCGACTGTCTTTCCCGCGCGATCAACTGCACGATAAAGATAGGCCCATCTGCCTCGAACTTTCACATACGTCTCGTCGACTCTCCATGAACGACCAGCGGATTTCGCAAACTGGTCCCAGCGCTTGACGAACTCGGGCGTGAAGCGTTTGACCCAGCGCATGATCGTAGTGTGCGCCAGCGATAGCCCGCGCTCGGCCATCATTTCAACGAGGTCTCGAAGGCTGAGCTTGTAACGCAGATACCAACGCACACACAGGACGATGACTTCGCGGTCAAAGTGGCGGCCGTTGAATAGCCTGTCGATGTCTACCAGCTTACCCATAGCCTGCTCGTGCTCGTCAAAACCCGAGCTTAACCTACCGGTGGCTCCGATTTGCACCGGATCCCTAACAACGAAGGTCTAGCAAACCACGTTGTCCCCGAGACATACTGCGAAGCATTGACAGGGGTACGTGCGGGCCAGCCATTGAGCCGCGATAGTTTAAATATCCCGAGTGCCGACGCTGTTGACATTGCGGAAGGCAACACGATGGGGCGCGATATTGCGAGCATTCCGTCGACTCGGCGTGGTCGAAGACCCTGGCACGCAGGCACGCTCCTTGTTCGGGAACCGGGAGATCTCCAGTCTGGCCTGCCGTAGCATGGGCAGGTCCGCATCGGGAAGGCGAGGAGGCATAGCGTGCCTTATTTTCCGAATTCTGAAGCGCCCCTCCCTTCCTCGGATGGTGGCATGGACCAGATACTGCGGCGACGCGGTCATTCATCGGTCATGCAAAAAGCAGACGAAATCTCCGTCAGACATCGGCAATGTCCGTCAGTGCTGCGTGCACTCGAACGAACGCCGAATCAATCTTTATTTTGCCCTAGCTTTCCCTGACTTCTGGGTGCGATCTCTGGCCGATCGACCTTCAAGTGACGCGGCTTCCGCAATCGCGGTAGCGGTCGAAGACTCCACGGATTCACGTACTGCGCCGAGGCCGACAACGAGGTTGTTGCACATGGGCACAAGGATTTTAAGAGCGGGATCGGCTACGTCCGCAAAGTGGTCCGCAAGCTCAAGCATGACGAATCCATGCACGGCACTCCACAGTTGCATGGCTATGAGTGAGGGATCGATTTTTCTCACGTAATTGCCATCAACCAGGCGGGTGCACGCCTTGACAAGTTGTGAGTAGGCTGCCTTGAACGCTGGAGAGCGTTCGCTCGAGACCGGCGCCGCAGTACCCCATGAGAGGCTATATCTTCCGTGGATCGACAGGCCGAACATCAGGTCATACAGATGGGGATTGCGACGTGCCACTTCCCGGTGTGCGAGGGCCATTGAACATAGATCGGCGATTGGGTCATCCGTATCCGGGACCAGCTCGAAGGCGGCGGCGAGCCGTCGAAGCCCTTCGTCGGCAACTGACTGAAGAAGTTCCGGCACGCCGCCGAAATATGTGTAGACGCCCATAGTCGACAGACCCGCCTCGCTCGACACCGAGCGTGCCTTAACTTCGGACGGTCCAGTTGTCGCAAGCAGGCGGATCGTTGCCTCGATGAGGCGCGCGCGTACATCAGGGTTTGACCTGGCAGTGGACATATTGCAATGGCTCCATAACGAAGTTATTCTAATCAATAACGATGTTATTTGCACGGGCGCCGACGAAACAATTCGTGGCTTGAGGGCAAACCAATAAAAGCCGGCGCTGAAAACTATTGATGGAGATTGCATTCGCGCTCCACGCTTCAGAGGATCTGAGAGATGAAGAAGACACGTCCGATGCCCGGGCACCTCAATGTGGAGGCCCGCGGTTCCGTACTGATTGTGCGGCTGGAAGGAGGCCCGCTTGGACTGATGGGGCTGAACATGGCCAGAGAGCTTTCGGCGCTGGTCGACAGGGTGGAATCGGACGCAGCCGTCACTGCAGTGGTCCTGACCGGAACGCATCCGGGGCGTTTCATCGGGCATGCCGACGTTCGCTGGCTGCAGGAAGGAGGAAAGAGTATCCCGTCCGTCGGGCGCGGCATGGCATCCGCGATCGCCCACACGTCCGCCGCAGTCCGCAAGGTCCCCCCACTGGCGGCAGTCGCGTCCATCACGCCGCTGGACGGCGGAATGCAACTGGATCAGCTGCACGACACGTTTCTGCGGATGAACAGCTGCGGCATCATCTTCGTCGCAGCGCTGAACGGGTCCGCGCTGGGCCTGGGCAGCGAGCTTGCGCAAGCCTGCGACGTCCGTCTGATGGCAGACGGGGATTTCTTCATCGGGCAGCCGGAGGTGCTTCTTGGAATCCATCCCGGTGGCGGCGGCACCCAGCGATTGACGCGACTGGTCGGCGCTCACCGTGCCCTCATGATGATGCTTGAAGGTCGGCCGGTGTCTCCGAAGAAAGCGCTCGAAATCGGTCTGGTCGACGAAGTGGCGCCGCCCGATGAGCTCCTCGATCGCGCCGTTGCCCTTGCTGAGTACATGAGTTCCCGTTCGAGAGACGCGATAGCGGCAATCAAGCGTGCGGTGTACCTCGGGGGATCGATGTCGCTCGAAGACGGACTGCATCTGGAGCGTGCGGAGTTCATTACGATATCCCCGTCAAAGACGGCGCAATCGCTGATGGTCGAATACCTGCAGCGAACCGCCCGGGACGGCGATTTACCCTTGTATGACCCCGCAATCTATAGCGAGGCTCTTGAGCAGGGCCGTTTCCCCTTGCCCAGTAGCGGTGGGAAAAAATGAACCATATTTCCATGTCAGCGCCTCCTTACCAGTTCACCCGCCGTGATGTTAGTTTTGTCTCGGGCGAAACCTACTGCTCTGCCTGGCTCTACTTGCCGGTTGGGGTGACGCGGCCGCCAGTCGTGGTCCTCGGACACGGGCTCGGCGCGGTTCGCGAGATGCGCCTCGACGCGTTTTCGGAACGTTTTGCCGCCGCAGGGATGGCGACTTTGGCGTTCACCTACCGTTATTTCGGCGACAGCGGTGGCAAACCCAGGCAACTGATGTCGGTGAAGCGCCAGCTTGCGGACTGGGACGCCGCGCTGAACTTTGTCAGAGACTGCGGCGATGTGGACGGCAGCCGCGTTGCAGTCTGGGGCAGCTCGTTTGGCGGCGGCCACGCGATCCAGGTGGCCAGCCGGCATCCCGAACTGCTGGCGGCGGTCAGCCAGTGTCCGTTTACAGATGGACTGGCCTCAGCAGCCGCGCTAGGCGTGCGAGGGTCGATGAAAATCACGCCGACCGTTGTGCGCGACTTCGCGGCCCGAATGTTTGGCAGGCCGCCGGTAATGGTTCCAATCGCAGCGGCACCTGGCAAGCCGGCCTTGATGAATGCCCATGACGCATTGCCCGGATATCTGGCGCTGATGCCGAAGGGGGGGGAATTCGTCAATCACGTTGCGGCGCGGGTGATCCCCGAAATCGCTACCTATCGGCCCGGACGCTCGGCCCGGAGGGTTGAAATTCCGATCCTTTTCTGCGTGAGCACCACCGACACCGTGACGCCACCGGATCAGACCATCGCCTTGGCTCGCCGGGCGCCGCGTGGCGAGATCAAGCTTTATTCCGCCGGGCACTTTGACTTCTACTTGGGCGACGACTTCGAACAGATCGTGTCGGACCAGACGCGATTTCTGACCAGACATCTTCGGGTCGCCGAGTGATCCGAGCCTATATTCACGACAACTTTCCTGTAGAGAATAGCGATGCGTTTTTCCAGACTTTCAGAATTGCGTGCGGCGTCGGCACCCGACGCTCCGTGCGTTGAGGATGCCACCACCAGCCTGTCGAACAGCGAGTTCCATTCGAGAGTCCTCGCAGCGGCGAGTGTATTCGCCGATCTCGGTGTATGGGCGGGGGACGTCATTGCGATCATGCTGCCTAACCAGGTGGAGTTCGTCGTGACGATGTTCGCTGCCTGGCGTTTGGGTGCGGCCGTCACCCCAGTCAAGCCTAGCCTGACCCGCAAGGAGGCGACTCATCAGATTGTCGATTCGGGCGCGGCGCTGGTGATCAATGCCACAGGGGAAACCGTGGTCCCGGACATTCGATCTCTGCCGGTCGCCGCGCTCAACGGAGAGAAACCCCACACCGGGGTACCGTTCGACGATCCTGCCGCGTTGGCTCTGCTGATCTACACCAGCGGTACCACAGGCCTGCCCAAGGGGGTAATGCTCGATCACAGCAATATCGAAGCGATGGTGGAAATGGGCCGGCATTCGCTCAAGGTTACAGCAGCGGACCACTGCCTCCTTGTGATGCCGCTCTTTCACGTCAACGCCATCCTGGTGAGCACCTTGTCACCGCTGTCAGCAGGCGGCCGGGTCACGCTCCGGGAGCGCTTCGACATCGATACTTTTTTCGACGACGTCGAGCGACTTCGGCCGACGTATTTTTCTGGTGTGCCGACAATCTATGCGCTGCTCAATGCGTTGCCGGACCATGTCAAACCCGACACGTCCAGCTTGCGGTACGGCATCTGCGGCGCAGCGCCCGCGTCGGCGGAACTGCTGAAGAGCTTTGAAACCCGCTACGGCTTTCCATTGATCGAGGGTTACGGACTCTCGGAGGGCACTTGCGGGTCGACCGTCAATCCCTTGGATGGTGTACGCAAGGCCGGCACTGTCGGTCTGCCTTTCCCTGGACAGCGCATCGCGATCGCTGATCCGCGCGGCCTGCACCTGCCGCAGGGCGCTACAGGCGAAGTGCTGATCCACGGCCCTAACGTTATGCGCGGTTACCTGGGGAAGCCCGAAGAAACGGCGAAGACAATCGTCGACGGCTGGCTGCACACCGGCGATATCGGGCGTATCGATGAGGATGGCTACCTTTCCATCGTCGGACGCCTGAAGGAAATGATCATTCGCGGTGGCGAGAATATCTATCCCAGGGAAATTGAAGACGTGCTGTCGGAGTTTCCTGGTGTGCTCGAGGCGGCGGTGATCGGAGCTCCCCACGAGACCCTTGGCGAAACGGTCATAGCCTACGTCACGTATCGCCCGGGATTCAGCGGCAGTACGGATGCGCTGGATGAGCACTGCACCAGCCAGCTGACACGTTACAAGAGACCCGTGGTAATCAACATCGTCGACAGTCTTCCGAAGAATGCAGTAGGCAAGATCGACAAGATGAAGCTGCGGGACATGTGGGCGTCGCAGAACCCATGATCCTGGTCATTAACCCATGTACGCGTCGTTTGTCCGCGTGAGAGAGCAAACCTACGGATCATCGATCCGTAGGTCATGATAAGCACTCCGATAAGATAGGACGGTGCGATTGGATGCGTGTCCGTAGAATCGGGCGGATCTTGTGGTCAATGCGGTGTTTGCTGGTCGCCACATGCGATGCAGATCTGGAGGTTGGGCAGGCGAAGGAGGTAGTCGAAATGAACACGCATGTTAATGGGGCAGGGAATAGTCACGTGATTCAACCGCCGATCGAGTCGCTTATCCCGGGAGGGCGGCCAACCATCTTCGTGACGGGTGCGGCTTCCGGCATCGGTCGCGCCTGCGCCGAACTGTTTGCGCGGCGCGGGTGGTTCGTGGGCCTCTACGATATCAACGCGGACGGAGCCGCAACGGTCGCCGCGACCCTGGGTGAGGGCAACGCCGTTTCTGGCGAGCTCGACGTGAGCGATCCTGAAGCGTGGCAGAGGGCGCTCGCGGCGTTCTGGGCCGAAAGTGGCCAGCGGCTCGACGTGCTGCTCAATAACGCGGGAATTCTCTCATCAGGGCAATTCGAGGAGGTTCCCATGGCCAGACATTATGCGATGCTCGACGTGAACGTGCGGGGAATGATCACAGGTTGTCACTGCTCATTCCGGTACCTGCAAAGGACCCCCGGTTCCCACGTGATCAATATTGCGTCAGCCACCGCGATCTACGGACAGCCCGAGCTTGCGACCTACTCCGGAACCAAGTTTGCGGTGCGCGGATTCACCGAAGGGCTGGACCTCGAATGGAGCAAGCTCGGCATTCGCGTGAGCGATATCTGGCCGAGCTTTGTCAAGACCGCAATGGCTGATGGTTTCGACCATATCCCAAGTGCAAAGTCACTTGGCATTCGGCTTATGCCGGCTGATGTCGCATCCACCGTGTGGACTTGTGCGACGACAAGGAAACTCATTCACAAAACGCACTGGACTGTCGGCCTGCAGGCGGGACTTCTGTCGCTAGCCACACGTCTGGCGCCGCCGGCAGTCAGCCGCTGGGTCGTCCAGCACATCGCGCTGTGAACCGGGTGCCCGTGCCTGCGTCTCCAGCAGCAGGGAACAGTCTGAGCATGAGGTTCGCGTGTTTCACCGCACGGTTGCCATTACTCATTCTTCAGCGACTTGCGTGGGCATCGACGAGATTCAATGATTGTGCAGGGAGATGTTCCTGATGGAAGCGTTCTACATACGTAAATACGGCGGGCCAGCGGTGCTGGAGCACGGCAGGCTTCCGACACCGGCGCTCGGCCCGCGAGACGTCCGGATCCGGGTCCATGCGGCCAGCGTGAACCCGCTGGATTGGCGGATCCGCGAGGGGCAGCTGAAGGTGCTATTGCCTTATCGCTTTCCGCTGGTGCTCGGCAATGA
>NZ_LXKA01000375.1 GCF_001645125.1 Paraburkholderia ginsengiterrae | reverse complement strand
GCGGTAACCAACCCGCGGATATCAGTGTGACCCACCGTCGAGACGTACTGCTACGTCGCCCTCAGGAAATTCAGATGCACCAAAACCGAGAACCGATCGCGATTGACACGGAAAGTCATATCAGTCCGAGGCTCCAAACAATTGCACCATCAGGCCACGCAGCCAACGGTTGCCCGCTTCGTGGTGATATCTGGCGTGCCAGTGCTGTCGAACCGCGAAACCATCCACAGGAACCGGGCACGGGTGGACCGCCAGATCATTGACCTTTGCAAGCGTCTCACCGATGTGTCGCGGCAGCGTGGCGATCAGGTCGGTACTCTTGATGATCGCTCCGAGCCCGAGGAAGCCAGGTAACTCCAGCACCACATCGCGATCGATATGCTCACGCACCAGCGCCTGTTCGAGCAGTTGCGCTCCCGTCCCAGCCGTGATCGCGACATGTCCCTCAGTGCGATAGTGCTTCAGGCCGAGTTTGGCGCCTAACCTCGGGTGACGGCGATTGGCCAGACAGACCCAGTCCTGGGTGTATAGCTGCTGCTGGTAAATTCCACCGCCAAGCCAGGGCATATGGCCGATCGCAAGGTCCGCCTCACCGGATTCCAGCGCCCGCTCCGTATTGCCGTCAATCCTCGTCGCTTCGAGGCGTAGGCCCGGCGCCAGCGCGCGCACGTGCGCCAGCATTCGTGGAAGCAGCGTTATGTGGCTGGCGTCGCTCATGCAGATACGGAACCGTCGCTTTGCGGTGGCTGGATCGAACTCGATCTCCCAGGCCGCGAAGCGTCGCAGCGATTCGAGAATCTCCCGACACGGACCGATCAGGGCATCGGCTTGCGGCGTTGGCGCCATGCCGCCCGGCGTACGTATGAACAACGGGTCCTTTAGATGCTCCCGCGGACGCCCGAGCCAGATGCTAATTGTCGGCTGACTTTGGCCGCGAGCAATGGCAAAGCGGTAGAAACCGCGCAGCGCGTTGAGCTTGCGATCCCAGAAAGCCGTAATGGGACCATTGCCGTCAAGAAACGCATGGACACGATCGGCGTCGACGTCGCGCATGTCGATGTCGCCGAGCATTCGATAAAAGGACTTCAAGGTACGTGCCTCAGTGGCAAAGCGCATCCCCAGTGACAGTTTGTAGGCCACGTATGCAGCGACCGCTTCAGGCAGTTTCATAGCAAGTCTCCCATGGCAAAGTCCGCGACCTGCCTCAGGCCAGCCAGATCAACCTCGGCGTAGGTGCGCGTTGCATAGGCGCTGCGGTGACCCAGGTGGTCACCGATTACCTTGAGTGAGAATCCCTCAGCCACCAGGCGGGTCGCGCACGCGTGTCGAAGTGAATGTGGCCCGCCACGACGGCAACTGATGTTCAGAACCCGCAATCGTCGGCTGACCAGGTAGTGCAGACTCGTGGACGCGATTGGGCGGAACGGGGCCCTTATAGTGAGAAACAGTGAGCGCAAAGCGATGTGAGGCCGCACCTGTTCGAGATACCGAAGAATTGCTTCACCTACCTCGGCGGTAAGCGGGTAGTCCTGTTTGCACCGCTGCTTTGGACGGCTGACGTGAAGGAGGTCATGCTCCCAGTCCACGTCGCCCAGGGTCAGGCCAACGACTTCCCCCCTTCTCAGTCCGTAGACCGCCAGGAGCAACAGAATGGCGCGATCCCGAATATCGTGGGGATTGTCCGTATCGGTGCTGCGAATGAGTCGCTGCACGTCTTCCCACCTGGGCCCGGCTGGAAGCGTCTCGTGGCTGAACAGACGAGGTCCTTCGATACCGCCGGCTAGGTTCTTCGAGCACCACATTTGCTCACCGGCGTAGCGGAAGAAACTTCGCAGCGCGCCGGCAAGGCTGGCCATCGATACCCGGGACAAGCCCTGCATTCGTCTCAGGGCCAGAAAGGCGTCGACCTGTTCGAGTCGCATCTCACCGATGCTGCTTCCTTGCTCGCTGAACCAGCACAAAAACGCCTGAACGTGCCAGCATCGATTGTGGATTGTGTGTGACGACAGGCCGCGCTCGTCGCGCAAGTAGCTGTCGAACCGTTGAACCAGATCGGCGAATGGCGGTGTTGCAGGTTGCCGCTCCTGCAGTCGTCCCAGGAAGCGAAGCCAGGCCATAGCGGTCTGGATAAACCGTTCCCGCGAGAACCTTCCCGTCAGGACTCGCTGATGTCGTCGCTGGTAACGAACCCAGCGATCGGCTGCCATCTCGACCTCCGCAGACGGAATCAATCGCCCGTTGTCGAGCGCGAGACGCCGCGAGATAGCAAGGAGCTCCGGTGCAAGGCCCAACAACGTTGAACGGGCTGCACCACCCTTTGCGCAGTGAGCCAGGTAGCGTTCTCGATCATCGGCCGATGGACCATTGCGATGACGAGCGAGTACGCGAGGGTAATGAAACAACGTACCGAACATGATCGGATCTCCGAGTTTACCTTCGGATCTCCGACGCTACTCCGGCGCTAATTTATGTGGCCTTCAATAGGCATACACCGCTGACCAACCTCATCCCGTCCCCGCAAGACCACATTTGAGCCAACACCACATATCGCATCCGGCTCTCGGACAAGACGTCACGCCTTCGTACACGGCAAGTTATTACCAAGGACCCTGTAGACGTACGAGACCGAAGTGCCCGTAAAGGTGTGAGGTTGGATAGGTCCCGCTCCTGCGACGTCTGACTTTGTGCTTGTTGCGTAACCACCGGCGTAACCGCGTAGCGGTGTAGCTGTCGATTGCTCGGTATGCTCGGCTGACGCTTCCTACCTGGAAGTAGTTCGCCCAGCCGCGCAACGTCCGATTCAACCTGCCCACCAACTCCGTGGTCCCTTGCCATACCGTCTTGAGGGCGGTCATCGCATGAAGCTTTTCGACCATGCGCCGGATACTCTTCTTCGACGGGCGCATGCCCATACGGGCCTGGCCCGTCACTGCAGAGTACAGCCGCCCAAACGTGTAACCCAGGAAGCCGAATTCGCCTTCCGGCACCTTGCAGATTCGTGTCTTCTCCTCGTTGACCGTCAGCTTCAGTTTGCCCATGATCTCGCGCAGTCGCGCCAAGGCTTCCTCAGCCTTACCCCGTTTGCACAGGATCACCAGATCGTCCGCGTAGGTCACAATGCGACTGCCAAGACTGCGCTGAAGTCCGAGCTTCTTCCATGCCAGCACAAACCGACGCATATAAACTATGTCGCTGAGCACGCACGCGCACCTGCAGGTGATCGCGCGACTTCGTCTTGCCGAACGCGGCCCGCCCCATGTACGCAGGATTACGCAAGATGCCCCATACCACACTGCGGTCCCAATACGGCTTGCCCGACGCCGTCACCGTACCCGACTCGGTGAGGCGGCGTACCACTTCCCCAATACTCAAGCGGTCCATTCCTACCCACTGGAAGATCGTCCGCACCGTCGCTGCCTGGGGCAGCTCAATAACGTACCGGGCTGGCGTTCCGTCCAACTGCCGGCGAATGTAGCGGTAGCCGTAGGGGGCCCCGGACAGGACATTAACGCTGCCGCGTTTTGCGCCGTGAAGCTTGCCACGGCGGTGACGCTCGGCGATCTTCGCCCGCTCGTATTCTGCGATCATGCCTTGCATCTACAACAGCAGCGACTCTTCCGACGTCGTACCGATTGCGTGATTGAGGAACACGACCTGCACGCCGCAGGCCGAGAACTCCTCCATCAACAGCGCCTGGTGGGCATATTTGCGCGCCAGCCGGTCCGGTGACAGGATGTAGAGCTGATCGATCGCACCGAGCGCGGTGCAGTCCCTGAGTCGCTCTAGCTGTTGCCTGATCAGCGTCGCGCCGCTGACGCCAGCGTCAACGAAACACATGTCCTCGACGACTTGCGCGCCGTCAGCGGAAATACGTTCCTTCAGTGCAGCGATCTGGCTTTCAATGGTGCCGCACTTGTTTTGCTGTTCAGAGGAGACGCGCGCATAAAGCGCAACCATCGCAGCTTTGCTCATCGTTTACCTCGCTTGATGGTCACTCGCCTGGCCGCTACAGGCCGCGTCACGGACGGCCGCGCCGTTGAGCGTGCTTCGATCGGACTGATCTGCTCGTACGCCTTTTGCAACTGTTCCTGGGCGTAGAGGTTCGGCTCGAAAGCCAGACGTACGTGCCATTTTTTACGTCCTCGGGTCATCGCTGCACCTTCCTGTCGGCGGGAGCGACAGTCTCAAGGACGAGGTCCACATCAACCTTGGAACAGCCTCTGGACCACGGCGCCAGACACTCCCTTGAAATGCGCAAGCCCCATTTTAGGCGGCAGTTTGCTCTGTTGTTGGTGGCGTTATGGGTGAGCCTTGCGGAATGCCGCGTCTGCTGTCCATGGCCTCCGTCGTACGTTTCTTCCGGCCTCGGTCATCGGTTTCTTCAACGGAGCATTCCAGCCACATCCGGATCAGATGCAGCACGCGCCGATCAACGATGCGTCGCGCGAGCGACAGCATCAGTTCGGCGTGGGGAATACTTCCGAAGTAGTCCGCCAGGTCAGCGTCCACAACGTCCGTTTGTCCACGGTGCAACCGCTCCTCCACCTCGACCACCGCTTGCTGGGCGTTTCGCCCCGGGCGGTAAGCGTATTGCTCTGGTGGAAGGTCAGCTTCGAAGATCGGTTCGAGCACCAGCATCGCATGCTGTCATGCACAAGCCATCGTCTACCCGCTCGCGTGTGGCCAACAGGAAGTTTGAGTTGTTTGAGTTTCGTCGCATCGCTGTGCGCATGCGACGCGGTGATTCCAATCGCATCATCGCGCAGCGACGCGCGATGAGCCGAGCCAAACTTGCAGCACTAGGGCAGGAAACCCAGTCACGAGGCAGCTACAAGCCGGTAGCACAACATTGGAGCCGTACCGCGATCAGGTTCGCGACTGGCTCACCACCGGTTTCCAAGGCACGCCAATCCATCCCGCCCTTCAGCACAATCACGGCTATACCGAGAGTCACGATGCCGCGAACCGCGTACTGCACCTTCTGGCGGCAGAGCACGTTGTCAAGGCAACGACGATCCACAAGGTCGCGACGGCGGAAGCGACGCAGGTTATTTTCGGCGCCTGCCCTGTGCTCACGCACAGGGCAGGATCACGGCTCAAGACGTGGATTTTCGTAAAGACAAGTTGCTGATCCGGGCATCAGTACGCCCGAGTCGTGCTGAATCAGACCGTCGAAACCTAAGAAAGCCACGCATGTCGATGACACGTTGTAAAAAAACCGTCGCCGAAGCAGCCGCCGACGGTGAAAACCCGGCATCTCCGAGGACAGACGCGCAGGGCTGAGAGACGGATTCAGCGGGCGTTCTTCACCCCCGTATTTCGAATTGACTGAGTTCATCTGGTTACTACCAACGAAGTGGCTCTGATCCAGACGGTCGTCACGGACCCGCGGCATGCCGCTTAGGTCGAAATATCTGTAGCGACCCCGCGCGATCGAGAATAGTCGCGCTCATTCTGAACGTACCGCCCACCGCACTGCAGGCAGCGGGTGATCGTCGGCTATTGCGACCGTCGGAACGGCCAAAACGCCCCCCCTGATCGATACAGCGATCAAACACCCAGCACGGACAGCCTGCCGTTTTCTATCAAAACCGCTAAGGACGCTCCAAACGCGAACGAGTGGCGTTCACCCGCCCGGTGCTCAGACCTCCGCAACGCAAATCGTTTTGGACATTTACCCCAACCAACCTCTTTGCTTCCAGCCCACATATATGGGTATTCGTCATATGAGTCCCCCGGCAGGACCGAACAGGATTCGCAGCGGGCATTCTCGGTTACGGCTGTGCGCGTCAACTATGCATTCAGAGAATCCTGCATGCAATCGCGTTGCACACCGTCTTCGATCAGTGTCGTCCGTTCCGGCGGCTTACATTCATCGTCGATATTCGCAGAGCCCACGCAAACAGGCACGAATTGCAGAGGCAATCGCGGCCATCTTTCCCGACGCATTGAAGAACAGACGTGTTCCTCATACCTTTCGCCCACCGATTGCTGACGCGACTTAAACTGTATTTCATGGGGCAAGTGTATCTAATCCTGCATAGAAGAAATTTGCCGAATAAAAAAACCGAATCATTGACATCGGGTTTTTAATTCCACATTTTTAACGTATCTTGAAATTCCATTCCACAACCGCTTCTCGAACGGTTAAATCACGTGATCCGGCAGGTCTACTATTTGCACCAGAGCCCGCACGACTTGTTGCTGCACAGGAGGCCTGCGCGGCCACGCATCGAGGGCCGACACGACGCCACGGTGGCTGTCGGCTAGCTTCTCCAGTTGCCACTCGACCGTCTGTCGTTCGGCTTCCGCCCGGAACTGCTGAGCCATCTTCCCCGACGGCTAGCCGCCTGCCGGCGAGCGCAAGTCGACTGCTACCAGTGGCGGCATCACGTACCACGGCTGAACTCAATCAGGATGCCTTTCTATCTCAAGTGTCAGACAGATGCCAAAAGCGCGCCGTGGCTTGCAGATGTGAGGTCTGGCTCGCAAGAGCGTGGGACGCGGCGGCCGTTTGTTCCGCCAATACGGCAACGCGTTGCGCCGCATCGTCAATCTGCGCGACCGCTCCGCTGGCGCGCTCGATAGCAGAATGTTGCTGGTATGCAGCTTGACTTACCTGCTCGCTCAGCGTGCTCACGCTTCGATTGGCCTCGACGAGCAGCTGGATCGTTTCACCGGCATTCACCACCCGAGACGTGCCGAGTTCCACTTCCTGCCCTGACTTTGCGATTACCTCGCGAATCTGATCTGCTGCAACAGCGCTTCGCTTGGCAAGTGCACGCACTTCCGCTGCTACAACAGCAAAACCAGTGCCGTGATCTCCCGCATGTGCCGCTTCGATTGCTGCGTTCAAGGCGAGTAGATTGGTCTGAAATGCGAGATCGTCTATCACATCGACAATTGCTCCGATACGCGACGATTTCTCGGCAACGGAAAGCATTGCGGAGATCGCCTCCACCATGAGGCTGTCGCAACGCTCAACATGGGTAGTGGCATTCTGTGACAGGCGTGCCAAACGCTCCGCGTATCCGGAAGTCTGTAGTACCGTTTCCGTAAGACGCGCAAGGATCTCCGCAATATCCTCCGAGGCGCTGGCCTGTTGCTGTGTCCTCGTCGACAACTCCTTGTTTCCGTCGTCGATTTCATGCGCGGCGAGGTAAATCGATTGCGATGCGGAATTGACCGTTTGAGCCGTGCGCACGATTCCTTCGTGCATTTGTTGGAGGGCGACAAATACTTGGCGGGCCTGGGTCCGATCGGTAACGCGCGGCCGTGTCCGTAGGTCACCGGACGCTAGTAAACGTAGGATACCCGAATGACACTCGCCTAGCCACCGCAGGCTAGACGAGTGCTTTTGGCGTTCAGAATTGCTGCTAGGCGTGTTCACAGCGGCGCTAGCACGATCACTAATAATGCTCGCGTGCCTTGCACACGCCCGAGAGTTCAGTCAGAGCATCGCGCTTAGCCTTGCCGCCATAGCGCCGCTTTGCACATAACGGGTGTCCGCAGAGCTGGCCCACCGCCGAACACTACGACGCGTAATAACCAGAATAAACCTTCATACAAGCACTAGAGTTGCCGTTTTTGAAAGCAACCATAGAAAGCTGAAGCGGCCGCTGACAACATGCGGTCGGTCATCGATATAGACAAACGCTTATGAAAAACGCCTTTTCGCTCGCGTGGTCGATGCGATTTGATATCCAGGTACCTACGCCGCGCTAGCAGAGTTACTGAACAAACCTCCTCATGATTGTTGTACCGTCGCAACAGGCATCGAATCGCACTGGTCGGGCGCATTCCCTTACACAGCACGGGATTCGACGTCTTGGCCGCTAGCGTCCCTGTGACCACGGCTAGCAGCATTTGTGAACACCAACATGAGCGCCGCACGGCAGGCAGGCTGGTCTCGACGCCTGCCCCGGCCTCCCGACCGCAAGCGGGTGCGCGGCCGCCACTCGCTGCGTCGGACGGGCTTAATCACACCTCCGCCGTATTTCAGGATCTGCAAAAACGCCTCATCGCTGTTCGCCTGCCTCTGTTCCGGCAGAAACGGGCTTTTGCCTTCTCTGCAAGCGCACTGGCTCAACCACCCGCGGCTGTCGCCGGCGTCCGCACGAACAAGAGCAACGCGATGGTCAGGACGCGTAAACCTGCTCCCGCGTAGAACGTGGCGGCTGCCAAGGGCAGCAGGCGCCCCGTCCGGTCAGAAGTCGAGTTGGTCCACCGTGATACCGAGTGCGGCCGCAATCTTTTCGCACGAAGACTCGCGTAGTTGCTTTTTTGCTTCCAGGGATGAGTAAGCCGCTTGGCTAATGCCCATGCGTGCGGCGACTTCAACCTGCTTCAGCCCAAGGTGCTCGCGCCATGCTCTAGACGGAGTTGCGCCGTCCACGGTTTTGCTCACGACTTCATGCGGAATCAGTCGACGTTTGGCGCTATGCTCGACGGCGTAGTCGACGACATGTTCTCGGCCAAGGCGAGCAAGGCCGCGCCATGTGTAGTCCTGCCTGCTAGAAACCTGGCCATCTTCATACCATGCTTTTCCATCCCAGTAGCGCAATACGGAATGCGACCCGATTAACCAGTGAGTCTCGTAAAAGCCCTTCCTCGCAGGCTTGGTCGTGGAGGGGAACCAACCTGTTTTCTTGATGGTTTGACTATCACTCATTGGCCGAACCTCCGCACATATACGACTGAAAGTACTTCCACTATGACTGTATAGGCGCAACTACGTCCGCCGTACTGCGCTGAACGGACGGCCAGCGTATAAGCCTGGGCCCATGCAAAGGACACGACTTGAATCGGCGCCGCCGCCTTGTTTTCATCGCTAACAATTGACTTCAGTTTATCGGAGCGCTTACAAGTGAGGCGGCGACCGCTTTACGTTGCGCGCGAACGTATTGATGCCATTAAACGGCAAGACGGATTTCTGCTTCCCCATCTTTGACTGGTGTCGGAGACCGAGCGTTCTTCGGTCGCTGCGGTACTACATGCGCGCACGGCGCGTTGCTGCGAGGCCGTTGTTCGAATGCAACGAGTCAAGTACTGGCAGCAAACGAACCCGCAGCGCTGATTTCGTGCATGACGCGGTTACGGCCGGCGCCCTTGGCAGAATAGAGCTGCTCGTCCGCGGCAAGAAGCAGCTCGCGGGGCTCGCCGCCCAGAGCCGGCAGTCGCGTCGCGCAGCCGACACTGACCGTGACAATTGGTCGACCTTCTGTCTGTGCGAAATGGGTCATGCCTTCGACGTTTTTGCGCATCCGCTCGCCCGCTGCGATAGCGCCCGCTGCGTCAGTGTCAGGAAGCAGCACCGCAAACTCCTCGCCGCCGTATCTCACGACGACGTCCGATGCACGAGCTACCTCAGTCAGGCAGTCCGCGACAGCCGAAAGCACTTCGTCGCCCATCGCGTGTCCATAAAGGTCGTTGAATCGCTTGAAGTGGTCAATGTCGACGAACGCCACAGAAATGGCGCTTCCCTGGCGCGCAGCCTGCGTCCATTCTGCGTCGAGGCGCGCGTCCAGGGCGCGACGATTACTGAGACCGGTCAGAGCGTCGGTTGCCGCCCAACGCACGAGTTTCCCCTGGACTCTGATCTTGTCCCTTAAGGCGAACGCAAGCATCCAGGAAACGGCAACGAAAACCATGCCGAACGCTAGCGTGAGCGTTCCAACCAGAAGGGACCGCTCCCGCCATGGCGACAGAATGTCATCAACCGCCGGCGCAACCACCGCAATAAGAGGGCTACCCGGCACGCGGGAAAACGAATACATCCTTTCAACGCCATCGACGGTAGCCTTGGCGACGAAGGAACCTGAAGGATGAGTCCGCATGTAGTCGAAGCTTGCCGAGCGCACACGTATCCCTATGACCTTCTCAACGTAGGGCTTTCGTGCCAATAGCGTTCCGTCATCTAGCGCAACGAACACTGAGCCCGCTCGACCCGTGCTTATCCTGGAGAGAAGCGACTGGAAATATTCCATCCGGATGGCCATAACAGCAATACCATTGAAAGAGCCATCGGGATTGTTTATGCGTCGGGTAAGCGCGATCGACCATTTGCCATCGCGCAGACGCGACCTGTACGGATGCGAAATATATAGCCCGACGTTCGGGCTGCGCTGCTGGGCGATAAAGTAGTCGCGGTCATTCAGCGCAACAGGTGGATAAACCCCCTTATTTTGCGACACAGCGACTCTTCCGGAAGAGTCGAGTATGAATGCTCCTCCGAGATAAACGGCGGTCGTGGCGCGGTCAAACAGGACGGCATCGCGGATGTCCGGCGGTAGCTTCCACGTTATTGGCTGCTGCGCGCCATCAACCATTGCCTTGAGCGACAGGTCGTCAATCTCTACATTCCTCGCGAGGTCGCTTGATATCAGCGACACCAGGTTTACCGCTGTCTCCCGGGCGTGGTCGAGCGCGTCGGCTCGCCCCGTATATAGCGTCGCCAACGTGAGAGCGGCCATGGCTGTGGCAACGCCTGTACATGCCAGCCCAGCGATGACGGGCCGGCTGCCCATCGCCGTAGCAATGGCCGACCACCATCTGCGAGGCGACGGAATCATTGCATTACGCATGGCGGCAGCGTACTTAACAGGCCAGGCGGGTTCTCTGTCAGATGCATTTCAAGCAACGTTAAGTCTGCGAAATTTGCCATCTGGAGGTAAACGTGACGTATGGCCGGCGGTCGACGGGCGTGGAATTATAACGTGCGGGTTTTGCGACCTGCCCAATCATCATTGCAGGTTAAATTCCTCCTTAATAATGGCAAGGCGGCCTGCACATTCAAAAGCGAACGATTTCCCTGAAATGTTGGTTTGGCTTAACGTCGGGAACTCCATCAATGGATGGAATCTTTTCCGATTTTCACTGAAAGCTGTCGCACACGCATATCGGGAATCTGATGGAAACCCCTGGTGAACACTAGGGTTTAGCCGCCGTCTCTCCTTCCACACAGCATAACGGCACTTTGACATCAATTCTGAAGGCTCGAAAACCATCGCATCGCAACCAGGCAGTCGTTAAACACCGCCGTTGCGACAAGAAACGTGACAATCGAGTCCGGCTTGCGACGAGAGCGTCTCTTCGTTGTGATTGAGGCGGCGGGGTTCCACCCTGTGGTCAGCGCAACGTCGGGGCGCCCGATGGAGGAGATGTGGTTCCCCACATGTCTTGCGATTGCAACCACGCGTCGGCGAACACCGAAAACGAACGGAAGCCGCACCTGTCCCATCGCGTGAAAGTACGCTGACTCAGCGACCCGCCACAGTGTCTGGCGTCCGTCCAGACAAAAGCAGCGCGATGGTCAGGACGCAGAAACCTGCTCCCGCGTAGAACGTGGCCGCCGCACCCAGGCGGTCCCACAAGGCACCGGCGATGACACTGGACACAAGCGTAACGACACCGCTGAACAGGTTGAAGAAACCGAACGCGGTACCGCGCAGTTGCGCAGGCGCGGTGTGAGCGACCATGGTGGCCAGCAACCCCTGCGTCATCCCCATATGCAGACCCCACAGCGCGACACCCACGAGTACGACGCTCCAGTGGGTGCCATGGGCGAGAACAAAATCCGAGGCAATCAACATGACCAGGCCCGCGACCAGCAATCGGGTGTGGCTCATCGTGTCCGCGAATTTCCCGAACGGATAGGCCGACAGCGCATACACAACGTTCATCACGACCATCACGAGTGGAACCAGCGCAATCGGCACGCCACTTCCCATGGCCCGCAACACGAGAAATGCTTCACTGAACCGCGCCAGCGCAAATACCCCGCCGACTATGACCACCCACCAGTAGCTCGTGCCGAGCTGCCTGATGCTGTCCCAGCGAATCGGATTGACCCGTTTTACGCCCGGCTCCCGCGCGGGCTCATCGATGCCAAATGCCAGCAGGGCGACGGCGAGCAGGCCAGGAATGACAGCAAGCCAGAAAGCGAGCCGGAAATTATCGGCCCACACCAGCATGATGACAACAGCCGCTAGCGGCCCAAGGAACGCGCCGACGGTGTCGAGCGACTGGCGAAGCCCGAATGCAGCACCTCGCAGATGTGGCGGCGTAACATCGGCCACAAGCGCATCGCGCGGCGCGCCTCGGATGCCTTTGCCCACCCGGTCCATGATGCGCGCGGTCACCACAATGCCGATGGTCGGCGCGACTGCAAAAAGCGGTTTGCTGAGCGCGCCCAGTCCGTACCCTGCGACAGCAAGCCATTTGCGGTTTCCCAGATAGTCGCTGAGGGTTCCGGAGAATACCTTGACGATAGGGGCGGTCGCCTCGGCGATGCCCTCGATGAGACCAATCGTGGTTGCACTGGCGCCGAGACTCGCCATGAGGAACATGGGCAACAGGCTATGGATGATTTCGGATGAGATATCCATGAACAGGCTGACGCAGCCGAGCACCCAGACGCTGTGTGGGATTTGCCGAAGAATACTGACCCGCGGTCCGGTTTGCATTGTCTCTATCGGTAACGAAATGCGACCTTATTCACAGCAGAAGTGGCTCGGGCGCTTCGCGCGGGTGAAATGAAGAGCCCGTCGCCGCCGCGACCTCCAGCCCTGGACGGCCGCATCCCAGCCTGTGACGTAGGTACGTTTTGATCTGCGACATTCAGGGTTGATCGTCCGATGGACTGCGATGCAGGCCAGATTCAGAAGAGCTGGGCGCCAAGCTCGCGCAGGCTGCCCCACTTCACCGTACTCACGAAGGTCCTGCCGGTCGTGTCGAGCGATTCGATCATCGCCCGTTGCCCACGCGCTTCCGCGATGACGCGCACGATGCGCGTGCGGTAGCGCAGCAACGCACCGATGGACAGGCACGAGGTCCGCCGCCGGGTCCGTGATCGTTTCTTTTATTGGGTAGCCGCGTCCCCTTGCGGAAACGCGGCCCCCGAGGAACCGTACGTGCGAGCTTTCCCCGCATACGGCTCGAGCACAGCGTGAAGCGTCTCTCCGACGCCGGTCTTGACCATCCTGCTCAAGCCCTTCACAAGCCTCACATCATTAATCCATCCCATCGCTGGGACGCGGGCGCTGAACCGCAACCTGCCGGTCTCTCTCAAGCTGCCCGCCGACGAATTTCAAACGTGTACTTGTGACAGCTGCACCACGCGGAAGTCTGCACCCTTTCGGATCGGGGCAAATCTTGAACCCCTATACGACCCATTACAGGCCGTCGTTCGCTTGCTCCGCGTTCTCATATCCGCTTCTCCAACAGTTTCCCTCGCGGGTCACCTGCCATCGCTACGCCATCTGGCAGAGAATCGGACTTACCGTGTTCCGCACAAGAGACAAAAGCAGGTTAGGTTCCACCTATTCGCCGGCAATCCGCAGTCCGTGTAGCCCCAGCATGGAAGGGGATAACCGATTGCATGCCTTTTGGCTTAAGCCTCACAGCATCTTTGGCTTATCAGATATTACGACGTTTACCGGTGGTTCGTTTTTACTAACCATACTGCTCACCCTAGCACCTCATCCATCTGATGCTGATAGAAAGCACCTCGCCCTCACGGGGTTGATGCCGCACGTTCGTGCAGGTTACATTGTCCCGGCGGCTTCATACCAACTCGTTACCGAGATCGCATGCGCCAGTAGGGTACGGCTGACGGAACAGCCGGTTTCCTCGCTGGCCGAGGCCAGCTGAAACAATCTCTTGTGCGACTTCCACGTCGCACCCATGCGGATATCTATCTGGACAGGCAATGAAGCGCGGGGGCCGCGATACACCGCAGCATCTCGCCACCCATGCTACCAGGCCGGCCGACCCGGGTCCAGGCCCGCTGCCTGAGCACTACCTTCCACTGCGACTGCCGCCCTGCCGGTCGCGACAATTCGACCGGCAGGGCGCCGTTGGCAGCAATCGTCCGACGGCTCTCTGCCCATCACGCTCGTGCGATGAAGTAAATCTATGGTCGCCCCCGTTTTTGCAACACTGATTTTTGATGGCGTAGTTGGTTTGCTCAAATCTATCCGGCGTCGTTATGGGGATATGTCCCCGCGCCATGATGAGAGTCGCGCCCAACGATCCT
>NZ_LXKA01000374.1 GCF_001645125.1 Paraburkholderia ginsengiterrae | reverse complement strand
CGGCGATGAACCAGTTCGCGATCCTCTACGAGGACCGCTTCACAAGAAACCACTCATAAAATGCATTTGATGGCCTGCCATCCGGCAGGCTTTTACCTGCCTTGCACACAAAAATTCGGACACTCCCGAGAACCCCGCCACCTACGGTAGAATTTGACCCTCAACCAGGCGCCAAACCCGACGCCCCGTCCCCGAAGGTCATCGTCGATGCAAATTCAGATTCACAAGGAAGTCGATGCGCGCGGGCTCATGTGCCCGCTCCCCATTTTGCGCGCCAAGAAGGCGCTTGCCGACATGGAAAGCGGCCAGATTCTCAAGGTACTGGCCACCGATCCGGGCTCGCAGCGCGATTTCGCCGCATTTGCGAAGCAAACCGGCAATGAAATCGTCGAAAGCTCGGCGCAGGACAAGGTCTTCACGTTCCTGATGAAGCGCCGCTAAAACACGCGCCCAACACGCGTCTCAGCAAAAACAAAAGGCGCTGTGCCCGAATAAACGGGGCACAGCGCCTTTTTTACATCGGCCCGGTGCTACTACTACCCGGACGAAACCGGCATAAAACCGTTCAGCCTTCCAGCACCGGCGAACGCGTGCGCAAATACTCTTCGAAATCGGCCGCCACTTCGGGGTGACGCAGCGCGAACTCCACCGTCGCCTTCAGATAACCCAGCTTGCTGCCGCAATCGAAACGCGTGCCGTGATACTTGTACGCCAGCACCTGCTCGTCCGCGAGCAGCGACTGAATCGCGTCCGTGAGCTGCAATTCGCCGCCGGCGCCCGGCTTGATCGAGCGGATGTGATCGAAAATGCGCGGCTTGAGCACGTAGCGGCCCACCACGCCGAGATTCGACGGCGCGACTTCGGGCGCGGGTTTCTCGACAATGCCCGACATCTTGATGATCGAGTCTTCCCATTCCTTGCCGTCGACAATACCGTACGACTTGGTTTCCTGCGGCGGAATCTCTTCGACTCCGATCACCGAGCTGTGGTAGTGATCGAATACCTCGATCATCTGCGTCATGACGGGCGGCGTGCCGTACAGCAAGTCGTCCGCGAGGATCACGGCGAACGGGTTGTCACCCACCAGCTTTTCGGCGCACAACACCGCGTGGCCCAAGCCCAGCGCTTCCGGCTGACGCACATAGAAGCAGTCCACGTGGCTCGGCTTGATGCTGCGCACCAGCTCCAGCAGCTTGTCCTTGCCGCGTGCTTCCAGTTCGGCTTCGATTTCGTATGACTTATCGAAGTGATCTTCAATCGCACGCTTGCTACGGCCCGTGACGAAGATCATTTCCGTGATCCCCGCGGCCATCGCCTCTTCCACCGCGTACTGGATCAGCGGCTTGTCGACGATCGGCAGCATTTCTTTCGGGCTTGCCTTGGTGGCAGGGAGGAACCGGGTGCCGAGACCTGCTACCGGGAAGACCGCCTTTGTAACTTTTAGCATGTGAATACCCTGAATCCTCTGGATTAGCTATCGCTCGCGCGCCCGTCTTCTCGTGGAGGACGGGCGTGAAGCGTCGATCAGGCCGGCAAACGGGCCAGCTGGGCGCTCAACTTGCCCACCGTAGCTTCGAATTCTGCCAGTCTTTTCTGCTCCTGCTCAACAACTGCCGGCGGCGCCTTCGCAACGAAACTCTCGTTCTGCAGTTTGCCATTGCACTTGGCGATTTCCGTGGTCAATCGCGCGATTTCCTTCGACAACCGCTCGCGCTCGACAGCCACGTCGATTTCCACCTTCAGCACCAGCTTGTCATTTCCTACGATAGCAATAGGCGCGCCATCTGCTTGCGCATCCAGAGTCGCTTCGTCGGCAATGATCTGCACTTCGGACAAACGCGCCAATGCCTGGGCGTACGGAGCAAAGGTGCGCAGGCGCTCCGCGTTGCCGGTGGCGAGCAAGGGCACCTTCACCGCGGGCGACAGATTCATTTCGCCACGCAGATTGCGGCACGCATCGATCACCGCTTTCAGATCGGCGGCCCATTGCTCTGCGTCTTCGTCGATCTTGGAAAGTTCCGCAACGGGGTAAGGTTGCACCATGATGGACGCTTCACCCTCGGCTTTGCCCTCGGGATAACGGCCGGCCAACGGCGCCACTTTCTGCCACAGCGCTTCGGTAATGAACGGAATCACCGGATGCGCGAGGCGCAGCACCGTCTCGAGCACGCGCAGCAGCGTACGGCGTGTTGCGCGCTGCTGGTTCGGCTGACCCGTCTGGATCTGCACCTTGGCGAGCTCGAGATACCAGTCACAGTATTCGTCCCATACGAACTTGTATAGGGCGTTGGCCACATTGTCGAAGCGATAGTCGGCAAAACCCTTAGCGATTTCCGCTTCCACGCGTTGCAGGCGCGAGACGATCCAGCGGTCGGCCGGGGAGAAATGCAGATGGCCCTCGGGGCCGCATTCGCCGCATTGCGCCGGTTGGCCGAAGCCGCAATCGTGCCCTTCGCAGTTCATCAGCACGAAGCGGGTGGCGTTCCACAGCTTGTTGCAGAAGTTGCGATAGCCCTCGCAGCGCGCGAGATCGAAGTTGACGTTGCGGCCGAGCGTGGCCATCGAGGCCATCGTGAAGCGCAGCGCGTCGGTGCCGAAGGCCGGGATGCCGTCCGGGAATTCCTTGCGGGTTTTCTTTTCGATCGTCGCGGCCTGTTTCGGATTCATCAGGCCGGTGGTGCGCTTGGCGACCAGCGCGTCGAGGTCGATGCCGTCGACGATGTCGATCGGGTCGAGCGTGTTGCCCTTGCTCTTCGACATCTTCTGGCCCTCGGCGTCGCGCACGAGGCCGTGCACGTACACCGTGTCGAACGGCACCTTGCCGGTGAAGTGCGTGGTCATCATGACCATGCGCGCCACCCAGAAGAAGATGATGTCGAAGCCGGTGACCAGCACCGACGACGGCATGAAGTGCTTCATCTCCGGCGTCTCGGCGGGCCAGCCGAGCGACGAGAACGGCACCAGCGCCGACGAGAACCACGTGTCGAGCACGTCTTCGTCGCGCTTGAGCGCGCCCGTATAGCCCGCTGCAGCGGCCTTGGCGCGGGCATCTTCCTCGGTTTTCGCCACGAAGATTTCGCCGTTGTCGCCGTACCACGCCGGGATCTGATGGCCCCACCAGAGCTGGCGCGAGATGCACCAGTCCTGGATATTTTCGAGCCACTGGTAATACGTGGTGGTCCAGTTTTCCGGCACGAATTTGATTTCGCCGCTGCGAACCACGCCGAGCGCCGTTTCGGCGATCGATTTGCCCGGATTGAAGGTGCCTTCCGGCGCCGGCTTGCTCATGGCGACGAACCACTGGTCCGTCAGCATCGGCTCGATCACGACGCCCGTGCGGTCGCCGCGCGGCACCATCAGCTTGTGCGGCTTGACCGATTCCAGCACGCCGAGCGCCTCGAGGTCCATCACGACCTGCTTGCGGGCCTCGAAGCGGTCCAGACCGCGGTAATTTTCCGGCGCGTTGTCGTTGATCTTCGCGTCGAGCGTGAGGATTTCGATCATCGGCAACTTGTGGCGCTGGCCGACCTGATAGTCGTTGAAGTCGTGCGCGGGCGTAACCTTGACCACGCCGGTGCCGAATTCGCGGTCGACGTAGTCGTCGGCGATGATCGGCACTTCGCGGCCCGACAGCGGCAGCGTGACGGTCTTGCCGATCAGGTGCGCGTAGCGTTCGTCTTCCGGATGCACCATCACGGCGGTGTCGCCGAGCATGGTTTCCGGGCGCGTGGTGGCGACCGTCAGATGGCCCGAGCCGTCGGTGAGCGGGTACTGGATGTGCCAGAGGTGGCCGTTTTCTTCTTCGCTGACGACTTCGAGGTCGGAGACCGCGGTGAGCAGCACCGGGTCCCAGTTGACGAGGCGTTTGCCGCGATAGATCAGGCCCTGTTCATACAGGCGTACGAATACATCGCGCACGGCGGCCGACATTTTGTCGTCCATCGTGAAGTATTCGCGCGACCAGTCGATCGACGCGCCGAGGCGGCGCACCTGATTCGTGATGGTCGAGCCCGACTGCTGCTTCCATTCCCACACGCGTTCGACGAATTTTTCCCGGCCGAGGTCATGGCGCGAGACGCCTTGCGCGTCCAGTTGACGTTCGACGACGATTTGCGTGGCGATACCCGCGTGGTCCGTGCCCGGCACCCACAGGGTGTTTTCGCCGAGCATGCGGTGGTAGCGGGCGAGGCCGTCCATGATCGTCTGATTGAACGCATGGCCCATGTGCAGGGTGCCCGTGACGTTCGGCGGCGGCAGCTGGATCGAGAAATCTTTTTTGTTCGGTTCGAACGCGGGCGCCGCGTAGGCGCGCTTTTCCCATTCGGGGCCCCAGTGGGCTTCGATTGTCTGGGGCTCGAAGCTTTTGGCAAGCGTGGAGGTGGTGTCGCTCGGGGTCTCGCTCATTTGTCGATCGGGTGTTGGATGCACAGAATGTTTGATTATAAGCGGCGGCATAAGGGTGGGGACTTTTTGGGCCGTGCGGCGCTTTTGGTTGTGGTCTGTATTTGCGGGGTTTGTTGGCCTTTCCTTGAATTCACGGTGGTCTATTGGCGTTGCCCCTGTGCGGGGCGGCACCTACTTTCTTTGCCGCGGCAAAGAAAGTAGGCAAAGAAAGCCGCTTTCCCACCGCTAACCTTTAAGCGGGTCCCCTGGCTTGGAGGGGGTAGTGGAGCATCTGGAATCCGTGCTGTCGCACATTCGGCCGCGGTGACAAGGCCGTCATACTTCCCGCCTCGCGCTGCGCGCTCGCCGGAACGGTCTGCCTGGAAGACCAGCGGCTGCGCTTCTGCGTGGCGGGGGCCATCGGCTTCGCCTCGGCGAGACGCCGAACTTTGCTGGTTTGATCGTGGCTGCGTGGTAGCGGCGAGAGCAGCGGGAGCGATGTGAAAAGTATGGCTGGGCGGGGGCGGGAAGCTTGCGAAGTATGACGAGGCGGCGAATCCCCCAGTTACTGAACTACCGCTGCGGCGCGCGCAGCGCCGCCGGAAGAATGACTGCCTTGTCACCAGGGCGGAGTGTGCGGGAGCACCGATTCCAGATGCACCACTACCCCCTCCAAGCCAGGGGGCCCGCTTAAGAATTAGCGGTGGGAAAGCGGCTTTCTTTGCCTACTTTCTTTGCCGCGGCAAAGAAAGTAGGTGCCGCCCCGCACAGGGGCAGCGCTAATAGACCACCGTGAATTCAAGGAAAGGCCAACACACCACAAGCAGACCACCGCGAATTCAAGAAACGGCCACCCCCTCCAGAACAACGAAAAAAAGCACGCCCCCGCCGGGGCCTATAATATGGATCGACCTGCCGTCCCCCCAGAAAAATGCCCGATCTGCTAGCCAATCTAAACCCCGAACAACACGCCGCCGTCACGCTCCCCAACGAGCCCGCGCTCATTCTCGCCGGCGCGGGCAGCGGCAAGACCCGCGTCCTGATCACGCGCATCGCGTGGCTCATCCAGCACGGCCTGGCGTCGCCCGCCACGATCCTGGGCGTGACCTTCACCAACAAGGCCGCCCGCGAAATGATGTCGCGCCTGTCGGCGCTCCTGCCCATCGACACGCGCGGCATGTGGATCGGCACCTTCCACGGCCTGTGCAACCGCATGCTGCGCGCGCATCATCGCGACGCGGGCCTGCCGGCCACCTTCCAGATCCTCGATACCGCAGACCAGCTGTCCGCCATCAAGCGTCTGATGAAGGGCCTGAACATCGACGATGAAAAGTACCCGGCGAAAAATCTCCAGTACTTCATCAACAACGCGAAGGAACAGGGTTTGCGGCCGAAAGACGTCGACGCAACCGACAACTTCAACCGCAAATTCGTCGAGCTGTACGAAGCCTACGACCAGCAATGCCAGCGTGAAGGCGTGGTCGACTTCCCGGAGCTGCTGCTGCGCTGCTACGAACTGCTCGCCCATAATCCGCCGCTGCGCGCCCACTACCAGGCGCGCTTCCGCCACATTCTGGTCGACGAGTTCCAGGACACCAACAAGCTGCAATACGCGTGGCTCAAGCTGTTGGCGGGCCAGACCAACTCGATCTTCGCGGTCGGCGACGACGACCAGTCGATCTACGCGTTCCGCGGCGCGAACGTCGGCAACATGCGCGACTTCGAACACGAATTCAACGTCCGCCACCTGATCAAGCTCGAGCAGAATTACCGCTCCCACGGCCATATTCTCGATGCCGCCAATCAGCTGATCGCCAACAACTCGCGCCGTCTGGGCAAGAACCTGCGCACCGACGCCGGGCACGGCGAACCGGTGCGCGTGTATGAGTCCGCCACCGATTCGCAGGAGGCCGGCTGGATCGTCGAGGAAATCAAGGCGCTCATCAGCACCGGCACGTCGCGCAGCGAAATCGCCATCCTCTATCGCAGCAACGCGCAGTCGCGCACGATCGAACACACGCTGGTCAACGCGGGCATCGCGTATCGCGTGTATGGCGGCCTGCGCTTTTTCGAGCGTCAGGAAGTCAAGCACGCGCTCGCCTATCTGCGCCTGATCGACAATCCGAACGACGACACCGCGTTCGCGCGCGTCGTCAATTTCCCCACGCGCGGCATCGGCGCGCGCTCCATCGAACAACTGGCGGACGCGGCGCGTCTGTACAACTGCTCGATGGCCGCGGCCATTCCGTACGTGGCGGGCAAGGCGGGGTCGAGCCTCGCCGGTTTCGCCAATCTGATCGGCAAGATGCGCGCGGAAACGCAGCAGATGAGCCTGCCGGAAACCGTCGAGTTCGTGGTCCGCACGAGCGGTCTCACGGAGTTCTATCAGAACGAACGCGAAGGCCAGGACCGGCTGGAGAACTTGCAGGAACTGGTCAACGCGGCCGCGGCGTTCGTCAGCGAAGAGGGCTACGGCATGGACACGCCGGCGCGCTCGATTCCGCTGCGCCCGGGCGCGACCGCGGCGCCCGAACTGGCGGTCGCCACCGACGATCCGAACGTCGTCGTGCTGGACGCACCAGGCGTTGCCGATCCGGCGCAAAACCCGGACACCATGACGCCGCTCGCGGGCTTCCTGTCGCACGCCTCGCTCGAAGCGGGCGACAACCAGGCGCAGGCCGGCCAGGAGGCCGTGCAGCTGATGACGGTGCACGCGGCCAAGGGGCTCGAGTTCACCGCGGTGTTCATCACCGGTCTCGAAGAGGGCCTGTTCCCGCACGAAAACAGCGCGATGGAATCGGACGGTCTGGAAGAAGAGCGCCGCCTGATGTACGTGGCGATCACACGGGCGAAGGAACGGCTGTATCTGTCGTTCGCGCAGAGCCGGATGCTGCACGGCCAGACGCGTTACAACATCCGTTCGCGTTTCTTCGACGAACTGCCGCAGGAAACGCTCAAGTGGCTCACGCCGAAGGTCGAGGCGGGCGCGCGCTGGGGCGGCCGCTCGGACAACGCGGGTTACGGGCGCGACTGGTTCGCGCGGCCGGGTTATACGGGACCCGCGTCGTCGACGCCGGCGCAGTTGCCCGCGTTCGCGAATGAACAGCGGGCGGCGGAAACGGGTTTCCGCGTCGGCCAGCAGGTGTTCCACACCAAGTTCGGCGAAGGCACGATCACCGCGCTCGAAGGCGGCGGCACCGACGCGAAGGCACAGGTCAAATTCAAGCGGCACGGCGAGAAGTGGCTCGCGCTGGCGGTCGCGAAACTGCAGGCGGTCGAATGAGTACAACGGGTATTGAGGCAGGTGTTGGCGCGCACCCCGGCATCGGCGGCGCGCCGGTTTCGCATCGTCCGCTGGGCATTCTGGCGGCCCTGCCGCAGGAACTGGGCGATCTGATCGAAGCAATGCGCGCCGAGTCCGGCGTGCGCACCATCACGCACGGTCAGCGCGACTATCACCTCGGCACGGTGCACGGGGCGTCGTGCGTCGTCACGCTGGCGCGGGTCGGCAAAGTGGCGGCGGCGGCCACGGTCAGCGCGCTGATTCACGCATTCGATGTCGAAGCGGTCGTGTTCACCGGCGTGGCCGGCGGCGTGGGCGCGGAAGTGCGGGTCGGCGATATCGTCGTCGCCAATGCGTTGCTGCAGCACGATCTCGACGCGTCGCCGCTGTTTCCGCGCTTCGAGGTGCCGTTGCTGGGCGTGTCGCGGTTTGCCGCGGATGCGTCGCTGGCGGACCGGCTTGCCGCCGCCTGCGAACGCTTTGTCGCGGAGGAGGGCACCGCCGCGGCGGAGCGTTTCGGTACACGCGAGCCGCGCGTGCATCGCGGCCTGATCATCAGCGGCGATCAGTTCGTGGCCAGTGCTACGGGTGTTCAGGCATTGCGCGACGCGCTGCCGGATGCGCTTGCCGTCGAGATGGAAGGCGCGGCGATCGCGCAGGTCTGCTATGAATACGGCGTGCCGTGCGCGGTGGTGCGCACCATCTCCGATACCGCCGACGATCATGCGCCCGGCTCGTTCGTGTCGTTCCTCACCGAGATCGCGGGGACGTATTCGAACGCGATCCTGAAACGGTTCCTGGAGTCGCGCGGTTCACCGGCTTGACCCGCGGGCGTTGAGCGCGGCGCCGGATGCATGGCGGCATCACGGCACGCGCGCGTAAGGTTAAGGCCACACCAACGTGAGCGAACGCTACGATTACCCGGCGCCGCCCAGTGCCTCGCGCACCTGCTGTAACGCCGCAGGATCTTCGATAGTCGGCAGATCGCCCGGCTCGCGCCCTTCGGCGAGCGCCGCGATCGCGCGGCGCAGCAGCTTGCCGGAGCGCGTCTTCGGCAGCATCGACACCACCACCACGCGGGACGGCCGCGCAATCGCGCCGAGCTGGCGATCGACCGTGGCCGTGAGTTCGGCTTCCAGCTTCGCCCGTTTCTTCGGGTCCGCGAAGGCTTGCGCGTCGCGCAGCACCACGAAAGCCATCGCCGCCTGACCCTTCACCGCATCCGTGACGCCGACCACCGCCACCTCCGCGACGGCCGCGTGGCCCGACAGCGCCTCTTCGATTTCACGTGTGCCGAGCCGGTGGCCGGCCACGTTGATCACGTCGTCGGTGCGGCCGAGGATCGTCACGTAACCGTCCTCATCCTGCACGCCCCAGTCGAACGTCGAATAGACCTGGTGATCCGGAATACTCGACCAGTAGGTTTTGACGAAGCGCTGGTCGTCGCCCCATACCGTCTGCATGCAGCCCGGCGGCAGCGGATAGTCCAGTGTGAGCACGCCTTTTTCGCCGGGCGGGCAGGGCTCGCCGGTCAGCTCGTTGCGTAGGGTCAGATTGAACCCGGCCGCCGGGACGCCCGGCGAGCCGAGCTTGGTGGGCAGCGCTTCGACGCCGCGCGGAATCACCAGCATCGGCCAGCCGGTTTCGGTCTGCCAGTAGTTGTCGATCACCGGCTTGCCGAGCGCGTCGGCGATCCACGCTGCGGTCGGTTCGTCGAGCGGCTCGCCCGCGAGAAACAGCGCGCGCAGACTCGACAGATCGGCTTTCTTCATGAGCGCCGGGTCCTGCTTCTTCAGAACGCGCAGCGCGGTTGGCGCGGTGAACATCAGATTGATCTTGTGCTGTTCGACGAGCCGCCACCAGATGCCGCCATCGGGACGAATCGGCGTGCCCTCGTACATGACGGTGGTGAGGCCCGCGATCAGCGGCGCGTAGACGATATAGCTGTGGCCGACCACCCAGCCCACGTCCGAGGCGGTGAACATCGTGTCGCCGGGCCGCCCCTGAAAGATGTGTTCCATCGACGCCGCCAGCGCCACCGCATAGCCGCCGACGTCGCGCTGCACGCCCTTCGGCTTGCCGGTCGTGCCCGACGTGTACAGCACGTACGAGGGCTCGTTCGATTCGAGCCACTCGCACGGCACGTGAGCGTCGAAAAACTGTTCGCGCAACGGCTCGTAGGCGACCAGGTAAGGGGCGTTCAGGCGCTCCGGTGCAAGCTGCCGGTCGATCAGCAGCACGTGGGCGGTTTTGTGGGCCGCGCGCGCGAGTGCTTCGTCCACCAGCGGCGTGTAGTCGATCACCTTGCCGCCGCGCGCGCCGGCGTCGGCGGTCACGATCAGCACGGGCTTCGCGTCGTCGATGCGGGCCGCGAGATTGGGCGCCGCGAAGCCGCCGAACACCACCGAATGAATCGCGCCGAGACGCGCGCAGGCGAGCATCGCGAAGAGCGCCTCGGGGATCATCGGCAGGTAGAGCAGCACCACGTCGCCGCGCTTCACGCCGAGCGAGCGCATGACCGCGGCCATCCGGTTGATTTCCGCGTACAGCTCGGCGTAGGTGTAGTGCCGCTCGATGCCGGTTTCCGTCGACACATACACCAGCGCGTTCTGCTGTGCGCGTTCAGCGAGATGGCGGTCCACCGCGTTGTGGCACAGGTTCGTGCGCCCGCCTGTGAACCAGCGCGCGAACGGCGGGTTCGAGCGGTCGAGCACGGTGTCGAACGGAGTCTGCCAATGAATGCGCTTGGCCTCGTCGCGCCAGAATGCCTCGGGGTGCTCGATCGAACGGCGGTGGAAATCGCGGTAGCTCGTCATCTGCTGCGATCCTTCTGCTGCGTGAGTGAACGGGTGTCGGGTCAGGCGGCCGTGCTGCATGGCGCCTAGGTCGCGCGTGCATCCGCACAAGCATAGTGCAGGCCCGGCGTGGCGGACAACGCGGGTTCACCATGAGCGGCACATAAGAAAAAAGGCGCCGCAGCGCCTTTCTTCCTACATGCGAGTCCCGCAAGCGCTCATCAGGCTTTCGCGCGCTTGCCTTCCACATCCGGCAGAAACACCGTCAGCACGCCGATCAGCGGCAGGAACGAGCAGACCTTGTACACGTACGCGATGCTGGTGGCGTCGGCCAGCTGCCCGAGCACCGCCGCGCCGATCCCGCCCATGCCGAACGCGAAGCCGAAGAACAGGCCCGCGATCGTGCCGACCTTGCCGGGAACCAGCTCCTGCGCATACACGAGGATCGCCGAGAACGCCGAGGCCAGCACCACGCCGATGATGACCGTCAGCACGCCGGTCCAGAACAGGTTCGCGTACGGCAGCAGCAGCGTGAACGGCGCGACGCCGAGAATCGACACCCAGATCACATACTTGCGGCCGATCCGGTCGCCGATCGGACCGCCGATCACGGTGCCCGCGGCAACCGCCGCGAGGAACACGAACAGATGAACCTGGGCGGCCTGCACCGGCAGATGGAACTTGTCGATCAGATAGAACGTGAAGTAGCTGTTGATGCTGGCGAGATAGAAGTACTTCGAGAACACCAGCATGACCAGCACGCCCATCGCGAACATCACCTTGCCGCGCGACAGCGTCGCGTGGCCGGCCGAGCTGCGCGCTTTCTTCACCGACGGATGCTGCTTGTACCAGCGGCCGATCTGCGTGAGCACCACAATCGCCACGAGCGCCGCCACCGAAAACCACGCGATGCTGCGCTGGCCGTGCGGGATCACGATCAGCGCGGCGAGCAGCGGCCCGAGCGACGAACCCGCATTGCCGCCCACCTGGAACAGCGACTGCGCGAGACCGTGACGGCCGCCGGAGGCCATGCGAGCGACCCGCGACGACTCCGGATGGAACACCGACGACCCGCAGCCGACCAGCGCCGCCGCCACCAGCAGCACGCCGAAATTGGGCGCGACCGACATCAGCAGCAGGCCCGCAAGCGTGAAGCCCATGCCGATGGGCAGCGAATACGGCTTCGGATGCTTGTCGGTATAGCTGCCGATCAGCGGTTGCAGCAGCGAGGCAGTGATCTGGTAAGTCAGGGTGATCAGGCCGATCTGTCCGAACGTCAGCGAGAAGTTGTCTTTCAGCATCGGGTAGATCGCCAGGATCAACGACTGGATCATGTCGTTGAGCAGGTGCGAGAAGCTGATCGCACCGAGCACGGAATAGACCGTGCGCTGGACTTTGGCGGCGGGTTGCGCGGCGCTGGCGGCCGCGGTTCCGGCTGGCGTGCCGGCGAGGGCGCTTTTATCGAGGCTCGTTTCCATACGCTAGTTGAGAGAGAAGAAATGAGTGACGGGCTGGATCTGACGCCGCCGGCGTGGCGAGGCTACGAGGCTGCGTGCCGGCCGCCGGTTCGTTCGTGTTTCGAATGCCGCGGCATTTCGTCGCGTGTTCAGGCATGGGTCGAAGTTTACAGTGGCTTGAGCGAAATGTAAGGACAAGATTTGTCGCGAATCGGACATGTCCTGTCGTGATCGGCTTTTCCGTTGCGCCGAAGCTGGGCGCGGGGCGCACCGTGGCAGTGCGTCGGGCGGGAGTGCTGCCACGGTCATGCATCGCCGGCAAGTCATTTGAACAAGCTGATTCGAGGATATTTTTGGCCGTGTATAAAACGGTCGCGGGCGCGAAGCTTACAAAGCGGTGCGCCGAGGACCGGGCGGCATATCGCGCGTGCGACGCTAAAGATCGCGGACGTTCGTGCCGTAGACCGGGAGAGAAAAGCAGCAATGCCGGAACAGACCTTTCCGGCAGATTCGGACGTGGAGACGGGGAATATGAAAGCAGTTTCGCTGGGCAGCCGCAAGGGCGCGGGGTTCGTACCGGAGGAAGACGCGGCAGGCAACCTGCCGCCGCAGGGACAGGCCAGGCGCTCGCGCGTGAAGCTCAAGGGCTTGTCGGTCAAGACGATGTTGCGCCTCGCGTTTGCCGTGCTGTTGATCGGCACGCTCCTGATTGGCGTGTTCTCGCTGACGCAGATCAGCCGGCTGAATGCGTCCGCCAGTTCCATCTACGTTCAGGGCCACGTGGCGAGCCGCGCGGCCGAAGAAGCACGCGGCTACATGCTGCGCGCGAGCCGCGCGCAAAAAATGCTGCTCACCGCCTCGACGGCGAAGGAGCGTGACGATCTCGGCACCGACATCGACCACGGCCTGAGCGGTCTCGCCGCGGAAAATGCCAAGTTGCAGCAGTACGTTGACACGTCCGACGCGGCGGCTGTCGAGGCGCAGAAGAAATTTGCCGCAGCCGTCACGGTGTGGAGCGGGCATCTGCGCGATTTTGTGACGCTCGTGAAAGCGCAGCCGCTCGACCTGTCGCAGATGAACTGGCAGGTCGGCACGAATGACGTCTCGCTGCTGGTCGAAACCGGCAAGCTCGAAAAGCTGGTCGACGAACTGGTCGCCCAGCGCGGCACGGCCGCGAAGGCGACCATCGAGGCGTCGGGCTTTATCTACCATTCGTCGTTCGTGATGATCGCCGTGATGACCGCCGGCCTGATTGCGCTGGCGTTCGGGATCAGTGAGTGGGTGGTGCGGCGCCTTGCCGGCCAGCTCGGCGGCGAGCCGGCGTACGCGAAGGAAATTGCCAGCCGGATCGCGGCGGGCGACCTGTCGAACGAGATCGCGCTGGGGCGCAAGGACAAGTCGAGCATGCTGTTCGCGCTGCACGACATGCAAAGCGGGCTTGCGACGACGGTGGCCGACATTGCGTCCAGCGCGGATGCGATTGCGACGGCGTCGAGCGAGATATCGATGGGCAACCTGGATCTGTCGCAGCGGACCGAGCAGCAGGCGATGGCGCTCGAGCGGACGGCGAGCAGCATGGAGCAGTTGACGTCGACGGTGCGTCAGAACGCGGACAACGCGAAGCAGGCGAGCACGTTGGCCAACAATGCTTCCGAGATCGCGGAGAAGGGCGGCGAGGTGGTGAGCCGCGTGGTCGCGACGATGAACGAGATCAACGATAGCGCGCGCAGTATTGGCGACATTATCGGGGTGATCGAGGGGATTGCTTTTCAGACCAACATTCTTGCTTTGAACGCGGCGGTTGAGGCTGCGCGGGCGGGTGAGGAGGGGCGCGGGTTTTCGGTGGTGGCTGCCGAGGTGCGCAATCTGGCTCAGCGGAGTGCTGCTGCTGCGAAGGAGATCAAGGGGTTGATCAGTACTTCTGTGGAACGGGTGAGCAATGGGTCGACGTTGGCCCAGGATGCCGGGCAGACCATGGATGAGGTTGTTAAGGCTGTTAAGCGGGTGACGGACATTATGGGGGAGATTTCGGCGGCTTCCTCTGAGCAGAGTGCTGGGATCGAGGAGATCAATCTCGCTGTGACGCAGATGGATTCTGGGACGCAGCAGAATGCGGCACTTGTCGAGCAGGCTACTGCTGCTGCCAAGTCGTTGGATGATCAGGCGAAGGGGTTGAAGGTTATGGTTGGGAAGTTCAGGCTGTAGTATTTTTGCCTGCTTGGCGCTTTGTCTGTGCTCTTGGGGCGTTGGCCTTTCCTTGGGAGTGTCCGAATTTTTGTGTGCAAGGCAGGTAAAAGCCTGCCGGATGGCAGGCCATCAAATGCATTTTATGAGTGGTTTCTTGTGAAGCGGTCCTCGTAGAGGATCGCGAACTGGTTCATCGCC
>NZ_LXKA01000373.1 GCF_001645125.1 Paraburkholderia ginsengiterrae | reverse complement strand
GCGAGCATGAATTCCGCGCGACGATCGGCGAAACACGTGTGTCGGGCCGCGTGTTCGTGGACGGCGACACGTTCCACGTGTTCTGTCTCGGCGAGGCGCTGGCGTTCGAATGGCAGAACCTGCTGGCACATGCGGCGGACGCCGAGCATGGCGAGGGCCGCCTGACCGCGCCGATGCCGGGCAAGGTGATCGCGGTGCTGGTCGAACCGGGCGCCGTGGTGGAGAAGGGCACGCCGCTGATCGTGATGGAAGCGATGAAGATGGAGCACACCATCGGCGCACCCGCGGCCGGCACGGTGTCGGAAGTGCTGTATGCAGTCGGCGATCAGGTTGCCGACGGCGCTCAGCTGCTCGTATTGGACGTGAAATAAGAGCGTGAGTCAGGCGAGGCGCGCATAACCGGCGGCGCGCGCTTCGCTTTCGAGTTGCTCGATGCGTTCGTAGTCTGACGGCGGCAACACGGAAAAGCCCTGCAAACGCAGGCGCTTCGCACGCTCGGGCTGGCTCGTGAGCGCCTCGCCCAGCGCCTCGCGCAGTGCCTGAATCGTTGCTGGGGGGACAGTGCTCGAAGCGATCAAAGGCAAACCCGGCGACGGCGCCGTCATGCCGATTGGGCGCACCTGGCCGGCGAGTTCCGGCAATTCATCACACATGAAGGCGTACGTCACGCAATCGATCGCGGCGACATCCGCGCGACCGTCGGCCACCGCTCGCAATGAGCCGAGATGTGAGCCGGTTCGCAATACCGAGCTGAAAAAACTGCCGGCGCGTGAAAGCGGCGCAACCGCGTGGCGAAATACGTTCATGCCGCTATTCGAATCATCCTGATTGTAGGCGGCCCGCGCGCCCTGGCAGGCCGCCAGCGTATCGAATTGCGCTTCCGCCCGCGTTACCAGCACGCTCGAATAGTGCGCACCCTCGCAGCCCGGCGCGTCAAAGTGCGGTGTTGCGATCAGTTGAACCTGTTCGTGCAAACCGTGCACGAACGGATAGCCGCAAGTCTGCGAGATCAGCAGATTCGGGCGGCGCCAGAAACCGTGCAGTTCTTCGTCTGGTTCGACAATGCGGCACGCCGGCTTGACCCTGCGCAGCACGTCGCCAAGCCACTCGCGCCACGCGGCGTCGAGCGCGGGCGTGACGTTGTACATCGGCAGGGCGGCTATCCAGGTCATACAGCGATTCTGGCATATTTAATGTCTGACCATTCGGAACTCGTCGAGGTCGAGCCGCACGGACTCGGTCGGTCTGAATGTCCAGCGCTGGGCCGCCACGCTCAGAATCTCCAGCTGTGCGTCTTCGAATGCAACGAGCAGGTCTTTCTTGCGCTTGCTCGCCGCCCCGCAAAAAGTCACGAGCGCGTCGGCGCTGATTTCGAAGATCTGTGCCCGGTCATCGCAGCACACCCGGAAAGCGACCGTGGCGCATTCCGTAACACAGGGCCTGAACCCCTCATCGACATATACGGACATAGCGATCTCCCGCTGCACGCCTGAAACATCAGGATGACAAGCTACGAGTTCGCGGTCTGTGGGAAAACCGGCATTGGCGGTGAATTGGCTGCGAGCGGACGCCGCGCAAATGCGCATCGTAGGTGGCGCTCGCGGGGAAGTCCGTGGTCGGGCGGTCGCGGCCCTACACCATCGTTGCAATCGCATCAAACAATGCAAGGTTCAGGCGCTTGGTTTCGTTGTTGGTCGGGTCCGGCTGTGACGAGAACTTGACGATCACCGTCTCACGTGACGGGTCGATGTAGAGCCACTGGCCATGAATGCCGATTGCGAAGAAGGCGCCGCCTGCGTTGCCGGTCTGATACCACTTGTTGCGGTATTTGCCGTTCGGCAGCCAGTCCGAGAAGTTTCCCAGCCGCCATGCCTCGGCGCTGCCTCCCGATCGCGTATCTTCGATCCAATCCGCCGGGATCAACCTGCGCCCGCCGACGGTGCCGCCCAGGCGCACCAGCTCGCCGATCCTGGCCAGATCGCGCGCCGTCATGCACAGGCCGCCGCCCGAACGTGCAGTGCCGGCGATGTCCACCGTCACACAGCCATCGTGTCGCAAACCCAGCGGCTGCCACAGGCGCGTGGCAGCAAAATCGGCGTAGCGCTTGCCCGAGGCCCGTTCGATGACGAGGCCGAGCACGTCGGAGTTGGGGGAGCAGTAGTGGAACGGGCCACCGTGCTCGCCCGCGCCTTTCGGCAGCGAGGCCAGCAAATCGAGCACGGTCTCCGCGGGTTCGCCGTCTCGCCGCGGATCCAGCAGGCCGGCCCGGCGGTAGCGCGCATAGATGCCATTCGGATCAAGATAGTCTTCGGTGAAGGCGAGGCTGGTGCGCATATCCAGCACGTGCCTGACGCGGGCGTCGCCGAAGGCTGAACGCGCGAGCTCGGGCACGTATTGCGCGACAGGGGCATCCGGGTCCAGAAGTCCGTCGCCGACGAGCATGCCGGCGAGCAGGCCCGCGACCGATTTGCTCGCCGAAAACAGGATATGGCGGCTTTGCAGGGTGAAGTGGGGCGCGTGAAAGTCGGCGACGAAACGTCCGGCTCGCATCACCGTGATGGCGTCGGTCGAGGTTTGGCGAAGAACAGCCTCCACCGTTCGGCGTTCGCCGTCGACGGTCAGCGTGCGTTCGGCCAGCCCGCCAGCGTCGACCATGGGCTCTTCGGCGAGACCGGGCGTGGCCGCGATTTGCGCGCTGGGGATCAGCTCGTGGACGTGGCGAAAGGCCCAGACATTCCAGGGCGCTTCGCGCCAGTTGCCGTGCCGGACGCTGTCCCTGCGAAAACCGTAGTCATTTTCAAAACGTGAAGCAACCATCTTGCTGACTCCGAGGGCGTTCGATCATGAATCGCCGGGGCGTTAGTGAACGTGCTGCAGGAACTCGCGGAAGCGCTCTCCTGGCGGCGCCGACAGCATGTCGGCGGGACGGCCGTCGTGCATGACGCGGCCCGCTTCCATGAACAGGAGGCGAGACCCGACGCGCTGCGCAAAGCCCATTTCATGGGTGACGATGACCATCGTCATGCCTTCGCCGGCAAGCGTCTGCATGACCTTGAGGACTTCCTGGCGCAATTCCGGGTCGAGTGCCGAGGTCGGTTCGTCGAACAGCATCAGCTTCGGCTGGACGGCGAGCGCCCGTGCGATCGCGACGCGCTGCTGCTGACCGCCGGAAAGCTGGGACGGGTAGTGATGCATCCGCGCGTACAGGCCGACTTTCTGCAGAAGCGCGCCGGCGATCTCGCGTGCTTCTGCCCTGGTTTGACCGCGCGCGTGAATCGGTCCGAACATGACGTTTTGCATGGCCGTCAGGTTCGGAAACAGATTGAACTGCTGGAACACCATGCCGGCCTCGAGCCTGATGCGCCGGACGTCGCGTGCGGGGCCCAGCACGCTGACGCCGTCGACGCGTACGTCGCCCGAGCTGATCGTTTCGAGACCGTTGATGCAACGTAGCATCGTGGATTTGCCGGACCCGGATGGGCCGATAATCACGGTGACTTCGCCCTGCTCGAGCGAAAGGTCGAGCGGATGCAGCACGAGGTGATTGCCGAAGCGCTTTGAAGCTTGCCGGAATTCGATCATGCTCATGGCAGGCGTACTCTCCGTTCGAGCGCTTGCAGACCGAGCGCAAGCACGCTGATCACGAGCAGATAGATGATGGCCACCGCAGTCCAGATTTCCACCGCCCGAAAATTTTCGGCCATGATTTCCTGCCCCCGCCGGGTCAGTTCGCCGACGCCGATGACCAGAAAAATCGAGGTGTCCTTGACCAGGTTGACGAACTGGTTGCCCATGGCCGGCAGCGCGCGCCGGTAGGCGATGGGGGTGATCACGCGAGCCAGCACCTTATGAAACGGAAGCCCCATCGCAAGACCAGCCTCGCGCAGCCCCCCCGGCACGCTGTCGAGCGCGCCGCGGATAATCTCCGCGTTGTACGCGCCGGAGTTGACGATCAGCGTGATGATGGCGGCGCTGGTCGCATCAATGCGGATATTCATCATTATCGGTAGAGCGAAGTAAACGAACATCACCTGAACCACGATGGGTGTGCCGCGAATCAGGGCAACGTAGATGCGGGCCGGGGCGACGGCCAGCCGGCCGCCGTAGGTCAGCGCGACGCCCGCGAGGATGCCGAGCGCCACGCCTCCGCCGAGCCCGGCCAGCGCGATCAGAAGAGTGAGCCGCAGGCCCCGCAGCAGGTCCGGCAGTGCGGCAATCACAGCCGCCCAGTCGAAGCTCATGACGCAGCCTCGCCGAACCATTTCCGGTTGAGCGCCTGGAGCCGGCCATCGGCCCGCATGGCGGCGAGCTGAAGGTTGGCGGCGGCGACCAGCGGACTGCCCTTCTGGAAGCCAATCCCGACGTCGAGGCCTTCGAGCGGCGGCTGCACGACCCGGACCTTGCCCTTGCCGGCGGTGTTGGCGTAATAGAGCAGCTGCGGCTTGTCGTAGACGACCGCGTCGGTGCGGCCGGCCTCCAGCGCCAGCAGTGCGTTGTTGATGCTGGGCAACAGTTCGAGGGTCGCGTCCTTGACGTGCTCCTTGATATAGCTCACCGCGACCGTGCCTGTTTCGGTGCCGATGTGCTTGCCGGCGAGGTCGGCCGGCGTGCGGATGCTGGTGTTGTCGATGCGGGTCAGCGCGATCAGGCCGCTTTTGTAGTAAGGCGTGGAAAAATCGATGACCTGCTGGCGCTCCGGCTTGATGAAGAGCTGCGAGACGATCGCGTCGAGGTTGTGAGTCTGAAGCGCAGGGATCAGCGCGCCGAACTCCATGGGTTGCAGGCGCCATTTGCGGTTCAGGCCCTTGGCGACTTCGCTCCAGACTTCGACGTCGAAGCCCGAATAGCTGTCGCCCTGCTTGAACGCGAACGGCGGAGCGCCCACGTTGGAGCCGATGACCAGTTCGGCCTCGGCCGCCCGGGCGGTGCGAGACAACAGAATGGCGGGCCCGGCGGCAAGGCCGAGTTGCAGTAGTTGACGGCGATTCATGGTTTCCTCCACGGTGAGTGATCGTGCGGGACCTGCTGCTTCACAGCGGCCCGGCGTCTTGTTATGGCACCGGCAGTCGTTATGGCCCGGTGCTGCCGCGTCTGCCGGCAAGTTTCTGCGGATCGGGGCCGCAAGCAGGAGCAGGCTCATGCTTGAGCGCGACAGTGAGTTCGATTTCGAGCAGGCCGCCGCCCGGCAGGCCTGCAACACCGAGCGCCGATCTTGCGTGCCGCCCGCTTTCGCCGAAGACTTCATGCAGCAGGGACGAGACTTCATCCATCACCTGGCTGTGGTTCACGAAGCCGGGCCCCGCATTGACGAAGCCGCGCAGGAACAGCACGCGTTCGATCACGCTCGTGGCCGGCAGCGTTGCGGCGAGCACGTTCAGCGCGCGCGTCACGCACGCCCGCGCAGCTCGCTGGACCACATCGGGCGGCGTGTCGTGAGCGACGGGGCCCGTGATCACCTCGTCGCCCACGCGGCTGATCTGGCCGCTGAGGTAAGCGATGCCCTCATGGATCACCGTGCCCTCGTAGGCGCCGCGCGGCAACGGCGGATGCGGCAGCGTCATACCCAGCTGCGCCAGCCTTCCGGCGAGATCAATCGTCATGACGGCGCTCCGGCTTCAGCCTCGAAACGAACCGTGCCACCTAGCCAGCAGCCGTCCGGAACGCCGGACTCGGCATCGGCCTCAAAGCTGAATCGCACCGAGATTTGCGATGGGCGTTTCATCGCGCGTCCCTGGCGAATCGTGATGGTCCGCGTGGACGCTTGAACCATGCCATTGATTAGTAAACCGAACGATAGTGCCGAGGCCGCGATTCCGGTGGCCGCGTCTTCCGGATAGCCCGAGGCGCGCGGAAACTGCCGGGCGTCGAAGATTTGCCGGCCGGCATCGAAGATCGCGTAAGGGTAGAGGCCGGTCGAACCGATCCGTTCGCACAGTGCTTCGATTTTTTCGAAGCGCGGCGCAAGGGCATCGAGATCGGCACAGCTCGCGAGGGGAATCAGCGTCTTGACCCGGCTGGTGCAAGCGTTCTGGATCGGCAGGGGCGCAAGTTGCGCGACGGAAATGCCGAGTGCGTCGAGGATCTCGTCGCGGCTGAGTTCGGGTTCTGGCAACGGCTCCACGCGGCCCACGGGTTGGGACACCTCGATTGCGGCGCCCTCGGTCGTGGATCCGGTGATGCGTACCCTGACTTGACCGCTGCGGGTCTGAACGGTCAGCCGGTCGTGCCGCAAGCGCCCGGTCTGATGGAGCAGCCACGCTGCGCCGACCGTGACGTGGCCGCACATCGGCATCTCGTGGTTCGGGACCCAGAAGCGAAACTCGTAGTCGCAGCCTGAGCCGGGCGGGGCCGGCAGGATGAAACCGCTCTCGTGGCCGTAGTGCCGCGCGACCTCCTGCATTTGCGCGTCGGACATGCCGGCGGCATCGACCACGATAGGCGCCGGGTTGCCGCCGCCGGCACCGGCGGCAAACACGCTGACGAGTTCGACTTGTTGGCTTGGAGGCATGGCGGCGTGAGCCCCGCTGACCGGGGGATGTGTTGTCATCCGGTCAGATTACGGGGATCCGCGCCGCGCCGCGCGTTCGAACGGGCCCTACCTTTTGACCGGGCGGGCCATTTTCGTGCGCAAATCGGAGGGGGCATGGCCGCCGATGCGGCGCATCGCGCGCGCGAGGGCCGCGCCGCTTTCGAAGCCGACGCGGTACGCCACTTCGCCGATCGGCAAATCCGTTTCGGCGAGCAGCCGGCAGGCGCTCTCGTAACGCTTGCGCTGCTGGAACTCGCCGATCGAGAGTCCGGTGCCCTGGCGGAACAGACGCGTAATGTGACGGCGGGAGACGCCGAAGCGCTCTTCCAGCACGTCGAGCGGGATGTCCTGATCGGCATGGCGGGCCACGAAGGCTTCGAGGTCGGCGACTAGCGCCATGCCGTGCGCTCCCGGCGAGTTCCCCGGCTCTGTCGTTCCGGCAATCACCTCGCCAATGCACTGCATGAGCAGCGCGGAGGATAGCGCCTGACGGGTGGCCGCGCTGCCATAGGTCTTTACGTCGATTTGCAGCGAGAGTTCTTGCAGTGTGCGAATCGCGGCTGTTCGGCGCACGAGGATGGGAGTGCGCGTGCGCCGATGGAATTCGCTGAGCGAGCCTACCCCCGCATCAAGCTTTTGCAGCGCGTCAGAGGTCAGGTAGAGGGCGACGTGCGTGTGCGTTGCGCATCCCGCGCGGGTTTGATGGGCGCGCCCTGAGGGCACCACCGCGAAGCGATCCTGCGACAGCCAGATGCCGGCGCGGTGGTCTTCGTGGCGAAGCTCCACGGCGCCGTGGCTCGGCAGGATGAACATCAGGCAGTCGTGCCAGTGCCACGGCATCGCATAGGTGCCGCCGCCGGTCAGCGCCGCGTGGCCGTCGTTGGCGGCGACCAGCAGGTCCCGGTTGGCGGGGTGACAGAGTTGGTCGAACGAGCGCAGCATGACGATACTCCCATGCGCTATGAAAGGAGACACACCATGGCCCGCCTTGCGATCGAGCGAGCCTGGCGACGTGCTCGACAAGGCGCTGGGCCAGTATGAACGGACTGTAACGCAGGATATCAGCACAAAATGCCGGCGGGGATGTTCCGCTTTCAATACATTCCCTGGCTGTCCGGTGCGCTGATCAGAGATTGCACTGAAAAACGGTGCAGTGACGAATGGACCCGCTCAGCACGTTCCAGATTCATGTCGCTGAAAAACAGAGGGCGTCGGTCTTAACGACTGAAAACATAAAAAATACAATAATTTCCACTGTATGGCCTGCATTAGCATTAGCCGCCAAGAACAATGGACGCAGCACCGCATCGCGACGTGCTGTCGTCGAATACTCGGGGGCAATGATGAAACACGGCGCAACAAGCGAGCCATTCTTGATGCCGAAAACCATTACTCAAACCCGCATCACTACCCGGCTGGCAGCCGGCTTCGGCGTTGTGCTCGCCATGCTCGTCGCCCTGTCCGTGGTCGGCATGGCCGGCATGGCCAGTATTCGCAGCAAGCTGGACGACATCGTGCTCGTCCACGACGCGGAAACGATGCGCGCGACCAACCTGCGCGGCGCAGTCAGCGGTATCGCCATTGCGATCCGCAACATGGCCGTGATGACCAATGAAAGCGATGTCGCCGCGGAACAGTCGACAATCAAGGCGCAGCAGGCTTCCTACACGGAAAACTATCGTGCGCTGGGTCGCCTGTTCGACGCCTCGCCGCTCACTACCGGGGAGGAACGCCGCCTGTTCGCCGCGCTGCGTGACGAGGAGGCGCAGACCATGCCGCTCGTCGAGAAGGAGGCGATGAACTGGGCACTCGCCAACGATCAGGATGCCGTACTAAAAATTCTCGTGAATGAAGTGCGGCCGAAGCAGGTCGCATGGTTGTCCACGCTGGACCAGTTGCTCGCGCTTGAGCAGGGCCGCGCGCGCGATGCGGCGGATGCCGCAGCCGCGACGTGGTCGCGTCTTGCTGTCGTCACCGTGGCCGCCGTGGTCGCAGCGCTCTGCGCGGGCGTAGCGGCTGCAATCCTGATCACGCGCAGCATCCAGCGGCAGCTCGGTGCCGATCCGGGCGAAGCACAGCGGCTCGCCAGCGAAATAGCGGGCGGAAACCTCTCGGTGGCGGTCGTGCTGCGACCGAATGACAGCCACAGTCTGATGGCGTCGCTTGAATCGATGCGCTTGCAGCTCCTGTCGATTGTCGGGCAGATCAAGACTTCGGCGGAATCGATTGCGGTGCGTGCGGGCGAGATCGCAACCGGCAACAGGGATCTTTCCCAGCGCACCGACGAGCAGGCTGCGGCGCTTCAACAGGCCGCGGCCAGCATTGCCGAACTGACCTCTGCCGTGACGCAAAGCTCGGCCGATGCGGCGCACGCCAGCACCGTCGCCGGCGCCGCTTCTCAGGAGGCGGGAAGGGGTGGCGAGCTGGTCGGGCGAGTGGTCTCCACCATGGAGAACATTACGGGCAGCTCGGCACGTGTGGCGGAGATCATCGACGTGATCGAGGGCATTGCGTTTCAGACCAACATCCTCGCGCTCAATGCGGCGGTGGAAGCGGCGCGCGCCGGTGCCGAGGGACGCGGCTTCGCCGTGGTGGCCGGCGAGGTGCGCACGCTGGCCCAGCGTACCGCGGATGCGGCCAAGGAGGTCAGAGCGCTGGTCGGTGAATCGGCGGGGCACGTCGAGGCGGGGTCCCGTCTCGTTGCGAATGCGGGCGAAAGCATCTCCGGACTTGTGCGCTCGGTGCATGAGCTCACCGGCATCATGAGCACGATCGCTACTGCGTGCGCGGCGCAGAAGAACGACATCGAACAGGTCAATCGCGCCGTGACGGAAATGGATGAAGCGACGCAGCGCAACGCGGCACTCGTGGAGCAGGTTGCCGGCGCCGCACAAACGCTCGCCGGCGGCGCGGCGGGCTTGCGCGAGGCGGTGGCTGTGTTCAACGTCGCCGGCGCGCCTGGCGAAGAGGGGGCCGGCTACGGGGTTCGTGAAGCTGGCGCACGGTCAAAGGTCGGCTTCGTGGAGTTCTCCGCGGCGAACAGCTAACAGGCGTTTCACCCGCAAGTTACCCGCAGGACTGCCGGAAGTAAGCGGATTGCTATGGCTCAAGCCGGACAGTTTTCCATAAGCCGGATGAGCGACCGGAGCAAACGCATAAAGTCGCAGCCATTCGCTGTAGCCTTTGACAAGGAAGCCCCCCGAGCGACTTATATATTGCTCACGGGATGTTTCATAGACGTCCCGAAGCGCAAACCACGGCACATGCGGCAGATCGTGATGCACCGCGTGGTAGTTGTTGTTCAGAAACAGCAACCGCCAAAACCACGCCGCTTCGTTGACAACGGTGCGATGTTCATGCGCCTGCGCCGCGCGATGTTCCTGAAACGAGCGGATCGAACCGAGCGACAGCGACCCATAACCCACGCCAACGATAAAAATCCACGCCGGTATCGCGCAAACACGCTGCAGCCAGAACGTAAGCGCGGCCAGCGCTGCGAAGTGCGCGAGCCATACCGGCACGTCGCGCCAATCACCACGTTTGATCCTGCGCAGCGCGTCCACCCCCGTCGCGGCGATAGCGAACGCCGGCCCGATCAGCAGCCGCCCGGTCAACGTATTCCGGAACGTCAACAGCGTGCGAAATGACCAACCCGCGCGTTGCCATACACGAAGGCTGACGAAGTAGCTTTCGGGATCGCGCTCCGGATGCGTGAGATTCGGATCGTCGTGATGCTGAAGATGCGACTCACGATAGACGCCGTAGGGAAACCACACCGCGAGCGGCGCGAATCCGAGCAGCGCATTGACGAGCGGCGAGCGGGTCGGATGACCATGAATCAGCTCGTGCTGCAGGGACATGTACCACGCGCTGAGCACGGCCAGCAACATCGCGGTGAGCGGCAGCCCGAGATCGCGCGCATGTAGGGCCACGCCAAACCATCCACCGTAGATCGTCGCGATCAACACCCATGTCGGCCATTGTGTGCGCGCCCTCCAGCTTGCCGCCATGCGAGCGAGGGTCTGGCGTTGCGTGTCGTCGAGGTAAATCGCCATGAACGGGACCGGTCGGAATACAGATTCAGACCGATCCTACGGAACCGCGGGCGTTGCCAGAACCAATTTGTTCAGCAATGCATCTGCTCAAACGTGCATAGGAGCATCAAGGCGCGTCCGCTACGTGGCACGCGTGGTCAAGCAGGTTCTCGGCCGAGCCGCTGCCGTTGTCCACGTCGATTCCGCTGTTCACGACCAGCCAGCCGTCCTGTTCAGCGGACGGCCCCGCACCCGTGACAAGGATGGTTTGATTGGCCATTGCATCGGTATCCTTGTTGTCCCGCGCGACAAGGCGGAAAGGGTTGCTCGCCTCAGCGAGCGTCGTGACGCGCATGATGCGGTAGCGGTTGCCGCCGACCGTATCCCAATGCCACGCATCAGGCGCGTCTTTCGCGTGACGCGCGAGCGCTTCGCTGATATCACCACGCATGCAATCGATATGAATATGCAGCTGGTTCTGCGTGCGGCGATACTGCGAGTTGATCTCGAGGCCAAGCTGATTGTCAGGCAGCGAGCGCTTGACCGACTTCTCGACGTAGCGCCGCGCGTCCCATGCGTCGACCCAATAGTCCTGCGCATGAGGTGCGAGCACCAGCGGACTTTCAATACCGGTGATGCGGTCGGTCGGAATCAACAGGTGCTGTGAGCGCCCGACTATATCCTTCAGGATTGCGTAGCGTTTGTCGAGATCGACGAACGTGCATTGGCCTGGCGTGCCGGTTGCCTGCTGCGATGGCACGCAGCGCATATCGACGATTTTCCATAACGCGTTGGAGTCGACCGTGGCAAGGCGCGCACAGGCGCTCGCCGCGACCGCGACGGCAAGCGCCGCGGCCCATCTGGCGCCTTGGTGCAACAGGGGATGCGGCTGTTTATGGGTCTTGAGTAGGGGCATCGGCACGTGGTGTCGGATTCTTCGTTGAAATGTTGGGTGACATCAAAGCGCGGGTGGCGGCAGCACGCCGAGCAACTGCTCGAACGCGAGGCCAATCGCGAGCAGGCGCCGGTCTTCGCCGAGCGGGCCATCCAGTTCGAGTCCAACGGGCAAGCCGTCCGCCGTCATGCCGGCCGCCAGCGAGAGCCCGGGAATGCCGGACGTGCTGGCCGGATCGGTATTGCGCAGGAAGGCTTCCATGGTGTCGATCGGTGGCGAGCCGTCGATCGACACCGTCGACGAACCGCGCAAATCGTCGATCGGCACCGCGGCGAGGCGCGTGGTGGGAAACAGCAGCGCGTCGAGCCGCTCGTCAGCGAACGTCGCGGCAATGTACTGCTGTAAACGCGACCGCCACTGGTTCAGCGCGGCATCGTAGCGGCTGCCGAGCACGTCGTCGAGTATGTCGTCGTAAATGGCGCGCACGTCCGGGCTTGCGATGCGGGCCGCTAACTCCGCAACGGTCCTGACCGGCGCGTGGTTGGCGACGAGCCAGGCGAGCACGTCGTCACGCGCCTCGTGAATGGCAAGCGGACCGCCTACCATGTCGCTCAGATCCTCCAGCTCGCTCATGGCTACCGGCACGAACACGACGCCCTCCGTTTCGAGCCGGCGCAACGCGGCGCTCACCACGTCGTTCACCCGCCGTTCGAGTCCTTCCCAAAGCGGCGCGGGCAGCCCGATGCGCAAGCCACGAAGCGCGATGGCGGGCAACGCGCCGGCGCCCGTGATCACGCCGTCGAGCAGCGCGATATCCGCGACGGTGCGCGCCATCGGCCCGACCGTGTCGCGCGTATGGCTGATCGGCACCACCGCGTCCGGATCGTGATAACGCCGCTCGGCGCCGCCGTTGCCGACCGAGGGGCGAAACCCCGCGATTCCGGTCAACGCAGCTGGAATGCGGGTCGAGCCACCGGTGTCGGTGCCGAGGCCCGCGGGCGCCATGCGCGCGGCGATCGCCGCCGCGGTGCCGCCGGACGAACCGCCCGGAATCAACGTGGGATCGTATGGATTGCGCACAGGCCCGGCGTGCGTGGCGAAGTTGGTACTGGTGATGCCGAACGCCAACTCGTGCATGTTGGCCTTGCCGAGGATGATCGCGCCGGCGTCGATGAGCCGCTGCACCGAGGGCGCGTTCGTTGCCGGCGCGAAACCCTCGAGCGCGGGCGTGCCCGCCGAAGTCTGCAAGCCTGCCGTATTGATGTTGTCTTTCACGACGATGGGCAAGCCGGCGAGCGGCAATCGCGCCTTCTCCGCCGCGGGCAACGCGTCGATGCGCCGCGCGGCGGCGAGCGCGCCGTCGAGCTCGAGCGTGGTGAGTGCATTGAGACTGGAGAGCGCGGCCGCGCGCGCGAGCAGCGTGGCCATGTAGTCGGCGGCTTTGAGGCGGCCGGACTGGATTGCGGCGACAGCTTCCGTTGCGCTCAGGGCGAGTTGTTCATCAACGGTCCATGTCATGGCCGGCGTCTCCTTGTCGAGATGGGGTGGCTCAGCGAATGTGTATGCCGCTTATTCTGGCACAAGCGCCTGCAACCCGAAGCCGGGTGACGCGCATCCGCGCTCGACGCGAATGCGCTGATTGAACCGCGTGACGTTACTGGTGGTTATCGATCCACATGCGACCCCAGCGGAATGCATACGCGAGCGCGTGCTCTTCGTCGAAGAAATAATCGAGCGCGTCGAATGAATAGGCCTTGCCGTCGTTCGTCGACGCTTTCTCAATGGTCAGATTGGCGGCGAAGAGGCCGTTGGGCATCAGCTGCGCGACCGGCGCAACTTCATAGCCTTTATAGCGAATATGTGAATTCATGATCCTGACTGTCAGTGTGCCCGCGTGCGTTGCGAGGGGACCGGCGCGTCGGACGCAACCCGTAGCGTCACATGGCCGGCAGGTCAGCGGGCAGGTCAAGCGTAGGCCGCGCTGCGCAGCGGGTGAACCAATCTTTCGTCTTTAGCAAATCACCACGGAGGTAGTTAGGCGCCCCGATCGGATCATATTCGCTGTGTTCGATGACACTATCGTGCGCGGCGGTCCGCCAGTCTGTTATTTGCCGCACGGATTGTACGAACGAGGGCGCCGCGGGCCGCCCAGGCGGATCCACGGCGCTGTATGGTGCAGTGAGGCGGGGGCAAACCGCGTTTTAAGCCGCGTTTTAAACCGCGTGCAGCAGGCGTGCAGGTGGAGTGTCTTTCAGCACATTGCCGGGCGTGGCGACGTTCGGTGCGTTGTGCGCGGCGAAGGCCAGCGCGGATTGCGTGACCTGCTGGCCGACCGTGGCGAGCTGTTCGACGACCTTTGCGTCGGAACAGGATTCGGCGGTGTCGAAGCGCGTTTCCAGCGTGTTGATGCCGGCGCCGAACGGCGTGGGCCAGCCGCGCAACGCGTGGACGATGGTGCGCAACGACGTCAGCACCGACCCGGCGGCTTGCCAGCCATAGGCCGTGACGATGCAGCCGACCGCGCGGCCATCCAGATACGGGCGATCGTCGGCGCGAAGTTCTTCGAGCGTATCGAGCGCGTTCTTGACGAGACCGGACACGCCGCCGTGATAACCCGGCGTGGCGATGATCAGCGCGTCCGCGTTGCGCACGGCTTCGATCAGCTCGAGTTGTTCGTCGGTGCGATGAGGCTGTTCAGGGGCGAAGTGGGGCAGGCTATGCAGGAAGGTGCCGCCGAACAGGCGGGTTTTCGCGCCGGCGGCCTCGGCGCCGCGCAGCGCGAAACCGAGCGCACGCTCGGTCGACGAGGCCGCGCGTGTCGTGCCGCCAATGCCCACGACGAGCGGCCGGCGGTGATGATCGAAACGGGTCAACGAAATGCTCCTTCGGTAGCGGCTCACGGTGCGCCGGCGCGGGGCTGCGCGCAGCGAAACCGGGGCGAACCGGACTTTGAAGTGTCATCTTAATGACCGCCGCGCGCCGCACGAAGCGACTTTTTGTTCTAACGATATAACCGCGAGGCAGGTGCCGTCGCCGCGGCGCGCCCGCGGACGGCATCGGCGAACGCAGATGGCGCGCGTTGCGTTGCGTCGCGCTTGCCGCCTCGCTGGATAAGCTTATGGCGAAGCATTGGTTGGGCGCGCGACGGCCTGCGCCTATGATCGAATCGTCTCCTCCATGACATCTCCTTGACATGGGACTCGGCCTCGCTACGCAAGTGGCGAGGCCTTTTTTTCGTGCGCCCGGCAGGGCGCACTCACTCGGAGGTGAAAGTCCTCTACACACCCGGCAAGGGGAAGTGTTAGCCAGAGGCAAGGGTTTCGCGGGCGACTGCGAGTCTGAAGGAAGTCCGAGG
>NZ_LXKA01000372.1 GCF_001645125.1 Paraburkholderia ginsengiterrae | reverse complement strand
GGGCGTGGATGCCGAGCTTCCTGAACCGCTATTACGCGCTGCCGGCCGGCCTGGCCGCCGTGGGCGCGGCGGGCTTCGTGCTGGTCACGGGGCTCGGCATGGTTGCCTGCGGGATGCTGACCGACCGGCTCAACAAGCATGCGCCGGCCAGAAAATGGACCACCGCGATTGCGTTCTGCCTGTTGTCCTTCGCGCTGCTCGGCACGGCGTTCCAACTGCATGCGGGGCCGTTGCAATTGCTGCTGATCGGCGCGGGCATGTTCGTCAGCGCAGGCGCATGCGGACCCTCCGGCGCCATGGTCGCGAACCTCACACCGTCGTCCATCCATGCTTCGGCATTCGCCACCCTGACGCTCGCGAACAACCTGCTGGGCCTGGCCCCGGGCGCGATCGTCACCGGTATGATCGCGGACCGCATCGGACTGCTCGGTGCGCTGCAGATCGTGCCGCTTGCGCCGCTCGTCGCTGCGCTCGCCTTCGTGATCGGCCGGCGCAATTATGCAAAGGATCTGGCGCGCCTCGCCGCGCTGCGCGAACAGGCCGCGCCATGAGGCGGACCGTCACGCGCGCAGGGATAAGTGCAACTGGTTTTCCGCGTTGTTGTTGATCCGGTTGATCCGCTCGCGCAACGCAGACTGATCGATACGTTTCTGAATTGAGTAACTTGAGTAACTGACAGGAGAATTGACGTGGCGAAAGCTGTCCGCTTCCATACAACAGGTGGTCCCGAAGTCCTGTGCTATGAGGACGTTGAAGTCGGGGAGCCCACCGCCGGGCAGGTCCGTCTGCGTCACGAGGCCGTTGGCCTGAATTTCGCGGATACCTATTTCCGCTCGGGCCTGTATCCCGTGCCGCTGCCTGCGGGTATGGGCGTCGAAGCCGCGGGTGTGGTCGAGGCCGTGGGCCCGGATGTGACCAACGTGGCGGTGGGCGATCGCGTGACCTACACCGGCTTTCTGAACACGCTCGGGGCGTACAGCACGGAGCGGCTGATCCCGGCCGCTCCGTTGATCAAGCTGCCGGCGTCGATCTCGTGCGAGACGGCTGCGGCGATGACGATGCGCGGCTTGACCTCGTCGTATCTGCTGCGCCGCATTTACGCCTTCAAGTCCGGCGACACGGTGCTGTTGCACGCAGCCGCCGGTGGTGTCGGGCTGATCGTCTCGCAGTGGGCGAAGCTGCTCGGCCTCACGGTGATCGGCACCGTGTCGAGCGAAGCGAAAGCCGCAGTGGCGCGCGCGCACGGTTGCGACCACACGATCGACTACAGCCGTGAAGACGTCGCGAAGCGGGTGCGTGAACTGACAGACGGCGCCGGCGTGAACGTGGTGTTCGACAGTGTCGGCAAGGATACCTTTGAAGCGTCGCTGGACTCGCTCAAACGGCGTGGCCTGATGGTCTGCGTCGGCACGGCGTCGGGTCCGATTCCGCCGTTCAATCCGCAGCTGCTCGCCATGAAGGGTTCGCTTTACATGACTCGCCCGGCGCTCGCCGACTACATCAGCGATCCGGCCGAGAAGGCCGAACTCGCGGCCGAACTGTTCGACCACGTCGGCGCGGGGCGAATCAGCATCGAGATCAACCAGCGCTATGCGCTCGAGGATGCCGCGCAGGCCCACCGGGATCTCGAATCGCGCAAGACGACCGGCTCGTCGGTCTTCGTCATCTGAAGGAAAAGCCATGCGTGTCGAACAATTGACTTACTCGATCGGCGCCGAACTCGTCGGCGTCGACCTTGCCGATGCGATTCACGACGAAGGCATCTTTGCGGAGATCCGGGCGGCGCTGCTGAAATACCGCGTGCTGTTTCTGCGCAATCAGGAATTCAGCCGGGCGGAGCACGTCGCGTTCGCTCGCCGCTTTGGCGACCTGGAAGATCACCCGGTTGCGGGCAGCGATCCGGAACATCCCGGCCTCGTGCGCATCTACAAGACCCCGGAACAGCCGAACGACCGCTATGAAAACGCCTGGCACTCCGACGCGACGTGGCGCGAAGCGCCGCAGTTCGGCGCGGTGCTGCGCTGTGTCGAATGCCCGCCGGTCGGTGGCGACACGATGTGGGCCAACATGGTGCTGGCCTACGAGAATCTGCCCGAACACGTCAAGAGCCAGATCGCCGATCTGCGCGCGCGCCACAGCATCGAAGCGAGCTTCGGCGCGGCGATGCCGATCGAGAAACGTCTCGCGCTCAAGGCCCAGTTTCCCGATGCCGAGCACCCGGTCGTGCGCACGCACCCGGACACTGGCGAAAAAGTGCTGTACGTCAACGGCTTTACGACGCACTTCACCAACTATCACACGCCCGCGCGCGTGCGCTTCGGTCAGGACGGCAACCCCGGCGCGGCCGATCTTCTGCGCTATCTGATCAGCCAGGCCTATATCCCCGAGTACCAGGTGCGCTGGCGCTGGCAGAAGAACAGCGTGGCGATCTGGGACAACACCGCGACCCAGCACTATGCGGTCATGGACTACCCGCCATGCCACCGGAAGATGGAACGGGCAGGGATCGTCGGCAGCAAGCCGTTCTGACGCAGACGAACAATCCCGCTTCTCTCACTTCTCACGTTTAGATATGACACCCACCATTCTGATGGTGCCGGGCTTGCGCGACCACGTGCCCGAGCACTGGCAAACACTGCTGGAAGCACGGCTGCCGAATGCCGCGTCCGTGCCGCCGCTCGAACACGACAAGCTGAGCCTCGCGGCGCGCGTTGCGGCGCTCGATCACGCGCTCGCCGCGATTGAGGGTCCGGTGATCCTGGTGGCACACAGCGCCGGAGTGATGATCACCGTGCATTGGGCGCAACGGCACGCGCGCAAGATTCACGGCGCGCTGCTGGCCGCGCCGCCGGATTTCGAGCAACCGCTGCCGGCGGGATATCCGACCCAGGAGGCGTTGGCGCAGAACGGCTGGTTCCCGAGCCCGCGCGAGCCGTTGCCGTTTCCGTGCATTGTCGGCGGCAGCCGCAACGACCCGCTCGCGCGGTTCGAGCGAGCGGAGGAAATGGCACGGGAGTGGGGCGCGCGCTTCGTCGATCTGGGCGAAGTCGGCCACCTCAACCCGGCGTCCGGCTATGGCGAGTGGCCGCAGGCGGAGACGCTGATCCGGGAACTGCTCTAAGGAGATTGCGCATGTCAGTCGAGATGCCGGTAGGGGCCGTTGGAGGACTTGCGCCGGGCGAGCGCAAGCTGGCCTTCGTCGGCGGCCGCAGCGTTGTGCTGTTCAACGTCGAAGGGACGATCCATGCGATTGATAATGCCTGTCCGCACAATGGCGCGTCTTTAGCAAGCGGCCAACTCGATGGCAACCTTCTCCGCTGCCCGGCACATGGCTTGCGCTTCGACCTGACGACCGGCTGCATGCCCGGCGTGGCCGGATTGTGCCTGACGAAGTTTGCGGTCCGCGCGGTGGAGGGCAGGCTGGTGGTGATGGTCGACGAAGCGGCGCCGGTCGAGCCGCGTCCATGAAGACGCTGGCGCGGGGATAACTTGCAGGTACGAAAATCAGAATTCTCTTTGTGAATATTTATAAGGATTACTACCTATTAATCTGAATGAACTGCAGCGAACAGTTCATTGACATTCAAATATGAGCGGGAAACCTGCCGGCCCCGGCCGGCAAACAAAACTACCCAAGGAGACGAAATGAAACTGAAGTTGGCCTGCGCTGCGGCGCTCGTGACATTCGCCGGTGCGGCACATGCGCAATCCTCGGTGGTGCTATATGGCACCCTGGATTCCGGGCTGCTCTATCAAAGCACGTCGGCGGCGTCCTTCTCGCCGAAAGCGCCGAATGCCGGGTCGGTGTTCCGCTACAAGGACGGCGGCATCTATTCGAGCATCTGGGGCATCAAGGGCAGCGAGGACATCGGCGGAGGCTACAGGATCAACTTCAAGCTGCAGGGTTCGTTCGACAGCGGCACGGGCAAGTCGGGGCTGAACGATACGCCGGGCGCGGCGGCCATGTTTAACCAGCAAACCACGCTGGGCGTGTCGGGCCCGCTCGGCACCTTCGACGCCGGCCGGCAGATCGTGCCGATGATCTACGCGATGTACGACACGGACGTGCGCGGTGCGCAGTACTTCGGCAGCATTCTGACCGCGTGGCTCGGCCTGAACCAGGCAGCGGGCTGGCCGGGCACCAGCACGAACGGCTCGATTGGCGCGTTGTACGACAGCAACGCGCTGGTCTACCAGTCGCCGAAATTTTATGGCGCATCGCTCGCACTCGAATATGCGCCGGGTGGTGTGGCCGGGCAGCCTCAGGGTGGCACGCGTGAATCGGCGGTGCTGAAGTATTCGAACTACGGCCTCAATCTGTCCGCCGTGTATTACAACGGCCACGATGCCAATCCGTTTCCCGCAAACTATCCGACGGCTCCGGCAACCCCGGCAACGGGACTCGCGAACAATCGCTTCTACTACCTGGGCGCAATGTATACGTTTCACGGTTTTTCTGTATCGGGTTCGTACGGGAACGGCAAGAACCCCGCGAACAGCAACCATGTGAGCCTCGAAATGTGGTCGGCCGGGCTGGGCTACACATTCAGTCCGTCGCTCAAGGTCACCTCCGGTTTCTACTATCTGAAGGACAGGAACAACTCGGCCAATCATTCGAGCGAGGTCGCAGTGGGCGCCGAATATAACTTGAGCAAACGCACGATGGCGTACGCCCAAGTCGGCTACGTGAGCAACAAGGGCACCATGAATCAGACCATCGTGTATGGCCAGCCTGTCGCGCCGGGGGTGTCGACCACGGCGGCGATGATCGGGATTCGTCACAGCTTCTGATGCCTGACCCATTAAAACCGGAGAGTTCAATGAAGATCATCACATCAGTCAAGCTGGCCTGTGGCGCGCTGGCCGTGCTGGCGTCGCTCAATGCATGGCCGCAGGCGAGCGGCGCGGGCATGGCGCAACCTGGATCCACCGTCGCGGCGTCGGGCAGCGTTTCGCCGAAGACCGCCAGACAGGCGAATCGCGCGCTGCGCAAGAAGGTGTATGCGGCACTCGCCCAGCACAAGGAGATCGACGCGGGCAACCTGAGCGTCACGGCGAAGGAGGGCGCGGTCACACTAGGCGGAACAGTCGCGGCCGCCGCGCAGGTCGATATGGTCGCCGCGATCGTGAAAGGGGTGCCGGGGGTCACGTCGGTGACGAACAAGCTGACGGTCCAGCAGGCGTTCGGCGGACAGTAAGCGGATAGCGGGTGGACAGAGGGCGGCTCCAGCGTCTGCATGCGAGGATAGTGCGTAGAATGTCGGTTGACCGCAGAGGGCGATCCCGCTCCTGCTCGGCATTCCTTGTGTGACGCAACTCCATCGACGCTGATGCAATCTCTTGGCGCTACCGTACCGATTTCCCTCGTTCGAGGTTTTCTCGAAGGCGTTGGAGCACAACCCGACATTGTCGACCGCTATCTCGAAGGTGCGAGCATATCGCGCACGCTGCTCAGCGAGTCGGGCGCACGGGTAACGGAAGCGCAGTTTGCCGCGCTATACCGCGCGCTCGCCATCGAGTTCGACGATGAAATGCCCGGCATCTTTGCCCGGCCATTGCGCAACGGCACGCTGAAGTACCTCTGTCTGGGCCTGCTGGACGCACCCAACCTCGAAACGGCAATGCACCGGTTCGGCCAGTTCTTTCACATCGTGCTCGACGACTTCCGGCTCGAATCGCGCCGCACCAGTCTGGTCGCCGAAGTCGCACTGCGTAGCGAGGCCGTCGAGATCAGTGTGCTTGGCCAGGAACTCATGCTGAAACTGGCTCACGGTGTGGCGTCGTGGCTGATCGGCCAGAAGATACCGCTGCTGGAAGTCCAGTTTGCGTTTCCGCGTCCCAAGCACGCGTTCGACTATCTGTATCTCTTTCCCGGTCCCGTCCAGTTCGATTGCGAACAGACGCTGATGCGCTTCAGCACGTCCTACTTCGACATGCCGATCCGCCAGCGCAAGGGGAATTTGCGGACGTTTCTCGCGCGTGCGCCGGAGGACTGGATTTTCGTCTCATTCAGCGAGCAGCTCACGAGCCACCGCATCAGGGAGTATCTGGCGTCGCGTTTGCCCGACATGCCATCCATCGAAGAAGTCGCGCAGGATCTGCACTGCTCCGTGCGAACGCTGTGCCGCCGTCTTTCCGCTGAGGGGGCGGCCTTTCAGGGCATCAAGAACGAGTTGCGGCGGGACATCGCGATCCAGCGGCTCACCGGCACGCAGGACGCGATTGCCGCGATTGCGGGCGATCTCGGTTTCGACGATCCAACGGCATTTCATCGGGCGTTCCGGCAATGGACCGGCAGCACGCCAGGGGCTTATCGCCGCGGCGGTTGAGACGCGCAGCGGGCGTGACGTACAACAAAAATACAGCAAAAAGAAAAAGCAAAAAAAAGCCCGCGGGTGGAGATCCGCGGGTGGAGATCTGCGGCGCAGCACGCGCGTCAACGCGCTGCGCCGCCGCAACAACACTTACACCGGCATTAGAACTTGTGACGGATCGCAGCGCGAACCACGACCTGATTCTGCGACGACGAAGCGTCCGCCGCACCCGGGACATAAGCCAGGTCCAGTGCGGTGCCGGTCTTGTCGCCACCCACGTGCTGATACGCACCCTGGAGGTAGAGGTCGGTGCGCTTCGACAGGTTGTAGTCCGCCATCAGGCCAACCGAGTGGATCTTCGGGCTTTGCACCGACGAAGCCTCGAACCGCTCGAGCGTATAAACGTATTGCGCGCCTACGAACAAGGCCGGGGTGAACTGGTACTTGTAGTTCACTTCGAAGTTCTGGAACTTGAGCGCGTTCAGCGTACCGGTAGTCGGCAGAATCGAGCCGGAGATGTAGGTCGTCGACAGCGGCTGCGTGATGTTCGTGTTCGTATAGGCGAAACCTGCCGTCGACGAACCGAACGTGTAGTTCACACCGGCACCGAATACGCGCAGGCGCTTGGCGAGGAAGTTTTCGTCGCCGCCGTTGTTGACTGCGCCACCCGCGCTGCTCGACGGGTTGTTAGCCTGCAAATAAGCGGCCGCAACCAGCAGGCCGCCGTTCGCATACTGGCCGCCGACGCTGTATTGGCGGTTGTTCGCGAAGTTCGTGTCGTTGCTGAAGCTATACGTGCCGCCGAACTGGAAGCCGGCGAAGGTCGGGCTCGCGTACTTGACCGTGTTGTTCACACGGAACGAGTTGTCCGTATTGTCGTTGTCATACGGGTGCGCGAACAGGTAGCCGGCCCAATTGCCGTTTGCCGTGGTCTGGGCCAGATAGTCGACGAGCGAGTCGTACTGGCGGCCGAACGTGACGGTACCGTACGCGTCGTTCGCGAGACCGACATAAGCCTGGCGGCCGAACATCAGGCCACCCTGGCCAAGCTTGCCGTTGTTCACGTTGAAGCCGTTTTCCAACTGGAAGACCGCCTTCAGGCCGCCGCCCAGATCTTCGGTGCCCTTCAGGCCCCAGCGGCTGCCCTGAGCATAGCCACTCTGCAGTTCATAGAGATGCTTGCCACCGACGTTGTTCGTATAGTCGATGCCTTCGTCAATCACACCGTACAGCGTCACGCTGTTTTGCGCGAACGCCGGTGCTGCAATCGCGAACGATGCCGCAAGAGTGATGGCAGTCTTTTTCATTGAGATTATGTCTCCAGTTTGAATAAGGCGAGATAGTTGTTTTGATACACGGCAAAGCACTGAAGGTACACCGACCGACAGTTGTTTCCGGCGCGCTGCACCGGGTCGCACGCAGCTTCGCGTGCGCAAGACTTTAACTCGTTCAGCAACACGCTCGCGTTCGCGTTTACGCTGAACGGGCCCACAATTTACTGCACGCCGGCTCGCCGTTCGACAAAGCGTCTCACGTAGTCGTCCGCGGGCTTCGTCAGAATTTCGTTCGGCGTGCCTTCCTGCACCAGTGTCCCGTCGCGCAGGATGGCAATGCGGTTGCCGATGCGCAGCGCCTCGTCGAGGTCGTGCGTGATAAACACGATCGTCTTATTGAGCGTCGCTTGCAGTTTCAGCAACTGGTCCTGCATTTCCGCGCGGATCAGCGGGTCGAGGGCGGAGAAGGCTTCGTCCATTAGCAGCACATCGGTGTCGGCAGCCAGCGCGCGCGCGAGACCAACGCGTTGCCGCATGCCGCCCGACAGCTCGTCGGGATAGTGATTCCCGTAGCCGTCGAGTCCGACCGTGCTGAGCCATTTGCGCGCTTTCTCATTCGCTTCGGCTTTGCTCTCGCCGCGCGTGCGCAATGCGTAGGCCGTGTTGTCCAGCACGGTGTGATGCGGTAGCAGGCCAAAGTTCTGGAACACCATGCTGACCTTGTAGCGCCGCAGTTCGCGCAGGCCATGCGCGTTCAGCTTGATGACATCGGAACCGTCGATCAGGATCTCGCCCGCGGTCGGCTCGATCAGACGGTTGAAATGGCGCACCAGCGTCGACTTGCCCGAGCCCGACAGGCCCATGATCACGTAGATCTCGCCGGAGCCGATGTGCAGGCTCACGTCGTTCAGGCCGACGTTGCAGCCGGTCTGCGCCAGCACGTCCGCTTTGCCCTTGCCGCTGCGAAGCAGATCGAGCACGCGAGCATGTCCGGCTTCCGGCCCGAAGAGCTTGTAAACATGTTTCACTTCAATTGCAGCCATAGTGTTCTCCTGCTCTCCAGGTTACTTCGCCGGACGGGTCTCGAGGTTGCTCGTGCTGCCGTCGTTGCCGGTGAGCGCGCTCTCGTTCCTGTCCGACTTGGCCGACGCGTCACGGTCCTGCTCCTTCAGGGCGGCTTTCAGGTCGCGGCGCTTTGCCAGCAGGCGGCGGGTACGGCGGTCCTGCCCATAGCCCTGGCTGATCCGGTCGATCACGATCGCCAGAATCACGATCGCGATACCGGCCTGGGTGCCCTTGCCGACATCGAGCGTCTGGATGCCGGCCAGCACATCTTCACCGAGGCCGCGCGAGCCGATCATCGAGGCAATCACGACCATCGACAACGCCATCATGGTCGTCTGGTTGATGCCGGCCATGATGCTGGGCCGCGCCAGCGGCAGCTGCACATTGACCAGCAACTGCCAGCGCGTCGTGCCGAACGCCCGCGCCGCTTCGACCACTTCGGAGTCGACGTGGCGAATGCCCAGATCGGTGAGGCGGATCAGCGGCGGCAGGGCGTAGATGATGGTGGCAAGGATCGCGGGAACCTTGCCGAGGCCAAACAGCATCAGCACGGGGATCAGGTACACGAAGCTCGGCAATGTCTGCATGATGTCGAGTACCGGCAACAGGATCCGGCGCAACCACGCGCTACGCGATGTGAGAATACCCAGCGGAATGCCGAGCATGACCGACAACGCGGAGGCCACCAGCATCAATGCGAGGGTTTGCATCAGCTTTTCCCACAGGCCGAAGCAGCCAATCGCATAGAGCAGCAGCACGAAGAAGGCCGCCGCGCCGAGGCGCCGCGTCGCATTCCACGCAATCACGCCGACCACAATCAGGACCAGCCACGGCGGCGTTGCGCGCAGCGCGGTCTCCAGCGGCACGAGCAAATAGCGCAGCAGCATCGTGCTGAAGTTGTGGAAGCTGTCGCCGTACTGGGTGACGAACAACTGCACGACGTCGTTCACCCAGTCCGAAATCGAAAGATGCAGAAAAAACGAGCTCATGGGTCACCCCCGAGTTATTGGCTTGCCAGATTCGTCTGGATTTTCGCGGCGACCTCTGCCGGCACCCATTGCTTCCACATTTCCGGGTGGGAGTGCATGAACTGGGTTGCCATGGTCGACGCATCGAGCTTCTTGACGCTCATGTCCAGAATGGTCTGGTTCAGGAAGTCCATCGGGAACTTGACCTTGTTGAAGACCGACATCAGATCCGGCTCGGCGTTGTAGAAGGGGGTCGAGGTGCCCACAGTAATGTGCGAGACCAGGTACGACGACGCGCATTGCTGCGTGCTGCTTTCATTGCGCAGGGTCTGCCAGCATGCGTCGTTGAACGGCGGCATCTTCAGTTCGGTGAGCTTGTACTTCGCCATCAGCGCAGCCGGGCCCCAGTAGTAGAAGAGGATCGGCTTGCCGCGCGTGTACGCCGAGGCGATCGCCGCGTCGAGCGCCGCGCCCGTGCCGGGGCGGAAGTTCGTGTACGAGTCGTCGAGCTTGAGCACCTTCAGCAGACGCGTGTTCACGCGTTCGCAATCCCAGCCGCTCGGGCAATTGAGGAAGCGGCCCTTGCTCGGTTCTTCGTCATCGACGAAAACGTCCTTGTACTTCGGCAGGTCGCTGACGGATGCGAGGCCCGGCGCCGATGCCTTGATGCCGCGTGCGGGATCGCCCTTCACAACATAGTCGGGGACGAACCAGCCTTCCTTGGTGCCGCCAGGCAGCGTGTCGCCGACGAGCTTGACGCTGCCGGACGCGACGGCCTTGGCGGTGATTTCGCTGCGGCCGGTCCACTGTTCGGCCCAGATCTGGACGTCGTTGTGCGCGAGCGCTGTTTCGGTTGCCGCGGTGCTGCCCGGAACGAGATCGGTCTTGCAGCCGTAGCCTTTTTCGAGAATCTGCCGGAGAACTTCGGTCGTGAACGAGCCACTTTCCCAGGTGATGCCGGCGAAGTGCACCGGTTTGCCCGCGCTGCACCAGTTACCCGTTGCATGCGCCGCACCGCTCGCGAGCAACGCAACGGCGAAGAGCGCGGAACGCAACTTTTTGATTTCCATGGCTAATGTCTCCTGTCTCGATGTCTTTATAGATATGAAGCTTTCGGTTGACTGACGGCAAGTGCAGCTCGGCGAACTGGCTCGCTTAACGTGGTGTGCGAAAGCGCCAATACCGTGTGCCTCGTCGGGCTGGGTCGCAGTTCCGTTCCGTGCGCGTTTCCGCCCGGAAAGAGATCTTTGGCTCACCTGGCCAACTGTCCTGATCCACAGTGAATAACAAGGCTTACCGATTGTGCCGTTCGCATCGATGACCGAAGAACTGATGTTTTCTGAACATGGGTATGAGGCAGGCTCATGTTCGGGTTTGTATTGAGCAGTAAACCATGGCTTCCTGACTAGACGTCCCACGGAAGTGCAAGGTTTATAGCAAAGTTTGGAGCCAACGGGCATCGGGAAAGCACCGACTCGGTGCATAGCCGCCGGCAGGGTGCATCACAATCGCGGAGCACCGCTGCAGAGGGCTACAATCGGTTGACTGGCCCGACCTGACCCTACCCGGATAAGTCATCGGCCAGCAAAGGAGGGGCGATGCAGTCGCCACCGAGATCCGGCGCGCGTCTGAGAGGCTATGCCATCGCGGCCGCGGCCGTGATAGCCGTGCTGATCGTCGCCGGGCGTATCACTGGCCTGCTCGTCGACTGGCTGTGGTTCGCTTCGATTGGCTATGCCGGCGTGTTCTGGACCGTTCTCGCCACGAGGGCGCTGCTGTTTGCCGCGGCCTTCGCCGTCTCGGCGGCGGTGATAGGCGCGTCGGGGCTGATCGCGCATCGTTACGCGAGGATGCCCGTTCCGTTGCACGTGGCCACCGCGCAATCGCGGGACAGGCTCGAGATCGTGGGTGAACTCGCCGGCCTGATGGCTCCGCGTATTCCCTGGCGTACCAGTATCGCCGCCGCGGCCGTTGTCGTCGGCCTGATAATCGCCACTAGCCAGATGTCCAACTGGGACATCGCGCTTCGCTACCTTCACCAGGTGCCATATGGGGAGCGCGATCCGGTCTTCAGCAGGGATATCGGTTTCTATCTCTTTTCGTTGCCGGCCTGGCTCGCGTTCAAGAACTGGCTGTTGCAACTGCTGTTTTGCAGCACGCTCATTGCCGGCGTGGTGTACGCGGTGCGCGGCGACATCGCGTTCGACGGGCCGCACCGGGGTCTCGGGCCCGCGGCCGCCGCTCATGGGTCGGCGCTGCTCGGCCTGTTCTTTCTGCTGAAGACCTGGTCGTACTGGCTCGACCGCTTTCTGTTGCTTTACGACGACAACGGCGTCGTGGTCGGCGCCGGTTATGCCGATGTCCACGTCGAACTGCCGGTGCTGTGGATGCTCGCGGGACTGGCCGCCGCGTCATCCATTGCCTTGCTGGCCAATGTACGCTGGCGCAGCTACCGGCTGCCGATGGCCGCGGCCGTTGTGGTGTTCGGCGCCTCGTTCCTGTTCGCGGTGATCTATCCTGCGCTGTTCGAGCGCTTCTATGTCAAGCCGAGCGAACTCGAGCTGGAGGCGCCGTATATCGCGCACAACATCGCGTTGACTCGTGAGGCCTACGGCCTTGCGCGGATCGAGGTCAAACCGTTTGCCGCTGAAGAGGGCCTGAATCTGGCCGCGCTGCAGGCCAATCGCGCGACTATCGACAACATCCGCCTGTGGGATGTGCAGCCGCTGATGGATACCTACGCGCAACTGCAGGAAATCCGGACTTACTACAAATTCTTCGCGGTCGATATCGACCGTTACCGGCTCGACGCCGGCTACCGGCAGGTGATGCTGTCGGCGCGCGAACTGGAACCGGCGATGCTGCCGGACAACGCCCAGACGTGGGTCAATCTGCATCTGTTGTTCACCCACGGCAACGGGGTGGTGATGTCGCCGGTTACCGAGAAATCCACCGAAGGCTTACCGTCCTTCTATCTGCAGGATATTCCACCCACCGCGAACGGCGGCCCGCCGATTCGCGAACCGCGCATCTATTTCGGCGAAGGCGGCCGGGGTTACGTCATCGTGAACGGCAGCATGCCCGAATTCGACTACCCGCAGGGCAAGAACAACGTCTACACCACGTATAGCGGCCGCGACGGTGTGGCGATCGGCGGCACGGCGCGGCGCAGCCTGTTCGCCTGGCAATACGACGATCCCAACATCCTGCTGAGCGGCTATCTAACGAACCAAAGCCGGATCCTGCTGCACCGTAACATTCAGGACCGCGTGCGCACGATCGCGCCGTTCCTCGCGCTCGACCATGACCCGTATCTCGTCGTAAGCGGCGGGCGGCTCTTCTGGATGCAGGACGCCTATACCACGAGCCACTGGTTTCCTTACGCACAGCCAGGTATTGCCGACGGCGCGAACTACATTCGCAACGCCGTCAAGGTGGTGGTGGATGCGTACAACGGCACGGTGGACTTTTACATCAGCGATTCCGCCGATCCGCTTCTGCGAACCTACCAGCGCATTTTCCCGGGCTTGTTTAAGCCCATGGCCGCGATGCCGCCCGATCTGCGGCAGCATATCCGTTACCCCGAGGATCTGTTCCAGATTCAGGCGCAGCTCTACCGCGCCTACCATATGGATGCACCCGAGGTCTTCTATAACCGCGAGGATCTCTGGCAGTTTCCGCGCGGACTGGCCGGGATCGACGGCGCCAACGCCGCCGCGCCGATGGCGCCTTACTACATGATCATGAGCCTGCCAGGCGAGCCGCGCGCCGAGTTCGTCCTGATGCTGCCGATGGTGCCGAGCCAGCGCGAGAACATGATCGCGTGGCTGGCGGCGCGCTGCGATCCGCCGGACTACGGCAAGCTGGTTGTCTATGCATTTCCGAAGGACAAGCTGGTGTACGGCCCGTTCCAGATCGAGGCGCGCATCCAGCAGAACACGGAAATCTCGCAGCAGATCTCGCTGTGGAATCAGATGGGCTCCCGTGTCATTCGCGGCCATCTGCTGGTCGTGCCGATCGGCAATTCGATCCTCTACGTGTCGCCGCTTTACCTGCGCGCGGCGTCGGGCCAGCTGCCCGAGCTGAAGCGGGTGATCGCCGCCTATGGCGACCGTGTCGTGATGGAAGAGACGCTCGGCGAGGCGCTCGCGGCGCTCTTCAAGGAGGCGGCTCCGGCGGCGCCGGGGGCCGTGTCGGTCCAGGGCTCGGCCGACGCTCGCGCCAGCGAGGCGCTGGCTCACTACAACCGGGCCATCGAGCGGCTGAAGGCGGGCGATTGGGCCGGTTTCGGCGCCGAACTCGATGCGTTGCGGCCGCTTCTGGAGGCGCTCGGAGTCGGGCAGGGTGGGCAGCGCAAGTAGCAGGTCCCCCTCATCGCGTGGCCGGATTTGTCAATAGATGGGCAGGTTTCGCCAATCGCCGCGGACCTGATTGCGGCTACGATGCATCACATCGATGCCGTGCACGACCCCGCAACGCTCCGTAGCCGCGGCATTCCCGTTATCCGAGTTGCCTCTTATTGGAAGACACAGAATGAGCTATACGGCCCCCGTCAAAGACATGCTTTTTGCGATCAACGAACTGGCTGGTCTGGATCGCGTATCGTCGCTGCCCGGTTTCGAAGACGCAAACGCCGAAACGGCGCAAGCCGTGCTCGACGAAGCGGCACGCTTCAGCGAAGAGGTGCTGGCGCCGCTGAATGTCGAAGGCGACCGCAATCCGAGCAGCTGGAAGGATGGCGTGGTGACCGCCACGCCGGGCTTCAAGGAAGCGTTTCGCCAGTACGCCGAAGGCGGCTGGCAAGGTGTCGTGCATCCGGGCGAATACGGCGGCCAGGGTCTGCCGAAACTGCTCGCCACGCCGTGCATCGAGATGCTGAATGCCTCGAACCTGTCGTTCGCGCTGTGTCCGCTGCTGACCGACGGCGCGATCGAAGCGTTGCTCACCGCAGGCACGGAAGCGCAAAAACAAACCTATGTGCCCAAGCTGATTTCCGGCGACTGGACCGGCACGATGAACCTCACGGAGCCGCAGGCCGGCTCGGATCTGGCGCTGGTGCGCACGCGCGCCGAGCCGCAGGGCGATGGTTCGTTCAAGGTGTTCGGCACGAAGATTTTCATTACGTGGGGCGAACACGACATGGCGGAGAACATCGTCCATCTCGTGCTGGCGCGCACGCCGAACGCACCCGAAGGCGTGAAGGGCATTTCGCTCTTTATCGTGCCGAAGTTCCTCGTCAATGAAGACGGCTCCCTCGGTGCGCGCAACGACGTGCATTGCGTGTCGATCGAACACAAGCTCGGCATCAAGGCGAGCCCGACCGCGGTGCTGCAGTTCGGCGACCATGGCGGTGCGACCGGCTATCTGATCGGCGAAGAAAATCGCGGCCTCGAGTACATGTTCATCATGATGAATGCGGCCCGCTTCGGGGTCGGCATGCAAGGCGTCGCGGTGGCCGATCGTGCCTATCAGAAGGCCGTGGCCTACGCGAAGGAGCGGGTGCAGAGCCGCCCGGTCGACGGCTCGGCGAAGCAGTCGGTGGCGATCATCCAGCATCCCGACGTGCGCCGCATGCTGGCGACGATGCGCGCGCTGACGGAAGGCGCCCGCGCGCTCGCCTACGTCGCGGCCGCCCATAGCGATATCGCGCACCGGCATGCCGATGAAGCGGTGCGTGCCGACCATCAGGCGATCTACGAATACCTCGTGCCGGTCGTCAAGGGCTGGAGCACGGAGCTATCGATCGAAGTCGCAAGCCTCGGCGTGCAGGTGCACGGCGGCATGGGCTTCATTGAGGAAACCGGCGCCGCGCAGTTCTACCGCGATGCGCGCATCCTGACGATCTACGAAGGCACGACCGCGATCCAGGCGAACGATTTTGTCGGCCGCAAGACCTTGCGCGACGGCGGCGCGGTGGCGAAGGTGCTGCTCGCCCAGATCGACGAAAGCATCGAGGCGCTGTGGGAGCACGCGTCGTTCGAATCCAGTGCCGCATTTCAGGCACTGCACCGGCACCTCACGGCAGGCCGCGCGGCGCTGGCCAACGTGGTCGAGTTCGTGCTCGAACACGCGAAGGGCGACCCGAATGCGATTTTCGCCGGCAGCGTTGCGTATCTGAAGCTGGCAGGCATCGTGTTGTGCGGCTGGCAGTTTGCCCGCGCACTGCTGGTCGCCGCGAGCAAGCGTGATGAAGATCCGTCGTTCTACGACGCGAAGGTCGCCACCGCGCATTGCTTTGCGACGCAGATCCTGCCGCAGGCGCTGGCGCTCGAAGCGTCGATCGTCGAGGCGAAAAACAATGAAGGCTTGCTGGCGCTGACTGAAGCCCAGTTCTAACGACAAGAGAAGAGGTGTGCCCATGAACTCCGCAAGTCTCATTGAGCAGTACGGTCCACGCGAGTCAATGGAATACGACGTGGTGATCGTCGGTGGCGGCCCGGCCGGGCTGTCCGCGGCGATCCGCCTGAAACAGCTGGCGGCGGAAACAGGCGCCGCGATCGGCGTCTGCGTACTGGCAAAGGTCTCGGAGCTCGGGGCCCACATCCTCTCGGTCGCGGTGATTGACCCGCCCGCCATCACCCAGCTGCTCCCGTACTAGACTGCAAAGGGCGCGCCACACCCGTCGGTCGCGACCGATGCCGACTACGTGTGCCTC
>NZ_LXKA01000382.1 GCF_001645125.1 Paraburkholderia ginsengiterrae | reverse complement strand
CGCGTCGAGCAAACGCATCGCGAAGATCGCCTTCACGGGTGAAACATCCACCGGCCGTCTGATCATGCAGTATGCGAGCCAGAACATCATTCCGGTGACGCTCGAACTCGCCGCCGAGTTCGAGCGTCACCGGAATGATGTTCTGGCTCGCATACTGCATGATCAGACGGCCGGTGGATGTTTCACCCGTGACGGCGATCTTCGCGATGCGTTTGCGCGACGCGAGCGGCTTGCCGGCTTCGACGCCTCAGCCGTTTCCTACCCTCAACACCCCCGGCCACCGACTCAGCCACAACAACTGCTCCTCGGTATCAACCCCATTCACCACAACCCGCACATCAAGCGCACGCAGCAAATCCAGCACTGACGACATCACAACCCCTGCACGCACATCGCGCGGCACAGCCGCCATCAACTCGCGCGCGATCGTGACTGTGTCCACATCGAGCGCACCAAGCAGCGCCAAAGACGACGCACCATTGCCCCACTTGCCCAGCGTGATGCTGACACCCGCGTCCCGAAGATCCGCAGTCAACGCACGCAACGAAAGAAGTTTCGCCGCATCAGCACTGTCTGAAACTTCGATTTCAAACAACCGGGCCGGCACGCCATAAGAGCTGGCCACGCGTGCGAGCTCACTTGCAAACGACTCATGCATTGCCACATGAGCGGGCACAGCGATCGCCACCGGCTGCACCGGCAACTGCGCGGCAAGACACTCACGCAGTTCCCGGCATACGCCCTCGACGACGAACGACGCCATTTCCAACGCGATCTGCGGATGCTCGAGCGGCATCATGAAAATGCCCGGAAGCAGCAGGCCATAATCCGGATGCTTCCAGCGAATCTGCGCTTCAAGGCGAGCCAATGCTCCGCCGGCAGCGCGATAAGCGCCCTGAAACACGAGATGAAATTCGCCGGCGCGCAGCCCCTGCTGGACGCGGCTTTCGAGTTCGCTCAGCTCCACAGAGGTGTCGCCGGCATAATCCAGATCGTTTTGCGCAAAGCGCCCGGTAAGCGTAGTTGCCAGTAGGTCAGGTTTTGCATATTCGAGCGTGTGCATGGCATATTCGTCTTTTAATCCCGTTAGCGTACGCACATGTCGTGCCAAGTAACGCAAGCGCACGTTGGAATAATTAGATGAATCCCCGCAAAGCCCCGCCGAATAAAGCTTTGGGGAAATAGAACGTCGACCTGTCAGCGCGTAAATATTTTCGCCAAACGTTTGCGTCGCACCACGTGTTACGTAGCGTTCCGTATAACGTTTCGCCCCATGCGCTACGCAGCGCTCTGCATAACGTTGTGCGCGCGCATCGGCACGGCTGCGCAAAACGAACGCGAATGCCGCCTAAAACCACCGCGGCGTCACGGCGGAAACGTTAAACACGGGGGAAAATGAGAGAGTCGGGAGAAATTACCGTAACGCGTTGCAACACGACAATTTGACCGCCTCAAAAAGATTTACTAGTATCGCCTCAATTGCAGCAGAAAATAACTGCACATTCGTCATACAGTTTCCCGGGGCTGCCAATGCTACAACTCCCTCTCTCCGACGCCGATTGGGCGCGCGTCCAAGGTCTCTTTCCCGACCTTCAGTCCGCGCGCGGACGCCCTCGCCGGAGCGATCGCGAGATTCTCAACGCGATACTCTGGCTGCAGCAGAGACAAGAGAAGTGGCACAGGCTTCCGGCAACGTTTCCGCCGCAGCAGACTTGCTATCTTCGGTATATGACCTGGAAAAAGACGGGCGTGCTGGACCAGGTGAATGAAATCCTTCCAATGTGCGATCCCGAGCTTTCGAGCTGCTGAGCGATATGCTTAATTAATTCAGCATACCGTAACAAATCATAAGTAGTCCACTGGGCAGCAGTCCGCCCTCGTCATCAAACGCTTGTTTGTGCTTCAGGTTTAGGCTTTACCGCTCATCCGGTCAATCGTCGCCAACAGATCGGCAAGCGACTGCTTGCATTCCGTCGCGCTCGGCGTGTCGGCGCGCAAGGCACTCAGCGCGCGGTCGATTGCCTTGTCGACGGTGTGCCAATCCGCTGCCGCGCGAGGCTTCAACGACGGTTCGGCATCGTCCCACGCAAGCTCGAGATCTTTGATGCGCGCCTTGCCGCCCGCCAGGTCGCCTTTTCCGACGAGTGTCGCCGTGTCGGCGGCAATCCGGCGAAACGGTGTGAGGTCGCCAAGCTTCGAGACCTTGGCCGGCTCCGCAGCCGTGGCGGACAATGCGCTCACGCCGCTGGTATCGATACGTCCGAAGCTGAGCGCGGAGATCGCGATGAACGAAGCAATAACGGCTTTGCTCAGGGTACGTTGATTCATCATGGAGTTCGTCCGTTTGATTTAAAACTGAGTTTGAAAAACTATCCCGCCGACCTTCGGGCCGCACGCGCTCAAGGCTCACGCACGGCGGGCGCACTCACAGTCCGCTGTTCGACAGCGCTGGCGAATATGACGAGCGCCGTGATCGCGCCGAGGAAGAGCAGGCTTGTATTAATCGTGCCAAGGCCAATTCCACCGTACGTGCGCGACTGCGAAAGCAGGTCGCCGAACGAGGCACCCAGTGGCCGCGTCAAAATGTAAGCGAGCCAGAAGGTGAGGACCGGATTGACGCCGGCGTAATAGAACGCGGCAACCAGGGCAATCAACGCGCTGAATGCCACCACGCCAATCATGAAGCCAAGACCCAACGCCTCGGTCGCGAGATCGCCTGCCGCGGTGCCCAGCGCAAATGTGAACAACACGGCGCCCCAATAGAAAAGTTCGCGCCGGGTCGTGTAAATGGTGTGAATAGAAAGCGTCCGTTCGCTCCGATACCAAAGCGCAAACACGACAGCAAGTGCGAGGCTGAACGCAATCGTACTGGCATAAAGACTGACGCCCAATTTGTCAGTCAGCGCGTCGGTCAGTTGCGTGCCGACCACACTGACCAGAACCACGGTCAGCCAGTAAATCCACGGCACATACTTGCGCACGCGCAGTTGCGCAACCAGCGCAACGACGAGGAGGGTTGCCATCATTGCGCCGGTGAGCGCGGTGCCGAGTCCCACGTGCACGGCCAGGTAATCGGCGCCGGTCTCGCCGACGGTGGTCGCCATGATCTTGATCGCCCAGAAGACGAGTGTCGCCTCGGGCACTTTGTTGCTCATGGGCGCAGCACGATAATTCGCGGTCTCTAACACGCGGGTTCTCCGGTCAATAAGCATTTAGTTCGGCGCTGCGAGCGGGGGAGCCCACGCTCGGCCAGTGCGTCGAATATGCCGCGGATAACCTTATGGAAGCCTTATGGAAGAGACCAACCTACCCCAATTTCATTCGGTTCGATGTGGAACGTCGTCCGGGAACGGATACGGCGCATGCGGGCCCGGCCACTCCGCTGCCGGTGGCCCTTTCAGCGCGTCGCATCCAGCAATGCCGGCGATGCCGGCCATGAACGCACACGAAATCAAACTCATCCAAACCCATCGCAACACTGTTCGAGCAGTCATTCCCGGTCTCCTGAAACGTCGCCGAGCCTGAATAACTTAGACCCTCAACGGCCGCACGGGTTGCACGCTGAGAACTGCCACCTTAGGCCCCTGAAATAAAAAAAGCGGCGAACGGAAAAATCCGTCGCCGCGAATCGGAGCAATCTTCGTCGATGAATCAGCCGTGAGGCTCGCTACCCGAATCAGAAGCGCGTACGCACACCCGTCGTCAGCTCAACCTGGTTGTTCGCTCCGAACGTGGACCCAACCGTGTAGCCGCCATGCAGCTTCATGTAGTCGCCTGCCAGGTAGACTTCGGTGCGCTTGGAGAGGTGATAGAAAGCCGACCAGTACAGCGTTTCCTTAAAGCCGTTGTGGAGTCCGGATGCCGAGTCGAAGACACCGATGTTCGCATTCGGAATGTTGCCGTCGCCGTTGTACGCAGCGTTGTGAACGCGCATCTGCTGATAGCCGAGCTCGTAGTCAAGCGGACCCTTCGGCGACAGCTTGAAAGACACCGTCCACGAGTTGTCCTGACGTTGGCCGAGCGCGCCCTGATTGCCCAGGTAACGGAAGTAACCCGCGTTCGCGCGCAAAATGCCGAACTGATAGTTACCGCCCACCGAGAACGTCTGGTTCGTGATGCCGGCGCGATTCACATGGTTATAGAAGCCCGACACGTCGAACTGTCCGCCGTTATACCCGACTGCTGCCTGGTAGTTGGAGTTGGTACCGAAGCTCGTCTGGTTGCCAAATGCGTAACCTGCGCTGGCGAAAATGCCGTTGCTGAACAGCTTTTTCCACGCCAAGCCGTTGGTATAGCGCGTACCCGTCGCGCTCGCCGCGTAGAAAATCATCTGCTTGAAGTTGTTCGCGTTCGTCCAACCGCCTTCTTCCGTCGTCAGTCGCGCGCTGCCATACGGGTCACCGTAAATCGCCGCTGCGTCGCGAGCGATCGTGTTCTGGAAGCCTGCCGTGAACTTGCCGAAGGTGTCATTCTCAATGCCAACCCATGCGTCACGATCGAAGATCTGGCCCGGGTCTTCCATTTGGCCGTTGGCGACAACGTATTCGCTCTCGAGGCGGAAGATGATCTTCGAGCCCGCGCCGATGTCTTCCGCGCCCCTCAAACCCCAGCGGCTGCCGCTGAACCACGGCTCGCCACCGAGACCCATGCCGATGACGTGATCGCCGTTTGCGTTTGCGTGCGACTGATAGGTCGGCACGCTCAGGTCCATCAGGCCGTAAAGCTGCACGCTCGACTGCGCGTGGGCACCGGTGGCGCCAAGCGCGCCTGCGGCGAGAGCCAGGGTCAAGTACTTTTTCTTCAAGATCGTCTCCTCATATTGCTGCGTTGAAATTCTGACTTCTGCTCACCGGTACTACGGGTCCGTCTTTGTATGCAGCCAGTTCGATATCCGAATGAATGCCATCCTAGTGACTTCAATCCTTCACGTTCCTTTCCCGTGTCATTTGTGCAACTCAGTGAATTCACTGATATAAGCGAGCATCTCCCCGCCTTCTGGCCAACGTCAGTGGTCCGGAGCAGGTCATTCAGGTCTGGCAGCCGCGTTGTTACCTGGAAGAGTTGGCGTGCGTGCGAGGGCTCATCGCGGCGCGAGTGTTCACTCGTGCGATGGCTCTGGCGAGACCGTGCTTGACGTTTGCCAGTCAGGGAATTAAGGCATGGAGGGACGGATGGGGACGCCGTTGCCTCGCGACGGTCTCGCGCGGCGTTCCAGTGCTCACGGCAAGCATGCGCCCGAAGCGCCGCCTGGCCGCGTTATAACGCGGCAGCAAAGCCTTCGCGAGGCTCTTCTTCCCGCAGGATGTAGCCGAGCCCGCGCAGCGTCATGATCTTCGCGCTCGAACTCGCGAGATGCTTACGCAGACGGTGAATGTAGATGTCGATTGCGTCGGCGCTGGGTTCTTCGTCGAGCGTAAAGACCTTGTCCATCAGGCTCGCTTTGGAGACGGTCTTGCCCTGCTTCAGAATCAGCGCTTCAAGAATGGCGTGTTCGCGGCGGCGCAACGGCAACGCTTCGTTCTGCAGCACGAATTCACGCGAATCGAACAGGTAGCGCAAATCCCCGCACTCTATCGACTGGCCCTTGTCGCCGGCGGCCTGACGGCGGATCAGTGCCTTGATGCGCGCCACCAGTTCACGTGCGTCGAAGGGCTTGACCACGTAATCGTCGGCGCCTGCGGAGAAGCACGCGACTTTATCGTCGGTGGAGCCGTTGGCGGTGAGCATCAGCACCGGCACGTTGTCGCGTTTGCGGCGCAGGCGCGCGAGCACGTCTTTCCCGCTGATGCCGGGCAAGCGCAGATCGAGCAGCACGGCGTCGTAGCATTGCATGCCAAGCAGCGTCTCGGCCCGTTCGCCGTCCTGCGCCCAGTCAATCGCAAATTGCTCGACCTGCATCAGGTTCATCACCCAGCGCGCAAGGTCCGCGTCATCTTCAACGAGCAGCAGTTTCATCGTTCTCCCCTTATGCGGCCCCGTATTTCGGCGCGGCCGTCCACAGGCGCATTTCGACCGTGACGACCAGGCCGACGCCGCCCTCGCCTGCGTCGAGCGTCACGGTGCCGCCCTGCCGGTGGGCAATTTCCCGCACGATCGGCAAGCCGAGCCCGGTTCCCTCGGCGTGATTCGACGCGCGATAGAAACGCTCGAACACACGCGGGCGCGCTTCGGCCTTGATTCCGGGTCCATTATCGATCACGCGCACGATCGCCATGCCGTTGCTGCGTTGCGTGTGCACGGTCACGCGGCCGCCCGGCTGTGTATAGCGCAGCGCGTTGTCGACGAGATTGGTGACGAGCGCCGCCGTCAACGCCTCGTCGCCGGTCACGATCAGCCCATCCTCCAGTTCGGCGCCCAGATCGATTTCGCGCGACTGCGCGAATGCAATCAACTCTTCCAGCACGCCGGCGATCAACGCACTCAGGTCGACGCGCTCGCAGGCGCCAGCCGGTGCGGCCGACTCGGCCTGCGCGAGCAACAGAAGCTTGTTGGTCAACGTGGTCAGCTTGCGGCTGCTCTTGTGCATGCCCGCCAGCGCTTCGGTAAGCGGCGCATCGCGGTTCTCGCGCTGACGCGCGAACTGAATCTGCGCGGCCAGCAACGCGAGCGGCGTGCGCATCTGGTGCGCGGCGTCGGAGATGAATTGCCGCTGTGTGGCGGCTTGCTGCCCCATGCGCGCAATGCACTGGTTGATCGCGTCGACGATCGGCCGCAGTTCGACATGCAGGCGCGTAACACGTATCGGCTTGAGCTGCGAAGGATTGCGATCGGCGACATCGTCTTTCACCTTCATCAACGGGCGCAGCTCGAAAGTCAGACCGAGGTAGACGAACACCATCGCGAGCACGAGCGTGAGCACTTCGCCGAACAGTTGCGGACGCAACAGACGCCACACCATCGCGTCGCGCGAGCCTTCGGTTTTCGCCACCGCAACGACGACTTCCTCTGTACGTCCGGAATCGTAAAGTTGCCGAACGTAAATGGCCGCGCGAACCGCGCGGCCGTCTTCGAGATGCGTGGAGTAAAGCTTAGGTGTGTCGCCCACGTGGGGCGGCAGCGGCAGCTCGGGCGTTCCCGCCAGCAGACGGTGGCCGCTGGCTTCGACGCGATAGAACACGCTGTCCTGCTCCGGCGACTCGAACAGCTCGAGCGCGGCCGGCGGAATCTGAATCGAGACGCTGCCGTTGTCCCAATCGATGTCCTCGCCGATGATGCGCATCGACGAAAGTAGCGCATTGTCCTGCACGAGATCGGCCGTGGTCTGCGCGTTGCGATACGACATCATGCCGGAAACGGAAACGAACGCCGCCAGTGGCAGCAAAAGCCACCACAGCAAGCGTCCGCGCAAACTGCCTGAAAACACGATTCGTCGATCCTCCCTGCTGCATGCCGGCGCCCCTCACTGAGAGAGGCGGCCGGCCTCCATCTTACGGCTTTACATCGTTGACGAACTGATTGGTGTAAGTCCTGGACAGATCGATATGGCGGTCCTTCACCGACGGATTGAAGCCCGCCAGCACCTTGAGCACCGTATCCGGCCCGTCGGCGGGCATCTTGCCGTCCACGGTGAACATGGGCAGTGAAGCCTTCAACGCGCTCACATAGAGTGCCTTGTCGCTGCCAATATAGTCTTTCGGCATCTGCGCGGCGATTTCTTCGGCGCTATGCGTATGAATGTATTGCAGCGTCTTCACGAACGCACGGGCGAGCTGGGCCGCCTCCTGCGGGTGCTTGTCGAGCCACGCGCTCTGCACATACAGGCTCGAAGCCGGATAGGTGCCGCCGAGCGCGGCGCGCGTGCCTTCCAGCGTGCGCATGTCGATCAGCACCTTGGCGTCGCCGGTCTTCAGCAGTTGCGAGACGGTCGGCTCCGTCGTCATGCCCGCGTCGATGCGTCCTTGCTTCATGGCCACGATAAAGCTGTTGTCGGCCCCCACCGGCAGCACCGTGTACTGCGAAATCGGCACGCCCTTGAGGTTGGCCAGATACTGCGTGAGAAAGTTGGTCGACGAACCGAGACCGGTCACACCGAGCGTTTTACCCTTGACGTCGGCCATGCTTTTGATCGAGTCGGCCGACTTGGCCGAGACCATCTCCACCTCGCCCGGCACTTGCCCGAACACGACGATGGCCTTCACTTCCTTACCTTTTGCTTGCAGATCGATCGAATGATCGTAGAAACCCACTACGCCCTGCACGCCGCCCGCTAGCAATTCGTTTTCCGCGTCGACGCCCGCCGGTTGCGACAGCAGTTCGACGTCGAGGCCCTCGGCCTTGAAGTAGCCAAGCTGTTCGGTCAGGCGCGCGGGTAGATAGATGAGCTTATTGATGCCGCCGACCATGATGACGACTTTCTCCGGCGTGGTGGCCGCATAGGCCGCCGGCTGGGCAAGAAGAAGCGTGAGCGACGCCGCGACAGCGGCATGAACGGCGCGCGAAAGGCGCGTCAAAGCATGGGTCATTGTGGATGTCTCCGTTATTTTCCGCATCCGCGGGGGCGTCCGAGGGATCGCCTGAAAAAATTCTAGGGGCGCGAATCCTTCTCAACGCTTTCGCCGATGCGTTTCCGGTCCTGATTGCGGGTTTGTCCTGAGTCGTCCCAATCAAATCGTGGCCTTAGGCGGCCTTAAACCGCCTAAGACCGCTCCAGTGCCGCTCGCGGAAACGACACGGCAATGTGCACACCCTTGCCGCCCTCGCCCGGTTTGAGCGTGATTTCGCCGTGATGCGCATCGGCGATTTCGCGCACGATGGCGAGGCCGAGCCCGGTGCCTTCCGTATCGGTCGATGCCCGGAAAAACGGCTCGAACACCCGGTTGCGCGATTCGGCCGGAATGCCGGGGCCGTCGTCCAGCACGCTCACGGCGACGCGATCGGCGTCGGCGCTGACGGCGACCGTGACGTGGCCGCCACTGCCGGTGTAGCGAATGGCGTTTTCCGCGAGATTGGCGATCAGCGCCTGCAGCAGCCCGCGATGTCCCGCCACCGGCGCGGCGCCATTCAGTTCGGCCCCCAAATCGATGTTGCGAGCCTGGGCGAGCAGCGCCAGGTCCTCCACCACATCCATTGCGAGCGGCACCAGATCGACCGTTTCCACGGCCAATTGCGTGTTATCGGCGGCCTCGGCTTGCGCCAGCAACAGCAGCTTGTTGGTCAGCCCCACCATGGACCGGTTGCTGCGATGCATGGCTGCCAGAGCTTCGTCGAGCGCGGGATTCGAGCCGGCCTGCTGACGCGCGAACTGCAACTGCGTGCCCAGCAGCGTAAGCGGCGTGCGCAACTGGTGCGCGGCGTCGGCAATAAAGCGGCGTTGCGCGGCCACCTGCACACCGAGCCGGGCGATGCACTGATTGATCGCCTCAACGATCGGCCGCAACTCCGTATGCAGGCGCTCGACGCGAATCGGTTCGAGCTGCATCGGATCGCGGTCGGCCACGTCCTCTTTCACTTTCATCAGCGGCCGCAACTCGAAGGTCAGGCCGATGCACACCAGCGCGACCGCGAGCACGATCATCTCGATCTGCCGCACGAGCTGCGGCTGCCACAACTGCTGGGCCATGGCGTCGCGCGAGCGCACGGTCTTGCCGACCGTCACCCGCACGTGGCGCGTTGCGCCGTTGTCGTACATGAGACGCACAATGCCGACCGCGCGCACGGCGTGGCCCTGCAGATGGGCGTCGTAGTGGTCCGGGGTATCGGGCGCCTGCGCGGGGCGTGCCGGGAAATCCGGTGTACCGGCGAGCAGGCGGCCGTCGTCGACGCTCACGCTGTAAAACACCTGATCACGGTAGGGCGAAACGAACACTTCGAGCGCCGCGGGCGGCACATCCACGCGCAGGAAGCCGTCCACCCACTCCACCTCGCCCGCGATCATCCGCGCCGACGAGATCAACTGATTGTCCTGCACCAGGTCCGCCGTGCGCCGCGCGTTGTCGTACTCGGCCTTGCCGGTCACGAACACGTACAACGCGAGCGGCACCAGCAGCCACCACAGCAAGCGCATGCGCAGACTATTGGTCATCTTCTTTCTTGCGCAGCAGGTAGCCGAGTCCGCGCAGCGTGACGATCGCCGCCGAACTGCCGTCGAGTTTCTTGCGAAGACGCGAGATGTAGATTTCGACCGCGTCTTCGCTCGGCTCGTCCGCGAGTGTGAAGCTCGCGTCGACCAGAGCGGGTTTTGTCACCGTCTTGCCGAGGCGCAGGATCAGCGCTTCGAGCACCGAGCGCTCGCGCGGCGTGACGTTCAGCGGCGCGCCCTTCAGTGTGAACTGACGCGTGTCGATGTCGAACACCAGATCGCCGCACGCCACTTCGCTCGATTTGGAGGGCGCCTGGCGGCGGATCGCCACCTTGATGCGCGCGATCAGCTCGCGCACTTCGAACGGCTTGACCAGGTAGTCGTCCGCACCGGCGCCGAGCAGTTCCACTTTTTCGTCGATCGAACCGCTTGCCGTCAGGATCAGCACGGGCGTCGCGTCGCCGCGCTGACGCAGCCGGCGCAGCACGTTTTTGCCCGACAGCTTGGGCAAATTCAGATCGAGCAGGATCACGTCGTAGTGATTCGTGCGCAGCAACTGGTCGGCGGCGTCGCCGTCCTGCACGGCGTCGAGCGCGAACGCTTCCTGCTCGAGCATCTTGGCGAGCCAGTGAGCCAGCGTGGGGTTGTCTTCGATGAGCAGCAGCTTCATGGCGGGAACGGCAAAAGTCAGGCCGTTGATTGTGCCGTAAAACAGGGGCTTTGCGCGCGCCCTATGTGGATTGCAGCCTGCGTTGTGGGGGTTTGCGCGAACTTGCGGGTTAACACCCATGAAATGCCCACGGCCCCGAAAGCTGGCAGAAGGTTTGCGATTTCTATAATCGCCGTCATTCACTCAGAGAGTGCCGCATGCAGCACCAGGCGGCGCCCCAACCTAAGGAGACTGCCCCATGCGTACTTTGCGCCAGATTGCCGCCGTGTCAGGTGTTGCGTTCACCCTTGCCGCCGCTTCGGCCGCCGCTCACGCGGAAAAGCTCACGATCATGGTCGGCGGCGCCACCAAGATCATCTATTTGCCGGCCAAGCTCACGGAGCAGCTCGGCTATTTCAAGGACGAGGGTCTCGACGTCGAAATCCTCTCGCAACCGGCCGGCGTCGACGCGGAAAACGAACTGCTGGCGGGCGCGGTGCAAGGCGTGGTGGGCTTCTACGACCACACCATCGACCTGCAGAGCAAGGGCAAGGAAGTTCAGGCACTGGTGATCTTCGGTCAGGTGCCGGGTGAAGTGGAAATGGTCTCCACCAAGTCCGCCGACACCTTCAAGAGCATGGCCGACGCAAAGGGCAAGACGCTCGGCGTGACCGGGCTCGGCTCGTCGACCAGCTTCCTCACGCAATACCTCGCGCAACGCGCGGGCGTGCCGTCCACGCAGTACACGCTGCTGCCGGTGGGCGCGGACAACAGCTTCATCGCCGCCATCAAGCAAAACCGTATCGACGCGGGCATGACGACCGAGCCGACCGTCTCGCAACTGCTGAAGACCGGCGACGCCAAGGTGCTGGTCGACATGCGCACGCTGGAAGGCACGCGCGCCGCGCTCGGCGGCACCTATCCGGCTTCGAGCTTCTACGTGCAGCGCGCGTGGGCCGAGTCGCACAAGGACGATGCGATGAAACTCTCGCACGCCTTCGCGAAGACGCTGAACTTCATCGCCACGCATAGCGCGGCAGAGATCGCCGACAAGATGCCGAAGGACTACTACGGCAACAACAAGGATCTGTACATCGGCGCGCTGAATGCGTCGCTGCCCATGTTCACGAAGGACGGCAAGATGCCCGCCGACGGCCCGGATACGGTGCTGAAGGTGCTGTCGGCGTTCAATCCTTCGGTGAAGGGTAAGCATATCGATCTCGCCAAGACCTATTCCAACGACTACGTGTCGGCCCCGGTCAAGACCGCGGCGAAGTAACGCCCTATCAACATCAAGAGAACTGCGAGGCACCAGCCGATGAATCAACCCATGTCACGCGATACGCCAGCCATTGAAATGCGTAACGTATCGTGCCGTTTCATTTCCCCGGACGGCAAAGCCACGATCGCGTTGCGCGACTTCAGCATGTCGGTGGCACGCGGCGAGTTCGTCGCCGTGGTCGGTCCGACGGGGTGCGGCAAGTCCACCACGCTCAGCATGATTACCGGCTTGCTTAAGCCCACCACCGGCGAAGTACGGGTGATGGGCGCGCCGGTGGACGGCATCGACCCGCGCATCGGCTTCGTGTTTCAGGCCGACGCCGTGTTTCCGTGGCGCTCGGTGCTCGATAACGTGGCGGCAGGTCCGCTGTATCGCGGCCGCTCGAAATCGGCCGCCTACGACGAAGCCAACGAATGGCTGCGCCGCGTGGGCCTCGACAAGTTCGGCAAGCACTATCCGCATCAACTGTCCGGCGGCATGCGCAAGCGTGTGGCGCTCGCGCAGACCTTCATCAACAAGCCCGAAATCCTGCTGATGGACGAGCCCTTCTCGGCGCTCGACATGCAAACGCGCACGTTGATGCAGGACGAACTGCTGCAACTGTGGGCAGGTGTCGGCTCGGTGGTGTTCGTCACGCACGATCTGGAAGAAGCCATCGCGCTCGCCGACCGTGTGTTCGTGCTGACCGCGCGCCCGGCAACGCTGAAGAAGGTGTACGAAATCGATCTGCCGCGTCCGCGCGTCACGTCGGAAGTGCGCTACGACCCGCGTTTCATCGAAATCTCGCGCGACATTTGGCATGACCTGCGCGAAGAAGTGCAGATCGGTTAATCAAGGAATGGCAACTATGTCTACTACTCCTCAACAGACGATGCCCTCGGGCATCGACCCCGCGTCGCTCGCACAAGTCGAACGCGTCGCGCAAAAACGCATCCGCCAGCGTCACGCGCTGGTGATCACACTGCGTATCGTCGTGCTGGTGGTCGTGCTCGGCGGGTGGGAACTGTCCGCGCGCCTGAAATGGATCGACCCGTTCTTCTTCTCCATGCCCAGCGCGATTTTCGAGCAGATCGTCGACTGGTTCGTGAACGGCACCTCGCAAGGCCCATTGCTGACCCAGGTCTGGGTCACGCTTGAAGAAACCGGCCTCGGCTTCATTATTGGTTCGGTGGCGGGTGTGTTCTGCGGCATCGTGCTCGGCCGCAACAAGTTGTTGTCCGACGTATTCAGCCTCTACATCAAGATCGCCAACTCGATTCCGCGCGTGGTGCTGGGTTCGGTGTTCGTGATCGCGCTGGGTCTCGGCATGGCGTCGAAGGTGGCGCTGGCGGTGGTGATGGTGTTCTTCGTCGTGTTCGCCAATGCGTTTCAAGGTGTGCGCGAGGCTGACCGCTATATGATCGCGAATGCGCAAATCCTAGGTGCATCGCGCCGCCAGGTAACGACCTCGGTGGTGATTCCGTCGGCACTGAGCTGGATTCTTGCCAGCTTGCACGTGAGCTTCGGTTTCGCGCTGGTCGGTGCGGTGGTCGGCGAGTTTCTCGGCTCGAAGCAAGGTATCGGTCTGCTGATCTCCACCGCGCAGGGCGCGTTCAACGCAAGCGGCGTGTTCGCGGCGATGATCGTGCTGGCGGTAGTTGCCCTGGCGGCGGACTATCTGCTGACTGCTGTTGAACAACGGCTGTTGAAGTGGCGGCCGACCGCTGTCTAACGGGTTACTGGGCGCCGCGTGGAGAACGCGGCGCCCTTTGATGTTTACCCCACACCGAAGGGATCGTCGATGCTTGACGCAGGTTGCGTGAACCATCGCGGTCCCGATTCCGTCATATAAGCGTGATCCTCGTGCCGGATGCCAAAGGCGTTGGGCACGCAGAGCATCGGTTCGATGCTGAAACACATGCCGGTGTCCAACGGCGTACGATTGCCCTTCACCATGTAGGGCGACTCGTGAATATCAAGGCCGATGCCATGCCCGGTGCGGTGTGGAAGCCCCGGCAAACCATAATTCGCCTGGTATCCCGCGTTCTCGATGTAGGCCCGCGCGGCACCATCAATCTGCTCAGCGGCTACACCAAGCTGCGCCGCTTCGAATGCACGCAGTTGCGCCTGTTGCTCGTGCATCCACACTTCCCTCTGCTGCTCCGTCGCATTGCCGAACACGTAGGTACGCGTGATGTCGGACTGGTAGCCATACAGTTCGCAGCCCGTATCGATCAGCACCATTTCGCCGCGCTCCAGCGACTTAGGCGACTTCACTCCGTGCGGAAAGGCGGTGTCCGCCCCGAACAGCACGATGCAGAACGTGGAGCCGCGACGCGAGCCAACCTTGCGGTGAGCCTTGTCGATAAACTCCAGCACCTCCGCCGTTGAGATGCCCTCCCGGAGTATGCGTGCCGCGGCCTGGTGCACGCGCAGCGTCATGTCATTGGCTCGCTGCATGAGCGCGATTTCAGCCGATGATTTACGCATCCGGCACTCGCTCGTCACCCCCGCTGCGCTCACAATGGCAAGTTCCGGAGCGTGCGTGCGCAGTCCGGTGTACATGAAGAAAGGCGCCGTTTCATCGAAGCCCAGCACGCCGGCGCTCGCGCCATGACGCGCCAGCACTTCCGCGATCAGCAGCGCAGGCGCTTCGTGCTCTTGCCAAAGGTTCATCCTGCCGGGAATCTGAAGCATGCCTTCGAATGTTCCGCGCTCGAAAGCCGGAACGATATATTCGATTTCACCCTGCGCCGGAATGATCGCGCCGGTCATGCGCTCGCTGCGGCGCCAAGGGACGCCGGTGAAGTACAGCAGGTTGCTGTTCGACTCGACGAACAGGGCGGCCATACCCTGCTCGCGCATCAAACGCTGTGCATTGGCGATACGGGCCCGATACTCGTCCGGCTGAATCGGCTCAGTGCCCGCCGTCATATCGTGCAATTGCGCGAGCTCGTTTTCCGCGGTTGAGCCGCCGATACCTCTGTTCATGTACTACTCCTTGGCTTATGCACTGTGTCTTTGTATCGCGTCGCTCTCACAACGCATTCTATTCTGACTCCGCAGCGGCGGATTTTTCCTGGTTAATGAGGGTGGCGTCTAGATACGATTCCCTGATCCAAATGACGAAATCGGCATAACCGGGTCTGGCGAAGCGGTCGTCGCGGTCAAAAATCGGATCGGAGTTAGACCACCCACCATGTGAGGAATCCTTAGCTTAACGCCCCTTCCTTGACCGATTCAATTCGCCATATCGCAGCACGACCTTTTTCCGCAATACGTGTCGCCGATCCGCAGTACGTCGGGACAGCGCGGTATCGACGCGATTTCCCCACGCCCAAACTCCCGCCTCTTTGTCTCAAATTTAGCAACAAACCTTACCTGATATGGGTATTACTCCAGCCAGATCGCAAAACTACAATGTAATCACTGACTACGAACAAGAACGCTCGTAGCAACACAAAGACCAAAAAACTGGAGGTAGTTAATCATGAAATCGCTCGTTCAAGCCGTTGTTATCGCCGCTGCACTGGCCGCTCCCGTTGCTTCGTTTGCACAATCCAACCAGCCCGTGACCCGCGCTCAGGTCCGCGCCGAACTGGTTCAACTGGAAAAGGCCGGATTTCACCCAGGATATGACGACCCGCATTACCCGGCTAACATTCAGGCCGCTCAAGCCCGCGTCGATGCTGAAAACGGCACCTCGCAGGCAGTGCAAAGTGGTTACGGCGGCGTGGTGAGCGGCGCATCGCAATCGGGCCGTCCGGTCGCAATGAGCGGTCCGCAGTCGATTTACTTCGGCCGCTAATTCGATCACGTATGTGGACACTGAGCCATCCTCAAGCGGCAACGGGCGCTAACAGCCGGTTGACGCATCGAGGATACGCACACTCATAAAACGAACCGGCCCGCGACCGACTTTCATCGATCGCGGGCCAGTTCTGTATTCCTTACCTCCGTCATCGGGCTCCCGATGGCTTCGCCCGGGCTCTCAAGGCCTGGGCGTTTTTTCTCGACGCACTTTATCGACGCACCTTAGTCGCGTGCGATCAGATTGCCCACCTGACCACGCCCCGTGACGAGACAGTTCGACAGAAAATTCTCGCCCTGACTGCTGGCCCCAATATCGCCAAAACCTTTTTTCAGCGCGTTCGCCTTGACCAGTTCCGCGCCCTGATGGCACGTAATTGTTCCTATCTCCCCTGCTTGCGCGCGCATCAATGCCCTATCTGCCATCAGATAGCCGAGTAACAGCACCACGGCAATATTGAACGCCTGTCTCATGGTTCGTCTCCTCTTTTGAAGAGACTAACGCGAACCACGAATACACGGTCCTAGGGGTTTCCCGATTGAGGATGATTCAATGATGCAAATTAAATCAGCTCACATTTTCACGCGATTCACCATGCGGAATAGCACTACATTCAAAACCGCGCTTCGATTTGCCTGATTTGCTGTTCGACTGCATTGCGCACCCGTCTATTCGAAGGGACCAATAGCAGCGATGAGGCGATGATCTGATAGACCCTGTTGCGCTTCACCTTGGAGACTTTCCGCGGGTCGAGCCAGGCGTGGTTGTCCACCAGCAGAAGCAGGGTCTCCAGACCGATCAGAATCGGCCACAGACATGCGAGTCGCAAGCGCACCGACGATGCGGGAATCGCCAGCGTGTAGTCGAGGGCTGCGCGGAAATGATCCAGTGATTTACCCAAAAGCTCCACCAACAGCGGCCGCGCACGCAGCGAGTTGGCCGGCAGCAGCAGTTCCTGCGCGCTCAGTCCGTGGCGATCGAGCAGGATCTGTGGGATATAACAGCGGCCAATCCGCAAGTCTTTGCCGCAATCGCGCAGCACATTGGTCATCTGCAACGCCTTGCCGAAACGCACGCCACGTTGCGCCATGATCTCGGGGCGCTCTTTCAGCGTGCCTGGCATGTGAGCGTAGGTCATCGTCGTCCAGAATTCGCCGACACAACCCGCCACCAGATACGTATAGCGATCGAGATCGCCGTATTCGCGCAGTGCCGCGATCTCGCCGGAACGTTCGTCCGGGAAAGTGCGAAGATCGAACTCCATGCCTTCGGTTAGCGTCGAGACGATCTCGCGCACGGCCTTGCGATCGGATTCGCTTAATTGCATCAACACGTCGAGCGCCGGGCCGAGCGATTCGAGCAGGACTTTTTCATCCGACTGGATCTGCTGCCCCGCTACTTCGGCGGCTATGCGCTGCAACGGCGCACCGTCGTCGGCCGCGCCATTGACCTGCGCGCGCAGCGACAGCAGCAAAGCAAGCCGTTGTTCCGGCGAGATCAGCGAGGTATCCGCAATCGTGTCGGCCGCGCGCGCCAACAGGTACGCGAGGCCGATTGGATCGCGCATCCCGGCGGGCAGCACGCGCAGGGTGAGATAGAAGGAGCGGGAAACGCCTTTCAGGAGCGGGCCAAGAAGGAAGGCCCGGGTCGGATTCGGCATGGACGGGATCAGTTTTGTGTTGGGCGAAAGCGGGTAAAAGTCAGGCGCTGCCGAATTGTATACGGCGAACCGCCTTCATCGCGCGACGGTGGCTCTGCCCAGGCCCTTGCCAGCCTGCTCGCCATGGCTCGCGCTCAGGCGCTTTACCCGTACCCTATTGGCGAGCTCGGGTGAGATCTTGACGGCCTCGGTGAATGCGCGTTGTCTATGCGGAGGCGTCGGTCGGCAGTACGTGCCCCGTTCTTGCCATTCGACGAGCTTTCAGGTCAAGCGCTCATCGCCAATATGTGCGTTGGTCAACGTTTGGGGAATCCGCCGACTTTGCGCCAAAAAATTCACGGCCTATGCTGGACCGTTGTCCCACGACTGTTGAAAAGCCGTTTTAACGCCCGCAAGAACCTGTCCTTCAGGATTTGAAGCGAACGATGGTTACCATTCGGGTCAATTCCAGAACCAGCCTCTTCCTGTACACCGGAATCGTTGCATTGGCGTACTTCGCAGGTGCAAGGCTGGGGCTTGCGTATGCGGTAGTGGGCGGCGCCATTTCCCTCGTCTGGCCCTCAAGCGGCATCGCCCTTGTTGCGCTGCTCGCTCTGGGCTTCGCAGTTGCGCCGGGAATTGCGATCGGCTCGTTCCTCGCCAACCTGTCGGCCGGCGTGCCCGCAGGCGTGGCCGCGTTGATCGGCACCGGCTCCATGATCGGCGCGTTGACGGCAGCATTCCTGTTGAAGCGCGCAGCCCGATTCCGGATCACGCTCAACCGGATTCATGACGTGCTGGCCTTCATCGGCCTGGCCGCGGTGCTGAGCACGGCAATCAGCGCGCTGTTTGGCATGACGGCCCTGCGTGGAGCGGGCCTCGTGCCGCCCGCCGAGTACGGCGCGGCCTTTCTGAAATGGTGGCTCGGCGACATGATGGGAGTCCTGGTCATCGCCCCGCCCCTGCTCAGCTTCCTCACCTATTCGAACCCGGTTCGCTCCAAGCAGCAGACCGTAGAGGCGTGCGTACTGACCATTTCGACCTTCTGGGTGAGCTACCTCATTTTCGGCGCGCCGCAACTTGCCGGGCATGGCTACTATCCTGCGGCCCTGGCGGTCTTTCCGTTCGTTATCTGGGCGGCTTTGCGCTTCGATCACCTGGGCATCAGCATCACGACCCTGGTGGTCTCGGCCATGGCCGTCTGGGGCACCACCCACGGCACGGGCCCCTTCGCTGCCGAATCCCCGGTGGATAGCCTCGTGAGGTGGTGCACCTTCGCCAACGTCATGGCAATAACCGGACTGCTGCTGGTGGCGGCACGTGCTCAGGAACAGCGCGCGCATCAGCTGCTTCAGGCGTCCTATATCGAACTGGAACAGCGCGTGGTGGCTCGAACCGAAGACCTGCAGAAGACCAACGATGATCTCAAGGAGGAGATGGCGCAACGCCGTCTGCTGGAAGGAGAATTGATCCGGATTGGCGATCAGCAGCAACGACTCATCGGCCGGGACCTGCATGATGGGCTAGGACAACAGCTGACGAGCCTGGGCCTGTACTGCGCCGCCTTGAATCAGAAATTGCAGGCGCAAGGCCACGCAGCAGCAGCCGATGCCGCTACCATTGTCGGATTGGTCAAGCAGGCGTCCTTGATGACCCGCCGGATTGCCCATGGCCTGGACCCGGTCGCCATGGAACAGGGTGGCCTTGTAACCGCATTGCAGGGGCTGGCGGACACGGCGCGCACGCTCAATGGCGTCGATTGCACGCTGCGGGCCGCGCCGGATGTGGACCCACTGGATCCGCTGATGCAGATCAACCTCTACCGTGCGGCACAGGAAGCAGTCAACAATGCGCTGAAATATAGCCACGGCCGCCGCATCTGGATCGACCTGGAGCAGGCAGACGGTATGCAGACGCTTTCAATCAGTGACGACGGAGCGGGCGTCGGCCAGGAAGAAATGGAGCGCGCCTCCGGGCTGGGACTTCATAACCTCCGTCACCGGGCAAGCCTTCTGGGCGGTTCCTGCTCGGTCACCCGCAATACTTTCGGAGGTACCACGGTCGCCATCAATTGTCCGCTACCGGGGGGGGCGGACCGTGCACGAAAAATCGTCTAGCCCGGACCGGGCCACTCAAATCCTGATCGTGGATGATCACCCCATCATCCGGGACGGCATGACACATCTGCTGAATCTGCAGGGAGACCTGCACGTGTGCAGTGCGGCTGGCAGCGCCGAAGAGGCGCTGGCGGCGATGGATCGGGAGCCCGATATGGGCCGCCCCGACATGGCCATTGTGGACCTCAGCCTGAAATCGGATTCCGGCCTCGATCTTGTCAAGACGCTCCGCCACCGCTACCCGGCTCTGGCCATCCTCGTCCTCAGCATGCATGACGAAAGCCTGTTTGCCGAACGCGCACTACGGTCCGGGGCCAACGGGTATCTGATGAAACTCGAGGCCACCGAGCACGTCGTGAGCGCCATTCGCGAAGTGCTGGCAGGCAATATTTATTTAAGCGCCGCCATGCACGAAAAGCTGGCGCGAGCCCTTGCCGCCCCTCGTAAAAACGCGGAGGGCGCAATCGCGAGCCTTTCGGAGCGGGAATTCGAAGTCCTGCACCTGATCGGACTCGGCTTCAGCACGCGCGAAATCGCGGGAAAACTGAATCGGAGCGTGAAGACCATCGAGGCGCATCAGGCCAACATCAAAGAAAAGCTGCATATCCGTAGCGGCAAAGAGTTGATGCGCTTCGCCATTCAGTGGATCGAGAGCCAATAGGGCGGAGCCCGACCGCAGAATAAGGCAATCCCCTAGCCTCTTTTAGCAACGGCGCCTTATTCATGCGCACGCAGCCGGCGCATACAGTGCCGTCATACCTGCCAGCGTGCCGCGACCCTTATGCGGGGTAGGCAGGCGTAGCCCAACATCTCGATGGGGGTCGCCGCCATGAACACCCGATTCCAGCAAAGCACTGTCGCTCCCCTTTCCACAGTCATTGCTGCAACGGCCCGCGAGCTACGGCAGGTGTTTCGCTGTATCGCGATCGCGACTGCGTGTCTCGGCGCGAGTCATGCGCTGGCGGCGCAGACAGTGCAGGCCGTCGGAGGTATCACGGGTGCCGGCTCGAGCTTCTTCGATCCCCTGGCGCAGAAGTGGGCCGCCTCCTATTACGGCAAAACCCATCAGCAGGTGAGTTTTCATCCCGTTGGCTCCGGCAACGGCATTGATCAGTTGAAAGCGGCCACGGTAACTTTTAGTGCCTCGGACATGCCGCTGAAGCCAGACGAATTGCGCACATCGGGACTCATCCAGTTCCCGGTGGCGGCCGGCGGCCTCGTGCCGGTAGTCCACCTCGACGGCATAGCACCGGGACAGCTTCACTTGACGGGTCCGCTGCTGGCGGACATCTACCTGGGCAAAATCACCGACTGGAACGACCCGGCCATCAAGGCAATCAATCCCGGTCTCGCGCTCCCCGATCTGAAAATCGTCGTGGTTCATCGCGGTGACCGGTCCGGGTCGACCTTCAACTGGACGAACTATCTGAGCGCCGTGAGCCCGCAATGGCGCGAGCAGGTGGGCAGCGGCCTGACGGTCAAATGGCCGGTTGGGTTCAGCGCCACGAACAGCCAGCTGGTCGCCACCTATGTTAAGCGGATCGCCGGCGCGATCGGTTATGTCGAGCTAGCCTACACGGGCCTCGCGCCCCTCGCCTATGCGAGCGTTCAGAATAAATCGGGCGCGTTTGTCGAGCCATCGGCCGCAAGTTTCAAAGCTGCCGTCGAGACAGTGGATTGGGGCCGTGTGGGCGATTTCTACCAGCTCGTCACCGATCCGCCGGGCGACCGCGCTTGGCCGATTCCTGGCGTCGTATTCATCTTGATGAAAGCCGAGAACAACGTCGGCTCATCCGTCGCGCTTGCGTTCTTCCGGTGGGCTCTCAATGAGGGCCGCGAAGAGGCGGCTGTCGAAAATTACGGCACCCCGCCGCCGGAGCTAGTCGGGAAGATCGAAGCGTATTGGGCGCAGAACCTGTCCAGCGGGCTAGTCGGCGAAGTCCCTGCCGGCGGCGCACCGAAAGGGACGACAAGCCTGGTCCGCGTCACCAAGTCGCTGCCGGCAGGCTATTGAGCGTCATTCACTCACTCGCAGGAGGACCGACCATGCGTGCGCTTGACATCATGACTACGTCCGTCATCACCGCCACTCCGGACATGACGATTCACGACGCGGCACAACTGTTCGTCGACAACCGTATCAGCGGCATGCCGGTCGTCGATGCGAACAGACAGGTTATTGGCATCGTTAGCCAGGGCGATCTGCTGCATCGCGTGGAAAACGGCACGGTGCACGGGAAGCGCCCGTGGTGGCTCGAATTTCTGCTGTCGACGCCTCGCGAGCAAGCCGCAAGGTACGTGAAGGAGCACGGGCACGTCGTCGGCGACGTGATGTGCGACCAGGTGATTTCAATTTCCGAGGACATGCCGCTCGATCAGATCGCCGACCTCATGGAGCGCCGGCATCTCAAACGCGTACCGGTACTGAAAGACGGCAAGCTGGTCGGAATCGTCAGCCGGTCCAATATGATCCGCGCACTCGCGAGCGTCGCTCCGCCCGTGGATTCGATTTCGCACGACGATGCGAGCCTGCGCGACGCGATCGTGCTGGAAATGCACGGCCAGCGCTGGGGGCTGCCGAAACAGGGCGTGCTCGTCAAGGACGGTGTCGCGCATCTCTGGGGCGTGATCGAATCCGACGAGGAAAGGCGCGCGATCCGCATCGCGGCCGAGGGCGTGCCGGGCGTCAGGCGCGTCGAGTATCACCTGGAAACGCCGAGCGTGATTCCGGCGTTGTAATCCGCACACAGTCGCAAGAGGCGTGTGGATTTGAGCTGAGCCACACGCCGTTGTTTACGGTGCGATACATCGTGACGAATCCGACGATCAGTTGCGCGTTGGAGGCAGCGGTCCGAAGAAAATCCGTTTGCGCTTGTCGCGTCCGAGTGCGCGCGCGAGTTCCGCGATCACGCAGTAGTTGAATATCAGCGTGATGAGCAGAATCTGCACCGCCCAGAAGCGCGGCCAGCTGATATGGGTGAGCAGTTCGTGGTTCGCGGCGGCGAACCCGCCCGCCTCCTTCCAGAAATCGTAGAGCCGCTCCAGCTGGGCTGCGCTCTACGACCGTTCGAAATTCCGAATTATGCGCTCTGGATGGATTACGGATTGTGCAGCGATTGCGCGGTGCTGATCAGATTTTGCGGAACCACGCGAATAATGCCGTTGCGCGGACTATCTATGTCCGCAATCAACATGAACGAGAGTGCCACCGTCAACGGCATGATTAGCAGAAAGCGGTTTTTTGCGCGGGCATTTTTCACGCCATAACCCACCAGCGCGTTGCTGAACACGCCGATCACGATCATCAACAGCCACGCGGCGTGGGGGATGCGATTCCACCATGCCGCCTGGGTATAGCCCTGCGAATTGATGACGTCATTCATGCCCGCAACCGCAAGCGCGGTAACGGGGTTGGGCTGCGCCTTCGCGCCATCCTTCACCGCGCTCCACAACTTGTCTTGCAGGCTGCCGGTGGCGGCGTTGATCTGCTCGACGCGCTGCGGGTCGCGTGTCTGATAGTACTCAATGCGTAGTTCGGCGTATTGAGCGAGGTTCGAACGAATCCCGGCAGCCACACTGTCCGGCAGAAGATTGACCCGAATGAACTCGGTCCCGATGGCGTTGGCTTCTTCCTCTTCGAGATTCTTGCGCTGATCGTAGCGGCCAACCGCCATTGACAGGCTGAACCCAATGACCAGCGCGAGCAGCGTCAACGTGGCCGATTGCACCGTCTTGAAGTCTTCGCGTCCATCCTCGTCCAGTTCCGAGCGAGCTCGCAGCACTGAACTGCCGAGCCAGGCAGCGAAGAACATCAGCACGAAAGAAACCACGAATAGAACGAATGGATGGCTTATGATTTGCAGCACGTATTGCTCCCCCGAATAGTCACACTGACGAACCTGTGCGGCACAGGCGCGGCTGCATAGCAGGCGCCGCCTGAGCTTGAAGGGTCAGATAGTAGCGTGCCTTGGGGTCAACGAAAAGGCGCAACCGACGCGTCGCCGCCGGCCGACCAGCTGTCCGTCATGACGGTCGTGATAGAGTCGATCACCCTCCTTTATCGCGTAGCCCTATGTCGACATCCGCCGAACGTAGCCCCACCGATTCAGCCGGTCATCAACAGGACACGGAAAGCACCGCTGATGCGCACAGCGTGACCATGCAGACTCCTGCAATTGTCCCAACGCAAACCGCTCTGGTCGTCATGCATTATCAGACCGACATCCTGGCGTTGTTTCCATCCGTCGCGCCCACTTTGCTCTCCAATACGCGCAAGTTGTGTGACGCGGCGCGGGCCAAAGGCGTGAGCGTCTATTTCGCCAAGATCCACTTTCGCCCAGGCTATCCGGAAGTCAGTCCGTTGAACAGGAACGGGCAAGGCATCAAGCAACTGGGACTTTTCGTCGACGACCAGATCTCGCCCGAACTCGGCCGGCAGCCCAATGAACCGCTCATCATCGCGCATCGCGCGAGCGTGTTCTTTGGTACCGACCTGCAGGTGCGGCTTTCGGCGCGGGGTATCAATACTCTGATCATGGTGGGCATTGCGTCGACCGGTGTGGTGCTGTCATCGGTCGCGTATGCGAGCGATGCGGACTTCCGGTTATTCACGGTCAAGGATTGCTGCTACGACCCGGACCCGGTCGTGCACGATCATCTTTTTTCAACGGCATTCGATTCACGGACGACGGTGCTGTCGCTCGCTGATGCGCTGGTGTTGCTTGATTAAATCCGGATCTCGTTCAACTAGAAGAGACGCCATACAGGCGCCCGGAGAACGCGTCGCCAGGTGGCCAGCGCGGCCACCTGGTCGTCATGCTGTCTATCCCCCCGACTTCAACTGTGCCCACAGCCTGCCTTCCAACCGCTTGATCGTTGCCGGTAGTGGCTTGAGCAGGAACAGCGTCTTCAATACCGACTCAGGCGGATACACGGTCGGATCGTTGAGAATCTCAGGGCGCACGAACTTGCGCGCGGCAGCATCGGCATTCGGATAGAACACCTCGTTGGTGATGGCCGCATGCACCTCAGGGCGCTCGATATAGTTGATCCAGTCGAGCGCGGCTTCCGGGTGCGGCGCGTCTTTCGGGATCGCCATCATGTCGAACCACACCGGGGCGCCGCCTTGCGGAATGAAGTATTTGACCTCGTAGGTCTTGCCGGCCTCCCGCGCGCGATGGCTCGCCATCGACACATCGCCCGACCAGCTCAACGCAAAGCAGACGTCATCGCCGGCGAGATCGTTGATGTAGGTGGTCGCGTTGAATTGCGTGATGTACGGGCGAATCTTTTTTAGCGCTTCATACGCGGCCTGGTAGTCGGCCGGATTCTCGCTGTTCGGGTCGCGGCCGAGGTAGTGCAAAGTGACCGCGAACACGTCGGACGGCGCGTCGAGCACAGACACGCCGCAACTCTTCAGCTTGCTCAGATATTCGGGCTTGAAGAGGATGTCCCAGTTATCGAGCGGGGCATCGTTGCCGAGAATCTTTTTGACGCGCGTGACGTTGTAGCCGAGTCCCGTGGTGCCCCACGCCCAAGGTACCGCGTATTGATTGCCGGGGTCCGCATCGGCAACGAGCTTCAGCAGATTACGGTCCAGATTCACCAGATTCGGCAGTTTCGATTTGTCGAGTTTCTGATAGATGCCCGCTTCGATCTGTTTGGCGAGAAAGTTCGAGGTGGGCACCACGACGTCGTAGCCGGTTGAACCCGTCAGCAGTTTCGCCTGCAAGGTTTCGTCGCCGTCATAGACATCATAGCGAACGTGAATTCCGGACTCCTTTTCAAAGTTCGGCACCGTGTCTTTCGCAATGTAGTCAGCCCAATTGTACAGATTGAGCAGTTTTTCATCGGCCTGCGCGCTTGCACCGAACGCACACAGCAGTAGCGCTGCCAGCATCGGCTTCATGATGGGTTGGGACATGATAGTCATCCAGAAAGGTTTCGATAAAGCCTTTGGCGGGCTTACAGGCGCTGAAGTCGTTGCAGCTTCTGATTGCGCATCAGGCACAGCATGTCGACGGCAATATGGGTGGCGGCGAGCGCGGTCACGTCGCTGTGGTCGTAGGGCGGCGACACTTCGACCACGTCCGCGCCGACAAGGTTGACGGGGCCCAGCGCGCGCACCATCTCCAGCGCCTGCGCCGAGCTGAGACCGCCTGCTACCGGTGTGCCTGTGCCGGGCGCGAAGGCCGGGTCGAGGCAGTCGATGTCGAATGTCAGGTAGGTCGGCGCATCGCCCACAATGGCCAGCACTTCGTCGATGGCCGCCTGTGTGCCGTTGCGATGCACCCACGGCGCATCCAGAACGCGCACGCCCATGAAGTCCTGGTTCCATGTGCGAATGCCGATTTGCACCGAACGTGCGGGGTCGATCAGCCCCTCGCGGATCGCCTTGTAGAACATCGTGCCGTGATTCAGCGAGTCGGAGTTGTCGTCCGGCCAGGTGTCGCTATGCGCGTCGAAGTGGATCAGGCTCAGCGGCTTGCCGTACTTTTCCGCATGCGCAATGAGCAGCGGGTAGGTAATGGAGTGGTCGCCGCCCAGCGTGAGCATGCTCGTACCCGTTGCCAGGATGCCGCGTGCGTGTTCGACGATCGCGTCGCGAATGCCAAGCGGATTGTGAGCGTCGAACCAGCAATCGCCATAGTCGACCACGTTCAGATGATCGAACGGGTCGATACCCCACGGATATGCACCGAGCTCGGACAACAGCACCGAGGCGGCGCGCATGGCTGCGGGGCCGAATCGTGTGCCTGGGCGAAACGTCGTGGCGAGGTCGAGTGGAATGCCGGATATGGCAACGTCGACGCCGGCGAGATTACGCGTGTAGGGCCGGCGCATGAAGGACAGCACGCCGGCGTAAGTCGGCGGCGAGGGCTGCCCGTCGATGCCCGCCGCAGCGGATGGTGTGAGGTGGGATAGCGCAAGATTCAGGGTCATACAGGTCGATCCAGACAGTTTTTACGGACGCCGTCACACAAATTTCTCTCATGTCTGCCTGACCGGCGGAGCTAGTGTGGATGGCGATTGGCTGTATGATTGCGGGTAAAAATTCCGGCGAAAAGCAAAGAATCTTGCTGGAAGTATCGATATTTTTAATATCTCCCGGTTGCCATCCCATGCGCAGACTTCCTCCCTTGCAGGCCTTGCTCGCCTTCGACGCCGCCGCACGGCTCGGCAGTTTCACGCGCGCGGCGCAAGAACTTGCGCTGACGCAATCGGCGATCAGCCATCAGATCCAGCAACTCGAGGAATGGACCGGGCAGCCGCTGTTTCGGCGAATTGGGCGCGGCGTCGCGTTGACTGCCGCGGGCGCGCTGTATGCGCAGACCGTCACTACCGCGCTCGGCACGCTCGCGGATGGCCGCGACCGCATCGAACCGTATGGCAATCCCGATTCGGTCATCGTCGTGTGCGCGCCGCAGTTCGCATCGGGCTGGCTGATGCCGCGCATGCGAGCGTTTTCGAAGGCGCTGCCGAACATCGAGATCTGGCTCGTGACCGGCGAAGAGGTCAACGAGATCGATCGCGTCGACGTCGATCTTGTCGTGTCGTCGAAGAAGATCGATTCGCCCGAGGTGATGTGCGAGCCCTTGCTCGATGAAGAGGCCGTCGCCATCTGCGGGCCGATGACCGCGCGCCGTTTGCGCTCGGTGCCGTTTCCCGATGTATTGACGCAAGCGCCATTACTGGTCTACGAAAAGAGCCCGGAATGGGCGCCCTGGTTGCCTGATTTGAGGCGAGGAGGATTGCGAACACGGCGCGCAATGACGGTCAGCGATCCGCGCTTCCTCGTCGCGGCGGCCGAGCAGGAAGCGGGGATTGCGATGCTGTCGCGACTCACAGCGGGCGATGCGCTGACGAGCGGGCGCGTCGCGGTCTTGCAGCAAGTGCCGGGATTCGCGCTTGCGCCGCTGTGGCTGATGCGATCGGCGCAGCCGGCGCGCTCCGCTGCGGTGGACGCGGTTTATGCGTGGATGATCGGACTTTGCAGAAGCAAGGATGACTGAACAAAATACCGAGAACTAATTCACGGTCGAACGATTCGGTAATCGTTCCCTGTGCGCAGCGCGTAGCGACGATTAATGCACACATCTGATGCAAATCGATCGGCGTGATCTCATGCGTCGTCACCGTCCAGTCACGCCCGCATGTTTCCATATCTTTCGCTTGATTACCGGCCAACTCACCAACGCCGTTAGCCCTTCCTTCCCCCCGCATACCTGCTTCAGGAGACGAGCATGCCGAGCATTCGACCTGTTTACGCAGTAAGCAGCATTTTCAGCCGCACCGCATTCGTGTTCACCGCACTCTGTTTCGCTGCGGGTGCCGCCGACGCGCAGGACTCGGCGGCGAAGAAGCCGATCGTCACTCCGGGGTTTAACCTGAGCGTGTTTGCCAAGGGCACCGGCGGGCTGGTCACCGCACCGGACTCACTGGCCGTGTTGGATGGTCACGTCTGGGTCGGCTATGCAAACAGCGGCGCACCGGATGGCACGAATGGCGCGATGAGCGTGATTGTTGAATACTCGCCCGACGGCAGTGTCCTGAAGACTTATCAAGTCACGGGGCACAACGACGGCCTGAAGGTTAATCCATACACGCGTGAAATTTGGGCGATGCAGAACGAGGACGCGAATCCCAACCTCGTCATCATCAATCCGGCAACCGGCCAGGCATCCAAGCCGTATACGTTCGCCAAAACGCTGCACGGCGGCGGTTATGACGACATCGTGTTCAAGGACGGCCAGGCCTACTTCAGTGCGTCCAATCCCACGCTTAACGCCAGCGGCAAAAATATGGGGCCCGCGATTGTCCGCGTGCTGCATCTCGACGCAAACAACTATACGGTCGACGTGACTCCGGTCATGCGCGGCTCGCTCGACGCCAGCGACATTCCGTTCGGCACCGTGGCGACGCTCAATCTCACCGATCCGGATTCCATGACGCTGACGCCGTCCGGCGATGTGCTGCTCGATGATCAGGGCGATGCTCAGCTAGTTCTGTTGCGCTCGTCGGGTGGTGAACCGCGCGTGCAGTATCTGCCGCTGCTCGGCAACGTGCAGGTTGACGACACGGTATTCGCCACTGCGAACCGGGGCTACCTGCTGGTGTCCGATACGAAGGCAAACACGGTGTACAAGATTAGCGCCAACGTCTGGCAGCGCGACGCAGCGTTCTCCGCATCGACAGGTGTGGCGGCTGCGGGAACCACGCCCGCGGTGCCTGGTTATGTCGGCCAGCTTGACATGCATAGCGGCGCACTGCTGCCGCTGGTCACCAATCTGGCCAGTCCGCACGGCATGGTCTTTGTACCTACTGAGAACCAGCAGTAACGGCCACGCGTTGATCGCAGGATGACGTGATCGCCGCAAGAACTTCCGCGGCGATTGCGTCGGCTATTGTCCGATTCCACGGCCTCTCATGGTCGTCGCGATCAAAACGCCCGAACCGATGAAGTGCTTCCCGCCCGCAATCCCCCTCCCTAAGTAAAAACCCGAATTCCTGCCTGCCGCGACTCCGACTAATCTCGGCGCATTCATTAAATAGAACATCGTTCTATCTGACAGAACGATGCGTTGGAGAGATACGTGAAGGAGGACTCCATGGCTAGCCAGCCGATCGACGCGTCTGGCGCGTCGCCCCATTCGAGCGCCGGTGCGCAAGCGCTCACGCCCGGCGTGAACGCGCGCATCGACCGTCTGCCCGCGACGCGCGCGGTGTGGATGCTGGTGTTCCTGCTGTCGATTGGCGGCTGGTTCGAGTTCTACGATCTGTTCTTCACGGCGTACGTCGGCCCCGGCCTCGTCAAGAGCGGCGTCTACTCGACTACGACGGCGTCGTTCTTCGGCGTGTCGGGCCTCGGCGCGTTCGTCGCGGCGTCGTTCGCCGGGCTCTTTATCGGCACGTTCTTTCTCGCGGGCATGGCCGACCGCTATGGCCGCAAGACCGTGTTTACCGTGTCGCTGCTGTGGTACTCCGCCGCCACGCTGATCATGGCGCTGCAAAGCACGGCGCCCGCCATCAATCTGTGGCGCCTGATTGCCGGCATCGGCGTAGGCGTCGAGCTGGTGACCATCGACACTTATGTCAGCGAACTCGTGCCGAAACATCTGCGTGGCCGCGCGTTCGCCTTCGTTCATCTGGTGCAGTACACCGCCGTGCCGTCGGTCGCGTTTCTGGCGTGGTTGCTGGTGCCCCTCACGCCGTTCGGACTGGACGGCTGGCGCTGGGTCGTGATCATCGGCGCGCTCGGCGCCCTGGTGGTGTGGGCGATTCGCCGCCGCGTGCCGGAGAGCCCGCGCTGGCTCGCACAACAGGGACGCGTGGCCGAAGCGGAGCAGGCGCTGCAGGTGCTGGAAACGAAAGTCGCCGCGCAATACGGCAAGCCGCTCCCCGCCGCGGTGCCGACCGTCGAACCGGCTACCACCAAGGCGGCCTTCCGCGAAATCTGGCAGCCGCCCTATCGCAAACGCGCGATCACGATGCTGGTGTTCAACCTGTTCCAGGCGATCGGCTTCTACGGCTTCGCCTCGTGGGTGCCGACGCTGCTGGTCTCCAAGGGCGTGACGATCACGCACAGTCTGCTGTACTCGTTCGTCATCGCGACTTCGAATCCGTTCGGGCCGCTCCTGGGCATGGCGATCGCGGACCGCATCGAACGGAAAACCTTGATCGTGCTGTCGGCGCTCGGCATCGCGGTGTTCGGCAGCCTGTTCGCGACGCAAACCTCGCCCACCATGCTGATGATCCTCGGCGTGCTGATCACGCTAAGCGGTACGCTGCTTTCGGTCGGTTATCACGCGTATCAGACCGAACTCTTCCCCACGCGTTTGCGGGCGCGCGCTGTCGGCTTCGTCTACTCGATGTCGCGGCTGTCCGCGATGTTCTCCGGCTTCATGATCGCGTTCGCGTTGCGGAACTTCGGTGTGAGCGGCGTATTCGCGCTGATCAGCGGGTCGATGGTGATGGTGATGGGCGCGATCGGACTCTTCGGACCCCGTACCAATCAGCTCAATCTCGACGAAATTTCGCATTGAACCGCGCATTGAACCGTATTGCACAAGAGGCTTTGAAGATGTCGCTGCCGTTGTCTGGAGTCCGGGTACTGGACTTATCGAATGTATTGGCCGGGCCGTTCTGCGCGTATCAGCTCGCGCTGCTCGGCGCCGAAGTGATCAAGATCGAGCACCCCGAAGGCGGTGACCTTGCACGGCGGCTCGGCGCCGACAAGGACGCGTCGGCGCGCAACATGGGCGCCTCGTTCGTCGCGGTGAACGCGGGCAAGCAGTCCGTCACGCTCAATCTGAAAGACCCGCGCGGCAAAGCGATTTTGCGCGACCTCGTCAAGACCGCGGACGTGCTGGTTGAAAATTTCCGACCCGGCGTGATGACGCGGCTCGGCCTCGATTTCGACGCGCTGCGCGAGGTCAATCCAAAGCTCGTGTATTGCGCGATCTCCGGCTTCGGCATGGACGGGGAGTTTTCGAAACGCCCTGCCTACGATCAGATCATTCAGGGCATCTCGGGTGTGATGAGCGTGACCGGCGATGCGCAGAGCGCGCCATTGCGCGTCGGCTATCCGGTGTCGGACACGGTTGGCGGCCTCACCGCCGCCTTCGGCATTTGCGCCGCGTTGCTCGACGCGCGTGCCACAGGACACGGGCGCCTGCTCGACGTCTCGATGCTCGAGGCCACGCTCGCGACCATGGGCTGGGTCGTCTCGAACTTCCTGAACGCCGGTGTCACGCCAACGCCGATGGGCAACGAAAACTTCACCGCCGCGCCTTCGGGCACCTTCAAAACCGGCGACGGGCCGCTGAACATCGCCGCCAACGAGAACAAGCAGTTCGCGAGTTTGTGCGAGTTGATCGGCCGCGCGGACCTGCTCGACGATTCGCGCTTTTCCGAGCGCAACGCCCGCAAGGTGAATCGCGCTGCGTTGAAGGCGGAGATCGAAGCCGCGTTGGTCCACGACAGCGCGGCGAACTGGGAAGCGAAATTTTTCGAAGCGGGCGTGCCCGCGGGTCGCGTGATGTCAGTGCCGGAAATTCTCGCGCATCCCCATCTGGAATCGCGCGGTTTTATCCGCGAATTTGCCGCCGGCGCCACCACCGAGCGGCAACGCGTGACCCGCGCGGGTTTTCGTCTTCACGATGCGGACACGGCGCCCAGCACACCCGCGCCGGTTCTGTCGGCCGATACGCACGCGCAGCTCGCCGCGCTCGGCTACGACGACGCCCGCATCGACCATCTGCGCGCCGAAGGAGTGATCTGAACATGACGCAAGCATTCGACGCCGCCAGGCTCGCCGCCGATTACTGGAGCACCTCGATCATCGACATCCACCCGGGCTCGATCAACGTGCGCGGGTTTCCGATTCAGGAATTGATCGGCAACATCAGTTTTCCGCAGATGATCTGGCTGATGTTGCGCGGCGAGTTGCCGGATGCGGCGCAGGCGCGTCTATTCGAAGCGGCGCTGGTGGCCTCGGTGGATCACGGCCCGCATGCCCCTTCGATTGCGATTTCGCGGATGGCGACCAGCTGCGGCCTGCCGCTGAACGGCGCGATGGCCTCGGCGATCAACGCGCTCGACGACGTGCATGGCGGCGCCGGTCAGCAGGCGGTCGAACTGTACGACTCGATCGACGCGCGCATGCAGGCGGGCGCAACGTTGGAAGACGCTGTGGAACAAGGCGTCGATGCTTTTATCGAGGCACACGGCAAATATCTTCCCGGCTTCGGGCACCGCTTTCATCCGGTCGATCCGCGCGCTCCGCGGCTTCTCGCGATGGTGGACGAAGGCGTGGCGCAGTCGTGCGTCGACGGAAAGTACGCCACAATCGCGCGCGGCATTGAAGCGCTGCTCATGCAGCGCAAGAGCAAGCCCGTGCCGATGAATATCGACGGCGCCACCGCCGTGATCTACGCCGAACTCGGCTTCGCACCTGAACTGGCGCGCGGCGTGTTTTGCCTGTCGCGTGCGGTCGGCATTCTGTCGCACGCATGGGAGCAGCGCGGACGCAAGGAGCGCAACAAGGGACCCATGCCGCGTCAGATGGCTTACACGTACACGGGCAAGCCCAATCGTCATTTACCTTGAGCCGCTTGCGCCGGCTTGAACCGCCAGTCCTGAGCTAATCAATTGCCTTGAACTTCGACCGCGCGCCGCTGCGCATGGCGCATGGCGCGTGAATCGCCGCCTAAAGCGTCGGTGGCGCGCGCCGCGCAATTGAACAGCGCACCCAGATTGCGTTCGACGAACGCATGGTCGATCCGCGAACTCGGCCCCGCCAGCGTGAGCACGCCGCGCAGGGTCTGCCGCACGCCGAACACCGGCATGGAGATGCCGGCCGTCTCCCGGTCGCGCTCGCCGATCGACACGCAGTAGAAATCCTCGCGAATCTTCTCGAACGGCCCACCCAGCGTGCCGCCGAACGCCAGCAGCGCCTGGCCGCCCGAACCGCTTTCCAGCGGCAGCACATCGCCTTCGCGCACGTGAAAACGCACCGCATGCTTCGAATCGACCCGGTGCAGGCACACGCGCACCTCCTCGTCGCGCACATAGAACGACACGCTTTCTCCGCTCGTTTCCGCGAGTTCGCGCATGAGCGGCACCAGAATATCGCCGAGGTTCAGGCTGCGCTGATACAGCGCCCCGAGCATGAAGGTGGCGGGACCGAGTTGATAGCGGCCGTCGTCCAGACGCAGCAGCAGGCGGTGCTGGATCAGCGAGCCCGCGAGGCGCAGCAACGTGCTCTTGTAGAGCCCCGTGCGCGCCGCGAGTTCGGCGAGGGTGAGCGCGGCATCGTCCGGCCCGAAGGCGAACAGGATCGCGCAAGCACGATCGATAACGGCAACGCCTTCGCCTTCCTTCGAGTTGGATTTTTCCGCGGACGTTGGCATGGATTGCGTCACTTAAAGGTAAGCAGAAATTTTACGCCATGACGCCGGGCTGTCATACCCGCCGCGTACGCGCCGCCGCCCCCCTTCAAAACCGGGGCTAAACCGATAACCGCCATGCAACACGACTAGTCTCTGCCCGATGCACGTTGAGACGATCGCGCAATTTGTTGAGCGCCCGCCACGTTCAACGTTTTGCCGCGGCTTTTTACAGTACGTCATCGATCGCGCGGACCCGGAACCTCGGCGCGCGGCGCAACTCTCGGAGAATCGGTGATGAACAATATTCGTGGCACGATTCCAGCAGGCTTCTTCGGAATCGCGGTGGGCGCCCTGGCGTTCGCCAATTTGTGGCGCCTGGCGATCAGGGTCTGGCACCTGCCGGCCGTCGTGGGGACGGTCATGACGGTCGCGGCGCTGGCCGTGTGGTTCGTGATTCTGGCGGCATATGGGCAAAAGTGGCTGGCGCGCGCCGCCGACGCCCGCGCGGAACTGCAGCATCCGGTGCAATCGTCGTTTGTGGCGCTCGGGCCTGTGTCCAGCCTGCTGGCGGCGCAACTCCTGCAGCCGTATGCATATCACCTCGCGCTCGCCCTGTTCGGCGTGGCCGTGGTGACACAATTGGCGCTCGGCGTGTATCTACAGGGACGATTCTGGCAAGGCGGCCGCCCACCTGAACTCATCACGCCGGCCATCTATCTGCCGACGGTCGCGCCGAGCTTTGTCGCCGGCACGGCTGCCGCCGCCTTCGGTTTTCATCAACTGGGCGAGCTGTTCTTCGGCGCGGGCCTGCTGTTGTGGCTATCGATCGAATCGGTGATCCTGCATCGCGCCGCCGTGCATGAAGCGCTGCCCGAAGCGTTGCGCCCGACGCTTGGCGTGCAGCTCGCGCCGCCGGTGGTGGGTGGTGTGACCTACATGGGCCTGAGCAGCGGCACACCGGACATGTTCGCTCTGATCCTGCTCGGCTACGGGTTGTACCAGGCATTGCTGATGCTGCGTTTGCTGCCGTGGATCCGCAAGCAGACGTTCGTGCCGGGCTACTGGGCGTTCAGCTTCGGCGTGGCCGCTTTGCCGACAATGGTGCTGCGCATGGTCAAACGCGGCGCGACGGGGCCGGTTGAATGGGCCGCACCGGCTCTGTTCATCGCGTCGAACGTGATCATCGCGATTCTGGTAGTGAAGACGCTGGGCCTGGCGCTGCGCGGCAAGCTGATTCCCGCCGCCACCACGGCTAACGCTGCGGCCCCTGCGACCGCTGCCCGGGCGGCAACGTAAGCGCCGAGCCGACCCGCGCTTAGCTCATAGCGCGGGCCCGATAGACCGTCGAATCGAATCAGCGAGGTGCGCCGCGTTTCGCCGATTCAATCGCTGAATCCCCTCAATGCAACGCCGTCACGATCCACGCCGCTCCGGCGATCGCGATCACATCTTCGATCAACGCTGCCGGCAGATCACGCCCGAACGCACGCGCCAATGCGCCCCGCGCTCTCGCGCCGCCCAGCGTGCCGATCACGGCGCCGATCAACCCCGCGATCAGACCACCCGGCAAGCTGCCATGCGCCGCGCCGATCGCCGCGCCACTCAGCCCGCCGAGCACGAGGCGCGCGCCGAATTGCATCGGCACAGTACGGCTGGGGGTTTTCGGCAGCTGGTCGGTAATGAGCTCGGCAATGGCGAGCACCGTGAAGATGTACGGCGTGGCGGTGAAGCCCAGAAATGCCAGCGGGGTGTCTTGCAACGGCAGCCACCCCAGGTGCGCCGCCCAACTGACGGCGGCGGGCGCGGTCAACGCGCGAAGGCCGGCCACGACGCCAATCAGCAACGCCAGAACGTAGAAGGACATAGCGGACTCCGAATCACGGCAGATGATGCGCAGTTGAACAAGCCGACGGCTTACCTGGACAAACGTCGGCAGAAGGTGTCGAGCATTTCCATGGAGAGTCAACTTCTCACCGCATCAATCGAGGCCGGTCGGTCTGTACCCGCGCAGTGGCCCTTTTTTCGGTGTGGCCCTAGTGTCGCATACTTCGCTGGATGTCACGCGGCGCAAACGGTGATAAGTTAGCCTACTCACAAGAAAATCTTATGCCTACGCCATGCGACCGTATCTTCCGCTGAACGCGCTGCGTGCCTTCGAATCGTCTGCCCGGCATTTGAGCTTCACGCGCGCGGCACTCGAGCTGAACGTCACCCAGGCCGCCGTCAGTCAGCAGGTGAGAACGCTTGAGGAGCGGTTGGGCACAGCGCTCTTCAAGCGACTGCCGCGCGGCCTCGCCATGACCGAAGAGGGTCTCGCGCTGCGCCCGGTGCTAACCGATGCGTTCGATCGCATTGAAGCCGTGCTCAAGCAATTCGAAGGCGGCCACTTTCACGAAGTGCTGACGGTTGGCGTAGTGGGAACGTTCGCGGTGGGCTGGCTGATGCCGCGGCTCAAATCGTTTCGCGAAGCGCATCCGTTTGTCGAACTGCGGCTGCTGACGAACAACAATCTGGTGGACCTCGCCACCGAGGGGCTCGACTTCGCGATCCGCTTCGGCGACGGCACATGGCCGGGATCGCTCGCGGCGCGGCTGCTCGATGCGCCGCTCGCGCTGCTGTGTACGCCGGAGATCGCCGCGCGTCTGTCGAAGCCGGAAGATCTCGCCAATGAGACCCTGCTGCGCTCCTATCGCGCCGACGACTGGATGAGCTGGTTTAGCGCCGCGGGCATCCCGCCCCGGCCGATTCGCGGACCGGTGTTCGATTCGTCGCGGCTGATGGTCGAAGCGGCGATGCAAGGTGCGGGCATCGCGCTCGCGCCCGCGCTGATGTTCGATCACGAGATCAACACAGGCCGGCTGGTGCGCCCGTTCGAGGTGGAGGTTCACGCCGGCAGTTACTGGCTGACATGGTTGAAGGGCAAGCCGATGACGCCGGCAATGGTGCTGTTCAACCAGTGGATCGTTAGGGAAGCGAACGCGCCAGGCTAACCGAGTGCCGCGCGGCGGTGTCCATTCATCGCCGGACGCTCCGCCTGCTGCGGAAACACATTCCACGAGCCGTCGTCATGGCGGAAGAAGAAAATCGACAGCAGTCCGCCCGGCCGCAACGCTTCCACGCAGACATAGCGTTGCTGCGAAGCGCGGTGGCAAAACCGCACGACGCGTGCGGGCATCGACGGGGTCGGGGCGAGCCACTTGTCGACGGCCCAGTGCAAGGTCTTTTCTGCGGCAATCATGATGGTCTCCTGGAATCCGCGAGCTTGTGAATCATTGAATTCGGTCTCGTTCGCTCACGCCAACTGCGCGAAAGCGTGTGCGTGAGCACCCTTAGCGTTACTCTCGACAAAAGCCTTCACGAGGCACACCAGCGCATGCACGCCGGTACGCGGATGACGCAGGCAGCAGTGCACCTGTTCGCTGCGGCTCTTGCCGAGCAGGCACCATGCGCAGAAGTGCTCGCAGTTATTCGTCAGCAGGCGATAGTGGTTTTCGCCAAGACGTGAGCGCGCGCGGCGCACGGCTTCTTCGCCGACGTAGCGGGCGGACGGTTCCACGCGAATCGACAGTGGATGGCCGGCGGCAAAACGTTCCAGTTCCACTTCTTCGACCGGGCCACGATGAGCCGAACTCGCAAAACCCGCGTAATGAACCACGCGACCGTTGCCGACGTAAATGCCGTGATGTTCGTAACCGCGCCGTTGCGTGACGAGATGCGCGCCAATCGGCAGGTCGATGGTGGACGCTGCGTCGCTGCGGTCTTCGCGGCTTTCGCTGCTCGTCAGAAGTGGGTGGGTGTTCATGGCTGGCCTCGTTTCGATTTCCAACACTGTTGCGAGGTCTTTCGCATCATCCGGGCCATGCGCGCAAAAGCCTTTACCTACAAGGCTTTGCGGTAAAACAGGGGATTTTCGATCGCGTAAGTGTGCGACGCCAGCCGACAGAAATCGCGCCGAAGTGTTGGCGTGCGGCGCTCATTTTCGACCGCCCGGCGAGGCGCGCGGGTCACTAGAAGGACGGCAGGGAGTTGCTTGAATGTGTTGGGTCGCGCACCGGTTCAGGTTCGTGCTTGTTGGCTGCAAACCGACCCATGCAGGCGCGTTTACTAATACGTGGAATGCGCAAGCACCCGCAATCGCCCAGCCATCAACCGGCTACGACAAAACGCGTGAGCAGGCCGCCGATTGGCATAGCACTTGCACCATCTCGTTCAAATCCTTTTTCACCACGCGTCAGCGCGTGCGTGATACACGCGGCCAACCGGAGAACGACATGGCATCCATCACAGTGAACGATCTCTCGCTGAACCTCGCGCTCGACCGTAAGGCGATGACGGCAATCCGCGGCGGCGGCGGCGCCCCGTGGGTGTATGGGTGGATTCAGCCCTACGTGCCACAAACGCCGAGCATTGGACCCGTCGTCAACCTGTACGATGTCACCAACAACTTCTATGCTAACCAGATGATCAACACGTTCCAGTCGGTTGATGTCCGCAACACCGGCTCGAACTCGAACATCAACGTTTCTCCCGACGCACGCAGCCGAAACGATATGGTGTGAATGTCGTGAACTGTGCGAGCCAATTTCGCTGGACGTCGTCCGCGCGCACCGACGCCGGAAGCGTCCGCGAAATCAACGAAGATGCCTGCCTCGACCAGTCCGGACTCGGACGCTGGGCCGTCGCCGATGGCATGGGCGGGCATGCGGTCGGCGATCTGGCGAGCCGTCTGGTGATCGAAGAACTCGGCCGTCTCGCGCCGCCGGCCAGCATGAAAGCCTTTATCGCCGACGCGCACGCCCGCTTGCAGTCCGCCAACCGTCAGCTCAGGAACGAGGCGGCACGCCGCCAGGTGCAGCGGATCGGCAGCACGGTCGTCGTGCTGCTCGCCTGCGACCGCTTCTGCGGCTATGTATGGGCGGGCGACAGCCGCCTGTACCTGCTGCGCGAAGGACGCCTGCGGCAACTCACGCGCGATCACAGTCAGGTGGAAGCACTCAAGTCGCTCGGCGTCCTTACAGAGGAAGAGGCGCGGCATCACCCCGCGCAACACATGATCACGCGCGCCGTGGGCGCAACCGACGTGCTCGAACTCGACGACGACGCCATCGAAGTCGCGGACGGCGACATCTTCCTGCTGTGCAGCGACGGCCTGAGCAACGAAGTCAGCGAAGCGGAAATGCTGACGGTGCTGACCCAGGCGGCTCGCGAGAACGCATCTGAAGAACTGGTCGAGTTGGCGCTCACGCACGGCGGCCGCGACAACATCACCGCAGTCGTGGTGCGTGCGGAGGATCCGTATGCGTCAGACAAAACCCTGCTGAATCCGGCGCCCTGAGCCGGTCGACCATTAGACTGCCGCGGCCTTACGCGTCGCCGTCGTCTTCATCGCGGTCGTCGGCGCCGTTGCTCGTCGCGGACGGCGTAGCACGGTTGCGAAAGTCCTTCGAATGCAACCCGTGCTTCTTCAGCAGCATTTGCAGATGCGAGCGGTTCATGTCGATACGGCGCGCCAGTTCCGCGACCGTGCCACTCACTTCGCGAAGGCCGCGTTCGAGGAACGCCTTCTCTGCGTCGTCGCTCGCGGCGCGCTTGGCATCGCTCAGCGACATCAGATTCGCCACGCTGATCGGCTCCACGCCTGTCGCGCTCGCGGCATTCGCCAAAGCCGCGGAACCGGGCGCGGCCGGCCGCATGTCGAGCGGCAGATGATCGACATCGGCCATCTCGCCGGCCAGACACGAGAGGCGATACATCACGTTGCGCAACTCGCGGATATTGCCGGGATACGCGTAGTTCAGCAGAAAATCGCGCAGACGCGGTGTCATCCGCACGGGTCTGCGCTTGAGCGTGCCGGCCGCTTCGTCGCCAAACCATGCGATCAGCAGCGGTATTTCATCACGACGCTCGCGTAACGGCGGCAGCGTGACGTGAATCACGCTAAGCCGGTAAAACAGGTCCTCGCGGAACCTCCCCTCTTCGCTGAATTTTCGCAGATTGCGATTGGTGGCCGCAACGATACGCGTATCCACCGCGATCGTTTCATCGGAGCCCACGCGCTGAATCTCATGCGCTTCCAGCACGCGCAGCAGCTTCACCTGGCCGGCGAGCGGCAACTCGCCGATTTCGTCGAGAAAGATGGTTCCTGTGTGCGCGCTTTCGAATTTGCCCTTGCGATCGTTCGACGCCCCCGTAAACGCCCCTTTGCGATGCCCGAACAATTCCGACTCCAGCAGGTTGTCCGGAATCGCGCCGCAGTTCACGGAAATGAACGGTTTGTCCGAGCGCGAGCCGTTGGCGTGAATCACTTTCGCCATCAACTCCTTGCCGGTGCCGCTTTCACCGTCGATCAGCACCGGCAAATCGGTCGGTGCCGCCTTTTCGGCGATTTCGAGCGACTCGAGCAGGCGCGGATTGTCGCCGAACGTCCCCTCGAAAATGAAACTGCGCTCGAGCAGCGCCTTTCTGCGCGCGCCGCGCGATTGCTCCACGCGCTCTTGCGGTTCCGCGGCCACGGCTGCCTGCACGAAGCGCTCCTTGTGCGATAGCTGCATCACCTCGTCGCGTAACGAAGTGGCCTGCCGGAGCAACTTGTCGATATCCGCGCGCTCCAGCCGCGACGACCAGCGCAGCGTCGAGCGCAGAATCTCGATCCGCTCGATCAGGCCCGCGTAGGAAATCGCGGGGCTGGCCTCTTCAATCTGGTCGAGTATCTTCATGATCACGCACTCAACTGTTTTTGAACCAGTTGGTAATACATGCCGCCGCGCTGGATCAATTCATCGTGGCGGCCCTGTTCGACGATCGCCCCTTCATACAACACGAGAATCTTGTCCGCGCGCATGATTGTGCTGAGCCGGTGCGCGATGATCACCGCGGTGCGGCCCTTCAGAATGTCGTGCATATTGCCGAGGATATTGCTTTCCGACTGGGAATCCAGCGCCGAGGTCGCTTCGTCGAAGACAAGCAGGCGCGGATCGTGATACAGCGCGCGCGCAATGCACAGCCGCTGGATCTGCCCGCCCGACAGCCCGATACCCCGCTCGCCGACAATCTGTTCGTAGCCGAGCGGCATCTTGCTGATGAAAGCGTGCGCGTCGGCCATCTTCGCGACTTCCTCGATGCGGCGGCGCTCGGGCGCATCGTCGCCGCTCGCGATGTTCTCCGCGATCGTGCCGGAGAACAGCAGGTTGCTCTGCATCACGTAGCCGATCTGGGCGCGGTAATAGGCTTTATCGACCACGCCGAGATCGTAGCCGTCGATGGTCATCTTGCCTTCGGTCGGCGTATAAAAGCCCACCAGCAACTTGGCGAGCGTCGTTTTGCCCGACCCGCTGCGCCCGACAATCGCCACAAGCTCGCCGGGCTTGATGTCGAAACTGATGTTTTCGAGCACGTAGGCCGAGTCGCTTTCACCGTAACGGAAATAGACGCCACTGAGGCTGATTTCCCCTTGCAGTTCGGGCAGCATCACACGCGAGGGCAAATCCTGCGGCTTCTGCTCGGGTTCGATGTCGAGCACGTCGCCGAGGCGCTCCATTGCCACGCCCGCATCGTTCACCATGCTCCACAAACCGACCAGTCCCATCAGCGGACCCAATACGCTCCCCATGAACGCGTTGAACGCGATCAGCTGGCCAATCGTCATTTCACGCGCTAGTACGAGCGTCGCGCCGACCCAGAGAATGGCGATCGTGGTGGCGGCGTTCAGCAACTGACTGCCCAAGCCTACGAGAATGTTGAACGCGTGCGCGCGATATTGCACTTCGAGTGCTTTCGCGTACTTCTTCTCCCAGCGCAGACGCACCGGCCGCTCGATGCCCATGCCCTTGACGGTCTCCACGCCGGCGAGCGCCTCCATCAGAAACGACTTCGATTCGGTCGACGCCGCGAACACCTCGCGCGCATAGCTTTTTATCTTCGGCGTGGCGAGCGCAGTGAGCGCCATGATCGGAATGACGAACGCGATCAGCACCAGTGTCATCTTCACGTTGTAGACGAACATGATCGTGAAGTAGATGAACACCATCAGCAGATTCAGCGCGGTAGTGACCGTGGATTCGGTGAGGAACGCGCGGATCGTCTGGTTTTCCTGGAAGCGCGCGAAAATATCGCCGGTCTTGCGCTTGGCGAAGAACGAAAACGGCAGCGACATGGTGTGCTTAAAAAACTGCGACATCATCGCAAAGTCCATGTTCCGCACCATGAAATTCGCCAGATACGCGCGTATCGACGACATCAGTTGCGAAAAGACATTGGCGATAATCAGGCCGCCTATCAGCAAGTGCAGCAGGCTGACGTTCTGATGCACGATCACGCCGTCGAGTATGTTCTGGATAATCAGCGGCGGAATCACGCCCAACACCTGAATCACGAAAGTGGCGAGACACAGGTAGCCGAGTATCTTTTTGTACGGCTTGAGGTAGCCGACAAAGCGTATCCACGGCGAACGGGCCGCGGACATTTGCAGCAGATGCGGGCCGCCCGTGAACAACAGGCACGTGCCGCTCCAGCCGCGCTCGAAATCCTCGACGGTCATTTTCTTGAAACCGACGGCCGGGTCCGCGACCCACACATAGTCTTTGGAGAGTCCGTACACCACCACGTAGTGGTAACCCTCCCAATGCACGATGAACGGCAGATCGAAGCCGCGCAAGGAATCGAACGTGCATTGCACGCCGCGCGCCGTGAATCCGAGCGATTCGCCCGCACGGGCGAGGCTGTCGAGCGTCGCGCCCTGGGTCGTCACATTGGCGAGTTCGCGCAATTTGCCGAGCGTCATCGGAATGCCGTAGTGGCGGCACACCATCGCGAGGCACGCCGCGCCGCAATCCATCTCCTCCGCCTGTTCGACCAGCGCGAAGCGTTTGATGACTTTCTCGCCCAACCCCGGTTGGCTCTGCAAGTCGAGCATCAGCGGCAATTTGCGCCGCTGTTCGAGCCGCTTTTGCCGCTGCAACTCGCGGTCGCCGTAACGAATCCGCTCGTCGAGCACTTCACGCAGCTTGGGATTGCGCTCCAGAATGAAGTGGACCGTTCGCTCCGGAATCACCAGCAGCCGCGTGTCGGTCGCCGCCACGGCCGACGCCATCTGCTCCTGGCGCATCAGGCAGGCTTTCTCGCCGAATATCTCGCCTTCACCGAGCGTGGCGAGCGTATAGTCGTGGCCCTCCTCGTGCCGCACGATACGCACTGCGCCCTGGCGCACCACGTACAGCCGCCGGTCTTCGCGTCCGTCCTGTTTGAGAATTTCCTTGCCCGCCGCCACGCGTTTTACGCCGACGCTGCGCACATACTCTTCGAGTTCCGCCTTGTTCAGTTTGCCGCGCAGATCGAACAGTTGCGCGACGAAACCGCCCGCCGAATTGATCGCGACATAGCTGGCGACAAACGCCAACGCGGCCTGATTGCCGGTTATCACCGGTTCGATCGTGGTGCGCGGAATGAACAGCAGCTCGGTTTTCGCCGACGCCCGCACCGACGCTTCGTGAACATACGTGCGCAACATGGCGATGTCGGCGAATATCTCGCCCGCTTTGCGCACGCCCATGCTGGTTTCCTTCCCGTGCTCCTCCCTGAAGATACGCACGGAACCCGAGCGAATCACGTAGAGGCCGTCCGCCGTTTCGCCCGCCGAGCAGACCGTTTCTCCGAACGAGTAGAAACGCGCTTGCGCATCTTCCGCGAGACGCTCGATCTCATCGCGCGAGAACGGCGACAGAATTTCCACCGAGGCTAGAAACTCGGCTGCGGAAGGCGCGGTTTGGGGGGCGTCCATGGGCTTGCGGACCTCGATTCAGCGTATCGTTGCGTGGACCTGGTGTGGCGTATGGTGTGTTTCGCTATCCGGCTAGCGCGCTTCGATCACGTGTTCCTGAGCGCGCGCGATCAGCCAGCTCTCGCGCAGCAGCCGTCTGATCTCGGCAGCCACATCCGCATCGAGCGTGGCCGGATATTTGGCCGTCACGGCGAAGATCTCGAAACACGAGCGGTCCGCCGACGGAAACGGCCCCAGCAGGTCGCCCACCGCCGCATTGAAAATCTTCGCTTCGATGTCCGGCTTCAGCGAACCGCGCAGCACCTTGCCGATCACGCCGCCCGCCTCGCGCGTATCCGCAATCGAATGCTCGCGCGCCATGTCGGCGAAGCTATCGGGATCGTCGTGCAGGTACGAGATCATTTCCTTCGCCTTGCCCTCGCTGTCCAGCACGATGTGGCTTACCTCGATCGCATCGAACTTCGGTGAATTCAGCGCGAAGTAGTCCTTGATCGCCGCGTCGTTGCCGATCTCGTCGAGCATCTTCTCCTGATACAGCCCGTCGGTGATGAAGGCCTCGAATTCGTCGAGACTGACATGAAGCGCGTCGAGATACTGGTTCATATCCGTCGCGCGATGCAGGCCGCGCACGCGGCGAAACTGGTCGGCGCGCTCCTGTATGTCGTCGGCGCTAACGGTAATGCCCTGCTTCTTCGCCGCGTGCACCGTGAGCTTGTCGCGCACGATCTGCTCGATCAGGCTCTCGAACTGGCCGGTCAATTTCAGAAGACGAATGAACTCGGCCACGTCCACGACTTCGTCATCGATTCGCACAATCGCGCTCATCTCATCGGCTCCTTTAATTGACGTGTTATTCGCGCGGTCAACCCGCCACCTGCCTGAACGGATCGAGACCCAGATCGATCAGGCGCCGCTCGCGCACCACGATCTCCGCGCTTGCCGTCATGCCATAACGCAATGGATAGCGCGTGTCGGCAATCTGGTAGTAATTCTTGTCGAGCGTGACGCGGCCTTCGTAGACGGGTTGCTTGTCGGCTAACGACGGCTTGGTGGCGGGCGAAATGTAGGCAAGCGTGCCGCTGATCAATCCATAGCGCTGATACGGAAACGCGTTGAACTTCAGCTTGACCGGCAGGCCTTCGTGCAGAAAAGCACGATCGTGTTCGGCGATTTCGATTTTCAGCACGGGCCGCGCGTCTTTCGGCGCAATGCCGCCGAGCGGCGCATTCGCCTGAATCTTGTCACCGCGTTGTGTCGACGTGACGTCTGTGATGACACCTGAAACCGGTGCGAGGATCAGCAGGAAATTGTCTTTGTCGATGTTCTCGAAGCGAATCCGCGCGGCAGCGTCCGCCACCAGTCGCGCGGTTTGCAGTTGCAAGCGCACTTTGTCTTCCGCGTCGGTAATGTCGCGCACCGCCGAATCGTACTGAAGCTGCAGGTCGGTAGTCTGCTGGCCGCTGGTTTCCAGTTGTGCGTTAGCCAGCGCATATTCGTGGCTCAGGCGGAAATCCAGTTCCGCCAGCTTCGATTGCGCGACGCGGTAGGCGTTGTCCGCTTCCAGCGCCGCGGTGCGCTTCTGCTCCACCTGCAGCCCGGCAATGCCGCCACCGCCTGGTTGCGCAAAAAGCTGCGAGTAGCGATCCAGTTCCTGGTGCGCCGCCTCGCGCGTGCGGCGGGCATTGTCGAGCGCGCTGCGCGCTTCGTCGAGTTCGGCCTTCTGCCCTTCAGCGAGTTTGGTCGTGCCCTCGGACACGCGGTTTTCGTGCTGGCGCGCTTCCACCTCCATCTGCGCCTTGAGCGCGGCGGCCTTGCGCACCATCAGCGCCTTCTTCTCCGGAAACTGCTTCCAGTCGCGCTCGGCGTCCTCCAGCTTGAGTTGCGCTTGCAGCGCATTGCTCGCCGCTTCGATCGCACCGCGCGCATTCAGCCGTGCCAGTACATCGCCTTTTTGCACCGGCTGACCTTCGGCGATATACAGATCGGCGAGTTCACCGTCGATCGGCGCATAGATGCGGCGCACCTCGGATTCCGGCGACAACGTGCCTTGCGCGCTGACGATCACATCCGCGCGGCCGACGAACGACCACAGCAGCCCGGCCACCACCAGCGCGACCATCGCCCAGATGAGCGCGCGCGCGATCCGCACCGGTTCCGCGGTGAGAATGGCGATGCCTTCGACGCTGTGGTCCTCCAGCGCCTCCGACAACGGTTTAGGGTGACTGTCGCGCTTCACTCTGCTCGCCTCCAATCAGTGCCAGCTTCGCTTTCAGAAGCCCCGGGTCCAGCACCATGCGCAGTTCCGTCAACGAACGGCGTTGCAGATCGGCTTCGGCATCGATATCCGCGAGCAGGCGGTCAAAGTCCGCGGGATGATCGGCCTTGAGCTGCGTGTAGATGCGCATGCCCTGTTGCGCAGACGTTTGCGCGTCGGACAGCAGCCGCGCCTCGCTGCGAAATCCCGGCGAAATCCCGGCTTCGAGCCGTTGCGTGCCGCCAATCGAGCCGCTCGCGCGGTACTGCTTCCACAGGCTCTGGGCGCGCAGCATGAGATCTTGCGCACGCGCCAGCGCCTTGTCGTGCAGCGCGGCCACGTCTTTCTGGATCGACTGCGCGAACCACACGTCGATGGCCGGGTCGAGACTGGCGTAAAACGACAGCAAGCGCTGGTCGTAATCCTTGTCTCCGCGCGTCTTCTGCAACTCGCTGAACTGATCGAGCAGCGCCTTCTTGTGCGCCAGTTCCGCCGCGAGCACGTCGGACCACGGACCGGCAGGCATGTCTTGCAAACCAGCCAGCGCCTGCTGTGCGTCGCCGCGCTGCCATGCAGCCGTCACCGCGTCGTGACGCGCAATGATGTCGGGGGATGGCAAACGGATCGCCGTCAGCTGCTGAAACTGCGCCTGAAACGGCGGTGTGGTGAGATGCACCGATTTCAGCAAGGCGAGCAACGGGATCAATTGACGGCCAAGCGCGGCGTTCAACACGTCCGTGTACTGCCGCAAATCCTCACGCACGCGGTCGAGACCCGCCAGCCGCGGATAGCGTTGCCCGTAATCGTCCAGCACGGGAGGCAGCGCGCCGGGTTTGTCGCGCGCCAGTTCGGTGCGGATCGTTCCGTTCAGCCGGTCGATGGCGGCGAGATACACCGAATCGTCGCTCTCCAGTTTGCGCAGATGGCTCATCGCCTGTGCGTACGGTTCGGCAAACACGGGGACGTAGGTCGCGATCCGGTCGAGCGCGCGCTGATGGCTTTTCGCGTCGTCGTCCCAGCGTTGCAGCAGGTTGCCGATGGTGGCCTCGTCCACGTACATGCGGATCGGCGCGTCCACGCCGCCGCGTCCCGCCACGAAGCGCTCCAGATCGCCCACCCATTGCAGTTCGCTGATGAGCGAGGCGGCGTCCGCGTTATTCGCGCTCAGTGATCTCATCTCGTTGAGGAAGGCATCCGCCTGAGCGAACTGCGCCTTGTCCAGCGCATTCAGCCACCCAGGGAGTTTCGCCTTCAGGAGCGCCTCACTGGCGAGCGCGCTGACTCTTGTGTCCGCGGGATGACTCGCCAGATAGCCCGTGGCCGCCGCGACCGCACTGCCGTAGTCGCCATTTGTCAGCAGATTCTTCACCTCGCGTTCCGACGACCCACGCAGATAGAGTGTCGACGCGAACACCACCAGCAGCACGACACCCGCGGCGCCCCACCACGCGAAGCGCCGCACGCTCGCGCGATCGTCAACCGCGAGAGCCTTGCTGAGTTCGCCCGCCAGCAGCCGCCAACGTCGCGGGCGGCGCTTCGTGGAACCAGTAGGGGCGGGTCCATGCGCGCCGTTTGTGCCGTTTGCACCATTTGCACCGCTCGCTCCTCTCGCCGCGCCGCCATGCTCGTCGGCGGACTGAGCCGCTTCGTTGACTTCGTCTTCACGCAACAGCACGGGGTCCACGCAAAAGATATCGAGGAACGAATGCGCGGCGCCGACGAACGTCGTCTTGTCGGCATCGCCGGTTTCGTCGACGGCCGGCTTGAGAAATAGCTGGGTCACGGTAGGCTCGACTTCAGGGGCGCTCTGCAGCGTCACCCTGTAGACGAAGTGGTCTCCGCCAAATGCAACACAGTCTCCCTCTACCAACGGCAGCGCGGATTCAGCCAGGCGCTTTCCCCCGACGAATGTGCCGTTGGTGCTGCCGAGATCTTCGACATAGAGTTCGCCACCCTTCAGAAAGAGGTGTGCGTGGCGCCGGGAGATGTAGTTGACCTGGTGCGGATAGCGATCTTTGTAACGCGCGAAAATCTCGTCCGTCTTGCTGACCAGAAACGGAAACGCCTGCACCTCGATAGGCTGCAGGCCGAGGTCATCGCGTTCCGGCACGAGCAGCAGGCCTGGCACAGCGGGTGACTTGGCCGCCGCCACAATGCGCGCGCGCGGCTCGATCGCCACCCGGTAGCAGAGTTCGCCGCCAAAGCACAGTTCGTCGCCGGCGCGCACGCGGGCCGGCGTTTGCCGCACCGCGACGCCGTTGACCGTGGTGCCGTTCTTGCTGTCGAGGTCGGCGACGTAGACCGCGCCGTGTTCCGTGAAAATCCGCGCATGCCGGCGGGACAGGCGCGCAATCCGCTCGGATGGGTAGTCGGTAAACGGCGCCTCGCTGCGGCCGATCGCAAACAGGCTGTCGACGATCCGGATCGCGTCGAGCGCGGGTCCCTGCGCCGACGCAACCGGCGACAACACCACGTCGAACGCGGCGTCCATTGTCGCGCGCATCTCAGCAATCGGAGCTTCGCCGGTGGTCATTTTATCTGGATCACTAATCGTTTACCCGCCGCGAAGAACGCGCGGCGGAAACGGGACGAAGGACTACGGCGGAAAGAGTCTGTTCGAATGAGCCGCGCGAAAGACGGCTGCTTAAGGATTGTAAGTCACGCATGGCGAGTGTCAATTTTCCGATTGTCGGTAATGAGAGCAATGAACGAGTCAACGACGGACAAAATTCCCACGCTGCCCGCCACATCGCGGATTAGCTCAGTGCTCCTTTACTTCGGCTTGCACGTCGACGTTCGGCCAGCCGCCCCCCAACGCCTTGTAGAGCAGCACGGTGTCGGACAGCAGCAGTTGATGGTTGGCAAGCAGTTGCTGTTGCGCTTCCAGCAAGGTTCGCTCGGTTTCGAAAACTTCCAGTTGCGACACCACGCCAAGCCGCAATTGCGACTGAATCTGGTCCGCGACGATTTGCAGCCGCGACACTTCCTGCTGCAATTCCACACGCTGCGCCTTGTGCGAATTCAGATTGACCAGCGCGTTCTCCACTTCCTCGAAGGCGCCCATCACCGCCACGCGGTACTGCTGCTCGGCCACCGTCGATTGCGCCTGGGTGACCTTCACATGCGCCCGCACACCGGGATCGAGCAGCGGAATATTGATGCTGGGCATGAAGCCGTACGTGAACGACTTCAGCAAGTCGGTCAGCGCGAAACTCGCGGTGCCGCCGTGCCCGGTCAGGTTGATGGTCGGCAATTGCGCGAGCTTTGCTTCGCCGACGAGGTTGTACGCTTCCAGCACGCGGAATTCCGCAGCCACCACGTCGGGACGCCGCGCAAGCAGTTGCGCCGGCAAGCCTTCAGGCACGGGCGGCAACTGCACGCGCTGCTGCAAATGACCTGTGGGCATCTGAAACTCGCCGGCAGGTACGCCGGTCAGCGTGCAAAGCGCGTTGTTCGCAAGCGCGCGCGAGCGGCGCAGTTCGAGCAACTCGTTCGTCAGGCGATTAATCTCGGCCTGCTGGCGCAACACCTGCGTTTGCGGCACGAGTCCGCTGCGGCGCTGGCCTTCGTAGATGGTGAGAATCTGCCGGTTCGTTTCGAGCGTTTTCTGCTGCTGGTCGATCTGGTCGTCGAACTGCAGAATCTGGAAATAGGTACTGGAAACGTTCGACACCAACTCGAGGTAGCCGGCGCGCCAATCCGCCTCGCTGGCGTGAAACTCCGCCTTCTGGGCCTGCACGCCTTTTTCGACTTTGCCCCAGATGTCGATATCCCAGCTCACCTGGGTCGCGAGGTTGTACTGCTTGGAGAACGTCTGGCCCGTGGTCTTTTCGAAGTCGGCGCCCGCGCCGAGGTCCATGGTTGGCAGCGCGCCCGCTTTGGCCTCGCCGATCTGCGTGCGGGCAACGTCGATACGCGCGGCCAGCACCTTGATGTCGAAGTTGCCCGCAATCGCTTTCGCAATCAGTTCGTCGAGATAGGGATCGTGGAAGCCTTTCCACCAATCGGGTTCGATCGTCGCGGCAGCCGACACCGGTGCGCCCTTCTGATTCGACCACGACGCTTTGGCGGGCGTGTCAGGACGCTTGTAGTCGGGCATGCTGACGTCGATACAGGCGGACAGCGAGACTGCGCAAACCACTACCGCACAAACGGCGCGCAGCGCCGCGGTGCTTTTGACCGCGCGCAACGCTCGATCCGACTCGCCACGCAGCGCCGATGTCTTGCGGAAGAAGCGCTGGCGGACCGCTGATTCAAGCAACGCTGACACGATTGTCTCCGATGACGCCCACTTCGCTGCACGAGGAGAACACGCTCTTTAAGTAAAGCATCTCCTGCACGGCTTCACCATCGGAGCAATGCGGGAAAATCGGCGCAGGGATCGGGCGGTGACGCGGGGGTGGCGTGAAAAGAACGATTGGAAGCGAAATCTTTTTGAGGCGCGTCCTTCAAGACGCCGCGGAGGCGGTGAGCCTCCGCGGCGGCCGGCGCCGGTTAGCGCACGGTGATGTTGTTGCTCGTGCTCACATGCGGGTCGATCGTGGTCGTGATGCCGGAGACCAATGCCGTGTTGTTGCCGTTGGCGTTCTGGATGTTCACCGCCGAGCTGATGAACTGGGTGGCGGTAACCGTCTTGCCCTGGTTCGGCGCGTAGACCGGGTCGAAGCTGAAATACGACGGCGACGGATAGCAGTAGCTGCCGTAGCTGTAGCCGCCGCGCACGGCGCTCATGGCGCGGCCGTCGAGTTCTTCGGTGATGGACAGGTCTTTGATCATCAGCGTGTTCATGGCAAATCTCCTGGAAGGAATGGTCGCAGTCTTGCGGTGGGTTTCGAGCAACTCGTCTGCTCGTACGTCACTAATGCATGGGCTGTGCCAGTTTTGTTTTCCGATCCTAAGAAATTGCCAAAAGCGCCGTGGATAAAGGGCTGCGGGGATGGGCCAACGCCGGGAGAAAGTCCGGCCGGCACAAAGGCGGAATGAGGATGGTGGATCACGGCCAACAATTCGCGCGAAATGGTTGGACGCGGCGCGACACCGGGACTTCACGGGTCGTGCCGCGCACCGGTCATCGCGCAATGACGGTGATCTTCTTCGAGTACACGGGCGGATTGTGCGGCATGTGCATATCGTCGCCCATCAGCAACTGCAACGTATGCTTGCCCGGCGGCAGCTGAATCATGGTTTCCGTTTCGCCCGCGCCGAAGTGCAGATGATTGCGGTCCGACGGAATTTCCTGATCCATCGGCGGCAGATCGGTGTCGATCAGCAGATGGTGGTGGCCGGTATTCGGATACTTGACACCCTTCGGCGCCACGCCCATGTAGCGCAGGCCGAACCACACGCGAAACGGTTTATTGGCGGGCACGACCTGGCCGTCGTTCGGATAGCCGATATAGGCAAGGGCGCGGGCCGGCGCCGGCGTGGTACCCGCCACGGCGGCAACCGGCGACGCCAACGCCGCCCACGTAACGAGCGCCGCGACTGCGATGATCTTGTACATGAAGGTCTCTCCGTCCTGACGGACCCGCTTCGAGCGAACGGATCGCGCTAGTCTTTCAGCACCGTGATGGTGATCTTCTTCGAATACACCGGCGGCACGTGCGGCACATGATTGTGGTCGCCGAGAATGAGCTGCAACGTGTGCTTGCCCGGCGGCAACTCGATACGCGCATCCGTCTCACCGGCGCCGAAGTGCAGGTGATTACGATCCGATGGGATCTCCTGATCGAGCGCCGGCAGGTCGGTGTCGATCAGCAGATGGTGGTGCCCGGTGTTCGGATGCGCGATGCCTTTCGGGCACACACCCATGTTGCGCAGGCCCATGCGGACCCACAGCTTGCCGCCATGAATCACAGCGCCATCGGCTGGCCAGATGATGTACTCCTCGGCGCCCGGCGGCGACGGCGTTTGCTCGGCCAGCGCGAAGCGCAACGGCATCACGCTGCCGATGGCCGCAACGACCACGGTGCGCCACACCGAGCGCAGCACGGCGCGCCGCGCGGGCGCTCCCGCGGTTGCTCGATGAGGCAGATTGGGAACAACGGGGGTGGGATTTCTTCGCATAGCGCACTCTCCCGAAGAGCGGTCGTGGCCACCTCGGCTGCACGGGACAGGCCGGGCGTTGCGGCTGGATGTCGCTGGCACACGTGCAATCGAACGGCCGCGTAGTTAAAACGACCGGGCCGCCTGACTTTGTGAATTAGCTTAGGACGTAACTTGCCAAAAAGATACGCCACGGTCGTTAACCGTATGGAGCATTCAGGACACGCTAACGTTTGTGGCGCGCACCACGCGTGCTATCGTTGTTAATAGGTCGCGGATGGATGATCGATGGCGGCATCGATGCTTCACACGATTGGCTCGGGCTGTTGCCGGGCGTATCGCGATGCTCGAATGCCTATGTTCTGTCCGGAACAAACAGGATGTGAAGATGTGGCGAATATTCATGCTGGTGTGCGTGGCCGGGGCAATTCAGGCACATGGCGGCGATGTCCATGCCGCGGCGCAACGCAGCGGCGCTGACGCTGGCCTTGGCATGGCCAGCACGGCAGCGGCGAACCCCAGGAGTTCGCTGCTCACGCCGTTCGCCCCACAGCGCAATCCCGGGCCTTCCCCACGCATCGCGCTTGTGATCGGCAACGGCGCGTACGGTGCGAATCGCGCTGACGTGCAGGCCAATGCGCTCCGTGGGAATGCGCCGCGCGACGCCGAAGCCATGCGTGACCGGCTGCGCACGCTCGGCTTCGACGTGATTGCACGCACCGATGCTACGCCCGGGCAAATGCGGGAAGCCATCCGCGAATTTCATCAGCGCTTGCAAGCCGGCGGTACCGGTCTGTTTTATTTCGCGGGACACGGCATGCGGATCGGCCAGCAGACGCTGCTCATTCCAGCCGGACTCGACTCGCGCTCACCCGCAACGCTCGTGCGCGAGGGCGTCGACCTGAATACGGTATTGCAGGCGATGCGCGCGGCGCGTGACGGTCAGCTCAATCTGGTGATCCTCGATACGTGTCTGAACAATCCGTTCTCGCCTGATGCGTCGATCGATACGTCTGCGCTTCCAGGCAATACCGTGATTGCCTACGCAACAGCGCCTGGCGGTTTTGCCGCGGACGGCATGCGCCACGGCATCTACACGAATGCATGGCTGCATGCGCTCGACACGACTCCGTCGCAGACGCTCGCTGCCCTGCTGCAACGCGTCGCGCTACAGGTTCGCGAGGTGACTGACGGCAGGCAAATGCCGTGGGCGGCTTCGTCGCTCCACTCGCCGTCGCCCGATTCGAATGCGGCGATTGCGCTTCAGAACGACTCCGTGGTCACGCTGCACAGCCGGGGCATTCTGCCGAAAGACAGCAGCGAACAATACGAAATCGCTTTCTGGAATTCGATCAAGGACAGCAACTACCCCGCCGATTACGAGGCGTATCTGAAGGCCTATCCGAATGGCCGCTTCGCCGCGCTCGCTCATGCGCGCATCGACCGCTTGCGCGCGGCGGCAAGCTCGACTGCGCCGTCCGCGGCGACACCCGCCGCACCTTCAGCCGCGCCCGCGCAGGCGGCCGTGCGACCATCCACACCTGCCGCGTCGGCCAGTCCCGCTGCGCAGGAGCATCCGGTCACCACGCCCAAACCCGCTGTGAGCGCGGCCCCACCTGCCCCCGGGCCCGCCGCTCCGCCCGCCGCGGCCATCACAGCTGTCGCGCAAAAACCCATCACGCACCCACCGGTAGCCGGCGAGAGCCGTGACTGTGCCACTTGCCCGATCATGATCGCCGTGTCCGCCGGCTCGTTTTCAATGGGCAGCAGCACCGACGATCCGTCAGAGAAGCCCGTTCATCACGTGAGCATCGGCGCGCCATTCGCCATCGGCAAATACGCTGTCACCGTCGATCAATGGAATGCGTGCGTGGCCGCCAACGCTTGTCAGAAGCTGACACCCGAGAGCAACACCAACAAGGCCGCCCCGGCACGCGATCTCAGTTGGGACGATGCGCAGCAGTACGTGAAATGGCTGAGCAAGACCACGGGCAAGCCGTACCGCCTGCCGACGGAGGCGGAGTGGGAATACGCGGGTCGCGGCGGCACGACCACCGCCTACTGGTGGGGCGACCAGATGCGCAAAGGCAACGCCAATTGCAAGGACTGCGGCGATCCGTGGCACAAGGAAGGACCCGAAGTCGCCGGCTCGTTCGCACCGAATCCGCTCGGCTTGTACGACATGAACGGCGGCGTCTGGGAATGGACCGCCGACTGCTGGCACAACTCCTACCAGGGCGCGCCCACCGACGGCCACGCGTGGGACAGCCCCGGCTGCGACATGCGCGTGATTCGCGGCGGTTCGTGGCGCGAAGGCGGCGGCTACATGCTGAGCGCCACACGCTTCAAGTACAGCGCCGGCGTGCGTCAATCGCAGGATGGCGTGCGGGTCGTCAAGGATCTCAGGTGACGTGCGAGGGGGTGCACGGCGGGAAGCATGGCCGGTTCTGGTTCTCTGAACGTTATCGATGCCGCCGCCGTTGCGGTCAAGGCGTGCGTGGCTTCGTCGTGATCGGCGCGAAATCGGCAACGATACGATCGCGGCCGTATTTGCCACCCATTTGCGTAAGCCGCGCGTCGAGCGCACGTAGATAATCGGCGCGCGATTCGCTTTCGGGCCGCGGTTTGTCGAATAGCGGCGCCGGCGTGATCAGCAGCACGACCATCTCCGATCCGAATGGCTTCGAAATGACCCAGTCGCCCGCGCTGCCAATGGTGGCCGCGTAGTGCGGCGGCGCCTGATTATCTTTCGCGCGCGGGCTCGGCACCATGTGCACGACGCTGCCGTCGAGCTGATAGTAGTCGAGGTTTACATAAGAATCGTATCCCGGCGTGGTGACGTCGACGACCAGCGGGTCGCCATCGCTCAGCTGCCCACCGGGCGGCCGAACGTGTAAAGCCGCAACGTGGCCCGCCTGCCAGTTGTGAATCCAGTACGGCGCTAGTGCCTTGATGGTGTCGCACTTGTCGTCGGCGACCGGCTCCACGTTGAGCGCCAGCGTATCGACACCCGGCAACGTGCCCAGCGTGTCTTTAAGATGCGCCGCGCCGTAGCGCTGCGAAACGTAGCCACGCACCGTCAGCGAGTGATCCTGGGTCGAAGCGGACAGCGCCGAACAGGGCACTTGCGCCAACACCGGGGTCACCGCGGCCAGCGTCAGCGCCGGCTTGGGTGCCGGTACCACTGGCGATGCAGGCGAAGCAGGTGGCGCGGGTGGTGCCGTAGCAGGGCCCGCCGGAAGCGCCGCAAGAGGCGCCGGCGCCGAGACCGGTCCCTCCACCGCGGAAGACGAAGCCGCCTGCTCCGCCGAAGCCTGCGAAGCGCCCGCATTGGTCTGCGAACCGCCCTGCCGGTTCGGCGCGGAGCGCAGCGCGAACACACCGACCGCCGCCGCGCACACCATGGCGAGACTCGCAAGCCCCACCTTCGCCAGCGTGCCCGACTTCTCCGCACGCGCCTCGTTGTCGAACTCGGCGATGAAGCGCGTCACGCTCGGCATGCGCGTATTGCGATCGAACGACAGCGCGGCACGCAACGCGCGCCACTGCCTCGCATCGAGATTGGCCGGCCGTTGCGGCTTGAAATCGGCATTACGTGCCTGCGTCGCCGACAGGCGGTCGAACGGATGATGGCCGGTCAACAGCTCGTAGGTGATGCAACCAAGCGCGTAGATGTCGTCGCGCGGGTCCGGCTCGCGATGCTCGATCATTTCCGGGCTGGCATACGCCGGCGTCAGCGCGCCGAGGCTGCCGGGGTCGAACACGGTGGCGTCGCTCTCTTCTTCCGGCCGCTGGAACACGCGTGCGATGCCGAAGTCGATCACCTTCACTTCGGCATTCGTCGTGAGAAATACATTGGCGGGCTTGAAATCGCAGTGAACAAAGCCGCGTTCGTGTGCGTAGGCAAGCGCGCTGCACATGCCGCGCACAATCGGCAACGCGGCGCGCACCGGCATGCCCTGGTAGCCGGGCGTGCGCAGCAACTGGCTGAGCGGCTTGCCGGACAGGTACTCCATCGTCAGATAGACGATGGGCCCGTCGCGGTCGAAGTCGTAGACCGTGATGATGTTGCGGTGCGCAAGCACCTGCGCCTTGCGCGCCTCGCGCTGCAACGCGACGAGCGAATTCGGATTGCCGCGGAACTGGAGGTTGAGCACCTTGATCGCGAGATACGGCTTGCGGTCCGAAGCCTCGAGCTTGCGCAGATCGAGCGCCTTGTACACCGTTCCCATGCCGCCCACGCCGAGACACTCTTCGAGAACGAAGCGGTTGTTCAGCGTGTCGCCGGTGCCTTTGATCTGATCGTGTCCGGCCGCGTCGGCGGTGCCTGGCGCGTTGGCCGCACTACCCGCGCTGCCCGTACTGGCCGAGCGAACCGATGGAATTTCGACCGTGGTCTGAAGACCGGTTTCGTCGCCCCCCGCCGCCACGTTCGAGACGCGCAACTGTTCGATGCGCCGCCGCACTTCCACGTAGAGATCGTCGGGTAGCGGTGTTTTGCGATGCGCAGCGCCGAGCATCTCCAGCAGCTGGGTAGGAGCGAGTCCTTCCGTCGTCAACGTGCTGTCGAGTTGAGCCACGAACTCGTCACGGGACAGCTCGCCGTTCTGAAAGTCGTGAATCACACGCGCAAGGCTAGCCATTTGTGCGAAGCGCCGCCGCTGCCGTTGGGCCGGATCGCACGCGACCGCAACCTCTCGGGCCGATAGAAAACCTGTCGTAGCCATTTACATGTGCCGTTTCGATACTAGTCCCCGGCCCGCCCTTTCGCAAACCAGGATTGCCCCGCTGCCCGCGTAGCACGCGGGTGTCGTGCGTGAGCCAACAGCCCGCCAGGGTCTGTCGGGTGTGCGCCGTCAGCCGAGTACCTGTGATGCGCGGCGGCAGACCGTGCGCAACCTTGGTGGCCCGCATGAAAGCCTTGTGCATCAAGCCATCTGCAATTTTCTTAGGAACCTTGAATAAGACTGGCACGGCCCATGCGTTAGTGACGTACGAGCAGACAAGTTGCTCGAAACCCACCGCAAGACTGCGACCATTCCTTCCAGGAGATTTGCCATGAACACGCTGATGATCAAAGACCTGTCCATCACCGAAGAACTCGACGGCCGCGCCATGAGCGCCGTGCGCGGCGGCTACAGCTACGGCTACCCGACGTCGTACTTCAACTTCAGCCCGGTCTACGCGCCGAACGAAAGCAAGACGGTTACCGCCTCCCAGTTCATCACCGGCGGAGTGAACATCGAAAACGCCAACGGCAACAACGTCGCGCTCGCCAATTGCATTACCTCGACGATCAACCCCTGCGTCAACACGAGCAACAACATCAAGGTGTAAGGCACCCCCAGGCGAAGCGTCCGGCTCGCCGGCCCGCTTCGCCTCCCGCTGAGCACGCCCGTCTTCCGCGCACTTTTGGAGAATCACCATGTCATCCCTCATGATTCGCGATCTGTCCAGCACTCGCGAGCTCGACCGCCGCGCCATGTCGGCGGTGGCCGGCGGCACCGGCGGCAGCGTGCCCGGCCTGCCTTCCCTGGCCGGTCTCGGCACCCTCGCCAACATCAACGTCTCCGTGAACCAGAACCTCATCCAGACGCAAAACGTGAACGTGGCCGCACTCAATAACATCGGCGTGATCGGCGCGAATTTCATTCCGCCCAATCTGAACGTCAGCCCGGCGCTGTGGGGCTCCAATAACGCCTTCGTGTGACGGCCGGCGGTAGCAAGGGCCGGGGGACTTCCCTACTGCCGCCGCGTCGCAAGCCGGGTCGCAAGCCGCGTCGCAATCAGCCGGCAAGCGGCAAGCCTGTTTCCTATACTGATAGTGCGACGAGACCTCTGCACACTTCACGACACACCCGAGCGGCGACCGGAGCATCACCCCGGCCGGCCGCTCGATTTCTTTGTAGGAGCCTCCATGGCCAAGCTCATCATCAAGGACCTCACGGACAGCGTCGAACTGGACCGTCAAGCGATGGCGGCCATAGTCGGCGGTGCGCGCATCGGCGCGCGCCTTAATGTCGCCGCGCCACTGGTGCCGGCTTCGGCACGCGTGGTGGAATACCCGCCCGGGTTCCCCGCGGCTCATCAGACCATTGTCAAGGCGGCCATGCAGCGCAAAACCTAACGCATCTCGCCACCAGTCCGCGCAATTAGCTTCATCGAAACGGCACGCGCCAGATCCGCGTGCCGTTTGCTCATGTGGCAATCGACACGCCGTCAACCGGCCGTCTGTGCACGCCTCGCAGCGCTTCACCGAATACGTCCGTCCGATTGCAGGTTCGTCGAGCGTCACCGACATCTTGGAAAATCGCCATCAAGGGTGCCTACCTGTAGGACGCGCGAATCGGCCGCAATTGGAAACAGGCCCTGCTCGCGCGATCCAGGTCAAGTGGGTCTGTTCAATTCGCCTGGTGAATGTCCGCACGTGGCGACGACGCCGACCTTTCGCTCACCTATGATGCTTAGGACGCCACGTGGTTTTTTCCTGCTGCCCGCCAATAGCGCGTGCTATCCGGACAGCTTGCCGGCGCAAAAGAGATTTCGGCACGCCACGAGCCGGCATCGCGGATTCGAATTGGAGACACACCATGAAATTCATCGTCCAGTGGAACGGTCTGCCGACTGCGGAGGGTTCCGTTATCGAACGCTTCATGAAGACCGGTGGTCAAACACCGGACGGTGTCAAATTGCTGGGACGTTGGCATGCGATTGGCGGATTGCATGGCTTCGCGGTCGTCGAGGCGGAGGACACCCGAGGCATCTCGGCACTGGCGCTCGAATGGGGTGACTTGCTGACCATGAGCATCTTCCCGGCCATGACCGACGAAGACCTGGGCGCGGCACTCGCCAAACATCAGGCAACCCATCAACAGTAAGTACCTCATGACTCCAGAGCTCCCGGCGCCTCTCCCTGGCGGTCAACTGCTGCCGTTTCGCGAATCGTTTCTCGCGATGCTCGGCATTGCGTTCGTGGCCATGCTGGTGGCGCTGGATCAAACCATTGTCGGAACCGCACTGCCACGTATCGTCGCCGACCTGAAGGGTTTCGACCTGTACGCGTGGGTCGCGACGTCGTACATGCTGGCCTCCGTCATCACCATTCCGATCTTCGGGCGGCTCGGCGATCTGTTTGGCCGCAAGCCGTTTCTGATCGCCGCGATCCTGCTGTTCACCGGCGCGTCCGTCTTGTGCGGATTCGCCTCCAGCATGCTGCTGCTGGTGATCTCGCGCGGCCTGCAAGGCATCGGCGGCGGCATTCTGATCGGCACGGTGTTCGCCACCGTCGCCGATCTGTTCCCCAATCCGAAACTGCGGCTGCGCTGGCTGGTTTTCGTCACTTCCGCGTTCGGCGTAGCCAATATGGTCGGGCCAACATTGGGCGGACTGTTGACGCAGTATGGCGGCTGGCGTCTGGTGTTTTTCGTCAACGTGCCGGTCGGGATTGCTTCGCTATTTTTCGTGCAGCGCTTTGTGCCGCCGCTGCGCCATCTGCGGCATAAAGGCCCCGTGCGGCTCGACTGGCTCGGTGCATTCGTGCTTGCCGTCACGTTCGGTTCAGTGCAACTCCTGATCGAACTGTTGCCGAAACGCGGCTTCGACACGACGACAATCGTGCTGGCCATCATATCGACCACTTGCGGGCTCATTCTCTGGCTATGGGAGCGGCGCATCGGCTATCCGATCGTGCCCGTGGACATGCTGATGGACCGCAAACTGTCAGCGCTCTTCGCCATGGCGGCGCTCGGGGGCTTCGCGCTCTTTTCGCTGGTGTTCTACGTGCCGTTGCTGTTTCAGGGCGGCTACGCCATGTCCGCGCATGCCTCGGGCATGCTGATCACGCCGCTCCTGCTCGGTACGACGATAGGCAGCGTGGTCAACAATCGTATCGTCACACGAATTCGCCGCGCGAACGGCATCATGTATGTGGGGTTTGCGCTGTCCGCGCTCGCCTGCCTCAGCGTGGTCGCGCTGCATGGCAACGAGCCGCATCTCGTGTGGATGTCGTGCATGGGCCTGAGCGGACTCGGGCTTGGTCTCGTCGCGACCAGTCTGACGGTGTGCTCGCAGCAGATCGTCGACCGGGATCATGTGGGCGCAGCCACCGCGCTCCTTCAGTCGCTGCGCACGTTCGGCGGCATGCTCGGCACCGTGCTGACCGGTGCGTTGCTCGGCCATCTCTACTCGCAAGGCGTGCATCGTTCGCTCGATTCGTATCAGGCGACGCAGTGGTTCAAGTCATTCGCCAGCCCGGAGTTGCTGGTGGATCGCGCGGAGCAGGCCGCGCTGATCAACCGCCTGGTGAGCGCCGGCCATGCGGGCGACGCCATGATGCATTCCGCGCGCGATGCGCTCGTGCAGTCGATACACATCGGCATTCTGATGGCTTGCGCCGCCACGCTGGTCGGACTTTGTCTCGCGTGGTTCGTCCCGCCGGTGCAGATCGTCTATGCTGAAACCGGCCTCGCGCCAGATGGGCAATCACCCGCCGACGCGCTCCCTCCGCACGGTACGGCGCTGTAGACGCCTGCCGCTGCTTCGACTCGCGCATCTTCAGTGACGCGCATGTTGCGGAGCGTGTTCACGTACCGGCATGGCGACGCTGGCCGAGGTCCAGGCGAGACACGCTGCGACTTCCACTACCACGCTGCCTAAGGCCAACGACACTGTTGCCGCCAGCAGATACACACGAGAATCCATGTCCTCTCCCGATGTGAAAAATCACGCGGGCAAGGGCTTGCGTGCGTCATCGTTAGTCAATCGGGTTTCGAGGCGTGGCGTGCGCAACGCAGCCGGCGGGAAGATGCATCCATGCCCGGCGGGTGCGCGCTCCGGCGCTGGTGGCGCCGGAATTCGTCCGCGTGCCGCCTTCCTGTGAAGGCGGCGAGACACCGGAGGGCAGCTTGTGGCCGCATGAGGCCGCGGGCGCGAAGACCGCGACCCGGACGGTTGTCCCGGGCATGAATGCATGGTGAAAATATACCGGGACCCAGGCTGGATAGGCTTCTTAAAGCGATCTATCGTCTGACCGATACCAGAACGATCTTCCGCTAAAATTGCATTTTCCAGTACAAGCTTCCAGACACACCATGACCACCCGAAATCGCCCGCTGGACAACCAGGACCGCAAGATCATGCGCGAGTTGCAGAAGAACGCGCGCCTGAGCAATGCTGAACTCGCCGAACTGGTCGGCATGTCGACCACCGCATGCTGGAATCGCACGCGTCAATTGGAAACCGAGGGGTATATCCGTGGCTACGTTGCACTGCTCGATCAGCAGAAGCTCGGTTTCGCGGACGTGGTGCTGCTCGAGGTCACACTGAACCGTCACGACGAGGACGCCCTCGCCCGCTTCGGCGCCGAACTGGCGACGCTGACCGAAGTGCTCGAGGCGTATCTCGTGTCGGGTGACTACGACTATCTGGTGAAAGTAGCGGTGGACGGCACGGCCGGCTACGAGCGGTTTCTGCGCGAGAAGCTCTACAAGATCGCCGGCATCCGTCACAGCCGTTCGATGTTCGCGCTGCGGTGCATGAAGAGCATCCCGTCCGTGCAGGTGTAGCCGGTGTAACGCGCGAAGGCCCGAGCGTGCAACGTCACGATGCGCGCAGCGGCTTCTGACACGCGGCCAACACCGCGCCCGCGCCGAGCAGCAGCGCGGAATACACGAGGCCGCGTGCGAGACCCGCGCCGTCCGAGACCCAGCCGATCACCATCGGGCCGACTATCTGTCCGAATGCGAACACGATCGTGAAAGCGCTGATGCCTTTGGCCCAGTGGCTCGCGGGCAGGTTGTGGCGCACGAAAGCCGTGGTCGACGCCACGGCGGAGAGAAACGTCGCGCCAAACAGCACGCCGGATACGAACGCGACCCACGGCTGCGTGAACAGCGCGGGCAGCAGCGTCGCGACCGCGAGCAAAGCGTTGAGCACGGCGAGCGCCTGGCCGCCGCGCATGCGATCGAGCAGCCCGGACCACACTCGCGCCGACAGCACGGTCGCGACACCGAGCAGCAGATAAAAGCCCGTCACGACCGCCGCGCTCATGCCCGCGTTGCGCAGCAGCGCCACGATGAACGTCATGTAGCCGATATACCCGACGCCGAACAATCCATAGCCCGCCAATGCGAGGCTGAAACGCGGCCAGCGCGGGGCATCGGCGGCCGCATGCGAGGGCGCGGCCGACCCTGCCGCGGGATGCCTGTTTTCGATTTTGCGCGCGGCGCCAATTGCCACCGCGGAGAACACCGCGCACGCCGCTGCCAGCGCGAACCACGCAGATTGCCAGCCGTGGGTGGCCTGGGTGATCGTGAACGGCACCAGCACCGACGACGCCACGATGCCCCATCCCGTGCCGCCGTAGTACAGGCCGAGCACAAGCCCGGCATCGTATGGTCTAGCCGATGCCAGCCGCGCCGCCAGCACGCCGCCGCTGATGAAAACCGCCGCGCTGGTCGCGCCGGTAATCACGCGCAACACCAGCAGCGAGTGTGTGTCGGCGAGCAGGCCACTGACCGCCATCAGCACAGCGGTTGCCGCGCAACCGGCGCCGAACAGCGCGCCGGCCGACCAGCGGTGCGCGAGCCGCGGAAACGCCAGTGCGCCGAGCAGATAACCCAGGGCGTTGGCCGTGTTCATCGCGCCCGCCTGCGCGAAGCTCCAGCCGAGATCGAGTTTCATCGACGGCAACAGCAGCGCGTACGCGAAACGGGCCAGTCCCAACGCGATCGCGCTGCCTAGCGACAGCGCGGCGGCGAGCGTCAGCGTGGGCAAACGTTCCGCGGCTTCGGTGTCCGTGTGAGGCGATGCTGAATCGAGAGATTTGGTCGGCATGTGCTAGCGGAAGTGGACAAGGAGGCTGCAGAACGCTTTTGCAGCGAACGTTGAATTTGGCACTTCGTCATCATATCCGGGGACCGCGGGCGGGCTTGACCGTTAGTTGCCTTTGATAGCCGAAAACGAGCACTTGCACGGCGGACGTCTCGCAGCCCCCCGTCGAACGCATGCTGTTTCATGCGATGATGCCATCGTCTAAATGAGAATGATTTGCATTTAGACGAGAACTGGCTCATCATTCAGTCCATAACATTTGCCGAACACCACCCAATCGCGTCAGCGCGCCCCTCTCACCCGCCCGCGCGATTCATTGGACCGCGTCCATTCAGGAGCAACGATGAATTTCCGCTCTCCATACAGCAGCCGCCCCGAACTGATCGACGACCATCCGGCCGATCCAGCCGACACGCCCGAACGCACCGTTCTCAGTGCCGTTCGGACCTGGCTGCGGCCCGCTTGCGAAACGGCACGCGGCGACGTGCACTGGCGCGACATTCTGAGCGGTGCCGGCTTGCGTCGCGACGGCATCGAGCATTTCGATCTGCTGATGCGCTCGCTCATGCACGTGTCGTATCGTCCGCTCGACATGCGCTGCCGTTGCGCGAGCGATCTCGGCAAGGACGAGGCGGTGGTCCTGCAAACCATCGCGCTGCTGCAAAAGACCCACAGCGGCGCGGCGTTGCGCATGTTGAGCGAGTGGCTGCCAGCGCCCGCCGTGAGTGGCGTGTTGAAGCTGATTCGCTGGTTCGCCATCGACTTGCTCGACGCCGGCGTGGAACTCAGCGTGCAGGCACGGCGTGTGACGTACATGCACTGAAGAAGCCAGCCGATGCCTGCCGTTGGCACCGGCGTGCGGCATTCGGCATCAAACGTGTTTGGCGTCTTTCGGCACGCCCAGCAACAACGCCGCTCCGCTGACGAACAGCAATGCGGTGAGCAGATACAGCGCGTTGTCCATGCTGCCGGTGTGCGTCTTGATCATGCCGATCACCCAGGGACTGACGATACCGCTCGTAATGCCGATGCTGCTGATCAACGCGATGCCGGCCGCCGCCGCGGTGCCGGACAGATAACCCGACGGTACCGTCCAGAAGATCGGCAGCGCCGCGAAAATCAGCACGGCAGCCAGCGAGAGAATCGCCAGCATCGCGGGAAAGCTGCTCAGATGAAGCGTCAGCAACGAGAGCGCCACACCGCCGCCAATCGTGCAGACGGCGAAATGCCGGCGGCGTTCGCCACGGCGATCCGAGTGACGCGCAATCAGGATCAGCCCCACCGCGCCGACCGCGTTGGGAATCACGGTGTACAAGCTGATTGCGAGCACATCATGAACGCCGAAGTCGCGAATCATCAGCGGCATCCAGAAGTTCAGCGTCAACGACGCGCAGGTCAGCGAAAAATAGATGAACGCGAACAGATACACACGCGGATTGCGCAACGCCTGCATGAACGAGCGTGACGAATGCGCATCTGAGGAAGGCCGGCGGTCTTCATCGCGCTGCGCCAGCAGTTGTGCTTTCTCCGCGGCGCTGAGCCACGTGGCGTGCTGCGGGCCGTCCACCAGGTAGTAGGCAGCGAGCAGACCGAGCACGATCGCGGGCGCGCCTTCGATCACGAACATCCACTGCCAGCCGAACAGGCCCAGCACGCCGCCCATGTCGCGCATGATCCAGCCGGACACGAGGCCGCCGAGCACGCCCGCCACCGCCACTCCCGCGAAGAAAATCGACAGCACGGCGGCGCGCCGCCGCGCCGGATACCAGTAGGTCAGATACAGCACGATGCCGGGAAAGAAGCCCGCTTCGAACACCCCGAGCATGAAGCGCAGCAGATAAAAGTGCGTGGGCTTCGACACCAGCATCATGCCGACCGACGCAATCCCCCACAGCAGCATGATCCGCGTGAACGTGCGGCGTGCGCCGAAACGCGCGAGGAGCATGTTGCTCGGCACTTCACATAGGACATAGCCGACGTAGAAGACCGCCGCGCCGAGACCGTACATCGCATCGCTGAAGCCGAGGTCGTGCTTCATCTGCAACTGCGCGAAGCCGATATTGATGCGATCGAGAAACGACACGACGTAGCAGAGAAACAGAAAAGGAATAATCCTTAAGGATACCTTTCTATATAGCAGATCATCAGGTACGGCAGCGGATGCGCCCGGCTCGAGCGCGGGGGCGAGGGATTGGCTCATCGGTTATCTCCAAACGTGAGGGTCCAACGGACCCGCCGGGTCCGGCGTCTTACTGCGCCGCGTTGTGGGTGGAATCAGGCCGCGAGGGAATGCGGCTCGGTGCCTTGGCTGGATGCGTCGGACACACCTTCGCGTGCATGCCGCATGGCTTCGAGCAGAACGTCGTGATCGCCGATATGGTTGGCGAGCAGCAGGATCAGTTGCGCGTTGGCCGACTGGCTCTGCGCATCGTCCAGATCGCGATGCATGTCGATCAGCGCCTCGTAGAAATCGTCGGGGCGGGCGAGGTTGGGTTGGGTGTTGAGTGGCATGTCGGTCTCCAACTGCTATTTTTGCTGATGTGGTGCGCGTGCCGCGTCTGCGGCGCGTTCGGTCAGGCGGTGCCTTCCACGCACAGTGCTCGTTTCAACGCCTGCTCCACCGCGCCCGCATCGAGTTGGCGCCAGCGCGCGCAAACATGCTGGTCCGGACGAATCAGATAGAACGTGCCTGGTTTTGCGTCATAGCGTGCACTTGCAAGACCTTCCGCATCGCGGACCACTTTAGCGCCCGCCGACGTAACGGCTGACTCATCGCCACGCGTCACCACAACAAGCTTCAACCGAATCGGACCCGCGCGCAGCGAATCCAGCGCGGCCTGCGCAGCCTGGTCGACACCTTGTTCACCGCAGAACAACACGCCAGTGAATTGCTGACCGAGCTGCGGCAGCAGCCATGCCGGCTGTCCCGCCAGTTGCACCGGTGCATCGACACATGACGTGCCCGGCACCATCAACCCTTCAAAGCTATCGCTATCCGCCGTATTCAGCGGGGAATCACGCAACACCGCCGGCACCGAGAGCCGCCCACTATTCGTCAGTTGCCGCGCAAACGGATGATGACGCGCGAGCTTCAGCACCGCGTCGCGGAACACGCGGCTCACGGGGCTTTTCGGCGTAATGAAATCCGTGGAGCGCGTGGAGTTGCGGATGTTTTCGTCGGCGGCGAACTCGCGCTCGCTGGCATAGCTGTCGAGCAACGCATCGGACGCGTTGCCGCCGAGCACCATCGCCAGTTTCCATGCGAGGTTTTCCGCGTCCTGCAGCCCGCTATTCGCACCACGCGCGCCGAACGGCGACACGCCATGCGCGGAGTCTCCGGCGAACAGCACGTTGCCGTGCCGGAAGCGTTCCATGCGCAAACATGAAAACGTATAGACGCTGACCCATTCCAGTTCGAACTTCGCGTCCTTGCCGAGCAGCGCGCGCACGCGCGGGATCACGCGCTCCGGCGTTTTCTCCAACACCGGATCGGCGTCCCAGCCCAACTGGAAATCGATCCGCCACACGTTATCCGGCTGCCGATGCAACAGCACGGATTGATTCGGATGGAACGGCGGATCGAACCAGAACCAGCGCTCCGTCGGAAATTCCGCTTCCATCTTGACGTCGGCGATCAGGAAACGGTCTTTGAACGTCACACCTTTGCTGTCGAGTCCCATCAGGTTGCGCATCGGGCTGCGCGAACCGTCGGCGGCGACCACATAACGGCCGCGCAACGCGTACTGGCCATTGGGCGTGTCGACCGTCAGCGTGACGCTGGCGTCATCCGTGCCGGGTGTGCCGCTTTGCTGCACGCCGACCACTTTGCTTTTCCAGCGGATCTCGAGATTCGGCATTTCCTGCGCACGTTCGAGCAGAAAGCCTTCCACGTAGTACTGCTGCAAGTTGATGAACGCAGGCCGATGGTGGCCCGCTTCCGGTTGCAGATTGAACGTGTACACCAGTTCGTCTTTCAGGAACACCTTGCCGACGTTCCAGCTGATGCCCTTGTCCACCATGCGCTGACCGCATCCCAGCCGGTCGAAGATATCCAGCGAGCGCTTCGAGAAGCAGATTGCCCGCGACCCTGTGGACAACGAACAATCGTCGTCCACCAGCACGACCGGCACGCCCTGCTGCGCGATATCGATCGCGGTAGCGAGGCCCACCGGCCCCGCACCGACCACGATCACCGGATACGCCGTCTGGTCCATGCCGCCCTGCCCGCTCTGCTCACGACACGGCTGATAGTCGAACGCCAGCGTCTGGTAGTTGATGCTCATCTTGTGTCTCCGTCCTTCTCCGCTCTGCTTCTTTGTGCTGTGCGCCGGTTAATCTCAGGCTTGCAGCGCGTCCCACATTTCCTTGTCGCGCTGCGCGGTCCAGATGCGCGGATGCGTGATGCCGCTCGCTTCGTCGAACGCGCGCGACACGTCGAACGGCAGACAGTGCTCGTAGATGAAAACGTGGCCGAACTTCGGGTCCATCGCCTTGCGCGTGTGCGCCATGGCAGCCTTCAGATCGAGCTTCTGTTCGACGGCCTCACGGCCCTGCTGAAGCAGCGTGGTGACAAAGTCCTTCGTGTAGTCCAGACCCTGGTCGACCTCTTCCGGCGTGGTCAGCGCGGGGCCGCGGCCCGGTACGAGCTTGTCGGCCTTCAGCGCGCGCAACGCTTCGAGCGTGGCCGGCCATTGTTCGAGCTGCGCGTCGCCGCAATAGCAAGCCGCGTCGTACTCGACCAGGTCGCCCGAGAACAGCACCTTCTGCGACGGCAGCCATACCACCGTGTCGCCCTTCGTGTGACCCGCGCCCAGATGAGCGATACGCACTTCGAGCTTGCCGAGGAACAGCGTCATTTCCTTTTCGAACACGAGCGTCGGCCATGTCAGGCCCGGCACCGTTTCGACACCCGCGAACAGGCGGGGGAAGCGCTCGATTTCCGACTTCATGTCCTGTTCGCCACGCTCGACGATCATTTCGTACGTGCCGCGGCTCGCGATCACCTCCTGCGCGCCTTCCTTGAAATAGGCCGATGCGCCAAGCACGCGCACCGCGTGGTAGTGCGACAGCACGACGTATTTGATCGGCTTGTCCGTGACGCTGCGAATCTTTGCGATGAGGTCTTGCGCCATGGCCGGCGTGGCGGTCGTGTCGACGATCAGCACGCCGTCGTCGCCGATGATCACGCCCGAGTTCGGATCGCCCTCGGCGGTGTATGCGTAGGCGTTCTCGGACAGTTGCGTCCATGTGACTTTTTTGACTTCCAGGTCGGCCTGGGATGCGAATGCCTTTGCCATGCTTGTCTCCCTCAAAAGTTGGACGTGAGGCGAGACGGCCGACCGCGCGGATGCCGCGCTGGCTGACGGGTTTGGAGGACTGTCTCGCCCCGCTTTGACTCTGTGACTGCGACGGTGTGTCGGGGTGAATCAATATTAGGACGGCGGCCGCTTATTTGTCAATGACGAAATGTATCGCTATACGCAAATTTCAGAACGACTAAGATGAAGGCATGGTCAGGCGGGTCGGCGCGACGGCCTTCGGTTAACATGGACCCTTTTTACGGACGAGCGCGGGTGTGAGCAAAACAGCGAAATCGGCCACGGGCAAAGGCGCGGGCGGCCGCGAGACGGCGGAGGGCGGCAAGACGCAGCGCGGCATCCAGAGCGTCGAAGTGGGCGGCCGCGTCCTGCTGGCGCTCGCCCAGGCGCGCGCGCCGCTCGCGTTGTCAGACCTCGCCACCGCCGCGCAGATCGCGCCGGGGCAGGCGCACGCGTATCTGGTGAGCCTGAGCCGGCTCGGCTTGATCAAGCGCGACGAGCTGACGGGGCGCTATGAACCGGGTCCGCTGTCGCTGCGGCTCGGGCTGCTGCATCTGGAGAATCAGCCGGCGTTTCGCGCCGCCGTGCCGCGTGTGGCCGCGCTGGCCGAGGCGATCGGCTTTAGCGTGGCGATCTGTATTGCCGGGGCGCAAGGGCCAACTATCGTTCGGTATGAGCATGCGGGCTTTCCGTTGCATGTCAATTTGCATGTGGGGACGGTGATGTCGCTGCCGGGCACGTCGACGGGACGCGTGTGTTGCGCTTTTCTGCCGCGTGATGTGGTGGACGGGATGTGGGCGAATCAGTCGGGTGGGTCGAGTCGCGTTATGACTGCGCCCGAGGCAAGCGCGGAGTTTGATGCTACGTTGGATGCGATTCGCGCGCGTGGGTTGGAATGCAGTGTGGATGTGCCGAGCCCGGGCATCAGCAGTTTGTGCGCGCCGGTGTTGGATAGCGACGGGCGTTTGACCCTCGCGTTGACGGTGATTGGCTCGACCGGCGCGATCGATGTCGCTGTTGATGGTTCGATCGCGCGTGCGCTGCTGGCGACGGCGCACGATATTGGCGCTGAACTGGCGGCTGCACCTTCTCTATTGGCTTCTACAGCATCGTGACCGACTCTCCCGATACTTCTCACGGCGCTTCTGCTGCTTCTGCCGATCTGAAACCGCAGCGCGGCATCCAGTCGCTCGATAGCACGGGCGAACTGCTGGCCGCGCTCGTGGCGGCGGCGCGGCCGCTGAACCTCCGCGATCTCGCGGCCTCGGCCGGCATGCCGCCGGCAAAGGCGTTTCCGCATCTGGTGAGCTTGCAGAAAATCGGCTTGCTTAATCGTGATGCGGCGGGCTGTTTTGAAGCTGGGCCCCTTGCGCTGGAGTTGGGGCTGATTGGCTTGCAGCGCTTGTCGCCGACGCGTGAGGCGGAACCCGAGGTGGTGGAGCTGGCGGGGTCGACGGGGATGAGCGTCGCGATGGCCGTGCTCGGTCCGCTCGGGCCCACCGTGGTGCGCCTGGAGGAATCCGCGCGGCCGCTGCACGTGAGCCTGCGGGTCGGCACGGTGATGTCGCTGGTGAATACAGCAATTGGGCGGGTGTTTGCTGCGTATGTCGCGGATGATGTGCGCGCTGGGTTGCTGGCGCAGGATCATCTACGGCTCGCGGGGGCGGACATGGCTGAAGTGTTCGCGGGAAAGGCCGTTGGCTGCGCGGATGCTGTGTCCGGGTCGCCGCCGCTGACGAAAGCCTATGAGCAGCGCCTTGCGCAAATTCGAGCCGATGGTGTCGATACGGCCCTTAGCCGACCCGTTCCGGGCATCGATACGTTGGCTGCGCCGGTGTTCGACCATACGGGCAACATCTGCCTCGTGCTGGCGATCATGGGCACTAGCGGGAATTTCGATAGCGAATTGGCAGGCGCGCCGGCGCAAACTTTGCGCGCCGCGACGGAGAGGTTGTCGCGGAGGTTTGGGTGGATGGTGGTGGGTGAATCGTTCGCAAAACCTGATAACAAACTGGTTCACGACTGATTTCCAGTCGAAGCCGCGCACGCCGAAGGCCGCGACACTGCACGGCCGGTGAACTGTGGGCTATCCGCGCTGGTTAGCTTGTCTCGCGTGGTTCCCGGCGGCAATCGCCTGTTGCATGAATGGCATGGCGCTAAACAGCCCATCTAGCCGTTGGCGTTCGTCCGGCGCGGCAGTGACGGTGAAGTAGGATTGATTGGGCGCGTTGCGGCGCTCCACGGGTTGATCCGCATACTCGCCGAGCAGATGATTCTGAACTTCAACGGCGAGATCGCCGATCCAGCATTGAAGGCGTCCCAATGCGACTTGAAGCGGTTCCGCAAGCGCATCAAATTCGATAAGCGTATTGGCCGTGATGTCCGGTCGATAAATGAACGGAGCGGCGGCAGGGTTTCGCGCGACTTCTGGATTCTCGATAGGCAACCAACGGATAAGCATCGACTGGAACAGAAGGTTTGTGTGATGAATATCGTGTATTGCGGAATTGATCGCTATCTTGAAGATATCGAAGCCCACCAGCAGCGCGTCGTATCGCTCGATAAAGAAGATGAGTCGAACGGCCGCCTCGGCATAGCGGTTCAGTTCTCCCATGAAAGCAGGCGCCCTGTAGATGACAGGGGCCTGGTCCAGCCCGGCCTGGGTGCGATCAACAGCTATGGCAAAAGCCGTTCGGATGGAAGCCATCGTGGCCGTTGGCACACTCGCATCGCTGTACGGCCGGATGGCGCTCTGGAACTCACGATACGCCTCAAGCTGAAGATCAGCTTTGACGCTTCGCTTGTGCTGCTCAATCGCCTCACGATGTTGCCGCCGCAACTGAAGCACGATCACCAGGACACTGACTGCCGCTGCAAAGATCGTTGTGGCGATCTGAATCGACGGCGTGATGTAGTCCGTAGGCGCCTCGATGACGCGGATCGGTACACCTTGCGTTGGCGTGTAGAGCAGTGCCGGTTGCGGAAGATCGACGCCGAATGTCGTGGTCATAGGACTCGTCATGGCAAGTGCGCGGGAACTTCGACGAGCCATTCTATCGAACAATTGCCTCGCGACTCTGCAGCGTTCCCGCAAAACATCCCCGTCAGCGCCCCGACTTCAGCTGGGTCCACAACCGGTTTTCAAGGCGCATGATATCTGTCGGCAAGGGTTGTGACAGCGTGAGCGATTTCATCCTGTCAGGGTCAGGGTAGACCGCGTTGTTCTTGAGAATGTCCGCCTTCACATAGTTAAGAGCAGCGGCGTTGGCGTTCGGATAGAAAACCTGATTGGTGATTGCCGCGCTAACCTTTGGCTGAAGGATGTAGTTGATCCATAGCATGGCGGCTTCAGGGTGAGGTGCATCTTTCGGCACACCCATCAGATCGAACCACAGTACCCCGTCGCCATTCGGAATGACATAGCGAATTTCGTAGGAGCGGTGCGCTTCCTCAGCACGCCGTTTCGCGATGCCAACATCACCCGACCACGCCAGCGCGATGCAAACATCGTTATTGGCCAGGTCATTGATGTAGCCGGAAGAATTGAACTGGGTGATGTACGGTCGAATCGTCTTGAACAACTGGTAAACCGCCTGATAATCCGCCGGGTTCCTGCTATTAGGATCCTTATGCAAGTAGACCAACCCGACTGAGAACGCATCCTCTGGCGAGTCGAGCACCGAGACTCCACAGGATTTCAGCCTGGATACATACTGCGGGTTAAATAGCAGGTCCCAGCTGTCATAAGGTGCGTCCTTGCCCAGAATCTGGGTGACTTTGGTCGCGTTGTACCCAATGCCATCCGTTCCCCATGACCATGGCACCATGTATTGATTGCCCGGGTCGGCTGAGGCGAGCATTTTCATGAGCAACGGGTCCAAGTTGGCCAGGTTGGGAATCTTGCTCTTGTCGAGCTTTCGATAAACACCCGCTTCAATTTGCTTGGCGGCATAGGCGGACGAAGGCACTACCACGTCGTAACCCGACGAGCCACTCAGCAATTTGGCCTGCAAGGTGTCGTCGCCGTCGTAGACGTCGTAGCGTGTGTGAATACTGGTTTGCTTTTCGAATCCCGACACGGTGTCGTCGGCGATATTGTCCGACCAGTTGTAGACATTCAGGTCTTCGGCTTCGGCATGGTTGGCGCCCAACGTCATGACGCCCAAAGCGACAAGCGTACCGGTGATGACGGAGATGCGATGACGGATAGTCATAGTGGCCCTTCGATCAGGATGAAGCGTTTCACAGAAGACGTAATCGTTAGTTCGTGGAGTAATGCGTCAATGGCCTCCGGCCCGGACGCCACCCCACTTCCGCGAGAGCATCCAGCAAGCGGTCCGCGCCCAGCGCGTGGACATGAACACCTTGTCCCTCGGTATCGTCGGCCGCTACCAGTGCGTTGAGAATCGCTTCTTCAACCGCTTCCGCCGCAGCGACGAAGATTGACGAAATGAAATCCTGGGCTATGCTGCGCACGTGCATGATGGGCTCTCGCGCCAGGCTGTAATCCGCCGGCGGGATGCCGCGGTTGCCTACCGAGAAAGCGACGAAGATGTCGCCGCTGGCATATTCGGTACCGCCGCCCACGCGTGCGAGTCCGATGCTCGCGCGCCGCGCTACCTGATCGCACTGGTGTGGCAGCAGTGGCGCGTCAGTGGCGAGCGTCACCACGATCGATCCCATTCCCGGGACGCCTGCCAGCCGTCGGGAAAACGGCGACGGCACGTCGCGCAGCACATCGCCGACAGGGTAGCCGGCTACGCGAAGCGCTTCGCGGCGGCCGTAGTTGGCCTGAACCAACGCGCCGACCGTCCAGCCGCCCTCGTCTGGCGTCAGCTTGCGCGATGCCGTTCCGATGCCGCCTTTGAATTCATGGCAAATCATGCCGGTGCCTCCGCCGACCGATCCTTCAGGGACCGGCCCGCTCGTGGCCTGTGCCATTGCCTCGTGGACGTGCGCCGCCGTGACATGCTGGCCCCAGATGTCGTTTAGTACCCCGTCGAAAGTCTCCAGCACCACGGGCATGCACCAGTACTGGCTATCGCCAACCGAAGAACGCTCCGCGGCGACGAGCGCATCACGGACCACGCCGACACTGTGCGTGTTCGTATAGGCAATCGGCGTCGTGAGCAAACCGGACTCGCGGATCCATTCGAGGCCAGTTGCGTCACCGTTGCCGTTAAGCACGTGAGTCCCGGCAAAACATGGTTCGAACCTCGCGACGCCGGGGCGCGGCTCGATGATGGTCACGCCCGTTCGAATCGAAACTTCTCCCCGATTTTCGACCAGGGTACGATGACCGACTCTGACGCCTTGCACGTCGGTAATGCTGTTGAACGGGCCCGGGGTGCCGTAACCGATTCGAACACCGAGGTCTCTGATGCCCATGCCTTTCCTCCTGTATTGCCGAGCGAATTAGTCGGCGTGTATGCGTTGGGGTACTGCGATACTAGGGTGCAAGGCTGTGGGTGAAAATCAGGCCGAAGGGCTAGAACAATTGTGCGGCCTACCCTTTTAGGGGTAGTTGGGAGAAGTCGGCATGCAGTTTGAAGTCTCGGACGTGGCATTTCATAACCGGCTTGGACGTCTGATCGAAAAACTCGACGACAAGCAGTTCTGGCATGCGCTGACGGATTTGCTACGCGGCGTGGTCCAGTTCGACAACTGGGTGGCGGTGATCTTCTGGCCTGACAGGAAACCGCAGTTGATTGCGGAAATCCAGGCGCCTGCCTCGGGGGAAGAATTGTTCAGAGGGTATTTGAACAGCGTTTATCTTCTGGACCCTTTCTATCAATTCAGTCTGAGTGCCATTCGCTCCGGCGTGTATTGTCTCGACGAAGTGGCGCCCGATCACTTCCGAGAAACCGAATACTTTCGCCGCTATTTTTCGATTAACGTGCTGGAAGATGAAGTGCAGTTCCTGGCACCTCTATCAACCGGGGGAACGCTGTCACTATCGCTGGGCGGTAAGCGGCGCTTCAGTGCGTCCGAGATCGGCACGCTGTGTCTTTATGGAGCGTGGATCATTCCGTTGATGTGCCACGCGGTTTCCTCGCAGACAGCTGTTGCGTCGCCGAGCGTTGCTTCCGCCTCAGGGGGCGACCGTCGTGTTCAGTTCGAACAAGCGCTGCGTAAGAAATCCACCGCGGCCCTCACGAACCGCGAAATTGAAATTGCGCTGATGATCCTCGCCGGTCATTCCACCAAGAATATCGCGCGGCTACTCGGCGTCTCGCCTGCAACTGCCAAGGTTCATCGGCGCAATCTCTACAAGAAACTGGATATCTCATCCCAATCAACGTTGTTCCTGCTGATTCTCGACGAAGAGTCGGAGGCACATTGACGCGATTGCCCGAGCCAGCGCGGAATCCGGAAGGGAAACGCATGAAACGCTTCTTCCAGCATTTGACCACCACCGGCGCCATCTGCATCGCTCTGGCGACCTCCGCATTAGCGCAAAGCAATAACGAAGTCGTCACTGCCGTCTACGAAGGCACCCTTGGCTCCCAGCGAATCGGCATGACATTGATCGTGAAGGACGGTCAGCTTATCCCCGACAGCCACTACTTCTACAACAAGCATTTGACCGACATCCCGCTCACCGGCACAGCCGGCCGCAGCCTAACCCTGAAAGAACCCGGCGGCGGCACTTTCACCCTGCATTTCGAAGGAAACGGCAGCAACGGCAATGCTCCGCTTGCCTTCGAAAACAGCATCGGCTTGTCGGGAAGCTGGACCGGCCCCGACAGCAAAACCTATCCGGTAGCGCTCGCCGGCGGTGGCGGTCCGGGCCCCGCGGCCCCGCCCGACACACGCCGCTACCAGGACGTGACCGACAAAAGCGACACCGCCTTCGAAGCCCAGGCACAAGGTTTCTACAAAGCCGTGCTAACCGGCGACCGCGCCGCCGCGGCACGATATGTGAGCTTTCCGCTGAGGGTCAATTTCTCACCCACGCGACACGTACAGATCAAGACACCGACTGAGTTAAACGCTCAGTGGAGCAAGATCTTCAACGCCGCGTGGCTCAAGAAAGCGGCTGATGCCGCGCCGCATGACATGCCGGTCATACGAGGTCAGGCGATGCTCGGCAACGGACTGGCATTTTTCGGCAGCAGTGGTGCCGAAGTGATTAACGCGGGGTCTTGAGACCCACAGCGCTGGCAACGAACGCTTATTCAGAAGTACCTGGAGGCCTTAACCAGCCAGGCGTAAATCCCGCCAACAGCCAATCAATCCCCCGCCGCCTCCGGTTCATGCGACGCCAGCCTCGCCTTCGCATGCCGCATCTTCTCAAGCGTCTTAGGCCCGGCCTTGAGCGCGACCCCAATCGCGAGCGCATCCATGATGCACAGATGCACGAGCCGCGACACGCCCGGCGTATTCGGATCCACAGGACTCGCCACGCGCAGCAGCAGCGGAATATCGACCAGCCATGCCAGGCGCGAACCGACATTGGTAAGCGCGATCGTGGTCGCGCCGCGCTCCTTGGCGATCTGCATGCTTTCGTTCACCTCGACGCTGCGGCCGGAATGCGAAATCGCGAAAGCCACGTCGCCCGGTTCCATCAGGCCCGCGTAAAGACGCTGCAGATGACCATCCGTAAAAGCGGTCGATGCAATATCGAGCCGCAGGAACCGCAGTGCCGCGTCCTGCGCGACCAGCCCCGATCCCGAACCGACGCCGAAGAAAAACACCCGCCGCGCGCTCGATAACGCGGCAATCGCACTCTCGACCACCGCCGGATCCAGCGCGCCACGCGCATGGGTAATGCCGTCGATGGCCGCTTCGCCCACCTTGTCCATCAGCGTCTGCACGTCGTCGTCGCGCGCCACCGCCGTCGATGCATACGGCACGCCGCCCGCCACGCTCTGCGCCAGTTGCATCTTGAAGTCGCGCAGGCCATGCGCGCCGATAGCGCGGCAAAATCGCGTGACGGAGGGCTCGGACACGTCCGCGCGCTGCGCGAGTTCGGTGATGCTCGCGCGCATCGCGAAGTCGACGTCGCTCAGCACCATGTCGGCGACCTTGCGCTCGGCGGGCCGCAAATTGGCCAGTGCACTGCGGATGTGGGGAATCAAGTTTGGTGCGGACACCCGGTGTTCCTTAAAAGCGCCTACTCTCACGGGTTAAACGAATCCGCGTCGCAGCTTCAGCTCGAGCCGTCCTTGAATCGGTCTCGAGCAGCAACACGCGGTTCAAACCAGCCTGCGCCCGCTCTCCGTGTCGAACAGATGAATATGTTCGGCCGGCAGGCGCAGCGCGACGCGCTGGCCAGGCTCGACTTTCGAGCGCTGGCGAGTCGTCACGCACCACGTGCTGCCGCCTATTTTCCCGTACAAATGGGTCTCCGCGCCAGTCGGCTCGGTCACTTCGACTTCCATCGTGGCGTCCGGCGTCGCGCTCGTGATCTCGATGTGCTCCGGCCGCACGCCGAGCGTGACCTTCGCGCCAACCACGGCCGACGCAGGCGCTCCCTCGAGCACGATCTCGCCGCCGTCCGTGAGATTCAACGCAAGCCCCTGCCCTTGCGAGCGGTTCGCGATCGCGCCCTCGGCAAAATTCATCGATGGCGAACCGAGAAAGCTCGCCACGAACAGATTCGCGGGACGATCGTACAGCTCCAGCGGACGGCCGATCTGCTCGATGCGCCCCGCGTTCATCACGACGATGCGGTCGGCCATGGTCATCGCTTCGATCTGATCGTGCGTGACGTAGATCACCGTGTTCTTCAGCCGCTGATGCAGTGCCTTGATTTCCGTGCGCATCTGCACGCGCAGTTTGGCGTCGAGATTGGACAGCGGTTCGTCGAACAGGAATAGCGAAGGCTCGCGCACCACCGCGCGGCCCATCGCCACGCGTTGGCGCTGGCCGCCGGACAGCGCGCGCGGCAAGCGATCCAAATAGCCGCTGAGATTCAGCATCTTCGCGGCCGCTTCGATCCGCGGCTTGAACTTCGCGGACGGCTCCTTGCGAATCCGCGGCCCAAATGCAATGTTTTCGTAGACGGACAGATGCGGATAGAGCGCGTAACTCTGGAACACCATCGAAATATTGCGCTGCTGCGGTGCGAGGCTGTTCGCACGCGTGCCGCCGATCATCAGATCGCCGCCGCTGATCTCTTCGAGCCCCGCCACCATGCGCATCAGCGTGCTCTTGCCGCAGCCCGACGGCCCGACCAGCACGACGAATTCGCCGTCGTCGATGTCGAGGTCGATGCCGTGCACCACTTGCGTGTCGCCATAGCGTTTGAAGATGCCGCTCAGTTGCACTGCTGCCATGCTGTCCTCATCGTCGTGCTTCGTTGACTCGATCTCGCGCTGCTTGCTTGTAGCTTGCTCGTTGCTTGCTTGTAGCTTCCGGTGGTTCAGAACGATTCGAGCGTCAGTTCCTGCGCCATCAAACGGTTGCCAGCCATCAGCCCACCGTCGACCGGCAAGGCGACACCGGTAATCACCCGCGCCATCGGCGACGCCAGAAACTGCACTGCATCGGCGATATCGTCGGGCGTCGCGAAGTCACCCAACGGGTACCACTTTTTCAGTTCCTCGAACACCTGCGGATTCTTGTCAACTCGGGCCTGCCACGCCTGCGTCTTCACCGTGCCCGGGCAGACAATGTTGGCGCGTATGCCATGGCGGCCGAGTTCAAGCGCCAGCGCCTTCGTGTAACTGATCAGCCCCGCCTTCGCCGCGCTGTACGCCGGATGACCGAGCGCGGCCATGCCGTTCACCGAGCCGATCAGCACCAGCACGCCCTGCTGCCGTTCGATCATCGACGCGCGCACCGCTTCCACCGTGTGATACGTGCCGTTCAGGTTCAGATGAATATCGCGCTGCCAGCTCGCGGCATCCGTGGTGGCGAGCGTCAGTCCTTGCGCGGCACCCGCGTTCGCGACCAGCACGTCCACCGGACCGCGCGTCTTGACCGCGGCGGCCACCGCTTGCTGCACCGCGGCGGCGTCGCCGAGATCGACCGCAACCGGCGTGACGCGCGCCGCGCCGAGGTGCGCGGTCAAGGCCAGCAGCGCGGCAGCGTCGATGTCGAGCGCCAGCACCGTATCGCCCTGCTCCACGAAGCGCTTGCACAACACGCTGCCGATCCCGCCGCAAGCGCCCGTTACCAACACCACACGATTCATGTCCGCCCTCGCTCCTCGACCTCGCCACCCGCGCCGGCATTGGCCCGGCATGTAAATTTCCTACAAATCCGACATCGCGCGGTTCTATGCCATCCCAAAATTTGGGTATTCACACTTTCTCGCGATGCAAAATATTCCTTCCTTTACAGCATCTTAGGCACAAAACCAGCCAAGAAAAAATATCGCAGACCCTACGTGACAAGCTATTTTTCGTCATGTAGGATTTTTACAAACAATTTAACCCAAAGCGGCCGGCGACGGCAGCAGACCATTAGGAGAGAGAGATGTCGTTGCATGCCCGTGCTTCCCTCGCGCTCGGCAAAGTTGCCTTCGCGCTCGCGTTTGCAGGTATCGCCGTCGCGGCTCACGCCGACACGGTCCGCGTCACGGTCGCGCACTACAGCGATGCGACCGCGCCGTACTTCGAAAAAATGGCTCGCAACTTCGAGAAGGCCAATCCCGGCACGACCATCAAGATCGAAGACGTGAACTGGGACACGCTGCAACAGAAACTCCAGACGGATATCTCCGGCGGCGCCAACGCCGACCTCGCGATCGTCGGCACGCGCTGGCTGCTCGACTTCGTAAAGGACGACGTGGCCGAGCCGCTCGACGGCTATATGGATTCGAGCTTCAAGGGCCGCTTCATCGGTCCGTTCCTCGCACCGGGCGAAATCAACGGCAAGGTGTATGGCCTGCCGATCGCCGCCTCCGCGCGCGCGCTCTACTACAACAAGGATCTGCTCGCGAAGGTCGGCTATCCCGACGGTCCGAAAACCTGGAACGACGTGATCGATGCGTCGAAGAAACTGAAGGCGCAAGGCATTGCCGGCTTCGGCCTGCAAGGCAAGGAAATCGAAACGGACGTCTACTATTACTACGCGTTGTGGACCAACGGCGGCGACGTGGTCGGCAAGGACGGCAAGGCCGCTTTCGCTTCGCCGGCCGGCATCAAGGCGGCCACGCTGTACAAGACGATGATCGACGACGGCCTGACGCAACCCGGCGTGACTGGCTACAGCCGCGAAGACGTGCAGAACCTCTTCAAGCAGGGCCGTGTCGCGATGATGATCTCCGCGCCGTTCCTCGCGAAGCAGATCAAGAAGGAAGCGCCGAACCTGAAGTACGGCATCGATCCGATCCCGATGGGCACGACGCACGCCACCTACGCCGTCACCGATTCGATCGTGATGTTCAAGAACTCGAAGGTGAAGAAGTCGGCGTGGAAGTTCCTTGACTATCTGTTCACGAAGGAGCCGCGCGTCGAGTTCACGACAACGGAAGGCTTCCTGCCGACCACCAAGGCTGAATCGACCGACCCGGCGTTCAACGATCCGGACACCAAAGCGTTCGTCGCGCTGCTGCCGACGGCCCGCTTCGCGCCGACCGTGACCGGCTGGGAAGACACCGCGAAGGCCGTGACCGACGCAATGCAGTCGATCTACCTGGGCAAGGCAAAGCCGGCTGATGCGTTGAACGCGGCGGCTGCGCAAGCGAACAAGTCGCTGGGGCATTGATCGCAAGGTAGTCCCGCAGTAACTGGCTGAACCCGGAACGCGCACCGCCCTTGCCAGGGTAGCGCGCGTTCCGGCTGTCCTGCACCATCCGGCCCATTCCGCCGCGCCCGCCTATCCACGCAGGCGCGTCTTACGATCGAGCACGCATGAGCCGTTCCGCTTCTCCGCGCCTGCAAGCGCCCTGGTTGCTGATTGCGCCGAGTCTGGTACTGGCGTTGTTCATCATCAGCTATCCGATTTTTAACATCGTGTGGCAGTCGCTGCACGAGGTCTCGCGCTTCGGCGCGATTCGCGATTTCACCGGTCTGCAGAACTTCTATACGATCTTCAGCGACCCTTATTTTCTTGCGGCCGCCAAGCGCACCATCGTTTGGACCGTGTGCGTGGTGGGAGGCACGGTGCTGACCTCGGTGCCCGTCGCCCTGGTGCTGAATCAGGACTTCCACGGCCGCGGCATAGCCCGCACAATTGTGATGCTGCCGTGGTCCGTCTCGCTGACCATGACCGCCGTGGTGTGGCGTTGGTCCTTCAACGACGACTACGGCATGGTCAACGTCACGCTGCAGAAACTGGGCTTGATCAGCGGGCCGATCCATTGGCTCGCCACGCCGGAACTCGCGTTTCCGGTTGAAATCGCGGTTGGCATTCTGGTGTCGATTCCGTTTACGGTGACGATTCTGCTGGGCGGATTGTCGTCGGTGCCGGGCGATATTTATGAGGCTGCGCGGATCGACGGCGCAAGTGCGTGGCAGCAATTTCGCCAGCTCACCATGCCGCTGCTGCGCCCCTTCATCAATATGGCGATTCTGTTGAACGTGATCTACGTCTTCAACTCGTTCCCCATCATCTGGGTGATGACGCAAGGCGGCCCCGACAACAGCACGCACATTCTCGTCACGTATCTCTATGAACTCGGTTTCCGGCTCGGACGTCCCGGCGAAGCCGCGGCGGTGTCGCTGATCATGCTCGTAATGCTGTTCGTGTTCTCGATCGCCTATCTGCGCTTGCAGCCCGCAAAAGAAGGGGAGCCGTCATGAGTCTCAGCACGAAGATGAAGCGCTCGCTGTGGTGCTGGCTCGCGCTGTCGCCGCTCATTGTGGTGGTGCTGTTTCCGTTTGCCGTCATGCTGTTCACCGCGTTGAAGCCGGCTTCGGAGATCTTTGTCTATCCGGCGCGCTGGCTGCCGGTGCATTGGCAATGGAGCAATTTCTCCGACATGTGGGAAGCCGCCAATTTCGGCGTGGCGTTACGCAATAGCACGGTGATCAGCTTGCTGTCGACCGCGCTCGCGCTGGCCGTGAGCTTGCCGGCCGCTTACGCGCTGGCGAGATTTCCGTTTCGTGGACGCGGGCTCTATCGGCAGTTTCTGCTCGTCACACAGATGCTGTCGCCTATCCTGCTCGTGGTCGGCCTGTTCCGGCTCGCCGCGATGATTCCTTATGGCGATGGCAATCTGGTGGATTCGAAAATCGGCGTGATCGTTTCCTACGCGGCTTTCAATATCGCGTTTGCCGTGTGGATGCTGTCGTCCTACTTTCAGACGGTGCCGCGAGATCTGGAAGAGTCCGCGTGGCTGGAAGGATGCGGGCGAACCAAAGCCGTTTTCAAAGTGTTCTTGCCGCTCGCGGTGCCCGCGATTGTGGTGACCGCGATCTTCACGTTCATCAATGCGTGGAACGAGTTCGCGGTCGTCTACACGCTGATCCGCTCGCCGGAGAACAAGACGCTAACCGTGCAGGTGACCGATATGGTAGCGGGAAAATACGTCGTCCAATGGCATCTGGTGATGGCCGCGACGCTCTGCGCCACGTTGCCGGTGTCGGTCGTGTTTGCGTGGCTGCAGCGGTACCTGGTGAAGGGGCTGGCGTTGGGGGCAGTCAAGTAACGTCTTAAGGGCCAAGCCTGCCCCGACCTGATATCGGCTCTCGCCGAAACACTGACGTCACGCGGACCTTGCCCGGCCGCGTGACGTTTCTCCGCAGGCGTTATTCCGCGCCGCGCACGATCCGCAGATCGCGCTCCACACCATCGCCCAACGCTTCGAGCGCCTTCTTGTAGAGATCGCTGCTATAAGCGGCAACCGCCGCTTCGTAGGTCGGAAACTCGATCACGACCGTACGCTCGTTCAAGCCCTGCTCACGCGCCTCTTCAGCCACGCCCCGCACGATGAACTTGCCGCCGGCAGCCGTCACCGCGGGCAGCGCGAGCTGCGCGTACGCGGCCAGTTTGGCTGGGTCTTTCGTCGCGCGATATGACGTCACCCAATAACCCTTGCTCATTTGAAGCTCCTTGTTCTACGGTGAAAAAGCAGTCGCCGTCCTGCATGGCTGGCAGAACGTGACTATGCCATTGTTCGGATATTCCTGTTATCCGGTGGATGGAAGACCCAGACTCCGGCATGGAATATAAGCAGCGTAGCACGGCGAATGATCGCGCTTGATCGTGCTGCATCGTCGTACAGCGTGGTATCGCATCGTCCTGCAAATATCGGCAATTCCGGTTACGCTGTCGACAGCTATCGCCGCGCCGCCATGGCAGCAGCGCCACAGCGCTCCATCTCTCAGGAACACAATGACCCAACCGCTAACCATCGACTTTGTCTCCGATATCGCCTGCCCGTGGTGCGCGATCGGCCTATCCTCGCTCCAACGTGCGCTAGCGCAGCTTGGCGAAACGGTCGACGCCCAGATAACCGTGCATCCGTTCGAGTTGAATCCGCAAATGGGCCCCGGCGGCCAGACGATCGTCGAGTATCTCGGCAAGAAATACGGACGCACGCCCGAGCAGATCGCGGAAACGCATGCCGCGATCCACGAACGCGGCGCGAGCGTCGGTTTTGACTTCGGCCCGCGCACGCACGTCTACAACACGTTCGACGCGCACCGCCTGCTCCATTGGGCGGGCACCAAGGGCCAGCAATTGCCGCTCAAACTGGCGCTGCTGCGCGCCTATCACTCCGAGGGCAAGGATCCGAGCAACCACGACGTCCTGATAGAAGCAGCGCAGTCCGTGGGACTCGACGCCGCAGAGGCGCGCGAAGTACTGCAAAGCGGCATCTATGCCGACGACGTGCGCGCGGCAGAGCAGAACAACGCGGCAATGGGTATTCAGTCGGTGCCCGCCATCATCTTCAATCGCCGCTATCTGGTGAGCGGTGGACAGCCCGTGGAAACGTTCGTGGAAGTCATCGAACAGATTCTGGCCGAAGAGAAGAACGGGGAATCAACGGATACGCAACGATAAGCCGTTGACGTGGCGCCGCGCGGATAACCGTGGATAACCACGGATGACATTACCCGCGCGGACTCGTATGCCTGGCGCAAACCAGGCATACGGTTTCACTCAATGCTCAACGCGAGATCGATCAGAACGCGTGGCGCATTCCCACCGTGACCGCCACTTGCGTGTTGCTGGACGACGGCGACAGCGTGTTGATCATGGCATGCGAGAGCACCGAATCCGCCGGCGCGCCATGCACGTTCTGATACACGCCTTCAAGATAGAAGTCCGTGCGCTTGCTGATCGCGTAGTCGGTCTGCAGCATGCCCGTATTCCAACCCGGCGACGAGCCGTTGTAGGCGCCATGCGTGTACGTGTACGCGCCCGACACGCTCAACGCCGGCGTGAGCGCGTACTTCGCGTTCACTTCGTAGTTGTCGAGCCGCAACGAGCCGGCCAGCGTACCGGCCGACGCATCGTCCGAGCCGAGGTAGGTGCCCGTGCCGAACGAGAACACGCCCGACGCGTTGTCGATCTGCGTATGGCTCCAGACCAGCCCGACGGTGGCCGGTCCATAGGTGTAGTTGCCACCCAGCGACCAGATGCGCTGGCGCTGCGCCAGGAAGTTCGCGCTCGTATCGCCCGAGGTGACGGCGCCGCCGCCGTTGCCCGCGCCATTCAGTTGCAGGTAGCCGGCGGCAAGGTTCACCGGACCCTGCGCATAGGAAAGGCCGAAGCCGTATGAACGGTTGTTCGCGAAGTTGCCGGCCTTGTTGCTGAACGAATACATCGTTTCGAACGTCACGCCGTGGTACGTCGGACTCGCGTACTTGACCGAATTGTTGATAACAACGGAATTCGCCGCCAGGTTGTCGTTCTCGAACGGATGCGCGGCCATATTGCCGCCCCACGTGTTGGACTCCGCCGTGAGCGGTCCAACCAGGTCGTTCATCACGTCGAACTGGCGGCCGAACGTCAAGGTGCCGTAAGGATCGCTTTGCAGGCCGACCCATGCCTGGGAACCGAATCCATCACCGGAGAACGCCTGCGCTCCGTTATTCAGCAGGAAACCTTGTTCGAGCTTGAAGATTGCATGCAAGCCGCCGCCCAGATCTTCCGAGCCTTTCAATCCGAAAACCGTGTTCTGCGTTGAGCTGCTCACTTCCTGCCAGTTGCTGTGTCCGAATTGATTGTTCGTATAAACGAGACCCGCATCGATCAGGCCGTAGAGCGTCACGCTGCTTTGCGCATGCGCGGACATTGAAACGGCGCCGAAGAGCGCGGCTGTGAGTAAAGACTTTTTCATACTTGTTGGCTCCGTGTGATTGAGGAATTCATTTGCTCGATCCACCAGCGCCATGAACGCGCACGCAATACGTCCGCAATCATAGTTGCGCTATCTGCGAGAAGCATAAGTTGCTGTTTGTTGTTCATTGCGCGCTACGCCATGCCAATGGCACTGCGATGGTGCGCGCTGATAGATTGCAGGGCTTTCAAATTGATATGAGTGCACGCGGACTAACCAGTACGATTAGAAATCGCGCACGCCAATCATAGGACGATGAAAATAAATTCAGTGTCAAAAAAATAAATGCGTGGTGTCGAAAGAACAACGCGGGGGCGAAGCTTAGCGTGTTCCGGCACGCGCGGGGAAGTGTGATTCAGTGAATCAGACTTTAAGATGACGCCGCGAAGTCCCGTTTGTCTCCCCCTCTGCCCGAACGCAGGTTGTATCCCTCAAGCCAGTCAATATCGAACGTCCGTTCGCGAGCGGCTGGAGCGGCTGGAGCGGCCCCGCCCCACCGTTTCTGCCGCCTCTTCATCGCGAAACAACAAACGTTGTCAGTCCAGGGTTTTCATTAACAGAAATTGCTTTCACCAAAATTATTGTTGTCGTAGTATCCGCATTGACAACATATGTTGCAGTCATCCTGGATCGCACATCGCATGTTGTTGACCCGGCCCGGGGTATTGCCAATCAATGCGGAGAGAAATCATGGGACGTCGCGCCTTCCTGCTGTCTATCGCTGCTGCCGCCCTGTTCGGCACAGGCCTCGTTCACGCCGAGAACAAGGAACTCATCGTCGGCACCGATACATCGTTCATGCCTTTCGAATTCAAGCAGGGCGATAAGTACGTCGGTTTCGACCTCGATCTCTGGGCAGAGATTGCGAAAGACCAGGGCTGGAAATACAAAATCCAGCCGATGGACTTCAGCGGCCTGATTCCGGCCCTGCAAACGCAGAACATCGACGTCGCGCTGTCGGGTATGACCATCAAGGAAGAGCGCAAGAAGGCGATCGACTTCTCCGACCCGTATTACGACAGCGGACTGGCTGCGATGGTGCAAAGCGGCAACACCACCATCAAGTCAATCGATGACCTGAATGGCAAAGTCATTGCCGCCAAAACCGGCACGGCCACCATCGACTGGATCAAGGCTCATCTGAAGCCCAAGGAAATCCGCCAGTTCCCGAACATCGACCAGGCCTATCTCGCGCTGGAGGCAGGCCGTGTCGATGCCGCCATGCACGACACGCCGAACGTGCTCTATTTTGTCAACACGGTCGGCAAAGGCCAGGTGAAGGTCGCCGGCGCGCCAGTCAACGGCGACAAATACGGCATTGGCTTCCCGAAGGGCAGCCCGCTGGTCGCCACGGTCAACGCGTCGCTCGCCAAAATGAAGGCCGATGGCCGCTACGCGACGCTGTACAAGAAGTGGTTCGGCTCCGAGCCGCCCAAGTCGTAAGCGTCGCAAGTTGAACGCGCAGCGAGGATTCGCTGCGCGAAAGGCGAATCAACCAGGAGCGGTTTGTGGAATTCGATTGGTCAGTGATCTGGACTGCGCTTCCAGACTTGATAACCGGCGTGAAATTGACGGTGTTCATTGCGTTCGTCGGGCTGGTGGGCGGCTTCGTGGTCGGTGTCGTCGCCGGCATGTTCCGCGCTTATGGGCCGCTCGCGCTGAACATCGCCGCGCAGGTCTACATTGAACTCATTCGCGGCACACCGATTGTGGTGCAGGTGATGTTTCTCTACTTCGCCCTGCCCCTGCTTGCACACCTCAGGATCGACGGGCTCAGCGCCGCGATTATCGCCATTACCGTGAATTCCGGCGCGTATCTCGCCGAAGTCGTGCGCGGCGCCTTGCTGTCCATTCCAAAGGGTTTGATGGAGGCTGGCCTCGCCATGGGGCTGTCGATGCCGCGCGTGCTGCTGAAAATCGTCGGTCCGCTCGCATTCCGCCGGCTGATTCCGCCATTGGGCAATCAGTGCATTGTCAGTTTGAAGGACACGTCGCTGTTTATCGTCATCGGCGTCGGGGAACTGACGCGCAAGGGTCAGGAAATCATCGCGGGAAATTTTCGCGCGGTTGAAATCTGGTCGGCCGTCGCGGTGATCTATCTCGTGCTGACCGGCGCGATGACGCTGTCGCTCCGCGTCGTTGAAAAAAGGATGCGCATACTATGAGCATGGTGGAATTCAAGAACGTGTCGAAGAGCTTCGGCCACGTGCCCGTGCTCAGGAACATCGATCTTCGTATTGAGAATGCTGAGGTAGTGGTAGTGGTCGGTCCCTCGGGTTCGGGCAAATCGACCATGCTTCGATGCATCAACGCGCTCGAGAAAATCAGCGGCGGCGAGTTGCTGGTGGACGGCTTGAGCGTCAAAGGCCATGCGTCCGACATCCGCGCGATTCGCCTCGAAGCCGGCATGGTGTTCCAGCAGTTCAATCTGTTTCCGCAGATGACCGCGCTCGAGAACGTGATGTTTGGGCCGATTCAGGTGCGCGGCGCATCGCGCGCGGAGGCCCGTGACCAAGCCATGGCGTTACTCGACAAGGTCGGTCTGGAATCGCGAGCGAATCACTACCCTTCCGAACTGTCCGGAGGACAGCAGCAGCGTGTGGCCATTGCGCGAGCGTTAGCGATCAAGCCGAAGCTGATGCTGTTCGACGAGCCGACCTCGGCGCTGGATCCCGAGCTACGTCATGAAGTGCTAAAGGTCATGCAAGACCTGGCGATGGAAGGCATGACGATGATCGTCGTGACCCATGAGATCGGATTCGCGAAGCGGGTAGGCACGCGCCTGCTATTCATGGATCAGGGCGGAATTGCGGAAGACGGCGAACCTGCCGCGCTGATCGACAATCCGCCCACGCAGCGGCTAAGAGACTTTCTGAAGCACGTGGCTTAAGTGGACCACGCTGCCCTCTGCAGAGGTCGACGGTTACCCGTCGACCCGCGCTGCATCCCGCTCACCGTTCAGTCGTAGTGGCGATGTTTGTGGTGCTTCTTGCCCGAGTGGTAGCCGCGGGAATAGTCGTCCGCGTACGAGTTGGAGCGCGAGACGTTGCCGCCGAGCGCCGAGCCGAGACCGCCACCCACCGCAGCACCGACCAGACCGCCGCCACGCCCGCCCATAGCATTGCCGGCCGCCGTGCCCGCACCGCCGCCAAGCGCGCCGCCGATGATGGCGCCCGTGCGTTCCCTGCGGTTCGACGTGACCGCTCCACCTGCACCGCCGCCCACCGCGCCGCCAATCACGGCACCCGTGCTGCCGCCTACGGCGCCACCGAGGGCCGCGCCGGCGACACCACCGAGCGCGCCGCCAAGGGCATTGTTCATATCGCTCGCCACTGCCGATAACGACGCCGTGGCGGTGAGCGCCGCAACGGCAACAATCTGGAGGATTTTCTTCGACATAAAAGGCAATTCATAATTTTTAGACAGCGCGGAGTATATCCGGCAAATGAAAGGCATTTGTAACGCCCCGGCTCCACATCGGTAAGACGTGTAACAAAAATGGTCTTATAGGATTTGATGTGGGGGCAGATCGTGGGGGCGCTCCAACACCTCAGCCGCGCCGCTTCTTTTTCAACTCGATGGTCTCGAACAGCTCGTAGGTCTGCGTCGGCGTCTGGTCCGCGCCGGGCGCATGGTAATAGTTCATCGTAATGGTGGTCTCGCCGCCGGGCTGTCCCGGGTCGTGATCGAACACCGCGATGCCGTAGCCGGTGCCGGTATCGCGTTGCGCCGACCAGATCGCGTCTTCCACGGCGTCCGCGCTCGCGCGCACGAAAGTCCCGGCTGTCGTGCCGGTCACCGGACGGTTGGGCCGCGTGAAGATACGCGCCTGCGGCAGCCCCGTGCCGGCATCCACGCCGTACACATCCAGCGGGGCACTCGTGCCTCCGCCGCCCAGAATCAGGTGAATCGTGCCGTGGCTCGTATCGAAAGTCGACGCCCCCGGCGACACCGCCGACATTACCGGCTTCGGCTGCAACGTATCGACCGGCCTGCCGGTCGCGATGTCGGTGCCATGGTTGTGATTGCAGCCGCGTACGGGATAGCTGCGCTCATAGTCGTGATCATGGCCGCACAGCACCAGATCGACGCCATAGCGGTCAAACAGCGGCAACCATGCTTCGCGGATGCCCTTGTCCGAACCGTTGCCGGTCTTCGAGGAACTCAACGCGTCCTGATGCATCTGCACGACGATCCAGTCGATGTCATCGTCCTCAGCTGCGCGTCGCAAGGTCCTCTCGAGCCAGCGCGTCTGCTCGCCGGCGCTATATCCCCGCACATAGAGCGACGTGCCCGGTTGGATCGGCGGATTGCCGGTGCTCGCAACCGGCACCAGCGGATTCGGGCCGGCAACGAATGCCGCCGCGTCCTGATAGACGACGTCATCCGCGTCGAGCGAAATGAAGAGTACCGAGCTCACTCGGAAGCTGTACCAGCGGCCCTGATAACGCGTGTGATTGTCCGGCAGCGTATAGCGTGCGAGATACGATGCGAGGCCCTGTTCCCCGTTGTGGAATTCGAGTTCGTGGTTGCCCGGACACGGCATCCACGGCCGGTTCGACGCCGAAGTCTGGCAGTTGTTGCCGAAGTCGCGCCACACTTCCGGCTGATGCATCGGGTTCAGATTGGCGTAGCAAAGATCGCCATTGAGCAGGTGGAACAGCGGCTGGAACCGCTCGACCGCCTGCACCGCAAAGCGGCTTTGCGGCGACGACAGGACCCAGCCCGTGTTGGGCGTCGCGAGGTCGCCATAGCTCGTCCAGCGGAATGGAGCGCGGCCGTGCGGCGCGGTGCGGAAATTCGCCGAGAAAGGCTGCGCCGCGTTGCTGTCGTTCTCCGCGGTCACCTCGTACTCGTAACTGGTATCGGGCTTCAGGTCGTGCAAACGCGCGTGATACGTGAACACGACCTCGCCGTTGAGGCCGTCGGCATAGGTGCTTTGCACGCCGTGCACCGTCCGACTCGCCTCACCTGCACCGCTCAGGCGCACGCGCGGATTCACCGCGGGCGCCGGCGACGCCCACGACACGGTGACCTCACGCGCCGGATCGTTGCCCCAGGTCAGGTGGACCTGCTCCGGCGTGCCGTCGGGCGTGCTGCCCGCCGCGCGCGCCGCCGACGAAAGCGTGCCCGCCGCTGTTGCCAGACCGGACGCGCCGGCCAACTTCAGAAACCCACGACGCGAGACAATGGACGCGCCCTGATCGGTCGGTAAAACCTTGGCGTTTTTCTTGTTCGACATAGCTGGTGTTGTTGTGCAGGGGATGGAAGGATGCCGGCCTCTATTCCGGGTGCACCGTGCCGCGTGAACTGCGAGTGCGCTGCCGGACGGGCGCCGGGGGCCTGACGGATTGAACAGACGCAATGGATGAGACGAGCCATGCTAGCCGCGCGGCGATGACATGCGGATGAAACCCCGATCCTGCGTCGCGGCGGCAAACTTCAAGCGTTCACACGTTGGGGATTGCTCGGCTCAGTTGTCCGGCAGGGATTGAAGCAGAGCGCTATACAGGATTTTCATGCAGGGTCGTTGGTTTGCTCGGTCGTGCTCTCGCCTTGCGTATCTTCGACCCGTTGCCCGGCAGACAACAGCGTGCCGACAACGCAATTCCGGCCCATGGCCTTCGCGGCGTATAGCGCGGCGTCCGCCCTGCCCATCATGTTCGCCAGCGTGTCGCCTTCGTGGTACTCATCGACACCGGCACTGAAGGTATACGCGACCTCGCCTGATGGAATAGTCAGACGCGATGCCGCGACATGGACGCGCAGCTGGTCTATCAAACGAACCGTGTCGGCTTGCCCGGTGGACAGAGACAGGACGGCGAATTCCTCGCCGCCAAGACGGCCGAAGATATCTCCTTGTCGCAAGCCGCTTGATACGGTAGCAGCGAAATGCGCAAGCACCTGGTCGCCGCCCGCATGCCCATGTACGTCGTTGATTGCCTTGAACTTGTCGAGGTCGAGAATCGCAATGGACAGCCGCAACTTCGCATTCCTGGCCTCTTGCAGCAATGCCTCTGCCTGGACAAGGAACGCCCGGCGCACAAGCGCGCCGGTCAGGCCATCGACGTTTGCCAGCCGCTCCATACGCTCGGCCATCCGGTCGTGAGCAAGCATGACCGCGCCAATCGAAAGACATGGCATCGCCAAGATGCCAAGTCCGAGGAATACGATGTTCAGCGGGGTCGGCTCCAGAAAGGAGGCTTGATGCTCCCAGCCCACTACGCAGGCAACACTACGTGATGCGTGGACAGCTGCGCCGAGGAGTGCCGCGCCGGCCATAAACTGGTAGCAATATTTCGGTCTGCCCGGAGGCCGCAACCTGAGCGCAATCCAGCCGATAACCACACGGACATACGCAAGAAACGCCGATAGCAACGCAATTCTGGCATTGGCGTTTGGCGACAGGTATCCCCAATAGACAATCCCAAGTAGCAATGCGCCGTATAGGACGTACTCGAACGAACGCGCGGGCCGAAGTCCAAAGAACTCCCGGCAGCCCTGCAGCATCATGAGCGCCGCGGCCCCGAGCAATGCGCTTGCGACAACGATAGTCAGTTGTGCGGGCGCGGGCGCTTGCCGCACGAGAAGGACCAGCACGGCGGCTATCACGGCGTTTGCGCCAATCCAGCGGGGCAACCCTGGAATTGCGGCGCGCAGCAGCGAACCAAACACCGCCATACTCATCACGCTGGACATCATTGCGACAACGAGGAGGATGACGGGGCTAGGCATACCTGGCGGCGTTAAGTCGAGACTTGCAGGGTTGTGGATTAGAAGGCGTCAAGCGCACAGGCGTACTGAAGCGCTCCTGCGCTGCGAGTTTTTTTGCCTTATTTCGGAGAGCACAGGCTCTCGTATGCATTTACGGCAGGCGCTTGGTGTTCTTGAATCCTGGACACCAGGCTCCGGACGACGCCGAGTTCGACATGGTACCAGTGCGGCCCGGGGCGGCTCATGTTCCGCCACCACCCACTGAGTGCGAGGACCTGAATATTCCGGAAAAGTCACCGGTGGCGCAGATGGCTTCCGCCTCTGCGCCACCGCTCTGCCTGCGCTCTAGTAGCGGTGATAGTAGCCGCCTGCAGGCACAACGATACAGCCACCCAGCATGCTTCCCAGACATACAGCAGTCAGCATCAACACAAAAATTCGCTTCATTGCGTGCCTCACGTGTTAGTTGTGACGGCACTATATTGAGCCCGCAGATTACCCGTGTTTTTGAGTGTAACGAGACGTGTAATTTGAAACACCTCTCTGTGTGCACGCTTCTCCAGAACCTGAACGTCACGAAATATTCCGTTTCAGAACTCACAACTGCGCGGTCGGCATTGCGGTTGCCTTAGCCGTTAATAAGGTAGACGCCGGCATCGGCGGACTGAGTTCTACCTATCCTTGGTGGCCTTCAGATTTTCTGGCGGGCGACATGAAAAGCACGAATGGGCAATCCCTGCGTTGTCAGGTCGAAAAATGGCTGGCGCCGGCGCCCACAACGCCGGTTCGTGTGACCGCTTTCAGCCGCACCAGATTGGGCGGCCAACGTTACGTGTGTGTCGAGACATTGTCGCCATCAGGCGTGCACGCGCTGTTCTTCTTCAAGCATGATGACGGCAATTGGCACGTCTTCCCGCAGGCTGCCAACAGTCAGAATTTGGCCGCAGATCGTCCTCTCATGCACGCGGCCACGCCATCTATTGACAGCGGCTGCAAGTCTGCAGCCCCCAAGGCCAGCACGATTTAAGGCGTGACCTGGATATCGGGCAGTGCCGGCGGCTCATTGTTGAGCCATATCGCCGGCGGGGTACTTTCGACGCAAGCGGCGACGCCACGCAAAACCGCCGGCGCATGCAGTCCATTGCGGATCATGCGGCCGGCGGCGCGTGTTCAATCAGGTCTGAGGATTCGAGTCGTCCGCAGGTTGCGCGTTATCCGCTTCTTCCTGCTTCTCATCGTCTTTCTTTTCGAGCATCGATTCCAGCTTGCCGGCGCCTTCAAAACCGGCCACAGCGGCGATGCCTTTCGTCACCAAACCCGCATCCGGATCTACTTTTTCCGCTGCTTCAACGGCGGCAATCGCCCCTGCAATCTTTCCTGCTTCGTCCAAGAGTCCCATGTCGCTCTCCTCGAGAAAAAGTGAACCCACATCGTCTCATGAACTCGACGCCTTGTCGTCAATTGTCAATTCGAAATGACGGTCGGCTGACGCCGCCGAAAGCCGGCTCGATTATTACGTTTAGTAAGCGAAGACTACCGCGCAGGCGGCTGCGGATTATTGGCCGGATCAGTATCGAACCGTGAGACTCGTCTGATGCTCTCGTCGCTGACCAGCGCCAACAGTTCGGCCTCCATACTATCTGCAACTTCCTTGCTGTAGACTTCATCGCCGTTTACATAGACGGTCATTGACTGCAGATACTTCGCTTTTTTCTCCGGGTTCTCGATTGTCTGCCGGGTCCACTCGTACAACGGATAATTCTCCGTCCCCAATCGCTCCGCCTCGCTTACATAGTCGGCGAAGGCATCGAACTGACACTTCAGCGTAGCGTTGTGTCTGCGCAAAACACCCTGAAGCGCGGGATGCGATGCATACGTCGCATCCGCGCGTAGAGCGGCGGCCAGTTCCGGCGAGACGGTGATCCGCAACTGGTACTGCAAGGTAGACTCCATTTGAACCTCGATATGGGACGGCGTTGAAGCAATTCCTGGCAGGCCAGTTGACGCGGTCTGTAAAATGACGGAGTAGCGACCTGTCGACGCTGCCGAACACAGTCGCTCGCCCGAACCTCATTTGACCACTAAACGGCGCACTCGAGGCCACTCGCCGATTGTGCGAATCCGCACCAACGCCCTAAAAACTCCATGGACAACCCGACCCGTTCCGAACGTTCCCGTCAAGCGGCACTTCAGGCGGCGCTTACCATCATCGCGCGCGATGGCCCGGGTCAACTCACGTTCGACGCGATCTCCCGGGAAAGCGGCATCAGCAAGGGCGGGTTGATGCATCAGTTCCGCACGAAGACGGAAGTGCTGAAGGCGCTGCTCGACCACGACATCGCGCACTTCGAAGCCTTCTCCCAGCGCTACCTCGCCAAAGTTGGCGACACGACGCCCGAGGCCAATCTCGCGGCGGAGATCGCCACCATGCGCGAAGCGGCCAATAGCCCGCACGCAGGCGGTTTCGCCGTGCTCGCCGCGCTGGTTGAAGACCCCGCGCTGGTATCGTCCGTCCGTGACCGGAGTGCGCAAGCAGTCAAACGTATCAAGGCCGACGCGGCCGACCCGGACCTGGCGCTCCTGCGCTGGGAGGCGGCGCGAGGGCTCGTGTTCACGACCTTGCTGGGCCTCTCGCCGCTTTCCGAAAAGGAGCGCGTGCGTTTGTTCGATCGCCTGCTCGACGATAGCCAATGGCCTTCCCCCGCTCCTACCGCCACTAAAGCCAAAGCCAAACCTCGGGCCGCACGCGCAACGCGCAGCGTCAAGAAGGACTAAAAGGACCGTTGAAAAACAGCGCACCGGCCAAGGCCGGTGTGCTCCGCACGCCAGATTTTGACCAACAAACAAACCGCCTGGTCGGTTTACATTCCAAAATTGCGGTGATAGGCTTGAGCCCGCCATGAACTGTCACGCCTGGATCGGCCAGGGCAGACAAAGTCGAAATTGGAAACGGAGCCAGGCATGAAACGGTCAGTGAAGGTGCGTCACGTGTTGCTTGCGGCCACATGCGCCGCTTTGGTCGGCTGCTCGAGCGTGACCCCGGTCGCGTATTCGGGCATCGCTTCGGCACCCTATTTGCGGTCCAATCCGCAGGACGACTCCGGCCGCATCCCGTATCGCTTCTCAACGCAAACCGACTGGCAGCAGTACACGAAGGTGATCATCGATCCGGTCGTGGTCTATCGAGGCACGGACAACCAGTTCGGCGACATGCGCGACGAAGACAAAACAGCCCTCGCGAATTACATGCAGACCCGTTTCGCGGAGAAGCTGGGCACGCGCTTCGAGATCGCCACGCAGCCGGGTCCGAACACCCTGCGTCTGCGGCTCACGCTGACCGGTGCGAAAACCAGTACGCCTGTAATCAGCACGTTCTCGCGCATCGACATCGCGGGCGGTCTTTATAACGGCGTGCAAGCGGTCCGTGGGCGTGAAGGCGCCTTCACAGGATCTGTGATCTACGCCGTCGAAATCTACGATGCACCGACCAACCGCCTCATCAACGCGTACGTGACCAAGCAATATCCCAATGCGATGAATATCGGCGCGAGCTTCGGTTCACTCGGCGCGTCGAAAACCGGCATCGAAAAGGGAGCCGATGCGCTGGTCGCGCAACTCAAGTAATGCGGTGCCGGCTCGTGGCTGGCTGCCGTCGCTCGTCTGGCTGATTCCACTCGCGGCGGCGCTCGTCTGCATCGGCCTCGCGTACAGATCGGTGAGCGAGCGCGGTCCGGCGATCGTCATCAGCTTCCCCAATGCGGAGGGACTCGAAGCCGGCAAGGCGGCGGTCCGATATCGTGATGTGGACATCGGCTCGGTGACGGCAATCACGCTGGCGCCGGATCGGTCCCATGTACTGGTCGAAGTCCGGCTGACGGAAAGCGCGAAGCGTTTCGCGGCCAAAGGCGCACGCTTCTGGATCGTCCATCCGCGTGTCGACGCGGGCGGTGTTTCCGGTCTCGGCACCCTCTTGTCGGGCGCCTACATTGGCGCCGATGCCGGCCACTCCCACGAAACAGAAACGCGCTTTACTGGCCTCGAAACGCCGCCCGCCATCGGCACCGGCGAGGAAGGCGCGCAATACGTTCTGCACGGTGACTCGCTCGGCTCGGTCGACATCGGGTCCCCGGTCTATTACCGGCGCCTCCAGGTGGGGCGAGTCACCGGGGTAACGCTGGATAAGGATGGCGCGGGTGTCACGTTGAACGTATTCGTCGGCCGGCCGTATCAGCAGTATGTCGGCACGAATACGCGCTGGTGGCAGGCAAGCGGCCTCGACCTGCGGCTCGATTCGAACGGTCTTCAACTCAATACGCAATCGCTCGCCGCAGTCATGCTGGGTGGCATTGCGTTTCAAGGGCCGCCAGGCGAAACCGTCGGCGAAGCCGCCGCGGGCGGCGCCGTGTTCCGGCTGGCACGCGATGAGTCCGACGCCATGCGCCACGACGACGGTCCACCCGCACAGGTGGTGATGCGCTTCAGTCAGTCGCTGCGGGGGCTATCGGTTGGCGCGCCGGTCGACTTCCGCGGCATCCAGCTTGGCGAAGTGACAAAAATCGGCATCGAGTTCGACCCAAAGACGCGCGAATTCACGCTGCCTGTGACGCTCAATCTCTATCCGGACCGTCTCGGGCAACGCTATCGGGAATCGGTCCAACACCGCGACGCGAGCGCCGGCAAGGCATTGCTCGTCAAACTCGTGGCGAGCGGATTGCGCGGACAATTGCGCACAGGCAATCTCCTGACCAATCAGCTCTACGTCGCTCTCGACATGTTTCCGCAGGCGCCAACCGCACACGTCGACCTGAACCGGAGGCCGATCGAACTCCCCACCGCGCCGAACACGCTTCAGGAACTCCAGGTGCAGATCGCCGACATCGCGAAGAAACTCAATCAGGTGCCGTTCGATCAAATCGGCAATAACCTGGACAGCGCGCTCGCGAATGCCAATCTTCTCCTGCGGCAACTCGACACGCAGCTCGCCCCTCAGGCCCGCGACACGCTCGCATCGGCCGAGCGAACCTTCAACGTCGCGCAGGCCGTTCTGCAACAGGATTCGCCATTGCAAGCGGATATGCATCGGGCGCTGACGCAGTTGACGCAGACGCTGCGCTCCTTGAACACGCTCGCCGATTACCTCGAGCAGCATCCGGAGTCGCTGGTGTGGGGCAAGGGGAGAAACGCGAACTAGGAAACCGGAACAGGCACCGCTCGCCGGCGCTACCCCTTATCCGCGGAATGCGCGGCGGTCCTCTCTTCGATCCGCTCGATCTCGGAACCCCGCACCGGCCTGCCGAGCAGAAACCCCTGAGCATGTGTGCATCCGCACACGCGCACGAAGTCCAGCTGTTCTTGCGTTTCAATGCCTTCCGCCGTGGTCGGCATGCCGATTTCCCGCGCCAACGCCACGACGCCGCGCACCACCGCCGCCGATTCCCGCCGGTGCACCGACTCCTTGACGAACGAGCTGTCGATCTTGAGCTTGTCGAACGAGAAGCGCACGAGGGTCGACATGGTCGAAAAGCCGGTTCCAAAATCGTCGAGCGCGAGTCCGATGCCCAACGCACGCAGCCTCGCGATGTTGCGCTGGGTCACGACGTCGTCGTCGTTCAGCAGCACGGTTTCCGTGACCTCGATATTCAGGCGCTCCGGCGGCAGCTTCGTCTGGCGAAGAATCCCGGTCAGGGTCGAAGCAAACGATTCCTCCCGCAATTGCACGGGCGACACATTGACGGCGACTGTCGCTCCGTCTCGCCATGTCACCGCCTCCTTGCACGACTGCCGCAAGGCCCATTCGCCCAATGCCAGAATGAGCCCCGTACGTTCGGCGGTGGGAATGAACGCGGAGGGTGAAAGCTCACCGCGGGTCGGGTGCGTCCAACGCATCAGCGCCTCGCGGCCGGACACCGCGCCGTTGCTGAGATCGATGATCGGCTGATACTCCATGCGCAAACCGCTGAACGACTTCAACGCCCCTTCGAGATCGCTGCGCAACAGACTCAGGCTTTCATCCGAAGCATGCCTCTTCGCATCGAAAACGGAGAACGCGCTCTTGCCGCTGCGTTTCACCGCATACAGCGCGCGGTCGGCACAGATGAGCAACTGTGGTCCGGTACTCGCATGCTCCGGATAGAGCGAGATGCCCACGCTTGCGCCGATATGCACCAGCGCCTGCCGCAGCGCGAACGGACGCGCCAGCGCCTTGACAATGCGATCCGCCAGAACGCGGACGTCGCGAAGCTGCGCCGCGCCGTCGGAGATCACCACGAACTCGTCGCCAGCGAGGCGTCCGACGAGATCGCCACTCGGCAGCACTTCACGCAACCGCACGGCCGCTTCCTGAAGGATCTGATCGCCCGCGGCGTGCCCCAGACTGTCATTGATAGCCTTGAAGCCGTCGAGATCGATCAGTAGAACCGCAAACAGCTGATCCTGATGCATCGAGCCCATTTCCGTGCGTTCGAGCAGCAGTTCGCTGATCCGCGCGCGGTTGGGCAAGCCGGTGAGGCTGTCGTGATGGGCGAGGCGTTGGCTATGCTCGCGCGCCAGCAGCAACGCGACCGTGTCGCGATTGCTGCGCAGCGCAACGGTAAAGAAACCGGCGGCGCAAAAAGGCGCCTGAAACAGCAGGACGAGCTTGCCGGACCCCGGAGACAACGCAGCACCGACACCCAACAGGCCGAGAATGAAGGAAATCTGCAGCATGGCGAGCCGGGGGGTGCCGGCATTGCGCCCGGCCAGTCCGCCAATCACGCCTACCGCGCAAACGTTGCCGAGCAGAAAAAGTGTCTGATCTCCGCTGATATTGCATAGCAACGTGCCGAAGCCGAACAGCGCGCTCCACAGCAGGCTTGCCAGCAAAAACGCCGAAGTGGGCGTCGGCAAGCCATATGCACTGCGCGTACGGCACCACCCGATTAAGGCCAGGCGCACGATCAGCAGCGCGACGACGGCACTCGCCCAACCCGCGTAAAGCGCCTTGGGATAAAAGTAGTAGGCGGTCGCACAAACGCTGATTTCACAGACCGACGCAAACACAATCGACGCGGTGCGCGTGAACAGATTGGCAAGCAGTATCTGCCGGTTGTCTTCGCTCAGGTCCTGAGCGTTCGAGACGACCCACTTGAAAAATGGAGACCTTGGTTCGCTGAAAGCCATGACCTACGCATTTTTGATGGTTGGCGGATCGAAAAAGGGCATGCATCGCGATTATTGCGTATACATAAGGTATCAGGGGATTTCAGCAGAGGAAAACCCGCCGCCCCGCCGGTGGCGGAAATATGACAAACAGGCGGGGAACGTTGGCGTGCTACCGGCAATAGGCGCATGCGTGGTCCACGCCGCTTTCGGCGTATTCCCGTTTCACGCCCCTGGCCGTATAGTGGACGTACCGCTGCCTGTTCAGCGGCCTGTTTTCACATCCGCGAGATGGGGGACTACGAGATGACATTCGCAACCACAACAATGAACGGCGCTCGGGAGCCCGTGCCAGAGTCGCTGCAGACATTGGCGGAATATCTCGAACTGTCCCTCGACAAGGCGGCGTCCGTGGTGATGATGCGTCACACGAACGCTGTTTGCACCGTGTACCTGGGCGATCCGTCCGGTCCGCTCGAGGAAATGAAGCGGGCCGGCACGATCGCCATCCCGCTCGCCAATGAAATGCTGGAACTGACCAGCTCAGGCCTCAATCAGATGCCGATCGGCGGCCAGGCTTACCGATTTGTACGCACCTTCACGCAAGTCGAAGACACGGCCGCGGTCATTTTTTCAACGACCTAGCCAGGCGGCGAACCGCGCCGCCGCCGCGGTTGTTCGTCACATTGAGGGCCTGATCGATCAGGCCAGGCATGATCGTTTTGCCTTCGCGATAGACAGCGCACGCATCACTGTTCTTGATCGGCATGTCGGACAATTCGCGAACCAAGTCACTTTCGATAAGGACTTCGAAACCTTCTGGCGGATCATGATGCGCAGGATCGAGAAGCGCGCGTGCAGACTTTCGCGTGGAAGCGCTACCAGAAAAATCATCAGGATCGGTGCGCACGCATCGAGTATGTGCGCTGGCAAACGCGTGATGTGAAGCAGCACACATTTGCCAGCCGGCGAATCATGCTGCACCGCGATGGCCTCGCAGCGGCGCCATAAAAATTTCGAAAAAACAATTCCCATATGTTGATCTATTGGACGCCTCAGCATTAAGATGACCTCCTTGGCGCGCGACATGTCTCCCGAACGCGAGATGACATCCCGCAGCAGCCATCCCCGAATTGATCCTGGTCGCGAAGCGAGATCAACGGATCAAATTCCCAGCGAAGCAACAAGCTCAGCGAGGAGACGGAGATGCTCAGTCCACATGAATTCGCAACCCTCATGCTACTCAAGGATGCACCGGATCTGCTGAGTCTGGACCGTGCCGATCTGGAAGCGCTGCTGGATCGCCAACTCATTACGTTGGAGAACCTCGCTTCCGGGCAGCAACGTCCGCTTATTACCGACGACGGACAAATATTTCTAAAAGCTGCCGCTCGTGTCCTGAACGACGAATGACACGCATCGCTTGATCAGGTTCACACTCAAGGAGTGTTCCATGGCCGAGTCGGGGACAGGAATCGTGGTGGGTCTGTGTGGGCTAAGTGCCGCCATGCTGCTCGTTGCGGTTCACTACTGGCGCGAAATGAAACGGCGCCGGCAACTCAAGCGAATGGACCATCGCGATTGCTGGGAAGTCATGCGCCACCGACGCTGAAAATAATCGCGCCGGCAACCTTGCACTTCTGAGTACTGAACAAGTTGGACTCTGTTTGATTCAATTTGACCTGCGGGAAAGCAGGGCAAAAGAAAGCGGATCATGATCTGGCTAGCCGATGCGGTGCTTGTCGTGCATGCGCTGCTTGCGTTGTTCATTGTGGGCGGACTCGTCGCGATCTGGGTGGGCGCCGCCCTCGGCTGGAGCTGGATACGTCAACGGCTTTTCCGCCTCACACACCTCTTCTCGATTCTGATCGTGTCAGCGCTGTCGCTGCTGGGTATCGCGTGCCCGTTGACGACGCTCGAGGACTGGCTGCGTACAGGCTCGCTGGAATCGTCAGGCGTCACACAAGGTTTTATCCAGCGCTGGGTGAGCCGCCTGCTCTACTACGATTTGCCGGCCTGGGTGCTCACGCTCCTGTACGTCGCTTTCGGCCTGGCGGTGTTACTGGCCTGGCGCCTGATTCCAACACAGCACGCACAACGATCGCAGGCAACGCACCAATGAGCGACGAATCACGCGAGTTGCTGTGCGACCCGCCGGCGCAATTCGGGCAGCACGTCGCTTTCGAACCACGGGTGATGCTTGAACCAGGCCTGGTTGCGCGGCGACGGATGCGGCAATGGCAACACCGCAGGACCAAAGTCGCGCCATGCGAGGACGGTGTCCGTCAGCGTCGCCTTGCGCGCGTTCGCGAGGAAATGCCGCTGCGCATACTGGCCGATCAACAGCGTGAGGCGTATCGCCGGCAATTCCGCGAGCAGCCGGTCGAGCCAGAGCCTCGCGCATTCGGGCCGTGGCGGGTTGTCGCCGCTCGCGCCGCGGCCCGGGTAGCAGAATCCCATCGGCACGATCGCGAAGCGCGACGCGTCATAGAACGTGTCGGGCTCGACACCAAGCCACTCGCGCAGCCGCTTGCCACTCGCGTCGTCCCATGGAATACCGCTGGCATGCACGCGCGCGCCAGGCGCCTGCCCGACGATCAGAATGCGCGCGTCACGGTGCGCGCGCACCACGGGGCGCGGGCCAAGCGGCAGCACGGCTTCGCAAGCGCGGCAGGCGCGGATTTCGGTAAGCAGCACGTCGAGCGGCGTGCGTCGTTCTTCAGACATGGGGGATTGCAGGTTTCGGTATGGAAGCGACGTGCGCGGCCGTTCAACGAGATCAGTCCTTGCCCCACCGCCAGCGAGGCGGCTCGCCCTTGAGCCAGCACACGGCCACGAGAGCGAGACTCGATAGCGCGACCAGCAAGGCAAACGTGACGGGCTCTTCGTGCGGGCGGAAAAAACGCGTGTCCAGCCAGATCACCACCAGGTAAGTGACCAACACCACCCATCCTTGCCAACGCGACGGGAGGCCCCAGCCCCAACCATAGCGTTTAGCCGGAAACCAGTAGTCTTGCTCAGATGACATGATGCGATCCAGTCACGCGGATATTGCGTCATTATGCCGTCTGCCCGAGCGGCTCGCCGAACTGCAGTGCGGCAAGCTGGGCATAGAGCGGCGAACTGAGAAGGAGATCGGCGTGACGGCCCTGCGCGACGATGCGCCCCTGCTCCAGCACGACGATGCGGTCAGCCTGTTGCACGGTCGCCAAACGGTGTGCGATGACCAGCGTGGTGCGGTTCTGCGCGGCATTGTCCAGCGCCAGTTGCACGAGCCGTTCGCTGGCGGCGTCGAGCGCGCTGGTCGCCTCGTCGAGCAGCAGAATGGGCGGGTTCTTCAGAATCGCGCGGGCGATCGCGATGCGCTGACGCTGCCCGCCTGAGAGCCGCACGCCGCGCTCGCCGCTGACGTGTCGTAGCGTTGCGGCAACTCGTCGATAAAGCCGCTCGCAGCCGCCATGTCAGCGGCGCGCTGTACTTCCTCGAAGGTGGCATCCGGTGCGCCGTAGCGGATGTTGTCGAGCACAGTTCCGGAAAAAATTACGGACTCCTGCAAGACCACGCCAATTTCCCGGCGCAATTCAGCAAGCGCCACCTGCCGCGCCGGCACGCCGTTGATGAGGATGTTGCCGGACTGCGGATCGTAAAAACGCAGCAGCAGTTGGAACAGCGTGGTCTTGCCCGCGCCGGACGGTCCGACCAATGCGACATGCTCGCCCGGACGGACATCGAGTGAAATACCGGCGAGCGCCGCCACGCCGGGACGCGACGGATACGAGAAGCTCACGTTGTCGAAGCGGATACCGTCGCCGCGCCGTGGCAGCGGGACGGTGGCTTCGGCCTGCTCGACCGGCGAGCGCGCCTCCAGCAGTTGCAGCAGCCGCTCCGTGGCGCCCGCGGCACGTTGCAGATCGCCCCACACTTCGGCGACCGCCCCCACCGCGCCGGCGGTGACGACCGCGTAGAGAATGAACTGGGACAATTGACCCGCTGTCATGCTGCCGGCCAGCACTTGTTGCGCGCCGAGCCACAGCACGAACACGACGGCGGCGAACACCAGCACGATCACCACGGCCGTCAGCCAGGCGCGTGCGCGGATGCGCGTGAGCGCCGTCTGGAATGCGCCCTCCGCCGCGCCGGTGAAGCGCATGGCCTCGTAGGGTTCCTGGGTGAACGATTGCACGGTCGGCATGGCGTTGAGCACCTCGCCCGCCAGCGCACTCGCATTCGCCACCTTGTCCTGACTCGCACGCGAGAGCCGCCGCACGCGCCGCCCAAAAACGACGATGGGCACGATCACCACAACCAGCGTGGCGAGAATGTAGCCGCACAGCACGGGGCTCGTCACCGCCAGCATCGCGACGCCGCCGGTAAGCAGGAAGAAGTTGCGCAACCCCAGCGACAGGCTGGTGCCCACCACCGTCTGGATCAACGTGGTGTCAGCGGTCAGCCGCGACAGCACCTCTCCGGTCTGCGTGGTCTCGAAGAACTGCGGACTCATCTCGAGGATGTGCCCATAGACCGCCTGCCGCAAATCGGCCGTGACCCGCTCGCCCAGCCACGACACCAGGTAAAAGCGCAGCGCCGTGGCGGCGGCAAGGATCAGCGACACGACGAACAGCGCCAGAAAATAGCGATCGATATGCGCCCGGCTGCCGGCGGCGAAACCGCGGTCGATCAGGTATCTGAACGCCACCGGCAAAGTCAGGGTCGCCCCCGCCGACGTCACCAGCGCGAGGAAAGCGAGTGCCCAGCGGCCGGCGTAACGGCGCAGAAAGGGTGATAAGGAGAACAACGGGCCGAGGCGCGAAGCACGCGGGGCGGCATCGGACATGATGCATTTCCTGGGCGGATCGAAAGTCCCCCAATTGTGCCAGTCCTGCGGATTCACGGGCGGCCCGCGTAGAGGCGTGGCGCTTGCGGCGGTTCTCCATCTGTATCAAGATCGAGTCGACTCATCAGGAACAGGCGAGTCTCATGACCGATGATCCCGATCACAATGCCACTAGCGACCCCAATCCCGATCCCGATTCCGAACCCGACAAGCTGACCGGCCCCGGCGGTATGACGCTGCGCCAGATTCACGACCAGGTGCAGAAGAGCGTCGAGCGCGATCGCGAAGCGCAGGCCAGGCATCACGCAACCGCTCCGCAGCAGAGCCGGTGGCAGCGGTGGGTGCGCTATGTGTGGGGTCGCAGCGGACGCCGCTAGCGACCAGCAGCCGTGTTGGCCGGCGCGGTCGTGCGTGCGGTCTGCGCTTCGTCCGCGGCGTCGCTGCCGATGCCTTCAATCGCATCGGCCGTAATGTCGAGTTGCTCCCGCAATCCTGTCCATCCTCGCGGCGTGATCTGCACGGCCCGCGAGGCCCGGCTGCGTGTGACCCAGCCTTTGGCACACAGCGAATCGAGCAGCGCTACGCCGAGCGGCCCCGCGAGATGGTGCTGCCGTTCAGTCCAGTCGAGGCATTGACGTGCGATGCCATGCCGCCCCGGTCGAGCCGCTTCGAGGTCGAGGCCGAACGCGTCGAACCACGCCGCGCCCTGGTCCGTGATCGCAAAGCGCTTGTCTGGTTCGACGGATAGCAAACCCCGCGTCAACAGCGCTTGCGTGATCGCAACGCCGGCCTGGCCAGCCAGATGGTCGTAGCAACAACGCGCGAACCGGAGTTTCTCGGCGTCGCGGCCAGGCGGTTTACGGCGGACGGTCCGTGGCGTGCCGATCGACGCGAGGCTTTCGAGCGCCAGCGCGACTTGCGGGCCGGCGAGCCGGGAGTAGCGGTGCCGCCCTTGTTTCTCGACATCAAGAAGTCCGCCGTCCAACAACTTCGTCAGATGGCTGCTGGCCGTTTGCGGCGTCACACCGGCGGCATAGGCCAATTCACCCGCGGGCAATGCGCGGCCGTCGGCGAGCGCCATCAGCATGGCGGCACGGGCGGCATCCGCGATCAGGAATGCGGTGGCGGATAGATTGGGCTGGGCGTTCAAGAGGATCTCCGTGATTTCAGCTCGAGCATACGGCGATTCGATAGTCGCATGTTTCGACACGCATCGAAGCATCGGACACCACGCGCCGCCGATACTGGAGCAACACACGGCACGAAAAAAAGGATCGCCCCAAGGTGGAGAACGTCAAGCATCAGCAACGCGTGCTACTCGCGACGAGCCTCAGCTACGTGATCGTGATTCTCGATACGTCGATCGTCAACGTCGCGCTGGAGCCGATCGCCAATAGTCTCGCGGGCGGCATTGCCGGATTGCAGTGGATCGTCACCGCCTACACCCTGACTTTTGCCAGCCTGCTGTTGACCGGCGGAACGCTGGGTGATCGTCATGGCGCGCGTAACGTCTACATCGCGGGGCTGGCCGCATTCACCGTGGCGTCGGCGCTGTGCGGCGCCGCACCGAGCCTCCCCCTGCTGGTCGCCGGGCGCATTGTCCAGGGTGTCGGAGCGGCATTGCTGGTGCCGGCCTCGCTGGCCCTCATCAACCACACCTGGTCGAATTCCCGCGAACGCGCCGCCGTGTTCGGCGTGTGGGCCGGACTGGGCGGCGTGGCCATGGCGTCCGGGCCATTGCTGGGTGGAGTGCTGATCGGCTTGATCGGCTGGCGCAGCATCTTTCTGGTCAACGTGCCGATCTGCCTCGCGGGCATCGTACTCGCCTTGCGCGTGCCCGCCGCTCGGTCAGATTCGCCGCTTGCGAACACGCGTTCGTTCGATCTTGCCGGGCAGCTTGCGGGGATCGCGGCGCTGGCATTGCTGAACATCGCGATTATCGACGCGCCGCGCGACGGATGGGGCTCGCCCGCCGTCATCGGATGCATGGTGGCGGCGTTGGCCGCCGGTGCCGCCTTCGTCGCGATCGAAGCGACCCGTGCCCAGCCGATGATGCCGCTCGATCTGTTTCGGCACGCCGTATTCCCGGCCGCGGTGTGGGCGTCGATGGTCTCCGCGGTCACGTTCTATGGGCTGATGTTCGACCTGAGTCTGTTATTTCAGCGCCAGCTCGGCTACACACCCTTGCACGCAGGACTGGCGTTCCTGCCGCTGACGATCGTGGTCCCCGTCGGCAGCCTGCTCTCCAAGCGTGCAAGTGGATGGCTCGGGGTGAAATGGCTGGTCGCCGGCGCATTTCTGCTTTCGGCGGGCGGCTATTTCGCTCTGATGGCGCTCGGCCCGGCGGCGCCCTATGCCCTGCTCGCCCTGCCGCTGCCGGCGATCGGCTTCGCGGCGAGCCTCATCACGCCGGCTACCACCGCGGCCATGATGGCGTCGGTCGATCGTCAGCGGGCGGGTATCGCGGCGGGGGTGCTGAACGCGGCACGCCAGACCGGGGCGCTTCTCGGCGTAGCGTTGTCCGGCGGGCTGATTGCGCGGCACGCTGAGATCGGTGAAGGCATGCAGCCCGGCTTCCTGATCGCGGGCGTTCTGTCGCTCAGCGCCGGCGCAATCTGGTGGCGCGCCGCGACGCGCTCCGGCCCGCAAGACGGGATTGCCTCACCGGCCATTCAACCAGTGCAGCGACGGAGCCACTGAGCGGATGACCACTCGCGCCGCCGCACGACGGCTAATTGCTGGCGTTTTCGACCACGCGGCCCTCCGCGCGCCAGCGGAGCATGCCGCCCGCGAGGTTGGCGACGTCCTGGAATCCCGACTGCCGGAGGATGACCGTGGCTTGCGTCGAACGTCCGCCCGCCCGGCACACCGTCACGATTGGGCGTTCTTTCGAGAGCTCGTCGGCGCGCCCGGCCAGTTCGCCGAGTGAAATGAGCTTGGCGGCGGGAATGCGCCCCAGCGGCCCATCGAACTCGTCCGGCTCGCGCACGTCGACGATCTGAACCGAACGAAGATTTTCCTCGAGCCATTGGGAATTGATTTCCCAGATGCCCGCGAACGTGTACGTCAGCGGCGCCCAATCCGGCTCGGCCATCTGCGTAGGGTCATTGTCGGCAACACCGCATTTCAGGTTCGCCGGCACCGCGACGTCGATCTGCTTGGGATGCGGCAGGCGCAGATTCGTCACGTATCCGACGAAATCGCCTTCACACAATTGCCCCCCGAGGCGCGGATTGAAGCGCCGCTCCTCGGCGACACTCGTGACCGTCAAACCGCGATAGTCGTGGGCCGGATAAAGCAGGCACGCTTCAGGCAGCGTGAAAATCTGATGATGGACCGCCTGGAACATTGCATGGGCGTCGCCATTCTGGAAATCGGTCCGGCCCGTGCCGCGTATCAACAGGCAATCGCCGGTAAACGCCATGGTCTCGTTGTCGAGTACGAGGCTGATGCATCCATTCGTATGACCAGGCGTTGCGCGCACTTCCAGGTACCGCGCGCCGAACCGGCACCGTTCGCCATGGCTCAGATAGCGGTCCGCGCCTTCGGCGCCACTGGTGGCCGATATCGCAATCTGGCTGCCCGTGCGGCGCTTCAGCATCCACGCGCCGGTCACATGATCGGCGTGAACATGGGTGTCGACGGTATAGAGCAGGCGCAATCCGAGTTCTTCGATCAGTGCGGTATCCCGCCGGACCTGGTCGAATACCGGATCGATCAGGACAGCCTCTCCCGCTGCGCTATCCGCAAGGAGATAGGTGTAGGTGGACGATTGCTGGTCGAATAGCTGCCGGAAGATCAACACGATAGGTCTCCACCGCGCATCTGTGTGCGCGCTTCGGAATAGCGGCGCACGAGACGCCGACAAACCGTCCCGCGCGCCGCCGAATTTGGCCGGTGTGAATCAGGAGCGCCGGACTCCGTACCGTCCGGCGCCCGCCCCTTCATTCAACCCGACGCTTACTTCGGTTGTGCCACCACCCGCAGATAAGGTTTCAAGGTTTTGAAACCCTGCGGATATTTCTTCATTGCGTCCTCGTTGGAAACGGACGTCGGAATAATGACGTCGTCGCCCGGTTTCCAGTTCACGGGGGTCGCCACCGTGTGCTTCGCATTGAGCTGAAGCGAATCGAGCAGACGCAACACCTCGTCGAAATTGCGGCCCGCGCTCATCGGATAGACGAGCATGGCTTTGACTTTCTTGTCCGGCCCGATCAGAAACACGGAGCGCACCGTTGCGTTGTCCGCTGCGGTGCGCGGGCCGCCGCCGCTCGCGTTCGGATGAATCATGTCGTAAAGCTTCGCGACAGTCAGGTCGGAATCGCCGATCATCGGGTAATTGACCGCATGCCCCTGCGTCTCTTCAATATCGCCCACCCACTTCAGGTGGTCGCTGACGGGATCCACGCTGAGCCCGATGATTTTGGTGTTGCGCTTGTCGAATTCCGGCTTGAGCCCGGCCATATATCCCAGTTCAGTGGTGCACACGGGCGTGAAATCCTTCGGGTGCGAAAACAGGATCGCCCAGTGGTCACCAATCCATTCGTGAAAACGGATCGTCCCCTCGGTGGTTTCAGCGGTGAAATCGGGTGCTTCTTCTCCTAATCGAATCGACATATTCAGTCTCCATGCGGTGGAAGCGCGAAGGTATTAGCGTGACTGCCGGAGCGACAGCCTCACTCCGCCCGGCTGTTTAGTCAGGCGATTGGTTTGACTCAGGAGCAGCCTACGGCCCGTTGAACTGGATTGCGCGGTGGAACGATCTGCGAACGCAGCGGATTCAGAGGCTTTCCCCGAATAGCCGTGAAGCGATTCAGACAACGGGACGCCCCGCGGGTCGTGCTTATAGCGTACAACAAAAAATGCCTTTATCGCAGACCGAATCCGCCGTTCTGGCGGATAGCACACTTATACCCGGCGCCTCAAGCCAGCCGGCCTCGCCTTACGACAGTGAAGCCAGCATGTTCGACAACCTTCTCATGTGAGCCTTGAACGCGTCGCTCGCCTCGCGGTCGGTTGTCGGGTTCACCTGCGACGTCTCGGCAAGTTGTGCCTGCTCATGAAAATCATTGGCGACCGTGCGCCGGATGTCCGCGGGTAACGCCCGCACGATGGAGACGAGTAAAGCCTCTTCGGCGTGCATCATGCCCAGAATCGAATGCGTATCCATGGAGGAAACTCCGTTGAAAGCGTCGACCATCCAATCTAGCACGCGCTTGGGATTGGTGCGCCGCAGCGCATCCAATCCCGAACCTCACCGCTCACGCCATGCCCGCGCGCTATCCAACCAGTTCCCGATGCAGCGCGACGAATTCCTGCGCGAGCTTGTGCTTGGGATCGAAGTGAATCATCGGCTTGGCGTATTGATGCGACTCGCGAATTTTCACGGACGAGGACAGTCGGGACTCGAGCACCGGCAGCCCCTCGCTGATCAGTTCCTCGACCAGCTGCAGCGGCAGGCTCGCGCGCGGCTGAAACTGGTTGATCACAATACCCTCGACCTCGAGCCCGGGGTTATGGTCCTGCTGAATCTCCTTGACGTTGTCGAGCAGCGTATATAACGCGCGACGCGAGAAATCGTCACAATCGAAGGGAATCAGGCAGCGCTCGACCGCAATCAGCGCGGAGCGGGTGTAGAAATTCAGCGCGGGTGGCGTGTCGATGTAAATCGCGTCGTACTCGTCCAGTTCATTCAACGCGTCGCGCAGCTTGTAGATTTTGTAGCGGGATTCGAGCTTGCTGTGGAGCGTATCGAGATCCGGATGCGCGGGCATCACATCGAGGTTCTCAAAAGGCGTAGCGTGGATGAACGTCGAGACAGGCGTCGGCCTGAAGCTGAAACTCAAGGCCGTCTCGAAGAAGTCGGCGACGGTGGGCTTGATCTCGCTGACCTGCTTGCCAAGAAGATACTGGCTGGAGTTGCCTTGCGGGTCGAGGTCGATGACCAGCGTACGCAGGTTCTCGCTGGCGTTGATCGCCGCCAGATTGCATACGATGGTCGATTTGCCGACTCCGCCCTTCTGGTTAAATATGACACGCCGCATTTGCCTCTGCCCCTTTTTTTGAAGAACGCGCAAGAGGCACAGCTTACCGCAGCAAAATGACAACGTGACAAGCGATCTGGCTGATCGTGCCGTCGAAATCGAAAGCGGCAACGACACTCGCCGCCCCGATCTCGTTCACGCGATGATGCCGGCCACAGGTCAACGCATATTCCCGGTGTGCCCCAGAGAATAGCGGCCAGGCTGTGGCCACACGGTCAGTCCATGCGGTTCCGCGCCAACCGGGATGATCTTGACGGCGCCCGTCGTCGTATCGATGGCGTAGACAACATCGTCGTACCGGCCGGACAGCCACAACATCTTGCCGTCCGCGCTGACGTTGCCCATGTCAGGGCTTCCTCCCCCCGGAATGGGCCAGGTGGTCAGAACCTTGCGCGTGGCAAAGTCGAGCACCGACACACCCCCTTTGCCGTGGCGCGGTCCGTGAACGAGATTGGAGCCGCGATTTGCGATGTACAGCTTGGTGCCGTCCCGGCTCGGATACAAGCCGTGCGTGCCGACGCCGGTCGGGATGAATCCGATCTTCGTGAAGCTGTCACCGTCGACCACGAAGACACCGTTGGCCATCATGTCGGCGACGTAAAACACCTTGCCGTCCGGCGACACACGAATGTCCTGCGGCATGCCCTTCTTTTCGAGCTGAAGGTAGCCCAGGACCTGGCGATTGACGAGATCGATCTTGGCGAGCTTGCCGCCGAACTCACAGGTGAACAGCGCGTACTTGCCGTCGATCGAAAAATCGGCGTGATTGATGCCCTTGCACTGCGGCACTTCGAGACTCGATTTCAGCGCCATGGTGTGGGGATCGCGGAAGTCGAGGCGCGCATGCGCTTCCGCCACCACGATCGCTTCCTTGCCGTCCGGCGTGAAGTACATGTTGTACGGATCGTCCACCATGAGCGCCTTGCCAGGCTTCCCGGTTTTCGGATCGATCGGCGTCAGGCTGCCGTCGGGCCGGCCCTCGGCGTTGTTCGCCACCCACAATGTTTGCAGATCCCATGCGGGCACGACGTGCTGCGGGCTGAAACCGACATGAAACCGGTCGACGACCTTGAAGGTGGCCGGATCGATCACATAGACGTCATTCGAGCGCAGATTCGGGACGTAGACGCGAGTCAGCGCGCCCGCAACCGCCGGGCTCATATGGCCGGCGCTCGCTTCACCATACAGGTTGCCGGGATCCACCACGGGCGGCATGCCGGCTACGGTGGCCACAGCCGACGCGGCGGATGCCGCGCCCACGGCGCAGCACCCAGCCAGCGCGACGGCGGCGGCCGTTACGAGACGCGTAAGACGACGGGAACGCAGTTGCATAGTGGATTCCATGATCGTTTGAAGAGATGACTCGAGGCAGAAACCGGCCGGCTTCAAATGCTTTAGTGACCGCCTGTCTCCTTCCTGATCGCATCGATTGTGCGAGACACGATTGCGTCGACACCCAACTGACCAAGTTCGACGCTCGATCTGCGCGGGTCGCCGCCATACACACCATCGGCTGCCCCGAGCTTCGGGCCGCTGCGCAGGTGCTCGAGCCGCACCATCTGCGGTGCAACTGCAAGGAGCAGCGACGTATCGGCGAGTCCGGCATGGGTGCCGATCTCGGCATCACTGACGCCGTGCTGACGCAGGATCTGTGCGTAGCCGTCGGAACTCATGCCGTAGTACTCCGGCGGCACGAATGCCCGTGCGCCTGAGCCGGCCCAACTCTTGTTGAGCTGGGCCACGGCGTGCCTGATGTCGTTCTGGTAACCGCCGTGATCGCCAAGAAAGACGATGTTCGTGAACCCGTGGACCTTGAAACTGTTCGCCGCGGATTCCAATGTCTTCTCGAACACGTCGTCCGGCACGGTGATGGTGCCGGGAAAGCGCATGTGCGAGGTCGGCGGCGCATAGCCGCCCTCCGGCACATAAGCGATGACCGGCGCGACGATCGCGTTGCCGAGGCCCTCCGCGATGCGCTGGGACAAGACCTTCACGCGCGCGTTGTGCTTGCCGAGTGCAACGTCGGGCCCGCTTTGCTCGGTCCCGCCGATAGGGATGATGATGGTGGTTTTGCCCGCGTGAATCTGGTCGCGCAACTCTGTCCAGGTCAGGTCCTCCAGCTGCACCGTCTTCGGTGCCTGTGCCACTGCGGCGTGGGTGGTGACCAGTACCATGGCCGATGCCAAGGCTAGTCGAAGGGGGAAGCGCATGACATGTCCTCGTAGAAACGGTTTGTTCCGGTTCGTGAAAGGGTGTGACGGCAATGCGGACACGGAACGGCGAACATACGATGCCGGATTCACGGCGACCGGCATTGTGAAATGGAACGAAGGTCGGATTCGGCCAGTGATTGTAGCGCGCCAGATACTGTAAATGGGCGTGGCATATTTCACGCGTCAATGTTACGCGGTCATGCAATACAGCTATCCCAGCGCCTGGAAATCGAAAAAGGCATTCGAAAGATATATTCCATTTTGTTGACTGAATTTTTTAATTCGCTATACGAAGCATTGTCGCCACGACTCCGCATGGACGGCGTAAGCGAGAATGAGACCGGTGGTCGTTCGCATTAAAAGAGGGACCTGGGGCCTTTCTGCGTTGTCACGGGAATCCCCTTACACTCGCAGTTGACTCCCAAGACCACTGCGCTCATGACTCAAATCCACAAATCAGACGTCAAACGGTTCCGCGCCAACTTACGCGATGAACTGGATGGAGCGGCACTCTACGAAGAACTCGCTGCGGCGGAGCCGAATCCCGGCCGGCGCGACGTGTTCCGTCAACTGGCGCAGGCCGAACGCGAACATGCGGAGCTTTGGCGCTCCAAGCTTCACGCGCACGGTGTCCGCGCTCCAGCGGCCAAGCCGTCGTTCAAAACGAAAACCTTGCGTCTGCTCATACGCCGTTTCGGCCCGCGCTTCGTGCTGCCCGCGCTAGCTGCCGCCGAGTTTGCGGACCGCAACAAATACGCGAACCAGCCTGATTCGGCGGGTCTGTCCGCCGACGAGCACAGCCATGCCGCGGTCGTTGCCGCAGCCGCACAGGGCGGTCACCCAGGCGGCGTGACCGGGGCTGAAATAGCGCGGGCGGAGTCGTGGCATCGCGGCGCTTCAGGCAATGATTTGCGCGCCGCCGTGCTCGGCGCCAACGACGGCCTCGTGTCGAACTTCTGCCTCCTCATGGGTGTCGCGGGCGCCGGGTCTTCCAGCAAGGTCATTCTCCTGACCGGGCTGGCCGGGTTGATTGCCGGAGCCTGTTCCATGGCGCTTGGCGAATGGCTTTCAGTGACGAATGCGAGAGAACTCGCGCAGACTCAGATCGCCCGCGAAGCCGAGGAGCTCGAGCACACGCCGGAGGCCGAGCAGCGTGAGCTGGCACTCATCTATCAGGCGAAGGGGCTGGACAAGGAGGAGGCCCACCGCGTCGCCGAACAGTTGATGCGCAACCACGACAAGGCACTCGATACGCTCACGCGCGAAGAGTTGGGCATCGACCCCGACGAACTCGGGGGCAATCCATGGAGCGCGGCGGGCACGTCGTTCGGCCTCTTCGCGTTGGGCGCGATTTTTCCAGCCGTGCCGTTTTTCTGGTCGCACGGCCTCGCCGCCATTGCGACTAGTGTCGGGCTCAGCGTGCTTGGGCTGGCCGTCATCGGCGTGGTCACGTCGCTGTTCAACGGCCGGACACCCTGGTTCTCCGCAGCCCGGCAGGTCGTCATTGGCTGCATCGCTGCTGCCTTCACGTATGGTGTCGGTGCGCTGCTCGGCGTATCGATGTCGTAGCGCATGAGTCACATGCATCACCATCTCACTAGGTCACTACTACATTCCAACGGGCAGCAAGTTTCATAAAGATTCCGAAGCGATTAGGTTTGTCACAATTCTCGCGTAGAAGTGGCGCACCATCAAATAGCCGTCGCACACGATCCGGGCGCGCATTGAGAGTGAATCGCCATGCAAAATCCTAAAGCTGCCGCCACCGCTTTGCCGCCCCGCACAACGGCATCGCCGCCGCGCCTCGGCGACGAGATTCTGTGCGTGAAAAACGTGTCGCGCGGTTTTCACAAGGCCCAGAGCGAACTGCTTGTCCTCGACGACGCGAATCTGTCGCTGCGCGAAGGCGAGATCGTCGGCCTGCTGGGCCGTTCGGGTTCGGGCAAGTCGACGCTGTTGCGTATCATCGCCGGTCTGATCGAGCCGACCGACGGCGAAGTCACGTATCTGGGCAAGCCGCTCGACGGCCCCGCCAAGGGCGTCGCGATGGTGTTCCAGACCTTCGCGCTGTTTCCCTGGCTGACTGTGCTGCAGAACGTGGAGGCAGGTCTCGAGGCGCTTGGCGTCGGCACCGGCGAGCGGCGCGAACGCGCGCTGGCGGCAATCGACCTGATCGGTCTGGACGGCTTCGAGAATGCGTACCCGCGCGAACTGTCGGGCGGCATGCGCCAGCGTGTCGGCTTTGCGCGCGCGCTGGTGGTCGACCCCACGCTGCTGCTCATGGACGAGCCATTCTCCGCGCTCGATGTGCTGACCGCCGAGAATCTGCGTACCGACCTGCTCGATCTGTGGACGCAAGGCCGCATGCCGATCAAGTCGGTGCTGATCGTCACGCACAACATCGAGGAAGCGGTGTTCATGTGCGACCGGATTCTGGTGTTGTCGTCGAATCCGGGCCGCGTCGTGGGGGAGACGCAGGTGCCGTTCCCACACCCGCGCAACCGTCTGGATCCGGCGTTCCGGCAACTGGTGGACGAGATCTACGCCAAGATGACGGCACGTCAGATTGACGAGGCGGCCAGAAAGGGCCTCGAGCCTGGCAGCCGGTTGCCGGAGGTGTCGACCAACCTGATGGCCGGCCTGATCGAAATGCTGGCCGCCGCGCCCTATAACGGCCGCGCGGACATGCCGGAGATCGCGCGCTCGCTGCATCTGGAGGTGGACGACCTGTTCCCGGTCGCCGAAGCGCTGCAGTATCTCGGTTTTGCCGACGTGCGCGAAGGCGACATCATGCTCACCCCAGCGGGGCGCGCGTTTGCCGACCTCGGCACCCAGGAGCGCAAGATGATGTTCGCCGACCATCTGCTGAAGAACGTGCCGCTCGCCGCGCGAATCAAGAAGGTGCTAAACGAGCGCCCTGGCCATCGCGCGCCGCGCGTGCGTTTCGAGCAGGAACTGGAAGACTTCCTGTCGGACGGCGCCGCGGAAGAAACGCTCGACGCGGTCATCAACTGGGGCCGTTACGGCGAGATCTTCTCGTATAACGACAAGACGGAAATTTTCAGTCTGGAGGACGTCGAGTCCTGAACGACGCATTCAGCACGGTGCCGGGCAAGCTCAGTCCGGCATCCCGTTATGACCGCCCAGCGGCCTGGCCGGCCAATCTTCCCAGCGGTCCTTGCGCGTGCGTTCGTGCGCTTCGTTGAGCGGATAGCGGATGCGATTGTCCTCGCGCGGACGCTCGCCAATCACCATCAGCCTGACATCGCTTTTGGTGTTGTTGATAAACGTGTGGCAGATTCCGGTGCCTGCCGGAAATGCTACCGAATCGCCTTCAGCTAGACGGTGCAGCGCGCCGTCGATCCACGCATCGGGCGTGCCATGCAGCACGTAGACGAACTCCTGTTCGGTGCTTTCCGCGTGCGGATAGGACGTCCTCCGACCCGGCAAAAGCCGCACATGATGAATGCCGATGCGCGTAATGCCCAGCGCGGCAGAAAGTGGCGAATCGAGCCCCATCGGTTCGGTATCGCCGCGATAGACGTGCGCGTCCGCTTCTTCCAGTTCGGTCCAGTGTTTGATGAAATCCGGTCGGCTCATCGCGTGCTCTCCTTTGGGACGAGCAACGATGATAGCGGCTTGCCGTGGAGACAAAGCGCAATCTTCGCGAGCGAAGCGCCGCTCACGCGTAGCGCGCAAGAAACATATCGACCGCGGACTCCGCGACGTTCTTCTGTTCGTTTCCGCTGAGAGGCGGTTGCCCCATCGTCACCTGCGGCCAGAAAGCAAACGCCTTCACGAGGCTCTGCAATTGCAGCGATGCGAACACCGGATCAGGCGTTCGGAGACGTCCATCGGCCGCGGCCGCGCGTATCCACACAGTCAGATCCTCCTCGCGCTCGCCCATGCGCGCCACCATGTCCCGCGCACGCTCCGGCGAATGAATGCCCGCCGCGATCGCGACCCGCGCGAGCGACAGAAATGCTTCGTCATTCAGCAGGCTCAGCTTGCGCAACAACAGTTCGAGCAACTGCGCGCGCAGCGGCTCGCCGGCACTGTATGCGGGCGCCTCGCCCGCATGACTGGCTTCCCACAACTGACGCAGGATCGCCGCGAAGAGCGCTTCCTTGCTGGGGAAATGGTTGTAGACCGTGCGCTTCGACACGCTCGCCCGGGCCGCGATACGGTCCATGCTGGTCGCGTCGAAGCCGGCTGCGAGAAATTCTTCGATGGCCGCGCCAAGGATGGCGAGGCGCTTGCGGTCGGTCAGGCGTTGGGGGGTGGCGGTCGGATCCATCGTTAAATTTTACACCGGGCAGTTTACTTTTTTCCAGATTAAACTACACTGACCAGTCTACTTTCCGCATCGGGACGTCTTTTATGACTTCGTTCATCGATTCTTTCAGCCGGGTTTTGGGCCTCACGACAGCACGACGCTCACGCGAGATGTCCCACTCGTCCGCGCAGCATGACGGCGAGCGCTTTCGCAACGTCAAGCCGCGCCCGGTGGAAGGGTTCGGCAAGACCTTGAGCATTGCGTGGAACGTGCTGTTCCGGAAACCGGCCGGCACGGTCCCGGCGGGCGCGCTCCCCGTCGACGCATTGACCCGCGAACAGCTCGATGCGGCACCTGACCGCAGCCTGTACCGGCTCGGGCATTCGACCATGCTGCTCAAGCTGCGCGGCGAATACTGGCTGACCGATCCGGTCTTCGCCGAGCGCGCGTCGCCATTCCGGCGCTTCGGTCCGAAGCGCTTCCATGCGCCGCCCATCGCGCTGGAGGATCTGCCGCCGCTGCGCGGCGTCATTTTGTCCCACGACCACTACGACCACCTGGACCATGACACGGTGCTCGCCCTCGCCGGGAAAACGGGCGTGTTTCTCACGCCGCTGGGAGTCGGCGACCGGCTGATCGAGTGGGGCATCGACGCGAAAAAGGTGCGCCAGTTCGACTGGTGGCAAGGCGTGGAGATCGACGGCCTGGAGTTCACGGCAACGCCCGCCCAGCATTTCTCCGGACGCAGCCTGTTCGACGGCAATAGCACCTTGTGGGCATCGTGGGTCATCGTCGACGGCGATCTGCGCGTGTTTTTCAGCGGCGACACCGGTTATTTCGACGGCTTCAAGGAGATCGGCGCGCGCCTCGGCCCGTTCGACCTCACGCTCATCGAAACCGGCGCCTACGACGCCCAATGGCCGTACGTCCACATGCAGCCGGAAGACACCGTGCAGGCGCATGTCGATCTGCGCGGCCGCTGCCTGGTGCCAATCCACAACGGCACGTTCGACCTGGCCATGCATCGCTGGCAGGAACCCTTCGAGCGCGTGATCGGGCTGGCCGCCGTGCATGGCGTGGCCGTCTCGACGCCGCGCATGGGCGAGCGGCTCGATCTCGCCTCGCCGCATCGCGGCGAGCGGTGGTGGCGCCAGGTTGCCGACATTGGCGACATGGCCACCGAAGACACCACCACGCGGATTCTCCCGTTGCAAAGCGGTGCCCGTGCGGGCCGTCAAGACGGCTAGCCGCCCGATGGCTTGAGGTGAGCGCTCATCGCCCCTTGCAAGCGGGCCACAAGTAGTTATATTATGACTAGCAACATTAAGACTAGTCTGAATTCATGGTCCGCCATTCTCCGCTCGCCCTCGCCGTCCTTGCCATGCTCACCGAAGGCCCGCTGCATCCGTACCGGATGCAGCAGCTCATCAAGGCGCGGGGCAAGGACGAGGTCATCAACGTCGGGCAGCGCAACAGCCTCTATCAAACGATCGACCGTCTGTTGCGCGGCGATCTGATCGCCGTTCGCGAAACCGAACGCGACGGCGCCTTCCCCGAGCGCACGATCTACGAAATCACGGAGGCCGGTCGCGACACCGGCCGCCTGTGGCTGCGCGAACAGCTTGCCCAGCCCGGCCGGGAATTCCCGGCGTTTCCGGCAGCGCTGTCCTTCCTCCCGCTGCTGACGCCGGACGATGTGCGCCGGCAACTCGAAACGCGCGCCGGCGCCCTCGAACGTGAACTTGCTCGCCAGGACGCGATGACCGCGGAGGCGAACGCGATCCAGTTGCCGCGTCTGTTCCTGCTGGAAGGCGAACTGGTGCGCGCGCAACTGGTCGTGCAACTCGAATGGGTGCGCAGCGTCGTCGCCGACCTGCAGGCCGGCACGCTGACATGGAGCGAAGCGTGGCTCGCCGACATCGCCCAGCGTTTTTCGCTCCCCGCCGACGCCACCTCGTACAGGCTGGCCAAGCCCACTGCCACCAAGGAACCGAAAGCATGAGCCGGGAACCCATGAACGTCATCATCATCGGTGCGGGCACCGGTGGCCTGTGCCTCGCGCACGGACTCAAGCGCCACGGCATCAACGTCGCCGTCTACGAACGCGATCGCACCCGCGCCGACGGCTTGCAGGGCTATCGCGTCGGCATCAACGCGCACGGCGTCGCTTCGCTGAAGGCCTGTCTGCCTCCCGATCTGTTCGCCACCTTCGTCGCCACCTGCGCGCGCACGCCGGGCCACTTCAACATCCTCACGGAACAGATGACGGAGTTGCTGTGCGTGCCGCTCGACGACGAAGAGATGAGCGGCGGCAAATCCGTGAGCCGGATGACGTTGCGGCAGGTCCTGCTTACCGGTCTTGAAGAACAGGTTCACTTCGACAAGACGTTCACCGCTTACGAACAGCACGCTGACGGCAGTGTGACCGCGCACTTCGCCGACGGCACGCACGCCACCGGCGATCTGCTGATCGGGGCGGACGGCGCACGTTCGAAGGTACGCCGGCAATTGCTGCCGGATGCGCGCGTTGAAACCACCGGCATCGTCAGCATCGCGGCCAAGGTGCCGATGAGCGAAGCTTCACGCGCGCTGCTGCCGCCCAAGGTACTCGACGGCATTACGCTCATCAACGCCCCGAAGGGTTTTGGCGCGATCGTGCATGTGATGGAGTTTCCTTGGAGTGCTAACGGTCCGAAAGAGGGCATCGGCAGCAGCGACGCCGAGTTGCTTGCGCGCTGGCCGGGCCTGCTGCTCGACAATACCCGTGACTATCTGATGTGGGCCGTCTGGGGCGCGCTGCGCAATCTGCCGGCCAATCCGAAGTCACTCGGGCAGCCCGCATTGCTGGCGCTCGCGACGGAAATCACGGACGGCTGGCATCCCAATCTGCGTGCGCTGATTCGCGCGTCCGATCCAGCCACGGCCTTCAGCCTCGACATCCGCACGTCCGTCCCTGTCGACGCATGGGACACCACTAACGTGACCGTTCTCGGCGACGCCGTCCATCTGATGACGCCCGGCCGAGGCGTCGGCGCCAACACCGCGCTGCGCGACGCCGCGTTGCTGGCCGCACGGCTAGGTGATGCGCAGTCCGGAAAACTGTCGGGCCGCGACGCTGTCGCGGGGTACGAGGCGGAGATGCGCCGCTACGGCTTTCACGCCGTGGCGGAATCGCGCAAGCAGTTCGACGAGCGCGACGCGCTGCATCGGCCGGTGGTGGGGCGTATGGCGCTCGGTGCAATGCGCACGGGGTTGCGCGTGGTGAACAATGTGCCGTTGCTCAAGCGCCGAATGATCGCCGCGGAAAACGAGTTCCGCGGCGCCGAACCGGCGGCGCAAGGTCGCTGATTCCGGCTGTCGATGCCCGCAGAAGCAGTCACTGCGGGCACGCAAAACGAAGGGCGCAGGCAACCTCAGTCATGAATGACCTGAACGCGCCCCGCCTTGACTGCTGCTTTCAACACCGTCCAGTCAGCCTCGTTCTGTTCCGCATACGCGAGCGCGAATCGCTCGATAGCCTCGTCAAATGCCGCCGACTTGCCCAGATAGCCGGAGAGCAACGCGGGGTCTCCCGCTTTTGACATCGCATGGGCGAGCGCGTGCGCGCACGAGACCGCGTACTCGCCGAGATCTTCAACGTCGAAGGTGGTGAAGTCGAACGCGCCTTTCATGTCGCGCAATTGCCGCACGTAGAAGTCATTGCCCGTGTGGCGCATCTTCGACCACCCGAGAAAAATGTCGCTCGCCGATTGCAGCAGACGCTGGCCGTTCACCACCCGCTGGCCGTGATTCGGATAGCGGCTCGGCGCCACGTAGCCCTCCAGCACGGAAGCCCGTGCCTCCTTGAGTTGAAGGAACAGCGGACACTCGCCGTCGGCCATGAACAGCGCCTCGTAGCAGCGCGTTCCCACCGAGCCAATACCGACCACACGAATGGCGACATCCACCAGTTCGTAGCGATCGAATAATGCGCGCCTGTCATCCGGAAGGGTCAACCGGTAGTCGGCGAAGAAACGCCGAACCATTTCGTTGTAGTACTTCTGATCGTGCGCGGTCTCCAGTGGGACGTGATACACGAGCGGCGGCACGTCCTTGATGCGCAGCTTGCCATTGACGAGTACGGTTGAATGCGTCAACACGGAGCGCGACGACTGCAACCTCGCCTTCTCGATAACCGCCTGTTCTTTTCTTCTTTCCTCCGCCGAATCGGCAATCTCCAGCATGCTCGACGCACCGAACTGGTAGTACCAGATGTCGAGCGTGTCCATGCGGCTGAACGCGGCGATCTGTTGCCGGAACGTCTCGCATAGCCGGCGCACCACGGCGCGCTGGTCACGCGCTGAGAATCCGCGTTCGCGCGCGGCAATCACGAACGATGTCGCCAGCCTGCGCAGATCCCAGTCGAACGGACCGGGCAGCGTTTCGTCGAAGTCGTTGGGGCCGAAGAGAACGCGCCGCTCGGGACTCGCGAACAAGCCGAAATTAGCCAGATGCGCGTCGCCGCCCAGTTGCACGATCACGTCGGAACGCGGCAGCTTCGACAGGTCGTAGGCCATGAGCGGCGCGGAACCGCGATAGAACGCGAAAGGGTTCGCGACCATGCGCCCGTAGCGAATGGGGATCAGCTCCGCCACCCGCCCCACGTTCGACGCGTCGAGCAGCGCCATGGGGTCGCGGTCCTCGATCTTGCAGACCCCCAGCTCCGCACGCGGCACCTTCTTGCGTGCCGCCTTGCCCAGCTCGATGCGAGCCGCCACCGAGCCACGCCCCGCAAACAGCGTGGATGGGTCTTCTTGTGCCGCTGATGTAGTCGGATCGTTTTGTTGCATAGCAGGTTCGTTGCGCTTCGCGCCAACGGAGTCAGGCACGTGCGGCCTCCAGTTTCAAATGATGCCAGTATGGGTCTTGCTTCATTCCGGTTTGACAACCGGCGAAGGTGCGGCCCCAGGTGGCGGAATATCGCGTAGCCCGTCGACCGCGGCATCCACCGTCGCGAAGATCTCGCGATGCGTGCCGCCCGAGCGCAGTGCCCTATACCGTTCAAGCTCATGCCTTACACCTGTCGGGGGCGCGACCGAGGCGATGCCCACGCCGCGCTGGTCGAGCTCGATGCCCAACTGGACCAGCGTCTTGCCGGCAGTGTAGTCGATGTTGTTGATCTCGGACGCGTCGATCACCACCCAACGCAACGGCGGATTGGCCTCGTTGACAAGCCTAAGCACCTCCTCCGTGAAGCGGCCGGTGTTCGCATAGAACAGATCCGCTTCGAACCGGTAGACGACGATGCCGGGCGCCGCAAGCACATTCGGCGCGACCGGATGGTCGATCCAGCGGCCGATCGGGCTGCGGGTCAACACGCGCGTGCGCAGATGGTAACTATGCCGCGCATGCGCGATCAGCGACAGCACGACAGCCGCGAGAATGCCGTGCATCACGTCGACAAACACGACCACGCACGCAGTGAGCAACGCGACCACGAATTCGTCTTTCTGCAGGCGATAAAGTTCAATCATGCCCTTCACGTCGATCAGCTTCACGCCGATCATGAAGACAATCGCCGACAGCACGGCGGCAGGCAGAAGACTGAGCGGCCTCGTGAGAAAGAGCAGCACCAGCAGCACGATCACGGCCGTCGTCAGATGGGCTGCCTGGGTTCGGCCTCCCGCATCGTCGACCATCTCGGTCTTGGTCGGACTGCCGTTCACCACGAAGGTGCCGGTGAACGCAGCCGCTGCGTTCGCGGCGGCGAGACCGATGATGTCGGCATTGTCGTCGCCCTTTTCGTTGTAGCGATTGGCGTACGCGCGCGCCGTCGCGGCACTCTGCGCAATGATGACGATAAAGCACGACGCCGCCGTGGCCAGCACCTGGTTGATCTCGCTCACGTGCAGCGGCGGCAGGAACAGCGACGGCAGCCCGCCAGGCACTTCGCCCGTTACGGCAATGCCATGCCCGGCGAAATTGAACACGCCGCTCGCCACGATGGAACCGATCACGGCGATCAACGCGCCCGGCGCGCGCGGCGTCAGCCGCTTGCACCCGATGATCACCGCGAGAACGGCAAGCGAAAGCACCGTGGTGGAGTAGCTCGCCTCGGCCACGCGTTGAACCACGGACACCAGTTGCATGACCGGGCCATGCCCCTGCTTCGCGAGCCCGAACAGGCCGGCAAGTTCGCCTGCCGCGACCTGCACGCCCACGCCGGTCAGGAAGCCGATCAGGGCGCTGCGAGAAAGAAAGTCCGCCAGAAAGCCCAGCCTGAAGATGCGTGCGAACACGAGCATCACGGCAACCGTCAGCGCCACCGTGCTCGTGAGACCGATATATTCTTTGCTGCCTAACGCGGCGACGGCCGTGAGCGTACCCGCGAGAATAGCCGCGGTCGCGGAGTCCGCCGCGACCACCAGCTGACGCGACGCGCCAAAAACGACAAACGCGATGAGCGGCAGCAAGATCGTATAAAGGCCGGTGACGGTAGGTGTGCCGGAAATCTTCGTGTATCCCATCACCTCCGGGATGCCCAGGGCCGCGAGCGTGATCCCGGCAATAATGTCATGCGGCAGCTGCGCGGAATTGAAGGGCAGAAGTCCCTGCAAGAACGGGATGCGATGCGGATGAGACTCCGTCGATACTGCTGGTTTCATGGTACTGCCTCCGTCCGACTTGTAAGTAGGCCGACATGATTATTGGCTTGGATAGAAAGTCTGATCGCCGCGCGCACGGCTTCAGGTCCGCCAGGTCGGGCCGTCGGGAAAACTGTACTGATCAAGGGACGCAGCATGCATTTCGATGCTGTAGCCCGGGCGCTGCGGCGGCATGTAATGTCCGCTGCGGATCACGACGGGATCGACGAAGTGCTCATGGAGATGGTCCACGTATTCGAGCACCCGTTTCTCCAGCGAAGCCGACACGCAGATATAGTCGAACAGCGAAATGTGCTGCACGTATTCGCACAAGCCCACGCCACCCGCGTGCGGACACACGGGCACGCCGAATTTCGCCGCCATCAGCAGGACGACGATCACTTCGTTGAGTCCACCCAGGCGGCAGCTGTCGATCTGACAGAAGTCGATGGCCTGCGCCTGCAGCAACTGCTTGAACATCACGCGGTTCTGGCAGTGCTCGCCTGTCGCGACGCCAATGGGTCGAAGCCGCTGCCGGATGGCCGCGTGGCCGAGAATGTCATCGGGGCTCGTGGGCTCCTCGATCCACCAAGGGTCGAACTCCGCCAGCCTGCGCATGTTCGCCACCGCTTCATCGACATCCCACACCTGGTTCGCGTCCATCATCAGCTTGCGGTCCTGGCCAATTTCTTCACGCAGGATGCGGGCGCGGCGCATATCTTCTTCGAGATTGCCGCCCACCTTCTGCTTGAAGTGCGTCCAGCCCTGGGCGACGCCCTCACGGGCGAGCCGGCGGATCTTGTTGTCGTCATAGCCAAGCCAGCCGGCCGACGTCGTGTAAGCCGGATAGCCGTGTGCAAGCATTTCTTTCTCCCGCTCGCCGCGTGTCTTCGCATGCCGGTGCAGCATCGCAATGGCCTCTTGCGGTGTGATCGCATCGGTCACATAGCGGAAGTCAAGACAACGCACGAGTTCTTCCGGGCTCATGTCGACGAGCAGTTTCCACACCGGCTTGCCTGCCGATTTGGCCCAGAGGTCCCACACGGCATTCACCACCGCTGCCGTTGCCAGGTGAATGGCGCCCTTGTCCGGGCCGATCCAGCGCAACTGGCTATCCGAGGTCAGCGCGCGCCAGAACGCCCCCATGTTCGCAGCAATATCCTCGAGCGTTTTGCCGACCACCAGGGGTGCGAGCGCTTGTGCCGCAGTGACGCAAATCTCGTTGCCGCGCCCGATCGTGAAAGTGAGACCATGGCCCGTGAGCGCCTGCGGCGAATCCGTTTCGAGCGTCACATAGGTGGCGGAGTAGTCCGGCGCGGCGTTCATCGCGTCGGAGCCGTCGAGTGAACGCGAGGTCGGGAATCGGATATCCCGGACAGACAGCTTGACGATCTTGGTCATCTGAACACGCTCCCAGGCAACGGCGATCGGCCTCTGCCGGTGAGGCAGGGCGAAACGGGTTGGTGCGTTGCAATGCCGGCATTTCTGCCGCGTTGCGGGGTCACGAAGAGCAAAGGAAGGACCGCGCCCTTCCCCGCCTTCGCGCCCCGGCGGCGCTGGTCAATCGTAGAGCACGGCGGCGATCTTCGGATCGCTCATGTTGCTCTTGTCGTACCAGTAGAAGCCCGTGTCGACTTTCCTGGGCAGCTTCTCGCCCTTGAGCGCCTTCACCGCGGAGTCGACGACGCATTTGCCGATGCCGACCGGGTTCTGTGTAATGGCGCCGGCCATCAAGCCCGAGTTGATGTCCTCTTTTTGCTCCTTGCCGGAGTCATAGCCGATCAGCACGAGCTTCTTGCCCGATTCCTTGACGCCGATCGCCGCGCCTTCCGCCGAGCCTTCATTGGCGCCGAAGATGCCCTTCAGGTTGGGATTGGCCTGAATCATCGCCTTGGCGATCTCCGCCGACTTCAGATGGTCGCCGCCGCCGTACTGGACAGAAACAATCTTGATGTTCGGATGCTTGGCCTTCATCTCGTTCAGGAAACCGTCGCGGCGATCAATACCCGTGCGGCTGGTCTGGTCGTGGACGATCACGCCCACTTCACCGGAATCGCCGATCGCCTCGGCCATCTTGTCGGCGGCGAGCGCGGCCGCGGCAAGGTTGTCCGTTGCGCAGGTGGTCAGCGGGATGTCGCTGTCCACGCCGGAGTCGAACGCGATGACCGGTATTTTGGAGGCCTGTGCCCGCTTCAGAAGCGGAATGGCCGCCTTGCTGTCGAGCGCGGCGATGCCGAGCGCCTGCGGTTTCTTCGCGAGCGCGGCCGAGAGCATGTCGATCTGCTTATCGACCATGGCCTCGGTTTCCGGACCTTCGAAGGTGATCCGCACGTGATGCTCCTTCGCCGCCTGTTCGGCGCCGGACTTCACCGCCTGCCAGAACTGGTGCTGAAAACCTTTCGACACGAGCGGAATATAAGCTTCTTCCGCAAGCGCAAAATTCGTCCCGACAACGAGTGCACCCAGGCCAACGACGACACTCAATATTCTTCTATTCAACATGGTATTGCTCCTCTTAGGGTGGACCATCTCCTTCTGTTGTTAAGGAAGCCTGACTCGCTCCCCCGTCTTGATTTCGTCCAGCGCGGTGTCAGCTCTTCCTGCGTCGCAGGATGTCGGCGTAGACCGCGAGAATGATGATGAGACCCGTGACCACGATCTGCCATTCCTGCGCGACGGACATGATGCGCAGGCCGTTGGTCAGCACGCTCATAATGAAAGCGCCGATGATCGTGCCGAGAATCGTGCCCGAACCGCCGCTGAGCGACGTGCCGCCAATCACCACCGCGGCGATCGCCTCGAGTTCATAACCCTGGCCGAGCGCCGGCTGAGCCGAATTCAGGCGCGAGGCGATGAGCAGCCCCGCAATGCCGCAAATCGCTCCGCCCAGACCGTAAATCGCGATCTTCCACCGGTCGACATTCACGCCGGAAAGGCGCACCGCCTCTTCATTGCTGCCGAGCGCGAAGGTGTAGCGGCCAAGTGCCGTGCGATTCAGCGTGATCGAACTCACGATGGCGAGGAAGAACAGAATCAGCACGGCATTCGGCACCGGCACGCTCGGCAGAAAATAACCGATCAACGAATCCTGCGAGATCATGTAGAAGTTCTCGGTGTCGTTGAAATAGATCGGCTTGTCGGCCGAGACGACCAGCGACAGTCCTTTTAGCAGCAGCATCATGCCCAGGGTGGCAATGAACGGCGGGATCTTCATCTTCGCCGTGAGGGTTCCGGAAATGGTCCCGCAGAGCGCGCCCGTGCCAATGGCGGCGACTACGCCGACCCACATCGGCATATGCCAGAAGGTAAGAAACACGCCGCAAATGACTGCGGTAAAGGTCATCAGCGTGCCGACCGACAGATCGATGCCTCCCGTGATAATGATGAACGTACAGGCAATCGCCAGCACGCCGTTGACCGCCGTCGCCTGCAAAATGCCCAGCATGTTGTCCATCTGCATGAAGGCGGGCGAAGCGAAGCTGAAGAAAACCAGCAGCAGGATCAGACTCGTGAAAGCGAGCAGCTTCTGCAGAGCGGTCGGAGCCAGCACACGGGCTCTGAGGCTCGATGAACGTCCGTCATTAGCTAGCGCCGACGTATCCGATGGCAGTGTCATAGGGTCCTCTTGAGGCTCACGCCGCTACTTTCAAGGTTTCGCGCTGCGTTGCCAGATGCATGATGCTCTCCTGCGTCGCGTCGGCCGCCGAGAGTTCGCCGGTGATACGGCCTTCGCACATCACAACGATGCGGTCGCTCATACGCAAGATTTCCGGCAGCTCCGACGAGATCACCACAATCGCTTTGCCCTGCCCGGCGAGCAAGCGCAGGAGTTTGTAGATCTCGCTCTTCGCGCCGACGTCGATGCCGCGCGTCGGTTCGTCGAAGAACAGCACGTCGCAGTCGCGCTCGAGCCATTTCGCAATCACGATCTTCTGCTGGTTGCCGCCTGAAAGAAGCCGCACCTGCTGCGTCGCGGAAGGCGTGCGAATGGCAAGCAGCTTGATGAAATGGCCGGCGGTCCGGCGTATCTGGTTTCGCCGCAAGAAAAAGTTGAACGACAGGAACTTCCGCAAGTTGGACATGACGATGTTCGATTCAACGTCCATGCCGGTCGCAAGGCCAAAGCGCTTGCGGTCTTCCGAAAGATAGCCGATACCACGCGCCACGGCGTCACTCGGACTCCTGATCGTCGCCTTCACGCCGTTCACCACAATCTCACCGGACTCGACCGGATCGGCGCCGAACACGGCACGCGCAACCTCGGTGCGGCCGGCGCCCATCAAGCCGGCAAATCCCAATATTTCGCCTTTGTGCAGCGTGAAGCTCACATTCCGGACCAGCGGGCCTGCATTCAGATTGTGGACCTGGAGCGCGACGCCGCCTTTGTCCGCAACGCCTGGCGAAGGTCCGGTGTCGGTCAAGGTCCGCCCGACCATCATACCGATGATTGTCTGGACGCTCGTCCCGCCGGCGCCGACCGTGGCCACATACTCCCCGTCGCGTAACACGGTCACGCGGTCGGCGATCTGCTTGAGTTCGTCCATTTTGTGGGAAATGTAGATCACACCGACACCTCGGCCCTTCAGCTCCCGAATAATGCGGAATAGCTCGACGATCTCGGCGTCGTTGAGCGCCGAGGTGGGCTCGTCCATGATCAGGACGCGCGAATCGAACGACAGCGCCTTGGCGATTTCGACCATCTGCTGCCTGGCGACAGTGAGCGAGCCGACCACGGCGCGCGGATCGATATTCACGTGCATGCGGGAAAGGATGTCACGCGCTTGCGCGTTGAGCTTGTCTTCGTCGAGAAACAGGCCGAGCCGCCCGCGCGGCTCGCGGCCGATGAACATATTCTGGGCGACGGTCAAATGATTCATCAGCTGGAGTTCCTGATGAATGATGCCGACGCCCACGGCCTGCGCCTCGCGCGGGCTTTGGAAATCGACCGGCTGGCCGTCGTAGAGAATTTCACCCGAATCCCGCGTGTACACGCCGGCGAGTATTTTCATCAGGGTCGACTTGCCGGCGCCGTTCTCGCCCATCAGCGCGTGGACTTCACCGGCCATGAGTTCGAACTGGACTTCGTGAAGCGCCCTGACGCCTGGAAAGCTCTTGCTGAGCTTTTTGACGGCAATGAGCGGGGTCATGGCGCGGGCTCAAAGATGATTCCGCAATAGCCACGGGCCTCATGGAACGAGGCAGGTTGGAATAGCGCCGGGCATTGCCGGGTTTCCTGACTGAAATCGCAACGAGAAACCAGACACATTGCTGGGCCCCCAAACCGATGTGCCACGATTTTACGACGCTGAGCGGCCGTGGCTCAAGCCCATGCATTCCCGAGTGCTGCGCACTAAGGCTGCCGCCCACTCCGATATTACAATTTGCTTTCTTGGCGTTATTGCGTGGAGCAGAGTGTCTGCCTGACGTCCGAGGGCATCCGGTGCGGCGCCCAGGCCGCGACGGCAAAGCTGCCGGTTCGCATGATCAGCTCGATGAGCTGGAGCGATTCGATGAACAGCACTCCGAAACGACTTACATCTGATTCTGGCGCTGACACGCTCGCAGAATCTGTTGAACCGCATATCCGTCTCTCACGCTCTGCACGTTCTCCAGCACACACACGTGATACGACCTTTCGCGAGGCAGGAGCAGCGCGCCGTTTCTGTATAGCGCTTCGCACGAGCGCCGGATGGCTTCTGCCGCCACGTTGCTTTGGCTGTTCCTCAGCGATTGCAGGATGCATTGATCGTAGTCTGGATTGTCCATGCCGAACGCCGTGGCCGGGAGCGGCGAGGCAAGCGTGAGCGGGAGAAGCAGATAGGCGAGGTTGCGCATGGATTCCGAACGAGACACAGGGTTAACGAGAGCTAGCCGTACTATGTCGCATTTCGAGGTTTTCGATGTAATAAACGCCTGAAATCGCTCCTCGAATTCTCGTAGTACGGAACCGCGTCTAACGCTCGTTCAACCGTTCTACTGGTTGATTCCCGATGGACTTGCTCATGGCGCCATCTCCCCTTCGATCAGGTACGAGCCATGCTCAATTTCGGGTATCTGATGGAGGTACACGATGAAACCTATGATGAAACCAACGCGTTCGATTCTGATGACGCTCGTGGCAGGCACTGCACTCGCCATGGCGGGCTCGGCGTTCGCGCAAGTCTACGTCGCGCCGCCACCGCCGCAACCGAGGTACGAAGGGCCGGCTCCCGCCCATGGCGTGACGATCGCGCTCGGCTGGCACGGCGAGCGCTACTGGGACGGCCACCGTTATTGGGAGCGCGATGAATGGATGCACCGCCATCCGCATGATCGTTACTCGCAGCGCGACCGCGATCACGACCACGAACATCACGAATACTGACAACCCGCGTTAAGCGATGTGGCGCTCCCGCGTGGCAAACACGCGGGAGCGCAATTCACGGCCTCAAGGCGAAAAGGCGCGCCCTCTGCGGGTTGCCCGTCAGGCGGTCTTGTCTGAAGCGGCAGGGAACGGCAACGACTGGATCCGCCTGCCGGTGGCCGCGAAGATCGCGTTCGCCACCGCCGGCCCGACCGGCGCGACACCCGGTTCGCCGACACCCGTCGGCGCTTCGCCCGACGGCACGATATGCACTTCGACCTTGGGCATCTCGGCAATCCGCAGCACCTGGTAGCTGTCGAAGTTGTTCTGCTCGACCTTGCCGTCCTTCAGCGTGATCGCGCTGTGCAACGCCGCGCCGAGACCGAAGCCGATACCGCCTTCCATCTGCGCGGCGATGACGTCGGGATTGATCGGCGTGCCGCAATCCACCGCACAGACAACGCGCTCCACCTTCACATTGCCGTCCTTGTCGACGGAGACTTCCGCCACCTGCGCCACGAACGTCTGGAACGCCTCGGCCACCGCGATGCCACGCCCGCGCCCTTTCGGAAGCGGCTTGGCCGGATCCCAGCCCGCTTTCTGCGCGGCGAGTTCGAGCACGGCCCGCATGCGCGGCTCGTGCGCGAGCAGATCGCGGCGGAACTCGAACGGGTCCTTGCCCGCAGCGTGCGCGGCTTCGTCCATGAACGCCTCGACCGCGAACGCCGTGTGCGAGCTGCCGACCACCCGCCACCACAACACGGGCACGCCGGTCTGCGTGGTCGTCAATTCGACCGAGATGTTCGGAATCGCGTAGGCCACGTTAGCAGCCCCTTCGACAGACGTCCCGTCGATGCCGTCTTTGACCATCATGCTGGCGAACGGCGTGCCGGCGAGGATCGACTGGCCAACGATGCGATGCCGCCAGCCGACCAGCTTGCCGTCGGCGGTGAGGCCCGCATCGAGCTTGTGAAAGTACATCGGCCGGTAGAGGCCGCCGTGGATGTCGTCCTCGCGGGTCCATTGCAGCTTGACCGGCGTGCCGTTCGCACCCAGCGCCTTCGCGATCGACACGGCCTCGACGATATAGTCCGAGCGCGTGTTCGCGCGCCGCCCGAAGCTGCCGCCCGCGTACAGCGTGTGAATCTTCACCTGCTGCGGATCGAGCCCCGCCGTGTGCGCGGCGTTGCCCTGGTCGATGGTCTGGAACTGGTCGCCGGCCCAGATCTCACAGCTGTCGGCGGTGAGTTTGACGACGGCGTCGAGCGGCTCCATGGGGGCGTGAGCGAGATACGGGAACGTGTAGGTGGCCGAGATTTTCTTCGCCGCGCCCGCAAGCGCCTGTGTCGCATCGCCTTCCTTGCGGGCGGATGCGCCGGGCCGCTCGGCGAGCTGCCGGTATTCGGCCATGATCGCGTCCGAGCTGCGCTTTTCGGCATTCGTCTCGTCCCATTCGACCTTCAGCCCATCGCGGCCCTGCTTCGCCGCCCAGAAGCCCTTAGCGACCACGGCGACGCCGCCCGGCACCTGCACGACCGAGACGACGCCCGGCACGGCTTTCGCGGCCGACGCATCGAACGACTTGACCGTCGCGCCGAACAGCGGCGGTCGCTGCAGCAGCGCGACCAGCATGCCGGTGAACGTCACGTCGAGCGTGAACTGCGCGGTGCCATCGGTTTTAGACGGCACGTCGACGCGCGGCAGCTGATGGCCGATCAAGCGAAAATCCTTCGGCGACTTGAGCGTGACCTTGTCGGGAACCGGCAAGCGTGACGCGGCCGACGCGAGCGAGCCGTACGCCGCGGTCCGGTTCGTGGCCGCGTGATGAACGCTGCCGTCGCGCGTCGTCAAGTCGGACGCGGGCACTTTCCACTGCGCAGCGGCGGCGGAGACCAGCATCGCGCGCGCTTTAGCGCCGGCTTCGCGCAATTGCGTCCACGAGTTGGCCATCGCCGAGCTGCCGCCCGTGCCCTGGATCGTGCCGAACGCTAGATTCGCGTAGCGCTTCGCATCGGCGGGCGCGCTTTCGACACGTACGTCCTGCCAGTTCGCATCCAGCTCTTCCGCGACGATCGTCGCGATGCCGGTGTAAGCGCCCTGGCCCATCTCGACGTGCTTCGCGATAACCGTGACGGTGTTGTCCGGCGCAACGCGCAGGAACGCATTCGGCGCGAACGTCGCGTTGGGCAGATTGGCGGCGAGCGCGCGGCGGCCCATGCCCGCCCATTCGAAGCCGATGGTGAGACCCACTGCCGCGGCGGCGCCGGCGGCTTTCAGGAAGGTCCGGCGTGACGGGCGCACCGCGTCCTTGAGATCGAGATCGGTCGTCATGGTCAGGCCTTCAGCGTGGCAGCGGCTTCGTGAATGGCCGCGCGAATGCGGGTGTAGGTCGCACAGCGGCAGATATTGCCGTTCATCGCGGCGTCGATGTCGGCGTCGGTGGGCGTGGCGTTATGTTCGAGCAAGGCTGTCGCGGACATGATCTGCCCGGACTGACAGTACCCGCACTGCGGCACCTGCAGTTTGACCCATGCGGCCTGAATGGCTTTCGCGGGCCGGCTTTCAATACCTTCGATGGTCGTGATTTGCTTGCCGGCGACCGCGGCGAGCGGCAGCACACACGAGCGGGTGGCTTCGCCTTCCAGATGAACCGTGCAGGCGCCGCATTGCGCCATGCCGCAGCCGAACTTGGTGCCGTGCAGGCCCGCGTTCTCGCGGATGGCCCACAGAAGCGGCATGGTGGGATCGGCATCGACCGTAACGTTCTTGCCGTTCAGGACAAACGATGTAGACATGAAACCTCTCCGTAGGGAAAGCCCGGACGTGAATCCGGGTGTAGGCGGCAGTGTGACCGAGCGCCGGCTGTTGTGATTACACAATCCTGCAAAAATATTGAACAATGCTGCAAATTCACCAGGCCGGCCATGCTTGCCCCGCAGCGGTTGGGTATGCTCGATTCCATCCCCGGATTGCCATGCACATGAAACAGCTCCCCTCCCAGCTCGATCCTTCGGTAGCGCGCGAAGCGGCACGGTGCGAACTTGCCGCGCTCATCAGCCGCTTCGCGCCGACTGACGGCGCGCATCAAACGGCGATCCCGTCGCTGACGTTCTATCGCTACTCGCAGCCCGTGGATCTCGGCTGCGGCGTGTCGAGCGCCGCCTTCGTGTTCGCGGCGCAGGGCGCCAAGCGGGTCATGGTTGCGGGGCAGGCGTACGTTTACGATCACAAGCATTGCCTCGTGACATCCGTCGATCTGCCGGTGATGTCGCAAGTGACGCGGGCGTCTCCCGACGCGCCGTATCTGTGTGTGAAGCTCTCGCTCGATCCGCAGCGAATCGTCGAACTGGCAACGCAGCTGCGCCTGCCCGAACCGGATGCCGCATCGGCGGGAGAAGGCATTACCGTGGGCACGCTGTCGGCGTCGGTTTTCGACGCCGCACTACGGCTCGTAAGATTGCTCGATACTCCGGGTGACATTCCCATCCTCGCACCGCTCATCGAAAAGGAATTGCTGTATCGCCTGATGACGAGCGAGCAGGGAAAACGGTTGCGGCACGTCGCGGTGAACGGCAGCCAGACATACCGGATCGCGCGGGCGATCGAGTGGATCCAGACGCATTACACGGAGCTTTTGCGGGTGGAGACGCTGGCGCAGGCGGTGAATATGAGCGTGTCGTCGCTCCATCATCACTTCAAGAATGTGACGACGCTGACTCCGCTTCAGTATCAGAAGCAACTGCGGCTGCACGAGGCGCGCAGATTGCTGCTGCGGCATACCGCAGATGTCGGGTCGGTGGCGATCCGGGTGGGGTATGACAGCCCTTCGCAGTTCAGCCGCGAATATAGCCGGCTCTTCGGCGCGCCGCCGCTTCGCGACGTCTCGCAGTTGAGACGTCGCGGCGGGGTGGGGTTTGAGGAGTAAGGGGAGGAACCTGGCGGCAAGGACTCAACGATACAGAGTCCGGCCAAGGCTTATTTGCCCCAAGGCGATTGAGAAAAACGGCCTTCCGATTGAGCAAACGGTTAAGGTCGTCCAGCTAGACAGCAACGTCGGCAGGATCAAACAACGGCGCGCTTGCGAACTACGTTTAGCGCAACCACTAGGCACAGCACAAGCAGCACCGCAACGTACGACGCGACCGCCGGCCACGCTCCGTGCTGCCAGAACGAGCCTCCCAGAGACCCGAGCACGCTGGAGCCGACGTAGTACGCGAGCAGATAGAGCGAAGCCGCATGACCTTTCGCCGGGCCTGCCAGGTGCCCAACCCATCCGCTCGCCACCGAGTGGGTCACGAAAAAACCGATGGTGACGAGCACGATACCGACGATAACCAAAGTTAGCGAGAGCGAAAGCGTCAATGCGAGGCCGACTGCGAACAGCAGGAGACCACTCACGAGAACAGGTGCTCGCCCGAGCTTGTCCGCAAGCGCCCCCGCAGTCGACGACGACACCATACCGAACAGATAGGCCCCAAAGATCAGACCGCATGCCGTCGAGCTCAGATTGAACGGCGGCGCTGTCAGCCGAAATCCGGCGTAGTTGTACACCGTGACGAACGCACCCATGACGAGAAAGCCAATTGCAAAAACGGAAGGCAAACGGTTGTGCAGCAACTGCGCTTTCCACATCTGCAGATGGTGCCGAAGCGTCAAGTCGGTGCGCTTGATGAAGCGCCGCGATGTCGGCAGCAGCATCACGAATGCGATGGCAGCAAGGAGGTCGATCACGCCGATCGTCAGCATCGCCGTGCGCCATGAGAACCACTCTTCCAGAGCGCTCATTCCGATTCGGCCGACCATGCCCCCAAAGGCCGTCCCACCGACATAGAGCCCCATCGAAAACCCCAGCCCTTCCGTTGCGATTTCCTCGGCAAGGTACGCCATGGCAACGGCAGGCACGCCGCCGAGCGAAAACCCTTCAAACGCACGCCACACCAGCATGACGTCCCAACTCGACGCACCGGCGGCCAGCATGTTGAAGAGCGCCGCGCAGGTCATTGACGCAAACATGAGTCCGCGCCGCCCTACACGCTCAGAGAGTGCCCCCGCACACAGAATGGATACCGCCAGAAACCCGGTCGACAAAGACAGTGAAAGCGAACTGGCTGCCGCGCCAATATGAAACTCCCGCGTGAAAGCTGGCAGCAACGGCTGCACACAGTAAAGCAGCGAGAAGGTCGCGAAGCCGGCAAGAAAGAGCGCGAATGCGATACGCCGGTAAACGGCGGAGCCGGGGGACACGCCAGATGGAAGCGTCGCTTTCGCGTCAGGCCGCTCGAGCGTGGCTGACTGGCAGACGGAAGACATGGTCGTACTCGATTCAATGATGGAACTGACTTCATTCTTGCCAATCTTCGTCCATATGTCCAATATATGAAACCAACGCGAGCGATATGTTTTAGCACTGGCTTACTGTCGGCTGATGCCGTCGCCCCCTAAAAGGAACGAGGATATGGAACTCCGGCATCTGCGCTATTTCCTGGCTGTGGCCGACGCAGCAAACTTCACGAAGGCCGCCGATGTGCTCGGCATTGGCCAGCCGCCGCTTAGCCAGCAGGTGAAGGCGCTGGAAAGGGAACTCGACGTCGAGCTGTTCAAACGTACCGCGCGGGGCGCTGAGCTCACCGTGGCAGGACAGGTGTTCGCGGATGAAGCTCGCCGCGTTTTGGCCGACGCAGAGCGCGCATCACGTGCGGCAAAACGTGCGGCGCGCGGCGAGACCGGGCACTTGCGGGTGGGATTCACCGGTACGGCGGCCTTCAACGAACATGTGTCGGCGCTGATTCGCAAATTCCGGGGAGCTTACCCCGATGCCGAATTGACGTTGTACGAAGCGACCTCAGGCGTCCTCCTGGACGATCTCGAAGCGGGGCAGCTCGATGTCGCCATCGTTCGGCCAAAACGCCGCGTCGCCGAGACCGTGCAGCAGCAGGACTGGCGCGATGAGCCGATGCTGGTGGCGTTGCCCACCGCTCATCCGCTCGCACCCAGGAAGCGGATTGCGTTATCGGAGCTTGCCGATGAGCCCTTCGTGCAAGTGCCGCGAGAAGCGGGTAGCGGGCTCTTCGACGACATCGTCGCCGCCTGTGCGGCAGCCGGTTTCGAACCGGAAATGGCGCAACCCGCTCCGCAGATCGCATCGACACTTACCCTCGTAGCGGCAGGCATGGGTATATCTATCGTCCCGGAAGCCATCACGCAGGTGCGTGTTGCCGGGGTCGTGTATCGGCAGCTGGTGGCGCGCGGGCTGCGCGCCAAGCTCGCTTTGGCCTCCCGACGTGACGATCCTTCAGCTGTGGTGCGCAACTTTCTGGCACTCGTCTGATTTCCGTTCAGGAGAACTTCGTCACATATGTTGGCTACCCCACGCAACGATTCGCAGGCATCGGCCACACTTCCTGCGCGGCCACCCCGCCGATGACGCCGATCCTCGAACTCCTGTATCGCCGCACTACATCCGCCGCCACGTCTGCAAAGTGCCTGTAGCGTGTCTTCGCGCGCTGGCGTTCCAAGTATTTCAAATCGGATACCTAATCATTTTCACCTCCATGCTTTGGAGTGTTGATCAATAGCTTTGCATTCGCAATGTCTCAAATGTGAGGCATTCGATCCAAATCAGCGAATTGACCTTCTCTTGTGCGCAGTCGATTGGCGCACTCTCACATTGACGGGTGGCGGCTCGGATGCTCGGCTTGTACGCGACAAGGCTGGAACAAATAGTGGCGGCAAGCTCAACGACGAGAGACACGGCAAAGTGAGCAAGCCAAGTCTGCACCGACCATTACGGCAAGGCGAACGACGTTGCAGATCTGAACCATATTTGGTCGGTTCTCATCAAATAACGCCATTCGCCGATGTTGGCTTCTGCGCGAAGCCTTGATTTTTCGATGCTGGCATAGTCCGTGCATCGCAGATGGTCACGCGAGAGAGACGGGCATCGATGAATGGGGCTGCTCATAGGAACAAGACCCCATCCAAAAACATGATCGACGGGGAATCCGATGAGAACATTTGCGTGCAGGAGCGCGACCAATACCGCACCGACGGAGACATCACAGCATTTCTCCGGCCCTTCGTGGCACCACGACCATCATCAATCAAATACATATCCATCTCAGCGGACCGCCGGGCGGCGATCCGTGTCCGGAATCAGGATTGGTGCGCGACGTCAATCCGGGACAGCGGTTGTCGAGTTCGGCCTCGTCTTGCCCCTGCTTCTTTTACTGCTCTTCGGAATCATCGAATTCAGCGTCATGCTCTATGACAAGGCAGTCATCACCAATGCCAGCCGTGAAGCAACGAGACAGGGTGTTGTGTACAGCATGCCGTATCCGGCTTCCTCTGCGATTGTGAGTACTGCCACGAACAATCTGGCGAAGAACCTGATTACGTTCGGTGGAAGCGGGACTCCGTCCGCTACCGTTAGCCCGACGACAGGATGCACGGGCACCGGCACGCCACTCACCGTGACGGTGAGTTATCCGTTCACTGGCCTGGCGATAGGCAGCGGAGTTGTTGAGGGTACCCAACTCAACCCGCTCGCCAGTTTCGCCAAGAATGCGCTCACCCTGACTGCGTCCACGACAATGAATTGCGAGTGATCCTTGCCTTTGCATCGCATGCGAATCCATAAAGCAAGGAAGAAAAAATGAACGCGAATCCTCACACTCAAGCCCTTCGCCGCCAGGCGCGGAAACATCAACACGGTGTGGTTGCGATCCAGGTGGCGCTGTTTCTTGTCGTCCTGCTCGGCTTTGCGGCGCTCGCAATCGACATTGGACGCGCTCTGGTTGTCCGCAATGAATTGCAGAACGCTGCCGACGCCGCTGCACTTGCCGGTGTTAACCAACTTACCGGCCTGGTCGCCGCACCCGGAACGGCCGCACCCGCTGGCAAGTGGAATTCAGCGGACAGCGCAGCACAATCGACTGTAGGCACTACCATCACAGGCAATTATGCGAATGGCGCAGCCCTGAAAACTGCGCAACAGATTCAAGTGGGATACTGGAACGTGCAGGGATCACCGGCTGGCATGCAAGCGACGACCATCACACCCGGACAATACGACTTTCCCGCTGTCCAGGTGACCGTGAGCCTTGCGGATACGCACAACGGTGGACCTTTGAAGCTCCTATTGGCACCCGTGATTGGGATATCGTCGATGCCAATCAGCGCGACAGCGACCGCAGCCGTCGCCACGCCCGGGTCCACTGCAAGCGCAAATAATCTGTTCCCTCTCGCCATATCGCAGTGCCTTTATAAACAGTTCTGGAATACCGCTAGTAACTCACCGGATTTGTCACCCACTTCGGGAGTCAACAGCACATACTCCGACTACCCCCAAACAGCGGGGCAGCCGTATGTCTTCCAGATTCAATCGGTCTACCACACCTCCACCAATAGCAGTTGCCAAGGCGGAGAATGGACGCCGCTGTCTGCGCCAAAAGATAACAGCGATAAAAACAACCAGGATGTCATCACGAACATAACCAATGGGGTGTCGAGTGGTGCCCCTTCCGTGACCACCGGACAACAGATATGGGTTGAGAATGGCACGAAGAGCAATCTTTTCGGCCTTACGGATGCATGTAGTGATCTGAACGGCAACGGCGCGTGTGCCTACGTGATGGTGCCCGTCGTGACCGACGTAACCCCAGGCACCGACCAGACCGTTCAGGCATTTGCCTGCCTGCATATACTTAAGTCGCCCGGAAAGGGCTCCAATGCCGACGTCTACGTGCAGATGGAGAGTCTCTCCACTATGCCGTCGTCCCAGCAATCCAAATGCACTGTTACCGGTTCGGGCGGCGGAAGCACATACTATGGCGGCTATATGCCACCCAAATTAGTTCAGTGACGTGAGGGTGAAAGACCGAGGGTGATCTGATGGGGCATGGCGGTGTGTCTCCGCGGCTTTCCGGTGCCGTCTGCTCTTCCGCTGTCAGTGAGCGACGCGATCCGTTCGTGCCAGGTAATGCTCCAGCTTGTGCAGGCCGATGGTCAGCGCGAACGTCATCAGCCAGTACGCTGCGGCGATGGCGAGGTAAGGCTCCCAGTAGCGGCCATAAGCGCCGGCTACGGTGCGCGCGGCGTAGGCCATCTCACCGAGCCCGATCGCCGAGACCAACGACGTGTCCTTGAGCAGCGCAATCATGTTGTTGCCGAGCGGCGGCAGCATGCGCCGGAACGCTTGCGGGATCACCACATAACGCATCATCTGTGCATGCGTCATGCCCAGCGACAGGCCCGCCTGCTTCTGCCCGCTCGCAATCGACTGGATGCCGGCGCGAAACACTTCCGAGATATACGCGCTGGAGTTCAGCGTCAGCGCCACCACGCCCGAGATCAGCGCTCCGTGCTCCTGCTTCAGTGTGCGAGCCAGGTCACCGCTGATCAAAAGCCCGTTCACCGGATGGATGAACACCGGCATCACCGCAAAATGAATCAGCAAAATCTGCACGAACAACGGTGTGCCGCGAAAAAAGCTCACATAGGCGGTCGACGGCCAGCGCAGCAGGTATTGGCACACCGCACGCCACGGCTGATGTCTCGTCTCGGCAAGGCGCGCCAGCGCCAACAGCAGGCCCAGCGCGCAGCCCATCAGCACACAGACCACGGTCGTGCCGACGGTGACCAGCGCTCCTTGCCAGAACAGTTGCTTGTATTCCACCAGGATGTCCGGGCGGAACCACCCGAACCACAAGATCGGATTGCTGTCTTCCATGCTCGCTTTAAAACAACGAAAGGGCCGCAGTGCGGCCAGGGGCTTGTTTGCGCCGCGGCCCGCGCCAGGTCGCCAGTTCCTGCGCGCGCGGCCGTATCACACCATTACTGCGACTTGTAGTCCTGATTGAACCACTTCTTGTAGATCACGTTATAGCTGCCGTCGGCACGGATTGCAGCGAGACCAGCGTCGATCTTCTCCAGCAAGGCCTTGTCGCCTTTGCGCACGACGATGCCGTAGTATTCCTTGGGGAAGTTCGCGTCTTCCACAGTCTTGAGGCCGGGATTCTGCGATACCCGGTAGGCGATGACACCGTTGTCGCCGATTGCCGCATCCACGCCGCCCGAAGCCAGCTCGGAGATGATGAGCGGCGTGCTCTCAAAACGGCGGATGTTGGGATTGGTCTTGCCCACTTCACGGCTCATGACATCGTCGGCCGTGGAGCCGCTGACCACCGACACCTTCTTGCCGTCCAGATCCTTCAGCGACTTCACCGGGCTGCTCTTCGGCACGGCAATCAATTGGCGCGCATCGAAATACGGTGCCGAGAAGTCAAAACTCTGCTTGCGCTTGTCGTTGATGGTGACGCCCGAGATCACCAGGTCGACGTCGCCATTGTTGAGCGACGCAAAGATGCTGCTGAACGGCGTATTCACGACACGCAGTTTCAGGTGCTGCTGCTTCGCGATGGCATTGATGATGTCGATGTCAAAGCCGACGATCTGCTTGTCCTTGTTCTCGAACGCGAACGGTGTGTAGGTGGCACTCGATGCCACGACCAGTTCGCGGTCTTGTGCCTGCACCCCGGCAGAGCACAAAGCAAAGGCGGCCACCGAGGTGACCAGTGTGAGAATGATTTTTTTCATAGTGGCATCGCCTCGGGACAAGAAAAAGAAGGGAATCAAATGACTATCGCCAGAACGACCGAACCCCAAACGCGTTGATTCCAAAGCTGCCGCGTGTGTGCGCCGCGCCTGGATTCCGTGGCGAAGGATACAGCCTAAAAGCCTTGATTGGCAAAAATGTCAAATAGCCCGAGCCGGTCACGGACGAGCAGTATCTCGTGGGACCGGCAGAGAAGCACTGGCAACGTTTCGTTGCCTGTTTTCTTTTGATTAGTCCACGCGTTCGAGGACGCGTGCCGGGCGAACCTTGGGCGTCCGGTCGCGCAGCAGCAGAGGCATCAAACGCCGGTTGGCTGTCTGCGCCGCCCACTCGCAATACGCTGCGCTGCCGAGCACCCAGCCCTTGAGCGTCGACTGAATCAGTTTATCGACCTCGAGTTCGTCGAGGGACTGGGCGACCAGATCGCGGTAAGCCTGGTAACGCTCGGCGGGCGTATTGCCGAGCGCCCGGTAAAGGGGATGGTCCTTGATGAAGCTATCGACACGCAGCCCGATGTGATGCGTGTAGCTGGACCACGGGTAGGTTCCCGGCTCTGCCACCAGCCGGTTGCGCACCGGCGCATGATCGATGACCTGGCTCGCAAGCAGGAAATAGCGGTCGGGTTCGATCACCGTTGCGCAGTACGTGCCGCGCCACACCGTACCGCGGCGTCCGTGGCGACGGTTGAAGGTCTCGACATAGCGACGGCCGACCGCCTGCATCGCCATTGCCACGCTCGACTCGTATGAGGGCGTGACGAGTAACTGTATCGCGTCAGGCATGAGTACCCACGCGTGGACTGCCAGATCGGCGACGCGCGCTGCGTCTGCCAGGCAGGCGAGGAAGTACAGGTAGTCTCCTTCGTCCAGGAATGCGGGCCCCGTGAGCCCCTGCAAAATAACGTGCTGCGGTTGTTCTGGGACGTAGTGCCTTGCAAGCCGTGTCATGCTGAATTAACCGGAAATCCGATGTGAGAAAGCGATCCGACAGGTATCGGAACGCGTGACGGTACGTAACGAAATTCTATCGATCACGCGCGTGCGCTTGCCTCACGAATAGGCCTTTTTTCTGGCCTCTTTTCGTTGATTTGCCAGTTGCAACCAGCGTCTTTTTTATGCCACCGCTGAATAGCGGCATCGCGACCTATTTCATTGCCGGCTCGTGTGTTCGGATGCGTGCGGAGTCAATGGTAGGTCATCGTAGACGACTGCAGCTTCGTCAGCACGCCGCCTTTGAATCGATACCAGCCTTGCGAGCCTTGCATTACAACCTCATCGCCTTGCCAGAACACGCGCTTGACCGTCATGCGCTGACCCAGCCGTTGCACCAGTGGAGGATGGTGGCGAAAGTCGTACAGCACCGGCCCGGAGTCCGTCTGCACGAGCGTGCGCGCGACGCTGTCATTCCCGTCGCCGACGTCGTCGAAATGCGTGAGCGTGCTTGCGCTGAAGCGATCGAAAATTTCCTTGTCGAGCATCCCCTCAAAATTGCGGTCGACGCGCACGAACTGCAAATTACCCGCGGGTGTGAAGAGCGGACCGGACGCGTTGCTTTGCGCATGAGCGCCAGTCACGAAAGAGATGGCTGCGAATGCAGCGAGAAATAGCCGTTTCATGGTTCCTTTATAACGGTGTCGCCCTCGTCCGACCCCGTCTGCGTCTTCTCCACACGTTCAACCTGCACGCGCATCGACCGCGCGTCCGGCAAACCCAGGGCCTCAGCCGCCGCGTAAGAGAGATCGATGATCCGGCCTTTGACGTAGGGTCCGCGATCGTTGATGCGAACGACAACCGACTTTCCAGTAGCCAGCGACCGGACGCGCACATAGGTACCGACCGGCAAGGTCCGATGAGCGGCAGTCAGGGCGCCGCTATCGTAGCGCTCTCCGTTTGCGGTGAGATGCCCCTGGAACGTTGCCGCATACCATGACGCCTCGCCGGATTGCGACGTCGCATGCTCGTGCCGGGGGCGACAGGAATCCGGTCCGCACGCAGCCTGCCTGGACGGAATCTGGCCGCAGGCAGCGAACAACGCGCAGATGACCAAGACTCCAAAATAGCGAAGAGATTGCACCATAGACCACCCGTCAGTCAGTGAGACATTGTATTAAAAGTCTCCAAAGGTCCCACCGACGGCATGTCCGGGCTATTTGATACCTTGACGGTATTTTAGGCGACACGCGGCGCCTCTGAGGCTCAGGCCCTCATTTTCTTGCCAGGGGCGACAAGTTGATGCCCGGGTGCGTTGCGGCGGGCTAACCCGGGCACCACCGGCATTCAGATCGACGCCTCAAGCGGCGGCACTCTCGATTGCATCAGGAAGCGCGGCTCCCGGCGCCACTGCGTCGCCTGCTCGAACGCATAGCCGTAAGCGAGCAATCGTGCCTCGCTCCAGGCCGGCCCGACGAACGAGAGTCCTACTGGCAAGCCGCGGACGAATCCCGCCGGCACGCTGAGATGCGGATACCCGGCGACGGCCGCCGGCGTCGAGAATCCGTCGCCGGCGCTGTCGCCGTTGATCAGGTCCGTTAGCCATGCAGTGCCCCCGGTCGGTGCGATGATCGCGTCAAGGCGGTGTTCGCGGAACGCATGATCGAGACCGTCCTCACGCGCGCGTTTCCCGCACACGGCGAGCGCTTTGCGATAGACATCACTGTCCAGATCGCCGAGTGCCTGCGCCTGCACAAACAGCTCCTGGGCAAAGAACGGCATCTCGCTCTCGCGATGCTTTTCATTGAAGGCGATGACGTCGGCCAGATTCTTCACTGGCGCGTCGGGCGCGAACTGCGCGAGCCAAAGCGGCAACGCGTGTTTGAACTCGTGCAGCAAGACGCTTTGTTCCTCATTGGCATAGTCGACCTTCGGCAGCTCGATCGGGTCGACGATCGTCGCACCGAGCGCGATAAGCTGCGCAATTGCGCGTTCGATCTCGCCGTCGATCTCGTCGTGCGCGGTGAAGTACTCGCGCGCAACACCAATGCGCGCTCCGCGCAAGGCGTTCTGGTCGAGCGCCGCAACGTAGTCGTCAGGCGGCGGCGCCTTCAGCGTCGCGGGGTCGTTATCGTCCCGGCCCGCAATCGCCGCCAGCAGCCGGGCCGCGTCGGACACTGTCCGGGTCATCGGACCGGGCGTATCCTGCGTGCTCGAGATTGGCACGATCCCATCGCGGCTCACACGGCCGACGGTCGGCTTGAGGCCGACGATTCCGTTGATCGATGCGGGCGACGTAATGGAGCCGTCGGTCTCGGTGCCGATCGCCATCGACGCGAGGCCGGCCGCGATGGCCGCGGCCGACCCTGAACTCGACCCGCTCGGGTTGCGATCGAGCGCATGCGGATTGCGCGTGAAGCCGCCACGCGCGCTCCAGCCGCTCGTCGCCCGCGTCGAACGGATATTTGCCCACTCGCTGAGATTTGTTTTGCCCACTATGACGGCGCCAGCCTCGCGCAGCCGCGCGACCAGAAAGGCGTCGCGCGTGGCATGCATGCCGTCGAGCACAAGCGAGCCCGCTGTGGTCGACATCCGGTCGCCCGTTGCAATATTGTCTTTAACGACAAGCGCCGCGCCATGCAACGGACCACGCAGTTTGCCGGCGTGCCGCTCGGCATCGAGGGACATTGCAATTCGATGCGCGTCCGGGTTCAGTTCGATGATGCTACGCAGTTGCGGCCCTCGGCGGTCGATGGCTTCGATGCGTTGCAGATAGTGCGCGAGCGTCGCGCTGGCGAAAGACGGGTCCTGCGGAATCGGGCCATCACCGGGCCCGGAGCGGATATTTGCGGCGTTGATCGGTCGTGAGCCCAGGGCGGTACCTAGCCAGGCCAGGGAAGCGAAAAAACGGCGTCTTTGCATTGATGTCCAGTCGGGTTAGAGAGGCGTTGCGAGCCTATCCGAACAAAATTGGACGATCAATGTTGCGCCTTGGGCCGCACGTAGGGCAAAACAGCATCCAGTCGAAAACATGGTTGCTTCTCGCAAGCCGCCGTGGTCGGCGCACAGACAATGCCGTCTGTGCGCCGCGCAGAGCCTCGCAGCGCGCTACTTGAATGTGATGAGACTTTGCGGCGAGGGCGGCAGCGGCGCTACGCTGACCGTTGAAAACCCCGCTTCGCGGCCCATCTCCTCGAACTCGCGCGCCGTGTATGCATCACCTTGTGGTGTAGACGCAAGCATCACGAAGGAGAACGCAGCGGCGAACGGTGGCGACACGCGATCGTCATTAGGAACGAAATCCACGGCTAGTACTTGCCCTCCGGGACTGAGGCTCCTGCGCACCTTCGAGAGCATTTCCACGCAGGTTGGCCGATCGAAGTGATGCAGGAAATTCGTGATCAGCACGAGATCGAAATCCTTTCCCCAATCGACTTCAAACGCGCTGCCCGCGATCGTGTGATGACGCGCGCTCACACCGGACGCTGCGGCGTTTTCCTTCGCGATCTCCAGTACTGCTTGCCAGTCGGTTGCGACAATTTCCGCGCCGGGGACCGCCTTGGCGATCGCGATGCCGAACAGCCCGTGCCCAGCGGCAATATCGAGCACGCGCTTCGGAGCTTGCGGCCATCCGCCCACTTGTTGAGCGATGTTCTGTGCGGTTGGCGCCACAAATGGCACCATCGCGCGAGCGAATTTCAACCAAACGGGGTGGTCTGGGGCCATATTGCCCAGTCCAATGGATCCGCCCTTGCGAACGAACACAACCGGATCGTCCAGCCACAGTGCCATCATCTCGGGGGCCGCAAAAAAATCCACGATGCTGCCCATCGCGGCCGGCGAGGAACTTGTAAGGAACACGGACGTCGACGGCGTTAATCGATAGTACTCCGTCTCTTTCTGCAGAAACCCCAGCACAGTCAGATAGTCGCACAGTATGCGCACACCGCGCTCTGAGGCCTCCACGCGCCTCGCTATGCGCGAGAGCTCGCCATCCTCATTCTGGATCGCGGTGAACAGATCGAGCGCGACTGCGGCCTTTATCGCCGCGGTCTTCTGATATCCGCTTATGGCGTCGATGAAGGCTTCCGGAGAGATGTCATCCATGATCAAAGTCCTTTCGCGTGAATTGAGAAAGTGGCGGTCGGTGCTTCTACCTACGTGTTGCTAAGACGCGCGTTTTATCGGCGAGGAAATCCGGTAAACCACCGCGCTGTTCCCGTTACGTTGCCTCCCGGATGCCTGCCATGTGACGTAACGTTCCCTTCGCACCGGGTGGATCGCTCGCTTATTGGCAGGCCTTGATCCGCAGGTCCAACCCGGCCGGCGATGATTTGTCTAACGAAATGGAATAGGGAATCGAGCCTATACCGCCAATAGGACAACGGAATACGGCTTTCCTGGAAACAAGCGGGATCACGTGCTCAAGATGTTCTATGTCTTTTTTGACTTGATGTGGACTCATGGTCTACCCGCAGCGATACCTTGCCGAGTTCAAGTCGAAGCATAAACCGTACCGCGAGGACCTCTGCTTTTGTACCGGCTCACGGACCCGCCTGGACGGTTCTCGCCATCTCGGCGTCCACCTCGGGTTTGATGCTGTCCGCGACCGCTCGCAGCCAATCAAGAAACGCCGGCTGACCCTTGTCGACCGCCATGGCGATCGAGACCGGCAACTCCTGGCTAGCCAGGCAGTCCTTCGGCACCGACGCGAGCCCGGGCACCTTCCTTTGCAACATGCGGAAAAAGAACTTGTCGATCGGCACTACGTCGGCGCGGTGTGCCAGGATCTCGCCCGTGGCCAAATCGGTGAGGTTCCCAGGTATGCCGTCCCGCGCCGCCCGGACGAGCCGCTTCTGCAGCCAGGCCCCTTGTGGTGTGCCGACGATGAAACCGATCGTCACCGCGGATTGATCGAGATCGTCGAGCCGGGCTGCGGCCGCCACCTTGGGATTGTCAGCCAGACCGAACACGCAATGCGCCGAGGCAGAATAGGGAATCATATCCACGACGGCCTCGCGCTCCGGCGTCACCAACAGTGGGGCGATGGAGAGGTCGACCGCGCCGCTCGCCAGAATCGAAACCTTATCGTCCGAGGTGACGGGTGTCGTCTCGATGCTCACTCCAAGGCGGTGGGCATATTCCTCGGCCAATCGCCAGGCAGGGCCGCGGAACGGCGCGGCGTTGACTGAGGGGTTCTTGATCAGCCATGGAAACTCGCTGAGCACCGCGACCCGCAGCACCCCTCTGTGCCGAATGGCATCGATCCGGCTGCTCAACCCTGGCGGCGGCTCGAGGGCGTTGGCAGCCCGAACCGCCAGCGGTGTTGTGAACAGCAAAGCGGCGGCCAGCAGCACATTTGTCCAGGATCTCACGCGAGCGCTCCGTGTCATTCAGGGCGATTTGGGCTTCAGCGTCAGCCCCTGCGTGTATAGGCGTAACGGTGTGCGAGCCAGACCGTTCCGGCGCCGTCAGACAATATGAAGTGCTGGTTCTTGACGTCACGGTCCGGGCCGTCGCGGGTGATGACCGTGTTCATGCGCAGCATCTGCCCCGCCACTTCGGACCCACCGCCCGCAATCGCGAACGGTTCGTGGACGAGCACGACGCCCGCCGCGTCGCCGCGGTCGAAACTGTAGGCGGGCATGATGCCAACCGGCGCTCGCATCTCTATCGACACGTATTTCCACCGGCCTTCCACGCGTTGGAAACTCAGGTAGTCAATGCGCTTGATGTCGTGGCTAGAAGTATCCGAAGCCGGACGGATGAACTCCTGCAGGTAGGACCCGATCATGCGGCGTTCAGCGACGAGTCCGGTTGTCGTGACCGGAGTGCCACCTGGCTTATCCCATACTGTCTCGGTGACGTCCCACAAACCCGCGTATGCCGCCATGGCGGCATTTTCCGGACCAAGTTCATTCAGACGTTCGGCGGCGGAGGTCGCGGCCAAGGGCATGAGCCCGAGCTGGCCAGAGCCTCCTGTCCTGGCTGTTTGTGTCTGCGCTGCCGCCAGCCCGGGAATGAGGACCGAGCCGAATGCTGCTCCAAGGAAATGACGACGTTTCAACATAATGACGTTCCCGCGCTTGCCCGTGGAGGATCGGCCTCGGGCGTACCGGCCGCTTGCTATGTTTAGGCTGGCTGATCCGATGATCCCGATTTTGGTCATGACAAGAGCCTTTCTCGTAGCGGCCCCAGGGGCCTATATGCAAGATACTATTGACCTCCAACTCAGGTATAAAGACTGGTCTCGACAAGGGTGTCGCCACCAGGAGTAGGGAATGGATCGCCTCGCCAGCATGGCCGCCTTCGTTAAAACAGTGGAGGTCGGTTCCTTCGCCACAGCAGCTAGCGCTCTGAACATGTCGCCTCAGATGATCGCCAAACACGTGACCTGGCTCGAAAGCCGTTTGGGCACGCGGTTGCTCAACCGGACGACGCGCCGCCAGAGCCTGACGGATATCGGCAAGGCATATTACGATCGTTGCAAGCTGGTTTTGGCGGATGCGGACTGGGCGGATTCCCTCGCTGACGAGGCCAAGGGAGCACCCCGCGGGCGCTTGCGCGTCAATGCGCCCGTATCGTTTGGCACGCACAGGTTGACGCCGGTCATCGCGCGCTATTTGAGGCAATATCCCACGGTAGAAGTCGATCTCGTGCTCAGTGACCGCTTCGTTGACTTGGTCGAGGAGGAGTTCGAGGCCGTGTTCCGTGTCGGCCCGCTAGTCGACTCCAGCTTTATTGCTCGCGAGCTCGCGCCCTTTCGCCTGGTTGCCTGCGCATCACCCGATTATCTGCGCGAGAGAGGCGTTCCCGCGGTGCCGACCGATCTCGAGACTCACGAATGCCTGGTGTACGCCTCGACGTCAGCCCCCGCCGTCAGTGAGTGGCGCTTTGTGCGCGGTGATGAAAACTACCAGATCGACGTGAAGCATCGCTTGCGAGTAAATGACGCCAAGGCGCTTCTCGTCGCAGCTTTGAACGGCTTCGGCGTCGCTTTCATCGCGGAGGACCTGGTCGGAGAAAGCTTGCGCTCTGGACGTCTTGTCAAAGTGCTGCCTGACTATGAAACCCCGTCACGTCCAATTCACCTTATCTATCATCCTGATCGCCGACAGACGCCGAAACTAAAGAGCTTCATTTCGGCAGTTATAGGCGAACTTGGTAAATAATTTTTGTACTGTTCCATATCCGAGGACAAGCCGCCGAGACTCTCGCCTCGGCCAGGATCCATGACAGATATGCCGGCGATCAATGTCATCGCCGCATGGCTCGCCAATGTGGCAAAACCGTTCGAACACTTATCCGGTCACCGCAGACCTATCGCGAAACAAGCGGGCCTCTTCACGCAGCCATGTCGTGAAAGGGCGAAGACCTTTCTTGGGGCGCGTCGAGGTCGTCTCCACGAGGCGATACGAGAAACCCGGCAGGCAGGGGCCTTCGATCCGGCACAGGCGGCCAGTGCGTAGTTCTTCGTCGATCAACACGTTACTGCACATCAACGGCCCAAGACCACACTCCGCGGCGTAGAGCGCGAGCATTTCTTCGCTATACCAGGAAATTCGGAAATCGACGCTTTGATTGTGTTCGACGAGCGCGAGCCACGCGGACCAGTCCGGGGCATTCAGCGCGCGGTTTTCCCACTTGTAGGCGAGTAGCGGGCGTTTGCGGAAGTCCTCGATCGTCGGGATACGGTCTTCAGGACAAATACCCCGATCGGCGACCGCGATATAGCAGTCCTCCAGAATCACGGAATCCTGTTGATCCGTATCGACGGGTCCATACCGAATAGCGACGTCGATGTCTTCGGCGCGCAGATCGACGGCTTTCTCCGAGCCGTGGATATGCACCATGATGTCCGGGTGGATGGCATTGAACTGCGACAGCCTGGGCATCAACCAGCGCTCCGCGAATGCGCGGGTGGCCGAGATCTGGATCGAGTCTTCGTTTGTGCGAGTATTGACGACCTCGAACGCCTGAGCGATTTGGTCGAAGCCGTCTCTTAGGAGCGGGTAAATCGTCTTGCCCACTGGCGTGAGCGTGACCGCACGACCCGTTCTTTCGAAAAGTTTGTGGCCAATGCGTGCTTCGAGTTGCCGGATCTGATGGCTCACTGCCGTGATGGTCACGGACAGTTCAGCCGCGGCTGCTGTGAAGCTTTGATGCCGGGCTGCGGCCTCGAATGCGCGGATTGAATTGAGCGGTGGCAACTTACGCATGGCGAAATACCTTCATCCGGAAGTCGGCCGGTTAGGGTGAATGCATTTTACCGTAACCGGCCGCGCGCACCAGCTGGGCTCGCCGCCGCCGTTTCGTCGTCATCGCGCGAACACCGGCCCGCTGCGGAGCGGGCTGCGTGCCAAAAGCGGATTCAGATGATCGAATAATGCGCGTCAGTCGGCATCATCCCATTGACCGCTGTGACATCCTGCGGGCAGGCCGACATTACGATGATGAGATCCATTTCCGCGCGCAATGCGACGTACTGGCCGGCCTGACTGACTGGCTGCGCGAATCCCAGTTGACCGTTCCCGCGCACCGGCACATTCATGAACAGGTTCAGCGGACAGGGCGTTTCTTGCGGCTTCAGGCCGAGTCTTGCGAGCGCAGCGGCGAGGTTGTCGGTGCAGTTGTCATGGTAGCCGACCACGCCCAGCTGTGCGTAACGATGCCTGTCGCAGGCTGCGATCAGCGTGTCGTGCACGCCTGGCGTCGTGTCTTCGACCAGCGTCAGGATAGCGCGCCGATGGTTCGTGAGCAGTGTATCGCCCACCTTCGGCACGAGCTTCAGCATCGACGTACGGCTATGCTCCATCGACATCGATTCGCCGATGTCATCCTGATTGAACGCCCACGTATCGACTACCTGATGACCGTGTGTATTGATCACCTTGATGGTCATGCCTTTGGCGAGCTGGACCGCCACCCCGCTGCGCGCGGGAATACGCATGGGCGCACTGTCAGGACCAGGGGATGTCGTATTCATTAGCTGTTCTCCACGGAAATTTTATTGGACCGGCCGCGCCCGCAACACTGACTCGACCGCGAGACAGGTGCGCAGGAGCCGATCGTCGTGCCCCTGCGGCGCGGAAAAAAGTACTGATGTAGGCAGACCCTGTCGATCGACGCCCGACGGCATGGCAACACCTGGCATATCAAGGAGACTTCCTGGCATCGTCAGCGAAAGGGTCTCGAGATTGATCGCGGCAAACAAACGATCATCGGCCTCGAGCGCGGCAAGCGAAGGCGCGACATGTTTGACCGTCGGCGTGACCAGCACAGCGTCGCCGAGTTCGTGCAGCATGTTCAGCATCAGTTCGGCGCGCAAGGTTAGGATGCGGTTTTCCGCGTACCGATCGATGTCTCTGGCAGCCAGCAGTCTGCTGCGAACACGACGATCAAGCTGATCGCCGCGCTCGCCTTCGACGACTTCCCGAAGCAGCGACCACGCCTCTATGGCGCCGAGCCAGCCCTGTGTCGCGATCAGCTCGCGCGTGCGCATGAATGCTTGGACGGGGCGCTCTTCCACGCGCACACCGCATTGACGCAACCGCGTCACGACATTGCGTAGATTGCGCGCGACGTCTGACTGGAGCGCCGAGTCCTCGAGCACCGACGAATCGACGACGAACCGGACGCGCTCCAGCGGTGCGGCACACACGCCAATATCCGCGCAGCCGCGCATCGCGCGGTCGAGGAGCACACAGTCTTCGACGGTACGGGCGAGCGGCCCGAGGGTATCGAGTGTGACGGCGAGCGGATGGATGCCGCCCATGTCGTAGCGGCGGGTCGATGCGCGAAAGCCGACCAGTCCGTTGAACGCAGCCGGCACGCGGATCGAGCCGGCGGTATCGGTTCCGATTGCCGCTGTCACGAGGCCGTGTTGCACCGCGATCGCTGACCCGGAAGACGAACCGCCGGGTGCACGTGGCGCTGAAGTGTGGAAGTCCGCGGTTGGCGTGCCGAAGTGCGGATTGAGCCCAAGCCCCGAGAAGGCGAATTCGCTCAGATTCGTCTTGCCGACCGGAATCATCCCTGCTGCCCGCATCGCGGCAATCACGGCGGCGTCCCGGGATGCCGGCGGTGATTCGATCCGTGTGATCGTTCCAGCCGTCGTTATGCTGCCTGCCACGTCGATCATGTCTTTCACGGCGAACGGAATGCCATCGAGCCGGCCAAGCGGCGCGCCCAGGCTGCGTCTGCGGGCCGCTTCCACGGCGTCGTCGTGCGCACCTTCTATGAACGAGATGAAGACATGGCGCGCCGCGCGCGATTTACTGATCGATGTGCTGACCAGCTCGACCGCTTCGATGCTGCCATCGTGCAGCCCTAACGCCGTCCCGGTCATCGTCAGATCGGTGTGCATGACGATCGCGTCGTAACGAAGTCTAGCGAGCGCCAGCCAGTTGACGGGCCAGCACCGGTACCGCAGCGAACGCGTCCGCCACCGACGCCTCATGTCGTGCGTCGCCGAACTCCTGGTAGCTGATGCTGATCGCGTGGCTTTCTTCGACACCCAGATAGTGCGCGCAGGTCAGGATGTGGGTCTCCAGGTGATTCATCTTTTCGCGCACGCCGCCAGGGCCGAATCCAAATTCGCCGTGCGAACTCAGAATGACGAGCTTCTTGCCGCTCATGACTGGCTCCAGCGGAAAGTCTCCACGTGCGAGATCGAACGTGAACGTCTTGCCGATCCGGATGACCTTGTCGAACCACGACTTGAGAGCTGCCGGCATCCCATAGTTATACATTGGCGTGCCGATCACGATCAGGTCTGCGCGGTCGAGCTCGTCGATCAGTTCGTCGGACAGACGCAATGTCTCGCGTTGTTCCGGCGTGACGTTCTCGTCAGGCGTGAAGACGGCAGCGATCCAATCCTCCGTGATGATGGGGGGCGGATTGGCCCCGACGTCACGGGTAATGATCTTTGCAGCGGGCTCGAGCTGCGTCCAGGCGTCGATGAAGGCGCCCGAGAGCTTGCGGCTGAGGGAGCGGCCATTGCGCGCGCTGGCATCGATGTGCAGAAGGGTAGTCATCGCGTGTGCATTCCTTGGCTATCTGAAACTTGAAGAACAGGAACACCGATTTAGCCATGATGCTTTCGTCAGCGCGATTGATGAATTTTTCCTGTATGTTGAGAAAAATTCAACCGCGCCGGGCACGTGGCGGATGTCACATTTTTCTCAACCCATGTTGAGAATTCATCGATTTCGCCGTTAATTTGTCTCCGCTTAAATCCGCACTCAGAGATTCCGAGTCGTGACCCCAGGAGGAGACGGTAGTGTCAAACGATCAGATGGCGCAAGCGCATGCGGACACCAGCACCGCATACGACATGCACGGTATAGAGCCCGTGCCGGATGAAAGCAGAACATCCGGACAGCTGGACCAGTTCTGGATCTGGGCCGGTGCGAACGTCGCACCAATCAATTGGGTGCTGGGGGCAATCGGCATCCAACTGGGGCTGAGTCTCGTCGAGACGCTGGCGGTGATCGTGATCGGCAACGTGCTGGGTTGTGCATTGTTCGGCGCGATGTGCGTGATCGGACATCGCTCGGGCGTTCCGCAAATGGTGCTGTCGAGGCTGGCGTTCGGCCGGCGCGGCGCATGGCTGCCCACGCTCATGCAGGTGTTGATGCCGATGGGTTGGGTGGCGATCAACACATGGATTGTTCTGGATCTTGCCGTGGCGGCGCTTGAGCGCATGGGCATAAGCGGCGGCATCGAACTCAAATATGTCATTGCGATCGCGGTCATGCTGATCCAGTTGGGCATCGCGACATGGGGCTTTCACGCGATCCGGTATTTCGAGCGTTACACGATGCCGTTCGTCCTGGTCATCATGGTCGTGATGACCGTGCTTGCCTTCACGCACGTTGATATTCACTGGCACGTTTCAACCGCCCAAGGTGTCGGGAAGCTCTCCGCGATGAGCAAGCTGATGACCGCGATCGGCATCGGATGGGGTATTTCGTGGCTCGTCTATGCATCGGACTACACACGCTTCACGAAGCTGACGTTGAGCAGCCAGCAGGTATTTCGCGCGACCTCGCTCGGCATGTTCGTTCCGACCGTCTGGCTGGCTTTTCTGGGCGCGGCGATCGCGTCGGCAGGAAGCGGCGCCGATCCCGCCCAACTCATCATTGCCGTGTTCGGTGCGATGGCTTTGCCTGTTCTGCTCGTACTTGTCCACGGCCCGATCGCGACAAATATCGTCGTCATTTATTCGGCGGCGCTCGCGACGCTGTCGCTGGATCTGCGCGTTCCGCGCTGGGTCGTCTCCGTCGCGTCCGGCATTGTCGGCCTCCTTATCCTTTATCTGTTCCTGCATTCAGGCGCGTTTGCGAGCACTTTCGAGGATCTGATGGTCTTCTTTGTCGTGTGGATCGCGCCGTGGGCCGGCATCGTGCTCGTTGATTTCTTTCTGGTCCGTCGCGGCCGGATCGAAGTCGATGCGCTTTACTGTCACCACTCGGTGAGTGGCTGCGGAGACGTCAAGTGGTCCGGCATTGCGGCGTTGGCGTTGGGCGTGATCGCAGCCTGGCTCTTTCAGATCGGCAGTATCGAATCGATGCAGGGACCCATCGCGATGGCGCTGGGAGGTATCGATCTCTCATGGCTCGCCGGGCTCGGCGCGGGCGGCGGGAGCTACTACCTTTTTCATCTTGCGCGGCGCGACGTCCGGTCGGAACAGACGCCGCTCGCCGATAACAGGAGTTCGACATGAACAGCGTGCGTATGGACAACATCAGTTGGCTCGAATACGAGCAGCGGGTCAAGGCCGGATCGGTCGTATTTCTTCCTTGCGGCGCGACGGAACAGCACGGACCTCATCTTCCTCTTGGAACTGATGCGTTGCTGGCGAGCGCGATTTGCGAGGACGCGGCCCGTGAGGTCGGTGGCGTCGTAGCGCCGGCGATTTCATACGGCTATAAATCACAACCGAGGAGCGGCGGTGGTCAGCATTTCTGCGGCACTACGAGTGTCGACGGCGCGACGTTGAGCGGAATGATTCGTGATGCGGTGCGGGAGTTTCACCGTCACGGTGTCAGGCGTCTTGTGATCGTCGTCGGGCATTTTGAAAACCAGTGGTTCGTGACCGAGGGTATCGAACTCGCGATGCGCGACATCGGTGACAACAGCGGGATGGAAGTCATGCGTGTCGAGCACTGGGAGTTCTGTCGCAAGGAAACGCTCGACGCGATTTTCCCGGACGGGTTTCCCGGCATTGCGCTCGAACATGCCGCCGTGATCGAGACGTCGATGATGCTTCACTATCATCCGCAACTGGTATCGCTCGAGAGTATCCCGGAGCACGGCCCGGCGAAATTCCCGACCTACGATATGTACCCGGCGCGCACGGCGTGGGTTCCGTCGAGCGGCGTGCTGTCATCTGCGAAGGATTCGAGCAGCGAGAAAGGGCGTTTGCTGGTGACGGATGTGGTCGATGGGATCGCGACGGCCGTGCGTCAAGAATTCGGACTGCCCGGTCATGTGCATGTGACGTCACTGCAGCCGCAGGTCGTCGATTGACGACGACCGAAACCAGCTGACGTGACCGCCACGTCCGCAAAAAAACGCCTAGCCGAGAGCCGGGTGAAGCCACCAGGAATCTGGCAACAGAGGATGTCCGTGTTAGCAAACAGGCTCGCGCATCCCATGATCGCGGGCCTGTTTCGCATTGACAGCGAGGTCTGCCGGCTCAGGATCGCGCCGCGTCAATCAATGACAACGGGTTGCGGGTCTCCCGAGGTGGCTGAATTTGTCTGCAAGCCGCATCGGGGAGCGCTTCAGAAGTCGGAACGTGTCCAAGATCGAAAATTCAAGGGGCTGTAGTGGACTACGACAGTCCTCGCCATCAATCGGAACGAGTGGCAGGCCATTCGTGCTCGGCGCGACCCGTGCTAGCGGTGCGCTGTCATCGATCTGAATGGCAGCTTTGGGAAATATTGAGTGTCCCCTTCGGGTCGAGTCCGGGCAAAGTCTTCATCTGCGAGCTCCCGTTCACTTCCCAACGGCGTCGCACCCGCCGCGGTGTAGTATTCCAGCGTGGATAAATTATCGATTGGGCTCGGACGCGAGCACGTTCTCCGCACCTGTTTGAGTCTCGCCAGGAGACAGAAACAAGCCTGACAGCAGCTCCGGCGAAACGTCGAGTGGTGGTATACGTGACAGCGGCGTCGATGGGGAATTCCTAATGTCAAATGAGTGGAAGCACCGCGTGAGGCTGTTTGTTCAGCGTTTCTGGCAACCCACCAGCGCATGCATGACCTGCATGCCGGGGAGCTGGGGCAACGTCATAAGCCTTGTGCACTGGACGATCGCACTGCGGACAGGACTGTTCACCGGACTTCTGGCTGTACTCTTGACCTTTACGCCGGCTTCGAAACTCTACGGGCATCGATATGGCAATGCCCTGATCCTCGGGTGCCTGACAACGTTGGGCGACGCTTACTCACACAAGAGTCACTACCACATCCCCGTGATCGAGCACGTCGCGACGGGTGTTGTTTCGGGTTTGTTCGCACTGGCCGCCTCGTATCTCCTTGAAGATCGCGCGCGGCGAGTTCGGGCCGCATGGGCACGCGTTTTCCGATAGTCGTTCCGCTTACTGTCTGAGACGTTCTGGGCGCGCACAATGCGGTGTCCGTGTTGTGGTGGTGACGCAGTGCGGCCATGAAGGGATGCTCGACATACCTCCGTGAATTGCTGACAATCGATTTCCGAATCATCGCCAGTCACGAATCGCCCGTGTACGGCGTCCATTAAAGAAACGTCAGCCTCTGGCGACATGCGTCTGAACGGCGAGAAAAGTGCTGTGGTAGCGTCAGCGAACTCAACGGGGAAGACGGTGTTTCGGGAAATCAAAGCTCGCATAAACTCAATCGGCGCCCCTCTTGCCAGTCTGCTTCTCAGCGATCTGATGCGGATCCTGGCAGAAATGGTTGGCTATATCACGCTCCCTTGGTGGATCGTTCACCGCGGTGGCGCGCATGACTTGGCGATCTACAGCGTAAGCATCGCAATCACCACGATTTTTGCAATGCCGCTGCTTTCGCCACTCGGGGATCGCTATGCAAAGAGACCGCAGATTGCATGGGGTTTATGCACCCTGATGGTCGTCGCCTTTACCCTCGCTACGCTCGCTTCGCGGTCCGACTACCGACTTGTGCCCATCATCTGCATAGGCGTGGTCACCGTCATAGCAAAAGCTTTCGTTGATCCTGCCAGCTCCACCATTTCGGCCGAACTTCTTCCGGCGAATCGTTTGGCCGAAGCGCTTCGTTTTCGTAAGTCGATGCAAGCTGCTGGCCGTGCTTTAGGTCCAGCATTGGCTGGCGTGACATTAGTCCTGGGCGGTATCGCCGCGACATTTTGGATCAACGGCATACTGCTCGGCGTCGCTGCTTATGTGACTTTGCAGCTTCCCTCGCAATCTCAACATCGAGAACACCATCGCGGTCTAGCCGGTTGGTGGACAGACCTGCGCACCGGACTGCATGCTAAATGGATCGTACCGTTAGAGCGCGGCTGGACACTTGTAAACTTCCTCGTCTGGATATTCCAAGGGCCCGCAGTCGGCATGCTGATCCCGCTCAAAGTTCAATCACTCGGGATGTCGGGTCTTTGGCTAGGCGTTTGCGAAGCGGCCTTATCCATAGGTCTACTACTCGGAAGCTTTCGTGGTTCTGATGCACTAGTTAATCGTTTCGGCCGATTCAATGTGCGGGTAGGGGCCGCTATGTGCGAAGGATTGGCACTTGCTGCTTCGGGCTGGGTCCACTCACCCATCGCTCTCGTATCGGCGCTTGCATGCGTGGGTTTCGCCAATGCTTCAATGGGACTCGTTGGCGCGACTCACCGTTCATTGGCTATTCCGCAGAATTTCCGCGTACGCATTCTCGCTGCCAGCATGATGACCACGCAGATTGCGAGCATTCTCGGGCCGATGATCGCAGGCGCGGCGCTCACGCATTGGGCGGTCGGCAAGGTCTATACATGCTTCGGCCTCGCCACTTGTCTGCTCGCTTTTGGTTTCGTCCTGATTCCGCGATCGCGCGAATTCTTTGCGCTTAACCACGATCAGGTGAAAGACTGGTTTCGTCACGAATATCCCCATGCATTCGAATCACTCACGGTGCGCGAGTCGAAACGGGCTACGTAGATCGCGACGCTTCAAGGGATCGCGGGCTGTCGTTCAAAGCACTCGAAGTACGCGTCGCATATTAGCATCGCGTGAGGCAGAGTTCGGCCAATGTCGGTCTTTGCGCCCAGCGTTAAGACGGACACCTGAATGTCGGCTCCATTCGAGTACCGGACGCCTGGCGGCGCGATCATCGCGATTTGGCTAACTGAGGAGTCTCGATGCCGTCCGGACGATCTCATCGACGAACACTTTGACCATGGGATGGTTGCGCTCGCCGCGGCGATAAGCGACGTAGATCTTGCGGCGAACCTCGGGCCTCAGCTTTACCCATGCCACGCCGCGCGGCGAGCGTAGCATCCTGAGTCCGGGGGCGACTGACACCGAGCACCCGGAGGCCACCATCGCTTCGACCATCTCGGATCCACGGCATTTGGCGTTGGTCCGAGGCTCAAATCCGGCGCGGCGGCATAAATCGGCGACGAAGCTGCCGAAAGGCCCCCTCCTCGATTCCATTGCCCAGGTTTCGTCCCTGAGATCGGCCAAGCTAATCGACGGTTTTTTGCTCAGCGGGTGGTCAGTCGAGACTGTCACGTACCACACATCCTCGGCCAGCGGTACAACCGTGACGTGTTCCCGATTATCGCCCGCGACGATTGAGAGATCGTCAATCAAGGCGATGTCCGTTCTCCAGGATCGCAGTGCCGCCACCCCGTCAATCGCCTCCAGTTCTTCGATGACGATCTCCAGGCGCGGATACGTGTGCCGCAGCGCCTTGACCGTGTCGGGGAGCACCACCGACGCGACCGACGGAAACGCGGCGACGCGCAGTTCGCCAGCTATCTCGCGCCGAAGCTCTGCCATTTCTGAGCGAGCCTCGTCCATCACGACCATTAGCCGCTCGGCGTGCGCCACCAGCGCGTGGCCCGCCGGAGTAAGCCTGACTCCGCGGCCGATACGCTCCGTAAGCTTGACGCCGGCTTCTTCTTCCAGTTGTGCGATCTGCTGCGACACCGCTGAGGACGTCAGGGACAGAGCCTCAGCGGCGGCAGCCATCGTGCCACATCGCGCCAGCTCCAGGAGCGCGCGCAGTCGACCGACTTCCAAGGTATGTGTCTCCGGGAAAATCGTGCTGATTCAATAAATTTCCTAATGTATTACATAAGAAACGATAAGTATACGTAAGCATATTTGCAGCCTACGATTGAATCGTCTAACAGAGTCAGGGAACAGCCGCGAGGCGCATGCGTAGTGCCGCGTCTGGTCAACTGCGTCACTGGTAAGCAACTTTTGGAGATTATTATGTTTGCCTTCCTTCTCACACGGATTAGCCGCTGGTTTGAGCGCGCCGAACAACACCGCAATGACGAGTACCTGGCGGGCGCGCGAGATCTTGCCGAACTCGAACGGCGCATGCGCTCGCTGGAAAGCTGCTGCTGACTGATTTAATGCCTCCGCCCTCAGAGGACCAAAGATCGTGCTGCGTCAATCCTTGCGGTCACCGACGATTTTTGCCGTCTGTCGTAATCCGCAAGCTGCCATTCGCGCGATGAGGCTGCGGCCGTCCGCAACGGGTCGTTTATCGTCTCCGATGGTAGACGCGGACTGGCACTCGAGTACTCCGACGGTGCGCACACGGTTTGAAAACAACCGCACCTAATCGACCTCATCGGCTAGCGACTAGCCACTAGCGACATCAGGCGTCGCGAGCTGGCCGATCACTCAAACTTGAACGGAATATTGGTTAGCTCATTCGCATCGCGCCAGCGGGGAATTCTTCATACGCACATAAGCCGACAACAATGAATTGCTTTGTCTGCGCCAATCGTGCGCATTAGTGAACCTATACTGGGTCAAATAGATCCGCAAGCCGGTGCTTGCGGACCACCTCATAAAGGAACCGTGATGAAGCTCATTCAGATTATCGTTGCAGCATCGATCCTGATGCCGGCCGTATCTTCCTTCGCGCAATCGACGCCGCCGGCGGTGAACGGAGACGTGAGGGCCCAGCTGGTTCACGCAGATCCAACGTATCAGTCCTTTGATTCCAATGTTCAAAAGCAGGCGGCGATGAACACCGTCAGACGGAATGGCGGCCAGTCCCGGCAGATTGCTGGGGTGAACGTTGGACGTTACTCAATGTCAGTAGTCGGTCCCGCTTTCTAGTGCTGTCGATGATTATCGAGCCGCCGTTCATACGGAGTGCGTCATCGCGCATGTGAACTGTTATACATGGGCGCCCTCTCATGCAGCGCAACGCTTGGAGAGAAGGCATGGAGAGTGGGAGCGTGCCGGCCGGCTAAAGAACGTCGTTTTCAGGACGATAAACGATATATCCTCGCTCTCGTCCGGCATGCACCATGACATCGTCTCTAATGATCCACCCGACAATGCCCGAGCGACGGGTCAAGCGCGGATTCAACTGGTCTGCCTTAATATTCGGCACCCTGTGGGCATATTCCGAAGGACTGGTCATTCAAGGGGGACGGATGGCCGCGGCCGATGCTGCTGCCGGTCTCCTCGGCTGTTTCGACCATCCGGCCTTTCTGACTGCGGCTTTGCTACTGTTCGTGACGAAAAACGTCTGCTGCGCACGCCATGGCAGCGGCTGGGTGTACCGGCAATTGCACGGCCAAGGATACCGCTCGGTTCAATAGGCATGTATCAGGAGTACGACAACAGATCGCCGTACTTTCCGACGAGATCAATGCAATGGATCAAGAAACGGTGTGTCCAGGTCGCTGGCGTAAAAGACAACGACACGGAGGGACTCGCTGGTGCTTCGGTTATAACCGGTCATCTTCACGTGCGGCGGCTCCACCATTGCCTGACCTTGAGTGACGGTGACGGGCGCCATGTCTTCCATCTCTAAAGTGAAGGTACCCTCCAGCACATAAACAGTCACCGGAAACCTGTGCGTATGAAAAACGGTTTTATCGCCGGGTTTGAAACTCGCTGTCAAAACGCGAAGTTCCTGTTTTTCCCCTTTCGGCATGCCTTCGACCATTTGCTGAAGAAGTATTTGAGGCTTGACGGTTCCCGACTCTTGCGCGGCACAAGGTAGGCAGACAGCCGAGCCCAAGGCGACAGCTACGACAGTCAAACAGGTAGTCGTTTTCAATGTCTTCTCCATTCAAGATAATACTCGGCAGCGAATGCCGGCAAACCTGGTTTCGGCTTCCATTCGCGATGACTTTAACAAACCTTGTGCGAATCAGCTGTTGTTGCCGCATTGGATGTTGCTGAGCAAGGCTGACGGCAGGGACTCTTTCACACGTTTCGAACACAACAAATGGAGCGATAGCCTATGCGAGTCGTCGTGCTTGGTGGCTACGGCAACTTCGGTGCACGCATTTGCCGCGCGCTTGCTGGCAATGCGGAAATAGAACTCGTGATTGCCGGGCGAAGCGAGGCGCGAGCAACTGCGTTCGCGGCAACCTTGGCCGGAAGCGTCCCCGCAATAGCGCTTGATACCGGCGCAACCGATTTTGGCCAGCGACTCGGCGACATCAAACCAGGTCTGGTAATCCATACGGCAGGGCCGTTTCAAGGGCAAGGCTACGATATTGCACGAACGGTTGCAGAGTGCGGCGCGCACTATGTTGACCTTGCGGATGGCCGCCGGTTCGTCTGCGATTTCCCCGACGCATTGGATGCGCAGTTCAAAGCCGCTAGACGCACGGCCATTAGCGGCGTGAGTACGCTGTCTTCGCTCTCGGCGGCCGTCGTCGACGATCTGCGCAATCGTTTCGACGAACTTTCCTCGATCGATATGTGTATCGCACCGGCACAGCATGCCCCACGAGGCAAAGCGACGCTGGCCGCCGTGTTGTCATACTGCGGCGAGGCGGTCCCGGTGTGGCAAGCGGGTGGATGGGTGCAGCAGGTGGGTTGGGCACGCCCGACACGTGTCCAATTTGCACACTTGACACCGCGGTTGGCGGCATTGTGCGACGTTCCGGACCTGGAGTTGTTCCCGCGTCGCTATGCGGGTGTGACCACCGTCATGTTTCGTGCGGCGCTTGAAGTAGCACTGACGCAGCGCGTATTCGCTTTGATTGCATGGGCGCGACACAAGCGACTGCTCCCACGCGCAAGCCTGCTGGCGCCATTAGTGCATGGCATCGGGACGTGGTTCGATCGCTTCGGCTCAGGACTTGGCGGCATGGTCATCCGGCTCGATGGACGATCACTTCAAGGGCAACCGCTGTGCGTCGAATGGCACCTGACCGTAGGCGACAACTACGGTCCGGAAGTCCCTTGCATGGCGGCAATTTTATTAGCTCGGAGGCTGGCGGGCGGCGATGCATTCCCGATCGGTGCACAGACCAGTCCGGGTTTGCTGAGCTTGCACGAGTTCGCACCAGAGTTTGCGCGATGGGGCATACGGACGGAAGTGATCGAACGCGCTGGGTGACGATTCCAGATATGGAGCGCACGCAAGCTGCCGCGTGCGCGATGTTTGCGTCTAAGGGTTTGTACTTATTTCTACAACATTGTTTTGTTTTGCAAGTACTTAATTGCGAACAGGCCGCAGCCTAGACTGCAAGCACTGAAACGCAAACGGGCGTTTGCGGACAAACGAAGTCTGGAGGTAAGCATCATGAAACTCGTTCAATCGCTCATCGTCGCAACTGCTCTCGCTATTCCGGCTGTCTCATCCTTTGCCCAATCGAACGAAGCGGTCGCTCCGACCAATGTTCAGGCCACACAAACTAGCGCGTATCAAGCAAGTGGCGCTGCGACCGATTTTGGCGGGGTTGCTGACGGTACTTTGGCGTCGGGTAGCCATCGTGAACTGCGTGCGTTCGGCACCGCCGTCTCCCACTTGGGACATAAAATCCAAGGCTCTGTTCGCCCTGACCCGAATGATGGAATGAAGCCCGTGTTTTTTGGCGGCGCATAAATTGGCGGGATTGATTGCAGCCTCGTGCCGTCGATTGAGTGGTGCCTGGACGTCCGTGGTCTGTTGAGGGAATAACGCTTGAGACGCGCAGATTTATCTGCGCGTTTTCGTTTTCGGGAATCGGCCGCTGGGGTTGTTTCGCTGAGCCGCAGCGATGCTGCGCGAGCGCGCATCTATCCGATATTGACGGGATCAGACACGAGAGGATGTACGAATTCGAAATCGTGCTCACCCCAATGCCCTATGTCGGAGGCGCTTCTGGCGAAGAGAAAAATCGATTTCAACAAGCCTTAGTGGCACGCCATAATTCAGACCATGGGGAGCAATAGCCCAGCCAGTGGACGGGCTGTTCACGCAAATCGACATGCTGTGCTGACATACAGCATTTTGGCAAGCGCCCCAAATTGCCACCGGACAAAGGTCATGATCTGCAAACCTGTACGGACTCTGTGGGCGGCTGCAGGGGTGACGGCGATTTTGTCGGCTTGCGTGCAAACGGGTCCAACGTACACCGTGTCGGGGCCGTCACAGGAGATGGGCCACGATACCGAGACGCAGTCCGACCGCGCTCTGTCGAAGGCTGTCCGGCAAGCGCTGGCTCAGGCGCCTGGCTTCAATGCGGCGGGCGTGTTTGTCCGTGCGCGCGACGGCGCGGTGTTTCTGACCGGGACGGTGCATAGCGCCGATCAGATCCGTCAGGCTGAGCAAATTGCGCGAACCGTCCCGGGGGTGCTTGTCGTGTCGAACAAACTGACACTTTGGCACGGTGGGAATGGCTAAAAACGCGCGTCTTTAGAACATCGTGCGAAGTCCGATTGCCACGCCGACCTGATTGGTCCGGCCAATCGTGTTGGTCGGAACGCCCTGGCCGTTGACGCCGCCCGGGTAGTCGGCGGAGAAGGCGCCGGTGCCGCGCGCGAAGTCAGTGATCCCGTAGATTTCCGTGCGTTTTGTGAACGAGTATTCGGCGAGAACGGTAGCCGACTGGTTCACGCCCCGTCCGAGCGAACCATCGAGCAGTTCAGCATTGCGCGTCTGCCCGTAGTAGTAGGCGAACGTGAAAAGCAGCGGGGCGATGGCATGCCAGTTCGCACCGACGTAATAGGTGTTGTCGATGCGGTTGGGGCTGCCGCCCTTCAGTGTCGGCGCGCCAGATTGCTGCATGTAGCTGTCGGTCAAACCCGTCTTGTCCTGCCCCCGCAGCCAGCCGGCCAACAGGCGAATGTCAGGGGTGACCTGATACGCGCCGCTGATGTGCAGGAAGTTGGTCTTGGCGCCATTGACTGCGCTGCCGACACTGGTGCCGACCGAAGAGCCGGCCGCAGATGTCGGCACGGAGACCTGCTGGTAGCCTGCGTTGAGCATGGCAGGGCCATACGTGTACGTCAGTTCCGCGGCATAGGTGGCGCCTAGCCCGAGCGCGCCCGGCTGGTTGCTCAAGCCGTAAAGGGCGTCAATCGCGAGGCCATCGAAGCTGCCCTTGTACTTGATCGAGTTGTTGACTTCGAGATAAGGGCCGATGCCGTTATACATCCAGCTGTTTTGCCAGTAGTTGCCAACGGTCAGCGGATCGAAGATATCGCCCAAGGTGTCGTAGGCCGGCGCGTATTGCCTGCCGAAGGTCAACGAGCCCCACGTGTTGTTCGACAGGCCTACGAAAGCCTGTCGACTGAACAGTGTGCCGGGAACGTGTAGCTGCCCATTGAAGGCTTCGAAGCCGTTTTCGAGGCGGAATATCGCGGACCAGCCGTCCCCGAGATCCTCACTGCCCCTCAAGCCCCAACGACTGTGGGTTTCCGGGCCGGATGTCATGGCGACCTGGTCCTTGCCGCCGGGACCGGCATTCGTCTGATACCGGATGGCTTCATCGACGATGCCGTACAGCGTGACCGAGCTCTGTGCGAATGCTGACGAAGTCGCCGCAGCGAAAAGCGCGCCAGCGACAGTGGGGAAGATGATCTTTTTCATTAGCGATCCACAGTAATTGGTGGGCCGGCTGGGACACTTCTTCCGCACGCTCGAACAAGGAGAGTGTGAGCGGGAGCATAGCTCCTCGTTTTCTTGACGCACAAGATTTTCGTTGTGGAGTGTTGTTTATTTGCTGTGCCGGGGCAGATGCGCGCAAATCGTCTGGTGATCCGGGAGAATAAAATCAGTCTAATGGACAGGCTGCAAGCCCTTGAATTGACATGCTTCCGTCTGAGGAATCTGCTCACGGGCAAAGTCCGTCATGCAACGTTTTCGCCAGGAGTCTACAGCCCTGCGATACACGTGTATTTCAGCGTCGTGTAGTCGTCCACTCCGAACTTCGAACCTTCCCGCCCCATGCCGGATTGCTTGACTCCACCGAATGGCGCCATCTCGTTGGAGATCAGCCCGGTGTTGACCCCGACCATCCCGTATTCGAGCGATTCCGACACGCGGAATACCCGACCGAGATCGCGGCTATAGACATAGCTAGCCAGGCCATATTCCGTATCGTTGGCGAGTTCGATCACCTCGCTCTCCGATGCAAACCGGAAAAGCGCCGCAACCGGGCCAAATGTCTCCTCATGCGCGATCTTCATTGCGCTGGTCGCGTCCGCCAATATCGTCGGCTTGAAGAAAGTTCCGCCGAGCGGGTGCAACGTACCACCGCACAACAATCGAGCCCCTTTCTCCAAGGCGTCTCCGATATGGTCGATGACCTTATCGACAGCGGACTGGTCGATCAGCGGTCCTTGCGTCACACCATTCTCGGCGCCGTTGCCGACCTTCAGAACCTCGACTGCCGCGCAGAGCCGCTCCGCGAATAAGTCGTACACAGCATCCTGCACATAGAACCGATTCGTACAGACGCAGGTCTGCCCCGCATTTCTATACTTGCTGGCGATAGCGCCTTCGACCGCAGCATCGATGTCGGCGTCGTCGAAGACAATGAACGGCGCATTCCCGCCCAATTCCATCGACACCTTTTTAACCGTCGACCCAGCCTGCGCCATGAGTATCCGACCCACCTCGGTCGACCCCGTGAAGGACAGCTTCTTCACGAGAGGGCTAGTCGCGAGCGTCGTCCCGACTTCACTGGCTGAGCCCGTCACGACCGAAAACACGCCCGCCGGAACGTCGGCACGCTCCGCTAGATACGCGAGCGCCAATGCAGACAACGGTGTCTGCGATGCCGGCTTTACCACAATCGGACAGCCTGCGGCCAAGGCGGGGCCCGCCTTTCGCGTAATCATCGCGAGCGGAAAATTCCACGGGGTGATCGCAGCACAAACGCCTACCGGCTCGCGGGTGACGAGGATTCGCTTGTCCACCGACGGCCCTGCAATCACGCTCCCATCGATGCGCTTCGCTTCCTCCGCGTACCACTCGAGATAAGCAGCCGCATAACGTACTTCGCCGAGGGCCTCGCTCAGCGGTTTACCCTGTTCGGACGTCATGATCCTCGCCAGGTCGCCGGCATTTTCGAGCATCAGCTCGTACCAGCGCCGCAGAATGCCAGCACGTACCTTTGCCGGGGTCCTGCGCCACTCGCGCGCCGCGTCCGCCGCTGCCGCAATCGCCTCCTGCGTCTGCGTCGCGCCGAATCGCGGCACCGTTCCGACAACCGCGCCGGTGGCCGGATTCGTCACGGTAATGACAGCGCCCGCGTCGGACATTCGCCATTCGCCACCGATGAATGCACCGCTGCGCAGCAAAGCAGGATTTTCCAACAGCATAGGCTCAGTCTTCGTGTTCGTTTCCCTCACGGCGTCGCCTCCGGAAAAACGACGGCATTGAGAATGCAGTTTTTTTGCTGCACTAGCAGCGCTCGCACGCTCTTTCTGAACTCCGCAAATCGCGCATCGGCCATGAGCGCCGCGCGACGCGTTTCGCGGTCAGCCATGCTCTCGTAGCGCCACAGGAAAATAAGTTGATTGAGTTCTCCCACTTCCGACTGGAAGCACCCCACCATCTTGCCGAGATGCCTTTCCTGCGATTCGCGCCCAAGTGCGCCGTACTGCGCGATATATTGCGAAATACCACCCGGGACCAGGGTGTACCTGCGTTCTTCCAGTATCACAGCGTCTCCTCCAATTCATGACTTGTCGAGCACACTTTCGCAGCGAACGCACGCGTGACTTCAGCAAACGACGCTCGATCGGCAAGGGCCGCAACATACCGATCCGGACGAATGACCGCAATCGTCCGCCCTTGTTGCCGAAACCAAGGCTCCAGCGCATTTTCTAGATCTTCGACACAAATCGTCGTCGCAGACCCACTGATCCGCTCTGCACGTGACGCACCGCTGCGCGACCGCTCAACTCGGATGAACACGGCCTGCATAGACGTCCAAAAAGCTCGCCCTTCGGCATCGAGTGCTTCATAGGGGTCGGTGCGCCAGCCAACGATTGCGAACCACGGCCCTAAAACGTCGTCCAATTTCCGCTTTTCCCGCAAGCCGACTTCAACGTCCGGTTGAATGAACATGCGGCCGACCGCCGTATCAGGCGCGTCGCCCGCAGCTTCGACGACGAGTCCCCGGTCATAGCGAGGCATCGGCTTGAACTTCATCTGCAACACGTAGTCGCGCACGGGTCCAAGAGAACCGAACGACTTGAAAAACACGTCGCGAATAAATGCTTTGACGTTGCTCGTCGGCATCAGAATCCGGCCGAACGTATCCGCGAGATCGATCATCGCCTTGGCGTGATCGCGTCGCTCGACTTCGTAGCTCGTCAGAATCGACGGATCCATCCGCCCATTGACTACGGCAGCAAGCTTCCACGCAATGTTGCCGGCATCTCTTAGGCCGAGATTCAATCCCTGACCGATCCAGGGTGGGCTGAGGTGTGCCGCGTCGCCGGCGAATAACGTGCGTCCGACAATGAAACGATCGGCCACTCGGGAGTGATGTGTATAGATTCGTGCGCGCACCACTTCGAGACGATCCACATTCCAGACGTACGGTGCAATCAAGGATTTGACCGATGATTCTTCGACCAGGCGATCCGCATCTTCGTGCGGAAACACCATAAATTCCCAGCGGCGGTAGCCGAAGGGCAAATGAATGCATACGTTCGGCCGCCGCGGGTCGCAATGCAACGCTGTATAGGGGGCGTCCATCTCGGCGTTGCGCACGTCCACCACGAGCCATTTGATTGGATGGGTATTGCCGATCAATGTCACGCCGACGAGATCTCGGACCGTACTGCGGCCGCCATCGGCGGCGACGCAATACTGCGCCTCGATCTCGCGCGCCACCCCGTCGCGATCCGTCACGCCCAACGTCACGCCCTGCGCCCCCTGCCGAAGGGATTTGACCTCGGATCCAAGACGCATCTCGACGTGGGGATAGTTCGCCAGATGCTCACGTAGCGTTGCCTCGGCGAGCTGCTGCATGAAGATGTTGCGGCGATACCATCCGAACTCGCGCGTCCCAGGGCGAATATCGGCGAAAGGCTCGCCCTTCGCGGTAAACATTCGCAACGACACGTTCTGGATGATGTCGTCGATAAGCGCATCGGCCACACCGGCGGTTTGGAAGACGCGTAGCGCCTCGTCATCCATGCCTACCGCGCGAGGGTATGGAAGAACGTCTAAACTGCGATCGATCAGCATCGTTTCGATGCCGTAGACGCCGAGCAAATTGGCAACCGTACAGCCAACCGGCCCGGCGCCGACGATTGCCACGCTGGTGTGTATCTTTTCCATGATGTTCGAGCTCAAGCCCCTCGCTCGGCTTTCCGTTGTTCAAAGAAGTCATCGAGCGCGAGCAGAAAGCCAGTAGCGTTGTCATCGTGGACATAGTGCCCCGCGTTCGAAACCTCGCACCACGCTATGTGTCGATTGCGTCGGCTCATCTCCTGCGCGGTCGATCTCGACAAGAAGTCCGAATGTTCACCGCGGATCACGAGCGTCGGGCAGCGGAGGCCGTCCACGACCGGCCACAAATCGACGCCCAACTCGGGCCGCCGCGCGAGTTCGATGCGCGCGCGCCCGATCCCGTTCGCGTCGTACTTCCAGATCACGCCGCCATCCTCACTTGCCTTCAACGTGTGTTCGAGCCGGGAGTTCAACGCTTCCTCGGAGATGTGAGGCCGCTTGCTCCGCCAAAACTGCCGCGCCGCCTCCCAGTCTACGAAGCGGGACGGCGTGGACTCGAGTTCACCTACGATCCGTTTTGCGCCTTCGGTCGAGCTTGACGAACCGGGTCCGATATCTTCCACGACAAGCGCTTTGACTTTCTCGGGGTGTCTCGCCGTATAGACGAGGGCATTCGTGCCCCCGAGCGAGTGCCCTACCAGAACGAACGTTTCAAGATCAAGGTGGGCCACCATGGCTTCCAGATCCGCGACGTAGGCCGGCGTGTAGTAGTTGCACGCCGAGTCCCAGTCGCTATCGCCCCGTCCACGCTGATCGAGTGCAATCAGGCGTAAGTCAGTGGAAAAGAACCTGGCCGTCGGCTCCCACGTCATCGCATAGCTGCGCAAACCATGCAGGAGAATGACGGGCAACGCGTCCTTCGGCCCCCACTCGACATAACGCAAAGTCAGTTCGCCACTGCGGAATTCACCCCTGCTCGGCTGCAACTCGCTCATCCTATGTCTCCTATCTCAGGCCGTCAGTGCAGCCCATCCTGACCTTGGATCTCCGAAGTCTTGATGCCGCCAAGCCGCGCGTGCAGCCGCCCGCGTGAAGCAAACGCGAACGCGATGACGACTTCGTCCGGGTTGGGCGCGTCGGCGACCATGACCGAGACGGTGTCATAGTGAGAGCGCACGTAAAGTGCGTCCTTATGGGCCAGCGGAATGTCTATCACCGTATTGATGCCGCCGCGCTTGCCCGTCGACGGCACCCAGGCCTTCCCGCCGCCTACCGCATCGCGCACCGGATCGGCGAATACGCTCGTCAGAAACGCGTTGCCGTGTTCGTATTCGCCATCCGCACCTACGACGCACGCTTTACCGTAGCTCTCGACCGTGTCGTCGCCGAGCAGCTGCCGGATGCGCCGCGCGAATTCATGGCCAAGCGCGGGCGAGGCGTTCACGACCTCGCCGAGATCGTCCACGCTGCGACCGGCAAAAGGGTTGAGGATCACCGCGGCGATCACGATTTTCCGCAACGGCTCGCCATCTGCGTGGCGGCCATTCTCGTTGGTGAGAACATCTTCTATGTGGGTGTGCCACTTGCGAATTTGAAAGCCTTCGAAATTGGGAGTCGTTTTCATTTGCAGGTGCCGGTTAGTCGAACAGGGGTTTGAGATCAATGGGATCGCTAGGCGCGTGATACTCGTTCAGAAGCCGTTTTCCTTCTCCGTCGTCGAAGACAAGGTCGCAAAAGAACTCCAGACGATTGCCGTCCGGATCGTTGAAGTACAACCCGTAGCCGATCTTGTGGTCGGTCGTCTTCACGACCTCGACGTTCTTGCGCAACAGCATGCCGTACAGGCGCCGCAAGTACGTCACGTCCGCGCCGATCTCGAGGCCATAATGCTGAAGGCCTCGCTTGATCGGCGGGCGCGCCTCGTCCGTCCCGATCAGCGCGATATCGTGGTGCTTCGTGCCGAAGGACATGAACACCCAGTTCTCCCCCCGCGCGGTTTCTTCCATGCCGAGCACTTCTTCGTACCACTTGCCGGATGCGATCGGATCGCGAACGTAAAGCGCGATATGCGTGCGTTTGACGTTGGGTTTTTCCATGTACTACCTCAATGATGTTGAGGAGGATTGTCTACGGTTAAAACCGGTGTCCACGTCACGTCGGTAATTTCGCTGAACTCGCGCCACTCCTTGAACCAGGTCTGGCCGCCGTCCTCGGTCCTGAACAGATGGCCGTACTTCGAGCCGGCGAACATGAGAAGCGGATCAGCCTCGTTGACTCCGACGGCCCAGAACGCCGAGTTGGGCGTCTGCGTCAGCGGCACCTCGATCCAGGATTCGCCGAGGTCCGTCGATTTGAGCACTTTGCTCGTGTGACCCGGCGTCGAATCCCCGATGACGAGAAACGCTTCGTTGGTGCCTGGCCGGACACGCACGGTGCGCGCATAGCGCAGCGTCCATTCCTGCTTTGCATTCAAGCCCTTCCACGTCTTCCCATCGTCGTTCGAGATATAGATCGCATTGACCACGACAATGAGCAGTGTCTGCGGCGGGCCAGGAATAAAGGCGACGCAATGAATATCGGAATTGCTCACGCCGCCTCGTTGGCCATCGATTCGCTCCCAGCTCTCACCCGCATCCCTGCTACGGAACAGTCCACCCTCTTCGATGCCGAACCACAGATGGCTCGAGTTCGATGGGTCGATCGCGCAAGTCAGTACTCGAGGCTTGTTCACGCCCGCGCAACGCTCGGGGATTTCCGGCGGGAGCTTCGTCCAACTCTCGCCTCCGTCGGTCGAGCGGAAGAAGCCGGCGCGCGAAGGGGCACCCGTACCGCAAAGCATATGTTTCGGGTTGTTCGGATCGAAACAGATTGACCACACCGTCTGACCATTCAGGATCGAATCGATCCGCTTCCAGTTCACGCCGCCATCGGTGCTCTTGCAAAGGCCGACATCGGCGCCGGCGAACACCAGGCGTGGGTCGTCCGGATGCACAGCCAGACTCCGAACGACGCCGTCGAATTCGATATCCTGGTCCAGGTCGAGCCGCTTCCAGGACTTCCCGTTATCCGAGCTTCGCAGGATCCCCTGGCCGGCAGTGGCCACAAGAATGGTTTTATTCACTAGCTGCTCCTCGTTACAGAAAGATGCCACGCGTGATTCCACCGTCCGCGCCGATCGATTCGCCCGTGATCGCGCCGGCCTTCGGCGAGGCCATGAAAGTAGCGATCCATGCCATTTCCTCCGGTTGCAGCACCCGGCGAATGGGCGTGACCTTGATGTAGTTTTGCTCGACTTGCTCCGCCGTCAGCCCCTGCTTTGCAGCTTCCTTCTCGTAGAGCTCATGGATGTGCGGTGTTTCGACCACGCCGGGGTGAATCGTGTTGACCGTGATGTTGAACGGCCCTAATTGATCGGACAGCACTTTCGTCATGTGGACGATGGCCACGTTGCGCATGCCCGACAGTTGCTTGCTCCCGCGCCCCGTTAGCCCGCCGATGTTGAGAATGCGGCCGTATCGCTGGCGTTTCATGATTGGCGCGACCGCCTTCGCACAGCGGAAATAGCCCACGACCTTGATGTCGATGTCTTTCAATAGGCCATCCGCGTCGGCCTCCTCGAGTTCCGAACGTACGAGTCCGCCAGGATGGGCCGCGCCGTTGATCAAAATGTCGATGCGGCCGAATCGCCTGGCAGCCTCGTCGACGCCCGCCTGCACCGAGGCTGTGCTCGACGTGTCGACCGAAACGCAGGCGATCTCGCCCGCATCGGACGGCAGTCGCGAACGAATGTCCTCCGCGGCCTCTTCAAGGTGCTGCATCCGCCGTGCGGCAAGCACGACGTTCACGCCCTCGCCGGCCAGCTGCTCGGCGATGGCCTTGCCGATGCCCATGCTGCCCCCTGTGATGAATGCCGTCTGGCCTCTGAGTCCCATATCCATTTCAAGCTCCGTTCTCAATCCACGTTGATCCAAACGCTCTTCGTTTCGAGGTAGTTCTCAATGCCTTTGCGGCCGAGTTCGCGCCCCCAGCCCGATTCTTTGAAGCCGCCGAACGGCGATGCCGGATCCGTGACGTTGTAGCAATTCACCCAGACAGTCCCCGCTTTGAGCTGAGCAGCAAGCCGGTGCGCCTCTTTCACGTCGCGCGTCCATATGCCTGCGGCAAGACCGAACGGCGAATCGTTCGCGCGATTCACGAGATCATCGATATCGTCCCAAGGCATGGCAGTCAGTACGGGGCCGAATATCTCCTCCTTGACGATGCGAGCGCCGTCGCGGGTATCGACGAAGACGGTCGGTTCGAAGAAATACCCTTCGGGTCTGTCGTGCGGGCGGCCGCCGCCGGTAATCGTCGTGCCGCCTTCGTTGCGGCCGATGCTCACGTAGTCGCTCACACGTTGATGCTGAAGCGACGAGACGAGCGGCCCCATTTGCGTGCCGGCTTCCAGCCCCGGGCCGATTCGAATGGACTGGGCTTTGGAGGCGATATCGGCAACGACGCGATCGAAGTGCTTTTTGTGGATATACAGCCGCGAGCCGGCCGTGCAGACCTGGCCCTGGTTATAGAAAATTGCAGCGGCAGCAGCTTCGGCCACCTCGGCAGGATCCGCATCCGGCAAGATGATATTGGGTGATTTGCCGCCCAGTTCGAGCGTGACGCGTTTGAGGGAATCCGCACACTGCCGGGCAATGCTTTTGCCCACCTGAGTCGATCCCGTGAACGCGATCTTGTCGACTCCGGGATGTGCCACAAGTGCTGCGCCGGCCGTGGCGCCGCGCCCCGTCATAACGTTCACGATGCCTGCCGGAAATCCGGCCTCGTCGATCAGTTCAGCTAATCGCAACGCCGTGAGCGGTGTCTGCTCAGCAGGTTTCAAGATGCAGCCGCAGCCCGCCGCCAATGCCGGCGCCAGCTTCCACGCGGCCATCGACAACGGAAAATTCCACGGAACGATCAGCCCGCAAACCCCCACGGGTTCGCTGCGCGTATAGTTCAGGAACGTCCGCCCTCCGCTCGGCGAGACAGGAATCGTTGCTCCCTCGAGCTTGCTCGGCCAGCCGGCAAAGTAGCGAAAGATTTTCGCCGTGCCTGCAACGTCGCCGTTTAGCGCGGCCGAAAGCGGCTTGCCGTTGTCGAGCGATTCGAGCTCAGCCAACTCTTGCGCATTCGACTCGATCAGATCCGCCAGGCGATTGAGCAAACGCCCCCGGTCGATGGGCGTCATTTTTTTCCATGTGACCGCTTCCAACGCCGACCGTGCGGCACGGACCGCGGCATCGATGTCCGCCGGCCCTGCATCGGCCACGCTTGTAACGACTGTCCCGCTCGCCGGATCGAGCGTCTCGAACGTCCCTCCGTCGGCGGCGTCCTGCCAGGCGCCGTTGATAAAGAGCCGATGCCGGCGCAAGGCGAAGCGACGCGCCGCATCGCCGATAAGTTCACTCCAACCACTCACGTCGGTGGACATGTTTTTGAATCCCAGATTTGTTCTGACAGCAGTGCTCAGGCGAGCACCATTTCGATCAGGAAAGGGCCGCTCGTGTGAACGAGCGCGGTCGCAAGCGCTGCCTCGAGCTCACGCGTGGTCGATGCACGCACGGCGGGCACGCCATACCCCGACGCGAGTGCCAACCAATCGAATGCAGGGTTGTCGAGTTCCGTAAGCGCACGGGCTTGAGGACCGAATTCGGCGCTGCCTGCCCGGCGCAGCTCCGTCTGCAAAATTCCGTAGCGGCGATTGGACGTAATCAGCATGACGACCGGCAAGCGCTCACGTGCCATCGTCCACAGCGACTGGATCGTGTACTGCGCACTGCCATCGGACTGAAGCGCGAACACGCGACGCTCCGGGCAAGCGATGGCCGCACCGAGCGCGACAGGCAGCCCTTGCCCGATCGCGCCTCCAGTATTTGTGAGAATCGTGTGGCGGGCAGCCGATGCGGACGCGGTGACGAACGGATAGCCGCAGGTGCCCCCCTCCACCGATACGATGGCTTCATCGGGCAGCGCATTCGAAAGCACCTTGCCTACGAGCGCAGGATCGAGCGCGCACTCGGGAATCGCATAGCGCGACATCGGGACGCCGACCTCCGACGTATCCGCGCCAACGAGTTCTGCGAGTCTTTCCAACGCAGCGTCGCCGCATTCGGCCACATCGGCAAGCGTCATCAATCGCCGCTCGTCGACCAGCAGGCTCGGCAAACCTTCGTAGCCGAAGTAGGCAACCGGCGTGATCGTCTCCACCAGCACCACCACGTCGCCAGTCCCGAGTTGCTCGATCGCCTTTTCCGGGAAATACGGCAGACGGTCGATGTCGGGGAGGCGACCACCACGCTCTGTCCGCGCAGGAAATGTCTCACTGAAGAAGCGCGCGCCCGTGCTTGCGCCGATCCGACCGGCAGCACGCTGCCCACGCTCGGACAGTGCACCGCCACCCAACAGGAACACCACGCTTTTGCCCGCCTTCAGCTTCTGCGCGACGGCTTCAACTCGCGTTTCCTGGAAGCTGCGCCGGCTTTGCACCGACGGCAGTCCGCCGTCTCGGCGCGGGGCGTGATGCTGCTGATAATCGACCGGAAAGACGAGTGTCGAAATGCTGCCGGGCGCCCTCAACGCTGACTGAAACGCAGCGAGCGTATCGCTCTCGATGTCCCCCGTGGACTCAATGGTTCTCACCATGCCGCTCACGGGGCGTGCCAGCGAATGAATGTCGGACGTCAACGGCGCATCGTATTGAACGTGCCAACTGGCGTGATCGCCGACGATATTCACGATCGGGGTGCGTGCACGCCTCGCGTTGTGCAAGTTGGCGATGCCGTTCGCAAAGCCCGGACCCAAATGCAGCAGCGTCAAAGCAGGCTTGCCCGTCATGCGGCCATATCCGTCGGCGGCCCCCGTGCACACGCCTTCGAACAAACCGAGCACAGCCCGAATCCCGGGCACGGTGTCCAAAGCGGCCACGAGCGGCATCTCCGTCGTGCCCGGATTGGCGAAACAGACCTCGGCGCCAGCGGCACGCGCTGCAAGCAGCATGAGCTCGGCCCCCGTTGTAACTGCATCGGCGACGCTTGTTTCCAAAACTGCGGGATTAGCGGTTTCCATCGATTTTTCCTGGGTTCGATACGATGCGGCGCATCGCGCGCCGAGATCAGTGCTATGGATGCTAATCCCGTATTTCGAGACTGTCAATCTACTAGATGGAGATTTTTCTTCGAACTACTGAATCGAAAATCTCCGATGTCGGGATTTAGTTGAAGACACGAAGGCGCTAACGGTTCACTTAGGCGCCCAGCGGCAGTGTGTCGAACGCGGAGCGCCGATCGGTGCTCCGCCATGGCGGGACTTTGCGCAACGGGACCAACGAGGCATTATTCGAGGCGGCGCCATGGAGGCAGATCGCAGAATGACGGATTCTCGATCCAAGCGGCAAAACGAGCGCTGATGCACCGACGACGCGCGGCATAGCGCGCCGGCCATTTACCAACCCGCAGATAGAAGCGATAAAAACGCTATGTCGAGTCTCACCCGCATGTTGTCCATCCTTGACCTGTTCTCCTCGACTGCCATGTCGATGACGGCAGAATCCATCGCCGAGCGCATGGGGTTCACGCGTACCACCTGCTATCGATACGTCAAAGAGCTCACCGAAGCGGGGTTGCTCAACAACGCGAACGGGGTCTATTCGCTTGGCGCGCGAATCATCAATCTCGATCACAAGATGCGCGAATCCGACCCGCTCCTGCAAGCCGGCATTCCTGAGTTGAAGAAGCTCGTGCGGAGCACGGGGGGCGAGGGCCTCATCTCAACGATGTATGACGAGCAAATCATCAACATCCATCACGAGAGCGGGCCCGAGCGGCTAAACCTGGGATTCAGCCGCGGACAGGTCATGCCGCTGATGCGAGGTGCCTCCTCGAAAGTGATCATCGCAACGATGAGCCGATCGCGGCTCAAACGCCTATTCGATCGGCACTTGCTCGCGCAAGACCCGGCCCTCACCGAAGACTGGCCCACCCTGTGGCGGTATTGCCAGCAAATCACCCAGCAGGGCTATTGGGTCTCGCACGAGGAGCTTCATAAAGATCACGTGGGGATCTCGGCGCCCATTCCCGCGGGCGAAAGCAGCGAAGCCACTTCCAGCATGACCCTCGTCTTCAGGCGCGAGCACTACGCCCTGTTCAACGAGTCCGTCTTGGGCGCCGCGCTCGCGGCGACCGCCCGGACCATCGGATTCAAGGCCTACCCGGCAATACCCACCCCGCCTGGAAGGTGAACGGCGGCTACGCGTGTTCGAGGCAGTCGGGGGCGCAGGCAAGCGCTCCCAATGAAAACACCTACGCACAAGGATATTGACGATCCTTTATTGTGCGATTACGTTTCTAAAAAAGGCGCAATCTCTTGGTGCGCATTTTCAAAATCCCACAATACGGAATACGCAGAAAATCGACACAGAGATATCCTCTGACGAATCACTAGGAAGTGCGCATGGCTCACGCAACGAACGACAACCGAACGCGCCGCCGAATCGGCTGGTGCCACAGAGCCGACCATGCCTTTGCGTGCTGAAACACGACGCTTTTCGGATGTATTTCTCCATTCGCAAGCCGTCGCGAACTGGTCACAGCGTTACGATCAGATCAGTCCAGGCTCGGCGAGCACCACGCTGCGCCAAATCTCGGGCCAACGCTTTCACGTCTTTCATGAGCAGATCAATCAACGTGTCCTGCAACAGGGCCGTGCGCCGCACAATCATCTGTGCTTCGCCTTGCCCGTCGTTCGCGCAGTCGCCCCGATCGTCCAAGGCCGCGCCGTCAATTTACCGAGCCTTCTGACGCTGCGAAGCGGCGAGGAGTTCGTCGTCCATTTGCCCGGTGATACGGACGTCATCGCGTTCACGATCGACCGCGCATTGACACTGGAACCCGAGCATGCGGCACTTTCCGAACTGCCGGAGCGAACGCTGGCGCAGCCGGTGTTGCCGGTGTCGCTGCTGCGGTACGAAGCGGCCGTCGACAACCTGCAAGACGTGCTGCGCACGGCCTTGGACAGCGAATCGCTCGTGAACCGGGGTGCGTTCAACGAGAAGGTGCTGACTGACAGCGTCGTCGGCATCGTGCTCGGTTTAGTGCGAACCGGTGATGAGGGAACCCCTACGCTGCCTCACATGTCGACCCAAAGCTACATCGTCCGCAAAAGCCAGGAAATAGCGCTCGACAGCAACGACGATCTCTTGACTGTGCTCGACCTGTGCCGTCATTTGAAGATCAGCCGCCGAACGCTGCAGTACAGTTTTCAGAACATCGCGGGCACGACGCCGACCGCTTATCTCCGATCGATCCGATTGAATGCGGTTCGCCGGTTCCTGATGACGAGCCCCCCCACCTTCCGTATCGGCGACGTGGCGGCGCAGTTCGGGTTCTGTCACTTCGGGCGCTTTTCGTCCTACTACCACCAACATTTCCACGAACTGCCGTCGCAGACGCTGCGCGCGTAAGGCCGCGCAGCACGTCGGCAAAGGTGCTCCAGGGTAAGCCCTAGCGTACGTCGAAGAGATAGATTGCCGATAGCGGACAAATCGAAGAACGCTCGCGCCGTAGAGTAGCCCTGCTCCCGCCGGAACCGGCGAACCGCTTCAGGCGGGAGTCAAAGCGCGCCCCCGCACGACGGCAAAGCCACACGATTCGTTATCGAATATTGGCGGCTCACATCGAATGCGGGCTACCCGTCAGGCATGCCGCGATCGATCACACGTGAACGACCCGGTCTCAAGGATCATCCATGAACCAGATTTCCAGTCAGCCCAGCGAGGGGCTTAGCAAGAACGCTGTCGGACTGCCTCAGATCGTCTTTTTCGTCGTCGCCGCCGCCGCGCCGCTTACTGCCATGGTAGGTGCAACACCGGCGGCGTTTTCATTGGGGAACGGTGCCGGCGTGCCTGGGGCCTTCGTGCTGGCCGGCGTGATGTACCTGCTCTTCAGCCTCGGCTACGCCGCCATGAGCCGCCATATCTCCAATGCAGGAGCGTTCTACGCCTACATCGCCAATGGGCTCGGCGCTCCGCTCGGCGTGGGGGGGGCGTTCATCGCGATCGTTGCTTACAACGCCGTGCAGATCGCCATCTACAGCATGTTCGGCTTCTTTCTCAACAACGGCATCCAGCAGCACTACGGGGTCGACATCCCATGGTGGGGATTCGCGCTCGCGTGCATTGCCATCGTCCACTTCTGCGGCGCACGTCACATCGAGTTCAGCGGCCGGCTTCTCGGGATGCTGATGATCTGCGAGATTGCAATCGTGATGCTGCTCGACCTCGCGATCGTGACGAAGGGAGGCGGCGCCGGCGGGTTCACCGCTAGGCCTTTCAGTCCTGCCGCCATATTCAGTCCTGGATTGGGTATCGCACTCGTGTTCGTCCTCGGTTCCTACATGGGTTTCGAGGCAACGGCCATCTTCTCCGAAGAAGCACGCGATCCCAAAGTCACCATTCCACGCGCCACCTACGTGGCCGTGATACTCATCATGGCGTTCTATGCGTTCTCCGCATGGGCGATTGTCGAGGCTTGGGGCGAGAATCAAATCGTTGCGCAAGCAACGAAGGATCCGGCAAACCTTTGGTTCGCAATGAGCGACCGGTACCTCGGCAAGGTCGCCACCGATGCGATGAACATCCTGCTTGTGACGAGCCTTTTCGCAGCGATTCTTTCGTTCCATAACACCATCACGCGTTATTTCTATGCAATGGGCCGGGAAGGCGTGCTGTGGAGCAAGCTCGGCCATACTTGCCCCGTTTATCGCTGCCCCGACGTTGCCGGCAAGCTGCAAACGCTTATCGCGCTCGTGACGGTAGCCGGCTCCGCCTTGCTGCACCTAGATCCTTTCGCGATTGTCTTTTCGTGGATGAGCGCCCTCGCGACGATCGGCATCATTGCCGTGCAGATTCTCGTAGCGGCATCGGTCATCGTGTTTTTCGCGCGGGATCATCGCGACGCCGGCATCGTTCATCGGCTGATCGCCCCGGCCATCAGCGTGATTGCGCTCAGCGCATGCCTCGTGCTCGTCGTTCGCAACCTGTCCGTTTTGAGCGGTTCTGATTCAAAGCTCGTCTCACTGTTTCCTTATCTCCTGCTCGCAATCGGCATTTCGGGCGTTTGGGCTGCATTGCGGTTGAGAAGAAAAGATCCCGGGCTTTACCGCTGTCTGGGACGAGCCGTTCAATAGGCGCGCTCGCTATCGATCGTTGGGTACGTTGCCGTTCCAAATCCAATCTCCATGGCCTATGTCTCTCGAAACTACGACCATGCTGTTGTACGCCGTTGCGGCGATACGCGTTGAGCCCGCCGGCGAAGCCGGTTGGTTCAACCGGTGCGCCGATGCTCATGCCGCGATCGTTTCAATATCCGAGGATGTGCTTGACATCGTCTTGCGGCTCCCGCAGGTCTGGGACGTCGTTGACAACGCTCGGTTGCATGGCCTTCACGACGATTTAGACGTCATGGAAGGCGACGAGCGCTTCTCGAATGGCTTCGATGGCAGCGTGTTTGCGATTGTGGGTTGCGAGGGCCGAAATCGTTTCGCCGCCCTGATGCAGGTGAATGCCGCTGAATCGGCATTTTGCGCGCCGCGCCTCTTCACGCACGGCGCGGCTTTCGAGAGTTGTCTGATTTGACCGAAACCGGCATGTTGCCGGTAAACGAAACCTCACTGCTGCGATGAATCTCGTTATCGTTTCTCAGGCTTCGATCTCGAACGCACCTAGCGCGTGACGCAGCAAGTCGACATGTTGGACTCGACAAGTAGCTTGTGCGCGTCGAGTAGCGAGGCCTCGGTCTGCTGGCCGACGCCTAAAAGCCTCGCGTAGCCGCCAAGCGCAAGGCGCACTTTCAGCGGCTTCTCCGAACTGGCCTTGAGCGTGGCAATGCGGTGCGCGCTTTGCCCGATGTCGAGCAAAGCGCGCAAACTTCTACGCCGGCTGCTCCAGCCTACTCGGGTTTTACGAAGCCATCCTTCGAAAGAAGGATCGCGCTACCGGAACCCGAAACGACGAGTCCGGTCAGCGCCGCCCTGTCAGGCCGCTGCCGCGCCGTGAATCGTTCGTCCGTGCTCGTGCCACTGATGATGAAGCCGTCCAACCCGACACCCTTTACCTGGTCGCCTGATGCGACGAGATCCGTGATCGACCCCGTCGAGGCGGAATCGATTGCATCCCAGGTGTCGCCGCCGTCGCGGCTGCGATATAGATGGCCGAGTAAGCCGCCGACGAAGATCGTGCCGTCAGCGCTTGCAGTGCCCGTCCATAAGCTGCCTTTATTGCCCGTCTGCCGGTACTCCCAGGTTGCGCCGCCGTCGCGCGAGCGCAGCAGCATGCCTTGCTCCGCCGCAATAAACAGTGTGCCGGAAGGACCCGCGAAGATGTGGAAGAGATTGCGATCTGCCTTGCCTCCGCCCGGCGGGTGCGGCAGCTTCGATACCTTCCATACGTGGCCGCCGTCCTCGGTGACAAGCAGCAGGGACCACAGCCCAACCGCCCAACCGTGCCGGGCATCTGTGAAGTAAACGGAAAACAGAGGCTGATCGATCGATGTATCCGATCGTTGGAGCGTCCAGGTTTCGCCGCCATCGCCGGTGGACAGTATCACGCCCCATTGCCCCACCGCCCACCCGTGATCCGCGTCCGTGAAATAGACCGCGGTCAGCGTCGACGATGCCGGCACCTGTTTCGCCTGCCGGTAGCTGCGCCCGCCATCGTCAGAAAGCAGCACAATGCCATGCTCCCCAACTGCAACGATACGGCCGCCGGCACGCGCTGCATCGAGCAGCATTGCGTGTGTCGGATCGGCCCGCGCATGCGCGGCTTCGATCTTGAGAGGGCTCGGCGCATCGCCGGCCGTTTGACCCGCGGCGATCGTGCAGAAGCAGGCAATCGCCGCACCCGCAAGAAGATTCCTGATCATAAATAAAACCTCAAATGTCGAAACTAAGCAGTCAGTGGGTAAGCAGGCCGGGCGCGCGCACGGGCTTACGGCGCGGAAACCAACGCTCCAGCACAACGGCAATCGCAGGCAGTGCCGTCATCGCCATCACGAGATTCACAATGAACATGAAGGCAAGCAGCTTCCCCATGTCAGCCTGGAACTTGAGGGCCGAGAAGCTCCACGTTGCGACACCGATCGCGAGCGTGATGGCAGTAAAGATCGTGGCCACACCCACCTCGAGCATCGCATGCTCAACCGCCTTGACGATTGTCTGGCCGCCCGCCATGTGCAATTGCAACCGGTTGTAGATGTAAAACGCGTAGTCCACACCGATCCCGACCGCAAGCACCATGACGGGCAGTGTCGCGACGGTCAGGCCGATCTGCAGCTCCTTCATGAACCAGTAACCGATAAAGGTCGCCACTGTCAGCGGCGCGCAGCAGGCGATCATCGCGCGCACGTCGCGATAGGCAAGGAATACGAGAATCAGGATCGCTGCGTACACGTAAAGCATCATGGGCAACTCGCTCTGCGCGACTTCATCGTTGATCGCGGCAAGGACGCCCGCGTTGCCCGCGGCAAGCCGAATCGACAAATCGCGGTGCGGATGGGCCGCACGATACTGCTTCACATCACCGAGAATCCGGTTGAGTGTCGCCGCCTTGTGATCGGTCAGGAACAGGTGAACCGCCGTCATGCTGCAGTCCTTGTTCATATAGCCTTTCACCCGTCCGATCTCGGCCGACAGCCCGCCGTAGTTGCCGGAATCGATCGGTATCACGTTCATCTTCGGGTTGCCCTCGTTATAGCCTTCGTTATACGTGCGCAGCATCCCGGGGTAAGACTGAACCGAGACCACACCCGGTTCGCTTCGCATCGTGGACGCAAACTCCTCCTCGGCCACACCGACAGCCGGGTTGTCGCAAGCGGCTCCCTTCGACTCGAACACGATGGTCAGCCAGTCGAGCCCCACGTCGTAGTTCTTCGCGATCGATACGGCATCCTGGTTGAAGCGGGCATCGACGCGCAATTCCGGCGCTCCGGGCTGCAGCGTGCCGATTACGCGATCTCCGCTTTGCCATACGGCCGCCGCAAAAATCACCGCGGTAATCGCGACAACGACATAGGCGTTTCTGGGCTCAGCCACTCGTGCGAGACCGCGCAGCCAGACCGATCGACGTTCCCGCTTTGCAAGGGCACGGTCGGCATAGGCCTTGGTGAAATGGAAGCATGATGCGGCAACGGGCAGCATCACCAGGTTCGTGACGATCTTGTACGCCACGCCGAGCGAAGCAGTAATCGCGAGTTCTCGCACCATTGGAATAGGAATCGAGAGCAGCGTGATGAACGACACGAACGCGGTGATCAGCGCGAGCGTGCCGGGCACCAGCAGTCCGCTGAAGCTCCGGCGCGCGGCTTCCAACGAGCTGTAACCGTGGGAGAGTTCGCGAACGATATGGTTGACTTGCTGCACGCCATGCGACACGCCGATCGCGAATACGAGGAACGGCACGAGCACGGCCAGCGGATCGAGCCCGAAACCCAGCAGCTTCAGCGTGCCGAACTGCCAGACAAGCGAGGTCAGCGAGCATGCGATCGGCAGCACGGTGAAGCGGACGGAATGGCTGTACCAATACACCGCGAGCGCCGTCAGTAAAAGCGCAATGCCGCAGAAGCCCAGCACGGCCGTGGCGCCGTCGGCGATATCGCCGATCTGCTTGGCAAAGCCGATAATCTGAATCTCATAGCCCGCATCTTCGAACGGCTTGCGAATCTGCTCTTCGAGCAAGCGGTTGAACGCGACATAGTCGAGGACCTTTCCCGAACTGTCGCGTTCGTTGAGCTCGGCAGTGATCATCGCACTGTCTTCGCGATGCGAAACGAGCGTGCCGATATAGCTGCCGTCGATCGCGGACTTTCGGATCTGCGCAACGATGGCTGGTGTCAACTGCGTCGGCGTGATCGTGCCGTCAATCACGGGGCTCGCCCGGAAACCGTCTTCGGTAATCTCGTTGACGAAGGCGTTCGGTGTCCACAGCGACTGGACACCTCCGCGGTCGACGTTCGGCAGGAAGATGACCGCTTGCGTCACCTGATAAAGCCGGGTGAGTCCCTGCGGCGTCCAGATGTTGCCGTTCCGAGCCCGCACGACTACCGTGATGCGATTCGCGCCAAACAAATCGTTCCGATACTTTTTGAACGTCTTGATGTACTCGTGCCCGATCGGCATCTGCTTCTCAAAGCCGGCCTCCATGCGCAACTGCACGGCGAATACCGCCATCACGGCTGTAAAGATACCGATCGCCGCCAGCACGATCGCACGATGGCCGAAGAAAAATTTCTCGAGGCGGAGGACGAAGCGAGTTAGCACGGAATCTATCCTTCAAAAGTTTCGGCGCGCGCTCCCGCGCGCCGTTGCCGCCATCACAACATCAGAAGTTGCGTGTAGCGAACAGCCCAACGAAATTGCGATCGGCGTACGGCTGCCCAACGCCACCATGGCCGCCGAAGAAGGCCGTGTAGTTGATTCCGGCTTGCCACGTGGCTGGGTTCTGGTTGAACAACACGTATACGTTTATCGACTTCGCACCTTGCAGATAGTTGGCCGTAAACGTCGGGGTGTAGCCGTACAGCGCATCCGTGAACGTCACCCCCGGCGTGACCTGCCAGCCGGGAATCAGACTGCCGTCATAGGTCCAGTTGAAATCGACTGTCGCGCCCACCGAACTCGATGTACCCGCCGCCGCGGTGATCGGATAGCCCAGGCTCGACCCATTGTTGAGCCACGTGAAGTAACCCGCCGCCGGTGCCTGCTGCACGCCGTGGCCGTCGATCGTGCGCGCGACCCCACTGGAGCTCAGCCCCGGGTAGTAGATCCAGGTCAACTCCGCAGTGAGCACCGCCTGGTCGGCACGAATGAGCTTCAGGAACGGATACTCGCTCTGAGTAAGACTGAGCTGGCCGTTGATGTCGTACTGAAACTTCTTCATGTCCATCCACTGCGGGCAATTGATGCCGGAGACGCCGTTCGTGTTCAGATCGAGCGGGCCATTCGCGCCGAAGCAGCTCGAGAGCGCAACGGCATCGTGCGGACGGTACGAAAGTTCGGTTCCGATTGCCCAATCGCCAAGACCAAAGTTGGCGCTGACACCAAAGAGCTGGCGATTTTCAAGGTATGAAAACTGGCTCGTGCCATTGGATAGCCCGGAGAGAACCGGTGACTTGTCCGTATAGTTTTCGTAGTAGAAACCGAAATTGACGTCGATCGTTTTGGGTTTGTAGTTGAGCCTGACGCCGTATTGCGGCTTGTATCCCGACGGCAAGACCGTGTTCACCTGGAATCCTACGGAGTTGTAAGGCGGCCCGGCATACTGCCCGCTGAGCAGCCCCGTGTTGATCGACGACAGTGTCGCGGAGTTGCCGCTGTTGGGACCAGCAATGGTGCCGGCATCCACACCGTTCACATTCGCGTTGACCGAACTGCCCGTCCCCGCGACGGCGCCTCGCCCGAAGCTGTTTCCAACCGACCAGTAAGTGCCGACGGGAGGATAGCGATTGCTGTTCCACTGGAACTGGTAATAGGCTTCGGTACTGAAACCATGCGACAAGCCGGTGGCAAAGCTCAGCATAGGCGCAGGCAATAGCGCCTGCTTCAGCTGCGTTCCGGGAATGAGAAGCTTCTGGATATCGAGCGAGTTCGTTTGGTTGATGCCGCCAGAAGCGAAATAGCTCTCACCCCAGTTGACGACTTGATTGCCAAGGCGCACGTGGGCCTGCTGCCCATTGAGCGCAAAGTCCTTTTCAGCCCATAGATCGAGCAGCTGCACCGGGTATTCCACCTGCGCCAGGGTGCTGCTCGAGAGCGGCGTTCGCGCGGTGTTGCCGACCAGAAAGTCGTACATCGCGGTACCCCGTACCATGAACTTGTAGCCTTCGTTCGGCATCGTCAGCAGCAGCTCGCTCGTTGCGCTGACATAGGAACTGAACGGCTGCCCCTTTCGATAGTTCAGGTCTCCGTTGTCGCTGGAGCCCCATTGATTGACGTTAGCCGCGCTGCCGCAGCCATATGCGTTCGGGTCGCCAGTGAGCGAACAGCTAGGGCTCTTTGTACGAATGCCGGCGCCCGCCGTGAGATTCGAGACCCACGAGCCGGACAAATCGCCGAGTCCCGTCGTAAAGTCGTAACCATACGAATAAACCGGGATAGTGCCCAGCCCCATCAGCGCAACGGACACCGATGCGCGAAACGCTTTTGTTTTCACGAAATTTCCCCTAGTCGTCGCGGCCTTTCGATCGCCGTGGATCGTCAGGCCGGCATCGCGTATTAGCGCTCGCTGATGGCGCCGAGATTCTCAGGCGTGTAGTAGTCGGACCGGAACATAGGAGAGCTGGACGAATCGAGATACTGAACGTCCTGCCCACCACCCACGACGTTTTGATCGGTCACATAGCGGCTGGTGACCAGGTTGTACTGAGAAAACGGCTCTACGTCGCACGTGCCGCCGAGTTCCCAAATCGGAATGGGATAGCTTTCCTTAGTTTTCCAAAGCTTTCCTTGGGCGTCGTAATCCTCGCCCGCAAGCGCGAGATACGTATCCTCGTCGAGATATAAAACTTTCTTCTGCGAGATGTGCCGCATGTTCGGCTTGAGCGCCGCTTCAACCACATAAACGCGGTGCAGTTCATAGCGGCGCGCCGACGGGTCGATCTGGTCAGTCTTGAAGACGTCACCGATGCTCTTGTTGAAGTCGTACATCGCGAAGTCGTTGTACGCCACGTAGATTTCCTTCTTTCCTACGATCTTCCAGTCGAAGCGATCGATACTGCCGTTGAAGAGCCAGGGCTCATCCACGGTGTACTGGCTTTCGAAACCGATCTGGGGCGCATCGTAGTTGTAGGACGGCATGCGGCGCACGCGCCGTTGTCCCGGAAAGTAGTAGTAAACGGGGCTGTCGTTGCTCGAAAAATTGTCGGTCTGCACGAGCGCCTGCCCTGCGAGTGCTGCCGGCGTGTCGTAGCCGACATAGATCGAATACAACCCCTCGTCAGCTCCCAGCGAATTCGCACCTTTCTTTCCCCAAGGCGTGTACACCAGTTGGCGGCCAGTCACTGCGATCCATTCGGAACCACCGGGACGCGGAGAAACCATCGTGTTGACCTTGGCCCATTTGATACCGACGCCGCGGTAGCGAGACAGATAGTTCCAAATCGCCTCCTGCCCTGTCTTCGCCGCCGGGAACGGAATACCCGGGAGCGTTGCGCTCACCAGATGGTCGCCACTTGCGTCCAGCTTCGCCGTGCCGGCGTTCTTTTTGGTGTTTTCCTGAACCCACTCGGGATAGCCGCAGTCGCGATGCGTGGGATACACGTCCATCCGGTAGTCCTTGATCTGCTTGAACATCGCAATCTGGCCTGGCGTCAGATTCGCCGCGTACTTATCGACGTTGGCCGCAGTGATGGAAAACAGCGGCTTTTCCGACTTGTACGGCGAATAGTCGCCTCTGACTTTGCCTGGCGACCAACCTGCGGGCGCCGACTGTGGGCTCGAATACGCAGGAATGCGGCCGTCTGAGCTTCCCGCCTTTTCCGCGCCGCTGACTGTCAGGTTTCCCTGCGACTGTGCCCAAGCCATCGAGATCGCCAAAGAACATGCGACGACAAGACCAGCCTTCAGATGCAACTGCATGAGAGATCTCCCGTAACCAAGAACGTAACGGCGATCGGATGGAAGCGACCGCCTCTTACCTACCGGCATCGGGATCGAGTGCGGAAGGCGCAGCCTTGCCCTGATGCGTTGCGCTCATTATTCCCAGAATAAAAGATTCGTCAACATGCAATATGCGATACGTGCCGTATGTAAGCACTGTAATCCCTCATTTTGGTATTTATGAAAATTCGACGACGATGAAAGATGCAACCGGGCGGTGAGCCGTTTGCGTCGGGCGTTAGAGGAAATGACGCGCTCTCGGAAGCTCTTCGCGGCGGGGCCAAAGTGGCTCGACGATGCAGCTCTCGGCGTGAAAAAAGTCGGGTATTCCCTATTCAGATGCTCAAGCAGCGATTGCCAAAAGCGGACAAGCCAGAGCACGTCGTCGACTTAAAGTAGCTCCGAACATGAGGCTGCACCCTTCGGCAATCGCGATGACCCATCACGTGTATCGAGGTGTGCGAACCGACCTGACACCCCACTTTGAGGATCAAGAAGGCGATGATGGAACTCGAAAACCTAATCGGCGGCCGGCATTGCAAGGCTGCGTCTGCCAGCTTTTGCGACAAGCTCGCCCCGGCGACCGGCGAGCGCTTGGCCAGGGTCCCTGCGTCAAACCACGAGGACGTCGATCGCGCGGTGAAAGCCGCACACGCGGCCTTGCACGACGATCAGTGGGCCAATGCCGGCGGAGCAGCTCGGGCGCGCTGGCTGCATCGCCTTGCCGATCTGATCGAGCGAGATAGCGACACGTTTCAAAGGCTGCTCGCCGAAGAACAAGGACGGCCGCCGATCGAAATGCGAATGATGGACGTGCCGATGAGCGTCGACGTACTTCGCTACTTCGCAGGCTGGGCGGACAAGCTGGAGGGCCGCACGATCCCCACCGACGGGTTCATGGGCCGGCGCACGCTGAACTACACGAAGCGCATGCCGGTAGGCGTGGCGGCGCAAATCATTCCTTGGAACGCGCCGCTCATGATCGCCGTATGGAAGCTGGCGCCCGCGCTAGCGGCCGGCTGCACCGTTGTCATCAAACCCTCGGAAGACGCTCCCATTGCAGTGGCCCGGCTCGGCGAGCTTGCCCGCGAAGCGGGCATTCCAGATGGCGTAGTCAACATCGTCCACGGTATCGGCGCGCATGTAGGTCCTGCGCTAGTCGCGCATCCTCTGGTCAGCAAGGTCAGCTTCACCGGCAGTACTGAAGTAGGGCGTTCGATCGCAATTGAAGCAGCCAAAACCTTCAAGCGCGTCACCCTCGAGCTTGGCGGCAAAGCGGCTCAGATCGTTTTTGCCGATGCCGATATAGAACAACTCATTCCCGTCTTGACGCTTGGGATGTTCGTCAATCAAGGCCAGACGTGCGCCGCGGGATCGAGGGTGCTCGTGCATCGCTCGCTCGCGCAAGCCGTGGAAACGCGGCTCGCCGATGCAGCGCGCAGCATGCGCGTTGGCCCGCCATCGGACCCGTCGTCGCAGATGGGGGCGCTGATCAATGAACGTCATCTCGCTCGCGTGCGCGCACATGTCCAAGGCGCCATCGCGGAAGGCGCGATCAGGCTGGCAGGCGACGAAGCGGTACCTGAGCATGGGTATTTCATGAGGCCGACCGTGCTTGGCGGCGTGCATCCCAGCATGCGAATCGCAAGCGAGGAGGTGTTCGGGCCGGTCGGGATGGTCATTCCTTTCGACACCGAAGAGGAGGCGATCGACATCGCCAACGATACGCCGTATGGCTTGTCCGCTTCGCTGTGGACGCAAAACCTCGCCACAGCCCACCGCGTTGCCGACTGTCTCGATGTAGGCGCCGTGGCAATCAATTGCTGGAGCCCTCTCGATGCGCGCCTGCCGTGGGGAGGAGTCAAGCACAGCGGCATTGGACGCGATCTGTCCCGGGCCGCGCTCGAATCCTACCTTGAGGAGAAAGTCGTCACCGCGGCACTGTGACACGCAATATCCGTCAGCGCCCCACACCTAAGCATTGGTTTTGTGCAGTTCCTTACAAGCACTTCTTGAGTGATACATCATGGACTATCAACAGCGTCAAAAGCGTTTCTGGCACCCGATGAGCTCGGCGGCCGCAGGCCACTCGACCCCAACCGTCGTCATTGCCAGAGGGGACGGAAACTACGTGTTCGACGTCGAAGGCAACCGCATGCTCGACGGGGTCGGCGGATTGTGGAACGTCAATGTCGGCCACAACAGGCCGGAAGTGAAAGCCGCGATCGCGCGTCAGATGGATGAGCTTTCTTACTATCAAACGTTCGACGGCGTTGCGCATCCGCGCGTGTATGACCTCGCCGATCGGCTCTGCGCGATGTTCGAGCAAGAGGACATGCAGCGCGTGATGTTTGGCAGCGGTGGGTCCGACGCGTGCGAAACCGCGCTGAAAATGGCTCGCCAATATTGGGTTGCCGCAGGCGAGCCCTCGCGAACGAAATTCCTCTCGCTGCGTAATGGCTACCACGGCGTACATATGGGCGGAACGTCGGTCGGAGGCAATGGTGTCTATCACTACAACCACGGTCCCCTGTTGCCGGGTTGCGTTCTGCTCGATACGCCGTGGCTCTATCGCAACCCTTGGGGTTGTGAGGACGCGGAGGAGCTCGTCGCGCATTGCATCCGACAGTTGGAAGAAACGATCGCATTTCATGGCCCCCAAACCATTGCCGCATTCATCGCAGAGCCGGTGCAGGGTGCGGGCGGCCTGATCGTACCGCCGGCCACTTATTGGCGCCGCGTCCGGGAAGTGTGCGATCGAAGCGGCATCCTGCTGATCGCCGACGAGGTGGTCACTGGCTTCGGCCGCACCGGCAACATGCTCGGAAGTCGAGGTTGGGGCGTGGCACCAGACATTCTTTGCCTGGCTAAAGGAATCTCCGCAGGCTACGTGCCGCTGGGCGCAACGATGTACAACGGGCGTATCGCGCAAGCCATCGAAACCGGAAGCGGCTTCTCGCATATGGTGATGCATGGCTATACGTACAGCGGACACCCGCTCGCCTGTGCCGCGTCTCTCGCGGTGCTAGACATTGTGGAATCCGAGAATCTGCCTGCGAATGCCGGCAGCGTCGGCCAGCATTTGCTCGAGCAGTTGCTTCCGCTGAAACGCGAATTCGAGACTGTGGGGGATGTACGCGGCAAAGGCCTCATGCTGGCCCTCGATCTCGTGACCGACAAGGCGAGCCGAACACCCCTCAATCCGATGGAGGGCTTCGCGGCGCGCGTCGCCGATGCCGCACGCAAGCGCGGCGTTCTGGTGCGAGCCATCGCCAATAAGGTTGTCATGTCCCCCCCGCTAACGCTGACGTTGGACGAGGCGGCCCTGATAGCGCGCGCGTTGCACGAAGCGCTGCGTGAGTGCTGTTGACAGCGCTTTTTGCCTTAGGTACACACGAGCGTCGGAGCGAGTGCTCGTGTGCTACCTGCGGAGCACTCGCTCGTCTGCTTGCGGATTCTTCATCAGCGGTCCCGAGCCACCCCGTGCTTTTTGCCGGCACGGTGTGAGTTACCGGGACCGAAGGTTTTAAGAGTTCGCTTCGATCGTTGAGGATGGGAATTGAGATGGAAATCCAAGTTGCAAAATTGGCGGAAGACAAGTATCCGCTTGTCGTTCGGCTTCTCCACTGGGCCAGAGCGTTCCTGATCTTCGGACAACTGTGGATGGGATGGACAATGGTCAGACTTAGCGATGACCTTCCGGCCAAGTTCGACTGGTACTACCCGACTCATAAGCAGTTCGGGATTCTGACTCTTTTGCTCGTTCTGGTTCAACTCGCGATCCGTTCCCGGAAGACGCTGCCGGCTCCGCCGGCGGGGCATGCCGACTGGGAAAAGAAATGCGCCAAGGCAGCGCATTACCTACTGTACGCTTTGGCTATCGTGGTGCCGTTGATGGGTTACTCGATGTCGAGCACATTTACTCAAAGCGACGGTGTACCGTTTTTCGGGGCGCAGTTGCCTGAGCTCCTGCCTAAAAACGATAATTGGTTCAAGGTATTCCAGTGGTTGCATAGGACGTTAGCCTATACGTTGCTCGCGCTCATCGCGTTTCACATCCTCGGTGCGTTGAAGCATCGCTTTTTGGACGCGGATCGCCGCAACGATGTCTTGCGGCGCATCTTGTAGGCCAAGTGCGACATTTCGATACCGAGTGGGCACCTTGGGTCGGCGATCGATTCGGCCGCCGATCCGTACAATCCTCGCCTGGGGACAGGGCCGGCCTCCTGGCGTATTGCGCACTCACCGCTTGCTGAACTCAGGGCAGAGTTCACGTGGTGAATAATCCATGACGGGTTTTATTCTCCCGGATCATCTGGTGATCGCAAAAAATATACTCGGTCGAGACAGCCCTCGCTAAGTAGCTGTTTTAATTATGGCCTCCGAATTCAAAAAATTGCCTCCATAACGGTCGGGCCCCTTGTGTGACGCGCGCTTTCGTTCGTTCTAAAAGCGATAGTCGGTCGAGCCTTGGCATGTCGGGCGATTCCGAGACTGAACCATTCGTGCCAACGCTTTCGCCCCAGCGGACATTGGACAAGCGGGCAGATGAAATCGGCTTCGCGCCCTGCTTACGCCAAGTACGTTTTTCTTTCCGTATTCGATCTGCGGCACCCAATTGCAATGCTCAGCCGGATCACATCGCGACCGCCACAGGCTGAACGCAGACCGGCCGCACTCTCGCCGGGTCCGGAATCTGCAATCCTGAGACGTAGCTGTGCGGCACCAGCCCGGTCAAACAATTCGTTCGCACCAGATAGTTGCCCCCGGAAACCATTGACGGCGAGGGCGGTTCTGTCGTAATTTAATTGCTCCAACTTCAAATTAAAGCTAATTTTGATCTTTTAAACTACGCTCATGAGGTAACCTTGAGTGATCGAAAAATCCAGCGCCTGATAAAAGACGCGCCGCGCGGACAACCACTTGATCCAGCGATGTTGCGGAGCTTAGAGATAAACCCGGCCCAAACCACCTACCTGGTTAACGCGGGGTGGCTCCAACGCTTGTCGAAAGGAGCATATCTAGTCGCTGGGGATGTTGCTTCTGTAGAAGGGATCATCACCTACCTGAGCAGGAGGATTCCCGGACTGCACGTTGGAGGCAAAACAGCGCTTGACTGGCAGGGCGTCCGGCACAACGTTGCCTTCAGACCCAGGATCACGCTGTGGGGATCGAAATCCTATCGCTTTCCCACTTGGATTGAGCAGCACATGCCCTACACGTTTCAGACAACGCAGTTGTTTGACGATCAATATTCGGTGATTCAATGGCTGCGACCGTTGCCATCCAAAAGCGCGCACGTGTTGGTTTCGGTCCCAGAACTTGCCCTGTTAGAACTTGCGAGCGATATAGGGAAGAGAGGCAGAAAAGGGCAATCACTGGACGAAGCGGCACATCTGGCGGACATGTTGCGTAACGTGCGCATTGATATTCTCAGCCCCTTGCTGGAAAATTGCGTCCGCGTAAAAGTCGTGAAGCTAGTACGCGATTTAGGCCAAAGCAGCGGTTACCCTTGGGGGGAAGATCTTCAGAAATACGTAAATCGCCTGAGTCAGGGAAAACGCTGGTCAATCAAGGAAAAGGACGGGAGGCGACTTACGTTGAAACCGTGACGGCGACTCAAAGAAATCAGCGACTCCGACACCCAGCGCGATAGCAAGCTTCTCTAGATAGCGTCAAGCAGCATGGCCGGCTTACCGTCAATTATTTTGGCCGGTCGACCGGGGTGATTGTCGGTGGTTATTCGGTCATGGTTGTCGCTCCTTCCCTGTGATTGTCGGCGCCGGTTGGTTTGTTTGTCGCTGGCCGTACGACGGCGGTAGCTTTCGACGTTCATTTCGAAGATCGTCGAGTGATGGACGAGCCGGTCGATCGCAGCGACGGTCATGCCGGGATCTGGAAACACGTCATTCCAGCCCGAGAACGGCTGGTTGGCGGTTATCAGAAGACTGCGGCGCTCGTATCGTTCGGCGATCAGCTCGAACAACACGCTCGTTTCGGTCTGGTCCTTTCGGGCGTACGACAGGTCGTCCAGGATGACCATGTCGAAGCGGTCGAGCTTGGCGAGCGCTGAAGGCAATTGCAGGCTCTGACGTGCGGCCCACAGCTTCTGCACAATCTCACTGGTCCGCGTGAACAGCACCCGGTAACCGGCGTCGATCAGCGCGTGTCCGATGGCCGCCCCAAGATGACTCTTGCCGACTCCTGGTGGGCCGAACAGGAGCACTGTGGCGCCTTTCTCGAGCCATGAATCGCCGGTCGCCAGTGCCATCAAGTGAGCTTTGGAGACCATCGGCACCATGCCGAAGTCGAAGGTAGCCAGTGTCTTGGTCGGATCGAGATGCGACTCGGCGCGGTGTCGCTCTATGCGCCGCTTGGCGCGCTCGGCCAGTTCGTGCTCAAGCAGTACACCCAGCAGTCGAGTTGCCTGCCAGCCTTCCTTGTCGGAACGCTGGGCGAATTCAGGCCACAGGCGGGCGATGGTCGGCAGGCGCAGTTCATTGAGCATCAGGGCCAGTCGGCCGGGATCGTAAGCGGGTGTGCTCATGCCGCTACCTCCTCGCCCTGAAGATCGTCATAGGTCCGGATGCTGCGTGCGATGAATGCGCAAGTTGCATGGCACACGACACGTTCCATCTCCTCGATGTCTTGCCATTGCAATGTCTGTACACCCTTACCACCCTACGCAACGCTCAGATGGCCTCGCTCCCGTGACACAATGTCCATACCGGCCCCACACAGCAGAATGGAGAAAGGTTTGGGCAAGAGCACCGTGCCGAATACCGAGACATGGCATATGGACGACGCCACCGCAGGTGCGTGGATCCGTGCCGCCCATCTCGGCCGGAGAATGAAGTTCGCCAAGGGCGCCATGATTTATCGTCAAGGCGAGTTCGGATCTACTTTCTATTTTCTGCTTGCGGGCCGTATCCAGGTCTCGATTTTCCAGAGTGACGGCGCGGAGTTCATTCTCGAGGTAATGGGCCCTTGGGCCATGTTCGGTGAAAGTCCGGCGATGGACGGCTACCCCCGCATCGCCACGGCTATCGCAGTCGAAGATTCCGAGGTAGTTGAATTTGATATCAGGGTAATCATTGAAACGATCTCGTCTCGCCCTGAACTCGCCATCTCGTTAATGCGAATTGTCGCGCTCAAGCAGCGCGTCCTGGCATCTCGAATCCAGTATCTGGCTCTTCCGAAGCCGGAAATGAGAATAGGCGAGCTGCTGGGACGGCTGACCGAACTGTATGGCGAAAAGCACGTACACGGCACGCTTATAGCTATGACCTTGACCCACGAGCAAATCGCGGCGATGACAGGTGCGACCCGAGTCACGGTTACACGCGCGTTGAAACGGCTGACAACAGTCGGAGCAATCGAGATCCGGAAGCGCCGCATCTGGGTTATCGATCCGTCAAAACTTCTAGGGTGATTTTGTAACTCGCTATACAGACGTCCCTCTGTCGCTCACTTAAAGTCTGGCTCGTCGGAAGCAGTTTCCACGTCCCACACCAGCTGATTTGAAGGACTGTCATGAGCAAAATCGAGCGCTTGCGCCTTCCGGAAGATGACGCAACTTTCGGAAGCAATCGCATTTTTGATCTTTTCCAATACTCACCAGCAGTAACTGCAAATGGACTGGTCTTTGTCGCCGGCCAGATTGGCCTGCGTGCCGACGGATCGATACCCGAGGATTCCAAGGAACAGATTGAAGTCGCCTTCCGGCGAATCGAAGCGGTCCTGCAACACCTGGATCTCGACTTCACAGACGTCGTCGAACTCGTTTCCTATCATGTCGACATCGGGTCGCAACTTGCTACCTTCCGGGAAGTGAAGGAACGATACATCCGCTCCGACTTCCCGGCGTGGACAATTCTCGGAGTGGCCTCCCTAGCTCGCCCCGAATTGATCGTCGAGATCAAGGTGGTTGCAGCCACGCGCAAGTGACCCGGTCGTTTGTCTGCGGCATCGTGAGCGGAAATCCACATTCCACTGACGGCCATACGTCTGCGAGTCAAACTGTTTCCTGCGTTGCGCTCTGGCACGCAACTAGACTGTCAGGGCATGCTCAATCTGCCATTGCAGGCCGTTCGATGGCTCACGTGCCTACGACGACTCGCCGGATTTGACGATCCGCGCACCTGGACGTCGGAGCACGCCATCGACATGTGGAAGCGGTTAGTAGTGTAGGAACATTGCGACGCGGGCTATTAGGCAGCACAGAGCACCCGCGACCGCGATCATCTCCAGAACCTTTACTTCGTATACCTACGTAATCATGAATACACCAGTTAAAACCGACGGATTTGCATTTGTCGAGTTCGTTTCGCCTCGTCCCTCGGAACTCATCGATCTTTTCAAACGCCTTGGATTTCGTCTCCGTGGCAAGTCGAAGAACGAAATGTACCTCATGACGCAAGGCACGGCCGCATTCATAGTCAACGGCAACGCAAGCGCATTCCAGTCGAAACACGGCGCGTCCGTGCGTGCGATTGGAATCCACGTCAGCGACGCGCGGCTCGCGCACGCCCAAGCTCTTTCCGGTGGAGCGCGCACAGCCAGCCCAGACACCGAAGGAATGTTTGTCATCGATACACCAACGATCCTCGGTATTGGTGAGAGCCTCGTGTACTTCGTCGACACCGACTTCCACGAAGTCTTTTCATTGCCAGTCGAAGCCCGGCAAGTAGCGGTAGGCGACGCACATATCATGGCGGTCGATCATACGTCCAATATCGTTCACCCCGAAAATCTCGATCGTTGGGCCGACTTTTACCGTGACACGTTCGGATTTGCAGAAAAGCAGTATCTGGAAATCAAGGGGCATATGTCCGGCATGCGCGCCCGCTCCATGGTAAGCCCATGCGGACGCGTCTCGATTCCGGTAGCTGCGGCCGCTCATGACCAGCCCGGTGTACTCAATCAGAACGATGAGTTCATTCGGGATTACGGCGGCGAAGGGATCCAGCACATTGCGTTGCTTACGTCCGACATCGAAGTCACGATCGAGAAGCTCAAGGCGGTTGGCATTGAGTTCATGACCGCACCGTCGCAGAACTATTACGACGGCATTGACGCACGGCTGCCGGACCATGGCCTCGACGTTGAGCGGTTGGCTAAGCGAGGGATCCTGGTGGATGGCAAGGGTCCCCAGAAGCTCCTGCTCCAGCGATTTACGAAGCGCCAGATTGGTCCGGTCTTTTTCGAGATCATCGAGCGCCGGGGGGAGGACGGCTTCGGCGAAGGCAATTTCAAAGCGCTGTTCGAGTCGCAAGAGAAAGAGCAGCAGCAACGCGGCTCGCTCCAGTGAAGGTACGACAGAGATCTACGGTCCCTGCCGCACCTGAGACGCTACCACCCACAAGCTATCACGAGGGCGCCGCGCAGTAGTCTTCACTGAAAGGAAATCACCATGACCGCATCCGTTTGCACTTTCCATCCCCACGGCACGGCGTTCTCCTGCGAGGGACAATCCACGATTTTGGACGCAGCACTCGCAGCCGGGGTATCCGTACCATTTTCGTGCCGTCGAGGGGCTTGCGGCTCGTGCGTGGCCGAGGTGCTGTCGGGGGCGCACGAGCGGGTCGCGCCACCGGCCCTGGATGAGTTCGAGCCTGGACCGAACCGGCTGCTGATGTGCAAGACACGAGCGTTGGGGCAATTGACGCTGGAAGTACCAAATTGGGTGCCGACGCCAGCGCCCACGCGGCGGACTGTGCGAGTAGTTGTGGTCGAGCCGCTGTCGCCAGATGTGTGGCGGCTTGTAGTCGCGCCGTTACCCGGCGAGTCCTTTGAGACTCGTGCAGGCCAGCACCTGCAGTTCCTCTTGGAGGGCGGGGAGCACCGCAGTTTCTCGGTCGCCAACCTGCGCAACACCCACGAGCCATTGGAACTGCACATCCGCCGCGTTCCGGGTGGGATATTCTCAGACGTACTGCTCAGGCAACTTGCGGCTGGCGATTCTATGACAGTGGACGGCCCCTTTGGCCTACCGCCAGCACCCTCACGCGAACATGTTCGCCGCCTCGTGCTGCTGGCCACAGGTACCGGCTACGCAGGGGTGCGGCCCGTGCTGCTGGAAGCGCTGCACAGTGAGCAATACGACAGCATTGCGTTGTACTGGGGCGGTCGTCACACCGACGACCACTACGCTGCCGACGAACTCAACAGCCTCGCTGAGAGCCATCCTCGCTTCAGATGGACGGCCGTAGTGCCGAGGAAAACCAAGGCTTACGCGGGCCGCGATTCTGCGTTACAGCACCATGTACAAGATTACGCACTCGCGGACGGCGGCAACTGGCAAACAACGCGCGTGCATGCCTGCGGTAATACGGGTATGGTGAGCGACGCACGCGCGGCGCTAACAGCCGCCGGCCTGCCTTCGGAGCAGTGGCATGCCGACGCATTCGTACCTAGCGGCAAAAACGTGCCGGACTCGAGGGCGTGGGAACGCGTCGGTCCGCGTTTTCGGCGCGAAGGAATTCTCGCAGCGCGCGAACGCTCTATTGACGCGGTTTATGACATTGCAGCGCAGTTGCGCCCTGGGATGACCATGGCCGAGGCTACCGAACTCGCTGACCGGCGCCTGCGTGAACTCGGCGCAGAGCGCAATTGGCACCCCACCTATATCCGATTCGGCCCAGACACGACCAGCCTTGTGCGCGAGCCTGATCGTGCGCGTCTCCTATGCGACGACGATATCTTTTTCGTCGACATCGGTCCGGTTTGGGACGGTTATGAGGGAGACTACGCCGATACGTTCGTGTTAGGCGAAGATGCCGACCGGCTGCGATGCGCCAGGGCAGTCCGCTCGATTTTTGATGAAACCCGCGAGGCCTGGCTGCGCGGCATCAGCGGCGAGGCACTGTACACCCACGCAGAAGCGCTAGCGCGCACGCACAGCTGCGAACTGGTGCGTGAAGCTGAAGGCCACCGCATCTCTGATTTCCCGCACGCCCTCTACGGTCCGCACCAGCTCGCGCAAGCAGGCTTTGCTCCGACTGACGGACTTTGGGTGTTGGAGATCCAGCTCCGCGACCAGACCCATGAGATCGGCGCCTTCTTCGAGGACGTGCTGCTGCGCGACGATTCGGCATCTTCGGCCACGTATCGCAATTTGCAACGGCCAGACACAAGTCCTTTGGATAGCTGATCTGATAGCTTTCTTCACGAATTACGCGTTCGGTCACGCACCGGTCAACAAGTTGACATACCTATTGGTCGCCGCGCCGAGCTCCGTGCACTAGCACGGAGCTCGGCAGAGACAGAGAGTCACTGAGCAGTCTAAAGACCGGCATCAGCCGTCGACGATCACTCCGAAAGCCGAATCGAGGAGGAAAGTAAGCGTCATGCGGACAAATGCTTCTGGAGCCTCGATCATCACCCAGTGGCCAGCTTCTGGTACAACGATGCCCCAGGCCTGCCTGATGAGTTCAAGATAGCCGTAGGTTCGCGCGAGGACAGCGACTTTGTCCTCCTTACCACCGACGACAAGTGTTGGTGCGCTCACGCTGGCGATTTGCTCGTGGGTATACGCAAGCTTGGAGCGAACGATGCTTCGGATAGCCACCTGGGCATCAGCATTCTGCATGATTTCGTGCCTATATTGCACGAGCGCCGGATCGACAACGTGACTGGAGCCAGTCATAGTCGTCATGATTTGTTGCATGCCATCGAGCGTGAAATCATAGGCCTGTAGTTTTTTGATGTAGGTTGGATCTGGATTGGCAATATCAAGTCCAGCACTACCCATCAGCACGAGTTTCTGCACACGCTCAGGCGAGTTGATAGCGAGTCCCAGAGCTGTCGCTCCGCCCATGGAATTGCCAATCAAGCTGGTTGAACGGATTTCGAGTGCATCAAGGAATCCGGCGAGGTGACGGTTACGCCCATCCTGGGAGTAGTCGTAAGTATCAGGCGATGGCTTGCCCGTTCGACCGAAGCCCGGCATGTCGGGCACCAGAACCCGAAAGTGTTCCGCGTATGCATCGATACAACCACGCCAGTTTCCCCAGCCATCGGCACCCGCACCGCCTCCATGCAGAAGGACAAGTGGTCGTCCCGTCCCCTTCTCGATGTAGTGGGTTTTGATGCCGTCGACATCCACAAAGCGGCTCAGAGATTGAATGTCAGTTGGTAGTTGTGGATAGCTCATAAGTTTTCCGAATGATTTTGAAGGTGGTGAAGGTAATCAGGCGCGCGGGTATCAATTTGGCCCGTCAGTCTGACCGCTCATCAAGATTCCGCCCATTCCTGTCCACCATGGTCGCATTTCCTCATAGTAGATGATCCGGCCGGTGTTACTTGCTGATGCACCAGCCATAAACGCCCACGAGGCAATCTCGAGGCCGCCGTTGCCACCGTCCCTAAGAATTACGTCACGCGTTAGTCCGATAATTTTTTCGGAGTCACCGGAGACGAACGCGTTCATGACCTCCTCGTCCCACTCGACATTGACACGCCCCGAATCCGGCAAGCAAATCCAGTGTGACAGCCCTCCGGTTCCCAGTACGGCCACCCTCTCCCCGTCAGGTCGCACGTCTCTCACATATCGATTTAGACATCGGCCAAGTTCGTAACTACGCGCACATGACGGTGCCGGCGTCATGACGGTGTTAATAAATATCGGCACGATAGGCATCTCACAGTCGAGGTTGATGATGGCATTCGGCATCGCCATCCCATGATCCAGTCGTACGTTCTCGACGCCCGCCAGATCAAAACCGTTGTCTGCGCAATAATTCAACAAACCGCTAGCAAATTCGCGATGCCCCGTGAAATGGGTACGCGGCACACCAAGATCACCCAACGGTGTCCATTGGTCGGCAATACCCACCGCCAACGGAATCTGGAAGTCCAGGGAAAAATCGTTGAGATGGTCGCTCGAGGCGATTACCAGTACGTCCGGACGGCTCGCCCTGATCGCGCGACCTATCTCACTGATGCCGTCGAAGATTCGTTGCGCCTGAGTCTCGACATCGTCGGTGACACCGAAGGTGTGAGATGTGGCAGCAGCACTGACTATTTGCCCCATGACGTGTCATCTCTCTCAAGAAAAGGACGGATTGATGCGGGTTTCAGATTTAAAAGACCGCTCAGCCCGAGGTATTTGAACTGGAGGTTCGGATGCACGCCCAACTCCCTAAAAGCGCTTTGCGGATCGCTTTTCAGCATTTCTACCTGCTCGCGAGGTACGAAAAACTGACTGAAAACTGCATCGGGCGTGTCGCGAAAGCGTTTTACCAGCTCTCCGTCCTGTATCAGTGCATGAATGAGCCTGTGTAGTTCAACAGGTGGGCGCCTGTTCTCTGTCATCACGTCTCCCTTCTAGGAACCCACCCGGAGTGGGGTCGACATTTTGCGCAGAAGCGCAAGAATACTTTGGGCGGTGATACGGCCGGTCTTCGGATTTTCGGTCGGAATATTTTCAATTGTCATGGACAGCCGGGCTGCATCGGACTCGACCGTAATCGTGTGCGTGTTACGTTTGAGATCTGGATCGGCCCAGATTTCAAGCTGCGTCCGATCCGGCCCAATGCCGGCCAACGCCAGCGCGACCGCGACGTTCAGATTCGCCGGGAATCCTCGAGCCGCCTCGCGTGCAGTTCCAGAAAACACAAGGGTGCGCTCGGTGCAACCGTCAAGAGAAATACCACGATCGAGCAAATACGGAGCCCCAAGCAGCCCGCTGACGGGTTTGCGAGTGATCATTTGCACCGAGCTGATCTCTCCCTCGGCTGCAGCTGTCACGGCATCGAGCCCGAGCAGCGCACCGCTCGGCACCATGATTTGCCCACCATGCTGCGCTGCAAGACCTGTCAGATGATCATTATCAAGCAATGCGCCACAGCTCAGTACAACGACCTGACGGCCGGCACGCAATGCAGGCTCCGCGATCTGCGGAAGCAACTGTGCCGGTGCGCATTCGATAACAACATCACACGTCTCCGCGATTTCTTCGAAGCTCGCGATCTTCGGACTTGAGCTAAGCCCCGAGAGCCAGTCGCGCGCAGCGGATTCATTGCGAGCCGCGACTGCAACCAGCTCCACACCGGGAATGCCACGGTCCAACGCTTTCGCCAACGACTTACCTACCGTTCCAAGTACCGCGATACCTACTCGCTTGGGACGAACATTTTCAAAGTTATCCATTAAGAATATTTCCGTATAGGTTGATCAGCCAGTCACTATTCACGACACCAGTTTTCCGTTTATGTTGAATTCTTGAGTGTTTACGTGCCGAGTCACAAACGATTAATGTAATGTGCCCGGCACACGCATACTCATGCGTCACGGTCGCGGGACATGACGTTCAGATGAAAGTGATGGAAGCGACGTCACGACCACTTCCGACACGAGCAATGCCGAAGCGAAGCTGCTCGGGGGATGCCAAATTCGCGGCTCGCCGAACTATCACGTCGTTGCTAATCGCAAACACTTTGGATGCCGATCCGTAGCGACCGGTTACAACCGGTGCTCACGGACTCACCGAGCGTGGAACACCAGAGTGTGACTGCGAAACCGGAACCCAACCATCAAGCAGTGAACGTCTGGCTAAACGATCGGGCGAGCATCGCCCTATCGTTGCGTTCGCGAGATGACCCACCTGCTCCGCAAAATCGGGCGTTTCTGAAGACCATCCGCTTAAAGCCCTTGTCACCGGCCCGAAACCTGCGCGATTTGGCTGGTGGCTACCCTCACGCGCGTCACTGAAATGCGATGCTCGTACCAGACGCTGGAGTCCCCCTTAACGTCTCTGGCTACGTCAAGACCATGTCGCAAATGCCATTGCACAGCCCGTTCCAGCCAGACTGCGATAGCACGGAATGTAGTCGATCAGCTCCATGCGCATGCCGTCCACCGCCCCGGCAAGTGCAGACCAACAGCGAAATTCGGAATTCCCAGACTGCAGCTTGACGAGGGGAAGCGATGCGTGGGCTTCGGGGCCACCTTTTGCGAGTGACGCAAGGAAATCGCGATCGAACTCTTCGTCCACGACAAAGTGACTGAGGCCACCCGTGGAAATTACGACAACCCGCAAATCTTCCGGCCACGATTCAATCTGACGACGAATTGCCTGACCGATCTGGAATGCGCGCGACGGCGAAACATTATTGGGAGGATAGTAGGTGTTAATACTTACCGGAATGGCCGGGTACGCCGGACCCGTCATCAACTTGTAGTAAACGTAGCCAAACGAATGACTCATCGCCTGGCCGTCGCGAAAATACTTTGACTGAGCGACGTCGAACCCGTCATCCATCAATCCCTGGATGAGTCGTTCTGCGTGAGCGGAAGCGACCGGATAATCCTTTTCCTCTTGGGGATACCAGAGCGCCTGATCGAGCGCCGGATCGTACTTCCATTTCATGATCCCGCTCGGGCGGTACGGCAGCGTTTCCCCCCAAAAGATCGACAAGGCCGGCATATTATCGTCGCGAAATACCTCTTTATGGTCATCACCAATGATAACGACCAGGTCCGGCTTCGCATCGTCGAGGATACTGGCCAACCGCTCAACAGCGGCCTGGTTTTGCTCATGCCGCTGCTGAAGCTTCTCCGGCGTGATTTCACTAGCGAGAGCGGGATCGGCCGACTCAAGCAGTTGCTGGTACGTCACACGTTGCCCGGTTCGATCGTGCAGCACAAAGAAGTTTTGATCGTCGGACGCGGCGCGCGCAAGCCACCCACTGGGCGTCATTAAAAGGGTCGGACTGTGCGACGAACCGATGCCCATCACAATTTTTGCCATTAGCACTTCCTCGAATATTGACATGACTGCGTACCGTATACAATGGACGCAACAACTGGGAAATCCGTTGACGCCGCGCCGTAACCTCCCGCAAGCGCGGCAACTCATCCCATGTTGGATGGTAGGAGCCACTGGCTTCGTCAACAAACGATTTTTTCCTGCTGCGACGATGCGCGCCAGTAATGCGTCCAGCGACATGGTAAAAGGTGACAGAATGAGCTATCGTCTTCCCCCACTGCTCGCTCTCCGTGCATTTGAGGCGTCGGGACGCCACTTGTCGTTCACGAAAGCAGCTAATGAACTGCACCTTACGCAGGGCGCGATTTCGCGACAGATCCGACTGCTGGAAAGCTTCCTTGGCCACAAGCTTTTCATCAGACTCACCCGTAAGATCGAACTGACGCGAGCCGGCGATGAGTATTTCCAGGCGGTCCAGCAAGCGTTAACCATCATCTCCCAAGCGACACGGCAGACCGTTCTTGACTCGCACCGGATACTTACACTTGACATCCTGCCCACTTTGGCGACCCATTGGCTCATGCCGCGCCTCGCTGGGTTCACGGAATGCCATCCTGGTATCGAAGTAAGAATTGTGTCGTCTATCGAACCGGCAGACCTTCATAGCGGTGACACAGACGTTGCCATCAGGGTGGGCCGACTGCCAGGAGCACGCTATGACCGACGCGCTCCGCGCGTTGACCTTGCAATGATCGACAACTGGAAGGGATTGAACATTGATCCACTTTTTCCGGATACCCTTATCCCCGTCGTGTCCCGCAAGCTTATGGATGCTGTGGGAGAAATCGCGACGCCAGCGGACTTACTGCAGTATCGGTTGATTAATACTGCCAGCCGACGTCATGCCTGGCATGACTGGTTGGCATGGTACGGTCTCACCGCCCCTCAAGACGCTAACCCGCTAGACCTTGGCCACTTTTTCATGGCTCTGCAGGCAGCCCGTGACTCAAAGGGCATCGCGCTTGTACCTGAGGTGATCTTTGCGAACTATGAGTGGCGCGATGAATTGCTCGCGCCCCTGCCTGCCGAAGTACCTAGTGCCGGGGGATATTATCTTTTTACCCTTGAGAGCACCAATGACGATCACGCGGTATGCTGCCTGCGCGAGTGGATTCTAAACGAGGCTGCGCTGATCGCGCAGCCGTCGTGTCAATCCACCTTGGTATAAGCAGCAGTGCCTTCAAGAAAATCCGTACCATGCGGAAGAATCGCAGCGGTGGATCGAACGCGAAACCATTGAGGGTTATCGGCAATTTCGAGACGCGCGCTCGACTCCCGCTCTTTTGCGAGCTTGAGGATGCTTCGCCGAAAACCCGCGATCGCGGCATCGCCCGAACCGAGATTTTCAACTGATCGATCCACGATGGCGCCCATGCTCTCCTGGATGGCAGTGTCCTGCATGCCAATACCCTCGATTCCTGTCGAGCTGTACAGCTTTTGGCGGACGCGGTCTAGCCCGTAGTCGTTCTCGGAGGACAATAGCGGCCGGTAAGTGCCGTCGTCTGTTACCTCTGAATGCACAGCGCCATGGTCCAGTTCGTCGGCATCAAGCGGACGATCGCTATTCCAGGTCATGGTGAAGACCCAGCAATTGTGGTCGTCGATTGGTGTCCACGCATGTCCCATGAATGCTCGCCCCTCCCGTAACGGCGCGATCATTGTGTAAAAGGGAGCGAGATACTGCGTGACGCGCCAATAGTATTCCTCATCGCTCGCGTTTCGTCGCGCGCCAATAGCCATTCCGTAGTTGGTCGGTCGAATGAAGAATCGGGGCGCAGTGTCCGACGCCAGGTACGGAATCGCCAGATTAGGCGATATTTGACGCTGCCGGAATGGTAATTCGGGATGTTCAGGGTCAAGGTGACTATGAAGAATGCCAACATGGCTCGAATCGATTCCGCCTTCCACGCCCTGCGCATAATTTGTACGCTGCAGACGTTTTGTAATAAACCGAGCCTCCGCCGGGACAAGCCCCCATTCCATTTCCGGAGGCTTCGCAGGCATCGTCGCTTGATCGCCCATATATGCCCAGATGACGCCACCCCATTCGATCACGGGATAACTCTTAATCCGCGTGTCCTCTTTCATCTGGGTATTCTCGGGCTCCGCTGGCATATCGACAATTTTGCCAGTCACATCAAATTTCCAGCCGTGGTAGACACAACGAAGGCCACACTCTTCGTTGCGCCCGAAAAACAGATCGACGCGACGATGCGGACAGTACCGGTCCAGCAAGCCGATTCTTCCCTCTGAATCGCGAAACGCGACGAGATCTTCTCCAAGCAGCCGTACGCGAACGGGCGGACAATCAGGCGCAGGAAGCTCTTCTGGCAGCATGAACGGCATCCACATGCTTCTGAAGGTCTTCCCCATCGGGGTTCCAGGCCCGACACGACACAGAATTTCGTTGTCTTCCTTACTAAACATCGCGATCACCTTGAATTTAGCCGTCCCCTTGGGGCGTGTTTTTTGCCCATCAGTCGAGCGCACTGTAGAGTGCGTCGCCTTCCTCGAAAATCTGAAATGTCTTGAGCGCTATCGTGCACGGCTTTTCCAGCGCTTCACCGGTACGAACGTCGAAGGCGCCGCCGTGAAGCGGACAAAAGATCGTTGCACCTTCCAGGTCGCCACCAGAAAGTGCCACCATCCCGTGCGTACACATATCTTCGGTAGCGTAATACTTACCTTCCACGTCATAGACCGCGATACCATCACTGCGCCCTTCGGGACAGACTTGCACAACACCGTTGGCTGGCACAGCTGACTTCTGACACAAGAAAATCCTCTTTTCCATCTTTCCTCCCATACGGTTATCAATAGCCAAGCGCAAAGTCGACCCGACCACCAGGTGTCATGCCACGCTCGAGCATCGCGATCTTTTTTGAAACTTGCGCAGCCGATTCATTGACCTGGGTCACTGCCGAAATATGCGGAGTCAGCGTGATCGCTGGTTCAGACCAGAATGGATGCTGACTAGGCAGGGGCTCGACGGAGAACACATCAAGCATCGCTCCGCCGACCTGACCAGATCTGACTGCGTCAAGAAGATCGTCCTGAACAAGGTGTGACCCACGAGCCAGATTGACGACCAGCGCACCACGCCGAAGTTTGGAGAAGCATTTCTTCTCCAGTATTCCGTGCGTCTGCGAAGTGGCGGGCAGGAGATTAATAAGAACGTCCAGATCCGTCAGGAACGCATCGAACGCTTTATCCCCCGCAAAGCACTGCACACCTTCGATATCTTTTTCGCGACGGCTAAAACCTCTTACGTTGAATCCCCATCCGACCAATCTTCGAGCCACTTCGGCTCCAAGGCTGCCAAGACCCAGAATCCCCACATTGAAATCCTGCGCCAGGCGCGGTCGCAATGGTCGCCATGTTTGTACGCGTTGCTGCAGTTCATATTCCCTGAATCGTCTGAGATGCCGGAGTGCCGCATACAATGCGTACTCCGCCATCTGACCCGCCATCCCTGCGTCTTCGATACGAAAGACCGGTAAGCTTTCTGGTACAAGTTCCGGATCCTCCTTGGCTAGCGCAAGCAGCGCATCGGCGCCCGCGCCCATGTTAAATACGGCTTTTAAGCCGTGCCGCCCCTTTAGTACGCGAGGGTCAGGCCGCCACACGAGTGCGTAATCTGCGGCGGCGTCATCGTCTGCAGTCCAACTGCGCACCTGCGCGCCCGGCATCGCGTCGCGTACTGCGTTCAGCCATTCCGTACCATCCTTGCCGGTCATTGCCATCAACAATTGCATCTCGTCACACCTCACTTCGCGAACAGCTGTGCGAGATCTCGCAGCGCCTTAAATTCGAGTGCATTCCCGGCGGGATCCATGAAGAACATCGTTGCTTGTTCTCCCACTTGTCCCTCGAAGCGAACTTGCGGCTCGAGGATGAACTGAACACCTTTCGCACGAAGACGGTCTGCCAGTGAATTGAAATCATCCATGGACAACACGACACCGAAGTGCGGAACCGGTACATTGTGGCCATCCACATCGTTGGTCACCCGCTCCCCGGGGCACGCCTGCAAGTGAGTAACAATCTGGTGGCCAAACAGGTCGAAGTCGATCCAGTGATCTGAACTTCGTCCTTCCGGGCACCCAAGCATGTCGCCATAGAAGCGACGGGCGGCCTCAAGGTCATCAACAGGAAAGGCCAAATGGAATGGCCGAATGCTCATAGTCATGAAAGTAATCTCGTCGTTTAGGCGGATCGATGAACAACGGTCATCACCCCTCCGCCTTTTGCAGCGTTAAAGAACCGAGTCGGCAGACCAGCTTGTCAGATCTGCGGATGCGTCCGAAAGAACAGACTCTGGAATTCGTGCTCGCGTCCTTACGAGTAATTTGCCGATGCGCAGATCGCGCGAGGCATTTATCGCGCTGACGCCGGCAACCACCCCGTCCACGGTATGAAAGACACAAAATCTGTCCGAAGTCGGTTCACCTCGAAGAATGTCTCTCTCCCCAATTGATGAGCCATAACATTGAAGAGAAAAATCATATTGGTCTGACCAGTAGCCACAGATTTCCTCGTATGGATCCGAGGGCGCGACCATCGCGCGACCAACATGGGTTCCGTGCGCTGCTGCGTGGTGCCAGTTTTCCTGCCGGTCATACTGGCCACTACGCGTGTTAAAGTGATAGGCCACCTCGCCCGCAGCATAAATGAACGGATCTGTCGTTCGGCCGTACCCGTCAACCTCAATTCCGCGAGGAGAGGTTTCCAATCCTGCGGCCTGAGCGAGGTCAATATTCGGAGCTACACCAACTCCGACTACAACCGCGTCTCCAGACATGACGCGTCCGTCAGTTGACGTTACGTGCCACTGCCCATCGCGGGTAAGCGCGAATGCAATCGTGACGCCGGTCAGGATTTCGACACCCATCGCTTCGTGACGACCGCGTATGTAATCGGCTACGACACGACAGGCAGCACGTTGCATTGGTCGTTCCGCAGCTTCAATAACCGTTACATCCACACCTAGCTCGCGCGCCGCTGCGGCTACCTCCAGCCCGATCACACCTGCACCAACGATAAGAACACGAGAGATAGAACGGAGCGCGTCACGCAAATTTAGCGAGTCATCGAGGTTACGCAGGTAGAAAACACCGGGCATACTTGGCGCAAACATTGGAAGCGTGCGCGGCGAGGAGCCCGTAGCAAGAAGAAGTTGGTCGTACGGAAGTTCTGATCCGTCGTCGAACCGCACGACCCGTGCTTGCCGGTCAATCTGCGTTGCTCCACAACTAAATTTCAACTCCACCTTGTTATTTTCGTAGAAGGCCTGATTGCGGAGCTGAATATTGGGAACCTTCTCCTTTTCGAGTAACACTGATTTCGACAACGGCGGCCGGTCGTACGGCAGACGCGACTCCTTGTCTGAAAGAATAATGCGCCCGGCGAACCCAGCTTTTCGCAACGATTCGACGGCATGCACGCCGGTAAGTCCACCACCGATCACGACAATCGGTGCGTCATGGCGTTCAGTTTTCATTGACATCGCCTCACAACCCGACTCGCGGGAAATCAAAGATGCTCGGGCTTCTGAATCCCACGTGTGTGCCGGTGACACAGTTCGCGCCACTTGATCAGCGGCGAATCACCTTCGATAAGCATTTCATCAAGCCAAGCGGTGTCACGACGATAAAATTTTTGCAAGGCGAGACGCGCCTCGATGTCCTGTGCATTGAAGTTTTCAAACCCGATTGGTTTCCAGCGATTCCAGAACTCGTGGTTGAAATGCTCCTTGTCCTGCTCGCTGTCGACCCGCTTGCCGACCAGCATCACATAGAGGTGCTTCTCCTCAGTAACGGGCACGTAGAACTCGAACTGAGTGATGTCCTGGTCGGGAAAGTCATCCACGCGCAAACCGCACGGCATCCACAGCGACGCCGCAGTGGTGCGTGTGGGCTTATCCGACACCCGTTTGGTGCCGGTTACGACCACCTGGCCATCCACCTTGCCTTCCCAGATGCTCGTATGATTGGCGAAAGCGTCGTAAACACCCTTAGGGGCCCCGAAGGCTTCGTGCACCTCGACTTCCCCAGATTTAGCGAGGTGGCCGATCGGTAGAGACCGCATTGTGTCGGGGACGAGCTCTGAGGAGCGATGGATATAGACATGCAGACCATCAAAGCCGTTTTCACACGCTACTCGCCAGTTCGAATCAACCTCGTAAATCGCACAATGCATTACAAGGTCCTCGTCGAGAAACGTCGGCGGCACGTCCTCAGCTAGCGGAGGCGCCTTATAGTCGTCGTCGCCAACAAAAACGAACACAAGACCCTTTGCTTCCTGCACCGGATAGGTACGAACCGCTCGTCGGCCGATCGCTTTGCTATCAGGGGACGCGAGGATATCGCAGAGCCGACCGCCGTCCCACTTGTACGTGAAACCGTGGTACCAGCACGTGATCGTGTCCTCGGTGTAGCATTCCACCTTCTCGGAAAACTTCACTCCTCGGTGCAAACAACGGTCGCGGATCGCTTTGACCTCGCCGTTAATGCGCTTGAGAAGTATTTCTTCACCAAGGACCGTCGCCTGGACCACCCTACCCTCGATAACGTCTGACGAAGCCTTGACCGGGTACCAATGATTGCGGAATCCCAGCTTGGCGGCGAGGTAGTTTCGCCAGCGCGGCACCTTTTCAAGCAGACTTTCGTCGACAAACGTGCTTCCTTGTGCCATGTTCGATCGCTCCTGAGCGTTGTTCATTGCGTACTGTATGCAATGAACCGTGTTTATTAGGATGGATTCCGCGCCGCGTTTGTGAGAGCGCGCCTACCTTGCTATCACCAGTGTGGCGCGCTCGCATCACGGCAGCATTTCAGACGCTGTCGCTTGTCGACGCGCGGATATATTGATCGTAGGGCGCAGAACCTCAGGCAACAACTGATTTTAAAAATGCTTATGCATTACTCTCGTTAATGCGTCTTCCGTGGGTAACCAATGCTTCCGCCGGCGCGTTGGTCATCGTAGAATCAAGCTCAGCTCTTCAACAGGCTTCCCTCACAAAGTACACAATGAATATGTCCCGTAAGGTCATCCAGAGTGACAGGCTAAGAGATCAGGTCTATCGGCTGCTTCGAGAAGATCTCTTTAGCGGAGTTATACCCGCCGGCAGCCGACTCGTCGAGCTGGAGTTAGCCGAGCGGTACGGCGTGTCCAGGACACCAGTACGTGAGGCGCTATTTCAGCTTGCCCGGGAGGGTTTGCTCGAACAGTCCGAGCGCGGATATTCATTGATAGCGGACACGCCGCAGGACTTCCTGCAGCGGATGGGGGTGAGGCTTCTCCTGGATCCGCCTCTGGCCGAGCACGCAGCCCGTTTTGGTACGGAAGAGCAGCTTGACTCCCTCGAGGCAGTGTTCGGACGAATGAAAAAGGCGGCGGAACAGTCGAAATTCATTGCGTTCGTCGCTGCGGCGCACGAATTTCGTACCCTGCTGCTCGAAATGTGCCACAACACACCTCTCGCAAAAGTGTGTGCCGTCCTTGAAGACCAGTTTTTGCTGGTCCGAAACGAGTACTACAGAGACGAAAGCAATCGGGCAATTTCCATTGAGCGGGACGGGCAGCTAGTCGACGCAATCAAGGCACGCGACTCCAAGGCTGCGGCAAGGGCCGCAAAGGACTATGTGGAAACGTTGATTGACAGGTACTCGCCCGAAGCAAAGCGCGGAAAGGCTCGGGCCAAACCGGACAACACTGCATAGCCGGAATCGCCTCAGTTTCCGGTTTCCCGCGCAAAAGAGGATACGATTTTGTGCTCTGCGCCTTCGCCTGTCGTGCAGGAACCAATTTGACGAAGCAAACCTTCGATCAAGACCCGGGTCTCGCACGCTGCACTATCAGCGTCACGCAATTGGATGGCACGCAGGAGTCGATCAAGGTGCTCCGCAGCGAGGTCTCTGCTCCACGGACGCTCAAACAGCCCTCGTCGTGCTGCTACAAAGTCGTCTTCAATTGCGTCGCAGCAACGTGCAAGCACCGCGTTTGAACAGCATCGGATAAGACACTTCTGTAGCCGATGGAAAGCACCGGCGAGCGACTGTCCCGTCCCCTCCGATAATAAGCCACGCGCGAACTCGATGCAGGCAACGAGTTCGAGCAACTGTTCCGCGTCAGCCGTAGAAACGACCACACGAGCGAGTTCAGGATCCACGAGGCATCGGACCTGCAACCGCTGAGCGACCTCAGGCATCGCAATTGAGGGAACCCCATATCCGCGAACGGTGCGCACGAGTAGTCCTTCCCGCGCGAGCTGGAATAGCGCTTCGCGCACTGGGGTTCTGGATACGTCGAAGCGCGCGGCAAGATCCTCTTCAGTCAATCGTTGACCGGGGACGAACACGCCCTGACCGACGAGTTCCCTCACTGCGTCGTAGATGCGGTCACGCAATCGCCTCGGATGCAGTGAAGGATTTGTATTCATACAGGAGGACGTCTGGAATCCTCGCGCTTGAGGAGATCGAGCGCGACACCCACTATCAGCTCTTCCTCGTGTTTGACGAGATCGAGCGCGACATCCACAATCATGTCCTCCTGCCCGCCCACCATTCTGCGTCGTCCGAGTTCCTCCAGTATGGTCACGGTCGAAACGCCGTACTTACGCGATGCCGCCTCCGCATGCCGCAAGAAGCTTGAGTAGACTCCTGCATACCCCAGTGCAAGCGTTTCGCGGTCGACTCGTACCGGTCTATCTTGCAAGGGACGCACCAGATCGTCGGCGGCATCCATCAGCGCGTGAAGATCGCAATCGTGCACCCATCCCATGCGGTCGGCGACGGCAATGAACACCTCCAGCGGCGCATTGCCTGCACCCGCGCCCATACCGGCAAGACTCGCATCCACCCGATCGCAGCCCTCCTCCACCGCAACGACGGAGTTGGCAACACCGAGCCCAAGGTTATGATGCGCGTGTATGCCAGTCTGTGTCGCTGGACTTAGCACGTCTCTGAAGGCGCGAATTCGTTCTCGAACTCCGGCCATGGTCAATGCCCCGCCTGAATCCACCACATAGATGCATTGCGCGCCGTAGCTCTCCATCAGGTGCGCCTGCTTGGCAAGCTCTGCAGGCGAGACCATGTGACTCATCATCAGGAAGCCAACCGCTTCCATGCCGAGTTCACGCGCCTTTCCAATATGCTGAGCAGCAACATCAGCTTCCGTGCAGTGAGTCGCCACACGTACGATGCGCGCACCGGCATCAAAGGCTTCACGCAAATCATGCGTTGTCCCAATCCCTGGAAGCAGCAATGTTGCCACTTTCGCGTGTGTGACCGTTTCCGCGACAGCGGAAATCCATTCCACATCGCTATGTGCGCCAAAACCATAGTTAAAACTCGAACCGGAAAGTCCATCCCCATGAGCGACTTCAATTGAATCAACCCGAGCTTCGTCAAGTGCGTGCGCAATCGCTTTTACATGTTCGATCGAGTATTGATGCCGGACTGCGTGACTGCCGTCTCGCAGCGTGACGTCCGAGATGTAAAGTCTAGTGGTCATGTCGCTCTCCCCGAATTTCGACGGCAATGCGTTCCGCGCATGCAAGCGCAGCTGAAGTCATGATATCCAGATTGCCTGCGTACGACGGCAGGTAATGGCCCGCCCCCTCCACTTCCAGAAAGACGGTGGTCTTGAGGGCGGCCGCTCCGGCCCCTTGTCCCGGGAGTGAAGAAACGTCGTCGAACTGAATGCGTTGCTTGAGTCGGTACCCCGGCACATATCGCTGCACACGCTCGACCATGGCTTCCACCGCCTGCTCGATCTTCCCAACGTCTGCAGGCTCGGACAGCGTGTAGACGGTGTCGCGCATGATCATTGGGGGCTCAGCCGGATTGAGGATAATGATGGCTTTCCCACGGGTTGCCCCGCCAACGGTTTCCAGTGCCTTCGATGTCGTTTCGGTAAACTCGTCAATGTTCGCGCGAGTGCCAGGGCCAGCCGATCGGCTTGAGATTGATGCCACGATTTCCGCGTAGTGAACCTTCGTGACCTCGGATATCGCTGCAACAACCGGAATGGTTGCCTGACCGCCACATGTCACCATATTGATATTGGGTGCATCGAAGTGTTTTTCGATGTTGACGGCGGGGACAACAAACGGCCCAAGTGCCGCAGGTGTGAGGTCTATGACTCTAACGCCATGCGCACTCAGCACTCGATCATGGTGTGCATGTGCGCCTGCGGAGGTGGCGTCAAACGCGATACGAATGCCACTGAAGCCAGGTATCGTCAGCAGGCCGTCGATACCGTTTGCCGTATTTGGCACCCCGAGCCTCGAAGCCCGAGCGAGACCGTCGGAGCCTGCGTCGATGCCTACCATTGCCCCGATCTCGACGTTCTTACCATATCGCAGGATTTTCATCATCAGGTCGCTACCGATATTCCCTGATCCAATGATTGCCGCCCGCACTTTTCCCGTTGAATTAGTCATGTTTCCTGCGCCTCCTGCAGCCAGTTTCCTATCGTTGAATTGAATGCGTCAGGTGCCTCGAAGTACGCGGAATGCCCCGTCGCCGGCAATCGATAGAACGTTGCCCCCGGAACCATGGCCACGACCTCCGAAACGATCTCCGGTGGGAAGAGGACATCCTCCTCGCCCACAAGAAATGCGATACGGACGTCGCTACGGGCAAGCTCTTCTGGCGTATGAGTCTTTTGCTCTCCAACCAGCGTCTTGACTGTGTACTGGTTAAAGCCAGCGATCTGTAGATACAGCGTCGCCATTGCGGACTCACGTACAATAAAAGAACGTCCCAGTACACGCCCCAACTGGTCCAGTCCGCTGGTCCGCTGTTGTACGATCTGCATCTGATCGGCCAGGCGACGCGGCAACTCGAGCCCGACCAGCGAATCGGCAATTACAAGTGACGAGACACGATTGGGAAATTGACATGCGAAGTCGATCGCCGTACCGCCGCCCATCGACTGCCCGATCAGTGACACAGTGTCCAAATCGAGATCGTCTAGAAGAGCGACCAGATCTTCAGTGAATGCAGAGCGACCCAGTCGTTCAGGATCAGAAGAATTCCCAAAGCCTCTTGCATCAACGAGAACCATCTGAAATTGGTTTCGCCACGCCGCAATCTGATAAAACCAGCTGGCGTGATTTCCGCCAACGCCGTGCAGCATAACCACTGGCGGCCCTGAGCCATGAATCTCGTAGTAAAGCTGCGTACTCCCGCGTTCTATGTAAGGCACCGTCTATCCTCTTTATCTCTTCATCAGTCTTTGCGTCAGTTTTCGAACAAATGGAGACATTCGCACTTTCCAGGTATGCCCAGAAACGCGACGCTCTAGAATCCCACCTGGACCACGCCGATACCGGCGATTGAGGCCGAATAAGTTTCCCCAGCCTTTACACTGACCATCGGCCCGAGAGCACCACTCAGGACGATCTCTCCAGCGCGCAACGGTCTGCCCACCTCAATCATTTTCCTGGCAAGCCACAGTGTGGAGACGAGCGGGCTTCCAAGACAGTCTTTGCCTGTTCCTTGGGACACAATTTCCCCGTCGCGCCACAGCGTCATCAAACAGCTCACTACATCCGTGCTCGGCAACATCGACTGCTTCTCACCGACTACGAATCTTCCCGACGATGCGTTATCTGCAATAGTCTCAACGATACCGATACGCCATTCGGCAATCCGGGAGTCCACGATCTCGAGTGCCGCAGCCACCCAGTCGATGCTTTTTACCAACTGCGCCTCAGTGATGTCAGGATCCTCAATGTCGCACCTCATCCCGAATGCGATTTCCGCTTCAATTCTGGGTTGCACCAACCCTTTGGTCGAAGTAGACGCTCCGTGAGGTACGGCCATATCAGAAAAAAGTATCCCAAAGTCCGGCTGATCAACGCCAAGTTGCGCCTGTACAGCAGGAGAAGTCAGTCCTATCTTGCGTCCGACAATTACGCGCCCTTGCGCGTGAATTGCGTGCTCGGTATTGATATTCTGGATTCGGTACGCACCTTCGATGTCGATCCCGTGATCTGATGCGAACGGCGCGATAGGTCCTGCGGTGCAGGCAGCGCGAAGCCTGGCAGCCAGATCAAGCTCAGTGTCAGTGACATTCATAGGTTCCCCCGCAACGAAGTAAGCATAGCTTTCGAAGAGCAAAACCTAAGTATTGTGTACTGTATGCAGATACGCAACCATCGATGCAGTGTTTATTCGCCGTCCATACCGCAGCGAGAGTCATGCGTGACGAGCATTGAATAGGCGACGCTTGCTATCAGCAATGCGGAGCGTTGACAACGGATAAATTTTCTCACCTTTGCATATTTTGAATCGTTGGTCGGGACAACAATCAGGGAGTAGAAAGTAGGGCGAATCTGGGATGCGCTGGAAGACATCAAGCCGGAAAGGAACCTGACACTAATGTATGAAAAACAAGACCTGCGAAAGCCGCTCGAGCGAGCTACATACATGATCACCCGAACGAACAGTTCGGAAATCACTTACGCTAACCAGGCTTTCGCAAATGCCACCGGCTACTCATTGGAAGACGTTATTGGGTCCCCGGTAGCCAGATACCTAACTGGGGGCACTCCGCCTGCCGTCGGCAAAGATATCATCAAGACCGTGATGGGCGGCAGTCGTTGGGAGGGAGCACTGCCTATACGTCGTTGTGATGGATCATCATTCTGGGCGTATACCAGCATCTCACCATGGATCGAGAACGGCAAAATAACGGGCTCAACTGCAGTCCGGACTTATGCATCACCATCCGAAGCCAGGAAAAGCGAACGTCAATACCGCTTGCTGTCCAGATATTCTTGGCTTTTTGGTCTGCGGGCGGGGCGCATGGGATTTGTGGGGCTGGCCTTCCCTCTCAATCTGCTACGGGCAGACCCTATGATTTGGCTGATACTGCTGATCTGCGCGGCTCCACTTTGGATCGTCATATTGGCAATTCTAAGTGTCCCGTCTTGTGGTATGCCGCGCTACCTGTATGCGAGCGCCGGACTGACAGCATCAATTCTTGCCGCCGTTTTCTCCAAAGCAGTTCTCGCACGTGCGGTAAGTGCACCACTAGCATCGTTGACTGACAGTCTTCACCTACTCTCGTCTGGAGAAACCGGCGCTCGTACGGCGGTCGAATCGAAGGGCGCTATCCGTGATCTGTCTCGGGCCATTAATCTCACCCGTGAAAGCCTCGTATCCATGATAGGTGGGGTGCGCATCGGCGTGAGTGCCATGACGGTTGCAACATCAGAACTATCTGCTGGTAATGATGATTTGGCCGGCCGGACGGAAGCGCAGGCATCTTCGACAACTGAGATCACAGAGCGCACCGGTGAGCTACGGCAATCTGTTTTCGACGCAACGTCAGACACACTAGAGGCGGAACGTTATGCGGAATCTGCGAATGGCGCTGCAAAGCAGGGCACTGAAGCGGTTGAAGCTGTGGTCGAGTGCATGACAGACATTGTCCAGGGTGCGCGCGCGATGTCGGACGTGATGTCTACCATCGAGTCGATAGCCGCACAAATTAACCTGCTTGCTCTCAACGCTGCCGTTGAGGCCGCGCGCGCGGGTGAACAGGGACGGGGATTTGCGGTTGTGGCAAACGAGGTGCGGTCGTTAGCCAATCGCGTCAAAGAGGCGACCTCAAAGATAAAGGGGTTGATAGATGGATCACTTGCCCGAACCCACGCCGGGTCGAGGACCGTGGACCAGGCAGCTCGGTCGATCGCCAAGCTCGGAGAAGCAATCTCCGCTGTAGATGCGATTGTTCGAAAGATTTCTTCACGTTCACAGCTGCAATGCAATGCGCTCGATGACATTCATCGGGCTCTTGGAGGCATTGACGAAATGACGCAGCAGAACGCTGCCCTCGTGGAGCAGAGTTCGGCCGCAACCGCTTCCATTGCGAGCCAGGCAAGACAGCTGGAATTAACGCTAGCTGTCTTTCGCTAGAGCCTCGAGATGAGCCTGCTTGAGGATATGCATCTTTTCGTGGAAGTCGCAAATGCACGTAGCTTCACGCGCGCAGCCTCCGTGCTCGATATGCCCGTATCCACGCTGTCGAGACGCATTGGCCGGCTTGAGGATACTATCGGCGTTAGGTTGTTGAATCGTAGTACACGTACCGTCGAACTCACTGAACTAGGTACGACCTACTACGAAACATGCCGCGAACTGGTCGCGCAAGCACAGTCTGCGCACGAGTCACTCGGAGCAGCTGCGGCAACACCATCGGGCGTGCTCCGCGTGGCGCTTCCTGTCGACTTTTCTACTACCTTTCTTGACCTGCCGATTGCGCGCTTCCTGGCGAGATATCCCCGCGTGCGCCTGCATCTCCACCTGACCTCCGAACCGGTCGATATGGTCGCTGGCTCTTTTGATGTCTCGATTAGAATCGGAAACCCTCCCGACAGCCGCCTGATTGGACGCAAATTGGCCACTCTCTCGCGCTACTTCTATGCGAGTCCCGAAATAGCAGCGAAACTCTCCGGCATCACAGGACCGGCGGACCTTGACCCTTCTTTCTGCATAGGGCTTGTTGATGCCGCTGTAGAACACTGGGAAGCACATAAAGTCGACGATCGCTTCACACTGAAACCTACCGGACGGGTGGTTGCGAACAACGTTGGGCTTCTGCGTCGGCTTGTCCAGCGAGGCGTAGGAATTTCCGTGTTTGCAGAAGCCATGGTTAGCCCGGAAGTCGATTCTGGATCACTAGTGCGTATCTTGCCTGGCTGGCAACTAGGCCCCACCCCCGTCTACGCATTTACTGCGAGCCGACAGGAGCCGGCGAAAGTATGTCTCTTTGTCGCCACCATCAGCGACGCCCTGCGCACCCCATCTGACGGCCGCGACTAACTTCGCAGAACGATCTACCGTGGAACGAATGCGCAACCGTCGTAAGTCGCAGCCTGTTCGCTTGATGCCCAGGCACAACCGTATTCCGAATCCACGGAGTGCGAATGGCTCGAACGGCCCGACTGAGTCGATGCGGACGACACTCCGCCAGCGTCTGTCGCCGCAGAAACCCGCGAGCTCGTCGCAGAACACGCCGTTAGCGCAGCCGTGATCGAGGTCGCGAGAATAATATGTTTAAAGATTTGGAACCGCATGGAGTTTCTCCGTTGTCGTCGCTCCTTGTTTCGCGACATGAGAAAATTCTAGCGGTAACTTCGGGCTAGATTGTTGCGCGACAGCAAACCCGCTTTGCAGCCCACTCCGACGCCACGGTTCACCCGGAGGTCGAGTCTGGCTCACTAGTGCGTATCTTGCCCGCCTGGCAACCAGGCCCCACCCCCGTCTACGCATTTACTGCGAGCCGACAGGAACCAGCGAAAGTACGTTTCTTTGTAACCACCAACAGCGACGCCCTGCGTGACCCATCTGACGGCCGCGACTAACTTCGCGAACGACCTACCGTGGAATCCATGCGCAACCGTAGTAAGTCGAAGCCTGTTCCCTTGGGACCCAGGCACAACCGTATTCAGAATCCACGGGACGCGAACGACCTGACTGAGTCGATGCCGACGGCACTCCGCCAGCGTCTGTCAACGCAGAAACCGGGGAACCCGTAGCAGAACACGCCGTGAGCGCAGCCGCGATCGATGTCGCGAGAATGATTTGTTTGATGATTTGGCATCGCATGGAATTTTCTCCGTTGTCGTCGCGCGTTGTTCCGCGACATGAAAGAATTCTAGCGACAACTTCGGGCGAGATTGTTGCGTGACAGCAAAACCGCTTTTCGGACCACTGTGGCGTGCGCTTCTCATGAATGGCCGGGAGAGTTTACTGCCATCAGGACGACGATAATCTATTGAGGCACGGATCCGCCAGGCCAACCGTGCCCCTCGTCGGCCCTGTTACTGCCCCTCCGAACGCCCGTGATTGAAGCGCGGCATCAAGCCACGAAGCACCCACACGCCGATCAGTGCCACAACCGCGTCGACAAGAGGCCATGTGTATGTGCGGAGGTAATCAAAGCCAAGTGCGAACACAACATTTCCACACACTGCAGCACCCACAGTTGCAAGCAGAAGAAGCCACTATCCTCGGGATAGCTCCACGTGGGCACGCTTCCGTCCTATAGTCACCAGATCAATTGTTCCGTCCATCGCGCGTACCTATTCCAAAGAAAACCAGATAGAAAATGGTAAGGTCGCCGGCGATGCGATACCAGCGCACGCGCACTCACCCGCTTGCGGGATTATTCCGCTCGCCCGCTCATGCACCCAAGCTCTGAGCCCGAAATCCGACAAACCTAAGACGTGGAAAGACCGCCGACAACCGATTTCTTCGGGTGTCACACATGAGTTTCATTCACACGATCGGCGTCGGTGTATTGACACTACGTGTGAACCCCCACCAGATTCCCTTCGACGATTCCGAATCAGATCGACGTTGCGTTTCGCAACACCTCCCCAACTCCATGCATCAGTTTCACGAACGCAATGTGTGCAAATTTTTCGGTTGTGGCGAGAAAAATGCCGCCATACCTTCGCGATACCACAGCGCGAGCCACACCCAACGAGCATCTGATTAAAACGGGGAACGCCCGGCGGTCAGGGAATAGCGTACGGGCCCATCTGATTGGAATGCTGTACGCACCGTGAACGTTTCGACGGCACGGTGCCTCCGCGTCACCAAAGGCGGCAGCGCGATGCGGAAACTTTTAAAACCGATATAGTCTGGAGATGAAAAGAATGAAGTGCAAACTGCTATCGCTTCTCGTGATGTCCACCTACTGCGTCGGCGCTGCCGCGCAGTCCAGCGTAACACTCTATGGAGTGGTCGACGAAGCCGTTGCATACGCGAACAATGCGGGTGGAGCTCACGTTGTACAGATGATTGACAGTTTTCACTGGAACACGGCCTTCGGTATCAAAGGCACGGAGGATCTGGGAGGAGGATTAAAAGCGCTTTTCGATCTCACCAGCTACTTCAACCTATCCAACGGAAAACAGTTCAGGAGTGACAGTTTCTTTAGCGGGGGTTCATGGGTGGGTCTTTCTCAAATCGATTACGGAACGGTAACAGTTGGCCGCCATTTCGACTATTCCGTTTATCTTCTTGGAAACACTCCCGCCTATAACGCTACATTCTTCTTTACCCCCGCGAATGCCGACCATATGGCCGGTGGCTATATCGACAACGCGATTACCTATCGATCCCCGACTTATCACGGTTTTACTTTCTCCGCCATGTATGCGCTCCCCGGTGGCTCGACTGACTTGTTCAATCGTGGGCGAGTCGTGAGCTTTTCAATCACCTATGCTGACGACCGACTCCGCGCCGCAACGGTGGCAACGAAAATCAATGGTACCAACTTCACGCCGACTCTTGCGGGTATGAAAAGTTTCCTTGGCCAGCAGGTGGCCCCTTTCCGATCGTATGCTGTGGACGCCCAAAATATCTATGGCGCGAGCACGTCGTATCGCGTAACAGATCGCCTGACTGGCCAACTCAGCTATACGTACGTCGCATTTGAAGGTTTCGGCCACTACGAATCAATTCGCGGGGCGACCGTTTCCGCCGTCTATGCGTTTCAGCCGGACCTGAAGCTCACGGCGGGGTATGGAAGATATGGAATCGGCTCGGGTGCCGAATCAAACTATAGCTTATTCCTCGATAAATTCTTGTCCAAACGAACAGATGCGTACGTTGCCGCCAGTCTGGCTTCCGCTTCTGGAGCAACTCAATCCGCAGCACTGTATCCGCTGACTCCGTCCTCAACCAGCCGTCAAGTAGCAATTGCGGTAGGGGTCCGACACTTCTTCTGAAATATTGATCCTACAACACATCAAATCACGCGTCTTCGATGTCTATAGCACATAGCATCCACATTTCATTCTCGCTCACGACGGTTGGTGCGTGAAGGCATCTAATCAACTCAATCTTTAAATGGGTTAAATCATGTCGCTAAATAAACTGAAAATTACGACGTGCGCCGCTTTGCTCAGCATTTTTCTGGCCGCGCCAGTAGAGCACGTGAATGCACAACAACAAAGTTCCGATGCGGCTGCGCAGTCGAAAAAGCAAGCACGCCTTGCTCGTAAGCAGCAAAGAGCTGCAGCAAAGGCTGCCAATCGCGCACAGCTGCGGCAACTCGATAAGGGCGCTTTCAAACGCGAGACAGACAGGACCGAATCTCCGTATGAAGGCACCAATCGCCCGCCACAGGGGGCCTCGGCTCCTTAAACTCCACATACACCAGTATCGAGACAGAGCGCCATCGCCGCAAAACCATTCGGTACATTCATCCGATGTCCATCATCACGGCTCTGTCTCGAGCAGCAACTTTCTTGTATGTAGGTTTTTTGCGAGACCGGTATCCATTCGCACCACTCACCGCGACGTCTCCAACAAGGCAAGCCTAGCCGTCGAGAGATCAAAACTTCGATACGCCCTCGAAAGGCACGGAGGATGAGGGGAACGATACATGGCAACGGCTCCTACACCGTGCCCAAACTACGATGCCGGTCACGCGCCTTACCGCGTGCGAAGCCGAATAGCGATTCGTATCGCTCGACACTGAAGCTCGACAACGAACACGAAGGAATCAACAAGCACTGAGCGGAAATCCTCTATGCATGAGTATTCGTCCTTCGTCCACACAGGAAATATCGCTTGTAGGGCACGCCCCCCTTGGTTACCGTGTCTGAATTCTGGATAGCGACAAATATATCTCGCGTCGGATCCGGCATCGTTTTGTGCGCGATAGAACTCAACACTCGTCGCCTACGGCCCTGACCCTTCGGAGCAAGCATGCATACCGCCACATATTTAAGCAGTGAGATGTTCGAGATTCAGGATGGCGGAGACAAAGTATCACCGTCGGAGCTACTGGATTGGGGGCCCTTCGACAGGCTTGGTGTGATCGTCAATGCGCCTTTTGGCGGATTGGGAGCGTCCTTGCTAATCCAGGTTGCCACGACAGCGTTCTACGACTCGCCGGGTCGTGATCGCCGTAGGCGCCCCGTTTACCCAGAGATTTACCTGTTTCACGTCGGTGCGAAGCACGGCAACCACTCGGCGTTCGACTTCTGGCCACCACGCAAGGAAATTTTTGTCGAGAACGATCACGTCGACGTCTTGGGATCCGTAAACAGCCATGGCATTACTCACCTTGTTGTGCCCGAGGGTCCGGCGCAAAATCTGAAACATCACTTCAAAGAACCCGACGCTGCCGCCGACAGAATCAAGCAGTGCTATGCCTACGGATATGATGGGATTGTCGAGGACTCGACGTTGCGGATCAATGCTTTCGGCGCCGCACCGATCGAGAACAGTGCGAAATCATTACGCCCGGGTCCGATGCTCGAATTTCTTGCCAGTCGCCGGCTTCCACCCTTGCAACGAGTGGACAACGAACGAGTAATCGAAAACTATCGAAGGCGCGCAGCCGAAGTTCCGAATGCTATCCACGAAGAACGATCAAAGCGTTTTGACGAATGCCTTCGGCAAGGACGAATCACGGAAACGTATCGTAGAATCGATCTGAAACACGCGCTAGACAGACTCTGCATGGATTTGTTGTCTTGATGATTAGCGCGCGGAGCACACCGCGTGCTCCGGCACGTCACGCTGCATCACGGTTGCCGCCCCATAGTCTGCGGCGGCACGACGGCAATCCGCGCTTTTGTTGTCCCGTACAGTTGCACTGGGAATTGCTGGACTGGCGCATCAGTCCCTCGGTCGGGGACACCTAGCCTTCGTTACGGCTGCGCCTGCTAGGGTGCTAAGGGCAAGGTCAGGCAGCTTGATCAATTACTTCCGCAGATCAAGGAGGAGCCCCCGTGACCGCGCATATCGGCACCATCGCCACGTCCTTCGAACAGCTCGACCTGGCGACCGTAATCCAGCTATCTCAAGCGGTATCAGGCGAGTTGGTCTTTGAAAAGCTGATCGACACGCTCATGCGGACGGCGCTGATGCAAGCTGGAGCCGGGCGAGCGCTGTTGATTCTTGCCCAAACTGCTGGAGAACGGATTGCTGCAGAAGCGATAGCCGACGGCGATACGGTAACGGTGCAATTGTGCAAACATGCCTTGGCCGCCACAGCGCTTCCGGAGTCTATCCTACGCCATGTCCTGAGTAGCCAGGCGTGCTTGCTCCTCGACGATGCATTGGCAGAAGGTACATTCGTCGAAGACCCGTACATCAGGCAACACCGCGCACGCTCGGTTCTCGGTCTGCCATTGCTGACCCAAGCCAAGCTCATCGGCGTTCTATATCTCGAAAACAACCTGGCCCCGCGCGTCTTCTCCCCCGCTCGCCTGGCGGTCCTGAAGCTGCTGACGTCTCAAGCTGCGATCGCCATGGAAAATATCCGGCTGTGTCAGCGACTCACCGAACGCGAGGCGAAGATCCGGCGGTTAGTCGACACCAACATTGTCGGTATTTTCATCTACGACCTCGACGGTTGCATTCATGTCGCCAACGACGCGTTTCTTCACATTGTTGGCTACGATCGCGAAGATCTTGCGTCGGGATGCATCAACTGGAAACATCTTACCCCGCAGGAATGGCTCGATCGTGATTTGCGAGAACTGATACCCGGTTTGAGGAAGACCGGCTTCTTGCCACCGTTCGAAAAGGAGTACATCAGGAAAGACGGCAGCCGCGTTCCAATTATGCTTACTACCGCCACCTTCGATGAAACCGAGAAAGAAGGTGTCGCCTTCGTGGTCGATCTGACTGGGCAGAGGAAGGCCGAGCACCGCCTGCGTGAATCCTATGAAATGCTGCGGGAACTTGCCTCGCGGCGCGAGACAGCCCGAGAAGAAGAACGCAAGCATATTGCACGCGAACTGCACGACGAACTCGGACAACATCTCACCGCGCTTCGCATGCGTGCGTCGACATTGCGTATGCAGCTTAAAAACGACCGTCCAGCGCTGGTCGACGAGACTGGGTCACTGATCGCCTTGGTTGATCAAACCATGCAGGTTGTCAGGAGCGTCATAACATCGCTACGCCCTCCGGTTCTGGATATGGGCATTGCAGCAGCTCTCGAGTGGCTCACCGCCGAATTCAACCGCAATGGCCGCACGATGTGCCACCTTCGCATGCGAGACGAGAATATGGCAATGAGCGAAGATCACGCTATCGTGCTATTCCGCGTCGTCCAGGAGGCGCTGACAAATGTCACGCGTCACGCTGATGCTACCGAGGTAATTATCACACTAGAACGAACAACGAATGCTTACTTGCTGGAAGTCCTTGACGACGGTCAGGGATTCGACGTCCAGGCGACCAGAAATAGATCTTTCGGCCTCGCCGGAATGGAGGAACGCGTTCTAATGCTCGGCGGCCAGATTGACGTCATGAGTTCGCCAGGAATCGGCACCTTGGTCAAGGTAGACCTTCCTGCTCACCGCTCCACCAGGATAGTCGTACCGAGACCATCGCTGACTGAAACGTCGGTGGCTTCGACAGGCTGACGATGAACGGTTGTGTTTCAGTACGCGTTTTGGGTCACTCACGGAAACCGCAACGGCTCTCCGGCAAGAAGACGAACCACGCGGTAGGCTCTCACGTCTCTCGTCACAAATGGGCTGGCGGTAGTCCGCAACATCCCGCAATGAAAAACGTCCCGTTCACCGCGCCTGGGTCTCAACATCGCGACTTGATCGACTCGATGTATTGACGGCCTTTTTCGTTATCGTACTGCCCCTCCGATTTCGCGATAGTCAACGGCGCCAAGGCATTGCCAACACGTTCAGGACCGTTCTTCCCATATCCATCAGACGATCCACGCCTGCGATGAAAGCAAGCCCTTCGAGGGGCAGACCGGCACTCGCCAGTGTCGCCAGCAGGATGACAAACATGAATCCCGGGACACCTGCAGCGCCCTTTGAAGTTACGACCATCGTGAGCGTGAGGACAATCTGCTCCTGAAGGCACAGGTGGATTCCATACGGGATCGTTATGTTCCCGGTGTCAAAACCAACACCGTGACAACGCCTCCCGAAGGGGACACTCGCCCGTTCCGTGGACAGGGACTGCGAGAGAGGTTACTCGCTGGGCCGAAGTACTTGCGGATTCGGACGGCAGCACCGCTTCCCACGCACACATGAGAGCGCAATACGCGCACGCCTTGGAACGTGACTACGCCCAACCATCACCAGCCCTCAAAGCGGACGGCGGTCCGGCATTTCGCCCCTCCAGACAGAACACGTACCGGCTGGACGCACGCCACAATGTGAAAGTGCAACGCACTAGCGTTCTGCAACGGGTGCCTTGACGGTTGCCACCAAACGCGCTTCAAATTTGCCCAAGTCACAGTGCGCGATGTTCAATCGAGATCCGTTTGTTAAAATTTATTAAGTAATGGGCGAATTCGGCCGTTATATCAGTGAGCTCAAGCCATTGACGAGCTTGGGTTAAGAATAAACCACTTGCCGGATCCGAATTCATGCAACCATATCGACCAGAAATACGCAAGCCGCTGGGAGAAGCCGATTTTGAGCAGCTTTGCGCCAATGTTTATGGGGCCGTCTTCAAGGACCCGTTGCCGTCCATCAACGGACGATCAGGGCAGTCGCAGCATGGCATCGACGTCTTGGTACGAACCAGGTCCGAGCGCGCAGTCGCCATTCAATGCAAGAGATACGACCTGAAAGCACTCACACCCGAAGTGCTGGAAGAGGACATCAGGAAGCTCGATGCCAGTACGTGGGACGTCGGCACACTGATATTCGCCACTACGGCCGAGCGTGATACGCACCTCCTTCAGTGGACGGAAGAACTGTCGAGCCAACGCATGGCCGAGAGCAAGTTTGCGGTTCAGGTCGAGTTTTGGGGCGACATTTGCAATCATATTTGCGCGCACGATTCTCTCCGACAGCAGTATGCTCCCACTCCTGATTCCATTACCCTAGCGGCATTCCGGGACGCCCAGCAACGGAGCGACAAGACCGCGAGCAGAATTACGTCATTGATTGAAACGCTAGTCGAAGCTCAGAACGGACGGCGAAAAAACGAAGAGATATATGACGAACATGGACGGATGTTTGTTAATGCAAAACGTTCGTACGTGCTGAATCGCCCCATAGTGAACTCCCAAAAGTTAGGACCCTACGCGATTCTCCTCTGCATCACCGGCATGGGAATCTGGTTCACATGCGGGACACCCTTCATTCTGCATCATCCCCCGTACTGGTTTGGCTTCCTCGGCGGCCTTTCGATGATGATGGCTGGGGTGATGCTCATAATTGTCTGCTATGCGCTTAGACAGCGAATGCCAACCTTGGCGTCTCCGTTCGACCGAGGATTGCTTTTTGAAGCAGATGCTCGAGGTGACGTGTACCTGACGCGAATTTTCGCGAGCTGCCCAAAATGCGGATCCAGCATGAGATACAAATTCGTCGGTCCGCTTAAAGGTCCGCTGGAGCCTCGACTCGTGTGCCCACGCTTCGATCGGGCTCACAGTTCGGTATTCGACTTCACGTCGATGCCAGACGCCGGCAGTGACCTACCTGGCCGATAGATGGTGTCGTCTTCCTGTTCGGAATCGAACTTTGCGTCTAGACCGCGTATCTGGATACCGCGAGACGCGACCGGCATACGCGATCAGAGTTCAAGCAGAACGATCAGTTGCCCCAGCCGTCGGGCCCCTTCCGGATGCGTTCCACGACCAACTCGGCGAAAACAAACGGTTCTCGATCCGTGCCGCCTTCGGCCCGTGCGACGACCTGATCGTCCCAATCTCCTGTCCAGAGTCCGATGATGTCCTGAACCAGCCAGGTGCTAATGCCCTTGCCCGGGCGCGACGCTTGCGAGCGAGCAATCTGCGCTGAAGATTCGCCTCGCTCGACATGATCGCGCATCAAGCGCGCGGGAATCACGGGAATCGCGATCCCTTCGCTTGCGGGCCCCAAAAGAAGTAGAAAGCTGGCCATTGCCTCCGCAGCCAGGTCTTCAGGCTAGGTAGCCTTGAACGGACAATAGTCGACCTCGAGGCTGCCTCCTCGCCGGTACCGAAAGTCGTAGTCCAGGAAATCAAAACGTTGCACCGGATACACGAGGGGTAATGTGGCGGCGTCCCCTACCGATGGGAAAGTGTGCGAGTACTGCCCCGCCGTAACGGGCAAAGGAGAATTCAAGATCCTCCATCGGGATGTCGAGGAAGGCGTGCTAGCCATAGAGAGATAGTCCCTAGGTACGTCAATTTCGATCACGTACCATTTCAACGCATTACTGAATCTCATGCATCCGACCAACGAAAATCGCTTGTACCCCAAGATTTCGGCGACCTACCTTAAAACGCGCAGGTAGAGTGGTGACTGAAGACTTCAATTCGCGCCGTGTAGTCAAAACCGTGCACTCTTTCGGAGTCAACGTGACACAAAATGATAGCGACGTCGTTTTTTCGTTTGAATCTGCTCTGGATCGAAAATCGATCGGGCGCTACCAGTTTTTTATATTTTTTCTTTGTTTTATCTGCCTCGTTTTTGACGGATACGATGCCTACGCAATGGCATATGTCGCGCCTTTGTTGCGCGTCGACCTAGCTCTTAACCACTCCTCGATAGGCCAGGCCTTCAGTGCATCATTAGTCGGGATGTTCGTCGGGGCAATTGTCCTTAGCCCCATCGCTGACATCTTAGGTCGACGCAAGGTGACTGTCGCGGCGCTGCTTGTTAGTGGGCTGAGCATGCTGGCGTCGGCGAAAGCACAGATCTTTGGAGAACTCTTCATTGCACGGGCACTGACGGGATTTGGGCTCGGCGTTATTTTGCCTAACGCACTGTCGATCTGCGCGGAATTCGCCCCGAGCAAACGTCGATTTCTCACTGTAATGCTGGTCAGTCTTGGTATGTCAGCAGGAGGAGCGATTGGCGGCCCAGTTGCGGCACTATTGATATCTAGCTCGGGTTGGCGAGGCGTGTTCGTAGCAGGTGGGCTCGCGTCCATAATGGTCGCGTTCTGTATGGCCTTCTGGATGCCGGAATCGTTGAACTTCCTGATCCGACGCGAAGGCAACCTGAGCACTTCAGCGCAGCGAATCGCGGTGAAAGTATTTGGCCCGGGCATAGCGGCAAGTTTGACGCCCTTCAGTGCTCCTGCTTCGACGAAGGGTGCACCGTTCCTCGAACTGTTCGCGCATCGAAGGACCTTGCAGACACTATGCATCTGGGCGATTGCCTTCTGTAATCTGCTGTGTCTCTACCTTCTTGCAAGTTGGCTGCCAATACTTTGCCAGGAGGCCGGTCTTGGATACCGTGATGCTGCTCTTGCGACCTCAGTGATGCAGATAGGCGGGCTTGCGGGAGTTCTTCTTCTTGGATCGCTGGCTCGTCGCACTAATCCAAAATTGGTTCTGCTTGTCGGATATGTGATCGGTGCAGCAGCGATTTACGCTGTGGTCCCCACATTGCATATGGGCATCGGACCATTGGCGGTGGCCACGTTCGTGGCGGGTACATCCATTATCGGTGGACAGGCAGGTATACAAGCCGTCGGCCTTGATCTTTATCCGCAAGCAGTGCATTCGACCGGCATGGGCTGGGCGTTGGGTGTCGGTCGCCTGGGATCTGTTTGCGGTCCGATCCTGGCTGGAGAGCTGATGATGCGTGGTCTTTCAACCCAGAGCGTCGTCAACCTCGGGGCTATCGCAGCTCTAATCGGGGGCATCTCGACGGGATTTCTGTTTTTGTTAGATATACGCCTGCGCCGGAATCAGCGGGTCACGACCGTGACGGAAAACAATCAGCGAGCAATGATTCGGACGCACACCTAGCCCCTAAAGATCAAGAAAAATATGCGATAATTTTACTTATTAGCATCGCATTCCTAATTATATATCCAATACTTAGGAGCATTGCGGTGACCGATGTTACGCTCTATGGCGTGATCGATACCAGCATTGAAATTACCAATGCTGGAAACGGGACTGCTGCGAGAATTGACTCTGGTGCTGCGACCGGATCTCGGTACGGTCTGAAAGGAACCGAACGACTTGGAGGTGGAAATATTTTTAACTTCCAACTCGAGAACTGGTTCTACAGCAATACAGGCGCGGCTTTTGACGTCACACGTGCGTGGAGTCGTCAGGCGTGGATCGGTTTTGCGAGTTCGACTTTCGGCGAGTGCGCGTTGGACGTCAACTCTCGCCTGTTTACATCCCTGTCGTGGGGAGATACGACGCATTTAACGATGCTACTCTCGCTTCGGCCCTGAACAACTTCCAAGTCATCGATGTCCGTAACGACAATGCAATCTCATATTAGAGTCCCAATTTAAGTGGTTTTTCGGTTCAGGTCATGATCCAAACCGTGTGGAAACGCCGTTTTCTCGGCGAAGCGCTCGATTGCAGATCAGGTCGATCAAATTCGATACGACGAGTTTGCACTATTCTGGCATCGCGAGCCCAACAAAGCCCCTCGGGGCTTAGCTTCTGATTCCTGTCATGGCCTTTAACGTCCCTGCGACGCCAAGTATTTTCATGACCCGCTTCAGGTTGTAGGCAAGCACGTTCAGGCTCATCTCGGTACTCACGCGTTTGAGCGTCCGGGTCAGGAAGTGGGCGGGCCCCATCCAGTGCTTTAGCGTCCCGAACACATGCTCGACTGTACTTCGGCGGATCGTCATTGCGTCGGGCCTCCGGTCAAGCCGGCGCTGCATGGCTTCCAGCGCGTTCTCGTGTTCCCATCGTCGAATACGACGATAGTCGCTTGTTGAACATTGTTCCTTCAGATGGCAACGCGGGCAGGCACTCGGCCAGTAGACCCGTAGATTCATGTCATGTTCGACGGTTGTAAATCGATGGATTGCCCGCTCGCCAGCAGGGCATCGATACACGTCACTTTTTGCCATGTAGACGAAGTCGGACTTCGTGAACAGACCCTTCTTCCGGGATGCTGACGTGAGCGGCTTGGGAACATACGCGCTGACGTCGTTCAGATCGCACGCCCTTATCTCCGGGCCGCTGAAGTAACCCCGGTCAGCTACAACCTTCAGCTTCGATCTGCCCATCGCGTGCTTCGCCGACAGCGCCATTTTGCTGAGTTGCCCATGATCGTTGCCGACGTTGGTTACTTCGTGTTCAACGATCAGATGATGTTTCGTGTCAACTGCTGTCTGGACGTTGTAGCCCACTATGCCGGAGCCTCTTCCACTTGTTGCCATCGACCGTGCGTCCGGATCCGTCATCGACAACTGCTTGTCCGGCTGCCTTTCTAGCTGCCTGCTGATCTGCTTAAGCTCACGCATCTGCTGGCGCAACACGGCGACCTTCTCGTAGAGCCGGACGGTTTTTACATCAAATCCCGTAGGACTAATGCGGTCGGCGGTTTCAATCAGGTCGAGATATCGCTGCACGCTTTCCTCGATCTGCTTCTGACGCTTGTCGATCTTGCTTGCCGTGTAGTTCCTGTCGCGGCTGGTTGATGCCTTGAACTTGCTACCGTCGATGACCACCATGTCACTGGATAGCAGCTTGAGCCCGCGACATAGTTCGACAAAACGCCGCCATACGTTGCGAATGGCTGCGCCGCTGTCACGGCGAAAGTCGGCAATTGTCTTGAAGTCCGGAGCCAGACGTCCCGTTAGCCACATCAGCGCGACTTTGACACTGATGTCAAACGCAATCTCAAGTTGATACAGCGTCGGACGCAAACGCAATTTAAATTTGATACACCTGCGCATACGGTTATTAGCTGAGTGCTGCCTCCTTCGAATTGCGTTTGCGTTTGACGTCGTCCG
>NZ_LXKA01000370.1 GCF_001645125.1 Paraburkholderia ginsengiterrae | reverse complement strand
GGCGGGACGGGGACTACGGCGAAGTAACGTTGCTCTCCGCCAGGCAACGGACCATCTTCGCAAATCCATGACGGATCCGTATTTCACAAAGCGATCCGTCATGGGAGGCGACGGCCGAGTGGCGAACACCTTGCACGTCGTGATGAGGCGCGTGTTTGCGCGAGGATTAACGCCCGTTCAACAAGCGTCGCATCGGCCGGCTTTCCGCTGCTGCGCGGCAGTGGGCCAACCATTGCCCCACCTTCTGGACGCGCTTCCGGAAATCAGGAAACTGAGCACACCAAGCACGCCTACACCGACCCCGCCGTAGAGCATCACCCAACCAAACCCCTGCATCAACGCACCATGCACGATGCTTCCCGACGGATCGATCTGCGCCAACGCCGGAATGCCCGCTCTGATCGCGTCAACATCACCCGCCGCGATTTTCTCCGCTAGCGCACCAAGCGACGCGATGTCGAGCGATTCCGGCAACCGCGTCTTCAGATTAAAGAGAATGCCGGCCACGAGAATCGCGCCCATCAGCGCGATGTTGATCGCCAGCGTAATCATCCGCGCGCTCATGTCGATGCCGGACGCCATGCCCGCGCGTTCAGCGGGAACCGCGGCGGTCGTCGTATTGGTGACGGGTGTATTGGTGAGGCCGAGGCCCGCGCCGGCGACCATGCAGCCGGGCAGCATGGTCCACACGTCCGCGTGCGCGGCGCTGCTGCCGTAGCGCATCAGCATGAAGCCGAGCCCGATGGTCAGCAGGCCCGCAGGTATCGCGATGCCCGAGCCGTAACGCAGCGCGAGACGTTCGCCGAGCGGCGGAAACAGCAGCGTCGGCAGCGTGTAGGCGAGCAGGGCGAGGCCGGCGCTCACGCTGTCGTAGCCCAGACCGATCTGGAAGTAGATCGGCAGATAGATCATGAACGGCCAGAAGCTGAAATTCATGCCCGCCGATCCCATCAGCGCCCCTGAAAATTGTGGAATCCTGAATACAGAAAAATCGAACATGGGCCGTGCACTGAATTTCTCGGCGAATAGAAAAGCCACGAACGCGAGTACCGTCGCCGCGACAATGAGGAGCGCGCGAGGATTCACGAAGCCGAGTTGCTGGACCTGCGTGATGTAGTACACGAGGCCGAACACCGCGAGCGACAGCGTTACGATGCCGGCCACATCGAGCGTATGCGCGTGCGGATCGCGCGATTCCTGCACGCCGCTGAAAACCAGCGTCAAGGTCACGATGGCGAGCAGTGCATGCACCCAGAAGACCCATTGCCAACTCGAGACAGCCACGATCATCCCGCCGATGATCGGGCCAAAACCCAACCCAATGCCGAAAATAATGCCCCACGCGCTGAACGCGCGAGCACGCTCGGGGCCGTCGCTAAACTGGTGCGACAGCACGGCGACCTGACAGATCAGCATCGCGCCGCCGCTTGCGCCTTGCAACAATCGCGCGACGATCAGCGTCGGCACGCTCTGCGCGAGTCCGCAGATCAACGAGGTGAGGCCGAAGAGCGCAATGCCGATCACAAAGATGCGTCGTCGGCCGAACCGGTCCGCCAGCGTGCCGGTCGCCATTAGCACAGTCGTCACCGCAAGCGTGTACGCGTTCATGATCCATTGCATGCCTTTGAAGTCGCCATGCAGCACCCGCTCGAGCGTCGGCAGGATCACGGGCACGCTGGAAATTTCCAGGCCGAACATCAGCGAAGCAAGACAAATTGCGCCCAACGCCAAGGTGTTTTTGCGGAGGGAGAGGAAGCTGGCCGGCTGCGGCGCGGTCGGATCATTGGACATGGCATTTCACCTCGTTGGTCGATGGGCTTGCCCACCATGGACTGTGTAATATAGGGGGAATATTCGTCCCCATTGGCGCGATAAAATCCCAGAAATGTGTCTTACAAGGAACCAATAAGGCGAAGCGATGAGCGACATCCTCGATGGCGTGACGACGTTCGTGCGTGTGGTGGAAACCGGCAGTTTCGCGCTGGCGGCCGAACGCCTGAACCTGACGCGTTCGGCGGTCGGCAAGGTGATCGTGCGGCTCGAAAAGCGGCTCGGCGTGCGTTTGCTCAATCGCACGACGCGCAGCCAGAGTCTCACTGAAGACGGGCAGGCCTATTACGACCGTTGCGTGCGCGCGCTCGCAGAACTCGAGGCCGCCGAAGCCGACCTGGACTCAGGGCGCCGCGAGCCCAGAGGGCGCTTGCGTGTGAGCGTGCCGCAGGCTTTTGGTCATCACTGCGTGGCGCCGGTGCTGCTTGGGTTGGCGCGCCGGCATCCGCAGTTGAGAATCGACATTTCGATTACCGATCGCTTCGTCGACGTGGTGGAAGAGGGTTATGACCTCGTGGTGCGCGTGGGTCCGCTCGCGGACAGCGTGAGCCTCGCGGCGCGCAAGCTTGGCATGCAGTACGCGAGCATCGGCGCCGCGCCTGCCTATCTGGCGCGTCACGGCACGCCGCGTAACGTGGACGATTTGCGTGGGCACGCGGTGATCGCGTATTTGCGGGCCGGCACAGCGCAGCCATGGGATGTGGTCGACGTCGACGGGCAAATCCGCCGCGCACAAGTCCAGCCGCAGCTCGGCTTCGACGACATGCAAGGGATCGTGGATGCCGCGCTCGCCGGTTTTGGCCTCGCGTGGCTGCCAAGCTGGCTGCTGTCCCGCTACGAGAAAACCGGCGCGCTGGTGACGGTGATGGAAAACTGTTTCCGGCCCGCTCAGGAGGTCCACCTGGTGTGGCCGAAGAGCCGCTATTTACCGCTGAAAACGCGCTGCGCGATCGACGCGCTGGTGGCGGAGATTCCCGCCATGATCGGGGCGCCAGCAGCGGACGCCCCTCGCGTGCGAAATACTTAGAATTGCAAAGTAGCGCTGGCTACGGCCGTGCGAGTCGGCGACGGCGCCACGTAGGCGCCCCATGCGGTCGTCCAGTAACGGCGATTGAAGAGGTTGTTGATGCCTGCCCGGAACGTTACGTCCTTGCCGGCAATCTTCGTCTCGTACCGGCCGCTCAGGTCGAAGGTGGTATAGGCGGGCACGAACTGCGTGTTCTGCGCATCGACGGCCTGGTTGCCGACGTACTTGCCGCCGAACGCCAGTGTCAGGGGACGCAGATACGCCGGGTTGTATTCGACACGGCCCGTCACGGTAAAGCGCGGCGCGCCATAGATGCGCTTGCCTTCCACGCTCGGATCGTCCACATCCACGGCCTTCGTGTCGAGCCACATCACGCCGCCCATCACGCGCCATTCGCTCGTCAGCGCAAGCCAGCCGCTCGCGTCGATGCCGGTGTAGCGCTTGGTGCCGTCCTGCACGAAGATGTTGGCCGCATTCGTGTAGTTGTAGCCCTGATCGACACGGAATAGCGCGAGGTTGGCGCCCCACTTGCTGTGGTCGGTTTTGAAGCCGATTTCATACTGCTTGCTCTTCAACGGACCGAACGTCGCCGGGTAGTTGAGGTTGATGTTCGAAGCCGCGCCGCCTTGTTCCAGCGACTCCACATAACTCGTGTACAGCGTCGAATACGGATCGGTCTTGAACATCAGCGCGAAAGTCGGCGTGACCGGGTCCGCCTGGTATTGCGACGTCACCGCGCCGCTCGGGTCGTAGACGTGCTGCTGATATTGCGTGTAACGCACGCCGACGAGAGCCGACAGGCGCGACGTGAGTTGCACCGTATCGCTCGCGTACACGGCGGCCTGGGTTGTGCGCTGCTGACGGTACAGGTCCGAGCCGATGCTGACTTCGTCGTTGGTCAGCAAGGTGCTGCTGTACAGATTGCCGGTGCCGAGGAGGTAGCCTTGGTTCCAGCCGACGCTGTTGCTGTATTCGCTGGTTTGCGTCTCGAACCCCGCGCCGACCACCACGTCATGCTTGATGCTGCCGGTGTTGAACGTGCCCTGCACCATGGCGTCGACGTTCTGGTAGAAGTAGCGCGTCATGGCCGCATAGAGCGTGTTCGAATAGTTGCCGGCGCTGTCGGTGACGAAAAGGAAGCTGTCCGAATTAGTTCGGTTCTCCTTGGCGAAGCGGTACTTCAGACTGGCGTGCCAGTTTTCGGAGAGGCGGTAATCGAGGCCCGTGCCGAACGAGGCCATTTCGGTCTGGTAGTAATTCTGTGGCTGCGTCAGCGCATGGGTGACAGTGCTCGCGTCAGGAATGCCCAGGCCGCTGCCGAACATCAGGCCGAATAGCGTGCCGTTGGTTTTGCGCTTCTGATAGAACGCGTCTGCGGTCCACGTCAGGTCCGGCGTAATGCGGAAGTCGAACGCGAGCGACGCGACTTGGCGGCGTACGTGACCGTGGTCCTCGGCGGTGTTGCCGTCTTCGTTGACGAGGTTCAGGCGGTAGCCGAAACGGTTGTCGTTGCCGAAGCGCCCGCCCAGATCCACGGCCTCGCTGAATACGCCGGCTGATTTATAGCCGACGCTGATGCTGCGGTACGGATCGTCTGTGGGGCGTTTCAGCACGTAATTGACGATACCGCCCGGCGCGCCGAATCCGTACATGAAGCCGGACAGGCCCTTGAGCAGTTCGACCTGTTCGAACGGTTCGAGCGAGAGATCGGTGTCCCACGACGGAAACGTCTGGCCATCTACCTTGATGCTGTTCAGCGTGTCGATCGGCATGCCGCGCACGGTGAAGTTCGAATTTTCGCTCACCGCGTTTTCGCTGATGACGGACACGGCCGGGTCGTACTTGAACAGGTCGTTGGCGGTGGCCGCGAAGCGGTCTTGCGCTTCGTCGCTCGTCACGACGTGGGTCGAGAAGGGGGTGTCCACCTGCTTGCGCGTGCCGAGCGCGCCGGCGCCGACGGTATCGGCCTGCGCGACGGTGTTGTCTTTCGATGCCGACACGCTGACCGCGGGCAAGGTGGCGGCGGCATCGCTCGCCGCCGCCTGCGCCCAACCCGACGGCGACAGCGTGGAAAACGTCAACCCGACGCTGGCCAGAAGCCCCGCACTCAGTAGCGACGGCGAGCGGCGCTGGCCGCGCGTCAATGCCGGTCGACCGGCAACGTATGAATTCTGCATGTTGTTTGAATTAGGCAGGTTGGTACCGCCGCGCACCGACAAGGTGCGAAACGGCGTCTGACGAACGAGTGGCTGGTTAAGCGGATGGTGAAAACAGGAATTCGTGCAAATGATAATGCAACTGATTCTCATTAACAAATTATTTTGTGAGATGAGTCATCTATAAGACATCTGTCATAAGACGCAGGCAATTGGCCTCAAAGCCTTATCTGGCGGGGCTTACCCATCTTGAGTGGGTGTCCGGGACCTGTTTGTTTAGCAGCAGATAGAGGAAAACACGCATATACTCACGTCCGTGCCGTACAAAGTAGTGCCGTGGGTCGCGCTGCGTTTCGCCGCCTGGGGCCGCCTTCGCCGGCTTGGCGCCATCAGCGCTCTGTCTAACCCTTCACCTTGCAAAGCATCGATATGTCCACATCGCCGAAGATCATCTACACCCTGACCGACGAAGCGCCGGCCCTCGCAACTTACTCGCTGCTGCCGATCGTCAAGGCGTTCACGCGCTCGTCCGACGTGATCGTTGAAACGCGCGATATCTCGCTCGCCGGCCGGATCATCGCTGCATTTCCCGACTACCTGACCGCGGAACAGAAGGGTTCCGACGATCTGGCGGAACTGGGTGGACTCACCACGCGTCCGGAAGCGAACATCGTCAAACTGCCGAACATCAGCGCGTCGGTGCCGCAGCTGAAGGCCGCCATCACGGAATTGCGCGACCAGGGCTACAAGCTGCCGTCCTACCCGGACGTGGCGACGACGGACACGGAGAAGGACGTCAAGGCGCGCTACGACAAGATCAAGGGCAGCGCGGTCAACCCGGTGCTGCGTGAAGGCAATTCGGACCGCCGCGCGCCGCTGTCGGTGAAGAACTATGCACGCAAGCACCCGCACAAGATGGGCGCGTGGACCGCGGATTCGAAGTCGCACGTCGCGAACATGAGCGGCGGTGATTTCTACGGCAGCGAAAAGTCGGCGCTGATCGCGGCAGCCGGCGCGGTGAAGATCGAACTGACGGCCGCCGACGGCACGAAGACGGTCCTGAAGGAAAAGACCGCCGTGCAAGCGGGCGAAATCATCGACGCATCGGTGCTGAGCAAGAACGCGCTGCGCAGCTTCATCGAGGCGGAGATCAACGACGCCAAGGCGAAGGGCGTGCTGTTCTCGGTGCACCTGAAGGCCACCATGATGAAGGTGTCGGATCCGATCATCTTCGGTCACGTGGTGTCGGTGTTCTACAAAGACGTGCTGGCCAAGCACGCCGACGCGCTGGCGCAAGCCGGCTTCAACCCGAACAACGGTATCGGCGATCTGTACGCGCGCCTGAAGGATCTGCCGGCGGAAACGGTTGCAGCGATCGAAGCCGACATCAAGGCGCAGTACGAACAGCGCCCGCAACTGGCCATGGTCAATTCGGACAAGGGCATTACCAGCCTGCACGTGCCGAGCGACGTGATCGTCGACGCGTCCATGCCGGCCATGATTCGCGAGTCGGGCAAGATGTGGGGTGCCGACGGCGCGCTGCACGACGCCAAGGCGGTGATCCCGGACCGCTGCTACGCCGGCGTCTACCAGGCGGTGATCGAAGACTGCAAGAAGAACGGCGCGTTCGACCCGGTCACGATGGGCACGGTGCCCAACGTCGGCCTGATGGCACAAGCCGCGGAAGAATACGGTTCACACGACAAGACGTTCCAGATTCCGGCGAACGGCGTGGTCCGCGTGACGGACGCAGCCGGCACGGTGCTGATCGAACAGCCGGTGGAAGCCGGCGACATCTGGCGCATGTGCCAGACCAAGGACGCGCCGGTGCAGGACTGGGTCAAGCTCGCGGTGAACCGCGCGCGCGCCACCGGCACGCCGGCGGTGTTCTGGCTGGACGCGGCTCGTGCGCACGACGCCCAGATCATCAAGAAGGTCGAGCAATACCTGAAGGATCACGACACCAGCGGTCTGGACATTCGCGTCATGACCCCGGTCGAAGCCACGAAGTTCTCGATCGAGCGCATCCGCGCCGGCAAGGACACGATCTCGGTCACCGGCAACGTGCTGCGCGACTACCTGACCGACCTGTTCCCGATCATGGAACTGGGCACGAGCGCGAAGATGTTGTCGATCGTCCCGCTGATGGCAGGTGGCGGCATGTTCGAAACCGGCGCGGGCGGTTCGGCGCCGAAGCATGTTCAGCAACTGGTGGAAGAAGGCTTCCTGCGTTGGGACTCGCTGGGTGAATTCCTGGCGCTGGCCGCGTCGCTCGAACACCTGAGCAGCGCGTATCACAACCCGAAGGCGCAGGTGCTGGCGAAGACGCTGGATCAGGCAACCGGCAAGTTCCTCGACAACGACAAGTCGCCGGCGCGCAAGGTTGGCGGTATCGACAACCGCGGCAGCCACTTCTACCTCGCGATGTACTGGGCGGAAGCACTGGCCGCGCAAACCGAAGACGCGGCGTTGCAGGCGCAGTTCGCCGGCGTGGCGAAGGCCATGGGCGAGAACGAAGCGAAGATCGTCGCGGAACTGGGTGCAGCGCAGGGCAAACCGGTGGAGATCGGCGGCTACTACCGTCCGAATGTCGAACTGACGAGCAAGGCCATGCGTCCGAGCGCGACGCTGAACCAGATCGTGGACTCGGTTGCTTAAAGTACCGAAGGCACGGAAAGTACCGAACGTACTGAAATAAGCTGAAGCACGAAAGCAGCTAGCCGCACTGATGTAAGCGGCCAACATGACGATGGCGCTCTTGAGCGCCATCGTCGTTTTTACATCTACGTGGGCAACGGTCATACCGGGACCGGCCATCACACGTGAACGATTTCCCAGTCGCTGAGCTTCTCCGGAATTTCGAGCGTCGACGTATCGTCGCCTTCCGACAGATGCGGGCAGATCCGGCCGCGCGCGAGGTCGTCAGCCGCTTCTTGCGGGCAGGAAAATTGTCCGAGCGTCTCGTTGCCGTAAGTGGCTTCCCAACCGCCCTGTCCCGGCAAAATGTAGAACGCTCCCTGGTTCGAACCAAAGCGAAAGCCTTTCATTTTTAGTCTCCCAATTGCCATGTAAAAACCGTGGTGCCGCGGCGGCTTCGTGGGTGAGGTTGGGGGACCGTCAGACTGCGTTTCCATCCCATCCAAATTCACTCGATTTCCGAAGCGTCGGCTCTTGGGAAAGAGTCTACGTCAGCAGGTTGCGGCGCAAGTGGTAGTTAGACACTTCGCTCGGTCAAAAAATATTGTTTAAAAATAAAGGCTTGCGAGCTTCATTTTACGATGTGCAACGTGGGGCGACATTGCGAAATGGCAAATTTGTGCCACGCACCACGATTTTTTACGAAGCAATGGATCGTTTCGTATCGTGAAATTTTGAGGCTTTTGACGACCCCCGTGCGTACCGAGGAATGGCAAGGCCACGCGCAACGCATGGCGGTGCCGTTCAACCGGCGAGCCGTCGCAGGAAATTGAGCAGCACGTGGTTGAATTGCGCGGGTCGTTGCAGCGGGGCGAAATGGCTGACGCCGGGCAGCAATATCAACTCCGCGCCGGGGATGCTGCGGGCGAGGTAGTCGGCGTGTTCCGGCTTGATGAATTCATCGTGCTCGCTTTGCACGATCGCTACGGGCACGCGGATCCGGGCCAGATCGCCGGCGTGGTAGTTGGGCTCGGTTTTCATCATCGCGCTGACTGCGCCGACAAACGCCTCGAAGTCTTCCGGTGTGGCCGAGAGCAGGGCGTAGTCTTTTGCGTGGCGGCTGAAGCAGCGCTCGATCACCGGCGTCGGCACGAAAGGCTTCGTGCCGCTTGGGTCCATGTTGCAGGCAAAAAAGAACACGCCCGTCACGCGTTCGGGGGCGCTCATGCCCAGCACCATCGCGATGCAGGCGCCGTCGCTCCAACCCACCATCGCCGCGCGTTCTAGCTGCAACGCGTCCATGACGGCCAGCACGTCGGACGCCATCAATTCATACCGGTAGGGCTGTGTGTCGCGCGTGCTGCGCCCATGGCCGCGGCTATCGATCACCACCACGCGATGCCCCGCGTCGAGCAGCGCCGGAACCTGGCCACCCCAGTTGCCGCTGTGGCCGAGACCCCCATGTAGCAGAATCACTGGCGCGCCATCGCCGTACGACGCGTACCAGATGCGCGCACCTTCGTTCTCGACATGGCCTTCGTCGTCGGAAACCGGCAGCGGCGGCGCGCCGTGCGCTTCGAAATGCGCGAGGTGGTCGTCGTGCGGTGCGCTGGAAGTAGTCATCGCCGTCGTCTCCGCTGCCTTGGAAAACGTCAGGTTGCCAGCGATGCAGGTCTCAGATCAATACACCTACGGGATTTTGCGCGCGGACAATTCGAGTCAATGCGCGGGCGCATTGCCGCCGGGTGCGAGCCGTCGTTCCGGCGCAGGAAACACGACCAGCATCAGGATGACCCCTGCCAGCAGCACGACGGCCAGCCCGATCAGCCCGTATTGCGCGCTGCCGGTCTGGGTCTTGACCCAGCCGACGAACGCCGGGCTCACGAACCCGCCGGTCCCGCCAAGACTCGTGATCATGGCAATTCCGCCTGCCGCCGACGAGCGCGGCAGGAACGTCTGCGGAATCGTCCAGAACACGACGAACGACCCGTACGACTCGGCGGCGGCCAGCGCAAGCAAGCCGACGCCGAGTGTGACGTTGTGGCCGGCGGCGGGCAGCAGGGCGAAGGCGAGCGCGGTGACGCAGGCGCTCGCGGCGACGTGCCAGCGGCGCTCCATGGTGCGGTCGGAGCTGGCGCCGACAATGTAGGTGCCCAGCGCGGCAGCGATAAACACCAGCGCCGACAGCAGGCCCACGTCCAGCACGCTGGCAACGCCCATGTCGCGGATGATGGTCGGCGCCCAGAAGCCGATCGCGTTGAACGGCATCATCACCGCGAAGTAGACGAGCGCCGCGAGATAGACGCGCGGGTTGGCGAGCGCGCCGCGCAGCCCGTCGAGATGGCCGGTCTGTTTCGTCTTTTCGTCGGCGGCGAGCTCACGCGCTACCAGCGCTTTTTCCGGTTCGTTCAGCCAGCTGACATCTTCCGGCTTGTCGCCCAGCGTGACGAAGGCGACGATGCCGAGCGTCACAGCGGGCACGCCTTCGAGAAGAAACAGCCACTGCCAGCCGGGTAAGCCGCCCACGCCCGCCAGCCGCGTCATGATGAACCCCGACAGCGGGCCGCCGACAATGCCGGCCACCGCGGTGGCCATCATCAGGAACGCGGTCACGCGCGCGCGCCGCGCACCCGGAAACCAGCAGCTCAGATAGAAGATGATGCCGGGGAAGAAGCCGGCTTCCGTCACGCCGAGCAGGAAGCGCATCGCGTAGAACTGCGTCGGCGTGCGCACGAACATCATCAGGCTCGACACGAGTCCCCACGCGAACATGATGCGCAGGAGCGTGCGGCGTGCGCCGATACGCTGCATCCATAGATTGCTCGGCACTTCGAACAGCACGTAGCCGATGAAAAAGAGCCCCGCGCCGAGGCCATAGGTCGACTCGGAGAACCCGAGGTCGTGCATGATCTGCAGCTTGGCGAAGCTGATGTTCACGCGGTCGATATAACTGATCACGTAGCAGAGAAACAGCAACGGGATCAGCCGGACAAAGATCTTGCGATACGTGCGTTCGACGTCGACGGATGTAAAGCCGTCCGCCGCCGATGTGCCTGAATGTGAATAGCCGTGCATGATGGTCTCGCGCGAAGAATGCCAACTGCGGTGAGCGTCGCCGAGCGTTTTACTGCATGTAGCGCGATCCTGGCGCACGTCATGCGGTCACGCTGCGATGCCCGGTCTCAAAGCGGCCCGGCACCGCTCCACTATCCGTCCACGACAGCCGGCGCGCCATGCTCGTTTTCATGCAAGGCGGCGGCCAGACCGGCGGCGTCGGCGGATTCCGCGGTCCCGGCGGCTCCGGTAACGCACGGCAGCAGGCGCGCCAATGCGTCGCCGGCCCGCACACCTTTGCCCGCGGGCAGCACGAACAGCGGATTGATATCCAGTTCCCGCAAACTCGCCCGCTGATCGAGCGCCATCGCGGAGAGCGCAACGAGGGTTTCGACGAGCGCCTCGATATCGGCCGGTGGCTTGCCGCGCGCGCCGTCCAGAATCGCGAAGGCGCGCAGTTCGCGGATCATCGCGTGGGCCGCGTCGTGCGTGAGCGGTGCGAGCCGGAACGTCACATCCTTCAGCACCTCGGCATAGATGCCGCCGAGTCCGCACATGAGCGCCGGCCCGAACGACGCATCGTTCTCGATGCCGACGATCATCTCGATCGCGTCGCGAATCTCCTCCTGCACCAGCACGCCGTCGATTCGCGCGTGCGGCACATGACGGCGCGCGTTCCCGACGATGGCGTCGAAGGCCTCGGCGAGCGCCGCTTCATCGCGAATGCCGACCCGCACCGCGCCGGCTTCGGTCTTGTGCGGGATGTCCGGCGACTGGACCTTGATCACGAGCGGAAAGCCGATGGCCCGCGCGATGGCGCACGCTTCGTCGCGGTTGTGCGCGAGCGCGCTTTTCGGCGTCGCGATGCCGTAATCGCGCAGCAGCGCCTGCGCTGCGTGTTCGGTCAGGTCGCCTGGTTTGCCCTGATGGGCGGCCAGCAGTGCGCGGGCGTGGTCGACGTCGTAACGGGCCAACTCGCGCGGTTGCGCATCGCGTGCCGCCGCGCGGGTTCGCCGTGCCTGGGCATAGTCGGACAACGCGGCGAACGCGCGCCCGCAACGCACCGGTGTCGCATACAGCGGCACACCGTGCGCCCTGATTGTCTCGTACGCTTCGCGGGCCATGTCGTGGCGCGCGTTCCAGGCGAGCATCATCGGCTTGTCGGTGGTGCCGTAGACCCGCACGATGGCCGAAGCCATGGCCTGCGCGACTCCGCCGCTGGCAGCCGCCGCCATGATCGCGACGGCGTCGATGTTCGGATCGTCGGCGATGATCTGCAACGCGTCGGCGAAAATTTTCGGCTCGGCGAGAATGCCCGCGGTCAGATCGATCGGATTGTTCAGCGAGGCGAACGCGGGCACGATTGGCTTGAGGCGCTCGAGTGTGGCCGCCGACAAGGCCGGCACCGACATGCCGCGCTCCGCGCAGGCGTCGGTGATGAGAATGCCCGCGCCGCCGGAGAGCGTGACGACCGCAATCCGGTTGCCGCGCGGCAGGCGTCCGGCTTCGAACGCCTGTGCGTAGTCGCCGAGGTCCGCGACGTCGGTCACTTCGATCACGCCGGTCTGGCGGAAGGCCGTGCGGTAGAGCGCCGAGGCGCCGCCCAGATTCGCCGTATGCGACGCGGCGGCCTTGGCGCCATCGGCGGTGTTGCCGACTTTCCAGGCGAGCAGCGGCTTGCCCGCGTCGAGCGCGCGGTTCGCGACCTCGACGAGACGGTGCGCGTCTTTCAGTCCTTCGATGTACGTCGCGATCAGCGACGTTTGCGGATCGTCGATGCAGGCGTCGACGAGATCGAGGAGGCTCACGTCGGCCTCGTTGCCGGTGGTGAGGAAGTGCCGCAAGCCGATGCCGAGCTCGTCGGCCATGAGCAGCAGCGCACAACCGAAGCCGCCGCTTTGCGAAATCAGCGACAGGCCGCCGCGCCGGTAGCCGACGCCGAACGGTGCGCCGAATCCCGCGTAGACGTTGGCGCCCGTGCTGACGAATCCCTGGCAGTTCGGTCCGATCACGCGAATGCCGAACGCCTTTGCAATGTCCGCGCATTCGCGCTGCAATGCGGCTCCGGCTTCACCCGCTTCGGCGAAGCCTGAGCTATACACGATCGCGAAGCGCACGCCTTTTTCGCCGCACTGGCGCAACATCTCGGGCACGCGCCGCGCCGCGACGAGAATCAGGGCGAGGTCCGGCCCAACCGGCAAGGCGGCGATGCTGCCGTGACACGCAACGCCGTCGATCTCCGTGTATTTCGGATTCACCGGATAAAGCTCGCCGCGGTAACCGTGCTGCATGAGAAAACGCATCGGCTGGCCGCTGATCGACTTGGGATCGTTCGATGCGCCAATGATCGCAATGGCGCGCGGATCGACGAGCCGCCCGATATCGAGCGCGCCGGTGCGGGACGGGGCGGAACGCGGGGCAGTGTTCATGACCGTCCTCATGCAGCACGTGCAGCGTCGGCGCGCACGCTGTCGTTTGGCGTGGGCTGATCGCGTTCGGCGACGCGCCGGAGTGTGAGCTTCGCGATGTTCAACTGATGAATCTGCGTGGTGCCTTCATAAATACGGAAAGCGCGCACGTCGCGATAAAACCGCTCGACTGCGTTGCCGGCCAGATAACCGCGTCCGCCCAGCATCTGGACTGCGCGGTCCGCGACGCGTCCGCACATCTCCGAGGCGAACATCTTGCACATGGAGGCTTCGAGCGCGACATCCTCGCCTGCATCGCGTTTGCGCGCGGTTTCGAGAATCATCGAGCGCGCGGCGAAGATTTCAGTCTGGCATTCGGCGATCAGCGCCTGCACCAGCTGGAATTCGGCAATGGGCTTGCCGAACTGTTCGCGTTTCGAGGTATAGGCCACCGCTTCCTCGAGCATGCGAATGGCCGGTCCGGTGCACAGCGCGGCGAGATGGATGCGCTGCTTGTTCAGCACCTTCATCGCGGTCCGGAAACCCATGCCTTCGATTCCGCCAATCAGATTGGCCGCCGGCACGCGGCATCCGTCGAACACCACGTCGCCGACTGGCGACCCCGCCTGGCCCATTTTCTCGTAGGGTGCGCTGGTGGACAGCCCCGGCATGCCGCGCTCGACGAGGAACGCCGAAATGCCGCCGGCGCCGGGCGTGGCGGAATCGGTGCGGGCCATCACGGTAAACAGATCGGCGATCGGCGCGTTGGTGATGAAGCACTTGCGGCCGTCGAGCACATAGTGATCGCCGTCGCGCCGCGCGGTGGTGCGCAAGGCCGTCGCGTCCGAACCGGCGCCCGGTTCGGTCAAGGCGAATGCGCCGGTCATTTCTCCCGCGGCGAGCCGTGGCAGATAGCGCTGCTTCTGGGCGTCCGAGCCGTCGGCGACAAGCGCCTCCGAGCCAATGCCGGTGTTGGTGCCCACGCGAGCGCGAAAGGCGACCGACGCTTGCGAAAGCTCGAACGCGCCGCGCACGAGCTGTTCGGTCGACAGCCCCGCGCCGCCGAAATCACGCGGAATGCTCCAGCCGAAATAACCGAGTTGGCGCATGCGCTGGACGAGGTCCGCCGGCACGGCGTCGGCCTGCTCGATCTCGTTTTCGCGGGGGATCGCCTCTTCGCGGACAAACCGCGTGACATCGGCGAGCATCGAGTCGAAATGCGAGGCATTGCTGGTCATTCCTGTCTCCGTTATGTGAATCGTTTGATGGCTTCACTATCGAAGATTTACAGGCGGTCGGTGCATTTTGTTCGACTCTGCAGAACAGAGTTTGGATATGCAGAACGTGTGGCGCAGAATAGGCCAATCGGAAGAGGAACCCTCATGGCAGCCCACAACCCGCATCCCGAGACGGCGGCACTCGCCAGCGACTATCTGGATTCGAAGGCGCGCTACGTGCCGGACGAATTCGACGGCGACCGCCAGTTCGCAACCACGCTGGCGCGCGGACTCGACATCCTGCACTGCTTCACGCCGCGCGAGTCGCAGCTCGGCAACGCCGAACTGGCGGCGCGCACCGGCATGACCAAGGCCACGATTTCGCGCTTCACCTACACGCTGACCCGCCTCGGCTACTTGCGCGTCAATCGTATGAATAACAAGTTTCAGCTGGGGTCGGCGGTGCTGTCCCTAGGCTATCCGTTGCTCGCCAGCATGAGCGTGCGGCAGATTGCGCGGCCGTCGATGAAGGAACTGGCGGATCAGATTCGCGGGTCGGTGTCGCTCGGCATGCGCGACCGGCTCAATGTCGTGTATCTGGAAAGCAGCCGCAGCGCCACGCCGCTCGGATTGCCGGCGGATATCGGCCTGAGCTATCCGATCGTACGAACCGCGATGGGCCGAGCGCTGCTCGCGGCGCTGCCCGCCGAACGGCGCGAGGCGCTTTGCAATGAAATCGCGGTTAAGTCCCCACATGACTGGAGTACGTTTCGTGACCGCGTGTTGAGTTCGGTCGACTATTACTACGAGCGCGGGTTCTGCGTGTCGTACGGCGACTTGCGACGCGAGGTGCACGCCGTCGCCGTGCCGATGAAGCCATCAGCCGACGGCGAGATTCTGGCTTTCAATTGCGGCGTGCCGTCTTATTCGCTGAAGGACAAGCAACTGGAGTCCGATACTGGTCCGCGGCTCTTGTCGATTGTGCGGAGCGTGGCAGGGGCGATGTGGATTTATTGATGGGGCGGGGGGCGGCCGTTGGGCCAGGAGGCCTGATAAAAATCGACTCATGATTTGAGTCGATTAAACGCCTAATCGACTCACAGTCGGTTATCGCGCCCGGCGTGAAGTCTTCCTCGGTTCGCGCGGAGACCCTGCCTGTTGCGGTGCGGGCCAAATCGCCATCGCCGTGCGTACGACCGCCGCCAGCACTTTTTGCGTGGCACCGTCGCGCGCCTGCAACGACATGCCATGCAACACGGTGACGAAATAGGCGGTGAGCGCATCGGCGTCGGTGTCCTGCGGCAGTTCTCCGTTCGCCACACCCTGCACCAGGCGTTTGCGAATGTCTTTTGATGTGGCAAGCCGCAGGCCGCGCAGAAAATCATTCGCGGCCTCGTTGGACGGCGCGTAGTTCGTGGTGCCCAGCACCACGAGGCAACCGCGCGGCTTCCCATGCAAGGTGAGAGCGGAAGTTGCCGCCATCAGCATGCCCTCAATCGCTTCGCGCGCGGACACAGCTTCGCGCAATGCCTTGCCGGTCGAACTGCCGTCGGTGGCGCGATAGTGCGCCACCGCCTCGCGAAAGAGCGCTGCCTTGTCGCCGAATGCCGCATACAGGCTCGGCGCCTTGATCCCCATTGCAGCGGTCAGATCAGCCATGGACGTGCCTTCGTAGCCACGCGCCCAAAACACTTCCATTGCCTGCTGCAGTGCCGCTTCGCGATCGAAGCCGCGAGGGCGTCCACGTTCGGACATGCTCGATCCAATTCTGTAACGGTTGCTAAAAATTTGACGCATCCAGATGCGTGCGGCTATTCTATAGCGATCGCTAATTAATTGGAAATGCGATAACTCGACTCTGTTGATTGTCGAGCCCCGATCCTGGTGTGGCGCTGCCAGGCTTCACTCAACCCGTTGGCCGCAAACGAAAGGAAGAACAATGTCCAAGAAAATCACTGTCGAAACGCTCGTCGATGCTCCCGTCGCCAAGGTCTGGAGTGCGTACACGACGCCGAGCGATATCAAGCAGTGGAACACGGCGTCTGACGATTGGCACACAACGCAATCTACCGTCGATCTGCGCGTCGGCGGCGTCTTCTCATCGCGCATGGAGGCCAAGGACGGCAGCTTCGGTTTTGATTTCGAAGGGACCTATACCAAGGTGGTGCCTCACGAACTGCTGGAGTTCTCGTTTGGCGACCGCACTGCATCGGTGGCGTTCATACCCGGAGCCAAGGGCGTGACGGTGCGTGTCGAGTTCGATGCTGAATCGGAGAATTCTGTCGAACAGCAACAGCAAGGGTGGCAGGCCATCTTGAACAATTTTGCGAAGTTCGTTCAAGCGCGGCAGTAAGGGGGCAGGCAGCACACGACCGATACGTTTCGAATCGTGTTATTGCTGAGTCACACCCTATCCTGATGTCGGGAAAGCATTGTTAGACAGTCAGGATAGGGCCATGTGGGAGTGTCCGAATTTTTGTGTGCAAGGCAGGTAAAAGCCTGCCGGATGGCAGGCCATCAAATGCATTTTATGAGTGGTTTCTTGTGAAGCGGTCCTCGTAGAGGATCGCGAACTGGTTCATCGC
>NZ_LXKA01000369.1 GCF_001645125.1 Paraburkholderia ginsengiterrae | reverse complement strand
CCGCGTCAACCGGCGCGGCGAGCGGCTTCGACCTCGCGCAGTGCGCGAAGGCGTGCAAGGTCGACCCGCACGATCTGCTCGAATTCTATCGGCTGTTCGCACGCACCGAGCGGGTCGTGACGGTGTATTCCCAGGGCGTGAACCAGTCGACCTCCGGCACCGACAAGGTCAACAGCATCATCAATTGCCATCTGCTGACGGGGCGCATCGGCAAGCCGGGCATGGGGCCGTTCTCGTTTACCGGCCAACCGAACGCGATGGGCGGGCGCGAAGTGGGCGGCCTTGCGAACATGCTGGCAGCCCATCTGGAGCTCGACAATCCGCGCCATCGCGAACTCGTGCGGACTTTCTGGGTCTCGCCCGCCATCGCCGAACGGCCGGGACTCAAGGCGGTCGAGCTGTTCGAGGCGATCGAAGCAGGCCGGATCAAAGCCGTCTGGATCATGGGCACGAACCCGGTCGTGAGCCTGCCCGACGGCGACCAGGCGAAGCGCGCGCTTACGCGCTGCGAACTCGTCGTCAGCTCGGACATTGTTGAAAACACGGACACCAATGCGTTTGCCCACGTCCTGTTGCCCGCGCTCGGCTGGGGAGAGAAAGACGGCACCGTTACCAATTCGGAACGCAGGATCTCGCGCCAGCGCGCGTTCCTGCCGGCACCGGGCGAAGCACGCGCGGACTGGCGGATCATCTGCGAGGTTGCGCAGCGCATGGGGTATGCCGGTTTCGATTTTTCGGCCCCGCATGAGATCTTCGACGAGCATGCGCGGCTGAGTGCCTATCGTAACGACGGTAACGACACGGGCAACGATCACATCAAGGATCACGTGCCGCGCGTGTTCAATCTGGGCGGACTCGTCGGCCTCGGCCGCGAGCGCTACGATGCGCTGCAGCCAATTCAGTGGCCGGTGCTGGCGGGCAATGGCGCGGAGCAGCGCGGTACCGCGCGTCTCTTCGGCGATCGCCGCTATGCCCACGCGAACGGCAAGGCGCGATTCGTCGCGACGCCACCGCGCGCACCGGTCCACGCGCCGGACGACGAGTATCCGCTCACGCTGAATACCGGCCGGGTGCGCGACCAATGGCACACGATGACCCGCACCGGCAAGTCGGAGAAGCTCGCCGGCCACGTGACGGAAGCATTCGTCGATTTGCATCCGCAGGACGCGCTGTTGTGCGGCGTGCGGGAAGGTGAACTCGCGCGCGTGTCGAGCCGTTGGGGCACTATGGTCGCGCGGGTCCAGCATGGCGGAGGCATGTCGCGTGGCAATGCGTTCGTGCCGATTCACTGGAACGATCAGGTGGCGTCCGACGCGCGCATCGGCGCAGTGGTGAATCCCGAGGTCGATCCGGTTTCCGGAGAGCCCGAATTCAAGCACACGCCGGTGCGCGTCGACAGGTTCGACGTCGCGTGGCACGGTTTCTCGTTGAGCCGCCACGCTCCGGAGCTGGACGGCATGACCTACTGGACGCGTGTTCACGGCGCGCAGTTCGTGCGCTACGAACTCGCGGGGCGCAAGCCGCTGGCCGATCACGGCAACTGGGCGCAGGCGCTGTTCGGTATCGACGATCCGCATGCCGACTGGCTCGAGTACGAGGACAGAACGGCGGGCGTTTATCGCGCGGTGCATCTGGTCGACGAGCGAATCGAGAGTTGCATCTTCGTCTCGGCGCGCCCCGAGTCGCCGTTGCCGTCGCGTACGTGGCTTGCGGGCCTGTTCGCGAAGGACAGGCTCGACGAGGAGGATCGTGCCGGCCTGCTGGTTGGACAGCCGATTGGCAAGGGTGTCGATACCGGGCCCACGGTCTGCTCGTGTTTCGGTGTGGGACGCAATACGATCTGCACGGCGATCCGCGAGCAAGGGCTAAAGACCGCCGCGGAAATCACCGCGTGCCTGAAGGCAGGCGGCAACTGCGGGTCATGCGTGCCGGAGTTGAAGAAGCTGCTGGTCGATACAGAACTGGAACGGCTGAGCACAGTTTGAAGGAGATTGACGTTTCATGATGAAGCAACTCAAAACCATGCTGGCCGTGGTCAAACCCGGCGATACCTTGTTCGCTCGTGGTGACGACGGCAAGGCCGTGCCGGCAGGTTCAGACGATGTAGGAGAAGGACACCTGCGGCATACGGCGAATCTTCGCGCCTCACATCCGAGCGAACGAGGGCGGCATGACCGCGCGCGGTGCCGCTCCCGCCAGCCGGGCGCAGCCGTGGGGCTGGCGCATCCTCGCACGCCACGTTCGCACCTGCAGTGATGGCGAGCGGCATCGGCATGTTGCGCTATGCGGCTAACGTCGCAACTCCGACATGATCTTTTCGGCGAGAAAGTCGCGCGGTGGCTGATTCGACTTGGCGCTCCTCGCCAGCACGACCTCCAGCGCGGCGATTTCGGGCAAGCCCTGCGCGTGACCGAGCAGGCTCAGGGGCGCTGTCACGTTAAATTGTTCGCGACCCAAAGCTGAAACCTGAAATACCAGCGCACCGCGCAGCTGATGACTGCCGCTGGAAAGCGATGACCGTGGTAAAGCGATCTTTCTTTATTCATCACGCGATCTTGCTCGACCATCTCGGCAACGTGACAGTGCCTGCAGACGGCCAGGTCTGTACCAGACAGGACTACACATGGCGCGGCCTTGCTCGTCATGGCCGGGATCGCCTTGACGAACACGTCGCCGGGGGTGGCGCCAAACGTCGACTGATTCCGGATGAAATCGTGAGCGCAATCGCCGACGGCGCCACTCCGACCAGAGCATCGCGTGAGCACCTTGGACTGAAGCAGGCCGAAATCGCGGCGCGCATGAGCATCAGTCAGCCTACTCGTATATGGAACGGAAAAAGGCGACTGCGCGAGTCTTCGCGGGAAAAGATTGCGGCCGCGCTCGGTATCACGGCGGATCAACTCCACATTGGTTGCGTAGTTGTCGTTGGCGTCACGTTAAACGCCAGTGCCGGATTCATCGACGGCCAGCCCGCGTAGTCGCATTTTGTGTACGGCGAGCCGCCTTCAGATGATCGCCGTAGAGGCGTTTCGCAAACGGTGTCCTGTTGGACAGGATGAGCTGAGCCATCGGCACGAAAGCATGGTGTCAGTTCGGCCTCGATCACGGTATCCCGATCCACGAGGTAGTCGATGTAACGAGGTTTGCGGATCCGGGACAGCTTGCGGGAGTGCGCGGTTGGTTGACTACCCTATGAAATCCGGGACAACGAAACCCGATTCCGGCCGGTCGCTTTCGCATTGTAAAGCGCTTCGTCGGCTGCCTTGATTACCGCCGTCACTTCATCGTCGCTCTGTGGTGTGCAGCTTACTGCGCCGATACTGGCCGTCACACATCCGTGCTCACTGCCTGCGTGTTCAATGCCGCAACTGCAGATGGCGCGGCGAATCTTTTCCGCGATTTCCGATGCGCCCGTGGCAGGTGTATCCGGAAGGACGACGATGAATTCTTCACCACCGTAACGTGCCGCGGTATCCGCCGGCCGCCGGATGCTGTCTGTGATGCAACGCGCGACCGCCGCGAGCGCATCGTCTCCAGCCTGATGGCCGTAGGTATCGTTATAGGCCTTGAACCGGTCAATATCCACGAATAGCAGTGATACAACGCTACGCGTGCGCTTCGCGCGGCGCCATTCCGCATCCAGAATCTCGCCGAGACTGCGACGGTTGTTCAGCCCCGTAAGTCCGTCGATTCGCGCGAGGAGTTGCAACTCTGACTCAGCGCGCATCCGCCGGCGCAACTGGACTCCGAGCAGGGCCGCGAGGCCTATGAATGTTGTGCCAAATAGGACCATCAGCGAACCGATCGTAAGTGCCCGTTGACGCCACGCCGCGTAGATGTCCTGTTCGGCGGCGGCCGCCATGATGATCAACGGGGTGTTGGGAAAGTTCCTGAACCAGTAGAGACGACGAATGCCGTCGATCGACGCCGTATCACGGAAACTCCCTTCCTGCTCGGCTATGAAGTGCCGGAACGTGCTGGCGTTCCTGATGTCGCGCCCGACGATGCGCGGGTCGTAGGGTTGGCGCATGAGCATTACGCCATCCTTGCCGATCAGCGACAGCGAACCATGCGGACCGAGTGAAAGTCCCGCGAAGAGGGTGTGAAAATACTCAAGGTTCACTGACAGCAGCACGATGCCGGCAAACGACCCGTCAGGATTGGAGATGCGCCGGGTCAGCGCGATGCTCGGCGTGCCGTCTCGCAGGCGCGATGCATAAGGGTCGCTGACATACACGCCGACAGCCGGATTGTCGCGTTGTACCGAGAAATACTTACGGTCAGCGAAGTTACCCTTGCGTGGCATATCGCTTCCGGAATCCAGAATGATATCGCCTCTCGCATTGAGAACGAGGACTGAACCCAGATATCTGGCGCTAGCCGCGCGATCGAACAGCACCTCACGGCGTAGTCTGGGCGGCAAGGACATAATCTCGGGGTCCTTGAGTCCGTCCACCACAGCTTGCAACGACAGCTCATAGAGTTCGAAATTGCGTTCAATGTCGCGTTCAGCGATGAGCGCGATGTCGCGCAGGGACTCGCGGGTATGATTCAGTGCGTCCTGCCGGCTCTCGTAAAGAACCATGCCGCAGAGACCGACCATGACGATGGCGATGACGGCACCGGATCCGGCGACGAGGAGCGAAGATGCAGCGAGCTTTCGCTGGATGAGCCCGATGAAATCCGCGACCAGACCGTTTCCAGTTTTTATCATCTTTATCGGACGAGGTGACTCTGGCTGGCCATGCCTCTGGTCAGCGTTGAAGGAGGTGCATTGTGGGCGATGACGCTTCCCTGCCGCTTGCAGGTCTCGCCGCGCGCGCCTGGCCCGTGCTGAGGCAGCAGCCTACATCAATTCTGGTGCATATGGGAAAACGGTATGCCGATGGGCCTGCTGCAGTTTTTAGCCGGGCGCTATGGCGTCAGGATCCGCAGTAACGGGAGGTACTGGAAGCCCGAATTCCCTCTCGACGAGCGTTCGGGCGATTTGCCAATATTCGTCAGCACATCCTTCCAGGCTGCCGTCCTGTTGCCAGAGCTGATAGGCGCGCTCGCGGACTTTTTCGGCAAAAGTCAGATCGTGCATGCAGTCATCCCCCTCTCATACGGAGTCCCAGCGTGAGGTGCCTGAGCACCCCAAGCGGCAACCATCTGCATTTTTTGGAAAAATGCTTTTCATCGACGATCACGCATCACGTCCCAGCATTGGCTGTGGTCCATCTGCCTAAGCATCCTCCGCCGGATCAATTCACGACGGTAGTGACTGGCAACCAGCAGCGCGGCGACAGTCAGCCCAAAAATCCCGACGACAATTCCTTCCCACGAGTCGCTCACGGAAGACTCCTTGACCGAACAACTGGATCACCCAGTCAGCGTCATTTGTCATCAGGCATGCGAGCGGCAGCTTTGAGAAAAAGCTGGCCGTCATCGGTAACGCGAGGGCGTTGCAGACCGGAGGTGAGTTGCTCCAGCGTGACAAGCTGTCGTTCAAGGAGCGTTTCCAGATCCGCACGATCCAGGCTCATAGGGTCCGGCGCGTCGTTCAGCAGCATGAGAGTGGCGAATTCATGTGGACTGAGCATCTCCGTCTCCTGGCTACACCTGCGTTTCGCTGGCAACCTGATCCGTTGTGCCCGTTTCACGAGCAGGATCAATTCGGGGATGGCGGCCGCGGGGTGCCCACGTTGCGTGGAGTACGTGTCGCGCGCCAAGGTGCCCATCTTAATATTGAGATGCGTGAAAGATCAATATTGGGGAAATACTTTTCCGCGCCATGCTTGCGGCGCACGGCTGCGCAAGCATGGCGTAATTCTAAGCAGCCTTGAGGGCGCAAGGAAATCACGTTTCCAATGTTGCCATCGGGTAGCAGACAAAGCCTCGAAGCCACGGCCGGTCAGCATCGTAGATGCAGGTCGAACCTGCTGCCGTCAGGGTATATGGGAGGGCGAACCCAGGTGCGCGGACCTTGTCGGGTCCGGACCCGGAGCGCAAGAGGCAATCCGGCGACCCACGAAAAGGACGGCTGGCAATAACACTGCAGGAGGAGGGCGGATGCTGATCCGGTGTGGATGCATGTCTCTGCTTTGGTGACCTGGCTGATGTTGTACGCGGGCAGTATCGAAGCAGCTTTATTAATGCAACTAACCGTCTGCATCAAACACGTCAACCTTGAAAAGCATCAAAACCGCTCGGCAGGAAAGTGGGCCGCCTACACATCCTGCGGATGTCGGTCGCAAGGCACTTCGCTGATGACGACTCTGGTTCTCCTTCGTTCGATTCTGGTAAATTAGAAAATCAGCGAGGCACTAACGGATGCCGTCGCGCACGAATCTGATGAGGTTTGCCATGAACGTTGCTGATCTCGCTGCCGAGGTGTCTCCAGACGGACGCGCGATCGTATTCTGGCTATCCGACCACCAGCGCGAAGTGGAATGCGCGATCACCCGTGAGACGCTCGAAGAGTGTTTTTGGCTCCCCGCTAGCGCCGATAGCGCGCGTATGCTGAAGACGTTCGCAGATGGTCGCCAACGCATCGTCGCAGTTGCGGAAAGAAGGATGCGGGCGCGACCTGACCGGACGATCCAGCTGACCATTGGCGACTTCCCCGGAAGGCGCTAAACGTGGCGAACGCACGCTGCGGGTCGGTAATCTGGCGCCGCATTGCGATTCATGCCGCCTGAGAATCAGATGGCCGGAGCGCCGAGCGAGTCGCGCACGGTCACTGGCGAGTTCCGCGCGACTTTGTGGATCCGATTGACGCGTCCGCGCAGGGCACGCTGCTTGCCGGGGGGCGAAGAGGAAAAAGCCACTGCAGGCATGGCCCCCGGCTGTACACCACGTCCTCCCCGTTCTGCACGAAAGTCACCGCGGCCACTGCTGAGCGTTTTCTTGCAAATGCCGGCCACAAATGCCTCGTGTAGTGCAGCTATAATTCTCCCGTTCTCAAAACGCTCCCTGCAACTTCGAATCCGTGTCTCCCAGGCGAACCAAATCCCGCGGCAGCCGAGTCCATAAGCCGCTGACCAAGACGCTTCTGTTGCCGATGGACCGGGCATCGGCAAACGAACAGTCTCTCGCCCATCATCTTGCGCTGGTCGCGTGCCGGAGCGGTCACGGAAACGGACACCTCATCAATGAGCTCATGCGAGCGGTGTATCTGAGCTGGTTCCTGCAGCGAGCAGGATACGGCACCTGTCCGGCCGGGCAATTCAAGGTTGCCGAATACGCCGTTGAGGCGACCCTGTCACGCGCGAAAGAGTGTGGTGAATGGCGGCTACCGGCCGAGACGATCGCTGACTTCGAAGCGCTCCTGGCCCTCCATGATTCGCAGCTCGCCAGTGCGCCGCTGCACGAAGTGCTCGCGGCAGAGCACAAGCTCAGAACGTTTCTGGCGGGCACCACCAGTTCCCCAATTCCTGTGAATGCCTGATTCTGGCTGTCGCGCACGTCGTGCCGTCGACGATTATTCCGGGCGTCGGCTTATGGCTCGACGCGATCTCAAGAGCTGGCCCGCGTGCATGCGACGTGACATTCGGCATTGCCGGCTGCATTCACGCGCTGAAGTGATTTCTCATGCTGTTGTTTCGTTCCTGCACCAGACGCCACAGCTTGCGAGACCCGCCAGATCGGCACTGGCGATGTCTTTCACGCTGGAAACGCACCGGTCGACAGGTACCGGTCGCCCCGATCGCAAATAACGAACACGATCGTTGCGTTCTCAACGTCCCTGGCGATGCGCATCGCCACAGCGCATGCGCCACCCGCCGAAATCCCGCAAAAAATCCCCTCGATCGCAGCAAGACGACGCGCTGCCGCCTCAGCTGCCGCCTGACTCACCGACTCGGTCCGATCGATCCGCGTGGGTTCGAAGAATGCCGGGAGATATCCGTCGGACCATTTGCGTATGCCCGGAATCCGCGAGCCGTCTTCAGGTTGCACCCCAACGATCTGAACGGCGGGATTCTGCTCCCTCAGAAACCGGCTTACGCCCATGATGGTGCCGGTCGTCCCCATGGCCGAGACGAAATGCGTGACGCGTCCCTGCGTTTCACCCCAGATCTCGGGACCGGTACCTTTGTAATGCGCGAGTGGATTGTCGGGATTGGAGAACTGATCGAGAACGATGCCCTGGCCTTCCCGTTCCATCTGCGCCGCGATGTCTCGCGCGCACTCCATACCGCCCTTGGCCGGCGTCAGGATTATTTCGGCGCCATACGCCGCCATGCTGCGATACCGTTCCTCGGAGACATCCTCCGGCATGAGCAGCACCATCCGGTAGCCGCGCAGCGCCGCCACCATGGCGAGTGCGATGCCGGTGTTGCCACTGGTCGCTTCGATCAGCACGTCGCCGGGCTGTATACGTCCGCGCTGCTCGGCCCCTCTGATCATCGACAGTGCCGCTCGATCCTTGACCGAACCCGCGGGGTTGTTACCCTCCAGCTTGCCGAGGATGACGTTGTTGCGTGCCCGGATCGTTTCATCTGGAAGGCGAACGAGTTCGATGAGCGAGGTGTGGCCAATGGCGGCTTCAATGGTTTTGTAGGTCATGTTTCAAGGTATTGGCGTAGTGTGAAATCCACGGCTGCCGGATCGTTTGGCGAAGCGCTTCTGCTGATGTTTTATGCACGCGCGGTGACTGTCTCTAGCGGCTCGCGTGCATCCGCGTCTTCCGGGTCCATAGCGACCAGTACCGCGCAGGAAACCCTGTCCAGCAGCAACCTGTCGTTCTTGCCGCTCCACCATCGCCGGATGGGGCCGGTTCGACGATGCCCCACGACAATCAGATCGGCTTTCAACTCACGGGCAAAAAACGGGATATGGTCCAGTGGGTCGCCAACCGCGAAATGGGGTGTTGCGACGACGCGGCGAGCCGCGAGTTTCTCGATTCCATCGCGGAGGATCTCCCTCGCGGATTGATCCAGCGCGTCGAGCGGAACGGCAGAGGCGATGTCGACCCCCTGCGACCATGCCGGGCTATTCAGGACGGCGAGCAGGTGCGTTTCCGCCCTGGTCCGCTCCGCTAACGAGGCGCCATGGCGCAAAGCCCGCCGGCCTTCACGGGTTGCGTCATAGCACAACAGGATGCACCGGAATGCAGACATGTCCTTATTCGCTCCGATTCAGGAAGCCCCGCTATCCAGCAGCCGGACGGTGGATGCGCGACAGTTCGAATGATCGCCGCCTACGAGCGTGGCAAGCAGCAAGAGAAGCCGCGTTGCATCGAAATGATAATATATCACTTTGTGATGTATGTCCGTTTTACGCCGACAACCTGAATGGCGGTTCCATCCCCAATCGAAGAGGTATCCAATGGCTATCGATACGGCGTCGTTTGCTACGCCACTGACCCGGCTACTGGGCTGCCGGTATCCCATCATCTCGGCCGGAATGGGCGGTCCGGCGCGTGCCGAGCTTGCAGCGGCCGTTTCCCATGCCGGAGGATTTGGCCTGCTGGGTATGGTGCGCGAACCGCCCGAGTTGATCTCCCGCGAGATTGCTGCGGTGCGGGCCGCCACGGATCAGCCGTTCGGCGTCAATCTGATCCCGTCGGCCACGGACCCAACCCTCCTCGCGGCAGAACTCGATGTGTGTCTGGCCGCCCGTGTTCCAGCGATATGTTTCTTCTGGGACGTCGTGCCCGACGTGGTCGCGCGAGCGAAAGACGCCGGGGTGCTGGTGCTCTATCAGGTCGGCTCCCTTGAGGGTGCGCTCGCCGCGGAACAGGCGGGAGCCGATGTCGTGATTGCGCAGGGTATCGAAGCAGGTGGCCATGTGCGGGGGCGTACAGGGATCCTGACGTTACTCCCCGAGATCGTCAGGCGTGTGCGCATTCCAGTTGTCGCGTCGGGCGGGTTCGCGACAGGCGCAGGCCTCGTAGCGGCGCTCGCGCTCGGTGCGGCAGGCATTCACTGCGGTACGCTTTTTCTCGCAACGCATGAGTCTTTCGCACATGACTATCACAAGCAACGTATTCTCGCCGCCCAGGCTGGGGACACGGTCTATACCGATCTGTTCGCGATCAACTGGCCACCTGACTCTCCCGTGCGCGTCCTGGCAAACAGCGTGACCGGGAAAGCCGGGAGCCACCTGTTCGGACATCATCCGGACAGGCTGCCGCGCGATGTGATCGCCTACGACGACGGGCGGCCGATCTACCGGTTCAGCACCGATTCGCCACTACGCAGCACGGTGGGAGATCTTGAGCAGATGGCGCTCTTTGCTGGCGAATCGGCAGCGCTCGTCGATCAGGTCTCCAGTGCCGCCGAGGTCATCGAGCGGCTGTTGAATGAGGCCATTGATGCCTCATCGCGAATCGCGCCACTATGTAAGCATGGATCATCGCAATCGAAGACGATTGGCTGATAGCGCCGCCAGTCCGGCGTTGGAAATGGTCGATGTCATTCAAGGCGAAGTCTATTTGCCCGGGCCGGTTTCTTCGACGCAACTCAGCACAAGTCGACTGCCCGGCCCCGCGTCACCGCTAAGTGTGGCGATGTGGAATTCGGTATCGGTGCACTGCCATTCGACGCGAAAGTCCTTGAAGTCCCTGGTGTGCTTGTAGCAGCCCTGGGATGGCACGCCCGTGAGCGCCTTGTGCAGGATGTACGGGCAGGTCTGCCGTCCGTCGCACTGACGCGCGACGTTGCGGGTCGTGTCGGCTCGCGGCATTTCGCAGTTCGTGCCATAGGTGCCCGATATGATCCTGATCGCCCGCGCTTGCCCCTGCGCGCCCGAGCTTGCCGCCACCGCGAGAATGCCCGCTATCGCCCAGACACAGCGAAAGGCGCAGACGAGAAGGGGCGATTCATATCGCCGGTGCGCCACTACCCTGGTCATCTTCGCCGGTTACCCGCGCCAGGACGTTGGCGACCACCCGATCGCAGTGAGCGCCGCCGAATTCGAATACGTCGCGCTCGGCGAGATCGATCTCGTGCGCCAATGATTCGCGCAGCAGACTCCTTGCGCGGAAATGCCGGCTGCGCACGGTCGCTTCCGGGATGTCGAGACATTGTGCCGTCTCCTCGACGCTCAATTCCTCGACCGAACGCAGCACGAATATCACGCGAAAGACTTCCGGCAGTTCATCCAGCTTGCGCTCGAGCACGGCTCGCAGCTCGGCGCGTGCTAACGCCTTGTCTGGGGAATCGGGGTCTTGCACGGTCATGGCATCGATATCGACATGAGTGTTCAGGTCCACCATCGGAATCACGTTCTGACGGCGTGCTTCCCGGCGCAGGCGTCCATAGCATTCGTTGAGTACCAGGCGGGACAGCCAGGTAAGCAGCGTCGCATCGCCACGAAACCGCCCGATCGATCTATAGGCTGACAGATACGCCGCCTGCAGTGCGTCTTCTGCTTCCGTCCCATCACGCAACGTGGCGCGCGCCAGACGATACAAGCGCCGATTGTGCCGGCGCATCAGCCATTCGAACGCCAATCGATCTCCCGCGACGATGCGGCGGACTGCCTCGCGCTCGTCGTCCGCGGCAAACGTCGAATGTGTTTCAGCGATGTCCGTCATGACTGCCTCGCCAGGTCGCCCTCACTCATTGCTCGTTCCTCACTGCACGATAAGTGTGCCACGCATCGTGGGGTGGAGCGTGCACAGATACGGGTAACTACCGATCTGGCGCGTCACGTAACTCCACGATGCGTCTGGCCGAATTTCGTGTGAATCGAACGCTGTCGGCGTTGAAGTCGCCGTGTGGGGAAACAGATCCTTGTTCACCCACATCACACGATCGCCGCGGTGCACCGTGAGCACCGGCGGGTTGAAGCGCATCTGCTCGATGACGATCACGTACGTTTTGGCTGCGGCCTCGGACACGGCGACCAGCGACATCGCCATGATCGCAACGAAAGCGCTGGCAAGGACAAGGCCGCGGGCATGTAGCGTGCCCCGGCGCTGTCCGGCAGCGCAAAGTGTCCGGTCACCCACCGCTCTTGCCCAGTTCCGCCTGCAGATGCTTCGCGTGCTCGAGATGTGCGACAAACGCCGGCCGCACCTTGACCAGAAGCGCCTTCAGTTCGGCATTCTGCGCACTCGGGATCAATGTCTTGTCCAGCGCGTCGAGAACGCTCTCGTGATACGTCACCTCGTGGTCGATATATGCCCGGTCGAACTCCGCGCCCTTGAGTGTTTTCAGATTGGCGAGGTTCGCATCGCCGCCCTGTTTGAGACTCTGGCTAGTCGGGTTGTCTTCCGGCGTCACACCGAGCTTGTGCACAAGGTCGGTAGCGGCCCTGTTGACGCCGCTGTGATCGGTAACCATGCGTTGCGCGAATGCTTTGACATCCTTCGACTTTGATTTGGATTCCGCGAGCTTGCCTGCGTCGATATCCACCTGATTGGCTGTCACGACGATGGCCGCGATCTGAGGATCGGTGGGCCCGGCGCTCTGTGCCCAGCACGGGAGGCTGGTCAACGTGAGTGCACTGGTGAGTATGCCGACCAGTGCTGCGCTGATTATCTTCATGTCGCGTCTCCTGAATGACGATGGCAAGTCCGGCTCGGTCCGCACGCGATCCGCGGCCGATTCGATCCTGAATACGGTATTGGATGTCACGTGTGCGAACCGCGTTCCCGTTTCCAGGTTCGGCCTGCGATGCGCGTTTCCTTGACACGGTGGCGGAACGGCCATTAGGAACGCGGCATGGTTTCGCAACGTGGGGACGATATTGTCCAGGGAATGGGTGCTGAATCAGCGGGAAAGGCGGGAGAGGAAAGAAAGAGCGCGTCGTCATGACTATATTTCATTGTGATATAAAAATGCGTTTCGGATCGTTGCGCCTTAAGGGAGCAAGACTGGCCGCGGGGTCAGACTGGTTTCGCCGCTGCGGCAGAATGGACCGATCAAGGGCATTTTCTGTCTTAATATGTCATGTTGTGATATAACATGAAAGCAGGCCTTCACGTGACGGATTTTTGAACAGGAGAAGTCCGGATAAAATTACAAGGATGATTTGTCTGGATTGCATGCTCCCATGGGGATACCGTGCCTCGTTCCGATGCGCAAAGTCCGTCGTCGTGAAGGCCCCGCGCCATCAAAGGATGATGATCACCGATCCCTCCGGATCGCGTTGCATGAGTCCTCGGGGGAAGCCTGAACGGTTTTCCGGTGCGATGGCGCAATACAGATCAAAGCAGGGAGCCATCATGCTGATCACATTCCAATCGCCCGCTACGCCAGATGTTGTGATGCTCAGAGATCTCGCCCAGTATCTGCTGGGACTCGTGGGCAAGCGACTCGATACGCGTGGAGTCATCCTCCACGACGATCTGCCTCGTGCAATCAGCCGTCTGGAAGCGGCGATTTCGGACGATGAAAAGGCGGAGATCGCTCTCGAATCGCTGCAGTATTCCCGCGAACGCCGTCAGGAATCCGGCAGTGGGCTTTCGCAGCGTGCCTGGCCGTTTCTCGACATGATGCGCGAGGCCAGCAAGCAGAATGCCGACATCATCTGGGGCCTGTAGACGCCCTGTTGCGGCACGAGTCGATGCCCGTTGCGTACCATACCGCCTGCTGAAGGAAGCCGGGATGAAACAATGGATTGCAACGCGCCTGTTCGTAGCAACGCTCGCCGCGTGCGGCATCTGCGCGCCGGCGTGGGCAGGTGCGTATTCTGGCGGCCAATCACATGGTGTTGGTTCGGGATCGTGTGTAGACCGCAACGGCTGCGCGCCGCTCGGGACCTTGGGTGCTACGCGGGCTAGTGGAACGGCTACGTCCTATTTCACTGATATTCCGATGACGGTTGTCGGTGCGTACGGTCGTACGACGCTCGATATGCTTTCGAGCGGACCCTTCATGTTGGTGAAGTGGCCGAATGGCGGCTGCCCGGAAAGCAGGCGATGGCGCACGGGAGACACGCGTCGTAACCCGACCGGCGGCGACCAGCATGTGATCTTTCTCTGGCCGGCACTGTAGACGGTCGGTTAAGGAACGAACAATCCGAATGACCGGATGAAGTATCGCCTGGCCGCCGACGCTTGCCGCATCTGTGACCAAGGCTTCGGAAAACTGCCCGACCTATATCACCGGCGACATCAAGGTTCGTGACGCGTGCGGTTCCACCAGTGCCTGCCGCTTGCATGCTGGAGAACCCGTTTACGACGATTGCGCCCGGAATCCTGGGTGACGACGAAAAGCACCACCATCGCCAGCACTGCGGCTGCAACAGCAATCTGTACCAGAAGATCCACTATCATATTCGTCTCCGTCATGGTTGATCATTCAACAGAGTGGTCCTGGTCGCCCCAATTCGAACTCACGCGGACTGTCTGGCGTCCACTTTGAACAGGACACCGCAAGATACGCGGTCGAGCAGCAATGCGTGGTTCTCGCCGCTCCACCAGCGAGCAAAAAAACCGTGTGGGTGATGTCCGATGACAATCAGGTCGACCTTCAATGATTCCGCGAGCCGCGAAATCTGGTCAATCGCGTTTCCGACCGAATAATGTCCCGTTGCAGTTACGCCCCATGCTCGCAGGCAGTCAATCCCCTCGCGTAGGGTCTCTTGTGCCGCCTGCTCGTCGACTTCGAATTTCATCGACGACAGAACGTCGAACCCGCTTGACAGGTATGTGTAGTCGAAAATCGAAAGCAGATGGGTTTCGGCTTGCAACTGCTGCGCAAGGGCCGCACCGAAGCGCAGCGCGAGCTGTCCTTCCGGCGTGGCGTCGTAGCAGAGAAGGATTCTGTTGAACGGGGACATCATGGTGGATTCCTTTGCCAACTCTCGCGGCGTCATCCATTCGAATCATCGGTTCGATTCACCGCGAAATTGTTCAGGTGAACATCGGCACGGCCTCGATCAGCGCGAAACCCAGTAACGCACCTACTGCTGCACCCACCAGCTTGGGGTGCCAGCGTTGCCACCGCAGCTTGCCGAGCAGCTCGCCAAGCAGGATCGTACCGAGCAGCGCAAATGCAATCAGCAGGTAGCCGATTTCAAAGTCGTTGTTGATGACCATTACGCCTCCTTTACGCCAGGTGAGACTGCGTCATCAGAACCCCTGAATGAAGCTTTTGCCGGTAGACCGTGCCCGATTTCGCGGGTTCAGGTTTCCGGCGTCAGTTGCACTCCCAATGCACTTCGGATTCAGACGCGGACCTTTGATTCAATAATACATCACAATGTGACACATATGATCATCTGATCCGCGGGTTGCGAGGTTCTCAAGGTCGCCGTCGATCATCCCGGGCGGACAGTGGCCTGGTTGCATGTTTTCCAGCAGCGTTGCAGCGTATGGCGGGTCGCTGACGGAGGAGGGTGCGCAGGTACCTGTTCCCGGCAAGGTGCGATCGCCTTTTCAATCGCATCCCGGAGTTCAGGACGAACGGAAAAACCACGCCGTGCACGCGGGCAAACGTTGGCAAATCGTATAATTCACGATCTCGCATATATCGACGCCAAGCGCGCGTCGCAGGCTAACGCGATCGCGCTGTGCATGGCAGCAGGAATCGTCACGTGCAGCAAGTGAAGTCAACTCTTCGCTCGTTCGCTGTTTGCCGGTTTGGCCGTCGAGCTCTGCGCATACATGTATGCACGATTGAACGGATAGCAAACGTGAGTTTCGCCCAGGGGACCGGCAACGTGCCCAGGCAGTTCGAGTTTGCCACCCGGGCGAGACGCCAGAATCTGGAACAGCGAGGTCCAGCCCTGCTCAAATCCCATGGCCGACCCCGCGAGATAGAGGCGGTACGCGCGGATGATCCTCTCCGAATCCCTGCCGAGCATCCGACGTGCCTTGTCGAGATGTGCCTCCAGCGCATCGGCCCAATGCCATAGCGTCCGGACGTAGTGTGGGCGGAGGCACTCGGCGTCTACTGGTTCCAGGTTGCCGCGGGTCATGGCATCCATCATCACGCCGACGTGCACCAGCTGGCCACCGGGAAAGATATATCTGTCGATGAAGTCACCCATGCCGCCATCGAGTTGGGGGTTATCAGTGCCGCCAGCGGTAATGCTGTGATTCATCATGAGGCCGCCGGGCCTGAGCAGACGGCGCATCTTCGCAAAGTACAGAGGTAGATTCGGACGGCCTACGTGTTCGCACATGCCGACCGAGGCGATTTTGTCGAAGGGCGTGGACTCGTCGATGTCACGGTAGTCCTGTAGCAGCATGGTGACGCGCCCGTGCAGTCCCTTCTGCTCGATAAGCCGGTTGACATAGGCATGCTGATTCTTCGACAGGGTGATGCCGGTGGCGGTAACGCCGTAGTGTTCTGCGGCCCATAGCAGCAGCGCGCCCCAACCGGCACCCACGTCAAGAAAGCGCTCGCCGGAGCGCATCATCAGTTTCCTGCAGATGTGATCGAGCTTGGCTTGCTGGGCCTGGGCGAGCGACATGCCGGGCTCTGAAAAATACGCGCATGAGTAGACGCGCATCGGGTCGAGCCAGAGGGCATAGAACTCATCGGAAATATCGTAGTGGTGCTGGATCTGGGCGGCATCTCTCGCCCGGCTATGGTGAGTGCGTGCCCAGATGGCGCGATTGGTGCGATTGATCCTGCGCTTCAGCCACCCGCGCGCTTCCTGTGTCGGGTCCTGGCGGAGGAGTGCCGGAGCCGTTGCCATCAGATCATGCATGTCGCCGTCGATTTCCAGCCGGCCTTCGACGTAGTCTTCCGCCAGCCGCCCGATTGCGCCCTGCGTCAGGTGAAGGAGCGCACGCATATCGCGGATGACAAACGACAGCCGCGGCTGCGCTGCTCCGATCCGCCGGCCATCAGGAAGCCAAACCGAGCAGGGCAGCGGCAGGCTGGCGATCTGTTGTTCGGCAGGTTGCCGAAAAAGGCTGGATAGAGTCATGACTGCTGTCTCCTGCTGGCAATGTCGCAGCGCCTTGGGCGTGGCAATGATCTGTCGTCCAGGTCAGACCATTCTTCCATCTTCGACTGCCTCCTGATCGCACCGATCCAGAAAGGCGGAACGAGCACAGGTGGTGATGCTGCGACGCTGTGGCCGCAGGCATCATTCATGCCTGCCCTGGTTGACGTGTTTTGTATTGCAACCGCCTCTTTCGTATATATCACAATATGATATATAATTCCAGTATCGGCTTCGAACGCGAAGCATCGGAACGGCGCATATCTTCGGAAAATGGATGCGAAACGATGACGTCGTCGTTCAGCGCAGGGGGCGCTGATCGCGAAGTCCGTTCCGGTCATCGTCATGACGGGAGGGCAATATGGTCGCTGATTTTTATCTGTTGCTCCTTTTCGGCGTATTGTTCATTTTCTCTATCATCGGGGTGGGGTTGTCTCTTCTTATTCCCGAAAATCACGCTCCGGACCGACCACCTGCAGATCGTCGCATTGAACCTGCTGCCGCCGTCGTTGTCAGGGCGCAGTCCTGCCGGTACCGTGCGCAAACAGGTCGGCGAGAGCATTTCGCTGATGCTCCGGGAGGACACAGGAACAGGATGAGAAAGATTTAGAAGGGCGCCGATGATCGATTTCCCGGCATGTATGGTTCGCAGTTCGCACGATGGCATTGCAGTTCATGACTCACTTTCGCCAGACGGCAGCACACATGGCCTCGACGCCGGGCCTTTGCCAGACGGTTTTCCCGTCCGGTTCAGCATGCTACTGTTGCCTCGGTTTTGACAATCATATAGCCGGCCTCGCACGGTTGCGCCTCAAAGATACCTTTGCGCCTACCATCTGGAAGGCAGTCCTTTCAGGACGATGATGCAATGGTGAACAGGTCGTTTTTCGCTCGTGCCCGTAATTTTCACCACAGCTCCCGCGACCCCTTTGCAAGCGTCATCAGCTTTCAAACTATCCGTTCGCCTCGAGCCCTGCGGGCCTGGTTTGCGTCAGGAATCGCTGGATTTCCATAAGGAGATCCGTCGATCTCCTCATACAAATCTGTCTGCGCGGCGAGTTCTCGCCTCATGTCTCTCAACCTGGCCAGCAGTGCAGCCGCGAGCCACTAAAGCCGGCCTTCGACTCACGCATGAGTGAGTACCAGGATGTATATCACAACGTGATATATAAAGTATAATAAGGCGTGGGATCATGACCACGGAGGCAAATTATGGGTGGCAAACTTTCCAACCCGGCGCCCCTCGGACTCGCTGGGTTTGCATTCACCACGTGGATGCTCAGCATGGTCAACGCAGGCTGGTTCAATTCCGACGCATTGGGGCTGGTACTGGCACTGGCGTTCGCTTTCGGCGGTACGGCGCAGATGATCGCGGGCGTGCTCGAATTTCCGCGTGGCAATACGCTCGGGACGGTGGCATTCCTCAGTTATGGCGCGTTCTGGTGGTCCTTTGCCCTGTTTGTAGCGTTCCTTGGCACGAAGGTGCCTGAAGCGTTTGTTGGTTGGTATCTGCTGGTGTGGGGCGTGTTTACGTTTTATATGTGGATCGGCTCAATGCACACCAGTACATCCGTGCAGCTCGTGTTCCTTGCCCTCTGGATCACCTATCTGCTTCTGGCGATCGGAGCGTGGACAGGTTCCGCTCTCGCCACGCATCTGGGCGGATATACGGGCCTGATTACAGCCGTGCTGGCGTTCTACGCGTCGGCGGCGATGGTGATCAATGAAAGCTTCGGGCGTACTGTGCTGCCCACCCACCCCTACGC
>NZ_LXKA01000368.1 GCF_001645125.1 Paraburkholderia ginsengiterrae | reverse complement strand
AATCCGCGGCAGGTCGCCGACGGCCTGGAGACGAACATTTTTATTGCTTTGCCCTGGCAATGCCATGACCGCGAAGGCGACGTACACCCGCTTGCTCCGCGGCTCGTGAACGCCATAGACGACATGTTCGCCGGCGAAGTCCTCAGACGCCACCGCCAGTCTGATCTTAGTGCCGTTCGACAACTCGAACTGGGTGGGGGTAAGACTGTAATTGGTGATGCCGCTCTGTGCCGCGTAAAGCACGAGGCTTTTCCCCGCGACATTGAATCTGAAGACTTTCAACGTTCCGTGGTTCGACCCGTACTGCGAAGCGCCGGTTATGACGGTAAGCTTCTCCTCGGTCATGTCAGTTACAGTTCCCTCTATCCCCACGATCCGCGAGGTCCTGAGGCGTTCGGTATCCGCGGCTGTCAATACCGGGCCGGCCTGTTGGTGCTCGACATCCAGAGGCTGGGAAACGCGATTCGTGTCTGATCTCGTGGAGGTCGTCATCGATGATGCCAGTACGAATGAAAGGCGCAGGATGACATGAGCTGAGCAGCACCGCAATCGACGCACCACAACGATGCTTGCCGCATAAATCAGATACACCGCCTCCGGGTCGACGCGCTCTACGGAGCGACGCCGCAGCACCTAAGATTCGACTCAGACGACAGCGCCTTCCCTTGCGTGAGTATGCTGCTCTTCGAGCCGGCGGACGAGATCTGCGACCTGATCGATGCGCGATTGCAGTTCAGTTCCTGCGCGTCGCAGCACACGCACGACGGTCGCCAGGTTGTCATAGTCGAAATAGTCCGTCAGCACCCGTTCCATCCCGGACTGCCGCACGTGAGTATAGAAGATACCGAGGCTGGATCGCGGACGGCTAGTCCCATCCATTGAATGGCTTGAATGTCTGAACAGACTCTTTGAAGTAGAAAGAGTAAAGACATACTTAGCGAAACGAGTTTATATCTCAGTTGCTCAAGCAAGCCCGCCTGAAGTGAAAAACGCATGACGGACGCGCACTATTCTGTTGGAGAACGCCAGCCCAAAGGAAACCAGTGCGACGTTGACGCTAATGTGAAGCGGACGTCACTCGCACGTTTTTCAGCGCGCGGTCAGGAACGTCAAACGGGGAATGAGTTGTGGGGGTAAAGTCGGCTGGGCCTCTTTGGGCTCCAGTGCCTCTCAGCGATTAACAGAACGGTGCGTGGCCACACCGCCGACGTCGAAGTACATGCGGTCGAGTTGGAGTGTTATTCCGAAAAGCGAAGCTTGTCGCCGGCCCTTGTTACCCCAGAACCCAATCTCGCCACGCTGGCCGATGACGATGACTTCGGCAGCCCCGCCGTCCATGTAAGCCTTGACCCTTCGGTCGATATCACGGGTTCTGTCACTATCGAGAAGGACCTCGACACAGAGGTCAGGCACGAATGGCACCGGGTCGTCACGGTCGAAACCTTCCCATTTGTCGCACGGCATCCATACAACGTCCGGGACCCTGATGCCGTATGAACACGTCGTAACGGCCACCGACATGGCGGAGAAATGACCCAGCTGTTCGGTCAACTGGCAGTAAACATCTGTGAGCACTATCTGACGCCGGCCAGACGGGGGAGGATTCAAAACCGCCTCGCCGAGTTCGTCCAGCTCATGGCGGTAATGCCCCACAAATTCTGCATTCGGAGTGACGCGACGCCATGCTGCAAGCAGTTCGTAACAGTCAAGAAGAACAGGCGTGGCCATAGCGCAATCATCTCGCGGGGAAGTCATCTAAGCGTAAACCCTCCCCGTGCGATTTGACAATGACTTTATTCTTGTGCATTGCACAAATTCAGCTATGATGATTAGCACATCCGGTATTTTTTTTCTGCAGTGACCGAATCTTCCGGGGGGTTGCACCCCTATGCCGCGGGCAATCAAGGTCGAATGTTCATCTGGTTTCTCAGATTTGTTGTGCAGCGCATTGGCAAGATTCGAAGGCTGCAATTCGCGCCCTCCGCTTGGATGCATTACGATGTCAGGCAAGGCAGTGACCGCCTAAGTGCACCGCGAGCGCTCACGTGCAAAATGGTTACCAGGTCCGAACATGTGGGCCCGGGGCGCCGCTCCCCGTCAGCCGTACCTATTTAGTGTACGAAACTCAAATGCCAGCGCTGGCGCTATCTGTACTTGCCTGGATGTCGTCCACGCCTCCCAGGCAACGACATAAAAAACATCTATCGGGTGGCTAATCGGCCCCACCGCCGATACAAGACGGCCATAGGGAAAGCCGTGAGCCAGTTTCGTACGGTATGAGCCGTATCGACCGACGACAGGAAGTCCAACATGAAAATTGACGACGCCACTTTCCGGCAACTGCGCCGTCTCGCTCCGGTCCTCGACGACCTGCTGAATGCAGGTGAGGTAGAGCATGCGAACCAGGCTGTACATCTTGCGGCACTGGCGCAACTCTGCTCGCACCTGTCCGACGCATATCAACGTCAGTACCCTGACGAGACGGCGCAGGCGCGCCTTGATGAAATCGAGTCGCAATAGCGATACGCTCGGCAGATTGCTTCCACTCACCGGTCAAGGAGTTGATATGCCTGACAACTCGAATATCAAAGCGCTCCTATTCGATGTCTTCGGGACCGTTGTCGATTGGAGAAATGGCGTCGCCCGCCATGTGGGTCTGTTCCTAAACCGTCACTCGATACCGATTGAGCCATTTGAGTTTGCGGACGCGTGGCGACGCCACTATGCGCCCTCGATGGAGGAAATACGGAGCGGACAACGGCCCTTTGTCAGGCTTGACACACTGCACAGGGAAAACCTGGTCACGGTGATGGCCGACTACGGTCTCGATGCGAGTTCGATTTCTCCAGAAGAGCTCGATGAGCTGAACCACACGTGGCACCGCCGCGACCCGTGGCCTGATTCCATTGAAGGGCTATTGCGACTCAAGCGTCGTTTCATGATTGCTCCTCTATCGAATGGCAACATCCGGCTAATACTGGACATGGCAAAAAGAGCGGCACTTCCCTGGGATGCGATTCTGGGCGCGGAAGTCGTGCGAGCTTACAAACCGTCGCCGCAGGTCTACGTTGACACAGTCGACATCCTTGGTCTGAAGCCTGCAGAGGTTTGCATGGTTGCCGCTCACAATGGTGACCTGGCAGCAGCGCGCCGCTGCGGCCTCAGAACGGCGTTCGTCTTGAGGTCAACCGAGCATGGGTCCTCCCAGAAGAGCGACCTCCGTGCCGAGCAGAATTGGGACTTCACTGCAGCGGACTTGAACGACCTCGCTACCCAGTTCGGATGTCCGACTTAGGTACTCGAGTTAGATTCCACTTTGCCGGCAACTCAGAGGACTCCTGCTGCAGCCTGGCCTTGCGCCGCGCCCGGTCGTTAGCCGCCACGGTCCGCCAGCGAATACCTGTTGCGTCCCATCGAGTCGCACCGTCGTAACGGACACCGGCGAGGTGTCCAGTCGCGAACCCTTCTTCGCCGGAGTACTCCGAAAAACAGGGGCACGCCACACTTCACAGCCAATCTGTCTCAAAGCCGCACAAAGTAAGTGGTACGCAGCCACCTTCCGTAAGGACCACTTGCTGCTCAAGTTTGACTCCCTGTTTTCCACCGTCGGCACCGATGTAACTCTCAACACATAGCGTCATTCCCGCTTCGAATTGGCCGTCGTAACCGCCCGTCTCCCAATCCACCTGGTGCGCGATTGATGGGTACTCGTCAACCATGCCGATGCCGTGAGCGAGACAGCTGTATCTGTTCTTCAGATATACCTCCGGTATCTGCCAGGCCTTTTCTGAGAATTCGCGGAATGTCATTCCAGCCCGCAACAACTGCATGTTGAAATACACCTGCGAGTACGCTGCTTCGTACAGTGCGCGCTGCTCGTCCGACGGTCGCATGTGGCCCACCCGCACGGGACTGGCTGGAGGCGCATGCGGCGCGCGTCAACCTGGCGGCCTTCTGGCAGGTGGCAGAAGCGCGGGCAACGGGGTCCGTTAGGTCGGGTATTGCCGCGTGGGACGCGATAGTACTGGACACGACTGGGTGCGAGCGCGTCTTGTTGGCGCGCGCCACGCCAGATGGTTTGCGCTTCGCGGCGACGGCGCCGGCAACGGACAGCTGTTGGCGCCCATAATTGACGGGAGTGGACAAAATCTGGGGGAGGCACGCCGGGTCTAAACTGCAACAGTTGAACGAACACTCCCCCACTTTTCGTCCGCTCCCGGCAATTGTGAACACCAACAGCAGACGACAGCGCGAATGCGGCCACACCACGAGTCAGTGTTCGATTTATCACAGCGTCTTCCTGCTGATTGATGTCAGGTGAATCGCGACAGCCCCCGTCGGCAGCTGCGCAGTCCGGCGTCATCCTGGCAGGCGTTTAAGGTGCCCCCGCATGCTGCAATGCACCCGCAGCATCGAACCTGTCATGCTAGGATTTCTGCGTTTAAGGCTGGCGCCAGGAGGGCAGCATGGACGGCTTCGTCAGACATCAAATAGAAGGCGCATCCGTCGATATCGACGTGGCCCCGGTCACGCCGCGCGGCTATTGCGCGCGCTTCCGTATATTCCGCGACGCTTCCGACAATCCCGAGTGGCATCAGGTCCACGTGTCGGGCAGCGTGTTCGACACCCCTGAAGAGGCCGAAGAAGCGGCACGCTCGATGGCTGTCGAGCAGGTCCTGGCAGGTGGCAGATCTTAGCGCTTACCCGCACTTCAGATCGCCTGGGGCCGTTCGACGTTGAACGAACACTCCCCCACTTTTCGTTCGTTATGTATGAGGTTTTACGACAAATTCGGCGCTAGCAGATTCATTGACACGGCTAGCGGCAATTGTGAGCACCAACGCCGGGCGAGCAGTCGGCAGCCAGAGCAACCCCAGGGTGCAGTTCATGCTGCTGGCACTGCCGCCGCGCGGGCGTTGAGAGGCTATGTGTGGTAGCGCACCAAAGCGCACCGACGTTCGAGCGAGCATGCCCCGGCACCCATCTTGATCCCGATGGCCAATCGGCGCTGCACGTTCAGTTCAGATTTCTTTCAGTTCCTGCACTTCTGCACCTAACCTTATAAAGGTCGTTAGGGAGTCGAACCATGTTAAACGTCAGTCTCAGGTCACAGCTGCAGACGTATCTGCGAAACATCCGCAGACCTGTCGAATTGATCGTGTCGCAGGGCGGTAGCCAAGAATCGGCCGAGATGCTGACGATGTTGAACGAAATCGCGTCGTTAACAGATCTGGTGACGGTAATCGAGGAGCAGCAAGGCGACGAACGCAAGCCATCATTTTCAATTGGGCGGGCGGGAGAAAAACCCGGCATTCAGTTTGCTGCCACTCCAACAGGGCCTGAATTTTCGTCCCTTGTCCTTGCAATACTGCAGGTTGGAGGGCATCCCGTGATAGCCGACCGTACGACTATCGAACAGATTCGAACGCTAGAAAGTAACTACTATTTCGAGACCTATATTTCGCTATCTTGTGCAAGCTGTGTTGACGTTGTGCAAGCACTGAACATGATGACGGTGATCAATCCACAGATTCACAACATTACGATCGACGGAGGGCTTTTTCAAAATGAGGTGTCAGCGCGTGATATTAGCGTTGTGCCGACGATCTACATGAACGGCGAGTTATTTGGCGAGGGCCGCAGCAACTTCAAGGACCTCGGCGCGCGACTTCACGACATTGAAATGAGCATGAGAGCGGCACTTCACGCGGCGGGCAAGCCGTAGCACCGACCTACAGGTTATATCGGTGGCGAGTAACCGCAGCAAATTCTCCCACGGGGAGCCGTTATCCGAAACTCTGACAATCCGCAACGCGGCGACGTCAGTCGACCGCGTTGGGCTGTAGTCGGCCGCGAGGAGACAGCCGTCGGCGCATTTCGAACGGCCGCAACGTGCGCCAGAACGGACATTGGAAAAAAATTGCCTGCGACAGAGGATGAACTCGTCTCTGCCGACACGGCAACATTCAAAGACTACACCGCGACCCGCGTAGTCGAAACACTGCGATCGTCCGTCATTGGCGAGCGCGTCATGGTGAGCACAACCGTTGCGCCGGCGAGCAGAAGGATGCCAGCGATGCCGAATGCCCAGTCATAGCTGCCTGTCGCGTTGATCACATATCCTGTTGAGATCGGGGCAATCATGCCGAAGAGGTTGCCAGCAGACGAAGTAGCGGGTGGGTAGCACCGCCGCGTCAGTGCAGCCACTTCATCATGAGGGTCGCGAAAACGATCATGCCCGCGCCTCCGATTCGGGTCGAAATCTGCGCGAACGGCATCAGCCCCATTCTGTTCGACGACGACAGGATCGCGACGTCACCGGTGCCACCCAGCCCGCTATGACATGCTGTGATGATTGCAGATTCGACGGGATACATCTTGAGCCAGGCGCCGACAAAGAAGCCTGAGATGATCATTGCCACCACAGTGGACGCGCAGATGACGAAGTATGCTGGCGAAAAGGCTGCGACCAACTGTTCCCATGAAACAAACAGCGTTCCCAAGCCGACGAGGATCGCGAATGTGAGGTTGTTCGACATGAATTTGTACATCTGATACGCGCCGATCTCCATGGACTCCGGTATCACGCGCGCAACTTTCAGTAAGGCAGCCGAGATGATCATGAGCACCGGCCCGGGAATCCCCGTTATCGGCGCAAGCAGTGCTCCAAGGATAAAAAGCGTGCAACTGAGCAAAAGCCCACATCCCATCAGCCGCAGGTCCAATGCCGCTTCAGCTTTCTGCTCCTTGAGCAATACCTGATCTTCGCCAGTGCGCACCAGTATTCCGTCGCCGCTGTATGAGCGGTGCTTCTCGCCGAATCGCTTCAGAATGCCGCTGGCAAGAATCGCAACGACATTGCCGATCAGGGCTGCCGGCACCATCGTAGCGATCAGATGACCCTGGGCAGTACCCATGATTTCTGAATACCCGATGGAGAGCGGCAGAATGCCTTCGCCGATGCCACCACCCAGAATAGGCATTACGATGAAGAAGAACGTGTGCTTCGGATCATAGCCAAACAGCAGCCCCATCAGAACGCCAGCTCCGATAGCCGCAACGGTCCCTATCAGAAGCGGGACAAACATCTTGAGAAAACCCTGAATCAGGATCTTGCGGTTCATGCCGAGAATGCTTCCCGCGACGAGACACGCGATATACAGGTACTGAAGATTCGCGGTCTTCATCGTCGTGGTGATCGCTTTGAGCGTTGTGTCGTCCATCAGCTTGTAACCCAGCAATGCCGAGGGGACGAAGAGGCACAGAATCGCCGGGCCGCCGATGTCCCGGAAGAGCGGGATGCGTCGTCCGATTTCGCCCAGTAGCAAGCCCGACAGCATCAGCACGGCCAAGCCGCCGATCATGTCGTTAGGAAGCCGCTTGGTGACGACAGCCAGGATGGTGAGCAGCGCCACCGCAAGAAACATCAGTAGCGGCATCCCACCGATCGTGATATTCGACAGCGTCGCCAGCCGTCCCGACGGCGGAACGCTCGTGTGCAATGATGGGCTTTCCATTTCGTGTCTCCTGATTGGATATGTCGGCTGCGGGCTTTACGACGCGCCTGCAATCTTTACTGGCAGTGCGCGCTTTTGGCCCACGTGGCGATGGGCGCTTTGCGTCTCTTGTTAGGCCGTGTGTTGCTGCTTGGGAAGATCGATCTTCATCCAGGGACTCTGGGCGAAGTGGTTCGCCTCGAAGGCGTCAATGGCGGCGCCGTCGCGCAGCGTCATTCCGATCATGTCGAGCCCTTCGACAAACATGCGCTTCTGTCGCGCGGGTAGTTCGAACGGATACTCGGTGCCGTCCACGGTGATGACGCACTGTCGCTGCACGTCGATGGTCAGATGGCTCGTCGCGGAGTCACTGACAAGTTCCATCAGCGTCGCCACGGTTGATGGATCAAGCATCACCAGCAGCAGACGGTTGGCTAGCGCGTTGAAGTAGAAAATCTCGCCGAAGCTGGGTGCAATGAGCGCATCGAAACCGGCCTGCTGCAACCCCCACACGGCGTGCTCACGACTGGAGCCACACCCGAAGTTCGCGCCAGTGACCAGAATGCGAGCCCCCTGGTACTGCGGCCGGTTCAGAACAAACTCTTGCCTGGGCGACCCGAAGGCATCCATTCGAAGGTCGTAAAGAACGCCGTGTGCAAGTCCCGACTTGTCGATGCCAAACAGAAACTGCTTCGGCATGATCTGGTCTGTGTCCAGATTGTTCAGGGGGAGAGGTGCCGCGATGCCAGCTACGGTTTCGTTCTTAGACATGGTTGAACTCCTTGCGTACGTCGACGATGCGGCCGGCCAGCGCCGCCGCAGCAGCCATGGCAGGGCTCATCAGATGAGTGCGTGCGCCGCGGCCCTGGCGCCCCTCAAAGTTTCGGTTGGTCGTGGATGCGCAGCGTTGACCGGGTTGGAGGATGTCATCGTTCATCGCGAGGCACATCGAGCAACCAGGCTGGCGCCACTCGAAACCAGCGTCGATCAATGTCTGCGCAATGCCCTCCTGCTCGGCCTGCTCGCGGACCATGCCGGACCCGGGCACCACCATCGCACGAACGGTCGGCGCCACCTTGTGCCCGCGCACCACAGCGGCCACGGCTCGTAGGTCTTCAATGCGTGCGTTCGTGCAGGAACCGATGAAAACGTGGTCGATTGCGAGGCCGGCGAGTGTCTGTCCGGCATCCAACCCCATGTAGGCCAGCGCCTTCTCCGCATTGCTCCGCTCAAGTTGTTCGTCTGACAGGGTGGGAATGGGGTCAGTGATCGAAATCGCCTGGTCTGGGCTCGTTCCCCACGTCACGAACGGCGCCACTTCGCTTGCGTCAAAACTGTGCGTGACGTCAAAAACTGCATCCGGATCCGACTTCAGTTGCTTCCACTGTTCAACGGCCTCGGCGATACTGTCCTCTGGCAGGTCCTTGATCCGCTCAGCCACGTAGCGGAGCGTCGTATCGTCCGGAGCGATCATCGCGCCTCGGGCGCCTGCTTCCACAGTCATGTTGCACAACGTCATGCGGGCTTCAGCCGACAGGTCTGCAAGCGCGGATCCGCAGTATTCAACGACGAATCCGCGAGCGCCTTGCGCGCCGATCTTCGAGATGATGTAAAGCACCAGATCCTTGGAGGTTGTGCCCGCAGAGAGTCTGCCGCCCACCTCGATCCGCATGTCGCGTGCGACCCGGTAAATGAGGGTCTGTGTCGCGAGAACGTGTTCGACTTCGGATGTGCCGATACCGAAGCCAAGCGCGCCGAGTGCGCCGTATGTTGTTGTGTGGCTGTCGCCACACAACACGACCATGCCTGGCCGAATCAAGCCGATTTCCGGTGCGATCACATGCTCGATGCCCTGTTCGCGATCCTTGACATCGAACAGATGAATGCCGTGTTTCTGGCAGTTGCGCGTGAAGTTGGCGGCCTGACTGGCTGCCGCGTCGATCATGATCGTGCGCTTGTCCAGTGAGACTGGATGTGTCGGGATCACATGGGAGACGGTGCCCATCTGCTTCTCCGGGCAGCGGACGGGAAGATTCTTTTCAGCGAGCCCCGCGAACGCTTGCGGGCTCGTGTATTCGTTCATGATGTGGAAGTCGGCATAGAGCGCGACGTGCTGGTCGTCGACGCGAAACACCGTGTGCTTATCCACGATCTTGCGGTAGAGAGTGTGTCCCATTGGCTGTCTCCTGTTACCCGGCCCGATGAATGTTCATCGCGCTCTTCAAAGTGGTTTCAGTTTAATTCGACAGCGCGATGCGCATAATGCATACTCATTTAAGTTATTGTTAAGTTGAATTTATAAATGGACCCGATTGCCGACCTCGAATTTTTCAAGCGTCTTGTCGCGCATGGCAGCCTGTCTTCGCTTGCACGGGATCTAGGTGTGACACCACCTGCCGTCAGCGCGCGGCTCGCGCAACTCGAGAAGCGCCTCGGAGTGCGACTTCTCAACCGCACGACTCGGCGGCTCGCCATGACGCAGGAAGGCGAGATGTATCTCGGGACGGGTTCGAAGCTGCTGGAGGAGGTTCAGGAACTCGAGCGGATGGTGTCGAGCAGCCGCGACATTCCGCGCGGACTGCTGAAAGTGAATGCGACGTTCGGCTTCGGTCGCCGTCACATCGTTCCTGCGCTTTCTGAATTTACTCTCCAATACCCTGAGGTCGAAGTTCAGCTTGACCTGACGGACCGTCCACTCAACCTCGCCGAATCGGCCTTCGACGTCGGCATCAGATTCGGCGAGCTGCCTGACTCCCGGCTCGTCGCAAGGAAAATCGCGAGCAATCGAAGGTTTGTGTGCGCGTCATCCCAGTACATCGAAACGCATGGTGCGCCACAAGTGCCGGACGATTTAAGAAATCATCGCTGCATCGTTCTCCGCGAAAATGACACGGCCTACGGCACATGGCATTTCAGCAAGGGAAAGCGGCATCAGCTTGTAAAAGTGCACGGTTCGATGAGCAGCAACGACGGTGAGGCAACGCTGCAGTGGGCCTTGAAGGGACACGGCGTGCTGGTCCGCTCAGAGTGGGACGTTTGGCAATATATCGACGATGGCTCCCTCAAGCGTTTGCTGCCAGACTGGAATCTCCCGCCCGCAGATATCTATGCGGTCTATCCGGAGCGGCTGAATTTGTCCGCCAAGGTGCGAGTGTTTGTTGAGTTTCTGGATGGATTGACGGCGCCGCTCCGGATTCCTCGCCCGTAGAACAATCGTTGCGGGCGTAGGTCGATGGTGCGATCAGCATGTGTGAGCGCATCTTCTGCATTGCCGTGTACGCCGTGAAATGTTGGCTAGTCATCGAGCAGCGGCACGGCAAATCAAAGGGCAACTCGTCGCTCTTGAACAAACGTTCGGCAATGGATCGCAACGGACTGTTCATGGCCGAGCGGCGACATCCTCGAAGAGCTTCACTTTCGGGCGATCTTCGGGGGACATCAGGCACCGTCACCGGCTTGCGCTCAGTTCCTGCTGTCGCCGCACTCGCGCGTCTTCCTCCAGACGTGTCTCTTCGAGTTCCTGCAGCACGCCATCGAGGTCCACAGGTTGCGTGTCGACTTCGATGCGACCGGTCAGTTCGGCGTCGACATGCAGCCGCCCTGCTTCGAAGAGCGCCCAGATCTCCGTGCCATAACTCGCTGTGAGTATTTGCGGTGCAAACCGGCCGAAGTACGCGGCCAGGTTGTCGACGTCTCGCTTGAGCATCGAGGCGGCTTCGTTGTTGCCGGCTGCGTCGACGGCTTGTGGCAGATCAATGATCACTGGCCCATCCGCAGCCAGCAGGATGTTGTATTCCGACAGGTCGCCGTGAATTACGCCCGCGCAGAGCATGCGGACAACCTGGTTCAGCAGCAACGCGTGCAGTTCGAGGGCGCGGGCTTCGGTCAGATCGACGTCGTTGAGCCGTGGCGCGACGTCACCCACCTCGTCGATCACCAGTTCCATCAGCAACACGCCGTCGGTACAAATATAGGGTTGCGGCACGCGCACCCCTGCACTGGCGAGCCGGAACAGCGCGTCCACTTCAGCGTTCTGCCATGACGCTTCCTGCATCTGACGGCCGTAGCGCGTACCTTTTTCCATCGCCCGCGCCTGCCGGCTGTTCATGACCTTGCGACCGTCCCGATAAGAGGCGGCTTGCCGAAAACTGCGCTGCTTCGCGTCCTTGTAGACCTTGGCGCAACGCGTCGATTCACCGCTGCGCACGACGTAGACTGTTGCCTCCTTGCCGCTCATCAACTGACCGATGACCTCGTCGATAAGTCCTTCTTCGAGAAGTGGTGCAAGACGTTTGGGTATTTTCATACGATCGTCGGCCGCAGTTCGTCGAACATGCACTCAACGCGCGTGGATGGTGAATGGCCCGCTGGGGTCGCTGGGCTATGCGCGACCAACAAACCGATTAATCGAGCAGCCGGTGCTGGCGCCCGCAAGCTTGCTGCGTGGGAGATCGATGGAGTCATGCCGGATTATAAGGGTGGTCGAGGACGAGCCGACGAAAATCTCCCGACTAATGCGTAAATACATTGCGCTGCAGTTCCAGACCTCTCGCTGCTTGGCACGACCGGCAGCACCCGACCCTTCTCGGTCGCCGGTGTTCGCCCAGGTCAACGTCTCTTCTTCGGTGATTGTGTTGAAAAAGTCGCGTTTTGGTCGGATACAGAGGAGTTGGCAGCTAATTTTCGGGTTGTGGCGATCGGCGACGCCGCGAACTTGAACGAGGCAACGGTCCCCGTTGCTCGTCATGCAACTGCCTGGTTCATCTGCTTGGTTTCTGGCGTGAACCGCTTGGCCATTCTTCGCAGGTTTTGCGCAGTCGCTGCCATCGGGAATTCATCACGGGCACCGCTCGGACCCCGCAGGCGCAGACGGTCCAGCTTCAGGATGCGTTTGAGATGGGCAAAGAGTATTTCCACCTTCTTTCGCTCACGGCAAGATCGCTTGTATTCAGGCGTCTTCGCAATACGCCTCGTTTCGTCACGCACAGCTTCATGGATGCTGCGTGCGATCTTGCGGAATGGTGCATTCGGACAGCAGCGATCCTTCATCGAACAGCTCTCGCAGTCGAACTGACTTGCCCGATAGATGATCGTGTCAGCATTCGTGACGCGCGAGCGCGGATTCCTGAATTTGCGCCGATCACTGCGTAGTGTGTGCCCGGTGAGACAGCGATATTCATTGGCCAGTTCATCCCACAGGAACTCGCTGCTGAACAATGTATTGTCCTTGCGCGTTGTTTTATCCCAGACTGGAACGTGTGGTGCAATTTCCTTCTCTTCGATCATCCGGGCAAGCATCGCTGCTGAGCCATACGCGGTGTCGCCTGCGCGGCGTCGAGGTTTGAGATCGCGCCGCCGCTCAACGCGGTCAATCATCGTCCTGGTTGATTCCACTTCGTGCGAGCGGTTCGCGGGTGTCGCCTCGACGTCAACGATGATCCCTGCCTGCAGGTCAATCAGACAATTCGTCGAGTAGGCGAAGAACGCTGGGCTACCCTTGGCGGCTGTCCAGTGCGCAGCAGGATCCGTCAGGGATATCCTCTTTGGCTGCGTCAATGTCTCCGTCGTATTCGCCGCTTCGGTGCCCGCTGGATTCGCTACTTCCAATTCTTCCAGATACTCGCGCACTGCGCGGCTTTGTCTCTTGACGCAACCCCAGTCGACGGGATCAGAACCCGGAACACCGTGTGCAGAGCTCGCGTCGGCTCTGATGATGCTCGCGTCAATCGCGAATCCTTCACCCTTCACGAGCCCTTCGCTCATGCACCGGCACAAGACCGACTCGAACACATGGCGTAGCACGTCGCTATCGCGGAAGCGACCGTGGCGGTTCTTTGAGAATGTCGAGTGTTCGGGGACGGCGTCCTCCAGACCCAGGCGGCAGAACCATCGACATGCCAGGTTCAGATGCACCTCTTCGCATAGCCTGCGCTCGGACCGGATGCCGGAACAGTAGCCCACAATCAACATGCGGATCATGAGCTCCGGATCAATCGATGCCCGTCCCATCGGGCTGTAGAACGGTGCGAGATGCTGGCGTAGATCACGCAGATCCAGGAAGTGATCGACGCCTCTCAACAGGTGCTCGCGAGGGACGTGATTATCGAGGTTGAACGAGTAGAAAAGCTTGTCCTGTCCGCTGCCCAGTTGACCCATGATGACGAATCACGCCCGCCGATCGATGTCTTCCAGGATACTCAACAATCCATACCGCGGGCGACTTTTTCAACACTATCCCTTGGAAGCAGTTATTGGCGCGGTTTCGTATTGAACGACCATAGTGGGTCGGGAGTATGAGTTCGCTGACGCAGGAGGCGGCCATCCGACAGCTCGAAGCCGGCACCGTCAGCATTGCGCCACATTGCCGACCTAGAACCCAGCCTTCTCCAATGTCGGATATGGCCGGAGGGTGTGTGAAAACCCGCTGATCGCCTACACTGAATCAACGCATTCAGCCGAGGTGGCCGGATGAAGCGATTCATAGAAGGCGAAGACCGCAAGCAGGTTACCCTGCTTCCCGAATGCCTCGATGACCTCATCGACGACGACAATCCGGTCCGGATAATAGATGCGTTTGTCGAAGACCTTGAACTTGGTCCACTCGGCTTCGATGGTGTCATGCCTTCGGCTACGGGGCGCCCGTCCTATCATCCCGCAGTCCTGCTGAGGATCTACATCTATGGCTATCTCAATCGCATCCAGTCGAGTCGTCGTCTGGAGCGGGAATGTCAACGCAACATCGAACTGATATGGCTGCCAGGACGCCTGGCGCCTGACTTCAAGACGATTGCCGACTTCAGACGAGATAGCGGCCAGGCCATACGCAACGTTTGCCGGCAGTTTGTGGTGCTGTGCCGCCGGCTGGATCTGTTTGCTCAGGCGAGCGTGGCCATTGACGGCAGCAAGTTCAAGGCAGTCAACGCTCATAATTGCAACTTCACGCGCGGCAAACTCGACAGGCGCATCCAGCAGATCGACGAGTGCATTGAACGTTATATGACTGCGATGGAGACGGCAGATCGTCAGCCATCCGATGTTGCTGAAGCGAGAACAACCCGGTTCAAGGAGAAAATCAAAACGTTGAAGACGCAGATGGAGAAGCTGAAAGAGATTGACCATCAACTTGGGCAAACACCCGCAGGGCAAATCTCTCTAACCGACCCTGACGCACGCGCCTTGGCTACAAGTACAAGCCGAGGGCTTGTCGGCCACGACGTCCAGACAGCCGTAGATACCACGCACCACCTTATCGTTGCACACGAGGTCACCAACGTCGGCACCGACCGGCGCCAACTCGCAAATATGGCCAGGCAGGCGAAGGATGCGATGGAAGCATCGGGTCTTCAGGTTATTGCGGACCGCGGCTATTTCAACGGGGATGAAATTCTTGCCTGCGAGCAGGCCGGTATCACGCCCTTCGTTTCGAAGCCAATGACATCGGGCGCAAAGGCAGTCGGCCGGTTTGATAAAGAGGACTTCGTCTTCGATCATGCATCAGGGGAGTACAGGTGCCCTGCAGGCAGCCGTGTGATCTGGCGCTTCGCAACGATCGAGCGCGGTCTGCTGCACAACAGATACCGGAGTTCCGATTGCCCTCGCTGTGCTATCAGGGACAAGTGCACACCTGGCAAGTACCGGCGTGTGAGTCGCTGGGAGCACGAGGACACGCTGGAGGCAATGCAAAAACGCCCCGATCTGCAACCCGGGGTGATGCGTACGCGACGGCAGTCCGTTGAGCATCCTTTCGGCACGTTGAAGCACTGAATGGGAGCGACACACTTCCTCACGAGGACGCTGGGACGCGTGAGCACTGAGATAAGCTTGCACGTGCTCGCGTATAACCTGACGCGAGTCATCAAGATCATTGGAGAACAGGCGCTGTTGAAGGCGCTTCAGGCCTGAGGGGCCTTTGTTCGATCTCATTGCTGCGTTCGACCTGTACTTGAGAAATTCGAATGCGGAAGCTCCAGATCCCGATTCGACGCTTCCACTTTTTACGCGTTTCCACACAGCCTCGCCGATTACCGTCCCCCACGACACAAACGCCAACCGAATCCGTCCTGACTGAGCAGATAATGGCGGTAGCGTTCGGGTACGGCCGGGGCACTCCCCAAGAGGTTGCAACGGTCCCTCGATAGGTCCACCAAAGCGCTGCCCGGCAGTCTATAGCCGGAATAGATCGCGAACGCGCTCGGCCATTTCCTCTGCGTGCGGTGAAAACTGGGGTACTCAAACGCAACTGCCCTCCGCTCTGGAAAGGAAAACGCGAACAACCCGCCTTACTGCCACCGAAATCACGATGCGGCCATCGAGTACTGCGCGCACGTGCACGTAAAGCCCACAACGACGCCCACAGTACCCGAACGTGTGCTCCTGCAGCCATCGCCGGCGGTTACGTCTCGCTGCCTTCAACGACGCCCCCCCCAACGACCTGCCCGACGGCACCGCGGCCGTCCCGATGGTAGACGGCACCCTGCGATCTGCCGTGACCGATCTCGAGTGGCTGCCGCCCGCGTAGTCTTTCGCGAACCCGACGTTGCTCACTAACACTCTTGGCGTCGCCGATGACGTGCAGCCGCCGGTCAAACTGTTTCTGGCCGATCGGGCGTCGCGCTCATCAAGCGCTGTTGGAGTGGGGAAAATGCTGCATTGCAAAGGGCTTTTCTGACTTCCCGCAGACTTTGTTGAGTCCGAACGCCACAGTTTGGCAAGCCGCAAACTTTGTTGCACGCCCTTACATCGCAAAAAAGAAGTTTGACAAACTATCTTTAGATATATATCTTACGATACATCTTAAGACACAACCGGGAGTACCCGACATGCGTCATCACCATCGTTTTTCCCGTTCGCGCGGCGCGCACGACAGTTTCCAGCCGGGCGGCGCCCATGCTTCGCATCATTCACTCTGGCACGCATTTATCCGCGACCCGCGCTATTGCCATGAAGGCGGTGAACACGGCGAGCACGGCGAACACGATGAGCGCGCCAGCGCAATGCACGGCGCGGGCGGCCACGGCCGTGAGCGCTTTTCGCTGCACGCGCTGTGGCACGCCATCGGCCGTCATAACGAGTTTCGCGGCGGTGGCCGCGGCGGACGCTTCGGCGGCGGCCCGGGCGGTTTCGGCGACGACGGCGAAGGTTTTCCGCGCGGCCGCAAATTCAGCTCCGAGGACCTGCAACTGCTGCTCCTGTCGCTGATCGACGCGCAGCCAAGCCACGGCTACGAGCTGATCAAGGCGCTCGAAATGCGCTCGAACGGTTTCTACAGCCCGAGCCCGGGCATGGTGTATCCGGCGCTCACGTATCTGGAAGAACTCGGCTACGTGACGGTGCAGCTCGAAGGCAACCGCAAGCGCTATGAGTTGTCGGACGCGGGCCGCACGTATCTGGCGGCCAACCGCGACCGCGTCGAGTTGATGCTGGCCAAGCTGAGCCATATCGCCCGCAAGATGGATTCGGTGCGCCGTGCGTTGGCCGGCGAGGAACCGGCCGATATCAGCGAAGGCGGCTGGCTGCCCGAACTGAACGAAGCGCGCCGTGCGCTCAAGCATGCGCTGCTGCGCCGTGACAACGCGCCGGCCGCCGAACAGCGCCGCATCGCCGAAATCCTGATGCGAGCCGCTAGAGAGATCGAGGGTGAAGCCAACCCCGGCGGCAAAGAAAACGGCGACAGCGGCGCGCCGGCCCGTTAAGGCTGCGCGATCTGCTGCGGACCTGCCCAGGCATGCCCGGAACGCCACCGGCGCGCAGCGCGCGCCCATCGAAACAACAGGAGTAGTCCTCTCATGCTGACAACAGACCATCAGGCCGACAACCGCGCCGATCTGGCCGTCCACCGCGTGCGGCACCCGCTGAAATTCCGTCTGCTGCAGGTCAAGCAGGTGCGCGCGCTGACCCCGCACCTGATCCGCGTCACCTTCACGGGCGACGATCTGCACGACTTCGCATCCGCCTCGTTCGACGACCACATCAAGGTGTTTTTCCCCGAACCCGGCGCGGACAAACCGGTGCTGCCGCAAGCCGGCCCTAACGGACCGGTGTTTCCCGCCGGCCAGCCGCGTCCGGTCGCGCGCGATTTCACGCCGCGCCGCTTCGATCGCGCGGCCCGCGAACTCGACATCGAATTCGCGATGCACGAAGCCGGTCCCGCGGCGACATGGGCCGCGCAAGCCAAAGTGGGTCAGTATCTCGGCGTCGGCGGCCCGCGCGGCTCGCTCGTGATCCCCACGGGCTTCGACTGGCATTTGCTAATCGGCGACGATACCGCGCTGCCCGCCATGGCCCGGCGCCTGGAAGAACTGCCGGCGGGCACGCGCGTCGCGGCCGTGATCGAAGTGGCCGATCCGTCGGCGCACATTGAATTTGCTACGCAGGCCGAACTGCATCTCGTCTGGTGCTATCGCAACCGCCCCGGCGTGCGCGGCGACGCCTTGCTGAAGGCGGTCCGCGAACTCTATCTGCCCGACGACGGCGAGGGCTACGTGTGGGCCGCGGGCGAATCCGCGACGATGCGCGCGGTGCGTTATCACCTGTGCACGGAGCGCGGCGTCGACAAATCGCGCATTCGCGCGGCCAGCTATTGGAAACAGGGTGCCGAAGCGGTCCACGAGTCGCTCGATGACTGAGCCCGCGCCGCGCGCGGCGCGGGCCATGCGAGTGGCGCGCTTCGCCAAACAACAAGGAATCGATCGATGTACTCATTAAGCGAAACGCACGAACGCCGCCTGCTATGGCTGCTCGCGCTGACGCAGTTCACGATCCAGATTTCTCCTGGTCAGAGGGTGTCAACTTAGGCTACAAAGTCCCTCTGCACATGGGTTCCACGGCGCGCTGGGGTGGGTTGACATCCGTGCGAGGTCTACGACTTTCCGATGGTCGCTCACTTACATATCTCGCTGGATGTCAGCCGCGATAACGCTCGTTATCACGGGCAAGTTTCCACCCTCCCCTCAGCCGCTGGACCGCGCCGGGACGCTGTACCGGCTGCCACCGGTGCATCCAGGGGCTGCTGCCCCGCCCGCTCTCACCCCGTCGGTGCCTGTTTCTGTGACCCAGCTATGCCCGGTATAGGCCAGAACCCGACGAATGAGCTACGTGCACAAATCTTGAGGTTTGTTCGACGCCTGCCCATGTCCGCGGGCTCGGGGGCGCGCGACGGCGCGTGCGGGCAGGTGTTGAATAAACCTGAAGGGAGGAAACCGCGGAGTGCCCCGATGCAATGGGAGTCTTC
>NZ_LXKA01000367.1 GCF_001645125.1 Paraburkholderia ginsengiterrae | reverse complement strand
CGCGCGTGGGCGTAGGCCGGATTTCCTGACGTGTGCACGGCCGACGTCGAGGGCGCGGCGAAGGCGCCGATGGAGCGGGTCACCCAAGCGTGGGTGCGAGAGCAGCGTGTCGAGGCCCCGCGCAAAACGCGGCGCGCGCGCCACGCCGTTCGCGAGCAGACCGCCTTCGTGATAAAGACGCAGCACTTCGAGGCCGATCGCCGCGCTCACCGGATGCGCCGAATACGTATGTCCATGACCCACGATCGCTTCGGCGTCGCCGTCCGCAATGCCCTGGTAGATTTCGTCGGACATCAGCACGGCGCCCATCGGCGCGTAGCCCGCGGTCAGGCCCTTTGCCACCGTCATCAGATCCGGCTCGACGTGTTCGGCCTGGCAGGCGAAGAGGGGACCGGTGCGGCCGAAACCGGTGATGACTTCGTCGGCGACGAACAGGATGCCCAGCTTACGGCAACTTTCACGCATGGCCTTGAGCCAGCCGACCGGCGGTACGATCACGCCGCCCGAGCCTTGGATCGGTTCGCAGAAGAACGCGGCGACGTTGTCGGCGCCAAGCTCCGCCACCTTCGTTTCGAGCTCGGCCACGGAAGCGGCGATCAGCGCGGCGTCATTGGCAAAATCGTTGCGGTACGCGTACGGCGACGGCAGATGATGCTGATTCGGCAGCGGCAGATCGAAGTTGCGATGGAACGCGGGCAGCGCGGTGAGCCCCGCACCCATCGACGACGAGCCGTGATAGCCGCGTTGCAGCGCGAGAATGTGCTTCTTCGACGGACGGCCCTTGGCATTGAAGTAATGCGTGATGAAACGGATGGCCGAGTCGACCGCGTCGGAGCCGCCGAGCGTGAAGTACACGTGTTGCAGCGAAGCGGGCGATACGTCCACCAACTTTTGCGCCAATTCGATGGCCGGCTCCGAGCCGAAATGGAAATAACCGGTCGCGTAGGGCAGTTTCTGCATCTGCCGCGTGGCGGCCTCGACAATGCTCTGCTGGCCGTAGCCCACGTTCACGCACCACAGGCCGGAGAACGCGTCGAGCAGTTCGTTGCCCTCCGCGTCGCGCAGAAACGCGCCGCTGGCGGACTCGAGGACGGTGACGCCGCGTGCCTCGTGCGCGCGGTAGTTGATGACCGGGTGAATCAGATGCTTGCGGTCGGCTTCGATGAGCGATTGGATCGGCATGTTGGTTTCTCGTCGCGGGAAGGGGCTGTTGACCGTTCCATGCTACTGATTAGCGACGATTGCCTGCTCACCTAAACAATTGCCGGAAAAGCGCGCGCGACGCGTTTTGATAGGTGGTCTTGGCATTTTCTGCTGCGGGCACTGAAGAGCGGCGCTGAGTGTGTGATGCGGTTTCGATGCAGCGTGCATCGATTGCGCCCCTTTTTCGGATTTGCCTGATATCCACATTCACAACCTGCCATCGATCCTCTGGACTGGAGCGGCAAAAAGTCGCCGCCCTCGCACCGGCCGTATTACCGGCCGGGTCGTTTTCGTCTACTTCGTCGAGGTATGGAAATGTCGGACAAGCAGGAACGCAAAGGCACGATGTACGCATTCGCAACCATGGGTGCGCGCACCAAGCGCGGCGGCTACGAGCCCGTCGCGGAAGCGCAGATCCGGCGCGAAAGCGAGCGCGTATGATCCGCTACTTTCTCGCCAAAGGTGATCGGGGCGGCAGCGCCATGATCACGGAGGGACTGGACTCGGTTACCTGTTCCAATCCGCCGCCGCGCGTGCAGATCGCTACGCTCTACATGAAGACCTATTGCACGGCCTGCAAGCAGGAAGGCTACATTGCACCGCGCGGGCCGCGTTGGCCCGGCACCGCTGTGAATGGCAAAGAATGGGCACTGAGCGGTGACATTAATATCTGCGGTTGCAACCCGCCGCCGATTTTCTACGCCGAGCGCGGTATGTCAATGTCCTTCACGTCCGAGCAGGTGGCGGCGCTGACGGGCAACGGCACCAGCGTTGCGGAGCGACAGACTCAAGCGGCGCAGTACGACGAGCAAGTGCGCACCGTTTCGAGAGGTACGCGCATTGACGGCTACCCGTATTTCATTAAGGCACCTGACGGTCAGATCCATAGCGGACGGATTACGGCGAATGGTCTGTTGCCGCGCATCAACACTTCCGACGCGGACGAATACGTCGTCTATTGGGGCGATGAAGCCCTTGCACATGAGGAATGGCGATAATGCCGAACAGGAAAACACCCGTCCAAACGAATTCGACGCCCGGCTCAATCAAGGAGGTGCCGTTAAAGGCTGTCACGTTTCAGGAACTCTGGGACAACTACCCGCAAGGTAATCCATACGACAATCCCGCATACAAAGATCAATGCGCTATCCGAATGAGCGTTACGCTTCACCGTGTGGGAATCGAAATGAAATCATTCTCTGACAAGCTCGTGAGTCCGCTATCGGGGCAAAAAACCATTGGGAGAATTATCCTCGATGGCAAGCCGACGGCGACTCGAGCGGACGAGTTGGGCGAATGGTTGAGATTGCAACCCTTTGCGGGATTGCCAAAGGCCCAAGATATCACCGGAAGGGATTGGGAGCCGAGAGCAAAAGGCCGAACAGGTATCATCCAGTTTTCGCGTTACTGGGCGCGGGAAGGTGAAACAGCGGGAAACGAAAGTGGTGGACATATCGACTTGTGGAACGGATCACGATTAACGATTAGCGGCGGCTTCGATGGGTTCGCAACAATCGGTAGATATTTCGGCATGAGTTCGTTCAGACAAGGCGCGACCTTCGCTTCGGACGCGAGCTGGTCTGACCTTCGCGGTTCGAAGTCAATTCTCTTTTGGGAAATAAAGTGAAGCGATGCGCGGTCGGTCTAGCCGGCTTTGTTTACGGGATTGGGCTAACGTGGATTTGCATGAGCGTGTTAATCCATTTCGATTGGTTCCGCAATCCGAACAAGGTTATCAGCGGATGTCACGAATTAGGAAAATGTCCGACCCCGTGGTGGGTCGGGCTGTTTTTTTTCGGGTATTTTCTTGGTCCCGCTGTTCTGTTTGCAAGCGCGAATTCCTACGCATGGCGCAGATGGACCCTCAAGCGTTGGGCCCTCGTTATCTTTAGTTGTTCGGCATTGACCGTCGCACTCTACTTTCTGGATGCACTCGTCAAGTAGTACGCACGTGAACAGAAGGCGTTAGATAGCATTGCCCCGCTTCGGGGCAATGCTATCAACTTAAGCCCCACAGCATCAAGCGAGTTTGTCGGCGAGTTGGAAGTGGGGCTTGCGCAGACGCACCAGCTATTCGCCGAAGCTGCAGCGGTGCATGCTTCCTCGCAACTTACCGACGATGCAATAAACATCGGATTAGGAACCGAGTACATGCAATACTGGATAGACAAGGCGCATTCCATCGATGGAGCTTATAAGCTTTATCGCGGCCTATCCAATGGAATCTATTACAAGAAGATCAAGGGATGTGCGGACAGGCTGCGCGCCGATCCGGACTCGATGCAATCACTGCGCGATATGGTCAAATGAGAATAGCCGCCTTTATATCGGTCCTGTGTATTGGTTATGCCACCATTCCGCGATCCGCGATCGGTATGGAGGCGGTCACGCATTGCACACTCGGAAGCGATAGAAGCCATACGCTCGTATTGCTGCGCGATCATCCCATAGATAGCACAGCGGTTTACTACCTGAGCAAAGACGGCGCCGCGTCTGTGCGCCTCTATCAAGGTGACGAAGATCAGTCGCGCGGCCAGGATATACAGATCGCGTGCGTTGGCACGAAAGAACGTGCTTTCGTCATATCCGGCGAATTCAACTCGAACTATCTACAGGGTGTCGCGATTCGCTTTAACACAAAGGCGAAGCGTTGGGAGCGTGTCAATTTCGCAGAGCGAACGCGCCCAACGGCGGTCTATTTCGATACCGAAGGTATGGCGATTCTAATACCTAATAGCATGCGAAACGAATCTGACAAGCGATACATTGTTTACCGATATGCAAGTGGAAAAGATAACGGTGAACAGATGTATTTGAATCGGCTTCCTACATCGCAAGGCGTGCAAATACGCGTGCCTGAAAGTCGATCAAGAGAAAAATAGCGATAGCATACTTTATGCACTCGTCGAAGCTGATCCATTCTACAACGGGGAAATAGCCATGTTTTCGGCGGTTCTCCACATGCCACCAACTAAGGTCCGGGCGGCCGGTCGCACGCAGCCGGGCCATAAGGCACGATGTTCTGTCTGCCAGTCCTAATTGCCCGGATAAATGTTGTGACAGCAAGTAGTAAGAGCGCGTAAAGATCCCACTATGGCGGTAAAGCCATTCAGTTCCTAACTGACGGGTGTTACCGCCGCGCGGGCGTGGCGCTCAGCGCGGCGCTCAATCGCCTCAATAGCCTTGTGTCCGGTCAATCTGACCAAGCATCGGCAACCCCTCGCGATGGCGGCGCAGATTCTCGAGCACAACCTCGACGGCGGTATCAGGCCGCGTCGCACTGGCAATATGCGGCGTAATGCGCACGCGCGGATGCGTCCACAACGGATGACCGGCAGACAGCGGTTCGGGATCGGTGACGTCGAGAATCGCATTCTGCAACTGGCCGCTTTCCAGCGCCGCCAGCAGATCCGGCTGATTCAGATGCGCACCGCGCCCGGTTTGAATCAGCGGCGCGCCACGCGGCAGCTTCGCGAACAACCGCGCGTCGAGCAATCCGCGCGTGGCTGGCGTGAGCGGCAACAGGCAGATCAGGATATCGGTGCGAGCAAGAAACGCATCCAGCGCGCTTTCTCCCGCATAACACTCGACGCCCTCGATCTCGTGGACCGAACGGCTCCAACCCGCGCACGCGAACCCGAACAGGCGCAGCCGCTCCAGTACGGTGGTGCCGAGCACCCCCAGCCCCAGCACGCCCACGCGGCGCTGGGCGGCCGGCTTGAGCGGCAACTCGCGCCATACCTGCTGCTGTTGCTGCAACCCGTAGTCGAACAGATCGCGATGAATCGTCAGCACAGCCTGCGTGACATACTCGACCATTCCTTCGACGATTCCCGGTTCGATCATGCGCACCACGGGCACGTGGTTCGGCACGCCCGACAGATCGAATTGATCGATGCCGGCGCCGACCGAGAACACGACTTCGAGGTTGGGAAAAAGGCGCGTGGGATTGTCGGGCGGCTGCCAGGCAGCGAGGTAACGGATCGCCGCCGGATCGCCGAGATCGGGCCAGACGTGAAAGGGCAGGTCCGGCGCTTTCTGCGCGAACAGTGCCGCCCATTGCGCGCCGCGCGCCGGGTCGGCTTTATAGAGAAAGGCCATGGTGGGTCAGCAGATCGCCTGGTTGATGATGCCGTACTGCAGGTAGTGCGCGTCCTCGCCAGCGCTCGCCGGTTCGGCCGTCCCGCCGCGGACCATTTTGACAACCGTGTCCACGCGCGGCAGACCCAACTGCTCCAGCCACTCGGTCAAGCCGCTTTCGCCTGGCGTGTCGATGCGTACGAATACGCCTTCGTTCAGCGCCAGCCAATGGCTGATGAGCGCCTTGGCGCGGCTCGAATCTCCGGCGGCGGGCGTCACCACCGGACCGATCGCGAAGCCTCGCCCGAAGCGGCGAAAGAGGGCGAAGCCGACCAGTTCGCCGTCGCGGTCGAGCGCGATGCCGTCGGCGGCATTCAAGAGCGCGGGCAGCACTTCACCGCGATCCAGGCCGCTTGCCTGCGACGCCAGTTCCACCAGCCGCGCCGTATCGCTAGAGCCGAGCGGACGCAGGCGCTCGCCCGGCGGCAGGGACACGAGCGGCGGCTGGAAGGCCGCGCCCTGGTGCTGGTCGAGCGTGCCGGTCGCGCGAAAACCGAGCTTTTCATACAGTGGCTGACCGGCAACGGTGGCGTGCAGAAACGTGACCCGGCCGCCGAGTTCTTCCAGCACCAGCTCCATCAGTTTTCTGCCGATACCGCGCCCCTGGCTTCCCGGCGACACGATCACCATGCCGAGCGAGGCGCGGTCGGCGCCGTACTTCCAGCAAAGCGCGGTGCCAATCAGGCCGCTCGCGTCCTCCGCGACGAAACCCACGCCCAGTTGCGCGACGAATCTCCAGTCGTCCGCGCGATGCGGCCATTTGAGTTCGACCGTCAGCGCGTGCGCCGCGGCGATGTCGTCGTGGGTGAAACGACGATAGGTAATCAAATCGGTAATCGAATCGGACACGCCGTACTCCCTGTCGATCGGAGCAAGTGGTTTAACTGTCGGCCGGAGTTAGCGCTTCAGCGCTTACTCCGGGCCCATACAGAGCACTTGCTCCAATCCCATGCAAGTTAGTTGCTGAATGACTGAAGGCTTACGCCGTCACTGTGTCATCCGGTGCGCGGCGTGACTAGGACGATCTTTCTATCGCGGACGCCGGAAAGGGCCGCATCGAAATTCAATGCAAAACGCCAGGTCCGGGCTCGCATAACAGGTGTGTTCTGCCGTGCGGCGATTTTTGTCGGCGACATATGCCGCGGCGGCGGCTCTACGATTTTGTCATGGCGGCGGCGTTCACGAAGCGCACCGCTCGGGACTACCGGCCAGACACAGGAAACCTTTCTTATGGACAGTTTCAATCCGAACGACGTCGAAATTCGCAGCGGACATTACATCGGCGGCGAGTATGTCGAGGCAGATGGGCGCCGCATCGAGGTCGCGCGTCCCTCGGACGGCGTGGTGTACGCGTCGGTCCCGCTCGCGGATGCCGGGATGGTTGATCGCGCGGTCGAGAACGCCTGGCAGGCTTTCAGGCACAGCGGCTGGGCGCGCATGGCGCCGCGTGAGCGCGCGAAGATCCTGCGCCGTTTCGCCGAACTGGTCGAAGCCGACGCGCCGGCGCTGGGCCGCCTCGAAGCGCTCGGCTCGACGCGTCCGATCGCCCAGGCCACCGGCTGGGACGTGCCGTTCACCGCCGAGGGCATCCGCTTTTATGCCGAGTTCGCCGACAAGCTGGGCGGCGACGTGACGGCAACGGATCACGATCATCTAGGTATGACGATTGCCGAACCGTATGGGGTGATTGGCGCGATCGCGCCGTGGAATTTCCCGCTGGTCATGGCCTCATGGAAGATCGCGCCCGCGCTGGCGGCGGGCAATGCGGTCGTGCTGAAGCCCTCGGAGATGACGCCATTCTCGGTCTTGCGGCTCGCCGAACTGGCTGTTCAGGCTGGCGTGCCCGCCGGTATCTTCAACGTGATCCAGGGCGACGGACGCGTGACCGGCGAGGAACTGGTGCGGCATCCGAAGATCAGCAAGGTCACTTTCACGGGCTCCACGCGCACCGGAGCGGCGATCATGGCCGCCTGCGCCAATAGCGGCACCAAGCCGGTCACGCTCGAGCTAGGCGGCAAGAGCCCGCAGATCGTCTTCGCCGACGCGCCGCGTCTGGACGACGTGGCGCGCCGCATTGCCGGCTCGATCACGGGCAATGCCGGCCAAGTGTGCGTGGCGGGCTCGCGCCTGCTGGTCGAACGCAGTCTTGCAGAGCCACTGGCCGAACGCATCGGCAAGCTCTTCGCCGAGTTGAAACCCGGCGCGACGTGGGCCGCCGGCACGACGCTCTCGCCGATCATCTCCGCGCCCCAGGCGGCGCGCATCGAAGGCATCGTGGGGCGCACGCTGGAGGCGGGCGCGACGCTGCGCTTCGGCGGCGCGCGGGCCGACGGCGGCACGGACGGGGCGTTCTACACGCCAACTTTGCTCGCGGACGTCACGGCGGGCTCCGAGGCCGTGCGTGAAGAAGTCTTCGGCCCGGTGCTGACGCTGCAAACCTTCGACACCGAAGAAGAAGCGCTCGCGCTCGCCCAGCATCCCGACTACGGCCTCGCGGCCGGCGTGCATACGGCGGACCTTGGCCGGGCGCTGCGCTTCGTGCGCGGTCTCGAAGCGGGCACGGTGTGGGTCAACCGGTACGGGCGCACATCCGACTTCATGATCCCCACGGGCGGCTACAAGCGCTCCGGCATCGGCAAGGATCTCGGCCGTCAGGCCTATGAGGCCAACCTGCGGTTCAAGAGCGTGTTGATCGACCTGCGGGCCTGAACACGCTGAAGGCGCCTGAACACGCTGAAGGCGCAGCGGCCGGGCCGCCCGGCCGCAATCCCATAAGGGATATGGCGTTCACCCTGGTCGCCGCATTCTGTGCTGTACGGCGCCCTAAAAACGCATGGTTTGTGTCACCAGCGGCGCATGAATCAGGAACATCTATGTTTTTGCGCTGATTAAATCTTTTACATGAAGTTTTCGCCCATGAACTCTCTCTGCGAGTTCGCCACCACGATAGGACTGCACCATGATCGAATTTGAACCGAAATACATCACCTTCGACTGCTACGGCACGCTGACCAAATTCCGCATGGCGGACATGACCCGCGAAATCTTCGGCCCGCGACTGAACGCCGAAGACCTCGAACAGCTGGTCTCGTTCTTCGCGGGCTATCGCCGCGACGAGGTGCTCGGCGCATGGAAGCCGTATCGCGATGTGGTCGTCAATGCGCTGCGCCGCGCCTGCAAGCGCGTGAACGTCGAGTTCAACGAAGTGGAAGCCGAGAAGTTCTATACGGCGGTGCCGACCTGGGGCCCGCATCCGGACGTGCCGGAAGGCCTGTCGCGGCTTGCGAAGAAGTACAAGCTGGTGATTCTCTCGAACGCGTCGAACAACCAGATCCACAGCAACGTCGACAAGCTCGGCGCGCCGTTCCATGCGGTCTTCACGGCGGAGCAGGCGCAGTCGTACAAGCCGCGCATGCAAGGCTTCGAATACATGTTCGACCAGCTCAACTGCAATCCGGAAGACGTGCTGCATGTGTCGTCGAGCCTGCGCTACGACCTGATGACCGCGCACGATCTGGGCATCAAGCACAAGGCGTTCGTCAAGCGTGGGCATGAACCGTCGACGCCGTACTACCAGTACTACGAAGTCAACGACATTCCGCATCTGGCTGCGGAACTCGGCCTGTAAGCGCCGCCTGCTCACGCCGAAGCTAAAGCTAGACAAATCGCCCTGCTGATCGCCCAACTCAAGGACAGACCGGATGAAGCTCGATTCCTACTGGCTCGACACCGCACCGCCATTGCTCTCGGCGTGCGAGGGTCCAGTCGACGGCCAGGCCGATGTGGTGGTGATCGGCGGCGGCTTCACCGGGCTGTCGGCGGCGCAGGCGTTGGGCAAGCGCGGCGCCTCGGTGACGGTGCTCGACGCGGGCCGGATCGGCGGCGGCGCCTCCGGGCGCAACGGTGGCCAGGTCAATACCGGGGTCGCGCAGGACTTCGTCGCGCTGGTGGCGCAACTCGGCGTGGAACGGGCGAGCGCCTGCTACCGGGCGTTTTCGGATGCGGTCGACACGGTCGAGCGTCTGATCCGCGAGGAGAACATCGACTGCAACTACATTGCGACCGGCAAGCTGAAGCTGGCGTCGAAGCCGCATCATCTTGCGCATCTGGAGAAGACGGCCGAGGCGATTCGCCGTGAAGTCGATACGGACATCGAACTGATCGACCGCAGCCGCATTCGCAGCGAAATCCAGTCGGACAGTTTTTACGGCGGACTGCTGCAACGGCACGGCGGGCAGATGCATATGGGCAAGTTTACGGTCGGCCTTGCCGATGCGGCGGTGCGTCGCGGCGCGAAGCTGTACGAGAACGCGGCAGTCACGGCGATCGTGAAAGACGGCGGCGGTTTCAGGGTCACGACGGCGCGCGGCGAAGTGCGCGCAAAGCAGGTGCTGATCGCCACCGGGCCGTCGCGGCACGGTCCGTTCGGCTGGTACCGGCGGCGTCTCGCGCCGATCGGTTCGTTCATCGTCGTGACGGAGCCGGTGGCGCCTGCTTTGCTCGCACAAGTGTTCCCAAACCGGCGCGCTTACACCACCACGCGTTTGATGCACAACTACTTCCGCGTGACACCCGACTCGCGTTTTCTGTTCGGCGGCCGCGCGCGTTTCACGGCCTCCGAACAGCCGTCCGATGCGAAGAGCGGCCGCATTCTGCAAGACGGCCTCGCCGCGATGTTCCCGATGCTGGCCCACGCGCGCATCGACTATTGCTGGGGTGGTCTGGTGGACATGAGCGCCGACCGTCTGCCGCACGCCGGGCAGCACGACGGCATATATTTTTCGATGGGTTATAGCGGCCACGGCACGCAGATGTCCACCCACATGGGCCAGGTGATGGCCGACGTGATGGACGGTCATGAGGAACGCAATCCGTGGCGCGAGTCCGAATGGCCCGCGATTCCGGGCCACACCGGCAAACCCTGGTTCCTGCCGCTCGTGGGGACGTATTACCGCATCAAAGACATTTTTTACTGATTTCTCACGGTTGTATTTGCCCGCTGTATTTGCCATTAAAAACCACGCAGCTATCCCTGTCACCCTCGCGGAGAAGTTCGATGTATAAAGACACCTCACAATATGACGCTCTTCAACTCAGCACCGGGTTGGAGCAATTGACGTCGAAAGGCGCGTCGCGTCGCGGCGTGCTGCGCGCGATGGCGGCAGCCGGCATGATGTCGGTGACGGGCGCCGGTCTTCTGACTGCGAGCGGCGCTGCAATGGCGCAAGCGAAGCCGAAGCAGGGCGGCAAGATCCGCGTGGCCACGCAGTCCTCATCGGCCGCCGACACGCTCGATCCGGCCAAGGGTGCGCTCGGCACGGACTATGTCCGCGGCTTCATGTTCTACAACTGCCTGACCGAACTCGATTCGCATCTGGGCGCGAAGATGGCGCTTGCCACTTCGCTGGACACGAAGGATGCGACCGTGTGGGTCGCCAAACTGCGCACGGGCGTGCAGTTCCACGACGGCAAGTCGCTCACGCCGGCGGACGTCGTGTACTCGATCATGCGTCACAAGGATCCGGCGACGGCGTCGAAAGCGAAGACGCTGGCCGATCAGATCAAGGAAGTGAAGGCGACGGGCCCGAATGAAGTGACGATCACGCTGGAAGGTCCGAACGCCGACCTGCCGGTGATTCTCGCCACTTCGCACTTCCAGATCATCAAGGACGGCACGAAGGATTTCAAAACGGCGATCGGCACCGGCCCATTCAAGCTCAAGGAGTTCTCGCCGGGCGTGCGCACGGTTGGCGTGAAGAACGAGAAGTACTGGAAGCCGGGCATGCCGTATCTCGACGAAGTCGAGCTGATCGGCATCGGCGACGAATCGGCGCGTGTAAACGCGCTGCTCTCCGGCGACGTGCAACTGATCAACGCGGTGAGTCCGCGTTCGACGGCGCAGATCAAGAGCGCCGGCGGATTTGCCGTGCTGGAGACGAAGACGGGCGAGTACACCGACCTGATTGTTCGCGACGAGGGCGGCATTACCGCCAACGACGATTTTCGGCGAGGCATGATGTACCTGCAGGATCGCGAGCAGATGCGCAGGGCGATCTTCCAGGGTTACGGCGCGATCGGCAACGACCAGCCGATCGACCCGACCAACAAGTACTACCTGGCCGGTTTGCCGCAGCGCGCATTCGATCCGGACAAGGCGAAGTTCCATTTCCAGAAGGCCAAGGTCGGCAGTGCGCCGATCCAGATTTTTGCGTCGCCGGCTGCGGAAGGATCGGTCGAAATGGCGATGTTCCTTCAGCAGGTGGCGCCGCAGGCCGGGCTGAATCTTCAGGTGTCGCGCGTGCCGTCGGACGGTTACTGGTCGAATCACTGGATGAAACATCCGCTGGGTTTCGGCAATATCAATGCACGTCCGAGCGCTGATGTGATCTTCACGCAGTTCTTCAAGTCGGACGCACCATGGAACGAAGCGAACTGGAAGAGCCCGAAGTTCGACCAGATGCTGGTTGCGGCGCGCGGCGAGCCGGACGATGCCAAGCGCAAGAAGATCTATGGCGACATGCAGGTGCTGGTGCATGAAAACGGCGGTGTCGGCATCCCGATGTTCCAGAGTGCGCTCGACGCCCACACCACGAAACTCAAGGGTCTCGGCTCGATTCCGCTGGCGGGCCTGATGGGTTTCATGTTTGCGGAGAACGTCTGGCTCGAAGCCTGAACGCAGTCTGCAAGGCAGTCACGAAGCGTTTCCAGACTGACGCACTGGAAAGTCCTACCGGCATCACGTACGCCGCTTCCCGAGCGGCGTGCGGCTTCAACATAGGAGGCCACTCTCGATGAAAGCCCACGCGCAACGTCTCATCGCCGCGCGCCTCGGCCTCGCGCTGCTCACGCTGCTGCTGGTGTCGGCGGTCGTGTTCGCGATCACCGGGCTGCTTCCCGGCGACGCGGCCCAGCAGGCGCTCGGCCAGGCGGCAACGCCCGAAGCCGTCGCGGCACTGCGGCATCAGTTCGGCCTCGACCAACCGGCGCTGCAACGGTACGTGCAGTGGCTGATTCACGTAGCGAGCGGCAATTTCGGCGTTTCGTTGTCGAACAATCTGCCGGTTAGCGAGTTGATCGCGACACGCCTGCCGAACTCGCTGGTGCTGGCCGGCCTGACGGCACTGGTCTCGGTGCCCGTGGCCTTGCTGATTGGCATCGCCTCGGCCATGTTCCGCGGCTCGCTGCTCGACCGCACGCTCAACGTGCTGACGCTCTCCACGGTGGCCGTGCCGGAGTTCCTGATCGCCACGGTCGCGGTGTTGATCTTCGCCGTGAAGCTGCGCTGGTTGCCGGCGCTGTCGTACCTGTCGGAAGTGCATTCGTTCGGCGCGCTGCTGCGCATCTACGCGATGCCGGTGATGACGCTTTGCTGCGTGCTCGTTGCGCAGATGGCGCGCATGACCCGCGCCGCGGTGCTCGATCAGCTCAATTCGTCGTATGTGGAAATGGCGGTGCTCAAGGGGGCGTCGCCGGTGCGCGTGGTGTGGCGGCATGTGTTGCCGAACACCGTCGGGCCGATTGCCAATGCGGTGGCATTGAGCCTCTCGTATCTGTTCGGCGGCGTGGTGATCGTCGAGTCGATCTTCAACTATCCGGGCCTCGCGAGCCTGATGGTCGACGCCGTCACGAACCGTGACATGCCGCTCGTGCAAGGCTGCGTGATGGTGTTCTGCGCAGCGTATCTCGCGCTCGTGCTGATCGCCGATCTCTGTCAAATCGTATCCAACCCGAGGCTGCGTCGATGATGAGCCAATCCACCAATCCGCATCACATTCCGCACGCCGGCACCGAACTGTACGACGTGTGCCGTGATGAGATAGTCGCCGAGCCGGCGCCGGCGTCGGCTGAAGCGGCGGCGCCGCAAGCGGGCGTGCTCCGACGCCTCGTGCACCGGTTTTCCGTGCTGGGCCTGATCGGTCTGCTGCTGGTGGCGTTCTGGCTGGTGGTCGCATTCATTGGACCGCTGGTCGCGCCGTACAAAGGCGGCACGCTCACCTCGACGGAAATTTTCGGCCGCTACAGCGCCGCGTATCCGCTCGGCACCGACTATCTGGGCCGCGACATGCTGAGCCGCATTCTCTACGGCGCGCGCTACACGGTCGGCCTCGCGCTGGCCGCGGCGGTGCTCGCCAGTGTGATCGGCACGTTCTTCGGCCTGCTCGCGGCGGTGTCCGGCCGCTGGGTCGATGAAATCCTGAGCCGTCTGTTCGACGCGATCATTTCGATTCCGAGCAAGGTCCTCGCCCTCGTGGTGATTGCCGCGTTCGGTTCGTCGATCCCGATGCTGACGACCGTAGCCGCGCTCGCCTATATCCCCGGTGCGTTCCGCATTTCGCGCTCGCTCGCGGTCAACCTGATGGGCCTCGAATACGTGCAGGTCGCGCGGGCGCGCGGCGAAGGCATCTTCTATATCGCGCGGGTCGAAGTGCTGCCTAACATGATTCATCCGATGTTGGCCGATTTCGGCCTGCGCTTCGTGTTCATCGTGTTGCTGCTGAGCGGGCTGAGCTTCCTCGGCCTCGGTGTACAGCCGCCGAATGCCGATTGGGGCTCGCTCGTGCGCGAGAACATCGGCGGGTTGTCGGAAGGCGCGCCTGCCGTGTTGATGCCGGCTGTCGCGATTGCCACCCTGACCATCGGCATGAATCTGCTGATCGACAACTTGCGGCGTCGCGGCCGTAGCCACGGAGGTGCGTGATGGCTGATCGGGACATGATTGAAGTGAAGGGCCTGAGAGTCGTCGCCGGTTCGGCGCCGGGGCCGGTAACCGAGATCGTCAAGGGTGTCGATTTTTCGGTGAAGAAGGGCGAGGTGCTCGCGCTGATCGGCGAGTCGGGGTCCGGCAAGACGACCATTGCGCTGTCGCTGCTCGGCTATGCGCGGGCGGGCTGTGCGATCAGCGGCGGCTCGGCGCGCATCGGCGATGTCGAAGTGCTGTCGCTCGATGCGAAGGGACGCCGTGCGTTGCGCGCGCGGACCGTGGCCTACGTCGCGCAGAGCGCCGCGGCCGGCTTCAATCCGGCGCGCACGATCATGGATCAGGTCATCGAACCGGCGCTGCTGCATCAGCTGATGACGAAAGACGCGGCGCGCGCCAAAGCGATCGGTTTGTTCCGCGCGCTCGCGCTGCCCGCGCCGGAGACCATCGGCGAGCGCTATCCGCATCAGGTCTCCGGCGGTCAACTGCAGCGTTTGATGGCGGCCATGGCGCTGATTACCGATCCGGCCGTGGTCGTGTTCGACGAGCCGACCACCGCGCTCGACGTCACCACGCAGATCGAAGTGCTCGCGGCGTTCAAGAAGGTGGTTCGCGAACTCGGCACGACGGCGGTGTACGTGTCCCACGATCTGGCCGTGGTCGCGCAGATGGCGGATCGCATCGTCGTGTTGAACGGCGGGGCGGTGAAGGAGAACGGCGCGGTCGCGCAAGTGCTCGACGCGCCCGTGGATGCCTATACGCGTCAGCTGCTGGCCGCCACACGCCGTCCGGAAGCCGTGCTGGAGACGCCGCAGAACCTTGGCGGCGAGGTGCCGCCGCTGCTTGAAATTCGCGGCCTGTCCGCGGGCTATGGCCGCATCGACCGGTTCGGTGCACCTGCTGTGCGGGTGCTCGACGATGTCAGCCTGTCGATTCCGCGCGGCAGCACGCTTGGCGTGATCGGCGAATCCGGCTCCGGCAAGACGACGCTCGCGCGCGTGGTGGCGGGGCTCGTGGACCGCTCGGGCGGCGAGGTGCTGTTCGACGGCAAGCCGCTGCCCGCGCAACTGGCGCGCCGCACGCCGGAGCAATACCGGCAGATCCAGATCGTGTTCCAGAACGCGGACACGGCACTGAACCCGAGCCATTCGATTGCCGATATCCTGAGCCGGCCGCTCGCGTTCTATCACCAACTGCGCGGTTCGGCCGCGAAGAAGCGCACGCTGGAATTGCTGGACCTGGTGAAGCTGCCGTCCTCGCTCGCCACGCGCACACCGGCCGGCCTCTCCGGCGGCCAGAAGCAGCGCGTGAATCTGGCGCGCGCGCTCGCCGCCAAGCCCGCCTTGATTCTGTGCGACGAAGTGACTTCCGCGCTCGACACGGTGGTCGGCGCGGCGATCCTCGATCTGCTGGCCGACTTGCGGCGCGAGCTGGGCGTGTCGTACATGTTCATCAGCCACGACATTTCGACCGTGCGCGCGATCTGCGACGAGGTGATCGTGCTGTATGCCGGGCATCGCGTGGAAGCGGGGCAGCGCGACGTGCTGGCGGCGCCGCCCTATCATCCGTACACCGGCTTGCTGGTCGATTCGGTGCCGGCGTTGAAACCCGGCTGGCTCGACGCGCGCCGGAATATCGGCACCGCCGCATTGCCGGCGATGGGCGAGAGCGCGGACATTCCCGAGCTGTGCGCGTTTCGTGCGCGCTGTCCGGTGCGCATCGACGGCAAGTGCAATATGACGCCGCCGGTCATGAAGAAACTGCCTTCCGGCGCGGAGATTCTTTGCCACCATCCGGTTGCGGAACTGAACCGTTTGCAGTCCATGGAGGCGACCACGGCATGAGCGGACGATTTGTGCGCCTCGCGGAGACGGGCCGCAAGACTTTTCCCATCACGGTGGACGGTGTCGTACGCGAGGCCGCCGAGGGCGACACGCTGATGGTCGCGCTGCTTACCGGCACGAACACGTTGCGCGATTCCGAATTCGGCGACGGCCGCCGCGCCGGTTTCTGCCTGATGGGCGCGTGTCAGGACTGCTGGGTGTGGACCGCGCAAGGCGAGCGCGTGCGGGCATGCAGTACGCCGGTGGCGCCGGGGATGTCGATCGTCACGAAGCTGGCTGATGCCGGGGAGGGCGTATGGCCCCGCGCGTAGTCATCATCGGGACCGGGCCGGCGGGCGTGCGCGCCGCGCAGGCGCTGGTCGAGGCGGGGCTGCGGCCGACCGTGATCGACGAAGGGCGGCGCGACGGCGGGCAAATTTATCGGCGTCAGCCGGAAGGGTTTTCGCGCAGCTATGAGACGCTCTATGGCACCGAGGCCGGGCGCGCCGCGTCGTTACACGAGTGCTTCGATATCCTGAAGAGCAAGATCGACTATCTGCCGGAAACGCTGGTCTGGAATATCTCACCGAACACCGTGCATCTGTCGAGTGGCACGCGTTACCGGACGCTCGCGTTCGACGCACTGATCGTGTGCAGCGGTGCGACGGACCGGCTGATGCCGGTCAAGGGCTGGCACCAGGCGGGCACTTACAGTCTCGGTGGCGCCCAGGTCGCGTTGAAGTCGCAAGCCTGTGCGATCGGCTCACGCATCGTGATGATGGGCAGCGGTCCGCTGCTTTACCTCGTGGCGGCGCAATACGTGAAGGCGGGCGCGCAGGTGGCGGCGGTACTCGATACCTCGACGTTCGCGCAGCGCGTGGCCGCGTTGCCGCGCTTGCTGGCGATCCCCGCCGCGCTTCGGAAAGGCATCGCGCTTACGCGTGTGCTCGCGAAGGCGCGCGTGCCGATGTATCGCGGCGTGCAACCTATCGAGATCAAGGGTACGCCGCAAGACGGTGTGAGCGGTGTCGAAGTGGTGCTGCCTGGCGGCAAGCGCCTCGACCTGGCGTGCGACGCGGTCGCGCTCGGCTATCACCTGCGCCCGGAGACGCAACTCGCGGATCTCGCCGGCTGCCGCTTCCTGTTCGATGAGCCGACCCAGCAGTGGCTTGCGCAAGTCGACGCCGACGGCCGCAGCAGCGTGCCGGGCATCTATCTGGCGGGCGACGGCGCGAGGGTGCGCGGCGCGGACGCAGCGGAACGCTCGGGGCGCCTCGCGGCGCTGGCCGCTTTGCAGGATCAGGGCATGCAGGTCGAAGGCATGGCGCGTTTGCGCACGGACCTCGAACGCTTCACACGCTTTGCCGCGGGCTTGCGCGAAGCCTTTCCGTGGCCGGCGAAGTTCGCTGCGGCTTTACCGGACGAGACGATTGTCTGCCGTTGCGAAGCGATCACGGCAGGCGAGTTGCGCCGCGTCGTGCGCGAGGCCGGCGCGCAGGAAGCGAATCGCGCGAAGGCGTTTTCGCGTGTCGGCATGGGCCGCTGCCAGGGACGCTATTGCGGCCACGCGGGCGCGGAAATCATCGCGGCGGCGGCGTGCGTGCCGTTGTCGTCCGTGGGTCGGCTGCGCGGCCAGGCACCGGTCAAACCGCTGCCGGTGGCGCTGACTGAAGAGGTAACGGAAGAGGCAAGCGACGAGGTGAGCGAATGAGCGCAACGACCACCCGCGAGGCCGATGTGATTGTGATCGGCGGCGGCATCATGGGCACGACGACGGCGTTCTTCCTGCGTCAGCGCAACCGCTCGGTGATCCTCCTCGAACGCGGTCTGACCGGGCAGCAGGCGGGCGGCGTGAACTTCGGCGGCGTGCGCCGGCAGGGCCGCGCGCTGCCGCAACTGGCAATGGCCAACCGCGCGCTGCGCACGTGGCAACGCTCGGCGGAACTGCTCGGCGAGGACATCGAGTTCCTGCCGTCGGGCCATACACGCGTGTGCTACCACCAGAAGGACGTCGAGAATTTCGATCAGTACGCGATCGACGCGCGCGCCTACGGTCTCGAACTCGAAGTACTGCACGGCGACGCGATGTTCCGGCGTTTTCCGTTTCTGGGGCGCGAGGTGCTGGCCGCCTCGATTTCCCCGCTCGACGGTCACGCGAACCCGCGGCTCGCCGCGCCAGCGTTTGGCCGTGCGGCGGCGCGGCTCGGCGCGCAGGTGGTCGAGAATACGGAGATCGTGCGCGTCGAGAAAGAGGCCGGCCGGTTCCGTGTGGAAAGCGCGCGTGGCGACGTGTATTGGGCCGCGCAGCTGGTGATTTGCGCCGGCGCGTGGGCCACCCGTCTGAGCGAACAGTTCGATGAAACCGCGCCGCTCACGACGCGCGGGCCGCAAATGTGCGTGACCGAGCCGGTGCCCTACGTGTTCGGATCGACGATAGGCGTGTTCACGTCGATCAAGGAAGAAAGCATTTATTTCCGGCAGATTCCGCGCGGCAACATCATTGTCGGCGGCGGCCCGGCGGGCCCCGCCGATGCCGTCACGAGCCGCGCCTCCGTGCTGCCGCTCAACACCGTGCGGCAACTGGCGCAGATGCGCCGGCTCGTGCCCGCGCTGGCGCCGCTGCATGTGATTCGCGTGTGGAGCGGGGTGGAGAGCTACCTGCCGGACAGCGAGCCGGTAATCGGTCCCAGCAGCAAGGTCGACGGGCTGTACTACGCATTCGGCTTCAGCGGTTCGGGCTTTCAGATTGGCCCAGGCGTGGGCGAAACGCTCGCCGAACTGGTCGATACAGGCAGCACGCCCATTCCTCTCGACGGTTTTTCCATCCAGCGTTTTTCAAGGCGCGAGGCCGCCTGTTCCGAAATCACCACGTCATGAAAAACGCTATCAACCTCAACGCCGCGCGGGCGTTTATCGAAGCCCACTTCGACGAACCGGTGACGCTCGCGCAACTCGCCGCGCTGTCCGCGCTCAGCGTGTCCCGTTTTGCGACGGTGTTCCGGCAGCAGTACGGTTCATCGCCGTATCGCTATCTGTGCGGATTGCGGATTCAGCGCGCGCAGGCACTGCTGCTCGAAGGGATGCCGGGGTCAGTGGTGGCGACCGAAGTGGGTTTCTTCGATCAAAGCCATTTTGGCCGGCATTTCAAGAAGTGTTGCGGGATGACGCCCAGCATGTTTATCGAGCGCGCGGGGGCCAAGGTGAGCGCACGGGAATAGTGCCGCCGCACCATCGCTGTGCTTTGCGGCATAAAAATACGTCGCTCCGCGGGCGCCAGACATTGCGCCATACCGGTGCCTATCATTCGCCAGCCCCGCTATTTCAATGATCGCCCCGCATGGCATGGCGTTTGCATAGCAATCGTCCATTGGATCAAAGGCGATCTGACCTCATTGCATTTCATAGCAGTAACCTGGTAACCGGTTTTTGGACAACGGCGTCCCCCGGAACGAGTCATCCGACTGGTTCCGCGGGACGCTTTTTTGCTTCTGGAACGACGATGACAGACAAAGCAACCCGCATCGACCTCTTCAGCGTGCGCACGGTACCGATGCGCGCTTTTCATCTGACGTGGATGGCGTTCTTCGTCTGCTTCTTCGCGTGGTTCGCCTGT
>NZ_LXKA01000366.1 GCF_001645125.1 Paraburkholderia ginsengiterrae | reverse complement strand
GGGTCGGACATCGTGCAAGTCTGTGACGGGTTGCGCCACACTTTACACGTTGCTGCTTCAATGAGTCGTCCTGCCGCGCCGCAAATACCGGTACACCGTGTTGCGCGCCAAGCCCAACTCGCGTGCCGCGGCTGACACGTTGCCGCCGAGCCGCGCGAGCGTTTGCGCAATCAGCGTGGCCTGCCAGTCTTCCATCCGGCCGGGTGCCGGCTGCTCTTGCGCGGGTGGTGCCGCGTGGACAACTTCGTCGCAGCCCGAAGCCGCGGGCCGCACTGCCGGCACGACCGGACCTTCCGCGGCCATCAGCGAAGCCACGCTTGCATCCGTCGCGGCATCGACGCAATCGTGCAGGAAGTCCTCAGGCAAATCGTCGAGTTCGATCTGCTCCGCGCCTTCGGCCATGATGCTCGCCGTGCGCAATACATTGGCCAGTTGCCGCAGATTGCCCGGCCAGCGGCATTGCCCAAACCGCTCAAGCACGGCGTCGGAGACGCGCCGCGGCAAGCGTTCGCCATCCGGCTGCAAGGTCAGCATGCGCGTGACGAGCGCGCGCAGATCCGTGCGCTCGCGCAGCGCCGGCAACGTCACGACAAGTCCATTGATCCGGTAATACAGGTCTTCGCGGAAGGTGCCCGCTTCGATCATCGCGCGCAGATTGCGGTGCGTCGCGCAGACAATGCGCAGATCCACCGGAATCGCCCGGGTGCCGCCGAGCGGCACGACGGTGCGCTCCTGCAGCACGCGCAGCAGGCGCACCTGCTGGGCGAGCGGCATGTCGCCGATTTCGTCGAGGAACAGCGTGCCGCCGTCGGCCTGCACGATCTTGCCGACGCTGCCGCGCTTTTTCGCACCGGTGAACGCGCCGTCTTCGTAGCCGAACAACTCCGCTTCGATCAGCGTATCGGGCAACGATGCGCAATTCAGTGCGATGAAGGGCGCGGCCCGTCGCGGCGAATCGTGATGGATGGCCCGCGCGAGCCACTCTTTGCCGGTGCCGGTTTTGCCGAGCACGAGAACCGGAATATCACGGCCACGCAGCCTCGCGACCCGTCGCAGGATCGCGGCCATTTGCGCGTCGCCGGTGTCGAGCGTTTCCAGCGTGGCGAGCGGCGCGGGCTCGGCGGCCCTCGCCGGATGACGCGCACCGCCGGATAGGGGCGCACGCGACGGGCTGACCAGTTCATCCGCCGCCGCAATGTAACGCGGCGCGGCAAACTCGCCGCGCGCCACGACACGCACGCCGCTCGGCAGCGTCAGCACCACGCTTTCGCCTGGCGCGCGCGCGATCTGCTGCAAGAGCTTTTCAAAGCAGAGGCCGAAGAGCGCCTCGAACGGCTGCCGTTGCAGGTCGCCTAGCGGTTGCCCGAATTGAAACAACGCGCTGCGATTGGCCGACAGGAACGTGCCGTCCGGCGCGAACGCCGCGAGCCCTTCGAACAGCGTGCCGATGAATTCGGCGCGGGCGTGAAAGTGGACGCGGATCGCGTCGACGAATTGATTGGAGAACAGATGATTTTCGATCATCTGTGCCGACATCCTGACGAGGGCGAGCGTGTGCTTATGGAAACCGCGCGTGTCGCCGCTCACGTCGAGTGCGCCGATGGTGCGCCCGAACGGATCCACGATCGGCGCGCACGAGCAGGTGAGGATCCGGTTGGCGTGCAGGAAGTGTTCTTCCGCATGCACCACGGTCGGCTGTCCGTCGACTAGCGCGGTGCCGATCGCGTTGGTGCCGCGATCCGCTTCGGCCCACGACACGCCCGGACACAGTGCGACGCGATTGGCTTTTTCCACGAAGTCGCTGTCGCCGAGACTGTGCAGGATCACGCCGTGATTGTCGGTGAGCAGCACCATGCTTTGCGTGTCGACGATCTGCGCATGCAGCGTTTCCATGACCGGCAGCGCATGCGTGTAGAGCGACTGATTGCGATCGACGAGTTCGCGCAGCGCGGGCCGCCGCAGCGGATGAAAGTCGGGCGTTTCCGACGCGCGCAGGCCGATTTCGAGCGAGCGGGCGTGAGCTTGCGCGATGACATCGGGCCGCCCGAAGGTGGGCGGCATGGCGGAACGATCGGTCAAAGCTTGTCTCCGGTAATCGGACTCGGCGGGTACGTGGCCCTCCGTTCGATGCCGCAGCGCAACATGCGCGCGTGCGGCCGAACTCCGATATTACAGGACGAAACGCAGGGTGCGCGGCAGGGAAAAAACGGAGACGGTGCGCCAGGGAGTGGAATCACGAGCCTGCACGAGGCACCAGAATCAGGCACCCAGTAAGTAAAACTTGCGCAGCGCCCGAACTCGTCTAAAGTGAATCAAATCACCTACGCGAGACGCGAAACACCGTGCCGCCGCGGCAGGTTGACGAGCCCGCGTCGTCAGTATTGGACAAGGAGGTTGGCGCTGCAGACGCGATCGGATGCAACCGGCGTGCGCATTATCCCTGCTACACCATGCGCGGCCTCTACCTTCCAGGTGAACCCCATGCAGATCCTATTCCCGAATGAAACTCCTGAATATTCAGGGCGCGAACTCACCCTGGCGTTCCCGGCGATGGTCGATGGGGAAAGAGTGGAGTGCATGATCACGGCGGAGGCACTGGAAGACCACTTCGGGGCCGCATCGCCGCGTCTGGAAGACATGGTCGGCGCATTCGACACTCATCGGGCCCGAATCGAAGCCGCCACACGGCGCCTGATATCGGAAACGCGCGCGCAATGCCTCGTGCTCAGAAGCGGCTACGTGCGCTTCTACGAAGCCAACTGGCGCAATTGACTGAAGACGTCCCTGCCGTCAGTCAACGCCGATAGCAGCAGGGAAAGCCGCGCAAGAATCATAAGCCGGGGAAACCCAGGCGCGGCATCGATCGTTCAAACTGCCCGCGGCCGTTCGTGCCGCCGGTGTTCAGACACGCGCACGAGCGCGCTCAGATCGTCCGCCACGGCGTCAACCGTAGCGGGCCACCAGGCGCCCGGCGCTGCCGCTTATTCGCTGCCGAGATAAAAATAACGGAACAGGAAAATCGCGGCGATGATCCACACCACCAGCTTCACCTTGCGCGCCTGGCCGGTCAGCAGTTTCAGGCCCGCATACGAAATGAAGCCGAACGCGACGCCGTTGGCGATCGAATAGGTGAAGGGCATCAGCAGGGCGGTGAGCGCGGCCGGCACGACTTCGGTGGCATCGTCCCACGGCAGGTCGAGCATTTCGCGCAGCATCAGGCACGACACATACAGCAAGGCCGGTGCGGTCGCGTAGCCGGGCACCACGCCCGCGAGCGGCGCGAAAAACAGCGCCGCGAGGAACAGCACGGCCACGGTGATGGCAGTAACGCCGGTGCGCCCGCCTGCCTGCACGCCCGACGCGCTTTCGATGTACGCGGTCGTGGACGACGTGCCGAGCATCGAGCCGGCCAGAATCGCCGTGCTGTCCGCGAGCAGCGCGCGGTTCAGGCGGTGCATCTTGCCTTCCACCAGCAGCCCGGCGCGGTTGGCCACGCCCATCAGCGTGCCGGTCGCATCGAACAGTTCGACGAGGAAGAACACCAGGATCACGTTCAGCACGCCGCTCGACAGCGCGGCGCGGATGTCGAGCTGGAACAGCGTCGGCGAGATCGACGGCGGTGCGGAAACAATGCCGTGGAACTGATTGCCGCCGAAGAAAAAGCTCAGCACCGTCACGCCGATAATGCCGATCAGGATCGCGCCGCGCACTTTCAGATGGTCCAGCGTGACGATCGCGAAGAAGCCGATCACCGCGAGCACCACATGGGGGCTGTGCAGGTCGCCGAGTGTCACGAGCGTGGCCGGATTGCCGACCACGATGCCGGCCGACTTCAGCGAAATGATCGCAAGAAAGAGGCCGATGCCGCCGGTAATGGCAATGCGTATCGAATGCGGAATGCCGTTGACGATCACTTCGCGCACCCGGAACAACGTGACGATCATGAACAGGCACCCGGAGATGAACACCGCGCCGAGCGCAGCCTGCCAGGTAAAGCCCATGCCTTTGACGACGGTGTACGCGAAGTACGCGTTCAGGCCCATGCCGGGCGCGAGCGCGATCGGATAGTTCGCGTAGAGACCCATGATCAGCGAGGCCAGCGCGGCGACGATGCAGGTCGCGACGAACACCGCGTCCTTCGGCATGCCGGCGTCGCCGAGAATCGCCGGGTTGACGAAGATGATGTAGGCCATCGTCAGGAAGGTGGTCACGCCGGCGAGCACTTCGGTGCGCAGATTGGTGCCGGCGGCGTCGAGGCCGAAGTAGCGTTGTATGGAGTCCATGAGGCGGGTCTCTCGTCGTTCAGAAAGCGTTTCTTGTGGTTTAGGCCAGTGATGCACCGTGTCGCCGGGGCTACGGGCGGATTGTAATCATGATTCGCGGCCGCTAGCCGGGTTGTGTGGCGCAACGGCTGCGTAAAAGCTCATTCAGTGGACGGTTCGCCGGGCAACTGTGGCGCCGCCGCATCACCCGGCGGCCGTTGCCGCGCCAGCCAGCGGTCCAGTTCGCCCGCGAAGCTTTTGCTGTCGCGCTGGCTGAACGCCGCCGGGCCGCCGGTATCGACGCCGCTGCCGCGCAACTGGTCGAGCATGGAGCGCATGCGCAGCCGTTCTTCGATCGTGCCGGGCGTGTACCAGTTGCCGCGCGGGTCGAGCGCCTGCGCGTCCTTGGCGAGCACCGCGGCGGCGAGCGGGATGTCGGCGGTAATCACCAGGTCGCCTTTCACGACGCGTTCGGCGATCAGGTCGTCGGCGGCGTCGAATCCGGCCGGCACCTGGATCGCGCGGATCAGGGGCGAGGGCGGCACGCGCAGAAACGAATTGGCGACCAGCGTCAGCGTCATGCCGGTGCGGCGCGCGGCGCGGTACAGCATTTCCTTGATTACGACCGGACAGGCGTCGGCGTCAACCCAGATTGGCATTGTTCGGATTCCGGCTGCGAGGGGTGGCGAAGGGGCGAGATGATACCTTGCCAGCGCGCGGGGCGGCACGGCAAGCGAATTTTCGACGTTGCCGGCAAGCGCCGGGGATCAGCCGAAAGGCATGCCGGACCAGGCTCGCCCACGGCCCTTGCAATCGCGGGCAGCCCGGCATGCCGCGCGGCGGCTGGCGCTTACTGCATCATCGTGCCGCCCGATTCCTGCGCCCGCCGTGCCGCGACAATGCGGCCCGCGCGCAATGCGTTGTCCGGATAGTCGATCCAGTCGAGCGGATCATAGCCGGCGGCACGCCATTCGATCAGATCGGCGATGACTTCGGCGCGCGTTTTTGGAGCCGAGGGGTCGTAAGACCGCGGCGATGTTTCCGCGAACGCGGTGCTCATGCTGACGGCGGCCAACAGCGCGCCGAATCCAACCAGAGAAATAACTTTCATGACGAGCTCCTGTGGAGCGGTTAAAAAACACCCCCCGAACTTTAAGATTGGCGTGCATGACGAGTAAGGCGACTAATGTAAGGCGACTAATCGCAATGCACTCTTTCGTCCTGTGAGCCCCAGTGAGGCGCACAGTGACGTCAAACCCCCTCGATTTACGACGTCGACGGCTTGCCAAAGCGATCCAGCACCGCGCTCAACAGGTCGATAGGCAGCGGGAACACGATCGTCGAGTTCTTGTCGGCGGCGATGGTCGTGAGAGTCTGCAGGTAGCGCAACTGCATGGCCTGAGGCTGGCGCGCCAGCGTCTGTGCCGCCTCCAGCAAGTGTTGCGAGGCCTGCAATTCGCCTTCCGCGTGAATCACCTTGGCGCGCCGTTCGCGTTCGGCTTCCGCCTGGCGGGCAATCGCACGGATCATCGTTTCATTGATATCCACGTGCTTGATCTCGACGATCGACACCTTGATGCCCCACGCGTCGGTCTGGGCGTCGAGCACTTTCTGGATATCCGCGTTCAGCTGCTCGCGATCCGCCAGCAGATCGTCGAGTTCGTGCTTGCCGAGCACCGCGCGCAAGGTCGTCTGCGATAACTGGCTGGTGGCCTCGAAGTAGCGCGCGACCTGAATCACCGCTTTCTCCGGATCGACCACACGGAAGTACACCACGGCATTGACCTTGACCGACACGTTGTCGCGGGTGATCACGTCCTGCGGCGGCACGTCGAACACGACGGTGCGCAGATCCATGCGCACGGCCTGCTGCACGACCGGAATGATCAGCACGAGGCCCGGCCCCTTGACCTTCCAGAAACGCCCGAGCGTGAACACGACACCACGTTCGTACTCCCGAAAAATCCGTATAGATGAAGCAATCAGCACGGCCACCAGCAGAATCAGAATGCTGCCGAAGCCGAATGTGAAACCGATCATTTGCGTTCTCCTTGTTGTCCTGATTCCGCGGGCACGACGGTCAGCGTCAATCCGCGCCGCGCGGTGACACGCACCGCATGACCGGCCTCGATCGGCGCCGTGCTGGACCCCCGCCAGCGTTCGCCATGCACGCGTGCCCAACCGGCCGGTGCGCCATCCGCGGCGGCGTCCTCGGGCAAAAGGCCGCCTTCGAGCACCACGCCGACGCTGCCGACCAGCGCTTCCGCGCCGGTCACCACCGGCCGCCGCCGCGCGCCCAGCGCGAGCCGCGACACGCCCAGCACGAACAGCACGCTGAACACCGCCACGGCGGCGATCATCGGCAGCGGAATGCCGTAGCCGGGCACATCGGTGTCGATCAGCATCAATGCGCCGATCACGAACGCGACCACGCCGCCGATGCCAAGCGAGCCGAACGTCGGCAGAAACGCTTCGCCGATCAGAAAGCCGATGCCGAGAAAGATCAGGCTCAGGCCGACGTAGTTGACCGGCAGCATCTGCATGGCAAAGAGGCCGATCAGCAGGCTGATCGCGCCGACCACGCCGGGCAGCACGAAACCGGGATTGGCGAATTCGAAGAACAGGCCGTACATGCCGAGCATCAGCAGGATCAGCGCGACGTTGGGATCGGTGATGACGGCGAGGAAATGGCTGCGCCAGTCTTCTTCGAGCGTGACGACTGGCGCCTGCGCGGTGCGCAGCGTGACCTTTCCGATGCTCGTGGCGATCGTGCGGCCGTCCACCTGGCGCAGTAAATCAGGCACGTCGCGCGCATTCAGATCGACGACGTGCTGCGCGAGCGCCTCCGTCGCCGACAGGCTGACAGCTTCGCGCACCGCGCGCTCGGCCCAGTCGGCGTTGCGCCCGTGCATTTGCGCGAGGCCGCGGATGTAGGCGGCGGCGTCGTGGACCTGCTTGCGCATTTCGGTTGATTGGGTGTCGAGGGGCAGGGCGGCGCTTGTTGCGCTGGTGGCGTCAGCCGGCGCGGATGCCGCGGGTTTGGACGGCCCGCCAGCGGCACCGCCACCACTGCCCGGCATCCCAGTCGCTCCACTGCCGCCCGGCATTCCGGGCGCTCCACCGCCACCAGGCATCCCCGGCGCGCCTCCGCCCCCCGGCGGCTCAGCACCGCCGATACCCACCTGAATCGGCGTGGCCGCACCGAGATTGGTGCCCGGCGCCATCGCCGCGATGTGGCTGGCGTAGATGATGTAGGTCCCGGCGCTGGCCGCGCGCGCGCCGGTCGGGGCGATAAAGGTGGCGACCGGCACCGGCGAGGCGAGAATCGCCTTGATGATCTGCCGCATCGACGTATCGAGCCCGCCGGGCGTGTCGAGCTGCAGCACGGCGAGTTGCGCGCGCTCGTCGGCGGCGCGCTGCAGGCTGCGCACGATGAAATCGGCGCTGGCCGGGCCGATCGCCCCGTTCACAGGAATCACGACCACGCTGTTGGGCGCCATTGCGGCCAGCAGCGGCGCGTTGGATTCGCACGACGCGAATCCGCAAGTCAAAAGCACGCCAAGCACGGTGATGCCGCGCATCAACCGGCCCACGGCGCCGCCACGGATAAGCGGCACGCGTGGACCAGACTGCCGGAACGGGAGACGTGGATACGTGCTCATCGCTGACGGCTGCCGCACCCTGTCGACACGTACCGACCGGCGCGGGCCGATACCCCAAGGAGAAGGCTGGCCTGACCCTTACAGCTTAGTCCGATTCCGCCCGGCGCGTGAAATCCGCACGCGCCGGGCGATAGTCGGTCGGCCGCATGCCGGTCCACTTGCGAAACGCGCGATGAAACGCGCTCGGCTCGGCAAATCCCACGGCGGTGGCGATGTCGGCGATGGTCCGGTCGGTGTCCTGCAGCTCGCCGATCGCGATATCGCGCCGCAGGTCGTCCTTGATCGACTGATACGTATAGCCTTCCTGTTTCAAACGCCGCCGCATGGTGGCTTCCGCCACGTGCAGCCGTTCGGCCATCTGATCCGCGGCGGGCCAGCCGGACATCGGCATGGCGCGCAGCATCTTGCGCACGCGCGTCGCGAGCGAGCCGGCGTTGCGGTACTTGACGATGAAGCTGCCCGGCGCATCGCGCAGGAAGGGCTTGACCGACTTGGTCGTCTGGATCACGGGCAGCTCCAGAAATCCGGGCGCGAGATCGACGTAAGACTCGGCCTGATCGAAGCTCATGTCATCGCAGAACATCAGGCGGTACTCATGCGCGGCGGGCGGCTCCGCGCAGCGAAAGCGCGCCTCGACGAGCGGAATGCGCCGCCCGACCAGCCAGCACAACAGGCCATACACGAGGATGAAGTAGGTCGCGTAGGCGAACATGGCGGGCGGCGGCGCGGTTCCGCTTTCGACGAAGCACAGGCGCACGCGTTGCGCGTTCGTGTCGATGCGAGCGCCCAGATCGTCCAGCACCAGCCGCATGAAGCCAACCGCGCGCGCCAGCGCCTGCGCGCCGTTGCGCGCGGTCAGCGCCGTCTGCGTCATGGCGATGAAGCTGCCGCTTTTCATGCGATGCGAATCCTGGCCGAAGAACTCGTCGTCGAGCGCACGCGCAATGCCGGCCCACAACGCGCCGTATTGCGCCGACGACACCCGGCTTTTCGGTGACGCCAGCATCGGCGCCGCGATGCCGGCGGCTTCGGCGAGCGGCAGCGCGTCGAGTCCGCGCGCCCGAGCCAGAGCCAGGGTTTCCTCGACCATGCTGACGGAAATCGTACCTTTTTCGCTTTTCATCGGAGTCTGATCTATCGGGTCGGGCTGGCAAAAGCGCTCAGAATTTTGCCTGCGGTGGTGCGCTAAGCCCTTGAAACTGCGGCTTGATTAGCTGTTGCATCGTACCAGTATGGCAAATGCGCTCATTCAGAATGATCGCGCTGAGCATCGAACCTGTCCAGCGGCTTGCCTACACTGGGTCCCAACGGATCGCGCAAAAGCCACGCAACGGCCACACACCCGCTGCGATCAGACGGACAGGACGAGCACCATGGATAGCTTCTACACCGACGAACAACGCATGATCCGCGACGCCGCTCGCGATTTCTCGACCGAATGTCTCGCGCCTCATGCCGCGCAGTGGGACCGCGAAGCGCGCCTGCCCGACGAGGTCGTCAAGCAGATGGGCGAGCTCGGGTTTCTCGGCATGATCGTGCCGCCGGAGTGGGGCGGTTCCTACACCGACTACGTGGCCTACGCGCTCGCGCTCGAAGAGATCGCCGCGGGCTGCGCCGCGTGCGCCACGCTGATGAGTGTGCACAACTCGGTCGGCTGCGGCACGATCCTCAACTTCGGCACAGCTGCGCAAAAGGACCGCTATCTGCACGACCTCGCCACCGGCCGGCGCATCGGCGCGTTCTGCCTGACCGAGCCGCAGGCCGGCTCCGAGGCGAACAATCTGCGCACCCGCGCGGTGCTGCGCGACGGCAAGTGGGTGCTCAACGGCAGCAAGCAGTTCGTGACCAACGGCGCGCGCGCCGATCTCGCGATCGTGTTCGCCGTCACCGATCCCGAGCGCGGCAAGCGCGGCCTGTCCGCCTTCATCGTGCCGACCGATACGCCGGGCTTCAACGTCGGCAAGCCGGAGCACAAGCTCGGCATTCGCGCGTCCGACACCTGCCCGATTTCGTTCGACGACTGCGCCGTGCCCGAGGCCAATCTGCTCGGCGAGCCGGGCGAAGGCTTGCGCATCGCGCTGTCGAATCTCGAAGGCGGGCGCATCGGCATCGCCGCGCAGGCAGTCGGCATCGCGCGGGCCGCGTTCGATGCCGCGCGTTGCTATGCGAGCGAACGGATTCAGTTCGGCAAGGCGCTCAAGGACCATCAGACCATCGCCAACATGCTCGCCGACATGGCCACGCGCCTGAATGCCGCGCGCCTGCTCGTGCATCATGCGGCGCGGCTGCGCACGGCAGGCAAGCCGTGTCTGTCGGAAGCCTCGCAGGCGAAGCTGTTCGCCTCGGAGCTGGCCGAGGAAATCTGCTCGAACGCGATTCAGATTCACGGCGGGTATGGGTATCTCGAGGACTACGCGGTGGAGCGCCACTACCGCGACGCGCGCATCACGCAGATTTACGAAGGAACCAGCGAAGTGCAGCGCATGGTGATCGCGCGCCATGTGTAAATGCAGATGAGGGGGTTTTTGAGTGCAAAATAGCCTCGCAGCCTGGCAGTAATGAGAGCGATGGTGGAGAAAAAAGCGGAGTGGATACCGCGTCAAATTGGAGACGACGATGACTGCAGCGAAAGGCTTTTTCGACGCGCGCGAGCTGTTGTTGCGCCATCGAACCGACTACGACCGTGCCTACAGCGAATTCGCGTGGCCGGCGCTGGACGAGTTCAACTGGGCGCTCGACTACTTCGACGTGATCGCACGCAACAACGACAATCCCGCACTGTGGATCGTCGACGATCCCACCGGCGACGGCCTGCGCCTGTCATACGCGCAGATGTCGGAGCGCTCGTCGCGCATGGCGAATTTCCTGCGCGGGGTGGGCGTGGGGCGCGGCGACCACGTGCTGCTGATGCTGCCGAACCGCGTCGAACTGTGGGACGTGATGCTCGCGGCCATGAAGCTCGGCGCGATCGTGTTGCCCGCCACCACGCAGCTTTCCGCCGACGACGTGCGCGACCGCGTGCAGATTGGCGGCGCGAAGTTCGTGGTGGTCGATAGCGCGGAGCTGGGCAAATTCGATACGCTGGAAACGCCGCTCACGCGCCTCTCGGTCGGCGCGCCGCGCGACGGCTGGATCGATCTCGCCGCCGCCTACGACGCTTCACCGCAGTTCACGCCCGACGGCATCACGCGCGCCACCGATCCGATGCTGCTGTACTTCACCTCGGGCACGACCTCGAAGCCCAAGCTGGTCGAGCATACGCATCAAAGCTATCCGGTCGGCCATCTGTCGACCATGTACTGGATCGGCCTCCAACCGAACGACGTTCACTGGAACATCAGCTCGCCGGGCTGGGCCAAGCACGCATGGAGCTGCTTCTTCGCGCCGTGGAATGCGCAGGCCTGTGTGTTCGTGTTCAACTTCGCGCGCTTCGTGCCCAAAGACACGCTGAACGTGTTGGTGCGCTTCAACGTCACCACGCTGTGCGCGCCACCTACTGTCTGGCGCATGCTCGTGCAGGAACATCTGACCGACTATCCGGTCAAGCTGCGGGAGATTGTCGGGGCCGGCGAGCCGTTGAATCCCGAGATCATCGAGCGGGTGAAGCACGCGTGGGGCATTACGATTCGCGACGGCTTCGGCCAGACCGAGACCACCTGCCAGATCGGCAACTCGCCGGGCCAGCCGGTCGTGCCGGGTTCGATGGGACGCCCGCTGCCGGGCTACACGATCGCACTGATCGACGCCGACGATCAGCCCGTCACCGAAGGCGAAATCGCGCTGTCTCTGGCCAAGCGTCCGCTCGGCTTGATGACGGGCTACGCCAACAATGCCAACGCCACCGCGCAAGCCATGCGCAACGGCTTTTACCGGACCTCAGACGTCGCGCTGCGCCGCGACGACGGCTACTACGTCTACGTGGGCCGCGCCGACGACGTCTTCAAATCCTCGGACTACCGCCTGAGCCCGTTCGAACTCGAAAGCGTGCTGATCGAGCACGAAGCGATCGGCGAAGCCGCCGTGGTGCCGAGCGCCGACGCGCTGCGTCTGTCGGTGCCCAAGGCGTTCGTCACGGTGCGCCAGGGTTACGAAGCCGGTCCCGAACTCGCACGCGCCGTGTTCGCGTTTTCGCGCGAAAAGCTCGCCCCGTACAAGCGGATTCGCCGCCTGCAATTCAGCGAACTGCCGAAAACCATCTCCGGCAAGATTCGCCGCGTGGAATTGCGGCGCCGTGAAATGGAGCGCGAAGCGGAACCCGCGCGCTTGCCCGGCGAGTATTGGGAAGAAGACTTCCCAGACTTGCGTTGATTCCTTTTTATCCATTGTCACTGTTCGGCCGCCACGCGGCCACTGCACAGGAGTTTCAGCATGAACGCAATTGCTGCCGCCGCCACCGTCAAGCTGCTGATCAACGGTGAGTTCGTCGAATCGAAGACCACCGAATGGCGCGATATCGTCAACCCCGCCACGCAAGAGGTGCTGGCGCGGGTACCGTTCGCCACCGCCGATGAAGTGAACGAGGCGATCCGCTCGGCGCATGCCGCGTTCAAGACGTGGAAGGACACGCCGATTGGCGCGCGCATGCGCATCATGCTGAAGTTTCAGGCGCTGATTCGCGAGCATATGCCGCGCATCGCAAAGACCTTGAGTGCCGAGCAAGGCAAGACGATTCCCGACGCCGAAGGCGATATCTTCCGCGGCCTCGAAGTGGTCGAGCACGCCTGCTCGATCGGCAGCTTGCAGCAGGGCGAATTCGCGGAGAACGTGGCGGGCGGTGTCGATACGTACACGCTGCGCCAGCCGATCGGCGTCTGTGCCGGCATCACGCCGTTCAACTTCCCGGCGATGATTCCGCTATGGATGTTCCCGATGGCGATTGTCTGCGGCAACACCTTCGTGCTCAAGCCGTCGGAACAGGATCCGCTGTCGACCATGCAACTGGTCGAACTCGCACTAGAAGCGGGCGTGCCGAAGGGCGTGCTGAACGTCGTGCACGGCGGCAAGGAAGTAGTCGACGCGCTCTGCACGCATGAGCTGATCAAGGCGGTTTCGTTCGTCGGCTCGACGGCCGTCGGCACGCATGTCTATCGTCTCGGCAGCGAGCACGGCAAGCGCGTGCAATCCATGATGGGCGCGAAGAACCACGCCGTGGTGCTGCCCGATGCGAACCGCGAGCAGACGCTCAATGCGCTCGCCGGCGCGGGCTTCGGCGCGGCGGGGCAGCGTTGCATGGCGACTTCGGTGGTGGTGCTGGTGGGCGCCGCGCAGCAATGGGTGCCGGATCTGGTCGCCAAGGCGAAGACGCTCAAGGTCAATGCCGGCAGCGAACCGAATACGGACATCGGCCCGGTGGTATCGCGCGCGGCCAAACAGCGCGTTCTCGGGCTGATCGAAGCGGGCGTGAAAGAGGGCGCGACGCGCGCGCTCGACGGCCGCGATGTGAAAGTGCCGGGCTACGAGCAAGGCAATTTCATCGGCCCGACGATTTTCACGGACGTCACCACCGAGATGCAGATCTACACGCAGGAAATTTTCGGCCCGGTGCTGGTCGTGCTGAACGCGGCGACGCTCGATGACGCGATCGCGCTGGTCAACAGCAATCCGTTCGGCAATGGCGTGGGCCTCTTCACGCAGAGCGGCGCGGCGGCGCGCAAGTTCCAGAGCGAGATCGATATCGGCCAGGTCGGCATCAACATTCCGATTCCGGTGCCGGTGCCGTTCTTCAGCTTTACCGGCTCGCGCGGCTCGAAGCTCGGCGACCTCGGCCCCTACGGCAAGCAGGTCGTGCAGTTCTACACGCAGACCAAAACCGTCACGGCCCGCTGGTTCGACGACGATACCGTCAACGACGGCGTCAACACGACCATCAGCCTGCGCTGAGCGCATCCATTGCAGCCGCGCATAGACGGAGACGACATCATGAAGATTGGCTTTATCGGACTCGGCAACATGGGCGCGCCGATGGCTCACAACCTGCTCAAGGCGGGCCACGCGGTCAACGTATTTGACCTCAGCGCGCAAGCCGTGCAGGCGCTGGTCGATGCGGGCGCGAAAGCGGCAGCATCGCCGAAGGCGGCAGTGACCGACGTGGAATGCGTGATTACCATGCTGCCGGCCGCCGCGCACGTGCGCAGCGTGCTGACCGCGGACGACGGCGTTTTCGCGGGCATTGCCAAGGGCGTGACCATCATCGATTCGAGCACGATCGATCCTGCCAGCGTGAAGGCGTTTGCCGAACTCGCGCAGAAGCAGGGCAACGACTTTGTCGATGCGCCTGTTTCAGGCGGCACCGGCGGCGCGGCAGCGGGCACGCTGACCTTCATGGTCGGCGGCAGCGCGAGCGCGTTTGAACAGGTCAAGCCGGTGTTGTCGGCGATGGGCAAGAACATCGTGCATTGCGGCGCGGCCGGCACGGGCCAGGTCGCGAAGATCTGCAACAACCTCGTGCTCGGCATCACGATGGCGGGCGTGGCTGAGGCGATGTCGCTCGGCGAGGCGCTCGGCATCGACGCGAAAGTGCTGGGCGGCATCATCAATACGTCGACGGGGCGGTGCTGGAGTTCGGACACGTATAACCCGATGCCCGGCGTGATCGAGACCGCGCCGTCCACGCGCGGCTATACCGGCGGCTTCGGCACGGATCTGATGCTCAAGGACCTGGGTCTCGCCAGCGATGCCGCACGCTCGGTGCGTCAGCCGGTCTATCTCGGCGCGCTCGCGCAGCAGCTCTATCAAACGATGAGCGCAAAAGGCGCGGGACGTCTCGACTTTTCCGCGGTCATCAAGCTGTATCGTCACGACGCCCAGGACGCCAGGGACGGAGCTGCATCATGATCGAACTCGACTACGCGCATGACGGCGCCGTTGCGCAACTCACGCTCAAGCGGCCGCCCGCCAACGCCTTCACGCCCGAGGGTCTGCTGCAATTGCAGCAGACGGTGGAGCGTCTGAACGGCGAGGCGCACGTGCGGGCGATCGTCATTACCGGCGACGGCCCCAAGTTCTTCAGTGCGGGCGCGGATCTGAACACGTTCGCCGACGGCAACCGCGAAGTCGCGCGCACGGCGGCGGCGCGCTTCGGCGCGGCGTTCGAAACCTTGCAGAATGCGCGTCCGGTGGTGATCGCGGCGATCAACGGCTATGCGATGGGCGGCGGGCTCGAATGCGCGCTCGCATGCGATATTCGGATTGCTGAACAACATGCGTTGCTGGCCTTGCCGGAGACGGCGGTCGGCCTGCTGCCCTGCGGCTGCGGCACGCAGACGCTGCCGTGGCTCGTCGGCGAAGGCTGGGCCAAGCGGATGATCCTCATCGGCGAACGCGTCGACGCGGCGACGGCGTTGCGTATCGGTCTCGTCGAGGAGGTGGTGGAGAAGGGCGCGGCGCGCGAGGCCGCGCTGACCATGGCGGCGCGTGTCGCCACCTTGAGCCCGCAGGCGGTGGGCTTCAGTAAGACGCTGATTCACCAGGGCCGCAACGGCGTGCCGCGCGCGGCGGCGCTGGCGCTGGAACGCGAACGCTTCGTCGATCTGTTCGACGGCGCCGATCAGCGCGAAGGTGTCAACGCGTTCCTCGAGAAGCGCGCGCCGCGGTGGCAGGTGGCGCAAACAGCCCAGGCCGCTCACGCCGATCAGGAGACGCAGCGATGAGCGCCTTGCAAAGCGTCGTGCCCGTAGCGAGCCACGAGGCGGAACGCGAGATTCTGTTCCGTGTGGTCAACCGGGTGGCGATCATCACGCTGAACCGCCCGGCCGCGCTCAATGCGCTCTCGCACGCCATGGTGCGCGAGCTTGCCGTGCTGGTCGAACATTGCCGCACCGACGAGGGCATCGTCGCGCTCGTGCTGAAGGGCGCGGGCGCCAAGGGCTTCTGCGCCGGCGGCGACGTGCGCGAGGTGCAGCGGCTCGCGAAGAACGGCGACAGCCGGTGGCTCGCGTTCTTCGTCGATGAGTACCGGCTCGACTACGCGCTGCACACCTTTCCGAAGCCAGTGGTCGCCTTGCTCGACGGCATTACGATGGGCGGCGGCATGGGGCTCGGCCAGGCGGCGCGGCTGCGCATCGTGACGGAGCGCAGCAAGATCGCCATGCCGGAAACGCGCATCGGTTTCCTGCCGGACGTCGGCGCAACCCGCTTTTTGAGCGTCATGCCACCGGAGCTGGAACTGTACGTCGGGCTGACCGGCGCGACGCTGTCAGGCGCCGATGCGTTGCGTCTGCAACTGGCGGATCTGTGCGTGCCGGCCGAATGGCTCGCCACGTTCGAGGAGCGCCTGCAGCGCATGCCGCACCAAGGCGATCTGCTGGCCGCGCTGCGCGGCGTGTTCGAGCCGCCGTGCAACATCGTTCCGCATGCGGCGCTGGGGCCGCACGGGGCATTGACGCAGCTCATCTTGCGCCACTTCGACCGGCGCTCGAGCGTCGACCGGATGGTCGCGACACTGCGGCACGATCTGGAACGCGATCCTTCACGCGAAGTGAGGCAGTGGCTGCAGTCCACCTACGACGCGCTGACCGGCCATTCACCCACCATGCTCCACGTCACGCGCGAGGCGCTGTTGCGAGGCCGGCAGATGACGTTGGCCGAGTGCTTCCGCATGGAACTGGGCATCGTCAAGCGCGTGATCGAGGAGGGCGACTTCTGCGAGGGCGTGAGAGCGCAGCTGATCGACAAGGATCGGCAAGCCCGCTGGGCGCCCGCCACGCTCGCTGAAGTGCGGCCGGAACGCGTCAGGCATTTCCTTGCTTCGCCGTGGAAGCGGGAGTCGCATCCGTTGGCAGGGTTGGGCGCGGAACAGGGTTGACCACGGGCGGCACTAACCCCCCCGCCGCGGGTGCGTTGCCTTGTGCGCTCCGCACCCGCGAAACCCACAGCACGCCCGCCAGCGAGACGGCCACCGAGACCCAGCCGACAGTCCCATAGCCCACTATCTGACCGCCCGGCGACGTGCCGAGCATCAGGCCGCCAAGCCATGCTCCGCTACCTGTGCCCATGGCCTGAAGCGCGCTGTTCGCGCTCAGAAACGCGCCTCGCCGGGCAGGTTCAGGCACGGTGGTCAGGAGGGCCTGCCGCGGCACCATGCGCGAGGACAGCAGGACCATGAAGAACGGGAAGAACAGCACGAGCGCGTAGAACGGCAGATTGGGCAGATGCGTCATCATCAGTACGGGGACGAACGCGAGCACCGCCGCGATCCGGAACACCCGGCGCGTGCCGAATCGGTCCGCGAGCTTGCCGACGCGGCGCGATGTAAAGAAGGTCGCCGCGCCGCCCGCCATGTAGAGCCATGACAGCTGCGCGGGGGCGACGCCGTGATTGGCGACCAGCATCGGCGAAATGAACGGGATCACCAGCATGTGCGCGATCATCATCGTGAAGGTCAGCGCAAACGCGTTCAGATGGCGCGGGTTGCTCAGCAGCCGCCATAGATCCGGCAGGACTTCGGCGAGCGGCGGCGGACGGCGGCTCAAATGCTCCGCCACCGACGGCACCAATTGCCGTCCCACCAGCCACACGATGAGCGACAGCACGACCAGCAGGAAGAACGGTGCCGCCCAGCCGAAGTGCGCCGCCCGTGGTGCTGGCCGCAGGCGCGGCAGGCTGGGCGAGGGGCGGCGGCCCGAGCGCCGCGAGCCAGACGGCCGCCGTTGCGGTCGCGGGAGAGGACGACGATGAGGACGAGGATGAGGACGCACCGGAGCCTGTCGTGACCGGCACACTGCTGTCAGCGACCTCACGGAAACGGCGCCGGTGCTGGTGCAGCACGCGCGCCAGCACCGTTTCCGGTGCCGGCGCGTCGGCCGCCGCGACAATCCGCAGGCGGCCGCGGTCCCAGTATTCGATGGCGGCCTCGTGCTCGAGCAGCAGCGCGAACACGGCAGGGTGCTCGCGTTTCGCGTCGGCCAGCGACGGGCAGCCGCGCTTCAGGCGCGACAGCGTCCAGCGAATGTAGACCGGATGGCCGGTCGCGCCGGCCAGGTAGTCGAGGGCCGCGTCAATCGAACCGGGCAACGGCTGCGGGGGCGACGCCCCGGTATCGAACCAGCCGGCGAGGTTCATCGTGCCTTCCTCCTGGCCTGTGCGACGGGGCCGGCCGGCGAGGGCGTCGCCACCGATGGCGTGGCCGACGTCCGGCGGCGCCGGCCGGGCGTGGCGCTGGCCGCACCGTGCGTGGCAGCCTGAGCGGGCTGGGCCGCCTGCATGGTTTGCAGTAGCGCGCGCTGCTCAGAGACGAGCGTGGTCAGGGCGGCCGCTTCGGCCGCGGCGTGCTGGCGGGCGTCGCGCTCGCCGGCGAGCTCGGTAAGCAGCCGGTCACGCAGTCCCTCGAGGGCGGCGACCCGCTCCCGGGCCTCGGACACCTGGCCGGCCAGCCGCTCGCGCTCGGCCTGCAGCGCGTGCCGCTGGTGTTCCGTTTCCTGCAGCAGCTGCCGGGACAGGCCTTCGTAGCGGGTGTGAACCGCAGCGAACTCGTCGGCGTGTGACTGTCGGGTCTGGGCAAGGGTTGCGGTGACGGTGTCCCGTTCGGCCTGCAGGCCCGCAGCAGCCCCATTGAGCGTCGCCGCCCGCTCGGTGAGGCTGCGGCAGTCCGCGCGCAGGTTGGCCAGTTCGCTGTCGCGTGCCGTTACCTGCGCCCTTAGATCGGCCAGTTCGACCCGTAGCATCTCGGTTCGCAACTCGGCGTCCCGTCGCGCGGCGTCCGACGCTTCGGCGGCCCGCGTCGCGTCCTCCCTGAGACGGACCACCTCGTCGAGCTGGACCGCGACGGCCGCCTGCCACAGTGCGCGCATCTGCTCGGCGATCGGGTCAGGCAGGCCGGGAATCGCGACCTGCGCAAGGCCGGCGCGCACCACTTCGGCCTCGATCGTGTTCAGGGTACGCGAGAGCATCGCCGGGTCGCCGGCACCGAGCCGTGCGCGCAGCTTGCGCACCGCCACCACCCGGCGGAAGCGTTCGCTGGTCGGCGGGGCATGCTCGGGATCCAGCTCCGCCTCGGCGAGCATCGCGAGCACGGTAGTGCGGATCTGGTCGGGGGAGACGGCGGCGGGGCGGGCCATGGCGGGACTCCACGGCACCCGGGGAAAGCAGATCGAGGCGGGCGCAGGCGGGAAATTCCAGTCTAGATTACGCACAGGCCTGACGCCAGAAAACCGCTTTTTCTGGCGGGAAAGCAGACGGTGGCCGCGATAGACCCCCTTATCGCGGCAAACCAAACGGAAGTCAGACGGCGCGGCCTGCGAGCGGGCGACACTCCTGTGTGTCACCCCTGCGCGGCCGCGCAGTGCGTCTCATGACGCGAGCGCGCGCGGCAGTTCGGGGCATCGAGCCAGACGTTGAACGGCGGACGTGACCGGCTGGCGAGTGCGAGGTGTATCAGGCGACGGTGAGCCTCGGTATTGTGCAGGCCGTGGGAGCGTCAGATGCTCACCCGGTTGGCCGCGCTACGACCTTCAGCGGCGAGGCTTGTTGCGGCGTTGGCCCGTCACGGGTTCCATCGTCAGGCGGTTGCAGAGCTGTTTGAGCCAGCGCCGCACCCATATCCGACCCTTCGTTTGTGGACATTCGTTGATATCTCGACGAATTGTGGCTATTAAACGCGGTTTTGCTAATAGCAGTTGGACTGATATGACTTTCCGTGTCAATCGCGATCGGTTCTCGGTTTTGGTGCATCTGAATTTCCTGAGGGCGACGTAGCAGTACGTCTCGACGGTGGGTCACACTGATATCCGCGGGTTGGTTACCGC
>NZ_LXKA01000365.1 GCF_001645125.1 Paraburkholderia ginsengiterrae | reverse complement strand
TCGGACTTCCTTCAGACTCGCAGTCGCCCGCGAAACCCTTGCCTCTGGCTAACACTTCCCCTTGCCGGGTGTGTAGAGGACTTTCACCTCCGAGTGAGTGCGCCCTGCCGGGCGCACGAAAAAAAACGCCAACCCCTATGGGTTGGCGTTTTACCTTGCGGCACTACTGATATTAGAACTGGTTCATCGTATTGTCTTTACCCGCCGCTTTCAGCGCCGCTTCGCCGCTGAAGTACTCCTTGTGGTCGTCGCCGATGTCCGAGCCGGACATGTTCTGGTGCTTGACGCAGGCGATGCCTTGACGGATTTCCTTGCGCTGCACGCCAGCCACGTAACCCAGCATGCCCTGGTCGCCGAAATACTCCTTGGCGAGGTTGTCGGTCGACAGTGCGGCGGTGTGGTAGGTCGGCAGCGTCATCAGATGGTGGAAGATACCTGCTTCGCGCGCCGCGTCGGCCTGGAAGGTGCGAATCTTTTCGTCGGCGGCGATCGCCAGTTCGGTCTGATCGTATTCCACGCTCATCAGCTGGGCGCGGTCGTATGCCGACACATCCTTGCCTGCGGCCTTCATTGCGTCATACACCTGCTGGCGGAAGTTCAGCGTCCAGTTGAACGACGGGCTGTTGTTGTACACCAGCTTGGCGTTCGGGATGACCTTGCGAATCTCGCTGACCATGCCGCCGATCTGGGCGATATGCGGTTTTTCGGTTTCGATCCACAGCAGGTCGGCACCGTTTTGCAGCGCGGTGACACAGTCCAGCACGCAGCGCGCTTCGCCCGTGCCGGCGCGGAACTGGAACAGGTTGCTCGGCAGGCGCTTGGGACGCAGCAGCTTGCCGTCGCGCTTGATGATGACGTCACCATTGCCCAGTTGGTCAGCCGACAGTTCCTCGCAATCGAGGAACGAATTGTATTGGTCGCCCAGATCGCCCGGTGCGTTGGTCACGGCGATCTGCTTGGTCAGGCCGGCGCCCAGCGAGTCGGTACGGGCCACGATGATGCCGTCGTCCACACCCAGTTCCAGGAAGGCGTAGCGGATCGCGCGGATCTTGGCGAGGAAGTCCTCGTGCGGCACGGTGACTTTGCCATCCTGGTGGCCGCACTGCTTCTCGTCGGACACCTGGTTCTCGATCTGAATGCAGCATGCGCCTGCTTCGATGAACTGCTTGGCCAGCAGGTAGGTCGCTTCGGCGTTGCCGAAACCCGCGTCGATGTCGGCGATGATAGGCACGACGTGCGTAACGTGGTTGTCGATCTTTTCCTGAATGGCGGCCTTGGCAGGGCCTTCGGCCGCGTCGAGCTGGCGGAACAGGCCGCCCAGTTCACGCGCGTCGGCCTGGCGCAGGAAGGTGTACAGCTCGCGGATCAGCGCGCTCACCGAGGTTTTTTCGTGCATCGACTGGTCCGGCAGCGGACCGAACTCGGAGCGCAGCGCGGCCACCATCCAGCCGGAGAGGTAAAGATAGCGGCGGTCGGTGCTGTTGAAGTGCTTCTTGATGGAGATCATCTTCTGCTGGCCGATGAAGCCGTGCCAGCAGCCCAGCGACTGGGTGTACTTCGACGAGTCGGCATCGTAGGCGGCCATATCGGCGCGCATGATCTTCGCCGTGTACTTCGCGATGTCGAGGCCCGTTTTGAACCTGTTCTGCGCACGCATGCGGGCGGCATACTCGGGAGTGATCGCGTTCCATGCACTGCCGTGGTTCTCTTTCAAAGCAGCAACTGCCTTGATGTCGTCTTGGTACTGGGCCATGTGTCTCTCCTAAGAGCAAAGCGCGTTAATAGATGGTTGAGCGTGCCGCCACGTATGCCGCAGCGAACTGCATGACTAAATAGTAGCTGCGTCTGCGCGATGTCTTATATAAGACATATGACTTAATTTTTTCTTATTTTTCAATAAGATACATAGTAAATTTTGCGATGCAAAACATGTTTTCAGACGACGGAAAAATCGCGCCGCTGAAATTCAAGGCAAATTCCGCAATGTGAAACGTGCTTTCGGCTGCCGGAGGCGTGAATCCGCTCTACTCGACCTTAATCCATACCAACTCGGAAATGCATTCATTGCCGGTGACCGGGCTTCGCGCGGGCAGCGTGGTGATGTACAGATATTTGCCGTCGATTCTGAACTGACGCACGTGGGTCGTTCCTGTCCACATCTGATTCCACGATGCGTCGACATAATGGCTCACCCGGTCGCCCTCTATGCTGTAGGTCCCTGCGTATGAGCTGAATCCGTTGTAGAGGTCGATGCGCTCCGCGTCGGTTGGCACCAGATCGGCGGGCGCGTTTCGTCCTTCCTCGACCAGAATTGCATACATCCTGAGGTCGGGACCGTAGCAGAGGTAACCGCTTGGGTGGGCGCCGAATAATCCGGTCTTCTGGCCCGTGGCCAGATCTTCGGTCGTGAAGGACTGTAGTTTCCAGGTTCCCAACAGGAGACTGGCGCAGTACTGCTGCTCTTGTGCCATAGCTCCCCCTATTCCGGGCCAAGGTATGAGGAAACGCGATCAGGGGGTGATACCGCTGAAACTGCGAGGGGGCAGAAGGCAAACTGCCAGCCTGTTCCCGGGCTGGAATTACCCATCCCAACGGATCAGGGTTGGCGTTTGCCGCGGCCACCAGTTGGTTTGCCGACCGGCTTACGTGAACCTGCGGCTGGCTTGCCGGCGGGTTTGCTGCGCGGCTTTTGCACGCTGAACGGGCTACCGGTGGAAAAGCTTGTGCCTTCACTCGTGACCATAGCGTGCTGCGCCGCAGACTTGTGTTTGTTTTCGCCACTTTGCGGGCGCGGTTTTTTGTTGAGCACCTGTACGGCGCCCGGCGCAGCTTGCGGCACTTTGGGCTTCTTAGGCTTTTTGGGTTTCTTGATGATCTCGCCCGTCGTGCTGGTTTGCGGCACACGGTGTTCGGCTTCAAAACCCGGCTCTTCTTCACGGGGCAGCGTTTGCCGGATCAGCGCTTCGATCGCGGCCAGTTGCGGCGCTTCATCGGCACACACAAGGGACACCGCCACGCCGCTGGCGCCCGCGCGGCCGGTGCGGCCAATACGGTGCACATAGTCTTGCGCCACGATCGGCAGATCAACGTTGATCACCAGCGGCAGGTCGTCGATATCCAGACCGCGCGCAGCCACATCGGTGGCTACCAGCATTTGGACTTCGCCCGTCTTGAAGCGCTCCAGCGCACGCATGCGCGCGGGTTGCGGTTTGTCGCCGTGGATGGTGTCAACCGCATAGCCCGCTTCATCCAGCATGGCCGCGAGGTAATCCACGCCAATGCGGGTTTTGACGAACACCAGCGCATGCTCCCAGTTATTCTCAGCCACGAGGTGCATGAAGAGGTCGGGCTTGTTCCTTTTATCCACCGGCACCACCCACTGCTTGATCTTGCTGGCCGTGGCATTGGGCGGGCTAACGCTGATATTGACCGGGCCGCGCAGAATGCTCGCCGCCATGGCGCGGATATCATCGGTAAACGTGGCAGAAAACAGCAGAGTCTGGCGCTGAGCGGGCAAGGCAGCAAAGACGGCGTTGAGTTCGCGCGCAAAGCCCAGATCCAGCATGCGGTCGGCTTCATCCAGCACCAGCGTTTGCACCTGATCAAACTGCACTGCGTTCTGGCGATTGAGATCGAGCAAACGGCCCGGCGTGGCAACGAGCACATCCACGCCTTTGCGTAACTTCATCATTTGCGGATTGATGCTCACGCCGCCGTAGGCGGCCAGAAATCGTAAGTCGAGGCCTTTGCCGTAACTGATAAAGCTTTGCAGCACCTGTTCAGCCAGTTCACGCGTGGGCACCAGCACCAGAACGCGCGCGCGGTTGCTGGACACCGCCGGGCCGTGTTGCACCAGCCGTTGCAACAGCGGCAGCGCAAAACCCGCTGTTTTGCCCGTGCCGGTCTGTGCCGCAGCCATGACATCCTTGCCACTGAGCACAGCAGGAATCGCCTTGGCCTGCACCGGCGTAGGTGTCTGGTAATTGCTCTCCTGCACATTACGCAGCAAGGGATCGATCAGGCCAAGCGAGGCAAAAGACATGGGGGTATTCCGGGCTAAAACCGCAATTCTAGCGGTCCTGGCGACTCGCAAGGGACGATCGCGTCGCCTCACAACGCGCGCTCGTGAGTCGCGGCCATCGAGGCTACCGCATCACATCATTTCTTTTCCCGCATCGACGGCGTAAAGGTGATTCCTACCAGCAACCCTTCCGGCCCAATGAGACGACTGACGGTCTGGCCCCACGGCTCATTCCGGTTCCTGACCAGCATCCGATACCCTTGCGATTCAAGTTCTGCGGTAGCCGCTTCGACGTCGTCGACATCGAACTCGATCCAGGCTTGCGGGACGGGTATGTCACTACGCCACGAATCCGTGCCGAAGCACGACTGAGCGGCCTGAGTGAGTGGCCACAAGGCGAACGTGTTCGCGCCTTGCAGACTCTCCGTATGGAGGTAGCCGCCTTTCTCTTCCGTGAAGGGGATACCGAAAGCCCGGCTGTAGAGATCGCGACTTGCGTTGGCGTCAGTCACGATCGGGCCGAAGCCCGCGATGAATAAGGCCGCGGATTTGGGGGTCTTGTCCATGGCTTCTCCTTTGCCGCGAATAAGCGACGCCATCGGGAACGGACGTGTCTGCCCGCGCCCGTCAAACTGATTGGCGGCCACTATTCGGTTAGCGCGGGTCACGGATAAGTGTAGGCTTCTTTAAGGTAGTCGGCAGACACTGCATGAGAACGTAAAGTCAAATTCCCCGACTGCCGCGGCACCCAGCTCTTATCCAAGTGCGCCGCGGCCGGGGTTGCACACCTTACTTCAGCCGCGCTTGCAACTCGTTCGCAAGCTGCCTGGTTGCGGCTTTGGTCGGTGCATCTGCGGCGAGCGCATTCAGCAAGCCAAAGTCGTGGATCGTACCGTTGTAGCGAACCGTGGTGACTTCATCGCCCGCAGCATCGAGTTTGCGACCATAGGCCTCGCCTTCATCGCGCAGCACGTCGAACTGCGCCACCTGGATCAGCGCCGGCGGCAGCCCCTTCAGTTGATCAACCGAAGCACGCAGCGGTGAAGCGTAAATCTCGTTACGCTGCTTCAGATCCTTTGTATAAGCATCCCAGAACCACTTCATCATCGGCCGCGTCAGGAAATGGCCTTCCGGATAGGCGTTGTACGAGCCGTCGTTGAAATTCGCGTCCGTCACCGGCCACATCAAGCCTTGGAAGCGGATTGCGGGACCTTGCTTGTCCTTCGCCATCAGGGAGACGACCGCGGCCATGTTGCCGCCGACGCTGTTGCCCACGACCGCGAGGCGGCTGCCGTCCACACCGATCTCATTGCCATGTGCAGCAACCCATTTGGTGGCCGCGTAGGCCTGATTGATCGCCACCGGGTAGCGCGCTTCGGGCGAGGGCGTGTAATTGACGAAAACCGCCACCGCGCCGGATTGCACGACAAGGTCGCGCACCAGCCGCTCGTGGGTCTGGAAGTCACCGAGAATCCAGCCGCCACCGTGGAAGAACATGAAGACCGGCAGCGTACCCGTTGCGCCCACGGGCCGCACGATCGTGATCGGCACGGTGATGCCGTCCTGTTCGATGGTCTTGTTCGACACATCAATGCCGGACAGATCGACCTTCACGCCGTTCTGCGCGCCGATCAGCACCTGACGTGCCTGCGCCGGTGGCCACGTGTTGATTGCCGGTCCTGTGCCGCTGTTCAGTGCATGCAGGAACTGGCTGGTCACCAGATCGGGCGTTGCCGGCGTCGACGGTGTTGCCGGGCTCGCGGCAATGGCGAGGGTGGAACTGGCCGCAAGCATGGCGGCGAGCAACAATGGCTTGAAGGTCTTCATGGTCTGTTCCTGAGCGATTCGATTGGGGGCGTGGTTAAACGATCGTGAGGGTGACGTCGATGTTGCCGCGGGTGGCGTTCGAGTACGGGCAGACGATATGCGCCTTGTCGACCAGCGCCTGTGCCGCTTCGCGTGTCATGCCGGGGAGCGAGATTTTCAGTTCGACTTCGATGCCGAACCCGTTCGGGATCGCGCCGATGCCAACGCTGCCGTCAATCGCGACGTCTGCGGGGATGGCGATCTTGTCGCGCGCCGCCACGAACTTCATCGCGCCGAGGAAACAGGCGCTGTAGCCGGCGGCAAAAAGCTGTTCGGGATTGGCGCCTTCGCCGCCCGCACCGCCCAATTCCCGGGGCGTGGTCAACTTGAAGTCGAGATTGCCTGCAGGGACGACGGCACGGCCGTCGCGGCCACCTGTGGCGTGAGCATGGGCACGGTAGAGAACTTTTTCGAGTGACATGGTGAAGCTCCTTAAAAAGAGGACAACAATCAAGTTTGCTATCTACTACTAGATAGATTCGCCTGCAAAAAATCAGACGATTCCGCATCGTCTTCGCCACTCAATCTATCTACTCAAAGATAGATTGAGTGGCCAAACAAAGAGGTGGCTCGCCACCTCACAACAACTGCGTTACCGCGCAACTCTCACCGATGCCTCGACATCTTCGAGCCGGGCCTTGGTGTGAAACAACCGGCTCGCCAGCACACTGCCCTGAAAAGCCGCGTAGAGCGCGCGCGCTGCGTTTTCCGGTTTGCCGTTCACCACCAGCGTATGTTCCTGCGCACCTTGCGCCAGAACCTTGGCCAGCCAGCTTTCGTTAGCCTTGAAAAAAGCCTGCACCGCTTGCCGGATGTTATCGGGCAGCGACTCGATGTCGGCAGCGAGCATGCCGCACAGGCAGATCTGATCGCCGTCACCCAGGGTCCTGCCGAACAGCTTTCCGTACTTGTTGAGCTTTACGTCAGCCGGCAACGAAGCATCGATTGCATGGATGGCGCCGAGCACGCTGTTGCTGTACTCGTTGACCGCCTCCAGAACCAGATCGTCTTTCGACGGGAAGTAGTAATGGATGCTCGAGGTCTTGACGCCAACCAGACCGGACAGATCGCGATAGCTAAACCCGTTGTAACCACGCAGCATGATGAGCGTGATTGCATGATCGAGTATCTGTTCGCGAACGGTCGTGGTCGGTTCCATGGATCGAACTATATCTACTCATAGATAGACTGTCAAGCGCTTCGTGCTCATCGCCGGTTTTTCTGGCGTTCGGTTCGGTCCACGACGCCCGACAGGCAATCGCATAAAATGAACAAGTCCGTTGCAGCACGCCCAAACGCAATCCCCAAGCTTCGTCCGCCATCGTTTCTCTCCAGTCGGGGCACCACGTCCTTATGTCGAGAATGACCGCAAACGCGATGACCCGCCGGCACCTGCTGACGCTAATCGGCAAGAACCTCGGCGCGGCCGCCATGATGCAAGGCATGGGCACGCTTGGGTTCGCCGCTGCCTCGACCTACGCCGGACCGATCAGACTCGACGGCGCACCCAAGGGAACGCGGATTCTCGTGCTCGGCGCGGGCATGGCTGGCCTTGTCGCTGCCTTCGAGCTGAGGAACGCGGGCTACCAGGTGCAGGTGCTGGAGTACAACAACCGCGCGGGCGGCCGGGCCTGGACTGTCAGAGGCGGTGATCGTTATACAGAACTCGGCGGCGCCACCCAGTACTGCGAATTCGCTGACGGGCTTTACCTGAACCCAGGGCCGTGGCGCATTCCGTATCACCATCAGGGCGTACTCGACTACGCAAAACGACTGAAGGTGCCGCTCGAGCCGTTCATCCAGGTCAACTACAACGCCTACCTGCATTCGACAGAGGCTTTCGATGGCAAGCCGCAACGGTTCCGGGCGGTGCAGACCGACTATCAAGGCTACGTCGCCGAGTTGCTTTCAAAAGCAATCCGCAAGGACGCGCTCGATGACGCGTTGTCCGCCGAAGATGCGCATCTGCTGCTCGAATCCCTGCGCCAATGGGGAGCGCTCGGCCGGGATGGCCGCTATCAGGCGGGCGCCAGAAGCAGTGAGCGCCGCGGCTTCGCGACCGCGCATGGCGGCGGACTGATGCCCAAGGCCGTGCCGTCGACGCTGCTCCCGCGCGACCCGTTGCTTGCATCGCGTTTGTGGCAATGGCTCTCCACTGGAAACGATCAGGACTATCAGAGCAGCATTTTCCAGCCCGTCGGCGGCATGGACAGGATTGCCCATGCGCTGTATTCGCAGGTCGCGAACGCCGTGGTGTTCAACGCCAGAGTCACGGCCATCTCGCAGGACGAGCAAGGCGTCACCGTGCGCTATACCGACACGACCACCCGAACCGAACGGACCGCGCACGCGGATTGGCTGGTGTGCACCATTCCGCTCTCGATTCTGAGTCAGATCGACATTGCGGTCGGCCCGGACATGCGCGCCGCGATCGATGCGGTGCCCTACGAGACGTCGGTGAAAATCGGCCTGCAATTCGGCCGGCGATTCTGGGAAGAAGACGAGCAGATCTACGGCGGCATCACGCATACCGACCTGCCGATCTCGACGATCGGCTATCCGGCAACGGGCTATGGATCGCCCGGCCCTGCGGTGCTGCTCGGCGCCTACATGTGGGGGCCCGCCAGCTACGAGATGGGTGCGCTGCCCCCTGCCGAACGGATCGCGGTGGCATTGAGCCAGGGCAGCCAGATTCATCCGCAGTACGCGCGCGAGTACCAGAACGGTTTCGCGATGAGTTGGAGCCGATCACCATTCACGAATGGCTGCTTCGCCGCATGGACGGATGAATTGAGAAAAGCGCACTACACAAATCTCTGTCAGATCGACGGACGGATCGTCCTTGCCGGAGAGCACGCCTCCCATATCCCGGCATGGCAGGAAGGCGCGGTGCTGTCGTCGCTGGATGCGATCACCCGGCTGCATCGGAGAATCGTCAATGGATAGGCGGACGCTGATCCTTGCCATGATGCTGATGAGCTTGCTGTCGGGACCCGCAACGGTATCGGCTCAGGCCGTGACACCGGACGCACCCCGCACTTTCACGATTTCGCCGGACTATCGTTTCACCGAACAAAGCGGCGAAGCGCTTTATAGCGCTACCTGCGCGGGATGCCATATGCCAGATGGAAGAGGCGCGCAGGGCGCGGGCCACTACCCGGCGCTCGCTGACAACCCGGCCGTCGAAGCAGCACCCTACGTCATCATCAACGTACTGCACGGCAGAAAAGGGATGCCACCGTTCGGCGACGAGATGAATGACGATCAGGTCGCGGCTGTCGTCAATTACACGAGAACTCATTTCGGCAATCGGTTTGCTGGAGATGTCACGCCGGCCCAGGTTAAAAGCCTGCGCTGAGTTCACGCGGAACGACTGTCGATGCGCGGTCTCTTTCCTGCATCTGGTTCTAATAGCAACTGCTTGTACAGTCCACCGGACGAGCCAATGCTCACGCCATCTTGATCTTTGGCAATTGCCAACCGAAGCGTACCGCTGCGATCCGCAGTGCGAAGCATGCGCCACCACCAATGACTGCGGTAACGACAGGCGGGCACCCAAGCCGCTTGCCGACGACTACCACCGCTGCGCCGAGTAATGCCGCGCTTGCATAGATGTCCGTGACCAACACCATTGGCACGCGTACGAGCAAAACGTCGCGCACGAGCCCTCCTCCGCAGCCGGTGACCGTGCCCATCAATGTGGCAATGAACGGATTGATTCGAAAGTCGAGAGCTTTCTGTGCGCCCGCAACCGCGAATAGCGCGAGGCCTGCCGCGTCGAGCGTCGTCAGAAGCAGCGGCGACAGCGTGGCGACCTGCGTATGAAAGAGGAAGGCGAAAAGCCCTGAGATAAATGCAAGCGCCGGGTAGCGCCAGTCGCGCACCGCGCTGGGCGGCAGCGCGCCGATCAACAGGTCGCGGATCATACCGCCACCAAGTGCGACGATGGACGACAACACCAGGACGCCTAGCAGATCAAGCCCGGCATGGACCGCCGCATTGGCGCCTTCGATTGCGAACACCGCGGTGCCCGCGAGATCTGGTACAAGTACGACTTCATCGAGGTGTTTCATTCGAATTAGCTGGCGCTGAGGGTACCTGTGAGAATCGGACTGATTCTCAACGATCTGCGCGTTGCTGTCGACTGGTTGCTTCTGGCCGCACGCGGCCCGGCGCAGACATAAGTTGATCGCAAAAAAACAAACGGGCACTACTCCGAAGAGCAGTGCCCGTACTTACAGCGGTCTAGTTCGACCGATTAGTTCTTATACACCCATTGATTGGTGTAGTAGACGCCATCGGCTTGCCAGCCGAGCTTCACGTAGCGCTGCACTTCTAAGCTGAGCGCTTCCGTCGTCACACCAGGGCTTGCCGTAACCTTTGCGGAATACGTATTAGTCCCGGTAGCCGTCGGCACCACGCCAAACCCGTGGGAATAGGCTTCCGCAGGTGTAGCGGTTGTCGCGGCTGTTACCGCTCCAATCCCGATGGCAAAGTTCGGAAGTGCCGTGTTCTGACTATTTGCGGGCACCGACCAGTCAAGAGTCAACGACGTCTGTGCTCCTGCCAGCGAACCACCCGGAGTCAGGAAGTTGCTGATGACATCGCTTCCCAGCGTTTGCCATTTCACCGTTGCGGCTGCGGCTGCCGTTACGTTCGGCGCAATGTTGATGACCTTTTGCGGTTGACCAATCTGATTGCCCGTCGTGTCATACAGCGTAACCGTGTAGACCGAGTACTGCGGGACGGTCGACACGTCGATCGGCTGCGGCGTGTAGCTCGGATTGCCATTCGGCGAGAACGTGCTGGTCCCGCCGGAGAGCGACGCCCAGGACCACTTGTACTGATCGGTGGTGCTGTTCGATTGCGCACAGGTCGAGCAACCGGTCCACGGAGCGGTGAGCGCCGTTGTGGGAATGGTCAGGTCGTAGCCGGCTTGGCCGAGGCCTTGCGCGGTATTGAGCATGTACAAACCGCCACCGTTGATCCCCGCGCCTTGCACGAGAGCCGAACCGACCGGCTTGCGCACGCCGCTGTCGAGCACGACTTGCGGGATCTGAATGGTCAGGCCCGACTCGAAGCGGCCATTGTTGGCGTCCGCAGCATCGGCAAACTGTTTCTGGCCCACGAACGACGCGATGTAGACGTTGTACTTTTCCTGATTGCCAATGATGTCCCAGGTCCCATTAGGCAACAACTGGACGATGTCGCTGGCGAAGTTCGGCGTGCCATTCGCATCGGTAACCAGGAAGTACACCAGCGCCGCAGGATTGCTGATATTCGCCAGAGTGCCGGCGGGCAGGAACGCCAGCGTTTTCGCTCCGTTGAGCTTCGTGCCGGTGCCGATCAGCGTATGACGCTGTGCGAAACTCATGCCCCCATTCAGGTAGTTTGCGTCGATCGCCGTCGAGCACCCGGACGTGTTGCCGGCCATACATTGGCTGAGTGCCGTCAGCAACGGTGCGAGATAGTTGACGGGATACTTCGGTGTCTGCAGAGCTGCCGGGGCCGTTGTGCCGACGTTCAGCGGAATCGCCTGGTTCGGATCGGCCAGACTCACGAGTTGCAGGCCTGTTCCCTTGTTCGATGGTCTCACGGTGATGGAATCGATCACCGCGTCCGCACCCGCCTGGTTGGGTGTGAACGTCCCGCCGATCGGATCGAACGAGTTTGCCGACAGACCGTTTGCACTAAGGATCGTGGCGAGTGCCGTATTCAGCTTCGCCACAGCGGCGCTAACTGTCGTTTGGCTGATAGTGGACCCCAGCGAACCGGAGGCGGTCAGGTCGAGCGGATTGCCGCTTTGGGTGAGCAATGCGGCAATAGCCGTCGTGAGCGGTGTCACGTTGGCAATGACCGGCGCTGTCGTGCCCGTCGGTACGGTTGCCGCAACCGAATACAGCGTGCTCGAAGCACCCGACGGGTCCGTAGCCGTGATCACGAAGGGGGCGGTAAGGCCTGTGATCGACACGCTATAGGTGCCATTTGCTCCTGAGGTCGTCGATACGCTCTTGCCATTGGCGTCGAGCACCGTGACGGATGCGTTCGTCAACGCATTTCCGATTGCCACCGTCCCGCTCATCGCGCTCGGCGTTGCCGATGGCGTGCTTCCCGAAGTGGCGGGAGGTGTGCTCCCCGAAGTAGTGGCAGGCGTGCTTCCCGATGTAGTGGAAGACGACCCCGATCCCCCACCGCAGGCCGCGAGTGTGGCAAGCAACGATGCACACACTGTCAGCTTCACGAATCCCCGATTACGAATACCCTTCATATATCCCTTTATTGTTAAGTTTTCGTCTTGACGGCATACGACGCGTCAGAAACCGTTAACGGGATCTATGAAGAGTTTCTTTAATAGTTTATTGATGGCACCACAGTCGCCTTATGCATTATCGATAGATAATATTTGTAAGGTCGGGTTATTAGGTGTTGCTGTACTGCTAGCGAGGTTGGTGCCGAGCACGAATATCTTGCCACTCGTTCCGGGTGATAGCGAGAATTGTCGTGGTCCACTCCTGGCCCTTGAAGTTTTGATCATTGATACGTTCTGATTCGACGTGCATTCCAATTGTTTTACAGAGCCTGATTGCCGCCTTGTTTTCCGAAATCGTTTCCGCGAAGATTCGCTGAACCGCCAGTTCGACGAAGCCAAATTCCAACAGGGCGATTGAGGCGTAGCGTGCCGCTCCCGTCCCATGCCATCGCCGACCTAACTCGCAACCGATCGATGCGTGCCCGGGTGATTCAATTCGAATACCGCAAGAGCCCATCAGGTCGCCAGAGGCCGATACAACCGCCAGTTGATACTTCGTCCTGGGGGTTTCGTTACTTTGCGAAATGAACATTTCGAGCAGTTCTTTGGCCTTGTCGGGCGCAGAATCCTCCTCGCTATAAAAGCGCTGAAATTTCGCATCGCCCCGGAGACTCTGGTACTGCAATAAGTCATCCCATTTGAATTCTCTAAGGAGTATTTCCTTCGCAGATATTGAAATCATGTTGTCGTCACGGCCTTTCGTATTAGGTGGATGACCAGCAGATGCTCCCTCGTCGGCGCATTCGCAACTGTCGCGTTTTGCAGATGAGTCAGTTCGATATGCCACGGGTAGTTTGCATGGCCGAGAAAAATGCCATCGAATTCTTCGTGGTCCGCAAATTCCGCCAGCTCTTCAAATCTGAGCCGCTGCGTATAAAACCTCGCTGCGAGATCGATATCGTTTGTCGGGCGCGCGACAGGTGACATTCGGCATGCCACCCGCACCACAGCCGACCTTCAAGAAATTTCTTGTAGACTACGCAACATCGATGTAGCTTACTCGACATGAACGCACCCAGCACCTGGTCCCTTCTGGTCCTCACCCTTCCAACCGAAAACGCCACGGCGCGCATGCGCTTCTGGCGCGCGCTGAAAGCGAAGGGCTGTGCGGTGCTGCGCGACGGCATCTATCTGCTGCCTCACGCGGAGGAGCGCGAGCGGATGCTGCGCGACCTGGCTATTGCCATTGCCGATAGCGGTGGCACTGCGCATCTACTGCGTGCGCCGAGCATCGATGCCACGCAGGAAGCGGAATTCCGGACGCTATTCGATCGCAGTGAAGACCACGCCGAGTTCATGCGCGCGCTGAAGGACGCGCGCAAGACGGTTTCCGGCCAGTCGGCTGCTGAATTGACAAAGCTGCTACGACGCCTGCGCAAGGACTTTGAAGCCATCGTCGCGATCGACTACTTTCCGGGCGATGCATCAACACGCGCCGAGGCCGCATGGCAAGACTTCATCGGTCTGGTCGACACGGTGCTTTCACCCGGCGAACCCCATTCCGCCGAGCGCCCCATTCGAAGCCTTTCAGTCAGCGACTATCAGGGGCGCACGTGGGTGACGCGGCAGCACATGTGGGTCGATCGCGTCGCGAGCGCGTGGCTCATCCGGCGCTTCATCGATCGCGATGCGCGGTTCATCTGGCTCACATCACCCAGCGCCTGCCCGGCCAACGCGCTCGGTTTCGACTTCGACGGCGCCGCGTTCACGCATGTCGGCGAACGCGTGACGTTCGAAGTGCTCGTTGCGAGTTTCGGTCTCGAGAAGGATGCCGCTCTGCTTCGGCTTGGCGAGATGGTCCATGCGCTCGACGTGGGCGGTGCCCCCGTTCCCGAGGCCATCGGGTTCGAAGCCGTGATGGCGGGAGCAAGGAAGCGTGTGGCAAACGACGACCAACTGCTCGACGAAATGGGCCGCGTGCTGGACTCGCTCTATACGCACTTTGCGTCGGCAGCAAAAAGCCGCGACGCGGGGAAACGATCATGAGCGCCACGACAGTGTCATCACCGGGCTATTCGCTCGGCCAACTGGTACTGTATATGCTGCGGCTCGGCACATTTGGGTTTGGCGGACCTGTGGCGCTCGTTGGTTATATGCATCGCGATCTCGTCGAGCAGCGTGGCTGGATCAGCGAGTCTGACTACCGCGAGGGACTGGCGCTTGCGCAGATGATGCCGGGGCCGCTGGCGGCACAGCTCAGCATCTATATGGGGCATGTCCACTATCACATCGTCGGTGCAACGCTGGCTGGTATCGCCTTCGTGCTGCCGTCGTTCCTGATGGTGGTGGGCCTTGGCTGGACGTATGCGCACTTCGGCGGGCTCTCGTGGATGCAGGCGGCGTTTTATGGCGTAGGTGCTGCTGTCGTCGGGATCATCGCGATGAGCGCATACAAGCTCACAACAAAGACCATTGGAAAGTACCCACTACTGTGGGCGATCTACCTGACCGTCGCGGCAGTAACCGTCATCACCGAATCGGAGATCGCATGGCTTTTCATCGCGGGCGGACTCATCAACTGGCTCGTCGTTGCACGGCCGAAATGGCTCAGCAAGGGCGGACTGAATGCAGTGGCCGCGGCGCAGTTGCCAGCCGCGAGCGGCGTGATCAGCGGGTTTAACTGGCCGCTGCTCGGCCAGATCGGGCTGTTCTTCGCGAAGGCCGGCGCCTTTGTTTTCGGTTCAGGGCTCGCGATCGTGCCATTCCTTTATGGAGGTGTGGTCACCGAGCATCACTGGCTCAATGACAAACAGTTCGTCGACGCCGTGGCGGTTGCGATGATTACGCCCGGCCCCGTCGTAATCACGGTTGGTTTCATCGGCTATCTGGTAGCGGGACTAGCGGGCGCCTGCATTGCGGCGCTCGGCACCTTCCTGCCTTGCTATCTCTTCACCGTGCTGCCCGCGCCGTACTTCAAGAAGTACGGCAAGCTGCCCGCCGTCAAGGCCTTCGTAGACGGCATCACTGCCGCGGCCGTTGGCGCCATCACCGGCTCGGTAATCGTCATTGCGCGCCGCTCGATTATCGACTGGCCGACTGTTCTGATAGCACTTGCGACCGCGGTGCTGCTGTGGCGGTTCAAGAAGCTGCAAGAGCCGATGATCGTTGTTGCCGCTGCGCTCATCGGTCTTGCTGTGTACCCCCTCATCCATGACTGAGGGCGTCCTCAAGGCACGGCTGATCGCGCTTCTCCTTCCCGAAGGTGTCGAACAGGGTGCCTTGATCCTGCTGGTTGCCCGCGGGCTTCGTGGCATGTGCGATGGCTTCATCGCCGTGCTACTGCCCGGCTACCTGCTGGCGCTCGGCTTCGGGCAACTGACTGTCGGGCTCATCAGCACGACCACCCTGTTCGGTTCGGCCTTAGCAACAATACTGGTGGGGCTCTACGGTAATCGCTTTGCACCACGCGGCCTGCTGCGGTTCGCGGCAGCGCTGATGATGGCCACGGGGTTCGCGTTCGCGGGCCTGTCGTCACTTTGGCCGTTGCTCATCGTTGCGTTCATCGGCACGCTAAACCCGAGTTCCGGCGACGTCAGCCTGTTTCTCCCGATCGAGCATGCGAGGCTTGCCGAATCTGCGGCGGGTGATGCTCGAACTGCCCTGTTTGCACGCTATAGCCTCGTCGGCGCGCTGTCCGCGGCACTCGGCGCACTCGCGGCTGCGTTTCCTGACGCGATTGCCGCGCACTCGTCGCTGTCGGCACTCGCGGCGATGCGCGTCATGTTCATCGTCTACGCTGTGTCGGGATCGGCTATCTGGGCGCTCTACCGGCATCTGCCGACACGCCAGTCCGGCATTGACGCTCCGCACGTGCCCCTTGGGCCTTCGCGGGGAATCGTCACGCGCCTTGCACTGCTCTTCAGTGTCGACGCCTTTGCAGGTGGACTCCTTGTGAATTCGCTGCTGACCTTGTGGCTGATCCAGCGGTTCGGACTTTCGCTCGGCGCAGCAGGCCAGTTCTTTTTCTGGGCGGGGCTACTGAGCGCCGGCTCTCAACTGGCTGCAGCACCGTTGTCACGCCGCATCGGTCTGCTCAATACCATGGTGTTCACGCATATCCCCTCGAGCGTTTGCCTGATTGCCGCAGCGTTTTCGCCGTCCCTCACGCTGACGCTCACGCTGCTTCTCATGCGCAGCGCGCTCTCACAAATGGATGTGCCCACGCGCAGCGCCTACGTGATGTCGGTAGTCACGCCTGCGGAGCGTCCCGCCGCGGCGAGCTTTACCGCCGTGCCACGAAGCCTCGCGGCGGCACTCGCTCCTACTCTCTCCGGCGCCCTGCTGGGCCTTGGATGGCTCGGGGCTCCTCTCGTTGCATGCGGCGTACTGAAGATTGCGTACGACCTCTCGCTGCTCGCTGCATTCCGTCATATCAAACCCGACGGAGGTTCGTCATGAACAGTCGAATCGGCACGAACACGATAGAGTTGGGCGGCACCATCGGCAACACCCAGTATGACGCCGTATCCCGCCACATTTTCGTCAACGCCCAGTCGCGACGGCAACTCATCGAGATCGATCCATCGAACGACGCGATCGTCGCCCGGATCGATCTGTCAGGCGCAAAGGGCAACCACGGTCTTTATATCGTTTCGCAAGCTCACCTGGCGTTTATCGCCTGCGAAGACAACGCCAAGCTTCTGGCGTTGAACCTGCTCACGAGACAGGTCGTCCAGTCATTTGACGTCGGCGACGATCCTGATGTGCTGGCATTCGATCCTGGTCCCGGCGCGCTGTATGTTGCCGGCGAAGCAGGCATTGTGTCGATGTTCACAGTGAGCCCTTCAGGTGTGTCGAAAATCGGTGACGGCCGCATCGGACCCAACGCACATGTGGTTGGTGTCGATCCATCGACGCATCGTGCCTATTTCCCGCTGAAAAACGTTGACGGACATCCGTTGCTTCGCGTAATGGCGCCCCGGTGAAAAGTCACTTCTTCGAGGACGGCGAGCCTTCGGGGAGCACGTCGAATGAACGTTTCCCTTTACTTTCGATCCGGACTACACTGATTTTGGCATTCCCCTCACCCCACCTGTATTCGGTAACAGATGCTTTTGTCGTGCTCCGCGAGCCGAAGCAAGCCGAGTCGGTTCGTGCCCAAACACCAATTGAACGGGACGACTCAACATGGCTGATACGAGCTACATGGCGCGGAAATCCGTCGCCGATATTGTGGGAAGCGCAGAGGCAGAGGGAAGCCGCGCGCTATCAAAGTCACTCGGCGCCACCAGCATCACGGCGATGGGCATTGGCGCCATCATCGGCGCCGGCATCTTTGTCCTGACCGGCACCGCGGCCGCCCAGTTCGCCGGGCCCAGCATTATCCTGTCGTTCGTACTCGGTGGCATCGCGTGCGCGTTCGTCGGTCTTTGCTACTCGGAACTGGCGGCCATGCTGCCCGTGTGCGGTAGTAGTTACACATACACCTATGCCACGCTGGGTGAAATATTCGCGTGGATTATCGGCTGGGATCTAATCCTCGAGTACGCGATGGGCGCGGCAACCGTCGCGGTCGGCTGGTCCGGGTATATCGTGAGCTTGCTGCACAACGCAGGAATCAATATCCCACCTCATCTCGCCGCCGCGCCCGGCACGGTCATCAAACTCGCCGACGGCACGACCGCGACAGGCGTGGTCAACTTGCCGGCAATTTTCATCATTGCGGTTCTCACCACGATGCTGGTACTCGGTACAAAGGAGTCCGCACGGCTCAACAACGTCATGGTGGCGATCAAGCTGACCGTTGTGGTGGCGTTCATCGCCCTCGGCGTGTTTTTCATCAAGTCGGCGAACTGGCATCCGTTTATTCCGGCGAACACCGGACAGTTCGGCAACTTCGGCATGAGCGGGATTCTGCGCGGCTCGGCCGTGGTGTTCTTCGCGTTCATCGGCTTTGATGCGGTGTCCACGGCCGCGCAGGAAGCGAAAAGACCGCAACGTGACATGCCGATAGGCATCCTGGGGTCGCTAATCATTTGTACGGTGCTATACATCCTCGTCGCGGGCGTCTTGACCGGACTCGTACCCTACGCCGATCTGAACGTCCCGGATCCAATCGCCAAGGGCGTAGACGCCATCGGCCTAACCTGGTTCTCCGTGCTGATCAAGATCGGTGCGCTTACCGGGCTGACCACCGTGATTCTCGTATTGCTGTACGGGCAGAGCCGCATCTTCTTCACGATGTCGGAGGACGGTTTGCTACCGCCTCTTTTCGCGCGGGTTCATCCGCGTCTTCACACCCCTCATCGCAGCCAGATCATGATCGGCACAATCGTCGCGATCGTGGCAGCGCTTACGCCTATTGGCGTACTGGGAGAGATGGTCAGCATCGGCACGCTGTTCGCGTTCATCCTTGTGTGCGGGGCCGTGATCTATCTGCGGCGCAGCGACTCAGAAGCCTCACGTCCTTTCCGTGCTCCTGGCGTTCCGATCGTGCCGATTCTCGGCATCCTGTTCTGCCTATTGCTGATGGCGGGGTTGCCGCTCGTCACCTGGGTCCGCCTCGTCGTGTGGCTAGTGATCGGCATGACTATCTATCTTTCGTATGGCCGGAATCACTCGAAGCTGCGCTTTCCGGAGCGGCAGTGAGAGACAGGTGACGCCTGGCAAGGCCGTTCAGGCGTCAACTTCTCTGCCGGGCCCACACGCGCCCCGAGGACTAAAACATGCAGTAAACAACTTCTATCCGGGACCGGACGGAAGCGGTGCTGGGCATGTTGTTCGTACCGTATGGTGCGGAAGACCGCGCACAGGCAGATGGCGCCGCCTGTCGGCATATTTTCAATTGCTATTTCTGTGCCTCAAAGTCCCAGAGAAAATACGAAAGCGCTCCCCGTTTCGCACGTCGCTTCCTGGACATCTCTTGCCGGAAGCTCAACTCAGTGGACGTCTGTACAAGTTCCGGTATCGTCCATTCAGCCTTGACCACGCGGAAAGACCCAGTGAATCCATACATTCTTCCAAGCGGTTCTGCGCCGGTGAAATAGTCGTGCGTCGTGTCGGTCAGAATGTTGACGTGAGTCGGATCCTGGAACGCGGCTCTGGACGGATAACAGGGAGTCAACGCATAAAATCGTCCGCCTGGTTTGAGCACTCGCCAAACTTCATTCATCAGCATGACGAATGGATTGATCGTGGACTTTCCGTCGGCGCTCGACAGGATTCTTGGTATGTGCTCCAGAAAATCGAAGGCCGAGACGGAATCAAACATATTGCTGTCGAATGGTATTTGCTCGACGGCAAGATTGGCGCATCTGATTTCGACCGTCCCCGTAACGGAGAGCGGCCGTATGTCGACGCCGTAAACCGTCGACTTTCCATACGGATTGTGGGGCCGGGTACCGCAGCCCAAATCAAGGTGACTGCCGTCGACAATGCTCGCCCGTGCCGGCCCCTGGTTGGTCAGGAAAGACTTATTTGAAAACACAGACAATGCCTCGTTTCATTCGGACAGTCCCCTATTGCCGGCATTTTGGATGGACGCTAGCGGGCGTCGTCTTATTGTTGGTTAGGTCAAAAAGCTCAACCCAATCGCGACTCATCCAACCCGTAAACGGTCGAGAGCGCGTGAAGCGCGGCGAGTCTACCATGCAAAACTTCCACGCCAATATTCCTGTTCTTATGGTAAGCACCCGGCGAACCCATCTTGAATTGACGGTGTAACACCAGCGACGATCGCGTCCATCAAGAAACTAAATGGACACGTGTACACCATGGATGAGAACGTTGCGGTTCAACCGACGCGACGCCG
>NZ_LXKA01000364.1 GCF_001645125.1 Paraburkholderia ginsengiterrae | reverse complement strand
GAGATGAAATACGTGTTTGCCCAGGTCAATTCCAATCAGTGTCACGTCGTGCATGATGGCCTCCTCGGAGGTGGGAAATTCCCCTAAGCGTAGATGCCCTGAGGACGGGGGCGACCATCTCATTAGTAGAGGCGTTTCGGAAGTGAAAGTCGCACTGCCTGACGGCCATTCGCGCACCCGCTCGGCCTGATCGAGGTGATCGTCCGAATCGTCCCAATTCTGGCGGTTTGCTTAAGAAAGCTTCAGTAGATCAATGGCTTGCATATCTCGCAACTGGCTGCCATTCGGAGACCGGCAGATGCCTGCTGCATAACCTTTTGAGCCCCGCCACCGACAGAATTGGCATGGAAGGCGCAATTACCAGAGCTAAGCTGCAGAGCGCCCGCTAGGTATGGAATGCGGCGTCCAAAGGCGGCTTTGATGTGTTTGCTCGGGCGGTTAAATTCGCCAATCGTTGGGTATTGCGACCGATATTTCAGGCGTTAAACATCTGGTGTGATATTAAATTCGCCGAAAAGTTAGTCGCGAGTGTGCGTGATCGCACAGAATGCGTAATTTTCTTTCACGGCCGGACGCAACATGACTATGCTGAATGCGATGTTCTCGTAAAAATCGAAAACTTACAAACTGTCGCTCTACTCGTCCCTCGAAGCGGGGCGAGTGTCCGAGTACGAGTCGCGACTACGCGCGCTATGTAACGTGTCGTCGTTGACCCTTGCTATTCAGGTCGGAGTCCATCATGGTGACAGCTATGATTAACTCGATAACGCTAGGATAGACTTCAATGCGTGCTATCGAATTGTTTTTTAGAGCGGTACCCCCGAGCATATTCGCCAGCATCGCATTTTCTCTTGTATTTGTGCTTTTCGACGCCACAATTAAGGCAATCGTTCGCCTTCTCAACACGTTATACAACGAGCTAGAATCCCCCAATACGGATGTTCATGGTGCTCGACAGCATATAGTGTTCACACTGGCTCATATGCTTGGAGGTGCGCTATCTGGTGGAGTAGCGGTCGTGCAATGGATGCGCGGGAGGGGAAAAGGCGCTGTGATTCTCCCGTTGCGACGAGGGGATGGTTACGAAGAGGAACCGCAGGAAACAAAGAGTTCCCGGTTGAAAATTAACTTACAGTTGTCGAGAATATTTTTTCTCAAAATAAAAATATCAGAAATCTACGCGACTTTCAAGTGCTACAAAAATCATTATTTGCAAAACTGGCAATCTTTGTCGGCATTGCTTGCCGTCGTTCTGTTGGTTTTGTACGTGCAAATTCTTAACTCACGCTTGGCCGTGCTTAGGGAGGTTAGAATATCAGTTGTCACAAAATTGCCTTTTTGTGACAAATTTGGTTATATTCCAAGCGTGCGAGGCCCCGAGCTATCTGAATATTCCTGCATTAGAGAGATCAATAAGGCGGTGACTCAGATTGAAATGGCAGCGCAGACCTTGAATGCGCGCTTTGAAGTCGCACTTGGACTTTTGACGGCTGGCGTAGTGATTCTGATGTTGTTGCTTCCGCATATTTGCTATCGTTTAGGGAAGCGTAGGGAGCGACCATTCGAAGTGCTAAGTCGGGAGATATTCGTAAACCGTACTCAAACCATGATGCTAGGCTTGCTTCTCATCGCACCGATATTTGCCTGGTTCTTCTTGCACGCAGAAACACCGTTGATTGAAGCAGGAGACACCATAGCTGAAATTGGAGCCGCGTTTATTAGCCCAATATCTTTTGACGCGGAACAGAGCTTGCGGGTGCTTACGTCATATATGTCGGAAGAAAACGTCGATATTCTGAAAAAATTAACCCTGGAAGTCAATCATATCAGCAGTGCGCTTCATATAATGGCGGCAATGAGCGCGGTAGTGTTGGTGGTGTTATTTGAAATAATAAAAAATTCGTTCATTAAGCCTATGTTAGCAAAAGGAATGCTTGGTTACATGTCAAAAGATTACCATTCCTTGAAAATGCAATATAAACGTGAAAATCAAATTGTAAGAAATGAGAGAGAGTCGGAATAAATTTGTGCACGCACCACCGTCCAGCTGCGAGACAGGGCAAGACCTGCAAAATGTCATTAAATCGCAGAGCACCACAAAAGGAGCGGAGCGCGTCACCCTGCTGCGCACTGGTCATGCTTAGCCCTCCTGCTCGCGAAAGGATCGACGTAACGTCAGTACCAGCTTCGCTTGCGATCTTCGCAAATGGCTGCGGCGCGCTCCGCCAGCGACGACCAGCACGGCGCCAGCCATGTACAAACGGCCTGCGCGGGTAGCACCCGCCGCACGGCGGATACCACTTCTTCCTCGAAGTGACGACGGACAACGGCCAGTGCCGAGGGATCCGCAAACGGCAACGCCCCTGCGCGCCCCAGTTCCCGGGTCGGCACGCGTAGACCGTATTGAATCTGTCAACGATGCGACAATGAAATTGTCAATTCGTGGCGCAAATGCGCTTCAAGTCCGCCTCTGCCTTGCCCCCATAGGGGCTCGACGGCTGCGAAATAATTTTGTCAATTTCGAAGCCACGCAACACCTACTATGACTGCGAGTTTTCGGTCGACCGCAGGCTGGCAGCGGCCAGATCCGGTCACCGAGTTGACCGGAAGCTCGGTCTCCTCCGCTTTAACACACGCCTGCCGGTCTTCAACCGTTCGGCGGCGGGTGCTTACTGCCGCGCCGCTACCCGCACGCGCTCGCCCGCTCCGCTTCGCGCCGACGCGATCGACATGCCCAGGCCAAGCAACGTCAGGCAAACGACGGGCACCAGCATCGGGGCGCTCGCGTTGCCTGCGACCTTCCCGATGTAAGGCATCAGGTTCTGCGCAAAGAAGCCTCCGAGATTGCCAATCGAATTGATCGCCGCGATGCTCGCTGCAGCGCGAGCGCCTGTGAAGTATCGCGGAGGCAGCGACCAGAAGCACGGATAGAGCAGCGGAATGCATGCCCCGCCCAGCACGAGCGCGGCAAATTGCAGCGGCAGACCCGGCAGCACGAGACTTAGCCCGAAGCCGATCACACCGACGCCCGCCACCATCGCCATCGCCCTGAGTACCACGCCCTCGCGTTTCAGCTTCGCGGGCAGCCACAGCAGAAGCAGCGCGGAGAGCATCCACGGAATCATGTTGAGCAGGCCGTTGAGCGACGAATGCGAGATACCGCCACTTTTCAGCAGCGTCGGCAACCAGTACGTCACGCCGTAGAGCGACGTGGACATCAGCATATAGCCGCACGCGAACATCAGCACGCGTTTGTCGACGAGCGCCCGCCACGGATGCCCTGCGGCGGCTTCCACCGGTGCCTCGCGCCGGAGTGCGGCGATCATCAGGCTTTTCTCTTCGTTCGACAGGAACGGCGCGCTTTCGACGGACTCAGGCAGGAAACGCAATGCCACGAGTGCGATGAGGACGGCGGGTATCCCCGTTGCCACGAACACCCATTGCCAGCCGGCGAGCCCAAGATTGCCGTCCAGCGACAACAGCAAGCCACCCGCGAGTGAGCCGAGCATGTTGGCGAGCGCACTGCCGAGTGTAAAGAAGCCAAGCATGCGAGTGCGATGACTCTGCGGAAACCAGAGTGTCAGGTAGAAGATTACGCCCGGATAGAAGCCGGCTTCCGCGACACCCAGTGCGAACCGGAACACATAGAAGAGCCCCGTTGAATGCGTAAATGCCATCGCCACGGTAATGGCGCCCCAGGTCGCCATGATGCGCGCGAGCCACAGGCGCGCGCCGAAGCGATGCAGTGCAAGCGTGCTCGGCACCTCGAACAGCAGGTAGCCGATAAAGAAGAGCGACGCGCCCAGACCATACGACGCTTCCGTCATCCCTAGTGCATGCAACATCTGCAGCTTCGCAAAGCCGACGTTCTGCCGGTCGATAAAGGCGATCAGGAACATCACGATCAAAAGCGGCATGAGCCGCCAGGCGACCTTCTTCACGACAGCCTGCTCGGCAATCAGGGTTTGGCTCACAATGAGTCTCCGTTCATAATTCATATATATGTTTAGTTGAATCTGTTTTGGTAACAATGGGTGAAAACCCGTTACCCCTTAATATATGGATATTTACGGGTTACCCCCAATCCACCGTCGGACACGATCATGTAATCATATATATGAATTTGATGGAGGCAAGAATGCACGCCGATGACCGGTTGCCCCGCTACCAGCGGTTGCGCGACGAAATGATTGCCCTGATCGCGGCCCGCCATTGGCGGCCGGGTGAAGCGATTCCCACCGAGCAGGCGCTCGCCCAAAGCTACGACGTGGCTGTCGGGACGGTGCGCAAGGCCGTCGATCTTCTCGTCGCGGAAGGCCTCCTTGAGCGCTTCCAGGGCAGAGGAACATTCGTGCGCCGTGCGAGCTTCGACAGCTCTCTGTTTCGCTTCTTCCGCTTCCAGACGCGGCAAGGCGAACGGCGCATTCCGGAGAGCCGCATCTTGCGCCGCGAGGTCGTCGACGCGCCGTCGGCTGTCGCCGCGACCTTGCAGATTTCGAGTAGCGCGCGCGTGATCCAGATGTCGCGTCTGCGGCTGATCGACGGTGTGCCGATGCTCGCCGAAGAAATCTGGCTGCCCTACGTACGTTTTGCCGCGTTTGCGCAGATGGACCTGAACGAAGTCGGTGACTTGCTCTACCCCGTGTACGAGGCGCAGTGCAATCAGGTGGTGGCGTCTGCCACGGAAACACTGACCGTCGAAGCCATTGGCCCGTTGCATGCACGGTTGTTACACATTGAGCCTGGGACGCCCGCTGTCGTGATCGAGCGTCTTGCGTACGGCTACGACAGGCAGCCGCTCGAATGGCGCCGCTCACGAGGGCCGGCCAGCGAATTCATCTACCAGGCCGAGATCCGCTAGCGATCGGGCGCCCCTCAGAAGTACGTTGTTCTCAAGCAGGAACGACGACCCAGGAGACAGCAATGTTCAGGTGGTTCAGCGAAATTTCAGGCAACGAACGCCGGACGTTCTGGGCGTGCTTCGGCGGATGGGCGCTTGATTCGCTCGATGTGCAGATGTTCAGTCTCGTGATTCCGGCGATCATCGCCGAATGGTCGATCAGCCGCACGCAAGCAGGGTTCGTCAGCGGCGTCACGCTGGTGGCGTCGGCGCTGGGTGGCTGGATCGCGGGAATGATGTCAGACCGGCTGGGGCGTGTGAAGACGCTGCAATGGACGGTCGCGTTTTTTTCCGTGTTCACATTCCTGTGCGCGTTCGCGCAGACCTATCCGCAATTTCTCGTGCTGAAGACGTTGCAGGGGTTTGGCTTCGGTGGAGAATGGGCGGCGGGCGCCGTGCTGATGGCCGAGACGATCCGCAACGAGCATCGCGGCAAGGCGATGGGCAGCGTGCAGAGCGCATGGGCCGTCGGCTGGGGCGCAGCAGTGCTGCTCTATGCGTTGATGTTCTCGCTGTTGCCTGGAGACACCGCGTGGCGCGTGATGTTCGGGGTTGGTATTGCCCCCGCGCTGCTCATTCTGTACGTTCGGCGCGGAGTGCAGGAGCCCGCCGCGCCGTCCCACCCGGTGCGCGGTGCGCAAGCACGTAAGGACGAGCCGGCGCCTGACCTGGTTGTCGGCATCTTTTCTCCGCAAGTGTTGCGCATGACGCTGATTGGTGCACTGCTCGGCGTCGGCGCGCATGGCGGTTACTACGCGCTGATGACCTGGCTGCCGACGTTTTTGAAGAGCGAGCGCCATCTGTCGGTGTTAAGTACGGGCGGCTACCTCGCTGTCGTGATCGTCGCGTTCTTTTGCGGGTGCCTCGTGAGTGCGCAACTGCTGGATCGCATCGGACGCCGCAAAACCATTCTCACGTTTGCAATCTGCTGCGTGATAACGGTGATCGCCTATCTGTTTCTTCCGCTCGGCAATACCGCAATGCTGTTCTTCGGATTTCCGCTAGGCTTTTTCGCAGCAGGCATTCCGGCAAGCATGGGCGCGCTGTTCAACGAACTGTATCCGCGCGGAATGCGCGGTACGGGCGTCGGGTTTTGCTACAACTTCGGTCGCGTCGTATCTGCGGGATTTCCGGTGCTCGTCGGGCATATGTCCACGAATATGTCGCTCGGAACGGCGATCGGCATCGATGCAGGACTCGCCTACGCGATTGTCATACTGTCCGTGCTGATGCTGCCTGAGACACGCGGCCGCGCACTAGGCGAAGCTATGCTTGATTCGGAACACACAGGCGCGCTTTCTCACGCGCAAAGGCATTGACGCGCGGGGCACTCGCCCATAACCGCGCAAGACTGGTGATGAAGGAATGTTCATGATGGAGAAGTCGGGGACAGACGCGAGCCTTCGGCAGGCGGCGCATCGTCCGGCCCGCATTGCATCTGTCGATACCCATGCTCATGTTTTCGAGCGCGGCTTGCCGCTCGCTCAGCAGCGCCGCTATGCGCCCGACTACGACGCCCCACTCGACGCATACCTTGCGCAACTGGACGTGCACGGCGTATCGCACGGCGTGCTTGTGCAGCCCAGCTTTCTCGGCACCGATTGCAGCTATATGCTTGATGCGCTGCGACGTGCGCCGGAGCGGTTGCGCGGTGTCGCGGTGATCGAGCGTGATTGCCAGATCGGCACACTGACGGAGATGGCGAATGCCGGCGTTGTCGGGATTCGGCTGAACTTGATCGGGCATGCCGATCTGTCGCTCGACCGATGGGTGAGTGCGCAAACGCTCGCACATGTTCGCGACCTGAAATGGCATGTCGAAGTGCATGCGGAAGCTGCCCGCCTGCAGGGCATCGTCGGACCGCTTCTGGAAGCTGGCATGAATGTCGTCGTCGATCATTTCGGCAGGCCCGATGCCGATATCGGTGTACGTGACGTAGGCTTCCGCCACCTTCTTGAACTGGCTCACACGCAGCGTGTGTGGGTGAAGGTATCGGCGGCGTACCGGAACCGCCGGCAGCCTCGCCCAGATGACAATGATGTGCATGAGGCATTTCGCCGTCTAAGAGCGGCCTTCGGCGTGAATCGCCTGATATGGGGCAGCGACTGGCCTCATACACAGTTTGAAGTGGACGAGGATTTTGCCCACGCGCTTGAACTCCTGCACGCGCTGCTTCCAGTTGAAGAAGAGCGCAGCGCGGTATTGGCGGACACACCTGCAAGACTTTACAGGTTCGAGGATGCGTGATTTGCCTGTTCAGTTGAACGGCTGGCTAATCGAAAAACCTGCCGGCCATCCGAACAGCCGCTAACTTATCTACGCCAATCCGACCGCTCCTCAAATGAAAACCAGATGTTCTCGAAACATCATTCATCGATGACGTTTTTTTTGAGGTGCTTGCAGCTCGTTGACGAGCTGCGTGTGCATCCACACTCATGCGTTTGGCAATTCACTTGATCTGGACGACGACTTTGCCCTTGGCGCGTCCTTGGGCCAGGTAGTCAAGCGCTTCTTTCGCCTGCTCGAATGGGAACACCTTGTCAATCACTGGCCGGACGCGTTCTGACTTGAGGAGATCGCCAATTTCGGTGAGTTGGTCGCCATCGGGACGCACGAACAGAAACGAGTATGTGACGTCTCGCTTTCTTGCAAGGCGCATGATCTTGCGACTCATCAACGCAAACACCAACTCCAGAACAAAGTTCAGCCGTCGTGCACGTGCGAACGCCGCGTCCAGCGGACCGATGAGAGAGACAATCTTGCCCCCTCGCTGGAGGATGTCGATGGTTTTCTCAATCGTCTCGCCTCTGAGCGTGCCGAGCACCACGTCATAGCTGCGCAGCACTTTCTCGAATTCCTGCTTCTTATAGTCGACTACCTCGTCTGCGCCCAGTCTTTTCACCAGTTGGACATTGCCGGTGCTGGTGGTCGTTCCGACCATGGCGCCAAAGTGCTTTGCCAATTGGATCGCAAATGTGCCAATACCGCCGGCCCCCGCAGGGATGAACACCTTCTGACCCGCCCGAAGGCCGGTTCGCTCCTTCAATGCTTGCCACGAGGTGAGCCCGACCATCGGAATGGAGGCGGCCTGCACAAAGTCGAGATTTGCCGGCTTTAGTGCCGCAACGCTTTCCGGCACCACCGCGAATTCGGCAATTGAACCTCTGCCAAGATCGAAGAGGCTCGCGAAGATAGCATCGCCTGGCTTGAAACGTGTCACGCGGCTGCCGACTTCAATCACCACGCCGGCAATATCGCTGCCCAGCGTGGCAGGCAATTGGAACTTCAGGACGGGTTTGAACGTTCCCGTCGGAATCATGTTGTCGATCGGGTTCAACCCTGCGGCGTGAACCTGGACCAGCAGGTCGTCGGGCTTTAGCGTTGGGCGGGGAACTTCGGAGAACCCGATCTCGGGGGATTTGCCATAGCGTTTGAATGTGAGTGCTTTCATGCTGTTCTAACTCCAAAGTTGGGTAAAAGAGGTGGCACGTTCCGGACGAAATTCTTCTCATGCCCAAAGGCCCACCACCTCGCTGGTGGTGCGGCGCGCTTCCAGCAGGCAACGCGTTTCAGCGGCCCGCGAGAGCGGCAGCACAGGTTTGCGTTTGCAGCACCATCCTGCAGGACAGGGCCAGCCCAACGAGTCAGGTCGGCGTGGACTGGATCAGCTCAAGAAAGGCCAACCCGGCCGAGCGGAGCCAATACCTTGAATGCCTCGGCGACGTCGAACGCGGTGTAGTCCACCAATGCATCCGCGCCGAGTCCCGCGATACGGACACCGCGAATCTTTGCCGTCGGGCTGGACTTTTTGCGGCTCACTCCGCCAGAAACACCAACGCCCTGGATACGAAGTCGGCGTGATACTGAAAGATGCCCCCGTGGCCAGCGTCTTCGTAGATAACGAGCTGCACCTGGTGAATGCGGCGTGCCATGTCGCGGCTCAGCGCGGTGGGCACCATAATGTCGTTGTCTCCATTCGCGATCAAGACCGGCATCTGCAGACGAGCCAGATCCTGCGGCGCTTGCCGGCCCCAGGCTTTGATTGCCTCGAGTTGCCGCAGAAGTCCGCGGGGTGTAGGACCCTTGTCGCGGCCGGTCTTACGCTCTTTCAGTCTTTTCAGGAAGGCGCTTGCGGCCTTCCGGCCGTTGGTCGTAGAGGTAAAGAACATATAGGCCTTGGGATCGCGCAGCGTCAGCAGTCCCTTGAGCATCAGCGGCCAAGACACTGCACCGACGCGATCGATGCCCTGGCCGCCAGCAGGACCTGAGCCAGTGACGATGAGCTTGTGCACAAGGCTCGGCGCTTTCAGCGCTACGTCCTGCGCTACGAAGCCGCCGAGCGAAAAGCCAAGCAGGTTGACCTGATCGAAACCCAGCGCACGGATCAGCGCGATGGTATCGCGCGCCATCTCGTCCACGGTCACCGGCGCGGTGCCGCCGGACGAACCAATTCCGCGGTAGTCAACGGCGATGATGCGATGTCGGCGAGCCAGGCCATCGACGATCCGCGGGTCGAAGTTGTCCAGCACTGCGCCCCAGTGGTTGAGCATGATCAAGGGCATGTCCGTGCGCGGGCCGAGATCTCGATAGGCGAAGGCAGTTCCCCCGGCATTGATCGAGAGGTTCGGCGCATGGATGTAGGACGTGCCCGATTCATTGCCCGGGTCGGAACTGTTCATCGTTTTCTCCTGCGTGTGGCCATCGGGCGTTGACATCGACAACGGTACGGCCCCAAACCTGGGCGTCATCGCGTTCTTGTAGTTCACCATCGAATAGTCGATCGCGACGGTGACGTTACCCGGCATCAGGTTGGCCTCGTCGAAATCGGTCAGTGGGGTGGGCTTCCCCGGATTGGGGTGCGGAAGTTTCATATGGCGTTCATCAGCGACGATGTCCTGGATCGCGAGCGCTTCGTGCTCAATTGCGAGCGCGAAGGCGCCGCGTGCGAAAAGTACCCCAGCCGCTTTTGAACGCAGATTTCAAGAACGCTGAGAGGCCGCTCTCGCCGGGACGAGGCTCTCCGCCCCTTGCAATCTGTTTGAGCTGGCGGGTGTACCACAGCACCTCCATGATCCCCATGCGATCGACAGCTTTGAGGCCGGTGCTGATCGGACGAACCTGCTGCCGGCTGTCAAGGCCTTGCAGCAAGGCTGCTGGCGCGTCGGGATCGATCGCCAGCAGCCGCGCCAGACCCACGATATCCATCGCGCGGGAGCGCAGAGCGGCGTTCATGCCGGCCGCCGTGCGGAAACCGCCGGTGACCATCAGCGGCACCTTGACCGCCGTGCGGACCTTCTCGGCAAATTCGAGGAAGTAGGCTTCGCGAGCCACGGTGGAGACCTTCTTCGGCTCCCCCATCACACCGCTCATGGCCGGTGCCTCATAAGTGCCGCCGGAGATCTCGATCATGTCGATGCCCGCATCGGCCAGTGCGCGGATCGTCTCGATCGACTCCTCTTCGGTGAAGCCTCCGCGCTGGAAGTCAGCCGAGTTGAGCTTGATTCCCACCGGGAAGTCCGGACCGACCTGGCGGCGGATTTCCGAATAGACGGCCAGCGCGAACCGCCGCCGCTTCTCGGGGCTGCCCCCCCATTCGTCGCTGCGGCGGTTGTGGTGCGGGGAGAGGAATTGGCTGACCAGGTAGCCGTGCGCGCCATGGATCTCCACACCGCTGAACCCGGCCTTCTTGCAGACGGCGGCACTGCGCCCGAACCGCCCGATGATGTCCTGGATCTCTGATGGGGATGCCTCGCGCGGCGTCTCGAAGAACGCAGTCATGTCCTCGCGGAAAGGAACAGCCGAGGGCGCAAGGTTGAAGGCATTCAAACCCTTGGTCGACTGTTTGCCCGGATGGTTGAGCTGTGCCCAGATGGCCGCCCCTTGCCCAGTTGCCGCTTGCGCCCATTGCTGCAGGACAGGCAAGTCGGCCTCATTCTCGATCACGACATTGCCAGGCTCGCCCAAGGCGCGGCGATCGATCATCACGTTGCCCGTCATGATCAGTCCCAGGCCCGAGGCGGCCCAACGCCGGTACAGTTTCACCAGATCTGTGGTTGGGCGATTGTCATAGGTGCCCAACGTCTCGCTCATGGCTGCCTTGGCGAGCCGATTGCGCAGAATGCTGCCATTGGGCAGGCGCAACGGCTGGTTCAACAGGTCTGCTTTCATCGGTGTCTCATTCATGGCGAACGGCTCGACTCTCTCGTGAGCATTCTGGTTGGACTACCTGATTTGGCTGCTCGAAGCAACCAACCGGCGAATCAGAACGCGGTGCGGTCATAAGGGGACACGACTTTCGGTGGCTGCAGGAATGCTGTGAGGCCCTGGAACCACATTACCTCCAGGAAATCGCCGCTGATGGTCAAGTCTTTGCTGCCCAGGCCCCGCAGGAAGGCAGCCTGGCTGTCCTTGGCGGACAGGATTTCGAAGCCTGCCGCAGCATTCCTGAAGCCCAGGGTGAACTGTGGATTCCCCGTCAGCCCGGCCAAAGATCGGATGGCGCCATCGCGGATAACGAAGTACCGGCCGACGCCGGAGACCGTACGGATCTGAAACACCAGGCTCTTGCCCGCGATATAACGCGCGCAGTCGGGATTGCTCCTGATCTGTCGTTTCAGGAGATGGCTGAACGCCCATAGCAGGAGCTTGAACTTGAACATGGCGAGGGACTCTGGATGCTGGATCGTGAATGGGGCGATGAGTGCAGCAGCTGTCACTCGCTCAGAAACCGCACCGCCTGGTGCAGAAAGCGCTGCGGGCACTGGAACTGCGCGGCGTGACCGCAGTCCGGGTAGATGAACAACTGCGCGTTCGGCAGGTTGCGAGCCATATAAAACGAGTTGACGGTAGGGATCATCACGTCGTTCACGCCATTGAGTATGAAGGTGGGTTGCTGGATCTTGCGCAGGTAGGCAAACGGGTCGTCTTTCGACAGCCTGGGCAGGTACAGCATGTTGGCCTCGATCTGCGCCCTGGCGACCTCCTGTGAGGACGGCGGGTCCTGGTCGACGCGCTGATGACGGCGGTGCCAGAATTCGCGCGCGCGTTGCTCGGCTTGAGCCGATCGGCCGAAAAAGAGGTACAGGAAGTCTTCAAAGACGGGCACCGGCCGGGGGGCCGTGGTCAGCACTTGCGGTTCCATGTCGGGATCGCCGCCGCGAGGGCCGGTGCCCAGAAGCATCAGCTTGCGCACCAGATCGGGATGGCGCCAGGTCAAGTCCAGCGCCTGGAAGCCCCCCAGCGAGAAGCCCAAAACATCGATTTGCTGCAAGCCCAGCGCGCGAACGAAGGCTGCTGCGTCATCGGCCATGTCCTCGATGCGCGTGCGTGGCGTACCCGTTGACGAAGCTATGCCGCGGCCGTTGTAGAGAATGACTTCGCGGCCTTCGGCGAGACCATCCGTCATTAACGGATCCCAGTGATCCATCCCGCCGCGGAAATGCTGCAGAAGTAATAAAGGCGGCAGCGAAGAATCGGCGCTACCCCAGCGGCGGTAGGCGAATCGCGAACCGCCGACATCCACGAAGCGCGTGGGCGCGGTGTTATGGGTGTAAGTCATGTGGTTACCTGTAGAGGGGAATATCCCAGTGCTGGGCTGGCTGCAGGAGCCCCCCCATTCACCGCGCCAGAAATACGAGCGCTTTCGGCACGAAGTCCACGCGACCGGCGGACATAGTCTGCGTGGAGACGGCCCTCCACTTTGCCCCGAGCAGCGCGGATACAACGGTCGGATTGTCGGCAGCTGCAATTGCATCGCTGGCCACAGCGAACGGTGCAACAAACGCCGTGCAAAGCGCGATGAGGCACAGAGTGGTTCTTCGCAGAGACGGCATGGTGTGGGTCTTCGAATAAGGCTGAGATCGAAACCGTCAGGATCAGGCTTGTGGCCGATAGCGCTCGGCCGCATTCGCTTGCCGAATATCCGAAATCAGCCCTTGGCGCGCACCATCCAGTGCTTCCCAGCGCCCGGCCACGTGCAGCGGCGGGATCGTGATCAGCTCGCGGCGATCAAAGCCAACCAATGCCGCATCGACCAGTTCGTCGACATCCATCACCTCGGTGAGCGTGTTGACGTCAATGCCGGCACGCTCCCAGATCTCCGTGCGCGTTGCTGCCGGCAGGACCGCCTGCACGTAGACGCCTTTGGGCGACAACTCAAGGCTCAGGCCCTGTGAAAGGAAAAGCGCGAAGGCCTTGGTCGCGCCGTAGATCGACATGCCAAACTCGGGGGCAAAACCCACCACCGAGCCAATGTTGACGATTGCGCCTCCACCGGACTGCACGAAGCGCGGAGCGACCGCGGCGGCAAGTCGCGTCAACGCCGTAGTGTTGAGTGCGACGATGCGCTCGATGCTCTCGGCGGTCTGCTGCAAGAAGCCACCCGACTGGGCGATGCCGGCGTTGTTAATCAGAATGCCGATGCGCGAGTCATCGCGCAGGCGGGCTTCAACGGCAGCGAGATCGGCTTGCTGCGTCAGGTCGGCCTGAAGCACATCAATTGCAACCTTGTTCTCGTCGCTCAGGCGCGCAGCGAGCGCTTCCAGCCGCGACTTGTCGCGGGCGACCAGCACGAGGTCATGGCCACGCTGCGCGAAGCGGTCGGCGTAGGTTGCGCCGATGCCGGTAGAAGCACCGGTAATGAGGGCGGTGGGACAGGTGGTCATATCGATGTTCTCCTGGAGTGCATGGACCACAACGCGCGATGGCATAGCGTGTGGTCCGGCGTGATGGCTTTTACTGGGTGCCGGCATCAGCCAGCGTCGGGTAGTCGGTGTAGCCAGCGGCACCACCGCCATAGAGCAAGGCAGGATTTAGGGGAGCCAACGACGCACCCGCCTCCAGGCGCTCCACCAGATCAGGATTACTGATAAACAGGCGGCCGAAGGCGAACATGTCCGCCCTGCCCTCGTTGAGATGACTGGTCGCCAGATCCCGGTCATAGCCGTTGTTGGCCAGGTAGGCCTGCCCGAAGCGGCTACGCAGCGCGTCGTAGTCGAACGGCGCCACATCGCGTGGGCCGCCGGTGGCGCCTTCGACCACGTGCAGGTAGACGATGCCCAGTGCGTTGAGCCGCTCGGCGATGTAGTCGTATTGCGACTGCGGATCGCTGCAGGAGATCCCATTGGCCGGCGACACCGGCGAGACGCGCACGCCGGTGCGCACCGCACCGATTTCCTTCGTCACGGCGGTAACGACTTCCAGCAACAGGCGTGCGCGGTTCTCGATCGATCCACCGTAGGCATCTGTGCGCTGGTTGGCGCCATCCTTGATGAATTGCTCCAGCAAGTAACCGTTGGCACCGTGGATTTCCACGCCGTCGAAGCCGGCAGCCATCGCGTTGGCTGCGGCACGACGGAAGTCGTCAACGATGCCCGGCAGTTCATCGAGTTCGAGCGCGCGCGGCTCGGATACGTCGGCAAAGCCGTTGTTGACGAAGGTCTTTGTCGCGGCGCGGATGGACGAAGGCGCGACAGGCGCGGCCCCGCCCGGCTGTAGGTCTACGTGCGACACGCGGCCCACATGCCACAACTGCACGAAGATGTGCCCGCCCTTGGCATGCACGGCGTCGGTGACCGTGCGCCAACCCGCGATTTGCTCGGGCGTATACAGGCCTGGGGTGTCCTGATAGCCCTGAGCCTGGGCAGACACCTGGGTAGCCTCGGTGATGATCAGGCCAGCCGAAGCGCGCTGGGCGTAGTAGGTCAAGGCCAGCTCGTTGGGCACCAGCCCGGCGCCCGCGCGGTTGCGGGTCAGCGGCGCCATGACGATGCGATTGGCCAGCGACAGGTCACCCAGAGCGTACGGTTCAAAAAGCGTCTTCTCGGTCATGTTAATCAGCTTTCAGTATCGGGAATTGCATCAATGATGACGATCATAATCTAACGTGTCAAGACTTTGATGATGCTCGACATCAATGTATAGTGAGGCTTTCATACACGGCACCAACCCACAGTGGTCAAGAAATGAAGGTCACCAAGGCACAGGCGCAGGCCAACCGGGCGCACGTTGTAGAGACGGCGTCCACACTGTTTCGTGAGCGGGGCTACGATGGGGTTGGCGTTGCCGATCTTATGGCTGCCGCGGGATTCACCCACGGCGGCTTTTACAAGCAATTCCGCTCCAAGGCCGATCTGATGGCGGAATCTGCGGCCTGTGGCATCGCGCAGACTGCGGCGCTGACCGCTGGCGTCGACATGTCAGAGGTCGTGCGGCTTTACCTCTCGCGCGAGCACCGCGACGCCCGCGCAACCGGCTGCACGATGGCCGCGTTGGGCGGCGATGCCGCGCGTCAACCGGAAGCAGTCCGGGCCACGTTTGCAACCGGCATCGAGAGCCTGCTGGCTGCGCTCGGCCGTGAGGGCCCTTCGGTGGACGGTGCAGACTCAGGTCAGGCGCGAACCAGGTCACTCGACATACTGGCGCACGCGGTTGGCGCCATTGTCATGTCCCGCGCCTGCCCGGACGATTCGCCGCTGGCCGACGAAATCCTGGCTGTTTGCCGTGAAGCGATCCTCGCGTCACTGCCCTCCGCAACAGCAAGCGCACCACCGGCTGATATCTGACACTCAGCCACTGGCCAGTGAAGGCTGGCAGCGAAACCGCCAACCTGCCCGCGAGAACGAAGCAAGTGCCCAAATGCGTGGGCACTGCCGGCCTAAAGAAGGCTCCGATGGCGAGGGCCGCGCCCGAGCGGATTTTCGGTAGACTCGTTCCCGCATCTCCGAACTCACTCGAGCAGCCCTTTATGTGCAATTGCGGCGTTGCGCGCGCTGCGCGATAAAAGTCAGTTCCGCGCCGATGCCCCGGTGACATCGTTATGGCGGGTCCAAATCTGGGAGCGGCCAAGCAACGAGATGCCTATATAGCCACGTACGACGAGTTTCTGCCCCCCGGCCTCAAGATGCATCTTGCAGCTGTACTCCTTGCCATTCAAGGGATCGAGGATTTTTCCGCCATCCCATTCGTCATTGTCCCGTTTCATCTCCTTGACGATCGTCATGCCCTCGATCTTCTGATCCTTGCGTTCGTCCGTACATTCCGTGCAGCGGCGCTCGGGCGAGTTGTTCCCGGCGAGCCCGCTGACGATCTTGCCGCTGAGCGTGCCGTCGCCGTTCTGAACAATCTGCACGAGCGCTGTGGGCTCGTGTGTGCGATCGTCGATCGTCTGCCAAACACCAACCGGCGTGCCTGAGGTATCGGCAAGCGCCGCCGTCGCGCCCACAAGCAGTGCGCCTGCGATCGTTGCGCTTACCCACATGTGCTTGACGGTACGACGCACGGTCATACCGGAATAGTGCAAAAAATGCATATATCGTTGTCCTTTCGGTTAATTGAATGGGCTGTCGCTTCTTTCGCGCGGCGGCATTTCGTTGGCCATGCCTCGCGTCTTTTCTGAATTGGACCGGACGTGTGAGGTCCGAATATCTCTCGGTCGATTCCCGGCGTTATGGGGAGTGCAATAGCGTCAAAATTTATACGCAACGGACACGAACGAAATGATGGGATCGAGCTTGAGCTTCGTGCTGCTGGTGACAGTTCCCAGTTTCGACTGCGTCGTCAGCGTCGCACGGGTGGACAGCCACATATACGCAAGCGAAGCATCGACCGCCCAATGTTTGGTGATGTTGTAGGTGAACCCCGCATTGATCACCGGTGCAAACGAGCTGCTCAACTTGGCGCTGGTCGGCCCCGTTAGTGCGTTTCCAAATGTCGGCGTATACAGAAAGGCGCCGTTGGCGGTTGCCGGTTCGAGTTTCGCTCCGCTAAACCAGACATAAGACGCGCCCGCGCCTACGTAGGGTCGAAGGTTACTCGTGGCATCGTTGAAAAAGTACTTCAGAAGTAGCGCTGGACTCCACTCGTACGCTGAGCCGATCTGGCCTAGTGAACTGAGTGATCCCGTGCCAGTCAGCCTGAACTTCGGCGGTATTCCAAGCACAGCAGTACTGGCAATGTGATCGGTAATAAAGTACGTACCGGTGAGCCCCAACGAATCCGCATTGTCAACTGATGCGCCGGTGCCGGCCGCCGTCACGGTGGTGCCGAGTGCATTGACCGTAAGCGGCTTGCTGGACTCCTGAAGCGCAAAGTGAAGCCAGCCGACGTTCGCGACGAAGTCCCCCGCGCTTTGCGCATGGGTGGCCGTGCTTATCAGCGCGGCGGCAACTGCAAATACTCCTTTCTGCAACATCCTGTCTCCTCCGGTTCTACGTGTATAGGTGATGAAATGAAACTGCAGAACAACTACGTGGTCGGCCGCCGCGCGCACTATCGAAGGCGCGCCGTGACGTCGCAAATGTCCTCGATGAAGCGCCCTCCAGTCGAGCCCCCTGCAATACGACTGCCTTCTGCGGTGAAGCCCTCGCCCAGGGTGCCAAACAGCCCTCGATAACTTTCGATGACCTCATCCAGTGACTCGCACGCAGGCGGGTCGTAATGGCGCACTATGCGGTGCGTTCCGGATTCGCTCGTGCGATATACCGTGATCTGGTGATAGTTGCCCGCTGCAATCGCCTGCGCGATAGAGCGTCCCTCCTTGAACATCATTACCTCCTGTGTACGGTTCCAAGCGGACAGGGCCGATGTTTTGGGTTAGCACCGACACGACCGCGCGCCTTGACACAAAGCAGGAAGCTGCTGCGGTCACCAGACGGAAGTGTCGTAATGGGCTAGCGATTGCGCTGAAAGTCGATTCCCACGCCGCTAGCGAAGCTCATGCAAAACCGCCCCATCCCAACGCGCGGTGTGGCCCCTGGTGCGAGGCTGCAGTTGCGCCATGTCAGCCGTCGGAATCTGCGCCATTGCATACTCGGCGAGCGCCGTGATCGTCAGTGCCGGATTGACTCCGGGATTCGCAGGCATAGCGGCGCCGTCGCACACCAGCAGGTTCCGGTATCCAAAAACGCGCAGATACGGATCGACCACGCCGCTCGCAGAATTGGCGCCGATGACGGCGCCGCCCAGCACGTGGGCGGTGGTCGGAATGTTGAGCAGCGCTTCGAGCACGTTGCTTTGGGCTATGCCGCCCGTATGCCCGGCCAGCCACTGCGCCGCCCGGTTGGCGTCGTCGATGTACGTCGGATTCGGCTTGTCGCGATTCTGCTCAGTGGCGAGTCGGTATCCGCGGCGCAACCAACGTTTCCTCGCACGCAGCGCGATCGCGTTGTCTAACGCCTGCATGACCAGCAGCATCACCACGCGCTGGCTCCAGCCCACCGGCCATAACGTCGTGAGCCACCGCACCGGGTGCAGCGCGATGCTGCCCAGCCACTTGAGCGGCCGCGTCAGGCGGTTGCCCTTGCCGACTAACACCGTGTAGAGCATGCTCACGAAGTCTGCGTTGCGGCCGTAGGTGAGGAACTCGATGTGCGTATCCGAATTGACGTGCACGCTTGAACTAGCGGTTACATCGTTCCAGGTTTTGCGGTCTTCGGGCAGGCGCACAGTCAGGATCGATTCGCTGTTGGTGCGCACCAGTTCGCCGAGGCGGTCGCTCACCGCAGGCAGCGACCCTCCATGCTTGCAGTTGGCCAGCAGTTCGTTGGTGCCGAGCGACCCGCCGGCGAACACCACGCCGCGCGCGGTGTGGATCTGTCTGTCGCGAGCGAACCACGCCCCGGGACGCTGCGTGACTACACGGTAGCCCTCACTACCGTCGGGAGCACCGAACGGGGTCACGTCAATGACCTCGCGTTCCGCCAGGATCTGCACGCCGCGCTTTTCGGCGAACCACAGGTAGTTCTTCAACAACGAGTTCACTGCGCCGACGCGACAGCCGACGAGGCAGGCACCGCAACGCGTGCAGCCGGTGCGGTCGGGACCTTCACCACCGAAATAAGGGTCCTTGACTGTCTTGCCTGGCTCGCCGAAGAACACCCCACAGGGTGCGCGGGCAATTGTCTCTGCAGCCCCGAAGTGTTGCGCCATTTCCCGGGCCAGTTGCTGGTTGGGCGAATCGAATGGCACCGTCTTCACGCCGAGCATGTGCTCCGCCATATCGTAGTGCGGCCGCAGCAGTTTGTCCCAGTTGCCAAGCGCGCGCCACTGCGGGTCCTCGAAGAACTCTGGCTTGGCGCGGTACAGGACGCCGCCGTACACGGTACTGCCCCCACCGACCGCATTCTGAGTGGGAGTAAAGATGTGCCGAAATAGCGCCATGCGCATGATGCCCTTCAAGCCCAGCGCCGGTGCCCACAAATACCTGCCGAACTGCCAGGCCGATCTGGGGAGGTCCTCATCACGATAGCGCCGGCCACGCTCGACTACACCGACGTGATAACCCTTCTCCGCGAGACGCAGCGCGGAGACGCTGCCGCCGAAGCCTGAGCCGATAACCAGCCAGTCAAAGTCGAAAGCAGTGCTTGCCATATTAAATTCCCATTCCTGTGCATTCCGTCGGAGCGTCGTCATGCGCGGGCATCTCGATGTTCCTGCGCATCGGAAGCGCGCAGATCTGCTCAGAATTGCAAAGCCTATTGGTTAAACAAATCCACATCTCTTTAATGTAATTAGTACTACTAATTTACTGGGACGTTCATCATCAGGTTCGTCAGCAAGATCCAAGGTCAGTCATCCCTCATCTGGATAACGACTTTTCCGCGTGCTTTGCCTTCCTCAGCCCGAGCGATGGCCTGCCGTGCCTGGTCAAAAGGAAAAACGCTGTCCACGAGCGGACGGACGACTCCGCTCTCAAGCATGGGATTGAGGCTCTCGAGCTGCGGCCCATCAGCACGCATGAACCAATAGCGGTACTGCGCGCCAACCCGCCCGGCCGCGGCATGCGGCCGCGCACCCATGGCCCAGAACACCGGCCACAGCAAGCGGTTAACATTCAGAGCGCGCGCCAGAGACACGTCCGGCCCGTCCGCGATCGACACCACAGTGCCTCCCGGCTTAACGCACTGGAAGCTGCGCAGGAGATTGGACATCCCGACAGAATCCAGGACAGCGTCCATGTTCCGCACTTCGCGTTCGAAGCGCTGCGCCTTCCGGTCAATTACCGTATCCGCTCCCAGACCTTTAACGAACTTGATATTCCCGCTACTGGCCGTACTGACTACTCTCAAGCCAAGGTGCTTCGCGAGCTGGATGGCTACGCTGCCCACCGCGCCTGCCCCCGCATGAATCAGGACCGATTGACCGGGCTTCAAGGCTGCGGCCTCCGTCAGGAACTGCGCCGCGGTGAGCAGTACCAGTGGCAACGAGGCAGCCTCGACATGCGAGAGCGCATCCGGTTTGCGAGCCACGGTCGTTTCGTCGGCAACAACCTCCGTCGAAAAAGTTCCGATCCGGTCTTTTTCGACACGCGTGTAGACCAAATCGCCCGCCCGACAAAGGCTCACTTCCTGACCCACCTCGATCAACACCCCTGAGCCTGTCTCTTATACACATCTGCCGCTGCCCAAGAGACACGCGCA
>NZ_LXKA01000363.1 GCF_001645125.1 Paraburkholderia ginsengiterrae | reverse complement strand
GCCTCCGCGCTGGAAATTGCCGGGTGTCGCCCTCGTGCACACCATGCGGCTCTGGCAGCAATGCTAACCCGCGTCTGGTTCCTCACGGCGGGCCAGCCACCACCTCACGGAAAGTCATACTGCCTAATCAGGCGCATACCTCGAAGGGTCTCGAATCGATCTATTGTCGATGCGCCGGCGTGTGAACGGAGGTCCGCTTCACTTTAAAAACGGACCTCCGATTTCAGCAGGTCGATCGGCCGCTCGGGGTCGATCAGAGTCGGTCGTCATCGGGCTCAGTTCGGCCAGGTTCGGCCTTTCGGCGAATTCCGTGACCGTCCGTTTACCTGATGACAGGGGACAGCGGGTGCCGGCCCGAGACGGGCAATCGCGACCTGAAGACCGGTGTTTCATCCATGCAAACCTAATACAGCGAATACCGGGAATGCATCTCTATCGGGATGATCGCTTGCGCGGGAACGACTCTTCCCTCGCGCGCGGACTTCAAATGTACGACAGTTGTGCGCAGCAGCAGTCGAAGGTCTTGCGTCAGCAAATAATCGATTGCGTCGGATCGCAGGAGCGGCTCCGTTATCCGGTTTACTTCGTGGGTCACGTAGATCGTTCGGCCCGTCAGGTTGCGTTCGCGCAGCGCCGCCGCCAGGCCTTCGTTGCCGCCCGCCACGTTGTAAATACCATCGAGCTTTTCATGCTCGTCAAGGAAACGCATGGTCGCTTCATAGGTCGCGGCGCCGGAATCAGCGCCCTTGATAACCTCGATGAGGTTCACATTGGGGAAGCGTTGTCTTAGCAGAGAACGGAACCCGATCTCACGGTCTTCGTGACAGGTATAGGAGAACGTTGCGACGACCACCGCAACGTCCGGGGAAGCATGCGCCTGCAGATGACGGCCAATGAGAAACGCCGCTGACTGTCCGGCCGCCCGGTTGTTCACCCCAACATACGTATGACGTGCGTCGGCATCGACGTCGGTGATGAGCGTAACAACCGGCTTGCCTGCCGTCATGCATTCGCGCAGCGCGGCGGTTGTCGTCGCGGTGTTCGTGCAGATGATGCCGATTCCGTCTGCCTCGGCGGCCGCCTCGCGGACTCTGGCCGCCACTTCGTCGTCGGAGGCTCCGACACACCGCACGACGGTGAGATTCGACCCGGATGCGGCAAATTCCGGTCCGAGTTCGACCGCCGTTCTCGTCAGTTCGTCCGTGAATGCGTCACCTGCCTGAGCGAGCAATCTGAAGTCGTAAGGAGTCTGCCTCGCGCGAGCCGACGCACGTGCTGGCGCGCCAGAACTCAGTTGCCTCAACGCCGCTTCAACGGCGCTTCGCGTGCGCGGATGCACGCCGGGCCGATCGTTCAGTGCGCGATCGATCGTCGCCCGGCTGAGCTGCGTAATCTCCATCAGTTGTTTAAGTGTCGGCTTGTCTTTCATAGCGTCCCCAGACTTGCATGCGGGCTGAGGTGCCTGCATAGCCGATATTTTGCCTCAAATTGAGGCTATCGAGGCTTTTTCATGTTCATGGCGAAAAGAAAACCCGAAAGGCCTTCTGGAATACCCTTGGTAGCTCAATATGAGTCATATTAGTCTTTGACCAGTGCTCATTAAGAGTCTTTAATTGGCTCAACGATGAGCAATGCTTCACCCGCTTCATCGCTCGGTCAAACATCAAGGCACTGGGGTGCAACTCATGTCCGTACAGCAAGACAACACGAAAGCAATCACCATGGACGACTGGTACAAATGTCGCCTCGACAGGAAGGTGCTCAAACAGGTCACGCGGCGTAACGACCGGGACGCGCTGTTGCATTTCGGCGGTTTCATCACGCTGGTCGTGGCAAGCGGCGTGCTTGCATGGTTCTCGCTCGGCACGCTGTGGTGCGTGCCGGCATTCCTGCTGTACGGAACGATCTACGCGTTCGCCGAAGCGATCGAACACGAGTTGCGCCACCGCACGCCATTCCGGAGCGAATGGTTGAACGAGTCGGTTCATTGGCTGATCTGTTTCATGACCTGGCGCGAACAGGTGTATAGCCGCTGGTCGCATGCCCAACATCACACGTACACCCATCTGACGGCGACCGTGCCATCGGATGTCGAACTGGCGGTGAAGCGGCCGCCGAACTACCTGAAGCTCGCCACCGATTTCCTGCGTATCTCGCATGGCATCCATCATCTGGGCAACATCGTGTTGCACAGCTTCGGCATTGTGTCGAACACGGCGAAGGCGGTTGTGCCGCCCACTGAATATCGTGCGATGTGCCGCAATTCGCGCGTGGTCCTCGCGCTCTACGTTGGCGTGATTGCGTGGGCCATCGTCGCGCATAGCTGGCTGCCGGTGGTGTTTCTGCTCCTGCCGCGGTCGTACGGTGCCTGGCTGCACGAACTTCTGGCGCTCACGCAGCACACCGGATTGCGTGAGAACGAACTGGATCACCGCTTCTCGACGCGAACCCTCAAGCTGAACCGCTTGCTGCAGTTCCTCTACTGGAACATGAACTACCACGTCGAACACCACATGTTCCCGAACGTGCCGTTTCATGCGCTGCCGCAGTTGCGCAAGGCGATCGAAGCGGATTTGCCGCCTGCCTACGACGGCCTGTTCAGCGCATGGGGCGAAATCATTCACGTGTTCAGAATGCAGCGGCACGACCCCGATTACATGGTGACGCCGCGCGTGCCGGGAAAGGCGGCGGCGCTCGGCCCTGAACCCGTCGGCGATCAGCCGTTCATGGCGCAGACGCGCTAAGCGAAGAGGCACACCATGAACATCCTTCAATGGCATCCCGTCTGCGCATGCGATGACATCGACGAAGAAGACGTCGTGGAGTTCGAGCACGACGGCAAGCTCTACGCGATCTATCACACACCAAGCGGTTACTACGCATCGGCGGGTCTTTGCACGCATGAGACCGCGCGGCTCACGGAAGGTCTCGTGTTCGGCGAGGTTATCGAGTGCCCGATGCACATGGGGCGCTTTCATATTCCCACCGGCGCGGCGAAAGGCGCGCCCGTTTGCGTGAACCTCGTCACGCACCCCGTCAGGATCGAAGACGGCAAGGTCTTCATCGGCCTGGCCGACGATTGACGCCACGCCCTTTACTCACGTGACTCGCGATACCCAAGCAAGGCCAGATGAGCCGATGCGCGACACCGGCACATCAAACATAAACAAGGAGACAGCCATGAAATTATCTACCCGCCGGGCGTTTCGCCTGGCCGCTATCGTAGTGGGGTTCGGACTGAGCGCCGGTGCCTTTGCCGAGCCTGCCGCCCATTTCGACTTCATCTCGCACGCACCGGATTCGGATGCCTGGTGGAATACGGTCAAGAACGGCATCAAGCAGGCCGATGAGGACTTCAATGTACAGACCGATTACCGCAACCCGCCGAATGGCGATATTGCGGACATGGTGCAACTGGTCAATCAGGCGGCCGCGCGTAACTACGACGGTGTCGTTTCGACGATCGCCGACTACGATCTGCTGAAGGGCGCGTTTCCGAAGCTCAAGGCGAAGAACATCCCGCTCATCACCACCAATACAGGTACGGAAAAGCAGAGCGCCGACCTGGGCGCATTGCTGCACGTCGGGCAGCCGGAATATCTGGCGGGCAAGGAGGCGGGATTGCGCGCGAAGGCCGACGGCATCAAGACGTTTCTATGCGTGAACCACTACGCGACGAACCCATTGTCGTTCGAGCGTTGCCGCGGCTTCGCGGATGCCATCGGCGCGGATATGAAGACATCGGTGCTGGACGCGGGCTCGGACCCCACCGGGATCGAAGCCAAGGTTAGCGCGTTTCTCCGTACGCATCCGACTACTCAGGCCGTGCTGACGCTCGGTCCGACTTCCGCCGATCCGACGATTCGTGCGGTGACCAAAATGGGGCTCGCCGGCAAGATCTGGTTCGCGACGTTCGACATTGATTCCGATGTCGCGAAGGCAATCAAGGACGGCACGATCAAGTTCTGCACCGACCAGCAACCGTATCTGCAGGGCTATATTCCCATCGCGATGCTGGCGATCATGCACAAGAATCACAACACGGACGTGCTGCAGGCGCGCGCTGAACTGGAGAAGAATCCGAAGTTCATGAAGCGCCTGCAGGACTATGGCCTCAAGCCTGTGTATGAAGCGCGCAATATCAGTTCGGGACCCGGCTTCATCACGCAACAGAACATCAGTCAGGTGTCGGCGCTGGCCGGCCAATACCGGTGATGTCGCCGCGGAGCGTGAGATGAGTTCAACCGGTCCGATGATGATCGTAGGCGGCGGGCAGTGCGGCGCCCACGCAGCGCATGCGTTGCGCGAGCATGGCTGGGACGGCGCGATTACGCTGCTCGGCGACGAAGGACGGTTGCCATACGAACGGCCGCCATTGTCGAAGTCCGTGTTGCTTGGCCAGAAGACGGCCGAGCAGTGCGCGATCTACGACGCAGCGTTCTATCTCGAGCAGCATATCGAACTGCGCGTCGATGCGCCGGTTGCGGCGATAGATCGTGTGCAGCGCAGGGTAGTTCTCGCCGATGGCGAAGCGATCGGCTATCACCGGCTGTTGATCGCAACCGGCGCCGAACCTCGCCCCTTCGACGTGCCAGGTTCGACCATGCCGGGCGTGCATGCGCTGCGCGCCGTGCCCGACGCGCACGCGATCGCCGGCGAACTGGTACCGGGCCGGCGGATCGCCGTAATCGGCGCCGGCTTCATCGGTCTCGAAATCGCCGCGGCTGCCGTGGTGCGCGGCTGCGACGTGATCGTGCTCGAGGCGGCGCCGCGCGCGTTGATGCGGGCCGTGCCCGAGGTCGTTGCGGCGTGTCTGATTGATCGTCACCGACAGATGGGCGTGGATGTGCGCTTCGGCGTACAGGTCGATTGTTTGACCGGCGAAGCGCACGTCACCGGTGTGAAACTCGCTGACGGCAGCATCGTCCCGTGCGACGCAGTCGTGGTCGGTGTGGGGGCGAGTCCACGTATTGCGCTCGCGCAGGCGGCGGGCCTCGACATCGACAATGGCATTGCTGTCGACGGCATGTTGCGCACCAGTGACCCCCATATCTACGCGGCCGGGGACGTCTGCTCCTTCCCGCATCCGCACACGGGCCACCGGATCCGGCTCGAATGCTGGAAGAACGCCGAGGACCAGGCCCGTGCCGCCGCACGCAACATGCTGGGTCATGGCGAAGTCTATTCGGCTGTGCCGTGGTTCTGGTCCGATCAATACGACATGACGATTCAGATCGCCGGTCTGCCCGCATACAGCACTACGACGGTGGTGCGCGAAACAGGCGCGGCATCGCGGGTCTTCTTCGCACTCGATGCCGATGGCGCGCTGATCGGCGCAAGCGGAGTGGGACGGGCAGGCGAGATTGCGCGCGACGTGCGCATCGCACAGTCGCTCATTGCGCAACGCGCGTGCATCGAACCGGCGCTGCTCGCCGATCGCGACGTGAAGCTGCGTTCGCTACTGGTCGCGGAGGTGCAATGAGCCAACGGCTGCTAGTGTTCCAGTCGATGTGGGCGATGGAGCGCCGACACACCGACGGCCACGAACGTTCGCTCGAAGAGAATGTGCAGATGATCGCCGGTGCGGGTTTCGATGGCCTGAGCGTACACTACACGGACCGCGCGTCTGTCCGGCGACTGGCGCAATTGCGCGTGGATTATGGACTCGAAGCGGAAGGCCAATGTTTTCCACGCACGGTCGACGATCTGCAACCGGTGCTCGAGAATGCCGTCGAATTCGGTGCGCATCACATCGATCTGCAGCCTGACGTGCGTCCTCGCACCGTCGCGGAATGTCTCGCACTGATCGACGGCTGGCAGCGGCTCGCCGAACAAGTGGACGTGCCGGTCTACATCGAGACGCATCGCGACCGGATGACCACGGATCTCTACTTCACGCTCGATCTGCTCGACGCGCGCCCTGACCTGAGATTGCTCGGCGACATTTCGCACTACCTGGTCGGACGCGAATTCGCATGGCCGGTATCCGATGAAAACCACCGGCTCATGCACCGGATACTCGATCAATCGTGGGCATTTCACGGCCGCGTTGCAAGCCGGGAACAGGTGCAGATCGAGCTTTCATTTGAGCCACACCGAATGTGGGTCGACCTTTTTCTCGACTGGTGGCGCTACGGCTTCACATCGTGGCGCCGGCGGGCAGGGGAGCACGACGCGCTTGCTTTCACCTGCGAACTGGGGCCGAAACCTTACGCGATCATCGGTCGCGATGGCAACGACACGACCGATCGTTGGGCGGAGTCGCTGTTGCTGTGCGACTGGATCCGCAAGCTGTGGCGGGATGTGGAACGCGAAGGACCAATCGCGCTTAGCGCGTGATCTGAATAGCCAACAATCTGATGGAACAGGCACGATGAAGACCAAAGCAGCCATCGCATGGAAAGCCGGCGCGCCGTTGACGATCGAAGAAGTCGATCTGGAAGGGCCGCGCGCCGGTGAAGTGCTGATCGAAGTGAAAGCCACGGGCATTTGCCACACCGACTACTACACGCTTTCCGGCGCGGACCCTGAAGGCCTCTTCCCGGCGATTCTCGGCCATGAGGGCGCAGGCGTGATCGTCGATACGGGTCCGGGCGTCGGTACGCTGAAGAAAGGCGATCACGTGATTCCGCTCTACACGCCGGAATGCCGCCAATGCAAGTTTTGTCTCTCGCGCAAGACCAATCTGTGCCAGGCGATCCGTTCGACGCAAGGCAAGGGGCTGATGCCCGACGCCACGTCGCGCTTCTCGCTCGACGGCAAGCCGCTCTTTCACTACATGGGCACGTCCACGTTTTCGAACTACATCGTCGTGCCGGAAATCGCGGTCGCGAAGGTGCGTGAAGACGCACCGTTCGACAAGATCTGCTACATCGGCTGCGGCGTGACGACGGGCGTGGGCGCGGTGGTGTATTCGGCCAAGGTCGAGGCGGGCGCGAAGGTGGTGGTGTTCGGTCTCGGCGGCATCGGCCTGAATGTGATTCAGGGTGCGAAGATGGTCGGCGCCGACAAGATCATCGGCGTGGATATCAATCCGGGCCGCGTCGAGCTGGCGAAGAAATTCGGCATGACTCACTTTATCAACCCGAACGAAGTCGAGAACGTGGTCGACCATATCGTGCAGCTCACCGACGGCGGCGCGGATTATTCGTTTGAATGCATCGGCAACACGAAGGTGATGCGTCAGGCGCTGGAGTGCACACACAAGGGCTGGGGGCAGTCGTTCATCATCGGCGTGGCGGCTGCGGGCGAAGAGATCAGCACGCGCCCGTTCCAGCTGGTGACCGGCCGCGAGTGGAAGGGTTCGGCATTCGGCGGCGCACGCGGCCGCACGGATGTGCCGAAGATCGTCGACTGGTACATGGAAGGCAAGATCAATATCGACGACCTGATCACGCATCGTTTGCCGCTCGAGCGCATCAACGAAGGTTTCGATCTGATGAAGAAGGGCGAGTCGATCCGCTCGGTCGTGGTCTATTAGGTGAACGCCACGACGCCATCCTGGTCATTCACTCTGCCTCTGTGCAGAGTTCCTGCAACAGGACTCAAAATCACTGATAGGACCGTGACTAGAGTTTAATACGCTGGCGACTCCACCCGCCAGTTTTTTCCCACGCAATGATGCTTTGTGGGCGATATGGACCCCGTGTCCATATCGATTTCTTCAGGTGCTTGGCTCAAATGGTCATGTCGTTTTTCGACCACTGGAATCTGTCCAGCGAAGATCAGGCATTCCTGCTTGGCTTGGCGCCGGGAAACCGGGATGCCATGGGCCGTTACCGGGAAGGCGCCCGTATCGGTACGACGCGAGAGGAGTACGAACGTGTCGGGCATCTTCTCGGCATTCACAGGAACCCTCGTCTGCTGTTTCTGCGCAACCGGGACGTGGCGTATGGCTGGATGAAGATGTGCAATTGCGCCTCCGACGGCATGACGCCTGTTGATGCGATCAAGGAGTACGGGTTCGCCGGGTTGCTGATGGTGCGCGCATATCTGGATCGCGTTGATCCCGTCAGGTTCGTTGGCGAAGTGGCCTGTTCATTGCGTTTCGTCATCACAATCGTGTCTTGCCCCGTGTTTCCGGAGCATAGGCGGTGACCAGTTATTGTGGCGTACGATTTTCGCGCCCGCGAAAATTCCTTCGCGAACTGGGACCCCGGTGGCTAAACTGGCAGTCGTGAAATGCCGTTCAAAGGAGCGGGTACATGGGCATTGGGAAAACGGGCACAGATTCAATGACCAGCATCGCCGGCACCATCCGCCGTTGCATGCGCAGAGGGTATGCAACGCAGTACTCCCAGCACGCTTGGCTGTCGCTGGCCGAAGCGCTGCGCAGGTTGGCATTGCGGATGTGAGGGCCGGAAGATCCCAGGGTTTTGGTTCACCTCTTGAACTGGACCAACACTTTGACGCAATCGCGGAGAGCGCAATCGCGTCCGTCCGATGAGTCCAAGACTCTGACCAGACTGGGGGGCCTGTGAGGTGACGGAGGGTAGTATCGATGCGCCGCTGGCTCACCGGGTGAGCTACCGGACCTGTTTATGCACGATCCACATCATCGGGGCACACGCGTATACCCGCGGTGAACGCCGAGAAAAGCCCACCGAGGAACTGATCCAATGACCAGCATTGCCCGTACCATCCGCCGGCGTGCGCAGCGCCGCCGGCTTGGCTCGGAAACCCTTTACCTGCTTGGGTCAGTGGCCAATGCCGCGCACCTGGCCGCTTCTATTGGGCCAGATCCGACTCGCTCAGGAGGACACCTCCATGCCTCAAGCAGTCCCGGGGAGGGCGGTGCAGGACAACCCGGACCTGCCGGTGGCCGTCGTCGCCGATACCCTGGCTGAGATGGGCGAAACGCGCACACGTGCATCCACCGCCGCGGCCCGCCTCGCCGGCAGCGAGCGGGGTGTCACGGCCGGCGCCGTCGATGAGATTTGCCGCGTTGAGGGCGAGGTCTGAGGTTGCCGCCTACCTTGATAATTCTGCCCGGCCGCACGAATGATGGCTTCCATGTTGGCCATCACGTGGCCATGCGGCATGTCGGTACGCGGGTCGTCGAGCTAGGCCTGAACCTTGATCTGGAACCAGCGTTCATACGTCCCTGCGTCTTCGACCGTGTCGAACTCCGACTCGGTGGGGAAAGGACGTGTGCCATGAGTGCAGCATGGTCGTCTGGAGGGGGATCCCTACCGCAATCCTCGGTCGAACTGAGCCCGACGCCGGTCGGCCTGCGACAGATCGGTGATCTATTCGGCATCGAACAGGGTTCGGCCGATGTTGTTGAAAAAGTCGTTTCGAGATTTTTTCTGTTCGCTCGCGCGAAAATCGACCTCTCAGATCGACCTACAAGCCGCTCGCAACCTCTGGTCAAGGGCAAGAAGACCCCTTAAACGTCGCAAGAGAGACCGACGGCGACTTTTTCAACAACATCACGACGAAACCGGCCCCTCGACCCCGATTTCGGTGACCCCTCGTAGGCTAATCACCGAGTGTTGCCTCGAAGGGCACGTCCATATCGTGCAAAATAGTCGCATCTAAAATGCGGAGGACGGCCTGTGGGCGTCAACTTCGACCTGAACGATTTGCAGGCGTTTCGAGCCGTCGTGGAGTTGGGTAGTTTCCGCAAAGCAGCGGAGGCGGTTAATATTTCGCAGCCAGCGCTGAGCCGGCGCATCGAGAAGCTCGAAGCGGCGCTCGGCGTGCGGCTCTTCGAGCGGACCACCCGCAGCGTGACGCTCACCACCATAGGTCGCGTGTTCGCCCCAAGTGCGGAACAACTTCTCGACGATCTCGATGTCGCGTTGCTCGGGATCCGCGACGTCTCCAGCAGCCGTCTCGGTCATGTGACCATCGCATGTGTGCCGTCGGTCGCCTACTATTTCTTGCCGAGCGTCGTCGCCGCCTATCACAGCCGCTATCCGCGGATCCGGGTCAAGCTGCTGGACTCGAGCGCCAACGAAGTGCTCGGGTCGGTCATCAGCGGTGAAGCCGATTTCGGCGTCAGCTTCATGGGCAGTCAGGAAACCGAGGTCGAGTTCAAGGTCCTGCTGCAGGAACGGTTCGTCGCCGCGTGTCGTCGCGATCATCCCCTTGCTCGGAAAAAGCAGGTGACTTGGAGCGAGCTTTATGAACACGAATACGTTTCCGTCGACAAGACTTCCGGCAACCGCCTGCTGCTCGATCAGGCGTTGACCAACGTGGCGCCGGCTGCGCCGAGCGTCTGCGAGACTCGCCATGTCACGACCATGCTCGGCCTGATCGAAGCGGGACTCGGTGTGGCAGCGGTGCCTTCAATGGCAATGCCCATGCGCGACCATCCGATTTTGACCAGCGTGCCGCTCGTCGATCCCGTCGTGACGAGGCGAGTCGGTATTGTCAGACGCCGGGGACGCCCCCTCGCGCCGGCCGCGCAGCAGTTCTATCAGACGATTCTCGACACGAAGCGCAGCGGCATGGCCGGCGCGGCGAAGAAGACCTCGAAATGACACCGCCAAGGCCATTCCGGCTGCTTTACGTCCAGGTACTGCTTGGAATGGGGATCGGCATGACTGTGGGCCACTTCTGGCCACAGGTCGGCGCGTCGCTCAAACCGCTCAGCGATGCGTTCGTCGCGCTGGTACGCATGATGATCGCGCCAATCGTCTTCTGCACGATCGTCACCGGCATCACGTCGCTTGCGAGCGGCTCGAAGATCGGCCGGACCATCCTGAAGGCGCTCGTGTTGTTCTACTTTCTCACCATCGTTGCACTCGTCCTGGGGCTCGCGACCGCGTTCGCGCTGCATCCGGGCGCGGGACTGCATATCGACGCACATCATCTGGACACTGCCATCCTTGCGCAGTATTCGACTCGCACGCAGACGCACGGACTCGTCGAATTCGCGCTGCATGTGATTCCGGAGACGCTCGTCGGCGCCTTCGAGAAAGGCGAGGTTCTGCCGGTCCTGCTGCTTGCCCTTCTGTTCGGCTTCGCAATGAACGCCAGCGGAAGCGCCGGGCGGCGAGTGCAGGTATTCATCGATAGCTTCGCACACGTGCTGTTCCGCATCCTCGCGCTGATCATGCGGCTTGCCCCCGTCGGGGCATTCGGCGCGATGGCGTTCACGGTGGGCCGTTTCGGCATCCGTTCGATTGGCTCGCTCGGCATGCTGATGTTGTCGTTCTATGCGGCGTGCCTGCTGTTCGTCCTCTGCGTGCTCGGTCCGCTCGCACGCCTGCATCGCTTCTCCCTCTGGCGTTTACTGCGCTACATTCGCGAGGAACTTGTCATCGTGCTCGCGACGTCGTCGACCGAACCGGTGCTGCCGCGCCTCATCGTCAAGCTCGAAGCGCTTGGCTGCGACAAGGGCATCGTGGGTCTCGTGCTGCCCGCCGGCTATTCCTTCAACCTCGACGGCACGGCGATCTACCTGACGCTCGCCTCGATGTTCATCGCGCAAGCGTGCGATGTACATCTCTCGGGCGGCCAGATCGCGACGATGCTCGTGGTCATGCTGGTCACATCCAAGGGCGCGGCGGGCGTGTCGGGCAGCGGACTGGTTGCGCTCGTCGCGACGCTCGCCGTCATTCCGGATCTGCCGGTTGCAGGCGTCGCGCTACTGGTCGGCATCGATCGCTTCATGTCCGAGGCGCGGGCCCTGACGAGCGTGATCAGCAACTCGTGCGCGGTGATCTTCGTATCGATGTGGGAGCGCGCCTGCGACCGGGCGCGTCTGAGAGAAGCATTGAGCCTGGCGCATGAGCCCGAAGAAGCTTTCGATCAGCCCGCCGACCTGCCGGGCTGAATCGACTCCGTCGTCTCAGTGCGTGGCGACGGAATCGAGCCCGGTCGATGTCACCTCCGGCTGCACGGCGGGCGACGCGAGGTAGTCAAGCAGCGCTTTCGCCTCCTTCGGATGCTGCGCGCCGACCGGGATGCCGGCCGCAAAGCGCGTGACGGATTGCACCGACTCCGGAATCTTGCCGACGTACACCGCGCCCTTCACCGGGAGCAGCTCGCTCACCTGCTGAAATCCCACTTCATAGTCGCCCGTTGCAACCACCGATGCCACCGGGATCTTCGGGATCATTTTCGCCTTGGGCTTCACCTCTTGCTCGATGCCGAGCCGCTTGAACAATTCGCGCTCGATGTAGACGCCGCTCGCGCTATCCGAGTAAGCGATCGACCGGGCATGCAGCAAGGTTTCCTTGAGCGCCGCCTCAGACCCGATGTCGGGTTTCGGCGCGCCATCGCGCACGACCATGCCGATGCGCGAATCCGCGAGCTCGACGCGCGAATCGGGGATCACCTTGCCCTGCTTGATGAGGTCGTCGAGTGCATAGCCGACCATGATCACCACGTCGGCAGGCTCGCCGCGCTGAAGCCGGTTCGGAATGGCCTCCGGCGACTTGCCCATTGACGGTCCGAGCGCGGTATCGAGCGTGTTGCCTGTGGACGCTGCGAACTTCGGGCCGAGCAGCTTGTAGGCGGCGGTGAAGCCGCCGGAGCTCATCACGTGCAGATCGGCGGCCTGCACATTCGGCGCAGCGGCGGCGCTGCCGAGGAGCGCCGCGGTGCAGAGTTTCAGAAAGATGGATTTCATGGTTGAAAGGACGTCAGGCTGAAGTTCGAGGAGCGAAGCGATGCCTCAGGAAGCCGCATGCAACGGAACGCGACGGCGCCGATACAGTGCGAGTGTGGCACCGAGCCCGCACACCGCGGCGAAGCTCATCCAGTAGCCCGGCGCGGCTTTATCGCCCGTCATGTGAATGAGCGCGGTCGAGATAACGGGTGTGAAACCGCCAAAGACCGCCGTCGCGAGGCTGTAGGCCAGCGAGAATCCAGCGACACGCACTTCGACGGGCATCACTTCGGTGAGTGCGACGACCATCGCGCCGTTGTACATCCCGTACATGAACGAGAGCCAGAGCAGCACAAGCAGCATGTTGACGAAGCTCGGCGCGTGAGCCAGCAGCGATAGTGCGGGGTAGGCGGTCGCAATCGCCAGGATCGTCATTCCGAGCAGGAGCGGACGGCGTCCGATCCGGTCCGATAACGCGCCACCAATCGGCAGCCAGATGAAGTTGGAAATCCCCACGCAAAGCGTGACGAGGAGGCTATCGGCGGTGCTCAGATGCAGGACCGTCTTGCCAAAGGTCGGCGCATACACGGTGATGAGATAGAAGCTCGTGGTGGTCATTGCGACCAGCAGCACGCCCGCGATCACAACGTTCCAGTTCTGCACGAGCGTCGTAAAGACTTCTTTCATACTGGGGCGATGCTGGCGCTGTTTGAATTCCTGTGTTTCCTCGAGATTGCGCCGCAAGATGAAAATGAAAGGCACGATCATGCAGCCGACGAAGAACGGCACGCGCCATCCCCACGCAGCGATCGCAGCCGTGTCGAGCCACTGATTAAGCGCGAAGCCGAGCGCGGCGGCGACGACGATCGCCACCTGCTGGCTCGCCGACTGCCAGCTCGTGAAGAAACCCTTGCGGCCCGGCGTCGCCATCTCAGCGAGATAAACCGATACGCCGCCCAGTTCCGCACCCGCGGAGAAGCCCTGCAGCAGACGGCCAATGAGAACGAGGGCCGGGGCGAAGAGTCCGATCGTCGCGTATCCGGGTACGAACGCGATCAGGATGGTGCCGCTCGCCATGATCGACAGCGTGACGATCAGGCCCTTGCGGCGACCGACGTCGTCGATATACCCGCCGAGGATGATCGCGCCGAGCGGCCGCATGAGGAAGCCCGCGCCGAACACGGCGAAGGTCATCATCAGCGACGCGAACTCGCTCCCCGCCGGGAAAAAGACCGCGGCAATCTGCGTGGCATAGAAGCCGAACAGGAAGAAGTCGAACTGCTCGAGGAAGTTGCCTGCCGTCACGCGTAGCACGGCGGATGCCTTCGATTGCCCGGGGGCGAGCGAGGTTGAGGAGGGATGCATCGAGGTGTCTCCAGAAATTTTTAACTTTGCGATGTTCGGGCAATTTGTTGTTTGTCGAAATATTGGCCCGAACCGCACGAAACGATAAGTGCTATTTTCGAAACGATTGATGTGCGTTGGTTATCAATGCCGGCAACGTGCTCAAGCCACGAAGCGGCACTGCGACGCGGGCGTTCGGGTGTCCATGTTGCGCCCCCGGTTCAGGTGATCGTCGATTTCCGCCGCGCATCCGAGCATGCGGGGATAAAGGAAGATCGTGAATGCGGCGGTTTCCAGATCGGACTCAGTCAATTCACCACGTTGCAGCGGCTGCCACAGCATCTTCAGCAGCAGCGCCGCGATCACTGCATCGACGTTTACGCAGTACACGTTACGGGAGACGCCGGCATCGAACAACGCCTGCACCAGTTCGCGAAAGAAAGCATGGAACACGTTATATTCCCCACGCTTCTCGCACAGTTGCGCGATGAACACTTCGCGCGGGTCATAGTTGACCGGCCTGTCCTTGAAGACCGGATGGTTCACGCCCGGCAGCTTCGCGATATCGAGGCTGCCGGCCTGCTTCTGTCGGGCCTTGTACTTCGCATAGCGTTCGACCGAGCGCTCGGCCAGCGAGCGCAGGTCGACGCCGTGCGCGGGGTCGGACGGATCGGCAAGCCCGCTGTCCCTGAACGCTTCGATCAGGAACGCGATACCTTCATAGCCATTGCCGCCATGCGTATAACCTGTATGGGTGAGAAAGCCGACCAGTGCCTTGTTGAGTTGCACGCGCTCGGGGCTTTCCGGGCCGTCAGCGGATACTGCGCCCTTTGCTCCCTGCGCCGAGATGGCTCCCGGACCGTTGGTGAGCAGCAGACCGACGAGCGTCCTGAAGGCGAACAGATCGTTGGGCCCCGGCGCGAGGTTGAGCAACGCGGCAAAACAGATTTCGGTCAGGCTGCGTTCGTTCAGCAGCGCTTGCGTGGCAAAGCCGCAAAAGCCGTCGGGACGGTGTCGCGAGGCGTCCGCCGACGCGCCGATCAGCGTCCCGAACAACATGATCCACCAGGGCAGGCTCTCGGCCGTGACGCGCGAGATGCGCTTGCGCATCAGCGGTCCCCACGCGAGCGTCACGCAGATGGCGGCCAGCACCGCGTCTGCCGTCGGGTGAGCGGGCTGAGACGTGAGCCAGCGCAAGAGGACCGACCTGACTCCACGCTCGGCGAGTCCCGCAAGCATCGCTTCGGCGCGCACATCGCGCGTGTCGGCAAAGAGCGGCTCGCAGCCGCTGAGGTCAATCCGGGCGATGTCAAAGGTCTCGTCAAGCGCACTCTTAAGGCCGGCTGCCGAGAAGCGTTCGATCATCCATTTCGCGGCATGCCGCGCCGCGCGCTGACGATTCGGCCCGATGATCGAGGTCGCGGCAGCCAGAATGGCGTTGGGTGCATTGCCGGCCTCGCGTGCTGCTTGCGCTGCCGCGAGTTCCGGCGTTCCGTGCAGATTGACGAATGCAGCGATCGCGACATCGATGAGCTTCTCGTCGTTTTCTCCGCCGAACTCGTGAAGCAGGGCAAGGCAGACGTTCGCTTCGAGCGAATGCGTCGCCGCGTCGAGCATCGAGGCGCCATACAGGCTGCTCACTTGCGTTTTCGCATCCATCTGCGATGCTCCCGACGCATCCTTCAACGCCTGACGTGGCGCAATCGCACCGACTTGTCGATTGACCTGCAAGACTTGCTCGTCGTAGGGTGCGACTGCTCCCACTACGGGGATCGCAAGGTCGGACGGAAGCTGAATTCCCTGGTCGGAGCCAAACCACGGCTTGAGCGCAAGGCTGCCTTCGGGCTCGAAATCAGGCATCGTCGCGTTGGCGCGCATGACGGCGGTCAGCGCCGCCGGGATATGCGCGATGTTGGTGACGACCGCGCCCTTGACGGAGCAGCACGGATCCTCGGGCGTGAAGAGGCGGTCTACGCCGAACCTTTCCATGAACCAGCGCTCCTTGGCTTGCGCGTCGTCAGAGCCCCCGGCCATCGCGCCCGCATGGCCGACCGCACGCGTGAGGCGGCTCTTCCACCGGCCCACCACACAGGCGACCACCGGTTTCGTGAAGTCCGCATCGGCCTCGTAGTAGCCACCCGGTTCACAATAGAGCACCGCGGCCTTGCTTCGAGCATCGTTGGCGAGTGCGAACGCAAATTCCGGCGCGGCATAGTGGATGTAGACGTCCTTGCCACTCGAGATGACGGTCGATGTGCCCCAGCCGCTCATGCGCAGGTACTGCGCGATCGTCGTACTGAAGCCGCCCGAGTTCGAGAAGATGGCGATCGACCCTTTGCGCAATGAATCGTCTGGACTATCGCCGCCAAGCGCTCCGCCGATTCTTACGCGATTCCACGAGTCAGCGACGCCGAGCCCGTTCGCACCGAAGATATCGATGCCCGCCTGCTGACCCATCGCGCGAATTTCGCGGGCGTCGTGTACGGCGATCTTCTCGGTGATGATGAAAATCTTCTTCAGATCGGGATTGACGCGGATCAGTTCGGCGACGCCGTCGCGGGCCGCCGATGGCGGCAGATAGACCACGCCGCAGTTGAACCGATGCCCCGCTTCCAGACCCTCACGGACGTTGTTGTAGACCGGGATATCTCCGACGGACGTGGCGAGCACTTGCCCGCCTTTGCCCGGCGCCGTGCCGAAGACAATATTCCCGCCTGAGAACGCATGACTGACGGGCGTCACTTCGGAGGACTCACCGCCGAGAATATTGAGCACGCACACCCGATCGTCTGGCGTGGCGATCTGCGCGAGCGAGTTGACACCCACGAAATACTTGAAGTGACTGCTGTTTTGCTTGTACACGTTGCTCTCCTCAGGCTTGAGCTGTTTCGGTTTCCGTCGCGGGTGCGCCGATCCGTGCTGCGATCTCGGCCCGGCCACCGACGCGCATCCAGGCGTCCGCCTGACGCGCGTACTGGATGACCTCGCTGATGTCAGAGTCGAATCCGAAGAGCCGATAGGGCAGACCGAGCGAGTCGCATGTGTCTCTCAGCGCGGCCATCCCGCGCACGAGGTTCGGGCCTCCCCGGCCCAGTACCACGTAAAGCGGCGTCGGCCCATACTCGCTGAAGTGTTCGCGAAGAGCGTCGGCCATCGCTCGTAGCGTCTCGAAGATGTCGGTGTTGTTCGACTTGCCGCCGATGATGAAGAGCACATTCGACTGCTTGAGCCAGTGTTTGAAGCAGATACGGGCCACTTCCTTCATCTTCGCGTACGGCGGATTGCCGCCGAAATCCGACGAGATGATCGCGGCGTCGCCGAGCATTTCGGTCACGAGCGAGTTGGCACCGCCGCCGAACGTCGGCGCGAGAATCGTGCCTTCCTCGTTGATCACATACACGTCGCTCTGGCCCTGGTGTGTGCGCAACTGATTGATCTCCTGCTCGAAGTCGGAGTAGTCCGCTGCGAACAGGTGTTGCGGCAGCCCGAGGCGCGTCCATCGCGGATCGTCGCGATCGAAACCGCACTTGAAGTCGCAGGCGACCGGTGTAAGGCGCCCCTTCCTGTCCTCGCGCATGCGGATCGGATTCAACTCCAGTGTCGTCATGCCGAAATCGTGAAACAGTTCCCAGAGTTTCGGCAACTGCTGCACGAGCGGCGAGATGATCTCTTTCGGCGCACCAATCTCGCTCAGCGCGTTCGCCACGACGAACGCCTTCAGGCCGGTCAACGCGTCGAAGGGCACCATCGCCACATGCTTCGGATCGACCTCTTCGATATCCATGCCGCCCTTGTGCGAGAGCGTCATCGTCGGTGCACGAAAGCGGGTGGAATCAGTGATCGAGAAATAGACCTCGTGCTCGGCCGGGACGCCGGCTTCGAACGTCACGCCATTCGCCTTCGCTTTCAGGTGGCCGACAGTATGCTCGGCAAAGTACAGCCGTTCTTTTTCGGCCAACGCTGTCTTGAGATCGGTCGCGCGGCCGAGTAAGCCCGCCTTCCCCTTCTTTCCCACTCCGCCTTTGAAGACGGGTTTGATGAATATCTGGCGATGACGATCGATCAAAGTCTTGATCTCCTCCTCGCTGGCGCTCGGGCCAAGGATCTCACTCGCCGGGAATCCGACGAATTGCAACAGGCGCGCGCCGTGCAACATACCGGTGATTTGCATGAAGTTGTCTCCTGAAAGGCATAGCGATATAAAAAGAAACGGGTGTTCGGATTTCTCGTTAGGCGCAAGCGCCAGGCGTAACGAGCGGCCGAGACGCCGATGGCGTTCGGAGTGTGGCTGATGTCTGTTGAGTTGTCCGGTGCTCGAACCGGCTGGCGCTCGAGACTACCGGGCCCAAGGGGGCGATCGGTACGCGCGCCAGGGGCACCTTGTGTTGTACATCGCCTTGTCTCCGATGCGTTTTACTTTCGTTCCAATCTCGCTGGAATCCTGAGTACAGATACTCACGCAAATGGAGTTACGCGATAAGTGCATTTTTTCGAAGCATTGATGTTTGGATGTTATCAATGCAGCTGGATGAAACGCGGCATCACCGCCATGTTCCTCCGCGCTGTCTGTCGCGGCAGACGGATCGGCGGTCCAATCTGCAATGTGACTTCAGGTGATGGTCCGTCATGCGCGAATTAAGGAACATCCGACATATGCAAGAGGCCGTCCGTTCAGGGTCCGAAATGCGTCCGCCAAGCGACGCATGAGAACGGCCCATGAGCCGCCTTTCGCGGCGAGATATTGGGGGCGCTTTGACCCTCTCGAATGTGAAGCGCGAACCGTGACGCTGCTCCCGCGTCTGGTAAAGCTTCCCGTCGGGCTGCAGCAAAGCCTGGTCATTATCGAATCCGCCGAACCAGACGTGATTGCCGTCCCGTGAATCTGCCCGTCCGCACGCGTGAGGAGGGCGATGGGTGCGGTGGTGTCCTGTTCACCGGCCGCGGCGGATTGACGCGATCGCCCGACGATCACTGGATCGGTGGCACAACACCCAGCTTCTCGGCGAGCATGCGCTCATACACGCCGAAGTGCAGATCAACGTCTTCCTGGCTCACGGTTGTGACCGTGATGTTCACCTGCTCCGGCAGCAGGCCGAGCACGACCGCGATGGCCGCTTCCAGGTGCGGTGCACAAACGCTGTCTTCCATCAGGGTCGTGCCCACGGCGATATCGTAGGTCTGTTCCTGCCGGAAGACGATCTCGACCAGCCGCGCGCGGGCGCTCATGTTGTTGTCGATCGCGAGTTGCACGACCTCCGCCACGCTACGCATCAATTCCGTGGGAAAGCCTCTGGTCGAGCGCAGTCGGACGCGGTGTCTGCCAAGCGTGAGCCAGTCCGTATCGAATTCCATGGTGTCCTCCGGTTCCGCAATGCACCGCAATAATAGGATTTGGCAGGCGATTTTCAAGACCGGAATTTCACCACCGCCCCTTGAAATTTTCACCGTAGGTTCTATCTTTGATTTCGCTCAGGCAGATGCGCCGGTCATATCCGGTGCGCTGCGTGTTTCGATTTGTTTGCCAGCGGCCTGGCAGGCGAACTGGAGCGCGTAGGCCCGTTCGCCTCCTCGCTGCATCGAAGGAGGATACGATGAGTGATCTCTTTTCCGGAACCGACCTGTTCAGTGAGTTTGACCGTCTGCAGCGGCAGATGGACAGCCTGTTCGGCGGCTTCCCGTCCAGCATCCGCTCGGGCCGCTTCGGGGCCTTTCCGCAGGTGAACATCGGTACGACCGACGACTCGATCGAAATCGTCGCGTTCGCGCCCGGCCTCAAGCTGGCCGAGCTCGACGTGTCGATCGACAAGGGCCTGCTGACAATCAGCGGTGAGCGCAAGCCCGTCCAGGCCGGCAGCGATGACAAATCCCGCGATGACACCCGCACCTATGCGCAGGAGCGGTTCACCGGCCCATTCCGGCGCGTGATCGAGTTGCCGCAGAATGCGGACCCCGACAAGGTGCAGGCGCGCTACACCAACGGCTGCCTGTCGATCAGCGTGGGCAAGCGGGAAGCGTCGAAGCCGCGGGCCATCACTGTCCAGTAACGCCAGTCATTCAAGGAGCAAGCCATGAACGACAAGACCCAGGTTGCTGAACGCGACCAGAAAGCGGTAGCACGACGTGAGGGCGACCAGCCGGCGCGGCGGATGACGCTCACACCGGCAGTTGACGTGTTTGAGGACAGCCAGGGCATCACGCTGTGGGCGGACCTGCCAGGCGTCACAAAGGACAAACTCGACGTGAAGGTGCACGACGGCAATCTATATATCGAGGCTGAAGCGGTTGTGCCGACGCCTGCCGCTCTGCGGCTGCAGCACGCCGAGATCCGTGAACCGCATTTCGCGCGGGCGTTCTCGCTGAGCCCGGACTTCGACATATCGAAGATCGATGCCAACCTCCAGGACGGCGTGCTGAAGCTGACGATTCCGCGTCGCGACGAAGCACGCCCGCGCCGGATCGAAGTGCAGACGAACTGAGCCCGGCAGAGCCGCAACGACGATAGGAGAACAAGCGGTGGCGGCCGCGAGGTCGCCACCGCCCGTTCGTGGAGGGCTGGATACAGAACGTCATGGAGGAAGGCTGGTACGGATACACGATGAGCATGGGGGCCGTGCCGGCGCGTCAGCTCGCAGGCGGCCCGGCCCTCCCTGACGGATAGATCGCGCCGGTCAGGATCAGGCGCCATGCCCCGCCGTCAGGCTGACTGCAAACGGTGTATCGCGAGCGTTGACGCCAGAGGACGGCGCCCGGACGGCGCCCGCTCGGGGGCGCCGCCCAAGAACGCCAGCAGAAACGTGGCAACGTAAGCGCAGTGACGGACATCCGGTTCTCCTGTCAGACCATCGAGGAGCATACGATGAACACCGACCTCAAAAAGTGGAACCCTTTCAAATTTCTCCGCGGTTCGGGGCGCAAGCCCGATGCGGACAGTCCGCAAAGCCCGCCGGGCAGCGAACCGTCGCGTGGTCCATGGCCTGACATTCCGCGACTTTTCTCCCGCGATCCGTGGCGTGCGATGGAGGATTTCCTTCACGATCCGTTTGCAGCCCGCGGGACGCTCGAACGATGGTTTGGCGATTTCAGCTCATCGCGTTTCCAGCCGCGCATCGACGTGGTCGACGAGGGGAAGATATTGCGCGTGACCGTCGAGTTGCCAGGCATGGAGCGGGAGGATGTGACCGTCAACGTCGAGGATGGCGCGCTGGTGTTGCGGGGCGAGAAAAAGCAGGAGGTGCATAGCGAGGAAGACGGCTGCTACCGGCTTGAGCGTGCATATGGGGCCTTCACGCGCACGATCCCGATGCCGGAAAATGCCGATCCCGAGCACGCTCTCGCAAAGTTTGACAAGGGCGTGCTGACGTTGACCGTGCCGAAACAGGAGCCAGCGCGATCCGCGAGCCGCACGATCGATATTGGCTAGCGTTGGCAACGTTGCGCTTGCGCGGTGAATGAAGCGGCGTAGCTCGGGTCGTTAGCTCAGCAGGTAGAGCAGCGGACTTTTAATCCGTTGGTCACTGGTTCGAATCCAGTACGACCCACACGTGCTAACGTTATCTGATCGGGCCGGTTCTGTAGCGGTTGGCACCTGCCACGTCCGCGCTGACGAAACGCGACGCCGCCGGGCGGCCACTGTTTGGCGAGCTTGTACGCCCGCTGCTTCCCGCGTTCAAGCGCTCCGTGCAACGCAAACTCGCGTATCTGCAGGCGCGCGGCGACCTCGGCCTGGGCGATCCGCTGGTCGGCGACATGGTCGATGAGCCGCTGGCACGGACCTGCGAAAAGCTGCCGCAGCGCCCGCGCCGGCTCGAATCCTTGCCGTGGCTCCCGCAGATCGCGATTACCGTCCTGGCTGAGGGAGCATCCCGCCAACAGACCGGGAAGGCGGCTGGGTCTCCCTGGATAGCAGGCTGCCGCCGCAGGTACAGGAACCGAATGAACACGGTAACGACATGCTGTTCGAATACTGGCAGCCCGATGAGGTTCTCCGGCTCGAGGACGTGATGCCGGTCGCCGACGGAAGCACGCCCGAGGAGGCAGGGAGCGCACGGGCGATGCGGCAGCTCATGACGACGATTCTTGCTGACCTGCCCACATCATGGCGCCGCGCACCATTGCTCTGCCGGGTAGAAGCACTTTCGCCAGCTGCCGCAGCGCAGGTGCTCGGCACCGGCGACGATGAACTCGGGCACTGGCTCATGAACGCCGACGTCTTTCTCAAGGCCCGACTCGGCGACCTGGGGCTTGCACCCGAGGCAGCGGGCGAGCCGGCAGACTTCGTGGAATGAGGTGCGTCCAGCGTTCGGAGCGTGTCGCGCGCAGTTGTAAATTGATACAGCAACGCAGTTAGGAATTGATACACCTCGTTGTAGGGTTGCTCATTTTGGGCGGCCCGTGATCAGCTACGAGGAGTACATGGAAATCGAGATTCTGCGT
>NZ_LXKA01000362.1 GCF_001645125.1 Paraburkholderia ginsengiterrae | reverse complement strand
CATTTAAGTCCCCCATCCGCTCCCCCGTCTTATTACTATTCCGAGGAAACCACGCCCCGGCGCCGACGCGCGCCTTCACAGCTTCCCAGCCATCGTGCAAGCTGATCGAGCCCAGTCATGTTGAAGCGCAGAACCTTCCTGCTCGGCGGCGCCGGCGCGGTCGGCGTGCTGCTGGTCGGCTGGTCGGTGCTGCCGCCGCGTCAGCGTCTGATGCCTTCTTCGCCGCTGCCGGCGCAAGGCACGCAGGTGGCGTTCAACGGCTGGGTCAAGATCGCCGCCGACAACAGCGTGACGATCGTGATGTGCAGGGCGGAAATGGGACAGGGCATCCACACCGGTCTCGCGATGCTGCTTGCTGAAGAACTGGACGCCGACTGGTCGCAGGTGAGAGTCGAGGACTCGCCGATCGACAAGATCTACAACAGCGTGCAGAACGTCGTCGACGACTTGCCGTTTCGCCCCGACGACGACAGCGCCGTGAAGCGCGCCACCGCGTGGATCACCCGCAAACTGGCGCGCGAAGCCGGCACGATGATGACCGGCGGTTCGTCGAGCATTAACGATCTTTGGCTGCCGATGCGCGAAGCCGGCGCCAGTGCGCGCGCGATGCTGATCGGCGCGGCGGCCGCGCAATGGCATGTGGCGGCCGGCGAATGCCGAGCCGAGAAGGGGCGCGTGTTGCATCCGTCCGGCCATGAAGCGAGCTTCGGCGAGTTGTCGTCGCTGGCCGCGCAGCAGGCGCTGCCGAACCGGGTCACGCTGAAAGATCCCGCCGATTTCAAGCTCATCGGCAAACCGCTGCGCCGCCTCGAGACCGCCTCGAAGATCAACGGCACGGCCCGCTTCGGCATCGATGCGCTGCCAGACGGCCTGCAATATGCCAGCGTCGTGATGTGTCCGACGATCGGCGGCACGGTCGCGCATTTCGACGCAAGCTCCGCGCAGAAGATGCCGGGCTTCATCAAGGCGTTCGTCGTGGCGCCCTACAACGGTGGCACCGGCGGCGTCGCAGTGATTGCAAACAACGCGTTTCGCGCGATGAACGCCGTCGCCGCCATCAAGGTGGAATGGAACGACGGACCGGCGGCAAAGCTGTCAAACGCCGATGTGAACCGGCGCCTCGCGCAAGCACTGGACGACAGCAGCGGTCACGCCTACTACAAGCTGGGCGATGCCGAAGCCGCGTTAGCCGGCGCGGCACGCACCATCAGCGCCGAGTATCGCGCGCCGTATCTCGCGCACGGCGCACTCGAACCGCTCAATTGCACCGTGCAAGTCGCGGACGGGGCAGCCACGGTCTGGGTCGCCACGCAAATACCCATGCTCGCGCGGCACCACGTGGCGAAAGTGCTGGACCTCGATGCCGACAAAGTGGACGTGCAAACGCTGCTGCCTGGCGGCGCATTTGGGCGGCGGCTGGATCTCGACTTCATCGCACAGGCGGCGGCGATCGCGCGCGAGGCCGGCGGCCATCCGGTGCAAACCATCTGGTCGCGGGCGCAGGATTTCACGCACGACTTCTATCGACCAGCGTGCGTGTCGCGGCTCAAGGCCGGTTTCGACAACGACGGCAAGCTGGTCGCGTGGCACGCAACGTCGGCGAGCCAGGCGATCGTGCCGGGAGCGCTCGCGCGTTACTACGGAGTGCCGCGTATTCCGCTCGACAAAACCACCTGTGAAGGCGCATTCGATCAGGCATACGAATGGCCTGCCGCGCGCGTGGCGCACACGATCGTCGAATTGCCGGTGCCGGTTGGCTTCTGGCGCTCGGTCGGGCATTCGCATCAGGCGTTTTTCACCGAGTGCTTCACTGATGAACTCGCGGCCGCCACCGGTAGTGACCCGATTGCGTTTCGCGCCGCGCTGCTCGTGCAGCATCCGCGGCATCTGGCGGTGTTAAAGCGCGTCGCGGTTTTGTCGGACTGGGGACGGCCGTTGGCCCATGCCGCCGACGGCGCGCCGCGCGCGCGTGGCGTTGCGCTGCACGAGGCGTTTGGCAGCGTCGTGGCGCAGGTGGCGGAGGTGTCGCTCGGGCCGGACAAGCGCATTCGCGTGCATCGCGTGGTCTGCGTGATCGATTGCGGCTTGCCGGTGAATCCGAATCTGATCCGGCAGCAGATGGAGAGTGCCATCGTGTTCGGCCTTTCCGCCGCGTTGGAGGACGAGATCACCTTGGTCAACGGTCAGGTGCAGCAGCAGAACTTCGTGGACTTCCCGGTCGTGCGGATCAACGATTGCCCGGTGATCGACACGGACATCATGCCGAGCGGGATGCATCCGCAAGGCGTGGGCGAACCGGGTGTGCCGCCGATTGCGCCGGCGGTGGCCAATGCGCTGTTCGCGCTAACCGGCCAGCGCTTGCGCTCGCTGCCGCTGAAGATCACGTGAAGCACGCGGGATGCAAAGACTAAGGGGAATGCGATGGGATCGCTGAACATCAACGGCCGGGCGGTGACGGTGCAAGCCGAGCCGGATATGCCGCTGCTGTGGGTGCTGCGCTGCGAACTCGGCATGACCGGCACCAAGTTCGGTTGCGGCGTGGGGATTTGCGGCGCGTGCACGGTCCATCTGGACGGCGCTGCCACGCTCTCTTGTCAGACGCTTATGTCGAGCCTGCACACGCAGAAGATCACGACCATTGAAGGCGTGCAGGGCCCGGAAGCGCAAGCACTGAAGGCGGCGTGGATCGACCTCGACGTGGTGCAGTGCGGCTATTGTCAAAGCGCGCAACTGATGGCCGCCTGCGCGCTGCTCAAGCACACGCCCAATCCTACTGACGCCGACATCGACAGCGCGATGAGCCATATCGTATGCCGTTGCGGCACCTATCCGCGCGTGCGGGCGGCGATCCACCAGGCAGCGGCGAAACGCCGGTCAGCCTAGCGCCGCTGCCGCGTCTCGCCCTACCGCAAGAGCTTGCCGCGCGGGCTCACCCCGCCAGCATTTCCACCATGGCCACGACGGCCGTAAAAATGCCGATGCAGCCGCCTAGCGTGGCAGCGCCTTTCATGAATTCCGACATACGTGACCCCGTAACGAGTGGTTGGTGGCTCGTATTTAACCCGAAATGAAAGGTAAAAGAAAGATTGTCAAAAATAATTCGTAAGCTTTCCGGATGTCACCGCATCGCGCGGTTAGCTGCCAGCACACCCCAATAAGATGCTTCCTCGAACAGTGACATGCCTGACAAGTCGGCATGCGCGAACAGGATAGGGCCATCCGCGTCGCGCAAAGCGAGCAAGCCCGGACGGCTCAGGAAACCGACATCCGGAGTAGCCATGGCATGACCGCGGACGGTGATCTCCAGCGCCGCCGCGTGGCGCCACAGATCGCGGCCATAGGCGGGTACCAGATCGATCGCCGCCTGCTCGCGCAGGTCGTCGGGATGCGCGGCGGCGAGCCAGCGGAGCGTGTCGTCGGGCGTCTTGAGGTCGAGCGCCTGATAAGCGGAAAACACCGAGCGCTGCGGCGGCGACAGACGAATCAGTTGATGCGTCGAGACCACATAACCGAGGCCTTCGCCGCGATAGACGACATTGTCCCAGGCGAGCGGCACGCCGTGCGCTTCAGGCGGCATGCCGTCCATCAGAAAGTTGGACACAAGCCACGGAGCGCGCGGCGGCAGATCGCGCGGCACCTTGAAACCGTAGGCGGCCATTTGCGGCATCACATGCTGAGCGACGAAGAGCGGCATCGCGCACACCACGCGGCGCGCTTTCAGCACGAACGTGGTGGGCGTATTCCGATTGTCGAGGCGCACGCACAATACTTCGACACTACCGGCTTTTTCGTCGATGCGCGCCGCAAAGCCCGGCAAGGACCATGCGCGTCCGTTGGCCCGTTGCGTGATCGACGCGCTCAGTTTGGTGACCATACTATGCAGCCCGTCGGGCCACGTCAGCACCGCGCCATCTTCGGCATTGCGTGCATGGCCGGCGCGCGCCGAGAAGTAATGCAAGCCGGCCCACGCGGATACGTGTTCATAACCGGCACCGAAATCGTCGCGGCAGGCGTAGTTCAGATACCAGTGCAATGACGGTGCGTTGTAGCCTTCGTCCAGTAACCACTGTTTGAACGAGCGTTTATCCAGCGCCCGCCAATGCGAATCTTGAGACGATTGCGCCACGGGAATGCAGAACACCTTTCGGCCGTCGTTGCCGAAAGCGGTGCGTAACGCGTCGGTGTAGGCGAAAAACCGCTGCTGCTGCGCGAGTTCCGCCTGACTCACGCCAAGCGTCGGCACGAGACCGTCTTGCCATTGACCGTCGATCAGCAGGCGTTCATCTGGCGCATGCACCAGCACGCGCTCGTCGAACACCGGCCGAGCGGTGAACGGATCGGCTTCGATCACGCCGAGGTCGGCGAGCATGTCGCGCAAGTGCGTCGATTCCATCGACGGTAAGGGCAAATAGTGCGCGCCCTTCGGATAGCCGAGATCGCCGTACTGTCCGCCCGCCGCGTTGCCGCCGAATTCGGGGCCTGCAAGCACGGCGAAGTCCTTGTGCCCCGCGCGTGCGAGTTGCCACGCACACGACAAACCCGCCGCGCCCGCGCCGAGAATCGCGATATCGGTCTCGATCGTGCCGGAAGGCGGCGGCAGGCTGCGGTGGTCGCGCAGCGCGTGGCCCTCGCGCATGCCGGGGCTGTCGATCACCGGCGTCGTCTCGATCCAGCCGGTGCGGCCGCAACCGGCACGCGACGCCGCCGCGCCGGCGAGGAGGAAAGTGCGGCGGTCCATCAGCGCAGCACGTGCTTCCAGTCGTCGTCGAACAGGCGCACGAGCGGCTGGTCGTTCAACTGGTTCGGCGGCATCGGCAAGGCGGGCATGTCGGCGGGAAAGTGAAACATGTCGGCGGCGGTTTGCGCGTCGAGCCAGCGCATGGGCTCGGCGTATTGCGTGGGGATCGTGTAGTCGCGGCGCTTGCCGGCGATCACGAAGCCCCAGTCGCCGAACGAAGGCACATAGCAGTGATACGGCCACGTATTGAAGCCCGCTTCGCGCAACGTATCGACGATGGTCCAGTACGCATGCGGCGCGAAATACGGCGAGGTGGACTGGATCACCGCATAGCCGTTTTCCGACAGATGCCGCGACAGCATGCGGTACACCGGCACCGAGTACAAACGGCCCAGGCCGAAGTTGGTCGGATCGGGAAAGTCCACCACGATCGCGTCGAAGACCTCGGCGTTGGATTCGAGCCAGCGCACGGCGTCGTCGTTAATGACGTGCACGCGCGGGTCTTTCAGCGAACCTTGATTGAGTTTGACGAGCGGCGCGGAATTCGAAAAGAGCCGCGTCATGGCAGGATCGAGATCGACCAGCGTCACCGTTTCGATGTTGCGATGCTTGAGAATCTCACGCACCGCGAGACCGTCGCCGCCGCCGAGCACGAGAACGTGCTTCGCCCACGGCAGCGCTTCGAGTGTAGGGTGAATCAGCGCTTCGTGATAACGGTGCTCGTCGCGCGAAGAAAATTGCAGATTGCCGTTCAGGTACAGGCGCATGTCGTCGTGCCATTGCGTGAGCACGATGCGCTGGTATGGCGTGGTTTCGGAGAAGATCGTCTCATCGCCGTACAGGCCATGCTCGGCCCAATGCGTAAGGCGCCCGGACAGCAGGAAGCCGGCGCCGAGCAGGCTGATGACGAGCGCCGCGCGCGCCAGCTTGGCCGGCACGTTGCCGATCTCGGCGCGGAACGTGTGCGTGGTCCAGAGCGCAACCATCGCGTTGAGAATGCCGAACAGGAAGCCGGTGCGCAGCAGGCCGAGACGCGGTGCGAGCACCAGCGGAAACAGCAGCGAGACCGCCAGCGAGCCAAGATAGTCGAAGCTCAGGACATCGCTCACGGTATGGCGGAACGCCTGGCGGCGCTGCTGGAACGCGCGCATTACCAGCGGAATCTCCATGCCGACCAATGCGCCGAGCACCAGCACTACCGCGTAGAGCGCCGCGCGAAACGGCGTGGACAGCCACGCGAACACGCCGAACAGCATGGCCGCCGACACACCGCCGATCAGCCCGATCAGCAATTCGATATCGACGAAGCGGTCGAGCACGTCGTCGTCGTCGATGAATTTGGCGAGCCACGAGCCGACACCCATGGCAAACAGATAGCAGCCGATTACCGACGAGAACTGCAGTACCGAATCGCCAAGCAAATAGCTGGACAAGGTACTGCTAATCAGTTCGTAACCCAATCCGCATGATGCGACGACCAATACGGAGAGAATCAGCATGCGATTGTGTTTAAGCATCGCGCTGGGCACTCCGGTCCGATCTGGATATACTGGCGGCGACTTCGGTGAACCGTCGCGCGGTGCTGCCTGCATAATCATGGCAAGCGGAACCGTGATGAATGACGGCACGCTCGGCAGACACAATCCGGGGGAATAAATGGGTGATGCCTTTTCTTATGGGATTCATTTACTGTCGGCGTTTGTGCTGATCCTCTGCTTCGCGGCAGTTTACCTCAAGGTCACACCGTTCGACGAAATTGCCTCGATCCGCGAAGGCAACGTCGCCGCGCTGCTTTCCTTTGCCGGTGCGCTGATCGGTTTCTGCCTGACGCTCGCCTCGAGCATCGCCCACAACTCCACGCTCATGCTGGTGCTAATCTGGGCATTCGGCGCGATGGTCGTGCAGTTGGTCACTTACGCAGTGCTCACGCGTCTTTTGCCCGGCATGAATCACGCCATTGAAACGCGTAATACGGCAATGGGCGGTTTGATGGGGACGGCTTCGCTGGTGGTCGGCATTATCAACGCGGCCTGTCTGACCTGATTGACGCTGATTGACGTCTCACGCACGTTCACGTTAATGCCTGAAAAGCGGGCGCCTCGCGCGAGGAGTACACGATGAGTTTCGGTTCGTTTATTCGCAAGCAATTTGTCGACGTCCTGCAATGGACGGAAGAGGGTGACGGTGTATTGGCCTGGCGTTATCCAATGGAAGACCAGGAAATCCAGTACGGCGGTCAATTGACGGTGCGCGAATCGCAAATGGCACTGTTCGTCAACGAAGGGCGCATTGCCGATGTGTTCGGTCCAGGCCTTTATACCTTGACCACGCGCACGCTGCCGGTGCTGACCAGTTTGCGCAATTGGGACAAGCTGTTCCAGTCGCCCTTCAAGTCGGATGTGTACTTCTTCAGCACGCGTTTGCAGCTCGGGCGCCGCTGGGGCACGCCGCAACCGGTCACGATCCGCGACCGTGAATTCGGCTTGGTGCAGGTGCGCGCGTTCGGCATCTATTCGTACCGCGTGGTGGACGTGCCGGCGTTTCATCGCGAGATCAGCGGCACGCGTGGCATCTATACCGTCGACGATCTCGAGCAGCAGCTGCGCAACGTCGTCGTCACCGCGATGAGCGTGGCGTTCGGTACCGCCGATGTCGCGTTTGTCGACATGGCTGCGAATCAGGCGGTGTTGTCGCAGCGTATCGGCCAGGCGCTCGCGCCGGAGTTCACGCGATATGGCGTGGCGCTCGATTCGTTCACGGTGCAAAGCGTGTCCTTGCCGGACGCGCTGCAAAAGGCGCTCGACGCGCGCATCAGCGTCGGCGTGAGCGGGGATCTGAACAAGTTCGCGCAGTACCAGGCCGCTCAATCGATCCCGCTCGCCGCGCAGAACGCGGGTGGCGTCGCCGGTGTCGGCGCGGGCCTCGCGGCCGGCGCCGCGATTGCGCAAACCATGACGGGCGCGCTGAATCAGACCGCGGCGCCAGCCACGCCGCCGACCGCGCCCTCGGCGCCGAACGACTATGTCGAGCGCCTGCAGCAACTCAAGACCCTGCTGGACAAGGGCCTCGTCACCGACGACGACTATGCGAAGGCGAAAGCCGAGATCCTCGCGAAGCTGACAAAATAAATAAACGCACTCGATGTTCAGCACTTCGTGTCCACAATGCGGCGCACCGCTCGAATTCCGCTCCGCCGCGGCCGTCATGGCCGTGTGCGGATCGTGCCGCAGCACGCTGCTCAAGCGTGGCGAAGCTGTCGAACGGATCGGCGAGATGTCCACGGTATTCGAGGACTATTCGCCACTGCAGCTCGGCGCGACTGGCCGGAATGAGGCGCGTCGATTCACGCTGCTCGGCCGCATTCAATTGCGTTACGACGCGGGCTACTGGTCCGAGTGGTACGCCGTTTTTGAGGACGGCACGTTCGGTTGGCTCTCCGATGCATCTGGCCAATACGCGGTCACCACGCTGCAGGACCTCGACGGCAAGGGCAATGAATTGCCGCTGTTCGACAGGTTAAGCCCGGGCGTGCCCTTCGAGTTTCGCGGCCTGCGTTATCTCGCTTCGGATATCCGCACGGCGCAATGCGTCGGTGGCGAGGGCGAGTTGCCGTTTCGTGTGGGCGACGGCTGGCAGGCGCGCGTTGCAGATTTTCGCTACGAGGACAAGTTCGTCACGCTCGACTATTCCGATGCCGACCAGTATGCCGGCAAGCCGGTCGTGTATGCGGGCGAATCGGTGGAGCTGGGCACGCTCGCATGCCAGGGGCTGCGCGACGAGGCGGATATACGTGAGTCGGCGGGGCGCTACCGCGGCGAACTGAGCGCGTTCACATGTCCGAGTTGCGGCGCGTCGCTCGATTGCCCGGTCGGCGTGGCGAACTATGTGATCTGCGGCTCGTGCCATGCCGGTGTGGATTGCAGCACGGAACTGGCCACCCTGTTCTCGAAGAAGCGCGAGGTCGAAGCGATCGAAACCGCGCTGCAGCTCGGGTCGAGCGCGACCTTCGACGGCGCGAAGTACACGGTGCTCGGGCTGATGCGCTGCCGTACACCGGACGGGGAGTCGAGCTGGGACGAGTATCTGCTGCACAACCTCGAACGCGGCTTCCTGTGGCTCGTGCATAGCGAAGGCAGTTGGGAGCGCGTCGATGTATTGAGCAGCTGGCCGATGATCGGTCAGGACGGCCAGGTGCTCGAAGGCGGCAAGACGTATCGCGAACACGAGCGCTACGACGCGGAAGTCATGTACGTGGCCGGCGCGTTCAACTGGCGCGTCCAGGTGGGTGATAAAACGTCGATCACCGATTTCACGTGGCGCGACTTCAAGATGACGCGCGAAACCACGGCCAGTGAGATCGTCTGGTCGCGCGCGAGGCCGCTTGGCAATAGCAAGATCGCCGAGCGATTCGGCGTGCCCGAATTGTCGGTTGAGACGGCGAACCGGCGCGCCGCGGCGTCGGCCGGCAGTGGTGGCCCGGAGCGGGCGAAAGAGGGCTTGACGACCACCGCCTTCGGTCCGTGGCCGTGGATCGCCACGTTTGCGATGGTGCTCATCAACTTCGAGAAGCTGTTCGAGTTCGACGGCGCGACTGTGCTGGTGATCGTCGGCATGGTGGCCTTGTGGGCGCCGGAGTGGATCTGGCGCGCCTTCCACGAAGAGCCGAGGTGAGCGTGAGACAGTTTTTATACGTGCTGTACGCGCTCGTGGTGATTGTCATGTTCAGTTGCACGTCGATGACCCGTGACGGTGGCGGCGGTTATGGCGGAACGTCCGCGCGCAGCGGTTATTCGTCGTATGGGACGCACAAATGAGCGCGGCCATGCCTTCGCCCGTGCTCGCGCCGCGAGATGCCAGCGGTACCCATGTGCTGGCCGATCTCGGCGGTATCGCAGCCGACCTGTTGCGCGACGCCGCGGCGCTCGAGGCGATTCTCGTGAAGGCGGCCAGGGAGGCAGGTGCTTGCGTGCTGTCGGCGCACTTTCATCGCTTTGGCGGCGAGCATGGCGTGACCGGCGTCGTGCTGCTCGCGGAATCGCATATCACCATCCACACGTGGCCCGAGCATCGCTTTGCCGCGCTCGATATTTTCATGTGCGGCAAAGCGCGTCCTCATGAGGCGGTTGAGCAGATTGCGCGCGAGTTGCGGGCGGATGTGCGGAACGTGCGCACATGTGAGCGCGGGGTTGGCCCGGTGGGGTAGACAGGCCGGCAGGTGGACAGGTGCTCAGGGGCCATTGGGCACCTGGAGCACCCAAGGTGCTTTGGTCGCTTACTGTGCTTTCGCAGGCGACGGCGTGACCGCCTTGACTGGCGTATCCGCTGCCGATGCCGAGCCGCCCGGCGCGCTCTGCTCGCCAGTCTCCCACCCGCCGCCAAGCGCGAGGAACAGATTGACCTGATCGATCGCCACCTGGCCTTCCGCAGCCGCTTCCTGAGACTTCGTGGAGGTCAGCGTGCGCGTCGCATCCAGATCCGAGATGAACGACTCGCGCCCGGCGACATACAGCCGATGCGTTTCATCCGCCGATTGCGCCGCCGACTTGACCGCGGCGTGCAAAGCATCCGCGCGTGCGTAGTCCGATGCATAGGTGGCCAGACTGGTCTCGGTCTCGCGCAGCGCGGTCAGCACCACGCCGTCGAACTTCGCGAGCGCCACCTGGCTCGACGCTTGCGCTTCGCGCACGCGGCCACGTGCGCCGTTCGTTGGAAAGGTCCAACTGATCAGGGGGCCGAAACCCCAGCGCGCGGTCGGCGACGTGCCCAGGTCTTCGAGAACACCGGTCAAACCCGCCGAGGCGCCGATGCTCACGGTCGGATACAGCGCGCCGGTGGCGACGCCGATACGTGCAGTGGAAGCGGCCAGTTGACGTTCGGCTTCGCGCACGTCCGGGCGGCGCTTGAGCAACGCGGCGCCGTCGCCGACCGGAATGGGCTGACGGATTTGCGGCAGCCTGTCGCAAGCCAGCACGGCCGGCGGCAGGTCGGACGGCGCGCGCGTGAGCAGCGCGGCGAGCCGATACTGTGCGATTTTGCGGCGCGCCGTGTAGCGTGGAATATCCGCGGACAACGTATTGACCTGGGTCTGGCCGCGCGTGACCTCGGTCTGATTGCCACGGCCCGCATCGCGCAAACGGCGCGACACGTCCACCCGCTCTTTCTGCAAAGCCAGCGACTGCTGCGCAATGCGCAGTTCCTCGGCCGCCGAACATTGCTCGACGTACGAGCGAACCACGTCCGCCACCACAGTGATCCGCGCGAGATCGGCCGCGGCCTGCACCGATTCGGTGTCGGCTTGCGCCGCCTCCACGCCGCGCCTCAGCTTGCCGAACAGATCGATTTCGTACGAGATGCTGATGCCGATGTCGCCTTCATTGACGACCGGCAGTTTCTGCGTGAGCAGGTATTGCTCGGCGGATTCCTGCGCGCGTTCGAGCAGCACGGAGCTCTTGCCGGAAAAGCCACCTTGCGCTTGTGCAACGCCCAGCGCTTCACGCGAGCGCGCGAGATTCGCCGCCGCCACGCGCAGGTCGGTATTCGACTGCAACGCCTCGTCGACGAGACCGTTCAGCACGGGATCGTCGTACAGTTTCCACCATACGGCCGGCACGTTCTGGCGCGTCGTCAGCGGCGTATCGGCGCCTTCGATCGGCGCATTGGCAAGCGGCGCGTTGACGAGCGCCTGCTGCGGCAGCGCATAGTTGGGTCCGACATTCATGCAGCCGTCGAGCGCGAGCGCCAATGGCAAAAGCGGCAACAGCGGCAATAAGGGCAGGGCGCGCGGCAGCTTCATTGCGAGGCGCCCGAGATGGCCGCGGCAGACGCCGGCCGGGTCGCCGAGGCAGCCGCGGAGGCAGCCGACGCCTCCACCGTACCCGATGCTCTCGCATCCGGATGCTTCCTCGCGGTGGGTGACAGATCGCGCACCGACACCGTCGCGGTGCGTCCCGCGATCATGCGGAAATCGGCGGGGACTTCGTCGAGCGCCACGCGCACCGGAATCCGTTGCGCGAGCCGCACCCAGCTGAAGGCTGGGTTCACGTTCGGCAGCAAATTCGAGCTTTGCGAGCGGTCACGGTCTTCAATGCCGGCGACGATGCTTTGTACGTGACCACGCAATACGTTCGGTTCGCCCATCACCTTGATATCGACCGGCTGGCCGATGTCGATGCCACGCAGCTTGGTTTCCTCGAAATACCCGTCGACGCGGAACGAATGCATGTCCACCACGGCGACCACGGCCCGTCCCGCCGCGACGAATTCGCCGGCGCGCGGTGCGCGGTCGTTCAGATAGCCGTCCACCGGACTCACAATGGTGGCGCGCTGCAGATTGAGCTTCGCGGTGTCGATGGCCACGTTCGCATCGGCAAGCGCGGCTTCGCCCTGTTCGACACGCGAGCGGCTTTCTTCTCCGACTTCGGCCGCGACGAGGTTGCCGAGTTTGCGGTTGCGCACGTCCTCGCGGCGTGCCTGGTCGAGCGTGGCGCGGCGTTGTTGCGCGGTGGCCTCGGCCTGGCGCAGCGCGAGCGTGTAGCGTGCCTGATCGATCACGAACAGCACCTGGCCTTGCTTGACCTGCTGGTTGTCCACCACCTCGACCGATGAGATTAGCCCCGAGATATCCGGCGCGACCTGGATCACGTCGGCGCGTACGTGTCCGTCGCGGGTCCATGGCGCGAACATGTAGTAGTCGACCAGCTTCCACAGCACGAGAGCCGCGGCCGCGACGACGATCAGGGTCAGCAGGATCTGACCGACGGAGAACCAGGTTTTTTTCACGTTGTTAGTCTGTGCGAAACGACGGCGACAAGGCCCAGCACCAGCACATAGATGCCGAGATCGAATATGGAGCGATGCCAGACGAAGCGGTAAAAACCCACGCGATCCAGCACCGTGCGGACGGCCAGGTTGATCAGATACGCGATCAACATCAGCACGAGCACGGCCGGCACGAACACGCCGAAGATATCGATTTCACCGATCATCGCGGGAACAGGGCAAGAAGATGGAGCGGGTTGCGGAGCGGGCGCATCAGGCAGCGGCCTCCGGTTCGGGCGGCGTGGGCGTCATGAGCGTGGCCGGAAACAGCGAAAGACGCAAGCCGACCAGCGCATGCAGCGCGTCGCGCAACCGGCGCGCCGAGCTAGGCGAGGTCGCGCCCGGCGCGCTCGCATTAGCGAGCCCCTGCGCGGTGACGCGCGCCACGGCTGCATCGATCGACGCCATCAGGCTAGCGGGCACCGGTTCGCGCTTGCGGCTGTCGACGCAGCTTTCGTAGTAATGACGCACGTTTTCCAGCACGTGGTCGATCGCGGCCGGCGCTTCGCCGCCGAGCGTGCGCGCGGCGCGCCGCAAGTCGATCGCGTTGAAGGCAATGCGTAAATCGCGGACGCTTTCGATTGAAGGATGACGATGGTCGTCGGTGGCGGCGAGGCGTGGGATCAACTGCATCAGACGGTCGACCATGCGCGCAGCAAGGTTGCGCGGATCTTCGATCGGCTGCGTCGATGTCGTGAGCACCACGTCGGCCCAGCTCGAACGCAATAGTCGGTCGGCTGCCAGTTCTGCGCCGAACGGGCGCGTCACGCGAGTCCACAGATAGGCGTACAGCAAGCCGGCGAGACCCGCGAGATTGCTGTTCGCGAACACCAGGAAGTTGGCGTCGTACGCGTCCTGAATGCTGATGAAGGTGGCCGTGTTCACTGCGACCAGCACCGTGGCAAGGTTGAATTGCGGGCGCGGAATCAGCGTGCCGACGAAGATGAACGGCGCGGCGAACAGAATGACCAGCATCGGAAAGTCGTGCACGTGCGGCAACACGGCGAACAGATAGACACCGGCCGCGACCACGCTGATCGCGGTTGCCACGAAGAAGCGGAACACGAACGGCGCGGGCTCGTCGAGCGCGGCGAAGAAACAGCACGCCACGGCCGCGAGCGTGACCGCGCTGGCGCCGTCGTTCCAGCCCGAGCTGATCCACAAACTGCACGCGAGAACGACGGCCGCCGCAGCCGAACCGGTCGAGAAGAGCATGATGCCGCGATCGTAAAAGCGTTCCGTGCCACCCAGCCGCCAATGGCGGAAGCGCGGGCGCCACGCGCCTTCTTCACGCGTGATGATGATGCGCAGCGAACGGCAGTCCTGCCAGACGTCGATCACCTGTTTCATACGCCAGAGCGCGTTCGAGAGCAGCGCACTGTCCCAGTTCGTGAGCGCGGCGGCTGGCGGCTGCATGGCCGCGATGCGCTCGCGCAACGCGTCGGCCGCCGGGTCAGGGTGATAGCCCTCGCTGACTACGGGCAGCGGCGCGTTGAACCAGTTGATGACATCGGCGAGCAGGGCTTCGAGCCCCTCGGGCCAGGTCTGGCGTCCGCTGTTGTAGAGCGCGATCAGCGGATCGGCGAGCGCCGACATGATAGGCAACAGCAACTGCATGCGTCCCCGCAGTTCATGCGCGCGCGCCACCACGTCGGGCCGGGTGTGATCGTAGGCCAGCTGGCTTAGCAGCAATTCCAGGCCATTGATGGTGGCCGCGATCCGCTGTCTGGCGCCCGAAATGGCCGAGCCGGCAATACGTCCGGACAGCGTTTCGGTCGCGTAGAACGCGGCGTCGCGAAACCATGCGTCGGTCCGCTCGATGATGGTGGGCGCAAGCCGGCTCGGAAACAGCGCACCGCCGACAATGCTCGCGCAGACAATGCCGAGCGTGATTTCCTCGGTACGGCTGATCGCGAGGTCGAACACGCCGGTCGGATTGGTCACCGAGGGCAGCGCGATGATCGGCATCGTATAGCCGGCCAGCATGAACACGTAGCTGCGCGCGGTGCGGTCGGACACGGCCAGATACAGCATTGTGCCGGTCCACAGGGCCACGACCACGCTGAACAGATACGGCGATTCGACGAAGGGCGGCACCAGCAGCACCGCCGCCGAGGCGCCAAGCGCGGTGCCGAGCGCGCGATAGATCGCCTTCGAGCGGGTCGCGCCGACGAACGGATTCGAGACGATGTAGACCGTCGCCATCGCCCAGTACGGCCGCGGCAGTTCGAGCGCGAGGCCGATGTAGAGCGCGATCATCGCCGCGGCGAACGTCTTGACCGAGAAGAGCCAGTCGCGAAGAGTGGGATAGGTCATGAAGCGCTACGCCCGGTCGCCGCTGTCTTGCGGCGCGGCGGGGTCCGCCGTGAAAGCGGCCAGCACGCGCAGGGTCGCTTCGAGATCGCTGCGCGAAACGCCTTTCAAAGCTTGCGCCCGCAGCGTGACCAGCTCTTCTTCCATTTTCGCGGTGACGGCGCGGCCTTCGTCCGTGAGCACCACGGTCTTGGCGCGCCGGTCGTCGGGATCCTCGTCGCGGCGCATCAGGCCCGCCGCGCACAATTGATCGAGCAGCCGCACGAGCGAGGGCCCTTCGATGCCAATGTAGTCGGCGAGCGTGCCCTGGCGCACGGCCGCGCCGAGCCGGCTGGCCGTCAGAAGCGGCGTGGCGCACGCCTCGGAGACGTTGAAAGCCGCCAGCACGTCATGGCTCGTGCGCCGCCATTTTCGGGCAGCGACGACCAGGGTGCTGCTGACATTGCGGCGCAGGGCATCGAGATTCGACATGGGCGGTATTGTATTGGCTAAATATTCGTTAGCAAACTATCGAATCTGAATTTTTTGTGACGTTGACGCCATAGTCCGGTTGAGCGGTTGTACATTCAAACGACGGATTGAACGATGCGCTACGTTCAAGACGGTACACAGTAATCAGGCGGATGCTGCATGACTTCGACTCGTTCAGGACGTCTTTGGACACGGTGTGCCACAGCCGGCGCGGCACTGCTGCTGGCATTCGCGCAGCCCGCGCGTGCGGACGACGCCGGCATGCCGCGTCTGAAGCCTGTGGCAACGATCGCGGATGCGCGGTTGACCATCGACACGCCGCAAGGGCGGGCCGAGTTCCCGCTGTACCTGTCGAAAGACTGGAGCGTCCCGCAGCCGCAGGTAACGCGAGCGGTGATCGTGGTGCACGGCAGACTGCGCAACGCGGACGTGTACTTCCGTACCGCACAGATGGCCCGCGACGCGGCGCACGCGGACCCCGACGCCACGCTGCTGATCGCGCCGCAATTTCTCGCCACGCTCGACCTGAGCGCGCGCGACGAACCCGCCGATTTGCTGCGCTGGAGCGGCGACGCATGGATGGGCGGCGAGGCGGCGCGCGGGCCGCTGCCGATCAGCTCCTACGCGGTGCTGGATGCGATCGTTGCGCGCCTTGCCGACCGCAAGCTGTTTCCTAATCTGCGGCACGTGGTGATCGCCGGACATTCGGGCGGCGGCCAGGTCGTGCAGCGCTATGCCGTTGCGGCACGCGATCTCGCGGCTTTGACTGGCGAGGGTATCGACGTGCGTTACGTGGTGGCGAACCCGTCGACGTATGCGTATTTCGACGCGCAACGGCCCAATGCCCAAGGCATCGCGGCACCGTTCGACGCCGCACAGTGCCCGAGCTTCAATCAATGGAAATACGGCATGGACAACCGGCCGCCGTATCTCGACGACCGTTCGCCCGCGCAACTCGAAGCCACTTATGCGGCGCGCCGGATCGACTACCTGGCGGGCGGAGCGGATGTCGATCCGCAGCAGAGCGTGCTCGACAAAACCTGTGCGGCTGAAGCGCAAGGGTCGCAACGCCTCGCACGCGCGCAGGCGTACTACCGGTACATGCAGTCACGGCATCCGGACGGTCTTCTGATGCAGAGCTTTCACGTCGTGCCGGGCGTGGGGCATGATGGCGAGCGCATGCTGACTTCGGCGTGCGCGCTGGCGGCGATGTTCGACACCAAGGGGTGCGAGCCATGACCGCTAATGGCTAATGACTAGTGCGGCGCTGGCCACCACGTCCAGCCGCGCGCTGAGTGCCGCAACTCGATCACCGAGAGCGGCGCGATCTCGATGTGCGCAAACACCATGGGCGACGCCCCGAGCGCATGGACGATGGCAGCCCGAAGCACTGGCGCGTGCGTGACGGCCACGACATGGCGTGGCTGGCTAACGGTTGCGGCCAGGTTCGTCGTGCTGTTTGACGCGTCGAGCCATGCGCCTACCCGCTTCACGAGTTGACTGAACGACTCGCCGCCGTGCGGTGCGGCGTCGGGATCGCGCGTCCATGCCGCGAGATCCTGTGGCGCTTCGGCGGCGAGGTCCGCGAGACGCCGGCCTTGCCACTTGCCATAGTTCATATCCGCCAGGTTGGCGTCGATCGATGCGGACAGGCCGAGCGCCAACGCGGTGTCGCGCGCGCAGACGGCCGGGCTGACGAAGATCGCCGCGCCGTCGGGCATCGCCAAACGCGCGCGGGCGGCGTGGGCTTCGGCGAGGCCGCGCGCGTCGAGCGGATCGTCGGCGGGAAAGCGGCCTGTGCGCTGGGCCGCGGTCGAAGCATGGCTGACCAGTAACAGCCGTGTGTCCATTCTGTTCATGTCCAGTGAGGCCGCGGCGTGGCGCGGCTGGGTGGCTGCGAGGGTCGTGGCGGCCGCGCATTTCGCATTGCCGAGAGCCGAAGATTAGCGCGTAGAATAGCGGAACTGCGAAGCAAGGAAGCCGGTGAGAGCCCGGCGCGGTCGCGCCACTGTAATCGGCAATCCAAGCCGAAAGCCAGACCTGAGCTTCGCACCATTCCTTTGTAATCGACTATCGGGGCGCGTTACCCCAGGAGATGTCCATCATGACCGAAGCTGCTTTCGATCCCGCTTCTCAATCTGCTAGTCAGCCCGTCGCCCAACCCACACCCATTCCGCTGCGCGAGTTGCTGCCCTGGGTCGTGTTCGGCGGTTTGCTGCTGTTGCTCGCGCTTTACTTCGTTGGGGCGGAACAGGGCGCCACGTCGCTCGTGCCCGGCATGTACGTGCATGAATTCGTGCATGACGGCCGCCATCTGCTCGGCTTTCCCTGCCACTAACGGAGCAGACGATGGTAGGTAAATTGTTGGTACGCGGGATGCTTGCAGGCATCGCCGCGGGACTCCTCACGTTCGGTTTCGCCCGGCTGGCGGGTGAGCCGCAGGTCGATCAGGCGATCTCGTTTGAAGAAAAGGCCGACGCAGCGAAAGGGGAAGCACCTGAACCCGAACTGGTGAGCCGCGAAACGCAAGCGGGTCTTGGCTTGCTGACCGGCGTGGTGACCTATGGCGCGGCATTCGGCGGGCTTTTCGCGCTGGTGTTCGCGTACGCGTATGGGCGGGTGGGCGCCATGAGCGCGCGTGCGTTGTCGGCGTGGCTCGCGCTTGGCGCGTTCATTGCGCTGGTGATCGTGCCGAATCTCAAGTATCCGGCGAATCCGCCGTCGGTCGGCGACCCTGACACGATCGGCACGCGTACCGGCCTGTTCTTCCTGATGATTGCGATCTCACTGGCCGCGGCGGTGTTTTCGCTCAAGGTGCGGCGACGTGCGGCGCTGAAACTCGGCGCGTGGAACGGCTCGATCGTGGGGGGACTGGTGTTTGTCGCGATCATCGCCGCGGTGCAGTTGTCGATGCCGGCGATTAACGAAGTGCCGGCGGCTTTCCCGGCGGTGCTGCTGTGGAAATTCCGCGTCGCGGCGATCGGCATGCAGGCGATCATGTGGACGACGATCGGGTTGTTGTTCGGCGCGATCGTTGAACGGAGCGCGTTCATGCGCGTGGGTGGACGCGCGGCGGTGAAGTCGGCTTGATGTTGGTGGCGGCTGGCGCAACCGCCGAGGCAAGGCGGTTGCTCTTTGCGCGCAGGGGGCAAGAAGGCCGTTGCGTCAAGGACTTGGCGCGGTTGTGGGGAGGTTATCCACAGGCTTCTGAACAAAATCTGGGGATAACTCGGACGTCTTTCATGTGAAAACCCAGGGAAGCTCGCGCTCAAGAGAGCGCGGGTTGTCAGCTGTAGGCCTTGTAATCCTCAAATTCCCATGCCGCAAAGCGACTTACCTTTGCTGCAATAGTCGGCCAATCATCTTCGGAAACGCGATCGATCTTTTGCGCAATCTGCTGAGTGATTGCGCTGAGGTTGTATTCCTTCACAACTGGTACCGCAGTTTTCTGGCTCTGGGGCGACTTCAGTCGCCTTTTTTCGTTTGTGGGCGGCAACGGCAGGGGGCAGCGTGAGCGGTTACCTGGCTATGTCTTGTGATTCAGTTTATCGGGGATGGCCCTGACACCGCAGCAATCTCACTGCGTGAACGTTTCAGGTGACTCCAGTCGCCGTATTTTTTGCAAGTCACTTGTCGCTGAGGTCTGGCCCGTTCCCGGCAGATGCCGTCGTCTTTTCCGATCAGGCGCAAACGGGTCGGCAGCAAATCCCGCTCGTTAGCGGCGTGACGCTCGCATGACTCCCGCTGAGCCAGGCGGGAGCAGAGCCTCGTGTCTGTCAAATTTCGTCAATGCGACGCCGTTGGCGATTTCTGTCCTTTGCCGTCGGCTAGTTTACGAAACTGGCCTCCGGGCAGATGAATAAAAGTGCGCATTCTTATGCTGAATAAATAGGACTCAGAATTAATCGGACAACTATGGCGGAATCTGATCGCGTTGCAAGGTTGATAACAGGCCGGCAGTCGGCCCACATGGAGATTATCCGGCGTTATCCAGGGGACAGGGCACCGGCGGGCGAACACAAGCCGCAACCGATGCCCCTGGTGTCAGTTGTTGAATGGGAAGTGCGGGAAGAAATCTGCCAGCCGTACAGGATCAGGGCACTGGTTTCGACCTCAGGGCCGGTGTCGCGCAAGGATATCCGCATCGCACCGGGCGGGATCGAGTTCGGCTCGCGTGGCGGCGCGGTGTTCAGGACGACTGGCCTGAAGAAGATTGGCCCGGCGCAGATGGACCTGGGCGGGGCAGCGTTCGCACCGAAGATGGTGCCCTTCACGACGGATTGTGAAGTGTGGCGCACCAATGCCAACTTCATCAAGGAAGTCACGCCCGCACCCGCACCAGACCCGGCGCAATGGGAAGGACTGGCGAACACGGGAGCGGTGGCACCTGCCCCGGCACCTGAAGCAGGCCAAGGAAAGATGAGCGACTTCTCGCCGTTTGACAAACAGCCGTCGAATGTGGACTCGGGCGTGCCGAAGGTCAATGTCAATCTAAACGGCCCTGACGATCAGACGCAAAGTTACGTTGCACCTGATCCCATCAAGCTTGCAAAAGCCGTTCCCTGTGACTGGAAAAGCGCGGACCTCAAGGCTGATGTCACACAGCATATCGAATCCAAGACGTATTGGGGCAGGCTGAAAGATCGAACCCCATGGAAAAGCAAGGATGGAGCGATCTGGTTTAAGGGCGGAGGTTCAAGGAATTCGAATTTTGAATTTGCATACAGCGAGCAGGACAAGACGGTTACCTGCACGGTTCGGGTGGCGTTGATTCCGATGGACCTGTTTCCGGTGGATGCAAATGGAAATCGGGATAGTAACGCCCGGATACAAACGATTCCATATGAATCACCCAACCATTGGAGAATGACGCCTGGCTCTGTAGCCAACAGGGTAAAGATGGACTATCGCGAAGCCGTTGGAGCCCAATACGATAGGCGCGAGCCGTTCCGGTGTAGGTGTGCTCGATAGCGTCGTACTCGCGCCCGAGCCGGACCTTGCCGAGCGCATGCTGGCACTCGAAGGCACACCGCCCGAGAACCCTGGCAAGGTGATGGCGTTGCAGGAGTTGGACGGCAGCGAATTGAGGCTGCACCTCCTGCTGGAGATGCTCCTTGGCCCCCTTGCCCCGAAGCTGGCGGAGGCCATGCGCAGCGAGTCGTTCCAGCTCATGATGCAGGGGGATCGGGATGACTCGTCCGACGTGATTAACGAGGTGTGGAAGAAGCTGGAGCTGCCGGGATTTCCGCGTATCGTCCGCATGCAGCCCGACACCATGCCGAAGTTCGCAGAGAAGTGGTTCCAGGCTGACGCCGATCCGCGATACAGGCTGGTTCTCGCATGGCACCTGAACGACGGCGGCCCCGGCGCTCCCCAGGAGTACTCGGAATTCGGGGTTGCCCTGCTGCTCGGCTCGGACCAGCTCATGTGGGAAAAGCGCGACAAGCTCCGGGGGCAGGCGTGGCTGATGCGAGGGATCGAGACAGAAGCCGACCAGGTGGAGGATGCGCTGACCCAGCTACTCAAGGCTGAACAGGTGGAGTCGAAGCGCATCCGCAACTTCTGGCACAGCCGCCTCAAGGGCCTTGCGCAGCATGCGACGCTGGGTGCGGTCAGGGACAGTGACCTGAAGGTTTCCACACACGCACTCGACGCAGCCATCGGTCCGCAGGCTGCGGCGTCACGGTGGCTGGTGTATGCGCTGGCGGCGCGGATGGTGCAGTTCGGACAGGGCGCGCAGCTTGTGGCGCTGCCGGGTGGGAAAGGCGTAATGCTCAATCTGGCGATCAAGGAGCCGCAGGGGGTGGACCTGCCGTGGAAGCACAGCTATGGCTACACCATTGTCCCCTTTGCCGAAGCGCTGTTTGTCTGCCTGTTCGCGCTTGGAATCGGCCTGCTGGATACCACCCAGGGGTGGAACGGGCTTGATACAGCATCCGTTGTGGTCGCGGTGCTCGGCAGTGCCGGGTTCTTCGCTGCGAGATACTTCAGGCGCGAACAGCTTCTGCATCAATGCTGGCGAGTACTTCATGGAAGTTCGTCGTGATCCCACGACGACTGCGCAGTCACCGCATCCTGCGGGTTCCCCCCTTCATCCGGTTCCTGTGGGCTGCCATGTTCATCCTGGCCGTCTACACGAACGTGGTGGGATGGTTCGCGGCACAGGACCTCGGCGATCCGCGATGGGTGCAATTCCCGTTGATCCAGCTCGGTTTCACGGTGGGATTGATCGCGGATGACCTGTGGTGGCACTGGCGGGATGGCGTGGCCCATGCGCTGCACTTCGAGGACGTGATTGACGGAACCTGCCCCGACACTGAACAGCAAATCTGCGAAGCCGCTGTGTGGCGCTGGTACGAAATGCAGGGCAGACCGTGGCGAATCAGTTCGCGCCGTGATCGCCCGCACGTGCGGTTTGCCGATGCGTGGCAGCGCATGGAGGCCTATCAACGGGCGATGAAGGCGGAATACCTGCGGCGCAGCAATAATCACAGGGTATGATCTTTTTGAGGGTAATGAAAACTATGAAGATGAAGAATTGGATCGCAACAGTATGCTTTGGAGTCCTTTCAAGCCAGTCGGCGTTTGCATGCACGCCTCCGCTTATGGAATCTGCGTATTTCGGCTCGACGGAAATGATGAGTGAAGAGTTGACAGCACGGATTCGGGAAGACGTTCGAAAGAACCATTACACTGTAATCGAATACCGTGTGGGTTCATCGTATTTCCCACTGGTGAAGAAAGGGGATACTGTCTATCTGAATGGCAAGCCGCTTGCCAAAAAAGAAGACTCTTTCTGGTATCTCGGGCATGGCTTTTATCAGTTCAATCATGAAGTATTTTTCATGGATGAGCATATCGGCGCCTATCCCACCGATGGCACTGTGATTGCGTATGAAGAGGACAGGTCCGCGACCAAGAAACCGGATACTTGGCCTGCCAACTCCATGTGGTGTTCGATTAGTGTGCACGCAAACAAGCTGGAAGCGTCAAATGGACTCCGCTTCGAGAAACTCGTCTACGACAACTGATCGCCCCAGCGGAAAAATCACAGGGTTTGATTCTTAGCTGACGGGAGCGATCATCACGAAAGAACCTGGGGACAGGAACGTTAGCATTCTTTCTTGTTTCGGGGAAACACCGGTTTTTGTGCTGGTCCAGCCGCGAGCAGATTGTTTGCTGGATACAGCGGCGACCATGACCGCTGGCGGACGGGCAGTCGTGGGTCATCTCTCGTTCCTGCACGCCCTGACTTAGGTGGCGTACAGGAGCAGTCAGGGCGCGCGTTACTTCGTTCGTGAGGTCAGCTCGGTCGATCTCGAGGTATTTGTCAACGAGGGAGGGGCGGGATTGATTGTGCAGTTGCGGCTGGCATGGCCCGCGAAGTTCCGCATTGGAGTTTCGAGTGCCAGAAGCGGACGCTTGAGTGCGCGCTTAAGTCGATGGCAACGGTAGAGGCGAGTCTGGCGGAATGCCAGGAAACCGCGCTGTTCGATCCTCAGGGCCTGTCATAAATTTTGTGTTCAAGGCATAACATGTAGCTCAAGGAGCATGTATGCCACGCAAACCCAAAGCGGCGCCCAAGGCCCAGACGGCCTTGCCGTCCATTCCGAAGGAACTGATCGACC
>NZ_LXKA01000361.1 GCF_001645125.1 Paraburkholderia ginsengiterrae | reverse complement strand
CCGCCGCCACCGCCGCCGCCCCCGCCGTTGCTCGTGCTGCGCACGATCGAGCGCACCGCGGCGCGCGCCCTGCTCGACAGCGCAGTGCAGACGCCCGACGGCAAGGTGGCCGCGCCCGCGATTGCTCTGATCGCTGACGCGCACGGCAAGACGCCCGACCTAGTGGTGAATCTGCAGGGCTTCCTGGGTGTCGGCGACCGCAAGGTGAATTTCCCGTGGAGCGCGTTCCGCTTCACGCCGACCGCGAAGAGCGCGCCCATCACGCTCAACGCGCCGGGCATTCCGCCGAACGCGGCGAAGTCCGCCGCCGTGCAGTTGCCGCTGATCGACGCCACCGTCGAGCGCCCGAACGGCGCCAAGGTCGGCCGCGTGATCGACGTGCTGATCGACGCCAACGCGCAACCGCAGGCGGTCGTGCTGGACGTGAACGGCATGGTCAGTACCGAGCGGCGCACGATTGCCGCGAACTGGTCGGCGCTGCGCTTCGTCACGAAGGACAAGGAGTTGCATCCGTTTATCGATCTGAGCGATGCGCAGATCAACGCGACACCGCCGTACGCCAGCGACAAGCCGATTCGCGCGGTCTCGCCGGCACCGCCGCCCGCCGCTGCCGCACCCGCCCCTGGTTCCGCTCCTGCTTCCGCACCCGCTGCGGCGACCACGGCTTCGGCGGCACCTAACGCACGGGCGGCCCGATGATCGGCCGCACTCTGGTAACCGCGCGCAGCCTGCGCGCGCTCGACTGGCTGAATTTCTTCGTTGCCAACGTGCAAACGGGGTTTGGGCCGTTTATCGCGTCGTATCTCGCCTCGCACAAATGGACGCAGGGCGAAATCGGCATGGCGCTCTCGGTGGGCACCATCAGCGCGATGGTGAGCCAGGTGCCCGGCGGCGCTGCCGTGGACGCACTGCGCAACAAGAAAGGCGCCGCTGCGTGGGCGATCTTCGCGATCATCTTTAGCGCCGTGCTGCTGGCCGCGAGCCCGACGGTGCTGCCGGTGATCGCCGCCGAGGTATTCCACGGCTTTGCGAGCTGCATGCTGACGCCGGCGCTGGCCGCGATCTCGTTCGCGCTCGTGGGGCGGGCGAATCTCGGCGACCGGCTGGGGCGCAACGCACGCTGGGCGTCGATCGGCAGTGCGGTCGCTGCGGGGCTGATGGGCGTATTCGGCGAGTACTATTCGCCGCGCGCAGTGTTCTGGCTGACGGCCGCGCTCGCGGTGCCCGCGCTGATCGCGCTGACGATGATCCAGCGCACCGACACGATCGAACTGCCACGTTCCGCGCCGACGCCGCAACAGGTCGAGCGGCGCGAGAGCTTGCGCGAATTGCTGCGTGACAAACGGATGTTGTTGTTTGCGGCTTGCATCGTGCTGTTTCATTTGTCGAATGCGGCGATGCTGAATCTCGCTGCGGGCGAAGTGACGGCCGGCATGGGCGACAACGTGCAACTGGTGATTGCCGCGTGCATCATCGTGCCGCAGGCGATTGTGGCGATGATGTCGCCGTGGGTTGGTCGCTCTGCCGAGCGCTGGGGGCGGCGGCCGATTCTGTTGCTCGGGTTTTCGGCGTTGCCGATTCGTGCTTTGCTGTTTGCCGGAATCAGCAGCCCTTATTTGCTGGTGCCGGTGCAGATGCTCGATGGGTTGAGCGCGGCTGTGTTTGGGGTGATGTTGCCGTTGATTGCCGCTGACGTCGCCGGTGGGAAGGGGCGTTATAACCTTTGTATTGGGTTGTTTGGGTTGGCGGCGGGCATTGGGGCTACTTTGAGTACTACTGCTGCCGGGTTCGTCGCGGATCATTTTGGTAATGCGGCGAGCTTTTTTGGGTTGGCTGCGGCTGGGGCCCTGGCGGTTTTGTTGGTGTGGGTGGCGATGCCTGAGACGCGGGAGGCTGTGGTCGCCGGTGGTGGGGTTGATGTGGCGGATGGGGAGTCGGCTGCTCAATAAGGGTTTGGTTTTTTGCCTGCCCGGCGGGTTGTGCTGTGGTCTTTGTGGTGTTGGCCTTTCCTTGAGGTCGCGGTGGTCTGCTTTTTGTGTTGGCCTTTCCTTGAATTCACGGTGGTCTATTAGTGTTGCCCCTGTGCGGGGCGGCACCTACTTTCTTTGCCGCGGCAAAGAAAGTAGGCAAAGAAAGCCGCTTTGCCACCGCAAATTCTTAAGCGGGTCCCTTGGCTTGGAGGGGGTAGTGGTGCATCTGGAATCCGTGCCCTCGCACACTCCGCTCTAGTGACAAGGCAGTCATGCTTCCCGCCTAGCGCTACGCGCTCGCCGGAGCGGTCAACCTGGAAAACCAGTGGCCAACGCTGCGACGGAGTATCGCGACAGAGTGAAAGCCGTCGATTGCTTAGGTGTACTACCGCAGGCGCGAAAAATAGCGAATGGTTTGATGAACTACCGCCGCGGCGCGCGCAGCGCCGCCGGAAGAATGACTGCCTTGTCACCGGGGTTGAATGTGCGGGGGCACGGATTCCAGATGCACCACTGCCCCCTCCAAGCCAGGGGACCCGCTTAAGAATTAGCGGTGGTAAAGCGGCTTTCTTTGCCTACTTTCTTTGCCGCGGTGTAGAAAGTAGGTGCCGCCCCGCACAGGGGCAACGCTAATAGACCACCGTGAACTCAAGGAAAGGCCAACACCCAAGGAACACACCCAAAGCGCCGCGCAGGCAAAACAACCTCAATCTATAGCCCGCCCAGCAGTCTCCTTCATAAACGGCAAAGGCACCAACGAAACCAACCCACACCCAATCAAATACCATGCCGGCGCCAGATTACTCCCAGAAACCTGAATCAACCACGTAGCAAAAAACTGCGCAAACCCACCAAAAATCGAAACCCCGAGACAATAAACAACCGACATCCCGGTAGCCCGAATCTCACGAGGAAACATTTCGGGCAACATAACGATATTAGGCACAGCAGTAAACGCAACCAGCACAGCCAACCCCGCCACTACCGCCAGCAAAACCGGCACCGTAGGCGAAGCATTGATGATCATGAACGCCGGATAAACAGCCGCAATCAGAAGAACACGAGAAACCCACAACACCCGCTTGCGCCCGACCCGATCCGACAACGTCCCGGCGAACGGCGAACAGATCACCGTCACCACCGCCGCGGTCCATGCGGCCCACAACGCCGACGCCATCGGCAAATGCAAAATCCTGATCGCGTAAGTGGACAGATAAAACAGCACGATATAGTTCGCCGCCGTCCCGCCAATCGTCGTCACGACACCCGTCGTAATCACCCGCGAATGCTCGCGAAACAACTCGCGCACGGGTCGTGAGGCCGGTGTTGAGGCCGGATTCACAGCCGAATGAGCAGCCGAATGTGCAACACCCGCCCCATCCTCAACACCAGGCAGCGTCTCGTTCAAATGACGCCGGATATAAATACCAATCGGCCCCATCGCCATGCCGATCACAAACGGCACACGCCAGCCCCAGCTCTCGAGCGCCGCGGTCGACAGCGCCGCCGCCAGCGCGACCCCAAGCAACGATCCGCACACCGTGTTCAAGCCCTGGCTCACGAACTGCCAGCTGCCGTAGAATCCACGCGTCTTGTCGCTGCCATACTCCAGCAACAGCGATGTCGACGCACCGATCTCACCGCCCAGCGCAAAACCCTGAATCAGCCGCGCGAGGATCACGAGCAGCGGCGCGGCAATGCCGATCGCCGCGTAAGTCGGCGCAAACGCGATGATCGCGGAGCCCAGCGTCATCAGCCATAAAGTGAGGCTCATCGCCGCCTTGCGGCCGGCGCGATCCGCATACGCGCCCAGTACGATGCCGCCCACCGGACGCATGATGAACCCCACGCCGAACGTGCCCACCGCGAGCATCAACTGTGCAAGCTGTCCCTCGACCGGAAAGTACAGCTTGCCGATAATCGTCGCGAAGAAGCTGTAGATCGTGAAGTCGAAAAACTCGAGGCCGTTGCCGAGCGTGATCGCAGCAATCGCTTTGGCCTGGCCCGCGCGCCTCGCGGACTGGCCGGTCAACATGCCCTGCGCGTCCAACGCGTCCGTGCCCGCGGGTTGCGGTGTGGCGGAATAGTCCATCTGTGTCTCCGTGGTGTTCTACCAACTGATGCGGGACTGCGCCCGCTCGAGCAAGCGCTCCGGCCTCAAACCAGAAACGTCTGTGCGAGTCTCACCCAGTAGGCCGCGCCGGTGGCAAGGCAATCGTCGTTGAAGTCGTAGCCGGGGTTGTGGACCATGCAGCCGCCCTCGCCGTCGCCATTGCCGATGATCAGGTAACTGCCGGGGCATTGTTCGAGCAGGAACGCGAAGTCTTCGCTGCCGGTGAGCGGTTGCATGTCGGCAATCAAGCCGCCTTCGCCGAGCCAGTCTTGTGCGACCTGCCGCGCGAGGCCGGTCATGGCGGGATCGTTGACGAGCACCGGATAGCGGCGCTGATAATCCACGTCCGCCCGCGCGCCGTACACGGCCGCCTGGCCGCACGCCACCGCCGTGATGCGCTCCTGCAAATAGTCGCGAACCTCGGGCTTCAATGCGCGCACCGACAGGCGCATTTCCGCAGTCTCCGGAATCACGTTCGGTGCGTCGCCCGCGTGAATCGCGCCGACGGTGATGATCGCCATGTCGAGCGGCGCGATATTACGCGACACGATGGACTGCAACGCCAGCACGATCTGCGCGCACACCACCACCGGATCCACCGCCTTATGCGGCACCGCGCCGTGGCCGCCGCGCCCGGTCACCTTGATGATTACCGTATCCGACGAGGCCATGAACGACCCCGGCAGGAAGCCGAACTTGCCGGTCGGGAAGCCCGGCATGTTGTGCATCGCAAACACGGCGTCGCACGGAAACTTCTCGAACAGACCGTCTTCGAGCATTTTCTTCGCGCCCGCCAGGCCTTCTTCGGCCGGCTGGAAAATCAGATTCAGCGTGCCGTCGAAATTCTTTTCCTGCGCGAGATGCTTGGCGGCGGCAAGCAGGATCGCCGTATGGCCGTCGTGGCCGCACGCGTGCATCTTGCCGGGCACCTTGCTCGCGTAGGGCAAGCCGGTGGTCTCATGAATCGGCAACGCGTCCATATCGGCGCGCAGGCCGAGCTTGCGGCTGCCGCTGCCAACTTTCAGTTGCCCTACAACACCGGTTTGACCCAGCCCGCGATGCACCGTGTAGCCCCACGACTGCAGCTTTTCGGCGACCAGGTCGCCGGTCGCGAACTCCTCGTAGGCCAGTTCGGGCTGCGCATGGATGCGGCGGCGCAGTTCGATCATTTCGTCTTCGAGAGCGGCGATGCCCGCCGGAATGGCCATGGTGTTCACGAGGTGTCTCCATCAATGAAAGCGTGAACCGAGCATAGCCGCGCCGAATTTCCGGCGGCAGGCGTAGAATCGTTACGGCAGCAACTTCTGGTTGCCACTCAATCGCCGCCTCGCCAGATGAAACTGCATCAGCTCAACACCTTAGCCGCCATTGCGGATACCGGAAGTATCCGGGCTGCCGCCCGTTCGCTGGGTCTTTCACCGGCCGCCGTCACCAAGGCCATGCGCGAACTGGAGGCCGACCTGCACGCGCCGCTGGTGGTGCGCAGCGCGAGCGGCATCGCGTTCACCGAATTCGGCCGTACGCTGGTCGTGCATGCGCGCGTGGTGCTGGGGCAACTGCAGCGCGCGCAAGCTGAAATCGAGGCGTTACGTGGCGCGGCGGCGGGCAAACTGTCGATCGGCGTCACGCCCTGGGTCGCGCTGACTTTTCTGCCGCCCACGGTGAAGCGCTTCAGGCAGCGCATGCCCGAAGTCCAACTGGAGTTTTTCGAAGGGTTGCTGGCGGTCGTGCAACCGCGCTTGCGCGACGGCAGCCTCGATTTTTCGATCGGCCGGCCGCCGCCCGCGTCGCCGCAATCGGAGTTTCACAACGTTCCGCTCTTTTCCACGCATTCGGCCGTGGTCGCGCGGCGCGATCATCCCAAGGCAGGCTGCCGCACGCTGCTCGAACTGGAGGACGCGGAGTGGGTGTTGAACTGGGACCCGGCAAGCCGCGAGTCGATCTCGGACAATCTGTTCCGCAAGCGCGGCATGCGCGTGCCGCACACCATTCATCTCGCGCATTCGCTGGCGGTCGTGCTCGGATTGCTCGCGCATTCGGACATGCTCAGCATCTTTCCGTGGCCGCTCGTGGAGGTGACCCTCGCGAAGGAGCAGCTATGGGCGTTGCCGCTGCGCGAGACGGTCGATGAAACCATCGTCAGCATCACGTCACGCCGCGGCGCGCCGACGAGTCCGGCGGCCGAGTGTTTTCTCGAATGTTTGCGTGAAGTGATCGACGAAGGGGCGCGCTCGCAAGACCCCGAGCAGCGCCGGCTGTTTCATTCGATCGAGTTGTTGCTGTAGTCGCGTCACGCGGTACGTGACGCAACCACACAATCTCAGACCGTGTAACCCACCACGCCCTTGATCTCCAGAAAGTCCTCCAGACCGAACTCGCCGTACTCGCGCCCATTGCCCGATTGCTTGAAGCCGCCGAACGGCGCATCGGGATTGTAGTCCGCGTAGTTCAGATAGATCGTGCCGGTGCGCAGGCGCTTCGCCACCGCATGCGCGTGTTCGATCGAGCCGGACTGCACGTAGCCCGCGAGACCATAGAGGCTGTCGTTGGCCATGGCGATCGCTTCGTCTTCGGAGTCGTAAGCGAGAATCGACAGGACCGGGCCGAAGATTTCCTCGCGCGCGATCGTCATCTGCGGCGTGACCTTGCCGAACACGGTGGGCCGCACGAAGTAGCCGTTTTTCAAACCTTCAGGGCGCCCCAGGCCGCCGGCCACCAGCGTGGCGCCCTCTTCCACGCCCACGCCGATCAGCCGCTGGATCTTGTCGAACTGCTGTTCGCTGATCACCGGGCCGATATCCGACTCCTTGGCATCCGCGGGACCGACGCGCAACGCCTCCGCCGCTTCCTTCGCATACGCGAGCGCTTCGGCTTCACGCGCGCGCGGCACGAACATGCGCGTGGGCGCATCGCACGACTGGCCGCTATTGTCGAAACAGGCACGCGCGCCGCGCATCACGGCCGTTTTCAGATCGGCGTCTTCGAGAATCAGGTTCGCGGATTTGCCGCCCAGTTCCTGATGCACGCGCTTGACCGTGTCCGCCGCGGCCTTCGCGACCAGCACGCCCGCACGGGTCGAACCGGTGAACGACATCATGTCGATGTCCGGATGCGACGACATCGCTTCGCCCACGGTGCGGCCTTCGCCGTTCACGAGATTGAAAACGCCCGCCGGCACGCCCGCTTCGTGCAGGATCTCGGCGAAGATGATGCCGGACAGCGGCGCCAGCTCCGAGGGCTTGAGCACCATCGTGCAGCCGGCTGCGAGCGCCGGCGCAACCTTGGTGGTGATCTGCAACGCCGGCCAGTTCCACGGCGTGATCAGGCCGCACACGCCGACCGCTTCCTTGCGGATCAGAATGCTGTTCTTCGTGCACTCGAACTCGAACGTATCGAGCGTGCGGATCATCGCTTCCAGATGCGCGACGCCGGTCCATGCCTGCGCGTCGTTCGCGTACTGCAGCGGCGCGCCCATCTCGCGGCTGATCGCATGCGCCATGTCGTCATAGCGTTTGCGATAAACGTCGAGGACCGCCTGAAGCAAGTCGATGCGCTGCGCGACCGTGGTTTCGCTGTAAGCGGGAAACGCGCGCTTCGCGGCCGCCACCGCGCGATCGACATCCGCCGCGCTGCCGAGCGAAATCTGCGCGAACGCGCCGGCGGTGGAGGGATCGATCACATCGAGCGTGGCGGCATTCTGCTCAACGGGATCGACCCATTGACCGTCGATATAAAACTGCTTGGCGTGTTCCATGAGACTTGTCCTTATCAACAATGTTTGCAGGTCAGACGCGAGGCGAAACGCACTCGCGGCGGCATCGCGTGCTTTACATCGACACCGCTCAATCTGAATGTCTTCAAATCGAAATTCATCACTACGCTGCTTTGGCTCAGACTCCGGTTCTGCCGCGACTTTCGACATCGTTCCCTGTCGGTCACATCGGTTCAGATCAATTCACATCACCCTGGAGAGACACATGAGCAACATCACCTTCACCCGCATCGACGCCAAGGGCCCCGGCGCGACCGGCCTGAACCCGGCCCTGCACGATCCCGCCGACGTCATTCTCGAAGGCGCCAAGGCACCGCACGCGCTCAACGCATTCTCCGATGCCGGCAACATGCTGTCCGCCGGCGTATGGCAATGCGATGCGGGCACGCTGAAACTGGCCGACCTGCCGATCCACGAAGTGTGCGTGCTGATCGAAGGCGAAGTCGTCATCACCAGCGACGACGGCCGCAGCGAACGCTATGCCGCCGGCGACGCCTTCATCCTGCACAAGGGCTTCTCGGGCACGTGGCATATGCCGGTGGCGACCAAGAAGTACAGCATCGTGTACTGCGGTTAATTCACACTGCGTCGTTGCTTCACCGGAAACCGCACCCATTAAGGTGCGGTTTTTTTATGCCGGCGGCAATAGAAAACAACGGAGAACGGCGCAAAACAGCGGTAAACACACAAAGAAAGACACAAAAAAAAGCGCCCGCCACGACCGCGCGGACGCCTCCGGCTACATCGGGAAACCCATCGCCTTGATCGAATTGATCCACAGACGCCGCCAGCCGCCGCGATCGTCGGCGCCATCGAACGCGTTGAAGGTGATCTTCGCGGCGATCCAGCGCACCGGTTCGGGCGGAATGTACGACGGCCCCTTGCGCGAAATATCGAGCGACGTGATCACCGTATCGCGGTTCCACAGCATGTCGAGACCCATCTTCGCGCCAAAGCGGCTGCCCGCCACGCCAAAGCCCGTATAGCCCGCCACGAACACGCTCTTGCCGCCGTGATAGCGGCGCGCGAACACGGCCCCGCGCGAGCAATAGTCGATCGGGCCGCCCCACGCATGCGTGAAGCGCACGTCGTCCAGTTGCGGGAAGGTGCGATAGAACGCTTCGGCAAGTTTGTAGTACGTGCTCTCGTCGCGATCTTCGGCGGGATTCGGATTGCCGCCGAAGTGGTAGCTCACGCGGCCGCCAAAGATGATGCGATTGTCCTTGGTGAGCCGGAAATAGTTGAGCTGCGTGCGCGTGTCGTAAATGCCCTGACGGTTCTTCCAGCCGATGCGCGCCATCTGCTCGTCGCTCAGCGGCGCCGTCGCGATGATGTGATCACGCACCTGCATGACCCGGCGCTTGATGTCGCTCACGCCGACATCCGCCGTGCCGGTGCCGAGCAGCACGCGCGGCGTTTCGATGCGGCCCGCCTGGGTGTGCACGACCATCGTCGCGCCGCGGTCTTCGAGACGCGTGATCGGTGAATGCTCATGCAGACGCACGCCGAGCTTCAGCGCGGCGGCCTTCAGGCCCCACGCCAGCTTCGCCGGATGAATCGTGCCGCTGCGGTTGCGCGACCACATCGCGCCGGCGAACAGCGGCGAGTCGAGCTGCTCGCGGGCACGCTCGCTGTCGAGCAGCACCACGTCGTGCCCGTGCGCCACGTGCAGTTCGTAATCGCCCTTCAGGTGATCGAGATGGCCAGGATCGACCGCGACCGTCATCTCGCCGTTCCATTCGACGTCCGCCTCGATGCCGTAGCGCACGAGCGACTCCTTGAAGCCGTCGAGATTCTCCTGGCCCAGCTTCTCAAGCACGTCGAGGTCTTGCGGAAAGACGCGCGTGGCATTCGGCAGGCCATGCATCACCGAAGTCGAAATGATGCCGCCCGGACGGCCTGATGCGCCATAGGCCACCTTGCCCGCTTCGACCAGCACGACATCCAGTGACGGGTCGGCTTCCTTCGCCTGGATCGCGGCCCACAAACCGGTGAAGCCACCGCCGACCACCACCAGATCCGCCCTGGTCGGGCCGATCAGTTCCCGTTCGACAGCCGGTGCGCGCGGATTGTCCAGCCAGAACGGAAACAGCTTTACCCCTTCAAACGCGCGCTTTACGGATTCGCTCATCCTGTTTGCCTACCTGAATTGAAAACCATTGCTTGTACTGCCCGACGCCGCGCTTCAGCCTCAGTCCTGTGTGTCGAGCGCCGCCTCGCGTTCACGCTCCACGCGCACGGCGCGCTGCGGCTGCGCGCCTGCCTTATGGCGCGCCGCCGGCACCACCGGATGCACGAACACGTTGCGCTGCGAACCGCCGCGCAGCCAGCGCCGGCCGAGCGGTCCGTACACACCGTCCGGTTCCGGGAAACATTGCAGCAGCGCGATGTACAGCGCGGCGGCCAGCGTCAGCGAAACCGGCATGCTGATATCGAGGCCCCCGGCGAGCTGGCCGAGCGGGCCCACGAACTGATCCGGCAGATTGACGAAGCACAGGCCGATCGCCGCGCTCGGAATCCACGCGCCCATCGCGCGCCAGTTCCAGCCGTTGGTGAACCAGTAGTGGCCGCCACGGCCGCCGCGGTTGAACACCTGCAAATCGTCGGACAGATAGAAACCGCGCCGCGTCACGAAGCCGATGATCATGATCACCATCCAGGGGCAGCTGCAGACGTTGATCAGCACCGAGAACGTTGAGACGCTTTCGACCAGATTGAACGCAAAGCGCCCCAGAAAGATAAAGCCGATGGCGAGGCTGCCGATCAGCAGCGTGGCGCGCACGCGGTTCAGAAACCTGGGAAACATGCTCGACATATCGAGCCCGGTGCCGTAGAGCGCGGTCGTGCCCGTCGACATCCCGCCGATGATCGCAATCAGGCACACCGGCAGAAAGAACCAGCTCGGAGAAATCGCCAGCAGGCCGCCGACGTAGTTATTCGACGCGATGAAATCCGGCGCCCTGCTGGCGATGATCGTGGCGGTGGCGAGACCGAAGAAGAACGGCACGAAGGTGGCCAGTTGCGCGAGAATTACCGCGAGAATCGTGCGTTGTCTCGGCGTATCTTCCGGAATATAGCGAGCCCAGTCGCCGAGCGTGCAGGCGAACGACACCGGATTGCTCATCGCCACCAGCACGGCCGCCACGAACGCCGGCCAGAAACCCGCCGCGCCGTGCGCCACCTTGCCGGCGTATGCGCTATCAAAGGTGCCGGCAAAGGCGAACAGGCCGACCACGAACAGCAGGCTCGCCGCCCACACCGCAATCTTGTTGACCCACAGCATGAAGCGGAAGCCGTACACGCAAACGGTCAGCACCAGCACCGCGAACAGGCCGTAGGCGCCGCTCAGCGTCATCCAGTTGACCGGCAGGCCGAACAGATGATTCGCGCCGCCCACGAGCGCGTCGCCCGAACTCCACACCGCCAGCGAGAAGAACGCCACCGCGGTCAGCACCGCCAGAAACGAGCCGACTATCCGCCCATGAATGCCGAAATGCGCGCCGGACGAGACCGGATCGGCGGTGCCGTTGCGCGGCCCGAACAGGCTCATCGGCGCAAGAATGCACGAGCCGATCAGCACGCCGAGCACGATCGACCAGACGCCCGCCTTGAACGACAAACCGAGCAGCACCGGGAAGCTGCCGAGCACCGAGGTGGAAAACGTATTGCAACCGCCGAACAGCAGGCGGAACAGATCAATGGGCCGCGCGTAGCGCGAGCGATCCGGGATGCGTTCAAAACCGAATGTTTCAACTTGGGTGATGCTGTTGCTGCTCATTGTCTCCGACTCCTGCAACGGCCAGGTCAATCACATTGGCTCGCCGCGGGGAAGCGGCGTCCACTTTTTTCAAATCTCTGGACGTCACTGTAAAGACAATCGGCGCGGGCAAAAATACCGCCCCTCCAACCTTTACTTCGATCCCCGGCGATGTAACCCGAAACGCCCGTCCCATGAGGCATTACGAGCGATACGCACGGTCGCGCGGGCGCTTCATGCAGGCGTCGCGCGGCGCAAACGTCGAAGCGAATAGCGAGAATCCGGCGGCCGTGTCAGCTTTCGCCGGCCTCGCTCGCGGCGCGCGTTTGCCGCCGCCGGCGCGCGGCAGCGACGCTCGCCACCGGGACCGGCACCGCACCCGACATGCCATGCTCGATCAGAAAATCGCGGAACAAACTGGCCACATGCGGCAAGCGCTTGTCCGACACATGCATCACATACCAGTCGCGCTCGATCGGATTCGCGGGCATGGGCAGCAAGGCGAGCAAGCCGGCATGAAACTCCAGCGAACACGCATGCAGCGACAGAAACGCGATGCCGAGGCCGGCCTCGACCAGCTGCTTGATGGCCTCGTTGCTGGACAGCTCCGAGCCGATGTGCAGCTTGAGGCCCGCGAGGCGGAACAGATTCTCGACGGTCGAGCGCGTGCCGGAGCCCCGTTCGCGCACGAACAGGTTCGCGTTTTGCAGATCGTCGAGCGTCAGGCGCTTGTGCTTCATCAGCGCGTGCGCGGGCGAGGCGACGAAGGCCATCGGATGTTTGGCGAATGCGGTCGCCACGGTGCGCAGTTCGCGCGGCGCGCTGCCCATCACCGCGAGATCGATTTCATGCGTGGCCAGCATGCGGATGATGTCGGCGCGATTGCCCACCTTGAATTGCACCTTCACTTGCGGACGCGCCTCGGTGAAGCGCACCAGAAACGGCGGGATCAGATACTCGGCGGTCGTGATCGCGCCGATGCGCAGCGTGCCGCCCTGCTCGCCCTGCAACGCGGCGAGGTCGTCGGCCGCGCCGTTCCATAGATCGAGAATCTCCAGCGCATAGCGCGCGAGGATTTCGCCGGCCGCCGTCAACTGCACGCCCCGCCCCACGCGCTGCAACAGCGGCGCGCCCGCGGCCTCCTCCAGCAAGCGCACTTGCAGCGACACGGCCGGCTGGGTCAGCTTCAGTTCTTCCGCCGCGCGCGACACGCTGCCGAGCTTCGCGATGGTGTGCAAGGCCTTCAACTGACGAAACGTCGCCACTTTTAACATAAGTGAAAACCTATATGTCTCGTATAAACATTAAATTGTGCTGCTGATTTTACCGATTCTATACTGGCCCGACAGATGAGCCGGGCAATGTTCGATATTGCTGCGCAGGGGCACTGCCGCCGGCCGGGTACGAATAACTTGAGGAGGACAGGGATCATGGCAGCAATCGACCAGCAGGCAGGCGCAACACCGCAGCGCACGCAAGGCGCTCGGCGGACGGACAACCCGGCGGTGCATCGGATCGTGATCGTCGGGGGCGGCGTGGGCGGGCTGGGTCTTGCCACGCGGCTTGCGGAATCGCTTGGGCGCGCCGGTCTCGCGCACATCGTGCTGGTCGACCGTTGGCCCACGCATTTCTGGAAGCCGCTGCTGCACGAAGCTGCTTCGGGCCAGCTCGATCCCGCCACGCACCAGTTGCAATACGCGGTACAGGCGCAGCGGCATGGCTTTGAATTCGAACAGGGCGAATTCAGCGCGCTGAATCGCACCGAGCGGCATATCACCATCAATGCGCTGCACGACGCCGACGGCCGCGAAATCCTGCCGGCCCGTCAGCTCGCCTTCGATACGCTGGTGCTGGCCATGGGCAGCGTCACACAGTATTTCGGTGTGCCTGGTGCCGCTGAACACGCCCTCCCGCTCGAATCGGTCGCGCATGCGGAAGCATTCCGCCGCAAGCTGCTCGACTGCTGCCTACGGGCGAATCATGCGCGCCGCGCGCGTACTGCACAGGCCGATACACCGGTGTCGATCAATATCATCGGCGCGGGCGCGACGGGCGTCGAACTCGCCGCGGCGGTGCGCGACACCGTGCGTCTGTTGAACCGCTACAGCCCGTTTTCGCTCGATCCGGTGCGCGACTTCCGCATCCGGCTGATCGAAAGCGGCGCGCGCGTGCTGCCCGCTTTGTCGGAAACGATTTCAGCGCGTGCGGAACGGATGCTCGGCAATCTCGGCGTGGAAGTGTTGAGCAACACACGCGTCACCGAAGTGCGCGCCGACGCCGTGCTGACTGACGGCGGCGCGCCGCTCGCGAGCGACATCGCCATCTGGACGGCAGGTATTGCCGGACCGCCAGTATTGCGCACACTGGACGGTATCGCGGTAAATCGCAACGCGCAGTTGCAGGTGCATCGCACGCTGCAATCCACGAGCGACGCGAACGTGTTCGGCCTCGGCGATTGCGCGGCCTGCCCCGCCGATCATGCGGGCGGGTTCCTCGCGCCGCGCGCGCAGGTTGCGCATCAGCAGGCGCTCTTTCTCGCCCGCGCGCTGAAGTGCCGGGTGGCGGGCGAAGCACTGCCGGAGTTCGTCTATCGCGACGCCGGCACGCTGGTCGGTTTTGGCCGCGAAGGCACCATCGGCAGCCTCAGCAGCAGTCTGCTGACGCAGCCGGTTTTCGTCGACGGCTGGCTGGCGACGTCCGTCTACCGGCTCATCTACCGGCGCCACATCATGACGCTAACCGGCTTCGCCCGCATGGCGCTCGATACCGCCAGCCAATGGTTGCGCAGACGCGTGCATCCGTTGATCCGCCTGCATTGAACCCTGGCGAAAACGCTGCCGCTCACGCGCCGGTATCGATCCGGCGCGTGAGCGACACCCTCTCAGTCGAGAAACTCCGCTGCCCGCTTGCGCAGCACCGCGCCGAAATCGTCGAGCCAGCCGATCGACAAGCGCCAGCTCTGCCAGTACAGATCGATGTCGATATGCTTGCCGGGCGCCATGTCCACCAGTTCGCCGCTCGCGAGGTGCGACGTGATCATCCGCTCCGGGCACATTCCCCAGCCGAGTCCCATCACGCAGGCGCGCAGGAAACCGGCCACATGCGGAATCCAGTGCAACGGCGGATCGATCTCCGCACGCGTAATGCGGCGCATGAAGCGCTTTTGCAACTGGTCCTTCGGGTTGAAGTCGACGCATGGTGTATTGCGCAAACTCTCGCGCGTGACGCCATCGGCGAAATAGCGTTCGCGAAACGCCGGCGAACAGACCGCCATATAACGCATGCGCCCCAGACGCGTGGACCGGCAGCCCTGCACCGGCTCGGCTTGCGTGGTCACCGCGCCTTGCACGCTGCCGTCGCGAATCCGCTGGGCGGTATGGTCCTGATCGTCGATCACCAGATCGAGCAGCATTTCCCGCTCCACGCAGAAAGGCGCCACCGCGTCGATAAACCAGGTGCCCACGCTGTCGTCGTTCACCGCCACGCGCAGCGCCGGCCACGGCTCGACCAGCGCGCCAGGAAGCGCCGGCAGGCGGCCGGTCAGCTCCGCTTCCAGCAATTGCACGCGTTCCGTGTGGCGGCACAGCAGCGCGCCCGAGGTGGTCGCGACACACGGCTGACCGCGCTTCACCAGGACGCTGCCGACGCGCTCTTCCAATAGTTTGACCCGCTGCGACACCGCGGACGGCGTCACATTCAGTTCGCCGGCCGCGCGGTCGAACGAGCCGTGGCGCACCACGGCGGCCAGCGCATCGAGCAAAGCATAGTCGAGCATTAGCGCTCCTTAATCCGCATTAACCGAATTAGCTTCTCTTATGAGAAGCAAAGCCGCAGACTAGCCCCAATTCGCTTCTCCCGTCTACTGGATTGACTATGAACTGGCTATCTTTTTCTCACGGCGCCGCGCTGTGCGCCTCCCTGATCGTGACGATCGGCGCGCAAAACGCCTTTGTGCTGCGGCAGGGCATCATGCGCTCGCACGTCGGCAAGATCGTCGCGCTGTGCGCGCTGTCGGACTTCATTCTGATCGGTGCGGGCGTGGGCGGCGCATCGGTGCTGGTGGAACGCTACCCGGTGTTCGTGCACGCCATGCTGTATGTGGGGCTGGCCTATCTGGCGTGGTTCGGGTTCAACGCCCTGCGCCGCGCCGTGCGGCCGGGACACGCGGTGCTGGACGCCGGCGGCACCACCGCGCCCGTGCAACGCGCCATGCCGATCGTGCTGATGACACTCGCGTTCACGTGGCTCAATCCGCACGTGTATCTCGACACTTTTCTGCTGATCGGCACCGCCGGCGCGCGCGAACCGGAAGGCGCACGCAGCGCTTTCGCGCTGGGTGCGATGGCGGTCAGCGGCGTCTGGTTTATCGGTCTGGGCTACGGCGCGCGGATGCTGGCACCGCTATTCCGGCGGGCCACGGCATGGCGCGTGCTGGATGGCGCGATCGGCAGCATGGTGCTGCTGCTCGCGGTGACGCAGCTGCGCTGAACGCCGTTGCAGTGAATTCAGGCAGGGGTGCCGGCGCTTCGAGGGCACCCGCCGGTTGTCAGGATGGTGACCAGAGCGCCGGCCGCCCTACTTCTGCACCGCCTGAAAATCCAGCAGATCCTGCACGAGACGGTCCGACACATAATGAGGACCGTCGAACAGATACGTCCGATATCCTCCGTACGCCAATAGCTGCGGCGCAAGCTCTGCCGCGGTTGCGGGCCGGAACGCGCCGCCCGGAGCCGGACGGAACGCCTCGGCGATAATCCGCACCCGCTGTTTGCCAAGCCGAGCCACGAGCGCGTCCGCATACGAGCGCGCCGCGGCCGGACCTCGCGCATACACGCCGCAACCGTCCTGCAGGAACACGCCGACGTCGCGCGGCAACCAGCTGTCCAGCCACGCCGCCAGCGCCGTCCCGCCGACATTCGCATTGTCGTAGACACTGATCCAGAGCGGCTTCGGCAACGCCGCGAGCAACGGCGCGAGCGCCGCAGCGCCCTGCCAGGTCGGATCGACTTCGACCGGAAAGTAATAACCGTCGATGCGCACCGCCGGCCGCACGTCCGCCAGCACCTTCGATTGTTCGACGAGGCGCGCCGCCTGCGCACGTGCCGAGGTTTCGTCGAAACGTCCGGCGAGCCCCACGATCACGTTGCGCGCCCACGGCTCTCCCGCAATCCGCGTCCAGTCCGGCAACCGGTCCGCGCTTTGCAAGCCGGCACGCTGCTGTGCATCGCCGACCGGCAGGAACGAGATATCGTCCACGGCCGTCCATTGAACCAGCAGGTCCGTCACGCCCAGATGGTTCCACTCTCCACGCGGATCGACGTGATCGTTGTCCAGTTGCCAGACCACGCCCTGCGCCAGTGCGCCGGGTTCGCCGGAAGCGGGCGCCGAGCAGCCGTACAGAAGGGCTGCGCTCATCCCCGCGGCAAGCAGCGCGCGCCGCTGTGGCGATACCGGCCCTGGCGCACTATGCGCCGTGCTGCCGTTGTGTTTTGAAGTGAGCGTCACGGTAATCCTGAGCAAGTTGCGCGCGATCGATCTTGAAGTTCACCGAGACCGGCAACGCACGGCACGCGAGTAATTCCGAGGGGATCATATACGACGGCAGACGTGCCGCCAGCAAGCTCTTCCAGTCGTGCAGCGCGCCGGGCAAGCGGCCGTCGTCGGCGCCGGTCGCGACGAACGCAACGAGCCGCGCGACCGAGCCGTCCGGCCGCCGCAACGGCACCGCGGCCGCGCTGGACACGCCGGGCAGCGCGCGCAAGGCCGAGTCGATCTCCATCAGCTCGATCCGGTAGCCGCCCATCTTGATCTGATCGTCGATGCGGCCGTGACAGAACAACAACCCGCCGCCCTCCACCGCGCCCAGGTCGCCCGTACGAAATGCACGCACGCCGTGACGCGTGAACATGCGCGCCGCGTTCAGATCTTCGCGATTCAGATAGCCGCGCATCACATGTGCGCCCGCAATACACAGCTCGCCGTCCTCGACGAACACCTCCGCATCGCGTTTGGCGTAACCGATCGGCAGGCGCGCGTGCTGCGCGAGCACGGCATCGTCGACGACGATCCAGGTGGTCGCCACGGTCGCCTCGGTCGGCCCATACGTATTGACGATGCGAGCGGCCGGAAAGCGTTGCCGCAATTGCCGCGCGAGTCCGACCGGCAGCACTTCGCCGCAGAACAGAAAGGTCTTGAGCGCAGGCAGCCCTTCCGCCGAAAACTGCGGATTGAGCAGGAGCTGCTGCGCGAAGGACGGCGTCGACACCCACGTGGTCAAGCCGTGCCGCGCGAGCGTGGCAAGGAACGTCGCGCCCTGCGCGGTCAGCGAACGCGAGGCGAGCACGGCCGTGCCACCGAGAGAGAGCGTGCCGAATACTTCGTACATCGACAGATCGAAGCTGAACGGCGCCTGGTTCAGAAAAACGGGTGCGTCGCCGAGTGCAAAGTCCGCCGCCATCCATTCGACGAGCGCGGCAACGCTTTCACGGCCGATCTGCACGCCTTTCGGTTCACCGGTCGTGCCGGACGTGAACAGCACGTAGGCGAGCTGCTTCTCGCGCAACGGCTGCGGCGCCGATGCGGGCGGCGAGTTCGCCGCCGTTTGCGCCTGTGCCGGCTCTCCGTTCAGCGCGACGAACCGGTCACCCTGCGCGTCGTAGTAAGTCCGCGCGCCGAGCGTGCTGGCGATACGCTGCATCCGTTCATCCGGGTAGATCGTATCGACCGGGACGAATGGCGCGCCGAGCAGCAACGCGCCCGCCATCGCGACGAAAAACGCCGCCTCCTTGTGACCGCGCACGATCACCGGCACGTCAGCCGCGAAACCGTAAGTGCGGGCCCGCTGCGCCCATGCCTCGGCTTCGGTCGCGAGTTCACGCCAGCGCAACGCGCGCTCGGCGCCGATCACCGCCCACGCGTCCGGCCGTTCATCCGTCTCGACAAAGCGGCTCGCCGTCAGATCGAATCGCATGGCACGCCTAGCGATTGGCGTCGATGAACGCGCTCAGCGCATCCACCGAAGCGAGATGCTCCGCGATCTCGGTTGGCGGAATCCGCACGCCGAATTGCATTTCGACGCCCATCACGATTTCGACCGCGAGCACCGAATCCACGAGCCCCGTTTCGAGCAGCAGTTCGTCGCCGCGCACGAGCCGCAGCACGACCGATTCGACCAGCGACGCCACCTCGGCGTGCAACGTTTCGTTTTGATTCATTGTGTAGTCCTTGCGCAAACGTCGTTCCGGCAATCAGAACTGGAAATAGAGAAAACGCACTTCGCCATGCAGCTGCGCGACGCAAAACACCAGCACGCCGACGAGCGCCAGCGTCCAGCGCAGCGACGGCTGCCACGTCATCGCGGCCGGCACGCCTTCGGCCGCGCGTTCGAGGACCGGCGAAAAACGGCCCATCAACTGATGCGAGTTAGGCGCGCACCAGACGATTGTCAGGAGTGCGACGATCAGCAACGCGAGTGTCGAGCGGCCCGCGACCAGATGCAGCCACGTCCCGAAGTCCATGCCCGCGGCACCCCACGCCGGCCAGTCGAGGGACTCGACACCATGCAGACCCGCCATCCCTTGCAACAGCGCAAGCGCATCGCCCACGCCGTGCGCGCGGAAAAACGCGAACGCGACCAACGCGGCGACGAACGTCAGCAACACGTTCGAGGCATGGCGCAGGCGAGCTTGCAAGCGCTTAGCCGATGTCTCCGCCATGGCATTCGCCGTGCCGTCCGCCACGGCGGCAGGGGCAGGGGCAGGGGCAACCGCAGCCGCCCGCCACGCGCGATAAGCGTGATTCACGGTCAGATACGACGCATGCAGCAGGCCGTAGATCAGGTATTGCAAGCCCGCTCCATGCCAGATGCCGGCGAGCGCCATCGTATAGAACGTCGGCACTGCGACGGTGGACAGAAAACCGCCTGCCAAGCGCTGCGCGAGGCGGCCGATCGGCAAGCCGCGCAATGCCCGGCTGCGGTTGATTCGCATCGCAAGCGGGTAGTACAGATACGCGGTCAGATAGCGCGTGAGCGTCATATGCCAGCGCTGCCAGAAATCGATGATGCTGGCCGCCTTGAACGGCGAATTGAAATTCAGCGGGAAACGCACGCCGAACATTTTCGCGAGCCCCACCGCCATATCCGAATAGCCGGAGAAATCGAAGTAAAGCTGCAGCGCGTACGCAAGACAGGTACCCCACGCGGCGAACCACTGCAATTCGTGTGGCGCGGCGAAGCCCGCATCCGCGAACGGCGCGATGGTGTCGGCGAACAGCACCTTTTTGCCGAGGCCGATCGCGAACACGAACGCGCCGATCGAGAGATTGTCCGCACGCAGCCGGTAGGTGGCCGGTTGCGCGAACTGCGTCATCATCTCCTTGTGATGCAGGATCGGACCGGCGATCAGATGCGGAAAGAACGTGACGAACTGCACGTAGCCGAGCGGGTCGCGTTGCTTGACGATGCCCGCGTTGCAATCGAGCAGATAGCCGATCTGCGTGAACGTGAAGAACGACACGCCGAGCGGCAGGATCACTTCCTGCATGCCGTGTGCGAGCCAGCCGGCCGGTGCGATTCCGCTCGCGTGCACGAGCGCGGTGAGCAACGTGGCCAGATATTTGTAGCGCACTAGCAGCGCCAGGTCCGCGGTGATCGCCAGACCGAGCAGCCAGCGGCGTCGCGCGGATTGCGCGGGCGTCGCGACGATGGCGCAACTCATCGCGTAGTTGAATACGATCGAAGTGATCAGCAAGCCGACGAAAGCCGGCGTCCACCAGCCGTAAAACACGATCGACGCGCCGCACAGCCACGCCGCCGCGGCGCGCAGCAGGCGCTGCCCGAGCAGATAGTAGCCGGCGAGCGCGAGCGGCAGGAACAGCGTGAGGAAGATGAACGAATTGAATAGCATCGGGATCAGTCCTGCCGCGCGGGTGGCGCAACGGTAGCGGCGGCGTTGGGAGCCTGCTTGGCATGGGTGGTGGACGCCATCGACGCTTCGTCCGCGGGCATCGACAGCGCGTCTTCCGACATTTCCCAGATCACCACGCGCACGCTCTTCGGCCAGGCCGCACGGTCGCGCCAGATGGCCTGCAAGGCGCGATCGAACTGACCGTCATCGAGACTGACGTTCCACAATTCGCGGCCGAGCTGTTCGCCAAGGCGTTCGGCAAACGCGCTGCGCCGCGAGAACGAACTGCCCGCGAGCAGCACGTCGGCCGCCGGGCCGTCGTCGAGGAGGCCGCCGCTGCGGGTGGCCTGCAACGTTTCAGCCGCGACGACATCGGGCGCGGGACGCCATGCATCGGACACCTGGTCGAGATTGGCGAGCGTCAGCAGATCGCCGACGCGCGGCGCGGGCGGCGCCGTGGTGTGCGTGAAAACCGTCTCGCCACGCTTGCCGAGCATAGGCAGCACGGCCGCGCCGACCACCTGCGCGGCGGCTTGCGCGCCACGCGCGTTCCAGTGCACGTCGGTGCGGAAATAGACCGGCCGCGCCGCCTGCAAGGCCGGCAACAGATCGACGTGAGCGACCCCGCGCGCGCTCAGCGCGCGGTTCCATGCGTTCAGACGCCGCGTCATGCGCGCATCCTGGCGCAGCCCGCACAGCGACCCGCTTTCCACACGTGCCTTGTCCGGCACCGTCACGACCAGCAAGCGGATGCCCATGCCAACCAACGCATCGGTATAACGCCGCAAGGTGGCGATGCGTGTGTCAGTGAGCGCGTCCCCGCCATCGGCGCGCGCGACCGGATCGTGGCCCGGCTGCACGGGCGCGCTCAAACCGTCCGCGTAAAACAGCCAGCCGGGACACCCCTCGCGCACCTGGCGCCCGAGATCGCCGAACACGCGGTAACGCACCGCCGCCTGCCAGCGATGCAGCGTGCGCGCGTACGGCACGTCGATCGCGCGATCGATGCCGCGGCCGAGGCTGCCATCGCGCCAGCCGTGCACGTCGAACGACGCTCCGTTTTGCGACTGCGCCACGAGCGAGACGAGCGCGGCCACGCAACCGAAGCCGAGCAGCAATGCAACCAGCCAGGCAATGCGCCGGTGTGCGCGGACCACAGCCTGCGCCGCCGGCACCGGCGCCGTGGCATGGCCTTTGGTGCCGGTGTCCTTGCCGGCGCCCTCGCCGACTACGCGTTGTCCAACTGAATCGCTCATCAGGCAATGGCCTTCGCGACGCGCGCAAGGAACACGTCGTCAGGCATCACAAAAGCCGCGTCCCACTGACCGGCCGCACCCGGCAGATTCATCATCTGCCCTTCGTTGAACTGCCAGACGAGCGCTTGCGGCACATTCGCCTTGAACTCCGGCGACTCCAGATAATTGAGCAGCGTCTTCCATGGGCCAGTGTCGCCGAACGTCCACGTCAGGCCGACCGGACGATCAATCGCATTCGACAGCTTCTGCGGAAACCCGAGATACGGCTGCACCATGCTGTTGCCGACCACCTGCACGACCGGTGCTCCGCCGTCGACGAGCCCGGCGGCGGCACCCGCCGCGCGCACGATGAAATGATCCTTGCCGACCGCCTTCTTGCGATCCGGCGGCAACAGCGCCGCGAGATCGCCGTAGCGCACTTCCTCGTTCCACTTGCCGAGCCGCGTGCCCGAGCCAGCCTCGCCCTTCAGCGGGCCAATCGCCAGCAGGCGCTCGGCGACGCCCGACGCAACCGCTTCCGCCGCATGGCCGCTCCAGTGATAATCGGCGCGAATGTACTTTTCCTGCGACGCATCCACCGCGGCAATCGCGGCGACCGAATCGACCATCGGCAAGTTAAGCGAATCGGCATGCGAGCGCATCGCGGCAAAACGCTTCGCGACGCCGTCCGATAGCGCGGTGCCGCCCGGCAGATACTCCGGGCACGAACGCGCCTTGAGCGGCGCAATCGCGATCACGCTGCGAATACCGTGCGCGGCGAGCTTATCCGTGGTTTGATGAATCAGATCGACGGCTTTCAGGCAGTTCGCCGTGGCGTCGTCGGTGAGGCTTTCCCAGCCGGGATACAGCCACAGATCGCGGCCTTCGATCACACTGCTCGACGCCGCGGCCAACGCACGGCGCGGCGCGAGCGAAACGAACGACAAGGCACCGGCGAGCGGCGCCGCGCCCAGCGCCAGCAGCAAGCGACGGCGGCCGCTGTCGAGCGGATCGGCGTGGACAGACGGCGCGATGAGCGAACGGCGGAAAGTGGTCATTTCGTGAGGTCCCGTAGCTGAGGTCAAGCAACAACGTGCCGCGGCCGGTGAATTGCAATCCGCACAACCGGCGCGTCGATCTATTTATTTAGTTATGCGGTGCTTCTTCGTATTGCGCGTTTTTCCCGGCAAACCTGCCATGCTCAGTTGGCCGCCGGCGGCCACGCGAGCGCATCGCGCGTGCCGCTTAGCACCGGCTTCGCGGCGTCGCCCGTGACAAACACGCTGTAGCTGTCACCCGCCGCAAGCGCCGGCAACGGCAACGCGGCGCTCGCCACAGCGCCACACTGCCCCACCAGCTTCGCGCTCACCGGATTGATGGTGCGCGTATCCTGAGCGCCCGCCGCCACTTGCGCGAACACCGTCGGCCCGTTGCCGTCCACGCCGATCCGCGCGCCGCAACCCGGCGCGAAATTGAACGCGCGCAAGGTCGCCTTCAAACCATCGGCACGCTCGTAGCGTCCGACGATCCGCGTCGCATGCCAGCCCTTTGCATCATGGCGCAGCGCGACGGTGACCGCGTCGCCGGGGCGCGCTGCCGCATCGGCCGGGGCGGCAGCATCGGTCAGCACCTTGCCGCCGACGATCACACGCACGGCAGTGCCTTGGGTCAGCACGCTAAAGCGCGTGACCGCGCCGGGCGCGAGCGTCTGCGGCGCTTCGCTGCCTGCGAGCGCGACCCATACCGCTTGCGACGACGCGTTGAGCACGCGCAGATACGACGCATCGGCGGGCGGCTGCGGCCCATAGAGACTCGCGACGTCGTCCGCCGCCGCGTGCGCGGCCGCGCACGCCACAAGCGCCGCCATGCCAACGGCGAGCTTCGAACTGTTCAGGCTGATTGTCTTCATGTAATTGATCCGGATTCAATACGAGTAGATCGCGCCGAAGAACACACCACGCGCACGATCGTCGCCGGTGATCCTCCAGCGGTACTGCACCGACAGATCGACATACGAACGCGGCGCGTCGTACTTGCTGTCGCGGAACCAGTAGCGCGTCGAAATGCCCACGCCGGCGCCGAGCGGAAAGCTGTGATCGACGCTCGAGTCATAGTCCGCCCCGATCACGGCATACGGGAACACGGTCCACTTCGGGCTGTAGCTGTCCATGCGATACGTGCGGCCCAGTTCGAGATTGGTGGTCGCATAGACCGAGCCGGCGTTCAGGTACGTACCGGTTTCGGCGTAAAGCTGCGCGGTCCACCACGACGGCACGTCGACGCGGCGCTCGATCCCGTAGCCGCCCGAGTACGCCAGCCGCGCGAGCCAGTCCGGGTTGACCTGCGAGCCGATCGGAATGATCCGCTCGAACGCGACGATCGCGTCGATCTGCGAGAACGGCTTGGCGCGCGCGCCCACCGTGGCCTGCAAGGTCGATATGCCGCTCGGACTGCCGTTCTTCACGCCGAAGCTTTCGTAGCCGCGCGCGTAGAGTTCGAACATCCGGTCGCCGAGACTGCCGAACGGGCGCCAGTAGGCTTCCACCCCGGCTTGCCAGTTGTTCGACGTGCCAGGTGTCGGCGACGATGCGTAGCCGGGCTGCATGCCCGCGCCGCGATAGTTCAGCGACGCGTCGAAGCCCCAGTTGCGCGTGGCTTCGGCGTGCGCGCTGCGCATTTCGTTCAGTTGGGC
>NZ_LXKA01000371.1 GCF_001645125.1 Paraburkholderia ginsengiterrae | reverse complement strand
GACCGTGAAACGACTCCACGCCGATGATAGTGCGGATTACCCGTGTGAAAGTAGGTCATCGTCAGGCTCCCCCTGCAGTATCAGAAACCCCACCCCAAAAGGTGGGGTTTCTGCGTTTACGGCGCAAGAAAAAATCGCTGTCAACACGCAGCACGCATTTTGCACCACCATTTGGATGCCCGCTCCATAGCCGTCGGCCGGATACATACGCATCCGGCGACGACCATTTCACTCTTCCAACACACACCCACGCACGGCCGCTGCAATACCCATCCACAGTCAACGGCGCTTATCCTCAATTCTGCGTCACTGCGCGGCAATATCCCCAACACCGCTTACACCCGCAGGCATCACGCCATCGCCGGTATTCAGGCCGACATCCGCCAGCAGCGCCTCATCGCGTGCAATGACTTCGGGCAGATGAGTACGCAAGAATTCGACCCAGGTCCGCGTCTTCGCATCAATAAACTTGCGTGACGGATACAGCGCGTAAACATTCATCTTCTGCGCCGTATGTTCCGGCAATACCCGCACCAACGTTCCATCACGCAATCCGGAAATCGCCGAATACAGGGGCACCATGCCGATGCCCATTCCTTCGCGAATCGCCGCGATCAGGGACTCTGCGATGTTGACCTGCACGGGGCCATTCACCTCCATCATTTCACTGCCATTCGGGCCGTCGAGCACCCATTCGTGGGGCGAGAACGCGGGCGTGTGCAGAATCAGACACTCGTGACGCGCCAGATCGGCCGGCTTTTGCGGGGCGCCATGCGCGCGGACATAGGCTGGCGAAGCGCACAAAATGCTAAAAGTCGTCCCTAGTGGAAGCGACACAAGATCAGAATCAGGCAAGGTCGACGCGCCAATCACCGCAACGTCAGCGCTACCCTCAAAAAGATCGGGCATGCGCTGCGACAAAGTCAGTTCGACCGTCACCTCCGGATACAGCGTTCGATAGCGCGAGATGGCCGGCAGCACATAATGCTGTCCGATGCTGGCGAAGCTATGCATGCGCAGCGCACCGCTCGGGCGCTCATGCGCGCAACTGGCTTCTTCTTCCGCGGTGTCGACATCTGCCAGTATCTGCTGACATCGCTGCAGATAACGCTCGCCCGCGGTGGTAAGCGCAAGCCGGCGCGTCGAACGGTTGAGCAGCCGGGTCCGCAGGTGTGCTTCGAGTTCCGAGACCGCGCGGGACATAGCGCCGGTCGTTGAATTGAGCGACTGCGCGGCGGCTGTAAAACTGCCGGCTTCGACCACGCGCACGAACACTCGCATATTTTGTAACGTATCCATCGATCCTTCTATTTCACGGCAGAAACCGTATCACGGCAGAAACCCTATTGTCCGCCTGTCCACGAAGCGCATTGTTGTTCGTTCTGGAAGGGACGTTCCGCTGCTGTCGTCTTAATGCGAGCATCGCCTGCTCCTACAATCGGCGCCTTGCCTGCCGGTGTGTGCACTGACCGCCGGCGCTTCTTTCAGCGACCAACCGGGGCGCATTGTTTTCAGATGAAACGCGAACATGCGATCGAACCGACGGCGGCCCCCCGCCGGGAGCAGGGCGTCGTGTCGCAGACTCTCAGTCCCGCTGTCAGGGACTGGGCGACAAGCGATGGTTTGATCTGGTTGCATCTGCTGAAAACGGTCACCGCGGGCCTGCTGGCGCTGGGCATAGCCATGCTGCTCGATCTGCCGCAGCCACGCATCGCGATGACCACGGTGTTCGTGCTCATGCAGCCGTTCAGCGGGATGGTGCTCGCCAAGAGTTTCTACCGGATACTCGGGACCGCAGTGGGCACGGTCGCGGCCTTGATACTTGGCGCGTTGTTCGTCCAGCAGCCCGAACTGTACATGTTCGGCATGATCAGTTGGGTGAGCGCCTGCATCGCGGCAGCGGTCCGGTATCGGCATTTGAGGTGGTACGGATTCGTTCTCGCGGGTTACACCGCGGCGCTGATCGGCATTCCGAACGTGACGGTGCCACACGAACTGTTCCTCGCGGCACTCACGCGTGCGGCGGAAGTCGCGGTCGGCATCGTGTCGTCGAGCGCAGTGAGCGCGCTCATCGTGCCGCAACGGTCCAGCCTCGCGTTACGGCGCGCACTGCAACTCAGATACGCAAATTTTACTGCGTTCGCTGCCGGCGTGTTGGACTGCGGTATCGAGCGGGGCCAGTTCGAGCGGCGCTTTGCGGGCCTCGTGGACGAGATCGTCGGGTTCGAGGCGACGCGTATTTTTGCCGCCTTCGAAGATCCAGCCATGCGTTCGCGCAACCAGCATCTCGGCCGTCTGAACAGCGAGTTCATGGACGCCTGCGCACGCCTGCACGCGCTGAACCAACTGCTGAAACGCCTGCGCGTGAACGGTTCGGCGCCGCTGGTCGCGGCGATCGAACCGTACTTTCATGAACTGGCCACGCTCATGGCGCTGCAACCCGACGCCGTGGTCGACGCGTCGCGCATGGCGGCCCGGCTGCAGCATTTTCAGGCGAGTTTGCCGCGGCGCGTTCGTGAGACGAGGCGGCCGCTGGAAGCGGTGCCCGTCGAATCGCTAGCGGAATTCGATACGGCGGCGGAACTGTTGTACCGGTTTGTCGACGAATGGATCCGGTACTCGGAGACCTATGCGTCTTTGGCACGGCGCAAGCCGGAAAGCCAGTCGCGCAATCCCAGCCGCTACCTAAGCAAAACGAATGGTTTCGCGGTCGCGTTCACGTTTGTCCGCTCGGCTGTGGTCATGGCGATTGTGGGCTGGTTCTGGATCGCGACAGACTGGCCGAGCGGAGGCCTAGCCGTGATCGGCGCGGCGCTCGCGTGCGCGCTGACATCCACTGCGCCGAACCCGTCGAAAATGACCCTGCAGATGGCCGCCGGCGCGGTGCTCGCGACCATGACCGGTTATCTGTTCACCTGCTACGTCTATCCCAACATCGACGGTTTTCCGCTGCTCTGCACGATGCTCGCACCAGTGCTCGCACTCGGCGCATTCATCGCCACTCGTAAACACGCGGCAGGATACGGCATCGGTTTCTCAGTGTTCTTCTGCCTGCTTGCCGGGCCGGACAATGTGGTGACTTACGCACCGGACCTGCTTATCAACAACGGTATCGCACTCACCGCGTCGATGCTGGTGGCAGCGCTGGTTTTCGCAGTCGTTTTCCCCGCAGACATGCCTTGGCTCATCGGCAGAATCATGACCGATCTGCGCATGCAAGTCGTGTCCGCGTGCAAGGACGAACCGCCCGGTCTCAATCAACGTTTTCAATCGCGCGTCCACGATCTGACGTTTCAGCTGCGCATGCTGTTGACGAGGCGCTCCAGACGTCGGCGCGATGCCTTGCGCTGGATGTTGGCGACACTCGAGGTGGGTCATGCCGTGATCGACCTGCGCAACGAAGTGGCACGCGCCGGCTACGTGGATGCACTGCATCCGCGCTGGAGCAGTACCGTCGAGCGCACGCGCGATGATCTCGCGCGACTCTTCGAGCGGCCAGACGCAGGCGCTCTCGAGCGAGCGCTGGTATCCGTCCGCTCAGCCACATGGATCGCGCAGGACATGCTGCAAGCGGTTCATGCCGAACGCGATAAGCGGCATGATCTGCAGCGCATTCTGAGTTGCCTGCACTTCATCCGGACCGCGCTGCTCGACAAGGATGCGCCGTTTAACGTGCGTTGAACGGCGCGAGGCTTGCCGCGACCGGCTGAGCGTTCCGATCCTTGTGCCATTTGGAAGGATCACTTCCGTACAGCCCCGTTTATCCAGGCGAATGGCAGTCATATAGTTTCCTCACTGCCAAGCAGTCCCCAAAGAGCCTTTCTTTGGGGAGTAACTGAAAGTACTGGAGAACGAAATGAATGTGTTGAAGGTTGCCCTGATTGCCTGCACTTTGTCCGCTGCCGTCGCTCATGCACAAACGGCACCGGCCGCCCCGGAACAACAGGTTGTTCAATCGCAAGTTCAAGTGCAAGCGCAGCGCGCTACGAGTGCTGACACGCAACGCCGCATCGCCGTGCCGGCAGTCAAGGCAGAAGAGTGCGTCGGCCCCGTGAGCTTTTGCAACATTTACTTCGGCAGCTAAGCAGCGCCACGCGTAATACCCGAGTTATCGGCAAGACCCGTCGCAGCCATTTGACGCGCGACGAAAGACCTGGCCGCGACGCCGTCCCATCGAGACGCCGCGGCGAGTGCGACAATCCGGCTACCGAGCGAAGCACACCGCAGACGTGCGCACCGTGAGACTGGACTGGTGATACTGGAGAGACTGAGTTTCATGTACCAAGATCGAATCCGCTGTGCCGCGCTGCGCGACAAAATCACTTCAGCCGCCGAGGCGGCGCTTCTGATTCACGACGGCATGTGCGTCGGCGCCAGCGGCTTTACGCGCGCGGGCGACGCTAAAGCCGTCCCCGTTGCGCTCGCTGAGCGCGTGCGTCAGGAAGGCCAGCCGTTGCGCATCACCTTGATGACCGGCGCATCGCTCGGTCACGACGTGGACCGCATGCTGACCGAAGCACACGTGCTGGCTCGCCGCCTGCCGTTCCAGGTGGACAAGACGCTGCGCGACGCGATCAATCGCGGCGAGGTCATGTTCGTCGATCAGCACCTGTCCGAAACGGTTGAGATGCTGCGCGCGAACCAGCTCGGCAAACTCGACATCGCCATTATCGAAGCCGCCGCGATCACCGAGACCGGCGGCATTGTGCCGACCACCTCGGTCGGCAATTCAGCCAGCTTCGCGATTCTCGCCGACAAGGTTATCGTCGAAATCAATCTTGCCCAGCCGCTGGCGCTCGAAGGGCTGCACGACATCTGGATTCCGGGCCGCCGTCCGAACCGCGAGCCGCTGCCGATCGTTCACCCGCAAGACCGGGTGGGCACGCCGGCGATCAACATTCCAATCGAAAAAATCGCCGCGATCGTTATCACCGACATGGCGGATAGCCCGTCGACCGTACTGCCGGCAGACACCGAGACAGAACAGATCGCAGGCCATCTGATCGAGTTTTTCCAGCATGAAGTTTCGCGCGGGCGCATGGCTTCGCGTTTGCCGCCGTTGCAGGCCGGCATCGGAACAATTGCCAATGCAGTGCTGGCCGGCTTCGTCGATTCGCCGTTCGACGCCTTCCAGATTTATTCAGAAGTGCTGCAGGATTCGACTTTCGATCTGATGGACGCCGGCAAGGTGACGTTCGCCTCGGGTGCGTCGATCACATTGTCGGCCGCGCGCCAGGCGCAAGTGTTCGGCGAGCTCGAACGTTATCGCGATCGCCTCGTGTTGCGTCCGCAGGAAGTGAGCAATCATCCTGAAGTGATTCGCCGGCTCGGTTTGATCGCGCTGAACACCGCGCTGGAATTCGACATTTACGGCAACGTGAATTCGACCCACGTGGGTGGCACGCACATGATGAACGGCATTGGCGGTTCGGGTGACTTCGCGCGCAACGCGTCGTGTGCGATCTTCGCCACCAAGTCGATGGCCAAGGGCGGCCGCATTTCGAGCATCGTGCCGATGGTGCCGCATTGCGACCACAACGAACACGACGTGGATGTGGTCGTCACAGAGCAGGGCCTTGCCGATCTACGCGGACTCGCGCCGCGGGAACGCGCCGTGCTGATCATCGAGAATTGCGTGCATCCGCTGTATCGCGATCTACTGCGCGACTACTATCGGGAGGCTTTGAAGGGAGGAGGGCAAACACCGCATCAGCTGGACCAGGCATTCGCCTGGCATACGCGCTTGCGTGACACCGGCTCGATGTTGCCGGCGATAGAGGTGTGACTCTAAAGGTGGATTTTCAGGTCAAACCGGCGTCAGGTGGCGTTCGCCCCTGACGCCGTGCGGCATCAGATACTACGCTTAACTGCCTCGTCGGATGAGCCGGATAACAAACAACAGGATAACCGCGCCGATTACCGCAGTGATGATCGAGCCGATCCAGCCGCCGCCCAGCGAAATGTGCAGCACGCCGGCCAGCCAGCCGCCGATGAAAGCGCCGATAATCCCGACGATGATGTCGACGATCAGGCCAAAGCCGCCGCCCTTGACGAGCACGCCTGCCAGCCAGCCAGCGATCGCGCCGATGATAAGCCATGCAATGATGCCGTGTTCCATAATCGAGACTCCATGGTTGAGTGAGAAAAAATCACGGTGACAGAGCTTAGTCGAAGGTTATGGGACAGTCCATATTCAGGACGCGGAATTAACATTGTCTAAATCTATTGCAAAGTAAGTGTAGACGATGCGCGCGAATATGGGGAGCTTACGCGCGACGCTTACTCCGGCGTGGGTTCCGCTTCTTTGGCCGTCCAACTGACGCTCGAGACGCTCTGTTCCATGCTGAGACGGCTGGCCATCTGTTCTAGCTTCGATTGGTCTTTGGGATGCAGCCGCAGTGTTGCCGTCACGCGAATGCGTCCAGGCTCGCCTTCGACGTCTTCGCTCATCAGGCTTTGAAACGACAGCGGCGCCGAATACATCGAGTTGGAGATGGCCGTGCGAATGTGAATCTCGTCGGGCTCCCGGCAGACTATCGTCAATATGTACTCGCGAACCAGGTCGGCATTCGATACGGGTGTCGCGTTGATAGTGCGGCTAACTTCACGCAGCACGGTATTGGTCAACAGCACGACCGCGGTGCCGGCAAGCGCCGGCCCATAATGACCCGCCCCACACAGTACGCCCACCGCCGCCGAACACCACAGGGTTGCGGCCGTGTTGATCCCCTGAATGGAGCCCTTGTCGCGCATGATCACGCCGCCGCCGAGAAAACCCACGCCGGAGACAACATAAGCGGCAATCTGGGTAATGCCGCCTGTGCCGGTGCCGGTCAGCACGCCGAGCGTGACGAAGAGGCACGCGCCGCTGGCGACCAGCGTGATGGTGCGCAACCCGGCAGTGCGCTGGCGCATTTGCCGTTCGAGGCCGATGGCGACGCCGCAGGCGAAGGCGGCGAGAAGCCGCAAGACGAATTCAATGGTCATTGATAAGAAGTGAGACGTGGGTTCGCACAGTGTGAACCCCATGCATGACAACGGTGCGTCTTACTCGATGAAGCGTCGCGCTAAAAATCATGGCGTTTCGGCGACCGATTTGCGTTCATGGTTTGGGGAATTTTCTGCATCGAATATGGAGTTATTCCCACATAAATACGGACTCCGAATGTTGACGACAGCCATCCCGGAAAACACACTGTCTGTATAGACCGGAACACGTCGAGATGCGCTTGCGCTCAATTCGCGTTTGATTTTTCGCGCTTCCGTTCACGCGTTGTCCAGGTGTCGCCGCACTGCGATCCACCCGCCTTCGTCGTGTTTCCGCCGTTCATCCCAATTGAGGAATGTATGAAAGTTAAAGCTCTTGGCGTGATTGCCAGCGCGTTGATCGCTGTTGCTCCGTTCGCGTCGTTTGCCGCGGGTTTGCCGGCGCCATTTGAAGGCAGCAGCACGCTTCAGGCAGATGGCATCGTGAAGTCAGTTGACCTGGCAAATCACTCGATAAGGGTACTCGACGCACAGGGCGGCGAAGGGTCGTTCAACATAACCGACACGCACAATCTCGCGCAGATCAAGCAAGGCGGCAAGGTCCACATCCGCATGATGCGTAATGCGGTGATCACCATCACGCGTGGTGCCGACGGGCACACCACAGCTGCTCCGAGCGCTCAGCCGAACACTGTTCAAACCGTGAGCGCCGAAGTCCAGGCCATTGATCACGCCTCCGGAGTCATGGCGCTCAAAGGTCCGAACGGCTCTGTGTTCCATATCCAGGGCCGCGACCCGGCAAAGATCGCCGGGGTAACGCCGGGCATGCAGGTGGTAGTGGCGTTCGCGTCGCAAGTCAGCGTGGCGGTGGCGCCCGCGCAGTAAGGCGCGACTTAGTCCGGCTCGCCGGGCACGAGGCGCAAGCGCGTGATTTCGGAGGGGGCGCCCAGACGCTTGGGTGGTCCCCAGTAGCCGGTGCCTCGGCTCGTGTACACCCAAAGTCCATTCAGCCGCGCAAGACCCGCGGTGAATGGCTGCTGGAGCCGCACGAAGAAATTCCACGGGAAGAACTGGCCGCCGTGCGTGTGGCCGGATAGCTGCAGCGTGAAGCCGGCTGCCGCGGCGGCTTCGGCAGACCGTGGCTGGTGGGCGAGCAGCACCTTGATCAGCACGTCGCCGGGTGCGCCGGCGAGCGCCGCAGCAGGATCGCTGCGGTGCGCCGGGTCATGGTGGCCGGCCGAATAATCGGTCACCCCGGCAATCACAGCGCGTGCGCCGTCGTGATCCACAATCACGTGCTCGTTCAGCAGAACGTTCAGCCCGAGGCGCCTGAATTCGTCGATCCAGGCGTTCGCGCCGGCGTAGTACTCGTGATTGCCGGTCACGAGAAAGGCGCCGTGACGCGCACTCAACCGTGAAAGTGGCTGCGTGTGCTGGGTCAACTGCGGCACGCTGCCATCCACGACGTCGCCGGTAACGGCAATCAGATCCGGCTTCAGGCGATTTACCGCGTCGACGATCGCATCGACATAGCGGCGTTTGATCGTCGGGCCCACGTGAATATCGCTGATCTGAACGATCGTGAAGCCGTCGAGCGCGGCGGGCAGGTCGTCAATCGGCACTTCGATCGTCACCACTTTGGCGCGACGGCGCGCGTTGAACAGGCCGACCAGCGTCACAAGCAAAGCGAGCAACGGCACGGCTGCCGCCGAGCCGATCCGCCAGTGGTGAATGGCAATGGTGTTCGGCCAGATTGCATCGACAGTCAACAACGAGGCGAGCACGAGGTCGCGTGCGAAGGTCAGCATCAGCAGCGAGGAGAAGAAGCCCATCGCCAACAGGCCGACCCACGCTAGCCGGTCACTGAGCGGCTGCTGTTCGATGGTGCGCGCCAGCATGCCTAGCGGGATCAGAAAGATCGAGAGCACGAGCCACAACGCGCACAGCCATCGGCCAGCCGTATCGATCGGCATGTCGGGTATCAGACGCAAGCCGACGTAGATGTGCAGCAGAATGCCAATCAGAATGAAGCGAACAAAGAACGATGAGCGGCGCATAGGGAGGATCAGGGCGGGAAGGGCTGTCGCGTGTCGGTTGGCCGGTCGCAGCGATGCAATGGCGTAGGCGCGGCGAGCAAGCCGGCCCATTCTACCGAGATGTGCAAACCCTTGCCGGCAGCGCACAAATTACGGCCCGCGCCGCCATGTGTGCATGCCTGAAGGCGCTTAAATAACTAGTGCTTTGCAGCAATTCTGCTGCGGTTTTGAATGTGGCTGTCCGGCCACATCGATCGAATTAAATGGGCTTTGAATTGTGTTCGACGGTGGACTATTCTCAAAATAGAACCGGCTCGTATGAAGGTCTCAGCGAAGGCCGCCGCACCGCGGGAGCGGTTCGATTTGTTCGCCAGCCAAGGGCGAAGCAGGAGGCGCACCATGAAACTGCGCAGATCAGGCAATTCGTTGCACCACCCACACCATGCCCATCACGTCGGGTATGAGGGCAGCCATGTCATGCTGCCGCTCGTGGTCATATCGTTGATGGCGGTCGGCTTGTACTTCGGCGTACGCGGTATCGACTTCTCCGAGTTGGGCAAGAGCGCGCTTTTCGATGTGGTGATGCTGAGCGTCGCGTTGGGTATCGCGGGGCTGTTCGGCGTCGTCGGCGCATGGGTGCGGTCCAATGGCGACGACGCCGGGGAAGGGTTCTGCTTTGTCGGAGCGTTGGTCGGCGCGGTGGTGTTCTACGTCGCGATTTTCAGTTGACCGCGCCGGCAGGCAAGGCGCCTCGCATCAGACGATCCGGGCGGCTTCGTCGAACGTGAAGCGCGGGCTGCGCGGGAGCAGCTTCGCCGGGTCGCCGTAGCCCAGATTGATCAGGAAGTTCGACTTCACGGTCGTGCCGGCAAAGAATGCTTCGTCGACCTTGGCGGCGTCGAAGCCCGACATCGCACCCGTGTCCAGACCGAGCGCGCGGGCGGCGAGAATCAGATAACCGCCTTGCAGTGTCGAATTCCGAAAGGCCGTATCGGCAATCAATTTGTCGTTGCCGGCAAACCAGCTGCGGGCGTCCGCGTGCGGGAACAGCTTCGGCAAATGCTCGTAGAACGCCATATCCATACCGACAATCGCCGTGACCGGCGCAGCCATGGTTTTCTCGAGATTGCCTGGCGCCAAAGCCGGGCGCAGCTTTTCCTTACCTTCCGGCGTTTTGACGAAGACGAAGCGGCCCGGGCTCGAATTGGCCGAGGTCGGGCCGAGCAGGACGAGCTTCATGAGTTGCTCGAGCACGGCGTCGTCGACCGGCTTTTCCTGCCAGCCGTTATGCGTGCGAGCTTCGCGAAAAAGCTGATCGAGCGCCTGGTCGGAAAGAATCATGGTGAATGTCCCTTGAAGGTTGCTTGCATGAAAAGGAGGGACGACAACACCCGATCAAAGCGCAAGCTGCGGATGTCGGGGCCGTCGCCGTTGCCGCCATAATATCCAAGGTTCCCCCCGGCCACATTTTGCGTGCACGATCGCGCCCAGAAATTTCATGACGGATCTTTTCGCGGACTCTTCCAATGCGCTGCCGACGCCCGACGTCGACTGGCATCCCGACTGGCTCACGCCCGAGACGGCGGCGAGGGCCCTGGCGCACCTTATCGATGAAGTCGAGTGGCGTCAGGACACGATGGGCACGCCCGCCGGCCGCGTGCCGCTGCCACGGCTAACGGCCTGGCAGGGCGAGCCTGACGCGATCTATGTCTACTCGGGCATTCGTAACGTGCCGCAACCGTGGACGCCGACCGTCGCCGAACTGAGGGAAGCCGCTGAGTCGGTTTGTGGCGTGCGTTTTAACAGCGTGCTGATCAATCGCTACCGCAGCGGCACCGACAGCATGGGCTGGCATGCGGACCGCGAGCCCGAACTCGGGCCACAGCCGGTGATCGCCTCGGTGAGCCTGGGCGTGGCTCGCACCTTCGATCTGCGGCACAACAAGACCGGTGTCGTGCAGTCCTTTTTGCTCAAAGGCGGCAGCTTGCTGGTGATGAAGGGCGACACACAGGCGCAATGGCGGCATCGGGTGCCGAAGGAGCCTCGTGTGACCGGTGAGCGAATCAACCTGACGTTTCGATGGGTGACACCGCGCGCTATACCAAAAATGGTATCGCCGACGCGAATCATATGATTGGACGGGTAACGCCCCACCCACTACGCTAGATCACGATCCAGGCGCCGCGAGTGCTGCAAGGGCCGGGCGAAGCCGATGGGTCACCTACACAACAACGATCAGGAGACAGTCATGGCGAATTCACGACGCGCCGCATGCCGTGCATTGGGCGCGCTCGCACTGTGCGCGGGCTTCGGTGCGCTGACGCTAGCCGCCCAGGGTGCCTACGCGCAAGACAAACAGATCACGCTGGGTTTCGCTCAGGTCGGCGCGGAAAGTGCATGGCGAACCGCCAACACCGAGTCGGTCAAATCCGCAGCGGCGGATGCGAAGATCAAACTGAAATTTTCCGATGCTCAGCAGAAACAGGAAAACCAGATCAAGGCGATCCGCTCCTACATCGCGCAGAAAGTGGATGTGATCGCGTTTTCGCCCGTTGTCGAATCAGGCTGGGAACCGGTGCTGCGTGAGGCTCAAGCCGCGAAGATTCCGGTCATTCTCACTGACCGCAACATCGACGTGAAAGACACCTCCCTTTACGTCACGATGATCGGCTCGGACTTCCTCGAAGAAGGGCGGCGTGGCGGTCACTGGCTCGCAGACCACTATAAGAACGAGCAAGGCCCCATCAATATCGCCGAACTGCAGGGAACGGTCGGCTCGGCGCCGGCGAACGACAGGCACTCGGGTCTTCTCGAGGTGATTAAGAACGATCCCAAATTCAAGATCATTGCGTCGCAAAGCGGCGACTTCACACTGGCCGGCGGCAAGCAGGTCATGGAAGCGTTTATAAAAACTTATGGAAATAAAATAAATGTAGTTTATGCGCATAACGACGACATGGCGCTGGGTGCCATTCAGGCGATGGAAGAGGCCGGCATGCATCCGGGCAAGGACATCACCGTCGTGTCGTTCGATGCAACCAAGGGTGGTTTCCAGGCCATGGCGGCGGGCAAGATGAACGTCGACGTGGAGTGCAGTCCGTTGCTGGGGCCGCAGTTGATGTCCGCGGTCAAGGACGTGGTGGCCGGCAAGCCGTTGCCCAAGCGCATTCTCACGCAGGAGACGGTGTTCCCGATGAGCGTGGCCGCACAGACCTTGCCGACGCGCAAGTACTGATGTGAGTTAGTCAGGGTTACTGATTGATGGCAGGCGCAAGACAGAAATACAGCACGGACTGATCGAAGAGGTTTCTCCAGCGGTGCCTGGCCGCCCGGCTGCTTCGGCAGCGGGCGGCCTCTTTTCCGACCCATGCCGGTGGAGCTTGCCGAATTCACGCACCGCTGATCGAGCGAGGCCTATGACCCATCCCGCTTCCGAACCGAATCCGCCAGCCGGCACTGCCACGGACGCGACGAATACGCCCGAACCTATTCTGGCCACCGCCGGCGTCAGCAAAACATTCCCGGGCGTGAAGGCGCTGCAATGCGTCGACTTTCGCCTGTTCCCCGGCGAGATTCACACGCTGATGGGGCAGAACGGCGCCGGCAAATCCACCCTGATCAACGTGCTAACCGGCGTGGTCGCACCGGACGCCGGCACGATCCGCCTCGCTGGCGAGATTGTCGCATTCGCTTCGCCGCAGGAGGCCGAAGCGGCGGGGGTCCGTACGCTATATCAGGAAGTCAATCTATGTCCCAACCTGTCGGTCGCGGAGAACATTTTCGCGGGCAGGCAGCCCAGGCGCTTTGGCGCGATCGACTGGCCCGACATCAAGCGGCGCGCGCAAGCCGCGCTGGCCCGCCTCGACGTGGCGCTCGATGTCACCCGCTCGCTCGACGCCTATCCGATCGCCGTGCAGCAGATGGTGGCGATCGCGAGAGCGCTCTCGGTCGATGCACGCGTGCTGATCCTCGACGAACCGACTTCGAGCCTTGACGACAGCGAAGTCGCCCAGCTTTTCAAAATACTTCGGCATCTTAAACAATCGGGCATTGCGATTCTGTTCGTCACGCATTTTATCGAGCAGACGTATGCCATCTCCGATCGCATTACGGTCATGCGCAACGGCGAGCGGGAAGGCGAATATCTCGCGCGCGACCTGCCGGCCGATCAACTCGTGTCGAAGATGGTCGGTCACGAGCGCATGAGCGCGCGCCTGCGCGATGCCGCGCGCGAAGGCCACGCTGACCGCGAAGGCCCCCCGTGCGCACAGGCGGCGCAGCCGTTTGTCGAATTGCGCGGCGTCGGACGGCGGGGCACGCTGCAGCCGATCGACCTCGACGTGCAGCCTCGCCAGATCCTGGGCCTTGCCGGTTTGCTCGGTTCGGGCCGCACCGAGACCGCGCGGCTGCTGTTCGGCGCGGACCGCGCCGACAGCGGCACGATCCTAGTGGAAGGCCGGCCCGTCAAACTGCGCTCGCCGCGCGACGCCGTGCGCCACGGCATTGGCTACTGCGCGGAAGATCGCAAGAAGGAAGGCATCGTCGCGGAACTGTCGATCCGCGAGAACATCGTGCTGGCGCTGCAGGCGAGGCGCGGCTGGTGGCGCAAGATCAGCCGGCAACGCGCGCGCGATCTGGCCGATCTGTGGATCGAACGGCTTGGCATCAAGGCGGCGGACGCGGACCAGCCGATCGGTCTGCTGTCCGGCGGCAACCAGCAGAAAGCGCTTCTGGCGCGCTGGCTTGCCACCGATCCCAAGCTGCTGATTCTCGATGAGCCCACGCGCGGCATCGACGTCGCCGCCAAGTTCGACATCATGGACCGCCTGCTGGCGCTGTGCGCGAACGGCCTGAGCATCCTGTTCATTTCCTCGGAGATCAACGAGGTGCTGCGCGTCAGTCATCGCGTCGCGGTGCTGCGCGACCGGCGCAAGATTGCCGAGGTCGCCGGCCAGGCCTCGAACGAAGACAATATCTATCGACTCATCGCGGGGAGCGGCGAATGAAGCTATCGAACTGGTTCGCGCGCGACGGTGCCGAGCGTCCGCTGATCTGGCCGTGCATCACGCTGGCGCTGTTGTGCGGCCTGAACCTGTGGGTGAATCCGCATTTTCTGTCGCTGCGGATGCTCGACGGCCATCTGTTCGGCGCACCGATCGACGTGCTGAATCGCGCCGCGCCGCTGGTCCTCGTCGCGACCGGCATGACGCTGGTGATCGCGACGCGCGGCATCGATATTTCAGTCGGCGCGGTGGTGGCGATAGCGGGCGCCGCCGCAGCCACGATTCTCGCGACGCAACCGCTGCCGGATGCCGGACTGATCGCGCAGGCGCTGGTGGCGGCGTTGATCGTCGGCGTGCTGAGCGGCATGTGGAATGGCGTGCTGGTGTCCTTCGTCTGCATGCAGCCGACCATCGCAACACTTATTCTGATGGTGGCCGGCCGCGGCATCGCGCAATTACTGACGGCCGGGCAGATCATTCCGATCGGCGCACCGGGCTATCTGTTCGTCGGCGGCGGATACTGGCTCGGCGTGCCGTGCTCGGTCTGGATCGCCACGGTGGCGGTGCTGGCGACCGCCGCGTTAGTGGAAGGCACGGCGCTCGGGCTGTTCATTCGCGCGATCGGCGTCAATCCGGTCGCGACGCGGCTGGTCGGGCTGCGCTCCAAGGCACTCGTGTTCGCGGTGTACAGCTTCTCGGGACTGACCGCGGCGATGGCCGGCATTCTCATCAGCTCGAACGTGCGCAGCGCCGACGGCAACAACGCAGGACTGCTGCTCGAACTCGACGCGATTCTCGCGGTGACACTCGGCGGCACGTCGCTGCTGGGCGGACGTTTCAGTCTCGCGGGCACGGTGTTGGGCGCACTGATCATCCAGACGCTGACCTATACCACCTACTCGATCGGCGTGCCGCCGGAAGCCACGCTCGTCGTCAAGGCGGCCGTGGTGCTCGCGGTGAGCGTGATCCAGTCGCCGGCGGCGCGCGCACTTGCCGTGTCGTTCGCCACCTCGCTCCTCAAGCCGCGCGGGGTGGCACGATGAGACGCCTGCTCGACGCCTGGGCTCATATCGTCGATCCGCGCACGCTGCCGATCGCCGTCACGATTCTGCTGTTCTGCGCGCTGTTCGGTTTCGGTTCGGTGATGTACACCGGCTTCTTCTCGTGGCAGGTGCTGCTCGATCTGCTGGTGGACAACGCCTTCCTGCTGATCGTGGCGATCGGCATGACGTTCGTGATCGTGTCTGGCGGGATTGATCTGTCGGTGGGTTCGGTGGTGGCGCTGACCACGATCGTCGAGGCGGTGCTGGCCGAACACCTGCATTGGCCGATCTGGGTGATCCTGCCTGCTGTGTTGCTGATGGGCACCGTGTTCGGCGCCGTGCAGGGGGCGTTGATTCATTTCTTCCGTTTGCAGGCTTTCATCGTGACGCTGGCCGGCATGTTCTTCGCACGCGGCCTGTGCTTTCTGATCACGACGCAGTCGATCACCATTACCGATCCGACTTTTCAGGCCATCTCGGCGTTTCGTCTCAGCATCGGCATTGGCTCCGTTACGGCGAATGTGCTGATCGCCCTCATCGCTTTACTTGCGGCGATCTACGTGGCGCATTTCACGCGCTTTGGCCGCAACGTGTACGCGATCGGCGGCAATGCGCGCTCGGCCTTGCTGATGGGTTTGCCGGTGGCACACACCCGCATCGGCGTCTATGCGCTGAGCGGTTTCTGCTCGGCGCTCGGCGGGGCGGTGTTCACGTTCTACGTCCTGTCCGGCTATGGTTTGCAAGGGCAGGGCATGGAGCTCGACGCGATCGCGGCGACCGTGATCGGCGGCACGCTGCTGACGGGCGGTGTGGGGTACGTGATCGGGTCGCTGTTCGGTGTGGGCATTCTCGGCACGATCCAGACGCTGATTACCTTTGACGGCACGCTCAGTTCCTGGTGGACCCGCATCGTGATCGGCGCGTTGCTGTGCGCGTTCTGCCTGTTGCAAAGGCTGATCGAGCGTCACGCGAAGTCGGTGGGGCGTACGGGCGGCACCGGCGCGGTTGTGACGTCGGGGCGCGAGCGTGGACACGCTGACGGCGCGGCGGCGTCGGATTCGCATGTGATCGGACGCGCGCCAGAACAGGCATGAGTGCGCGCCACACACGCAGCGCGCGCCGCGCTGCCTCATGCGTTACCTCACGCGCTGAGTTGCCGCCCTTTGGTTTCGGGCAGCGTCAGCGCGGCGAGAATCACGACGCCGTACGCCGCCGCCGCGAACACGCCGATGGCATGACCAAGCGACATTGTTTGCGAAACATGGCCGATCAAGAAGGGGAACGTCGCGCCGATCGCTCGCCCGAAGTTGTAGCAGAACCCCTGGCCGGAGCCGCGAATGCGCGTGGGAAACAGTTCGGTGAGGAACGCGCCCATGCCTGAAAAAATGCCGGATGCGCAGAACCCGAGCGGGAAACCGAGTGCGAGCATGGAGAGGTTGTCGAGCGGCAGTTGCGTGTAGATCAATGCAATCGCGCACGAGGCCAGCGCAAACGCGATGAACGCGCGCTTGCGGCCGATCTTGTCGCTCACATAGGCACCCGTCAGATAGCCGCAATACGAGCCGACGATCACCACGCCAAGGTAACTGCCGGTGCCGATCACGCTCAGATGCCGCTCGGTTTTCAGATAGGTCGGCAGCCACGTGGTTACCGCGTAGTAGCCGCCTTGCACGCCGGTCGCCAGAATGGAAGCGCGCAGCGTGGTCCAGACGATCTCGCCGCGGAAGATATCGAGCAGCGAAGTCCGCGTTTGCGTGGCCGCCTGCGCGGCCTTCTGCTGCCGGTGCACCTCGGGTTCTTCGACGAAGCGGCGAATCCAGATCACGAATGGCGCGGGCGCAATGCCGATGGCAAACAGCACGCGCCACGCGTAATCCGCCGGCATTAGCGAGAACACGGCCATGAACAGCAGTGTCGAAATGCCCCAGCCGATCGCCCAACCCGCCTGCACGAGTCCCACGGCCTTGCCGCGGTCACGCGGACGGATCACTTCGCCGATCAGCACCGCGCCCGCCGTCCACTCGCCGCCGAAGCCGAGGCCCATCAGCCCGCGTGCCCATAGCAGTTGGCTGAAGTTCTGTGCCAGCGCGCAAGCCAGGGTAAAGATCGCGAACCACAGAATCGTGATCTGCAAGGTCTTCACCCGGCCGACCCGATCCGACAGCACACCGGCGGCCCATCCGCCGACGGCCGAACTCAGCAGCGTGACGGTGCCGATCAGCCCCGCGTCGCCGCGCGTGATGCCCCACGTCGCGATCAGCGTCGGAATCACGAAGCTCAGGAACTGCGTATCCATCGCGTCGAGCACATAGCCGATCTTGCAACTCCAGAAGGCGCGTTTTTCGCTCGCGGAAATGTGCCGGTACCACGCGAACGGACCGCTTCCTGTGATGGACGCATCGTGACGTGCGGCGTCCCCAGTCAACTGCGCTTCGGTTTTCATGCTAGAGCTCCGGTCGTCGTGGTGGACCGCGTCTTGCCGCGCGGCTCGTGGATGGGGGCGGGCGCGCCGCGTTTACAGCACGGCCAGCGTGGTGTTGAGAATGTCGGTGACGAGCATATGTCCCGGCTTGTGCGCGATCGCAAACGGCAAACGCGCGCTTTCGATCGCGGTTTGCGGCGTGACGCCGCAAGCCCAGAAGACGGGTATTTCGTCGCAGCGCACCTCGACGGCATCGCCGAAATCGGGCCGCGCCAGATCGCGAATTCCGATCAGCGACGGATCGCCCAGGTGGACCGGCGCGCCGTGCACGGCGGGAAAGCGGCTCGTGATCTGGATCGCGCGGATCGCGTCGGCGGCTTTCATCGGCCGCATCGACACGACGCGGTTGCCGCCGAATACGCCGGCGGCGACGTTGCGCTCGCGCGTGCGGTACATCGGTACGTTGACCTGCTGTTCGATATGGCGCAGCGCAATACCTTCGCGCCGCAGCATCTCCTCGAACGAGAACGAACAGCCGATCGCGAACACCACCAGATCGTCGCGCCACAGTTCGTCGAGGCTGCGCACTTCCTCGGCGCGCTCGCCGTGCCGGTACACGTAAAACGCGGGCACGTCGTTGCGGATGTCGAGATCGGCGCCGAGCGCGGGCACGCGCCAGTCGCCCGGCTCACCGATGCCCAGCAGCGGACACGCCTTCGGGTTGAGCGTGCAGAAGCGCAGGAAATCGTCGGCGTATTGCCTTGGCAGAATGGCGAGATTGGCTTGCGCGTAGTCGCCGCAATAGCCCGCAGTGGGGCCGGACAGGCGTCGGCTGCGAATCTGCTGGCGAAACTCGGATGGCGTGTAGGACATGAACGGCTCGACTCCAGATAAAACTCTGCTGATTCAACCCAGCGCTGTCAGCCCGCGCTGTGTGCCCGCGCTGTATGCCCTGTTGGTGAGCAAGATATACAGCGCAGATTAGTCACGCCAAAAATATCCATCCAGCGAGTTATTCTTGCGTTTCGTTAAACTAAACTTAACGGCATCCCGCCGCTGTTGAGAGAGCCAGGCAATGAATACCCGCTTCGTCGAGACGTTTCTGACACTCGCCCGTCTGGGCAGTTTTCGCGCGACGGCCGCCGCGATGCACGCCACGCCTGCCGCGATTTCGCTGCGTATCAAGACGCTCGAAGCAGAACTGGGCGTCGAGCTGATCGAGCGTGAGGCCGCGGACTTCCGCCTTACCGCCAACGGCGACCGGCTGCTCGCGCATGCGCGCTCCGTCGTGCAGGCCACGCGCTCGCTGCAACTGGCCGCGCAGGATGAGTCGCAAGTCGCCACACGCCTGCGGCTGGGGGTGATCGAAACGGTGGTGCATAGCTGGCTACCGGACTACATCCGCATGCTGAACGCCGAGTACAACCGCATCGTGGTGGACCTCACGGTCGATTCCAGCGCGGTACTCGGACCGCGCTTGCGCAGCGGCGAGCTGGATCTGGTGATTCAGGTGGAGGAAACCGGCGACCACGAGGCGTCGATCGTGTCGTCGTTGCTGGCGAGCTATCCGGTGCGCTGGATCGCGCGCAGCGATCTGATTCCGGCGAGCCGCGTGAAGCACGTGCAGACCGTATTGAGCAAACCGGTGCTGACATTCGGTCGCGGCACCGCGCCGCAAGTCGCCGTCGAGGCGATCGTGCAGGCACTCGCGAAGCGCGCCGGTGTGCCGCTCGCGCAGACCCAGGTGACCTGCATGCCTTCGGTCGCGGTGATCGTCAAGCTGCTGCGCGATGGCTATGGGATCGCGGCGGTGCCCGCGCTGTTCGTCGAGCCTTATCTGCGCAGCGGCGAACTGGGGCAGTTGCAGGTGCGGCCGCTGCCGCCGCCGATCAATGTGGCGATGTACTACCGCGACGATGCCGACGTGGGCGTGCTGGCCGCATCACGAGTGGCGCGCAGCGCGTGCGATCAGTACGCGAAGGCGATGGGACGGCAGTTGATTGAGAAACGGTGAGGCCGGGCTGATGGCCCGATGCGACGCGACGCGCCTAGTTTTCTTCCAGACGCCGCCGCGCGGTTGCCACGAGCCGGTCGAACGAGAAAGTGCTGGCCGCGAGCGCGGTGGTATCCGGAAAGTACTCGCGTGCAATGTCGGTCAACACCTGGCCCGGCGGTGCTTCGATCAGCACGCGCGCGCCCATTTCCTGCATGACCGTCAGCGCGTCGAACCAGCGCACGGTGTAGCGCATATTCGTCGCGAGATCGTCGCGGATCGCGTCCGCGGTGTACAGAGGCCGGCCACCGCGATTGCCGATGTAGGTGCTGTGCGGCGTCTGAAAGGGAACTTCGCTGGCGTACGCAACCAGCTTGTCCGTGGCGTGCGCGAGCAATTCGCAATGCGAGGGTACGCTCACCGCGAGGCGAGTGGCCTTGCGTGCGCCGGCTGCCAATGCTCGTTCGATAAAGGCGTCCAGCACGGCATTCGCGCCCGCCACGACAATCTGGCGTGGCGCGTTCACATTGCCGATGTAGACGCGTTGTGAGTCTTCATCCACATGCAGCGCGGCGAGCGCCGCCACTTCATGCTCGGTCAAACCCGAGATCACCGCGAGACCGTAGCCTGAGGGGTACGCGGTTTCCATCAGCTCGGCTCGCCGGCGCACCATTCGCAATGCGTGCTCGAATTGAACCGCGCCGCAACTCACCGCCGCCGCGTACGCGCCGACCGACAACCCCGCGCTGATTTCCGGCACGAACTGTTCATCGGCGAGCGCGCGCGCGACGGTCACGCCCGCGACCGTCAAACCGATCTGTACCGCGACGGTTGAGCGTAATGCTTCCGGCGTGTCCAGCGTGAGCACATCGACGTCGAGCACATGTGACGCTTCCGCGAGTGTTTCGCGCACTGCGCGGTGCTCGGGCAGACGGTGCAGGAAGCCGTCGGTCTGCGCGCCTTGGCCGGGAAAGAGCAGGGCGAGCATCAGGGTTCGCCGCCGTAATTCATGGCGGCCCACGGATCGGCAGTCAGATGCGGGCCGCGCGCATGGCGCGCCAGCACGCGCGGCTTGCCCGCTGCCCACTCGGCCAGTGCGACGCCACCCGCGGGTGTCTCGAGTTGCGCGTCCAGACGAATGCCGACACGTTGCGCAAGCGCCTGCAAATAGGCCAGCAATTCGCTTGCGTCGTTGCGCGCGAGGGGGGCCTCGAGGGTTCGGATAAGCAGGTCGAGATCGCTCGACTCGGTGACTGTTGGTCTCTGTGTCGCCAGTTCGAAACCGGTGCTTCCCGTTGGTCCCCACACGAAGGGGCTCAGTGCGCCGGTCGCGTCGTCGCCCAACGCAGCGAGGGCGGTGAATGCGGGCAACGCGCTTCGTGTGGCTAGAGGACGGCATGACGTCAGCGCTTCCGGAGACACTGTCGATACCACGTCGGCGGAGCGCGCCCACGCGCCATAACGTTGTGACCGCCCGACTCCGCGCACGCCGATCGCGACGAAATCCTCCGCGGCCAGCGCGCGCCGCACGACCGCGTACGGCGTGCGCTCGAAAGCGTCACGCACCCACGCCGGTTCGTTATCCGAGACGGGCAAACTGCGCAAACGCAGCAAGTCGTGCGACCGCCAGCGCGCGTCGTATGACAGCGCGTGATCGATTGCAAACGGCGGCGCGGCGCAAACCTGCATCACACGGCATCCCATTGTTCGGCGAGACGCCGGCGCACTTCAATCGACGCCGCGCGGTTTGTTCGCGCCGCATCCGATTCCAGCCGATGCGCCAGGTTGCGGCGGCCGTCGTCGCGCGCGCTGCGAATCTGCTCGATCAATACCTGACGCACGCGCTCGATTTGCGCGGAGTCCGGCGCGTCGGCATCGACGCCGCCGATCAGCTGATCGAGCAGCCCGAGCTTCGCGAACGACGCCATCGAATAAGACATCGGCACAATGGTTTCGCCGAGTTCGTCGAGCGCTTCGACCGTGCGGCGCGTGACGCGTGCCGCCGCTTCTTTGCCCATGGCGTGAACCATGGTGCCGGGTGCGTCGAGCGCGACGATGCGCTTGGCCTGATAGCCGTGCGCGAGGAATGCGCCCGACATGGCCGGGCCGACAATCAGCGCGATCACCGGATGACCGGCTTCGCGCGCCGACGCATACGCGTCGACCGCCGCGGCGCAGGCGAGGTGAATGCCGAGCATTTCTTCGCGATAACCGTAGGCCTGGCTTTTCACATCGACGATTGCGACGATGGGGCGGCGGGTGGCGCTCGCTGCGTCCCGCGCGATCGCATCGCGTACGGCCCGCGCGAGTTGCCAGCCCTGTTCGAGGCCGACGACATTGTCGGTCGCGCGCGGGAACCGGTTGGCGGGATCGGGCACGACCGTGATGAAGCGCGCGGTCTCGCCACCTAGCGTTGCGTCGCTACTCCAGACGGGCGGCCGGCTGGATGAGTCGCCGGCGAGCGCGTGGAACCAGAGCGCGCCGCGGCTGAGTGTTGTGTCGCTCATGCTTGCTCCTTGCGCGCTGCGTTTTGCGTTTGCGCGTTGAACACGTCGCGCATGGATTCCGGCGTAACGCCGGCGGGATCGATTCGCGTGAGGCGCTGCAGAAAAGCCTCGACCTGCTCACTGCGATGCGCGCCCGGCACACCTTGCGCGAAGGCGGCGCGCACGGCGGTGCTGACCGCGTCGGCGTCGTCGTCGACTAGCCGGTCTGCCAGCGCGGTCGCCGCTCGCTGTTCGCCGCCGATCAGATGCCATATGCGGCGCCGGTCGCTGGAATCGAGCTCCTCGATGCCGGCTTCCTGTTCGATCACTTCGGGGCCGTTCATGCCAAGCCGGCCTTGCTTCGTCACAACCAGATACGAGCACAGCGCAGCCGCGAGCGACATGCCGCCAAAGCAACCCACCATGCCCGCAATCACGCCGACCACCGGCACATGCCGGCGCAGCGCGACAATCGCCGCCTGAATCTCTGCGATCACGGCGAGACCGAGATTGGCTTCCTGAAGCCTCACGCCACCGGTTTCGAACAGCACGACCGGGCGCACGATCTTGCCGCGTTCGCAATCGCGCAAGGCAAGCTCCAGCGCCGCGGCAATCTTGCTGCCCGACACTTCGCCGATACTGCCGCCCTGGAACGCGGACTCGATCGCCGCAACCACAGCCGGTTCGCCATCGATGGTGCCACGTGCGATCACGCAACCGTCATCCGCCTGGCAAACGATGCCTTGCAGCGGCAGCCACGGCGACTCGATCTTGTCGAACGGGCCGAGCAGTTCGCGGAAGGTCCCCGGATCAAGCAGCGCGCGGGCGCGCTCGCGCGCCGGCAGTTCGATGAAACTGTTGCGCAGCATCGATGCGGGAGAAGTGGTCATCGCAACCGTGTTCATGCGTCGCCTCCCTGTTCCGCGGCTTCGACGGCTTCGGCCAGGCGCAGCGCCACTACACCTGGCGTCGCGCCGAAGTCGTTGATTTCGATTTGCGCGGCGCCGTCGTAGCGCGTGAAAAAGCGGTCGAGCACGCTTTTCCAGATGTGGCTGTAGCCGTCCACGCTGGTGCGCACAACCACATGCGCGGACAGCGCGCCGTCCTGCGTGACGGGCGAGAGCAGCACTTCCAGGTCGCCCGAGCCCACCACGCCGACATGGGCGCGGGTCGTGACGGCGCGTTGTGCCGGATAGTCGAAGGTCAGATGTTCCATGATTCCGGGCTCCGGCCGGCGTCGTGATGCGCCAGCATGTCGAGAAAGAGAGTGGCGGCGAGCAGATCCGCTGCGCCGCCAGGCGAGGCGTTGAGCGACAGCAGTGCGTGTTCGAGTGCGGCAAGTGCGGCGCGGCCCGCGGGCGTCGAGCTTCCTCCGGCCGCGAGCACGCGTTGCGCGCCGCGCTGCCCGGCGTGCAAACCCGCCAGGCCGGCACGGTGCAGCAGGCAGGTGTCGTCGAGTGTCGCGATGATCGAGAGCAGGGCGTCGAGACGCGCGGCGTTTTCGTGGACGCCGCGTTCGCGCGCCGCGAGCAACGCGGGCAGGCCGGTATGGATGACGTGCGGGAAGCCGTCCTGCGCTTCACGGCGCGCGCCGCCTACCTGGTAGCGCTGACGCGCGCGCTCGCCGTGACTGTTGGACGGCGCGGCGAAGCGGTCCGGGAAGCAGGCGATCTGCGCGGCGCGTGCGGCGATTTGCGGCGAGGCGAGGCGCGTCACGCCGCCGGGCAGCGCCGCGCCCGCGACCAGCAAGCCGATGATCCAGATCGCGCCACGATGCGCGTTGCTGCCGCCGGTTGCGAGAAGCATGTCCTGCTCGCCGGCTCGGCCGATTTGCGCGAGCTCGGTGCGCAATACGGCGGACGGTTCGCCACGGTGCCGCGCGGCGCGTGCGAGGGCCGCAAACGTGGGTTCGAGCGCGTTCGCCGAGCGCAGCATGATGTCGAGATCGAGGTCGCGATGCGCGCCGCTGCCGCGCTGGTCGACCAGCGCGGGCTTGGGCGTGAGCCGGGCTTCTTCGATCAGCGCGGTGACGGCGTAACGGGCCAGTTGCGCGTCGCTGGGCGTGGACGCGATGTGGACGGCGCGGGCTGCAGCGTGCAGCGCGTTGGCGACGTCTGCATGTGCATCCGGCGGCGTCACGCCTAGGGGACGAGCGCACGGCGCTTGCGCACGAGAAAGCAAGGCAGCGGGCGCCATGCTTACCAGCTCCTGAAGCGCGCCGGCGGCGCGTACAGACCGCCCGACCACGTCACCAGATCGTCGATGCTGCGTGCCGCCAGCAGCGAACGCTTCGCTTCGCCGCGCCGAATGCCGAGATCCTCGGGATAAGCGACGACACCGCGCCGGCGCAGTTCCGCCGTTTTCTCCGGCTTCGCGCGCAGCCCGATCGGCGTTACGCCGGCTACGGCGGCGAGCGCCGCGCGGCGCTCGTCGACACCTTCGGCCTTGTGCAGATGCGCGATGCCTTCTTCGGTGACGACATGGCTGACGTCGTCGCCGTAGATCATGACGGGCGCTATCGGCATGCCGCTTTTTGCGCCGACCGCCACGGCGTCGAGTTCATCGACGAAAGTCGGTTCACCGCCTTTCTTGTAGGTCTCGGCCATCTGCACGACGAGCTTCTGGCCGCGCGACACCGGAGCCTGATCTTTCAGCAGCTTGAGCCACGCCTCGCTCGAATGGCGCCGGCCGCGCGGATCGTGGCCCATGTTGGGCGCGCCGCCGAAACCGGCCAGCCGACCGCGCGTGACGGTGGACGAATTCGCGTCGGCATCGATCTGCAAGGTCGAGCCGATAAACAGATCGACGCCGTATTGGCCGGCCAGTTGGCACAGCACGCGGTTCGAGCGCAGGCTGCCGTCGTTGCCGGTGAAAAAGACGTCGGGACGTGCCTCGATGTACGCCTCCATGCCGACCTCGCTGCCAAAGCAGTGAATGCTCTCGACCCAGCCCGACTCGATCGCGGGAATCATGGTGGGGTGCGGATTGAGTGTCCAGTTGCGGCAGATCTTGCCCTTCAGGCCGAGCGACTCGCCATACGTGGGCAGCAGCAATTCGATCGCGGCGGTGTCGAAGCCAATGCCGTGATTGAGCGACGTGACGCCATACGGCTCGTAGATGCCGCGAATCACCATCATGGCGGTGAGCACCTGCAGGTCGCCGATATGGCGCGGGTCGCGTGTGAACAGCGGCTCGACGGCGAAGGGCCGATCCGCCTGCACGACCACGTCCACCCACGAACCCGGAATGTCGACGCGCGGTAGTTCGTCGACGATCTCGTTGACCTGCACGATCACGATGCCGTGACGGAACGCGGCAGCTTCGGCGATGGTGGGGGTGTCTTCGGTATTCGGGCCGGTGTACAGATTGCCGTGACGGTCGGCTTTTTCCGCGCACAGCAGCGCAACCTGCGGCGTCAGATCCACGAACATGCGCGCGTACAGCTCGACGTAGGTGTAGATCGCGCCGATTTCCAGTTGACCGTCTTCGAGCAGTTGCGCGACCCGCAAGCTCTGCGGACCGGCGAACGAAAAATCGACCTTGTGCGCGATGCCGCGTTCGAACAGCGTCAGATGCTCAGGACGACTAATGCTGGAAATCAGCAGGTGCACGTCGTGAATTTTTTGCGGATCGACTTTGGCGAACGAGCGGGACAGGAAGTCGGCCTGCTTCTGGTTGTCGCCTTCGAGGGCGACGCGGTCGCCCGGTTGAATCAGCGTTTCGAGTGCGTCGACGATGCGGTTTGGCGGCAGTACGCCGTCTTCCAGCCAGGGTGCAATGGCCGCGAGGCGACGATTCTTTTCGTCGCGACGCGTAGTCCATGAGCGTGCGGCGGGCGGCGCTTCGGCGGGTCGGTTCATCGGATCAATCACTCCCGGTAGTGGTGCGCGCGCGTCTGCCGCGCGGCCTGGCTTGTTTGGCGAGCGCGGCTTCAGCCTCGGCGCGCTCGGTCAGGAAACGAAAAAGCAGATCGCCGGTGCCCAGCAGGTGCGCGGCGACCAGCGCCTGCGCGGTAGGGATGTCCTGGCGCTCGACGGCGTCGAGTATTGCCGCGTGTTCTTTGTCGGATTCGCCCTTGTGCAATGGCAAGCCGAACTTCAGGCGCAAATATCTTTCACCGCGCCGGTGCAGCGCTCCGATCATTTCCTCGAGTTGCGGCCGGGCAGCCGGCGCATACAGGCTCGTGTGAAACGCGACATTGCGCGCGACGTACAACGAGGGGTCCGCTTCGCGCTCGGCGGCGCGGCACAGACCGGCGGATTCGCTCAGCGTGGCCGCCGTGTGATTGGGAATCGCAAGCCCGATGGCGAGGCTCTCCAGCGCGGAGCGGATCTCGTAGATCTCGCGCGCTTCCTGCGCCGACAAAGGCGCGACCGTTGCGCCTTTATTCACTGCGGCTTTGGCCCAGCCTTCACTCTCGAGCTGCCGCAAAGCCTCACGCACGGGAATAGCGCTGACCGAGAAGTGCCGCGCGATGGCGTCTTGCCGCAGCGGCGCGCCTGGCTCCAGCGTGCCGTCGACAATCGCCGCCCGCAGCGCCTCCGCGATCATGCGGGACGTGCTCTCACGCGGCGCCGCCGCCGGTAAAAGCGAGCTGTGCGCCGGGGCGTCCAGGGGGAAACCATTAATTGCGTCGTTCATGATTTCAAATATTATATATAAAAATGCGCGTTTGCAAGTGAGCGAACCCGGAAGCGCCAGAACTCTGTCTGCTCCGTCTTCTCACCCGAAGGGCAAGGACACCCGATCCATAACAAGCGCGCCATCTCGTCGTTTCAGTTACGTACATCAACCGTAGGGCTGGAGGAGCATGATGAGTTCACTCACCGATCGCACGTCGGTCACGCGGCGCCGCACGCCGCTCAATGGTTCGCAGATTGCAGGGTTTTGGGGTGCCTGGGCCGGCTGGACGCTCGACGGAATGGATTCGTTCATCTACGCACTCGTGCTCACACCGGCCTTGACCGAACTGCTGCCGCGTTCCGGCTATGCGGCCACGCCGGCGAATGTCGGCCTTGCCGGTTCGATTCTATTCGCGCTGTTCCTGGTTGGGTGGGGGCTCTCGTTCATCTGGGGGCCGCTCGCCGATCGCTTCGGCCGCACCAAGGTGCTGGCCGGCACCATCTTCACGTTCGCCATTTTCACGGGGCTCGCGGCGACTTCGCACAACGTGTGGGAGCTTGGCATCTATCGCTTCATCGCGGGGGTGGGCATAGGCGGCGAGTGGGCGCTGGCTGGAACGTATGTGGCGGAATCGTGGCCGGAAGACCGGCGCAAGATGGGCGCCGGCTATCTGCAAACCGGCTACTACGCCGGCTTCTTTCTCGCCGCGGCGCTGAATTACACGATCGGCGTGCATTACGGCTGGCGCGCGATGTTCCTGACCGGAGCGGTGCCGGTAGTGGTCGCGATTCTGGTTCTGCTGCGCGTGAAGGAATCGGACAAGTGGCAGAAAGCCGAAGCGCGGGCTGAAGCGCAAACCGTGCGGGTCACACCGCTGCGCGAGATTATGGGGCCGGCCTACCGGCGCCGTACCTGGGTGGCGTGCATTCTCCTGACGATCGCCATCATCGGTTTGTGGGCCGGGGCGGTTTACGAGCCGTCCGCCGTGATTCAACTGGCGACCAAGGCCGGCATGGCCAAGGGCGAGGCGCTCAAAACCGCGTCGCTGGCAACGGGGCTGCTGTCCATCGGGACGATTCTCGGCTGCCTGGCGCTGCCGCCGCTCGCCGAGCGCATTGGCCGCAAGAAGACGCTGGCGTTCTATTTCATGGGTATGGCGGTGGCGATTGCCGGCAGCTTCGGTTGGGCGTTCTATCTGCCGAACGGACTCGCGCCGTTCATCGCGTGGCTCTTCGTGCTGGGTTTCTTCGGCGGCAACTTCGCGCTGTTCAGCTTGTGGCTGCCGGAGCAGTTCGAAACCCGTGTGCGGGCGACGGCGTTTGCGTTTTGCACCTCGTTCGGGCGGTTCGTGGGTGCCGGCGTCAACTTTCTGCTCGGTGCGGCGGTGCTCCACATGCATACGCTCGGGGTGCCGGTGGCGCTGACCGCGCTCGCGTTTGTCGCCGGCCTGTTCGTGATTCCGTTTGCACCGGAGACGAAGGGCGAAACGTTGCCGCAGTAAGGTTGGCCGTTCGGCTGAGTGGCGCGGCGGGATCTCCGCAGGCATCCTCTCTATCGGTTAGGTGACGTGTTCGGGCGTTGCCTGGGAGTGGCAATTTCGTACAGAGGATTGTACAATGATTGCCGTGTCCCAGCGTTAAGCATTCCCTGGAGCGGCGCGTCGGGTTCGTCGTCCAAGAGTGCATTCATGCAACGGCGAAATCGTCCCTAACTTTTGACAGGAGCGACTGGAGGGAAACCTCTCAGGTCGAGAAAACGAATGAACGTCCTTACTTACAGCGAGGCGCGTGCCGGCTTTAAGCAAGCGATGGACGACGTCTGCCGCGATCACATTCCCACGCTGATCACGCGGCAGAGTGGCGAAAATGTGGTCATGGTTTCGCTCGAGGATTTCAACGCGATGCAGGAGACGCTGTATCTGTTGAGCTCGTCGAAGAATGCCCAGCGGCTCGCCAGGTCTATCGCTCAGTTGAATGCCGGCGGTGCGTCCGCGCGCGAACTGCTGACCGATGAACAAACACAGAAGCCGAAACGAGGAGGCCGCCAAGGCTGACAGTATTTTTATGTTCACCGACGAAGCGTGGGACGACTATCTGTATTGGCAAGAGGCCGACCGCAAGGTCTTGCGCAAGATTAATACGTTGCTTGAGGAGTGCCGGCGCGATCCGTATCACGGCACGGGAAAACCGGAGCCATTGGCCGGCAGTCTGAGCGGGTTCTGGTCGCGTCGCATCACGCACGCCGATCGTCTGGTCTACTTGCCGAGAGACGGAAAGATCTACGTGCTGGCATGCCGCTTTCACTACGACGGCTAAAAAAAACCGGGCGCAACGCCCGGTTTTCCGTTGAGCGTGCCGGCGAGGCGCGGTGCCCGCGTCTCAGCCCGAGTCTCAGTCCGCGTGACGCCGCGCGCGCCCACCGGGACGCCACAACGACAACAGCGGCCAACCGAGATTTACTCCAAGGCTCGCGGTCACGATCAATGCCATGCCCGCGAGTTGCGGCATCGACAACGCCCGCCCGTACACCACCGCATCGACCACGATTGCCGTCAACGGATAGACGAACAGCAGAACAGCAATGATCGGCGTGCTCAGCTTGGGCAGCGCGCCGTAAATCAGCACGTACGAAAGCCCCGTATGCAGCACGCCCATGCCGATCAGCCAGAACCATTGCATCGGGCCGATATGCACGGCGGTGAGCGGCGCGATGAACGGCAGACACACCACGCCGACCGCACATTGCGCGAGCGTGAGCAGATGCGGCCGCAAATCGCCGAGCCCCTTGGCGATCAGCGTCACGCTCGCATAGAGCACCGACCCGGCCAACGCTTCGCCAATGCCGATCAGATAGCTCGTATGGCCCTGTAAATGCTCCGTGGCCGCGACACCCGACGCTAGCACGAGTCCGACGAATGCCGTCGCGATCCAGCCCAGCCGGTCCGCGCCGAGCCGCTCTTTGAAGAGCGCCGCGCCGATCAGCACGACCCAGAACGGCTGCACGTGGAACACCACCGTCGCAACCGCGATGCTGGTGCGATGGATCGCGTCGAAGAAGCCGACCCATTGCGTGACCATCAGCACACCGGAGATCAGCGCCAGCATGGCGGTGCGGCGCGTGAAATGCGCGCGCGTGAAGTAGCCCTTCCACGCGCAATACGCGGCGAGCGAGAGAAAGCCGAACAGGCAGCGAAAGAACACGAGCGTCAGCGCGCCGAGCCGCGCCTCCTCGACGAAGACGCCGATCGTGCCCATCAGCAGCCCGCCGCTGGCCAGCGTGATGGCGCCCTGTTGACGTTGGGTGAGGGACATGCAAAGCGGCTCCGTGAGGCAATGCCCCGAGTATTGCGCGGCTTGCACGCCACCGACAAACGAATTAAATTGAGAAATTCCATAAGCCGGATTGATAAATCATGCACCCCGAATTCGACGTCGATCTGCTGCGCACCTTTGTCGCGATCGTGGAAACAGGCAGTTTCACGAAGGCGTCGGCGAGCGTGCATCGCTCGCAGGCGGCGGTCAGCATGCAGATCAAACGGCTCGAGACCATGCTCGGCACCACGCTGTTCGCTCGCGACACGCGCAACCTGTCGCTCACGCGCCCCGGCAACACACTGCTCGAATATGCGCGGCGTGTGCTGGCGCTGCATGAGGAGGCGTGGTCGGCGATCGTGCGGCCCGAGGTCACCGGGCGCGTGGTGCTCGGCGCACCGGACGACTATGTGTCCTCGCTGTTGTCGCCGGTGTTGCGGCGGTTCTCGAATCTGTATCCGCACGTGGAGATCGAGATTGTTTGCGCGCAAAGCACGTCGCTCGCGCCGATGCTGGCGGATAACAAAATCGATCTCGCGTTCGTCACGCGCGACCGCAAATTGCGCGGCGAATTCGTGCGCAGCGAGCCGATGGTGTGGGTGGGAGCGTCGGTGGATACGCCGGTGCTGGCGGCGTCGCCGCTGCCGGTGGGACTCTACGAGCCCGGCTGTGTGGCGCGCCAGCATACGCTGGCCGCGCTGGACGGCGCGCGCATCCGCTATCGCGCGGCGTTCAGCAGCGCCAGCCTGATGGGCCTCGTCGCAACCGTGGATGCGGGGCTTTCGGTGGTCGCGCTCACGCGCTGTAGCGTGCCGTCGCGGCTCGCCATCCTCGGCGAAGCACAGGGCTTGCCGAAGATCGCACCGCTGGAGATCGTGGTGGCGCGCAGCGCCAAATCGGACCGGCCGACTTGCGATTACCTGGCCGCGCAGATGATGCAGGATTTGTCGTTGCCGGGGCCGATGCGTGGCGCACCGGCGGCGCCAGGTTGAGGCGTCAGCGTCGCAGTCGCTTTGATGAGAGCGTGTGGTGCCTTGAAGCGGCGCTCAGCCCGCCGCGTGAATCATCACCTGAGTCGCCGCCTGACTCGCCGCTCAACTGCGAGCGTAAGCCGTCACCTCGCCGTCCACGACAAGGCGCACCTGCTCGCCCGGTCGGGGGCAGAGATAGCCCGCCACCCTGGCACGCACGACGGTCTGCGTACCGGACTGCAAGCGCAGCGTGACGCTCGCGTCCTGCCCCTGAAAAATCACCTCCGTGACCACGGCGTCATGAGCCGCGGCGCCGTCGGTCACCGTTTCTCCAGCGCGCAGCAGGCGGATCTGCTCGGGCCGCACCATGACGTCGACAGCGCCCTGGTTCATCGGCGCCGATAACGGCAAGTCACCTAGCTCGCAGCTCACGCGATCCTGCATGACGACACCCGGCAGCAACACCGCCTCGCCGATGAACGATGCCAGTTCACGCGTGACGGGCCGGCGATAGAGCGTCTCCGGGCTCGCCGTCTGGATCAGCCGGCCATTCCACAACACCGCCACTTCATCGCCGAGCGAGAGCGCTTCGGATTGATCGTGCGTGACCAGCACGGCGGTCGCGCCGGTTGCGGCGAGAGCGCTCGCCACCGCTTGCCGGGTTTCGAGCCGCAAGGCGGCGTCGAGCGAAGAGAAAGGTTCGTCGAGCATCACCAGGTTGGGTGCCGGTGCCAGCGCGCGCGCCAGCGCGACCCGTTGCTGCTGGCCGCCCGACAACTGCTGCGGCGCGCGCTCGCCGAAGTTCGCCGGCAGGCCGACCAGTTCCAGCAACTCCGCCACGCGATGCCGTGCGCGCCGTTGCGTGCGCGGCAAGCCGAACACAATGTTATCCGCCACGGACAGATGCGGAAACAGCGCGCCTTCTTGCGGCACATAGCCGATATGGCGCAACTCGGACGGGACATGCAGATTGTCGCCGGCCACGCGGCGGCCGTCGATTTCGACGCTGCCGCCATCCGCGCGCTCGAAACCGCACAGGAGGCGCAGCAACGTGGTTTTACCGCTGCCCGAGGGGCCGAGCAGCGCCAGCAGCGTGCCGCGCTCGACGGACAGATCGATGCCGTGCAGCACCGGATGGCCGTCGAACGATTTTTTCAGCCCGCGGATACGAAGTTCGCTCATGTAGACCTAGTGATAAAAGCTTGTCAGGCCGGCCGTTTCAGCCGCGTTCGCCGAGTAGCGCCGATTTGCCGAGCAGCGCGAAAAGCAGGCCCGAGGCGAACAGCGAAATGCCGGTAAGCAGCGCCGCGTAGGGCGCCGCCGCGGCGAACGCCATGGTCGACGTGTCGGACCAGACCTGGGTGGCGAGCGTTTGCGTGTCGATGGGCGAGAGCAGCAGTGTTGCGTTCAGTTCGGTGACGACCGAGATGAACACCATCGCCGCGGCCGCGCCGAGACCCGGCCCCGCCAGCGGCAACACGACCCGCAGCAGGGTTTGCGTCCAGTTCAGGCCGAGCGCGCGGGCGGTCTCTTCGAGGCGCGGCTGCGCCTGCATGAAGGCGGCACGCACGCTGACGAGGGCCACCGGCATGAACAGCATTGCGTACGCGATCACCAGCAGCGTCGCACTCTGATAAAGCGCTTGCAGCGCGTGCACCGTGAGCGACACGACCGCGAGCGCGATTACCAGCCCCGGCACGCCTTGCGCGAGAAACACCGTGCGTTCGAACAGCGTCGCGAAACGGGTGGGGTAGCGCACCAGCAGGAACGCCAGCGGCACGACCAGCAGCGTGGTCAGCAGCGCGGCGGCGAGGCCGAAACCGAGCGACGAGAGCGTGGCGTTGAACAGCAGCTCGGGCGAGACATCGGCCGGCGTGACCGCGGCCGCGCCGGGCTGGGTCAGCCAGTAGCCGATCATGCCAAGCGGCACGCCGAGCGTCGTGATCGTCAGCAGCGCAAAACCGGCTACGACCACCCAGCGCCATGCGCCGAGTTCGTAGCGCAATACCGCGCGACGCGTGCCGCGATCGACGCGTTCATAGCGCGCCGCGCCGCGCACGCGAAACTCGAAGGCCAGCACGATCAGGCAGATCACGATCAGCAGGCACGCGAGCAGCGAGGCGCCGCCGCCGTCGAAACTGGTGCGGAATTCGGCGTAGATCTGCGTGGTGAACGTGCGAAAGCGCAGCAGCGTGAACGCGCCGAACTCCGACAGCACGCCGAGCGCGACCAGCAGCATGCCGCCGAGCAGGGCGGGGCGCAGTTGCGGCAGCACCACGCGAATGAACGTGCTCCAGCGGTTGCAACCGAGCGCGCGCGCGCTTTCTTCGAGCGCGGGGTCCATGCCGCGCAACGCGGCAGCCACCGGCAGATAGACGAGCGGAAAATACGCGCAGGTCAGCACCAGCAACGCGCCGTTGAAATCCTGCAGATCCTGGCTCAGCGACACCCACGCATAGCTGGAAATAAAGGCCGGCATGGCGAGCGGCGCGGCGCTCAACACAGCCCACGCGCGGCGCCCCGGCAAATGCGTACGCTCGACGAACCATGCGGCGGCCGTGCCGATCACGGCGCTGACCAGCGTGGTCGAGACGGTGATCATCAACGTGTTGACCAGCAGTTCGCCGACGAGCGGCCGGAACACCAGGTCGATCGCTTCGCCGGCGCCGTAGCTCGCGGCGCGCCAGAACGTAAACGCAATCGGCAGCAACACCAGCAAAGCGCTGAGTGCTGCTGCGGCAACCAATCCGCGCGGCGCGCGCGCATGGGCGCGCACCGGGGCGGTGGGGACAGCCGGTGGTCCGGCTGACAAGGCGTCGCTCATTTACAGCAGGCCTGCCTGGCGCAGCAGCTTGCCGGCCTGGCTGTCGTCGCCGAGTTGCTGGATCGTCAGTGCCGGCGGGCTCAGTTCAGCGAATGGCTTGAGGATCGGGTCCGGCGCGACGCCCGCGTGCAGCGGATATTCGAACATCACGTGACTTTTCGCCATCAACTGCTGAGCGCGCTCGCTGACCAGATAGGCGAGAAACTTCTGTGCGCCGTCCGTGTTGTGCGCGGATTTCAGCACGCCCGCGCCCGACACGTTCACCGCAGCGCCAACGTCGCCGTTGCCGAAGTGATGAATCGCGCTGCGGGTTTTCGCGTCGCCCAGTTCCGCGTGCAGGCGGTCCCAGTAGTAGTTGTTGATGATGCCGGTGGCCACGCCGCCGCGATTGACCGCGGCGACCACGCCTTCCTCGTCGTCGAAAATCTGCGCATTGGCTTTCAGGCCCTTCAGCCATTGCACGGTTTGCGCTTCGCCCTTCAGTGCGAGGACGGCGCTCACGAGCGGCAGAAAGTCGCTGTCGCTCGGTGCAATGCCGACCTTGCCTTTCCATTCCGGCTTGGCGAGGTCGAACAGCGATTGCGGCAGCTGCGATGCCTGGACCTTGGCGGTGTTGTAGGCGAGCACGTTTTCACGCGCGGTCACCGCGACCCATGCGCCAGTCGGCGAGTTGAAGCGAGCCGGCACGGTGGCGAGCGTCGCGCCGTCCACCTTGTTCAGCAGGCCTTTCTCTTCGAGCAGCATCAGTTCCGGCGAGTTTTCCGTGAAGTACACGTCGGCGGGCGTGGCCGCGCCTTCCGCGACGATCTGCGCGGCCATTGCCGGGCCTTCGCCGTTGCGGATCTTCACCGTAATGCCCGACTCCTTTTCGAAGTCTTTGGCGAGCACGTTGACGACCTGCTCGTGCTGCGCGTTATACAGCGTGATCGACGCGGCGTGGGCCGCCGACGGCAACGACGCGAAAGCGGCCAGCGTCAGCGCGGCGGCGCTGCTGAGAAGGCGCAGGCGGGTGCCAAACCAGGTATGAGCCATGATGCAGAAATCCGTTGTGATGTTGTGATTGATCGGTATTTTATGGGCTACGCGCTCACATTACGTCTCGAACAAACCCGCGCCGATATACGAACCCGGCTTCGCGCCCGGCGGCACGGCGAAAATCGCGCTGCCGACGTGCGTCGTGAACTGGTTCATCATGTCGAACTTCGCGAGCTTGTCGTTGATCGGAATGAAGCCTTTGCGCGGGTCGCTCTGGTGAGCGACGAAAACCAGCCCCGCGTCGTACTCGGTTTCCTGGCGCCACGGCGGCCAGCGCTCGATATAGAAGTCTGTGCTGTCGTTGTACGAGTAAGAACGGCGCAAGATCTGCGCACCGTTGTTGCTCGCCTGATTCGACAGACGCACGTGCGAGTTCTCCGGAATCACCGGGTTGCCGTCCTTGTCTTCTTCCTTCAGGTCCACCGGATCGAACTCGTTCTTCTTGCCGATCGGCGCGCCGCTGTACTTGTGGCGTCCAAACACCTGCTCCTGGAAGCCCACCTCGGTGTTGTCCCAGTGTTCCAGCGTGATGCGGATGCGCCGGAACACGGTGTAGGTACCACCTTCCATCCACGGCGCGTCGTCGGTGTGGCCGGCCCACACGAATTCGTTCATCAACTGCGGCTTCGCGGTGGACGGATTGTTGGTGCCGTCCTTGAAGCCCATCAGATTGCGCGGCGTCTGGCCGCGCGGACCCGACACGAATCCGGCCTGGCCCCAGCGCATGACCGCGGTGCCGGAGGCGAGGCGCGACAATTGCCGGATCGCGTGAAACGCCACTTGCTGATCGTTCGCGCAGGCCTGGATGTACAGGTCGCCGCCGGTCTTCTGGGCGATAAGCTGGTCGCCGTTAAAACGCGGCAGATCGACGAGCGCGGCGGGGCGGCGCGCGGCGAGGCCGTAGCGATCCTTGCCGTCTTTCGTGAACAGGCCCGGGCCGAAGCCAAACGTGATCGTCAGACCGCAGGGGCCGAGACCGAGCACGTCGCCGGAATCGGGTGCGGCTTTGGCGGCCTGGCTGTAGCTCTGGTTTTTGGCCTGGCTGTCGGCGTTGCCGTCGGTCAGGTTGTCGGCGGGCTGGGCGGCTTGGGCCGTTCCACCGGCCGGCAGCGGCGCGGCCGTGTTGCCCTGCGTCATCCGCGCGGCGGCGTCGGTCCAGGCACGCAGCAGCGCAATCACGTCTTCGCGCTTCTCGGTCGTGAGATCGAGCGCGGCGACATAGGTGTGGCTCTGCTGCGGTGTGACGATGCCGCCTTGATGCGTACCGTAGAACGGCTCGACAGCCATCTGCGGATCGGCGCTATGCGCGGCCGTTTTAGCGGTCGCGGCCTGGGCGGCCTGCGATGCCGCGAGACCTGCGCCCAGGCTCGCGCCTGCCGCGACCGCCGCGCCGCCGGCCTTGAGAAACCCGCGCCGTGAGGGCCGCGGGGGTTGATCGTTTGACATGGCTACTTCACCTTCATTTTTCTGTGGGGTGTTTTGCTTATTTCGCGAGCACCAGGGTGTTCACGTCGTCCTGTACGTAGTAGAAACCGTCGCCCTCGGGCGTCATGGCGAGGCCGAACAGATCACCGTTGCCGGGCGGCGATTGCGCCTTATCGGTGTCGATCCAGCGCGCGTAAAGCTGCTTGCCGCCGGCGGGATCGATTTCGACGATCTGGCCGTTCAGCGCGTTGGTCACGAGCAGGTGGCCGTTGGGCGCGCTCGCCATCGCGAGCGGCCGGTGCAGCAGGCCGTCGGCGGTCACTTGACGGCCGACGCCCGCGCTCGTGTCGCGCGTCATGGGTTCGTCGATTTCGGTGATGCGGTTGCCGATCGCGTCGGACACGTACAGCAGTTTCTGATCGGCCGAGAGCGCGAGTCCGGTCGGACCGACGAGGAACACGCCCTTGTCGGCCTGCGCGCCGAAGCCGCTGCCCACCACAGTTTCCTTCTTCACGACCGGCGGCTTGCCGGCCGGCACGTCGAGGTCCAGTCGCAGCACGGTGGCCTGCTTGAACACCGGCGGATTGCCGTCCGCGCCACCCACGCCGAAGCCGGCGTTGCTCACGAACAGCGTGGCGCTCGTGCCGTTGTCGACGACCGCCATGTTGCCCCACGGATCGTTGATGTTCGGGCTGGTGATGGTCGACGCAACCTTGCCCTGCGGATCGATCACGATCAGGCAGCCGGCGCCTTTGGTGCCGGTCGTGCCGTCGTTGCTCGGCGTGCTGCCGACGATCACGTAGCCGGACTTCAGCATCGTCATCGCGGTGGACAGGCCGATACCGCCCGGGCATTCCTTCAGATCGCGCGGCACGGTGGCGAACACCGTCATCTGTTTGGTGTCCGGATGATAGTTGATGATCGTGCTGCCGGTGCCTTGCAGATTGGTCGAATTATTGAAGTTGCCGACCAGCACGTCGCCTTGCTTGACGGTGCCCGCCGAGACCGGTGCGACCACGACCGCGTACGGGTTCTGGTCGCCGTTGTCCGGCACGGTGTTGATCAGCGTGGTGTGATGCTTGACGGTTTCGAGGAAGCCTTGCGGGTCGGCGTGCGCGCTGCCGGCCGTTGCGAAAGCAGCGGCGCTGGCGGCGACGGCGATCAGGGCCCGCGCGGTGCGCGGCGACAACTTGCGCGTGGAAAGAGTCACGATTGAGCCTCCGTGCCTGCGCACAAAGCGGTAGTGGTGGTCATGATCGAAAGCATGGAATCAGATGGGTCGATAGCGTGTGAAGTTGGTGCGAACGTCATCAGAACGTGATGTTGGTCCGCAGGCCGACCACGAACGTGTTGCGCAGCGGTTGCGTCGGGTCGCCCGGATTCTGGCCGGCGCCGGCGTTGAACGTGTATTGCGCGTCGGCTTGCAACTGCCACCACGGATTGACCTGATACTGATAGGTCGCTTCAAGCGTGGTTTCGCTGGTGCGCACACCGTACGAGCCACCGCTGAATGCCAGGTTATCCTGATCGAGCCCGTGAACGTTGTTGCCCACCTTGATGTAGGTCAGCGCGAGGCCCACGCTGTCGTTGTCGCGGCCGCGAAACGGCGCTTTCATCACGACGCCGAGGTTGGCGGCGAGGCTCACCAGGTTGCGGTCGCCGGGCGCGCCCATCACACGGGCGAACACACCGATGCTGCGCGGCTCGTCCGGGTCCGGACGCCAGACCATCTGGTCGGCCACGGCGTAGAAGCTGTAGTCGCCATGATGATTCGCGGCCACGCCGGTGGAGGCCGGGTTCGCGAGCGACAAGCCGGTGTTGTCGAAGCGCTGATCCGCAAAGCTGCCGTTGTTGTACCAGACACCGAGCTTGTAGGTGCCCGGCAGACCGCCGCCGCCCGCGCCGACCATTTCGCCGTCGGCCGGCTGATTGATCGCGTACTGCAGCTCGCCGATGAACAGCGTGCCGTTGTGCAGATTGAAGTTGGTGCCGCTCTTGTTGTTCGGGTTGTTGCCGAGCGGATCGCCGTCGAACACGCCGGCTAACGCCGTCAACGAAGGCGTGATCTGACCGCGCACGCGCACGCCGAGATCGGACAGCGGATAGGCCGGGCCGCCGGACGGCATGTCGTACGAGGGCAGGGCGGGCCAGCCGAACATCGTGTTGACGAACAGCGCCGAGTAGGTGCTGGCGATGAATTCCTGGTCGAGACTCTGCTGACCGATCTTCACGTCGACGCGCTTGTTCAGGAACGACTGCTGGTACCACAGCTCCCACAGGCGGGTGCTGTCATCCGCTTCGATACCGCTTGCCGTATTCAGCGTGCCGAGCTTGTTGGCGCTGAGATTGGCGCCGTGGATCTGCAAGCCGCTGACGTTAAACAGGCCGCCTGGCAGGCCAAACGCTTTTTGCGTGTCCACCTGCACGGTGGCGGTCGTCAGACCGTCGTAGTCCGCGCCGCGCGCCAGACCGCCACGCAGATTGGCGAGCACTTCGCTGGTTTCGGTGAGCGCGAACGTCACGCCATATTTGCCAAGCCACGGGCGCAGCCCGCCGATGTCGCCGAGCATCTGCTGGCGGTTCCAGAAGCCGGTCCACTGGTCCGTCTGGCTTGCCTTGATGTTCAGGTCGGCTTCGGGCGCTTCCGGTGCGGCGTCGGGATTGGCCTCGGCCATCGCGGTGCCGGCGGTTAGCGTTGCCCAGGCGAACGCCGTGCAAAGGACGGTGCGCCGCATGGCGGGCAGACGGGAGCGGCGTGTGGCGCCGGTGCGCTGCGCCGGGTCGCGAAACGGGCGCGCTTGAACGGCGTGGCCGCTGGAGTTGGCGAACTTCATCGAAATCCTTGTTGGTGTTGTATCGACTGTTTGAGTCATCGCGGAGCGTCGCCGCCTTTCCGCTATTTGCCGCATCGGTTCGCGACGCCAGATGCAGCACATGGCGAGATCGTACGCATGCGGAATAATTGCGTCAACACAAATGAGAACGATTCGCATCAATATTACTGCGATGTAATTCTAATTTTTACGGCCCCCAGCTAAAAGGCATTTGTGTGTAAATTAAAAATAATATTGACGTAATTAAATTGTATGGTTGTGGTCTTATCGAACGCCTTCCGGAACGGGGTGTCGAATCCGCACGAGTCCCTCGGAACGCCAATTCAGGAGAGTGAGATGAACAAACATTGGAGCAAACGCAGCCTGCTGATTTCATTGCTGGCGAGCGGCGGTTTGATGATGAGCGGCGTATCGAATGCACAGTTGAACCTCAAACAGTTCGGCATAGGCGGTGACAGCTCAGCGGGTGCCGGCGCGGCAACGTCATCGGGCGGCATGTCGCAATTGCTGCAGACCTATGTCGGCGCGAACCAGCAGGTGTTGAGCGGGCAGTCGGCGCTTGCGTCCGCCATGGGAATGAGCAGCGCCGCAGGACAGGCGCAACAGGCGGCCGGATTGCTGAGCGGTGGGACGCCCTCGGTGAGTCAACTGACGCAGGCGGGCAACACGCAGCAGTCGCTCTCGCAATCGCTGACCCAGGCCTTCGCAAACGGCGCGAGCGGCGGCGCGTCGGCCACGCCAGTCAACAAGCAGGCGTTCACCGAGGGGCTGTCGTCGCTGGGTAAAGGCGTGAGTCAGTATTCGAGCTTGCAGTCGGGGCTGGGCAGCATCGGTCAGATGAGTCCGTCGTCGCTGCTGCAGTCCGGCGCGAATCCGCAGACGGCGCAGGCTGCGGCATACATCGCGCAATCGGCGCCGGGCCAGTTGCAATCGCTGATGTCGACGCTGAGCTCGGCGGTGCAGTACGCGTCGAGTCATGGCATTAGCGTGCCGTCGATCGCGACCTCGGCATTGAAGGGCGGTCAGTGAAACCCATAGTGGATGACTACGGAAACAGGTGAAAGACACCGTCGCGAGCAGGCGGGAAAAGCGGCTATGATCGTTTTCTGACACCGCGCGGCCGCGTGCAGTCCATCGGCGTGCCGCGCCCAAAACCCTATCGGAACCCTGTCGATGTCATACACCGTGAATCTGGACAACTACTTCTCCCGCATGGGTTACGAAGGCCCGCGCGCGGCCTCGCTGGAGGTTCTGCGGGTGCTTCACGGCTTGCACCCGCGGGCCATCCCGTTCGAGAACCTGAACCCGCTCACGCGGCGGCCCGTCAAACTGGACCTCGAATCGGTCGAGCGCAAACTCGTCGCCGAGCACCGCGGCGGCTATTGCTTCGAACAGAACGCGCTGTTTGCGAACGTGCTGATGCAGTTGGGATTCAAGGTCACGCCTTTGCTCGCGCGCGTGCTGTGGGGCCGCGACTCGGACGCCATGCCGCCGCGCACGCATATGGTCCTGCGCATCGACCTCGACAACGAGGCGTGGATCGCCGACGTCGGCTTCGGCAGCGTGACGCTGACCGCACCACTGCGCCTGTCGGCGGGTCTGGCTCAGCCCACTGCGCTCGGCACGTTCCGTCTCGCCGACGCATCGCGTGGCGCGCTGTGTCTCGAAGTACAGGCGCGCGATGAAAGCTGGGCGCGCGTCTACCGGTTCGATCTGCATCCGGTCGAGTGGATCGACTATGAAACCTCGAACTGGTACACGTCCACCTCGCCGGAGGCGATTTTCGCCAGCAACCTGATTGTGAGCCGCGTACTGCCCGAAGCGCGCCTCACGCTGCTCAACGACCAGTTGAACGAGCGCGCCGCGGACGGCGAGATCATCGGCACGCAACGACTGTGCAGCGCGGGCGAACTCGCGGCGTGTCTGCGTGATCGATTCGGCCTGAATACCGGCGATATCGACATTGCCGCGATTTTCGAGCGTGTGCGCACGCCGGCGAACGCGGCATAGCAGGTAACGCCATGGTCACGCGCCTCGTCTTTCAAACGGTGGTCTGGCTGGTGTGCATGAGCGCGCTGCTGTTCGGCGCGGCGGGCACGCTCGCATGGCCGGCGGCGTGGTGGTATGTGATCGAACTGGGCGTGCTGACTCTGTGGGTGGGGCTGTGGCTCGCGCGCCATGATCCCGCATTGCTGGCCGAGCGCTTGTCACCGCTCGTGCAGCAACAGCAAAGCCGCTGGGACCGCATCTTCATGATTAGCGTCGCGGTGGCGTGGTGCGGCTGGCTGATCCTGATGGCATTCGACGCGATGCGCTTTCACTGGTCCGCGCCGCTGCCAGTGGCGCTTGTCAGCCTCGGCTCGGTTTGTGTGTTTCTTTGCATCTTCATGTGCCGCTTCGTCTTCCAGGCCAATAGTTATGCCGCGCCGGTCGTGAAGATCCAGGCGAGCCGCGGTCATAAGGTGATCGACACCGGTCTTTACGCGCACGTGCGCCACCCCATGTATGCCGCGGCGCTGCTGCTGTTTGTCGGCACGCCGTTGCTGCTCGGGTCATGGTGGGGGCTCGCCGTCGTGCCGGTCCTGGTGGCCGGCATGGGTTGGCGCGCGATACGCGAAGAGCGTCTGCTGGCCGCGCAACTCGACGGTTACACCGACTACATGGCACGCGTGCGCTACCGCTTCGTGCCGTTCATCTGGTAGGACGCACCTGCGCGCCATTGCCGCGGGTCGCTGTGTGCACCAACATGTCTAGACAAAACGAGCCACGCTGGTGCACGCGGCGGCTCGTTCCATCTCACCCCCACGCATTAAGAGCTCCCCGGAAAGCCATGCCGGACGGGATTGTCTAGGGGCTTACCCGGTATTCCGGGCGATTTTTGATAAATCCTCTTGCGACGTCTTATTGACTGATGCAGACTTGTCTATACAAATTTAGCGACGATTCAACACTCAGCTCGGCAGGTCTCTCAATCAAAGGAGTTTCGACGTGAAAGTGAAGCGCACGACGGCAGCACAAGCATTGATCGGCGCCGTTCTCGGCGCCGCGGCCATTTTCGCAGTACCGGCGCAGGCCAAAGACTGGAAGACGGTGACGATCGCGCTCGAAGGCGGTTACGCCCCGTGGAATCTGACGTTGCCGGGCGGCAAGCTGGGCGGCTTCGAACCTGAACTGGTCGCGAACCTGTGCGAGCGCATCAAGCTGCAATGCAACCTCGTCGCGCAGGACTGGGACGGCATGATTCCCGGTCTGCAAGCCGGCAAATTCGATGTCCTGATGGATGCGATCTCGATCACGCCGGAGCGTGAAAAGATCATCGCGTTTTCGAAGCCGTACGCGGCCACGCCGGCCACGTTCGCCGTGTCCGACGCGAAGGTGCTGCCCAAGGCGGCGCCGGGCGCGAGCGTCGTCAAGCTGTCAGGCGACCCCAAGGCCGATCAGCCGACCGTCGATGCACTGCGCAAGCAGTTGAAGGGCAAGACCATCGGCATTCAGTCCGGCACGGTCTACACCAAGTTCATCAATGACGGCTTCAAGGACATCGCCACGATCCGCGTGTACAAGACTTCGCCGGAGCGCGATCTGGACCTGGCCAACGGCCGCATCGATGCCTCGTTCGACGACGTGACCTATTACGCCGCCAACATCGACAAGAAGGAAACCGCCTCGATCGTCATGGCCGGCCCGAAGATTGGCGGTCCGATCTGGGGACCGGGCGAAGGCCTGGCGTTCCGCAAGCAGGACGCCGATCTGAAAGCGAAGTTCGATACCGCGATCACCGCGGCGCTCGCCGACGGCACCGTCAAGAAGCTCTCCAACAAGTGGTTCAAGACCGACGTGACGCCTTGATGCGTCAAGCGTTCGCAGAGGCCGGCATGTGCGCCGCAACGGCGGGCGTGCCGGCTGGTTTGATCCGCCGTACTGCATGAGAGGGATGAAATGGCTCTGATAGAGATGCTCGGCTTCGGGCCGGAAGGCTGGGGCGGCGTGCTGCTGCTCGCGGCATTGATGACCGTTGTGCTGACGCTGGCGGCGCTCGCGGTCGGCGCCGTGTTCGGCGCGCTGATCGCGGCGGCCAAACTGTCGCGGTATCGCACGCTGCGCGTGATCGGCGACATCTACACCACGGTATTTCGCGGCGTGCCCGAGTTGCTCGTCATCTATCTGTTTTACTTCGGCGGCTCCACGCTCGTGACCACCGTCGGCCAATGGTTCGGCGCGGAAGGTTTTGTCGGCGTGCCGCCGTTCGTGATCGGTGCGCTCGCGGTCGGCATGATCTCCGGCGCGTATCAGGCCGAGGTGTACCGTGCAGCGGTGCTCGCGGTGTCGCGCGGCGAACTCGAGGCCGCGCGCTCGATCGGCATGCCGACCCTGACCATGGCGCGCCGAATCCTGATTCCGCAAGTGCTGCGTTTTGCGTTGCCCGGCATCGGCAACGTCTGGCAATTGAGCCTGAAGGATTCGGCGCTGATCTCCGTCACGGGGCTCGCCGAATTGCTGCGCGCAAGCCAGGTGGCGGCGGGTTCCACGCACCAGTACTTCACGTTCTTCGTGGTGGGCGGGGCGCTCTATCTGGTCATGACCAGCATCTCGAACCGGGTCTTCAACCGCGCCGAAGCGCGCGTGGGCCGGTCCTTCAAGCGCAACTTTGCGCGCAACTGACGCGGCTATCATGAACTTCGACTTCGATTTTCTGTTCGACACGCTCAAGCAGCTGCTCGCGGCCGTGCCGACCACGCTCGGGCTGTTCTTCTGTTCACTGATTCTCGGCGGCTTGCTCTCGCTCGTGATCGTCACGATGCGGGTGTCGCCGCACTGGCTGCCGAACCGCTTTGCGCGTGCCTATATTCTCGTGTTCCGCGGCTCGCCGCTGCTGATCCAGATGTTCCTGGTGTACTACGGCATGGGCCAGTTCGGCGTAATCCGCGAGAGCTTCCTGTGGCCGGTGCTGCGCGAACCCTACATGTGCGCGGTGCTGTCGCTCGCGCTGTGCACGGCGGGATATACCGCTGAGATCATTCGCGGCGGCTTGATGGCGGTGCCGGTCGGCCAGATCGAAGCAGGGTATTCGATCGGGCTGTCGGGCTTCGCGCTGCTGCGCCGTGTGATCGGTCCGATCGCATTGCGTCAGTGCCTGCCGGCGTATTCGACTGAAGCCGTGCTGCTCGTCAAATCGACAGCGCTCGCGAGTCTCGTCACCGTGTGGGAAGTGACCGGTGTTGCGCAGCAGATCATCCAGCAGACCTATCGCACGACGGAAGTGTTCATCTGCGCCGCGCTGATCTACCTGTTCCTGAATTTCGTCATCGTGCGGCTGCTCGGCATGCTCGAAACGCGCCTGTCACGCCATCTGCGCGCAGCGCCCGCCACGGCCCCGGCAAGCCGCCCGGTGTCGCCGACTACCGAAGCACGCCGCGCCACGCCCTGAACGGCCGCCCCATCTGGATGAATCTGGAGAATCTCATGAACGCTACGGCTCCCGTTGCACTGTCGGTCAAGAACATTCACAAATCGTTTGGCGAACATCACGTGCTCAAGGGCATTTCGCTCGATGCTCATCAAGGCGACGTGATCTCGATTCTCGGCGCGAGCGGGTCGGGCAAAAGCACGTTCCTGCGCTGCCTGAACCTGCTTGAAACGCCGGATGACGGCTCGGTCGCGCTCGGCGGCGAAGAGCTGAAAATGAAGCGCCGCGGCGACGGCAAGCTGCAACCGAGCGATCGCCGCCAGGTGGACCGGGTCCGCTCGCAACTCGGCATGGTGTTCCAGAACTTCAATCTCTGGTCGCACATGACGGTGCTGGAAAACCTGATCGAAGGGCCAATGCGCGTGCAAAAACGCAGCCGCGCCGAGTCGATCGAAGAGGCCGAAGCGCTGCTGGCGAAAGTCGGTCTGGCGGAAAAGCGCGGCCACTATCCGGCGCATCTGTCGGGCGGCCAGCAGCAACGCGTGGCGATTGCGCGCGCGCTCGCCATGCATCCGAAAGTCATGCTGTTCGACGAGCCGACCTCGGCGCTCGATCCCGAACTGGTGGGCGAAGTGCTGCGCGTGATGCGCTCGCTCGCCGAAGAAGGCCGCACCATGCTGGTCGTCACGCACGAGATGGGTTTCGCGCGCCATGTGTCGAATCGCGTGATGTTCCTGCACCAGGGGCAGGTGGAAGCCGACGGCACGCCCGACGAGGTGTTCGTCGAATGCAAGTCGGATCGTTTCCGCCAGTTCGTGTCGAGCCACCAGGACCGCACGACCAACTGATCAGTCATCCCAGGTACTTTACAGAGAAGAGCGCTAACATGGCCGTGATCCGTTCCAACCGTCCTCTCGACTGGGCCCAGGTGGCGGCGGTCGCCGCCGGCGAGCCGCTCGAGCTTTCCGCCGACGCGCGCGCACGCATTGCGGCGGCGCGTGTGCTGGTCGAACAGATCGTCGAGCGCGGCATTCGCGCGTATGGCGTGAATACCGGCGTCGGCGCGCTGTGCGACGTGGTCGTCTCCCCGGCCGAACAGCGCGCGTTGTCGCGCAACATTCTGTTGAGCCACGCGGTGGGCGTCGGCGTGCCCCTCGGTGTCGCCGAAACGCGCGCAATCATGGCCGCGGCCGTCAACAATTTCGCGCACGGTCACTCGGGTGTTCGCCTCGAAGTCGCGGACCGTCTTGTGGCCTTGCTCAACGCGGACTGTTTGCCGGAAGTGCCGGCATTCGGCTCGGTCGGTTATCTGAGCCATATGGCGCATATCTCGCTAGTCTGCATCGGCGAGGGTTATGCGCGCTATCGTGGCGAGCGGCTCAAGGGGCGCGACGCGTTGCAGCGGCTCGGGCTCGAACCGCTGGTGCTCGAAGCCAAGGAGGGGCTGAGCCTCGTCAATGGCACGCCGTGCGTGACCGGTCTCGCCGCTCTTGCGTTGGCGCGTTCCGAACGCCTGCTCGACTGGACCGATATGGTTGCCGCGATGAGCTTCGAGAATCTGCGTGGCCAGCTCGCGGCTTTCGACGAAGATTCGCTGGCCTTGCGCATTTCGCCGGGCCTGAATCTGGTCGGCGAGCGCATGCGCACGGCGCTGGCGGGCAGCCGCATTCTGGCCGCGGTGGTCGGACAGCGCACCCAGGACCCGCTCAGCATGCGGACCATTCCGCACGTTCACGGCGCCGCGCGCGACGTATTGGCGGCGACCGCCGATGTGGTCAATCGCGAACTGGCCTCGATAACCGATAACCCGATCGTCGCCGGCACGCCGGAAGAACCGCGCGTGTATTCGCAGGCACACGCGGTGGGCACCTCCATCGCGCTGGCCATGGACAGTCTCGCGACCGCGATCGCCCAGGTTGCCGCGATGGCCGAGCGGCGCCTCGACCGCCTCGTCAATCCGCTGGTCAGCGGTTTGCCGGCGTTCCTCGCGGAGCCGGGCGGCGCCTGTTCCGGTTTCATGATCGCGCAGTACACGGCGGCCTCGCTGGTCGCGCAGAACCGGCGTCTCGCCTTGCCGGCCAGTCTCGACGGCGGCATCACGTCGGGCTTGCAGGAAGATCACCTGTGTCACGCCACGCCCGCCGCGATCAAGGCGCTGGAAATCGTCGACAACGCCGGGCGTATCGTGGCGATCGAATTGCTGGCGGCGGCGCAAGCCTACGACCTGCAGCGTATCGACGCGCCGCGCGCCCCACACACCGAGACGCTCCGGCAACGCGTGCGCGGCGTCGTGCCGACCTATCGCGACGACCGGCCGCTCGCGGACGACATGAGCCTCGCATTTCGCATGATCGCCGACGAAGCGCCGCCGCCGTTGCCAAACCCCGGTAATATGGGCCCCCGGCCGGTCACGTCCGATGAAGGCGCGGCGCTGGTTGCACGCGCTTCGGTCACGCATCTGGCCGCCGCAGGCAACGTTCGCCCAGCCGCGAGCGTGGCCGCGAATAAGCCAGTCAACGACGGGCAAGCCGCCGCCCACACGGCATGATGGAGACTACGCCGGTGAGCGGGCTTACCCGCCGGCGAACCGGTCAAGGCGTCCCTCAAGGGACTTCCGGCGGGCGAGCCAACCGGGCATAACCCGCGTACCACCCACGAGGTCGGAGTGAATACAACGATAAACGCGCAAACCGTAGAGATGCAGGATTCGCCTGATCGCAGCCGGGAGACACCTGCGAAGGCGACGCCCGCCTATGAGCAGATCAAACGCTACGTGATCCGGCGAATCAGCGAAGGGGACTGGAAACCGGGCGGTTTGATCCCGTCCGAAACCGAACTCGTCAAGGAGTTCGGCGTGGCGCGCATGACCGTGTCGCGTGCGCTGCGCGAATTGACGTCCGAACGCGTGCTGACGCGCGTGCAGGGTTCGGGTACGTTCGTCGCGCCCCGGCGCTACGAATCGACGGTACTGGAAATCCGCAATATCGCCGACGAAATCGCCGCGCGCGGTCATCGCCATTCGGCGCGCGTGCTGACGCTCGAGCCGAGCGACGACCCGCAGGCGCTCGAAGCGCTGGGCCTCGCCAGCGGCCCGGCGTTTCACTCGTGCATCGTGCACAGTGAGGAAGACGAGCCGATCCAGTACGAAGACCGCTACGTCAATCCGAAGGTGTTTCCCGATTACCTGAAGCAGGACTTCACCGTGGAGACGCCGAATCACTACATGGTGCGGCTCGCGCCGATTCAGCGCGCGGAGTTTCGCATCTACGCGCAAAAGCCCGACGCCTACGTGCGGCGGCATCTGATGATGGAAATCGGCGAGCCGTGTCTGCAGCTATGGCGCCGCACTTGGGTGGGCGACGAGGTGGCGACGTCGGTGCAGTTGTGGCACCCGGCGTCGCGATTCCATCTGGCCGGCAACGTCTAGCGCGTTTTGACGCGCACCTTGTGTGCGCGTTCTTTCAACCTTCGTTCAACCCTGGCGCTGCGACGTATCCGGGGAAAATCGGCAACCGAGCCGGTAGCGCGATCCCGGATGCACGAAACGCGCGAACGTCACCGCCACGCCGCTCGTCCACGTGCGGCGCACCAGCGTCAGGCACGGCTCCTCGGGGCGGATCTCGAGCAGATCGGCTTCGGCGTGCGTCGGCAGGCTGGCATCGACCACGTGCTCGACGTCATGAGCCGGCACGAACTCATACAGATATTCCGACGGTCTCACCACCGAAAAATCCTGCCGCAAAAAATCCGGCGCGATGGCGGGATTCACGTAGCGGTCCTCGAGCTGGACCGGCAAGCCATTTTCCCGATGCACGCAAATCACGTGAAAGACCGACGTGCCCGGCGCGAGGCCTAACGCATTCGACACAATCAGCGACGCCGTTTCGCGTTGCAACAGGACCGTGTCATAGCGGTATTCGTGGCCGCGCGAGCGGATCTCGTCGCCGATATGGGCGATCATCAGCAAGGTAGATTGCGGCTTGCTTTGCGCGACGAAGGTCCCCACGCCGGCCACGCGCGTCACGAGCCCCGCGTCAGCAAGTTCGCGCAGCGCGCGATTGACCGTCATGCGCGACATGCCGAGGGCGGTGACCAGGTCCTGTTCGGAGGGCAGCCGGTCACCCGCCCGGCGCTCGCCCGATTCGATGATCCGGCGAATATGGTTCTTGACCTGCTCGTAGAGCGCGGCCGGCGCTTCGTCGGCCGCGCGCGCGGTCTTCGCCGCCGCTGCGGCGGCGGGCTGTTTGTCGTGAGGCTGATGGCGAACGGAGGAGGACATCGGTGGCTCTTGCGCTATCGTCCGCGCGCGGCAGGCGGGAAACGGCGTGTGTTCATAGTGGTTGCGTGTCGTCGGGGCCGCGCGTCCAGAAGGCGTTGCGGTCGAAGTAATTTTGCAGGAACTGCCGCAAACGCGGCTGGCCCGCATCGTGAAAGACGTCGCGCGGTTTGCCCTGCACGGCGATACGGCCTTGATCGATGAACATGACCTTGTCCGCGACCTGCGCGGCGAAACCCATTTCGTGCGTGACCACGGCCATGGTCATGCCGTCGCGGGCAAGCTGCTTCATCACTTGCAGCACCTCGCCGACCAGCTCCGGATCGAGCGCCGAGGTGGGCTCGTCGAACAGCATGATGTGCGGCTCCATGGCGAGCGCTCGCGCGATCGCCACGCGCTGCTGCTGGCCGCCCGAGAGTTTAGCCGGATATGCATCGCCTTTGTGCGCGAGACCAACCGTCTCGAGCATCGCGTTGGCGCGGCGGCGCGCTTCGTCGCGCGACAGATGCCGCACGCGCAGCAGGGATTCCATCACGTTGCCGAGCGCTGTCATATGCGGCCAGAGATTGAACTGCTGAAACACCATGCCGACGTTGCGCCGCACGCGATTGATCTCGCTTTGCGAAGCCCGCACGCGCTTGCCGTTGCGCTCGCTGTAACCGAGCAGTTCGCCTTCGATGCGCACGTCGCCCTGATCGTAGGTTTCGAGCGCGGCAAGGCAGCGCAGCAGCGTGCTTTTGCCCGAGCCTGACGGGCCGATGATGCACACCACTTCGGAGCGCGCGATCTGCAGGTCGACGCCGCGCAGCACTTCGACTTCGCCGAAGTGTTTGCGCAGGCCGCGCACGTCGATCAGCGGTGCAGTGGGAGAGGCGTCGGCCGCAGCGTGGGACGCGGAGGAGGGCATGTCGGCGATGGCGTTCATAAGAGGGTCCAGGTTCCGTTCATGCCATGAAGCGCGCGATGCGGCTTTCGGCCCACATGCCTGCGCGCGAGGTCAGCTCGACCAGGGCGAGATAGCACACGCACAGCACCAGCAGCGTTTCGACGAAAGCAAACGTGGCCGAACCGATGCCGGTCAGCACGAACGTGAGTTCAGGCACGGTGACAATCGACAGCACGGCGGTTTCCTTGCTCAGGACGATGATCAGATTGGTCAGCGCGGGCACGATCAGCACGAGCATTTGCGGCACTTGAATGCGCAAGACAGCCTGCCAGCGCGTGAGCCCGAGACACGACGCCGCTTCGAGATGACCCGGTGGCACCGACTGAAACCCGGAGCGGAAGGCCTCCGCGAAATACGCGCTGCCATACAGGCCCAGCCCGAGCACGCCGGCTGTCATGGGTTCGAGCGTGAGGCCGATGGATGGCCCGCCGTAATACAGCAGAAAGAGCTGCACGAGAAACGGCGTGCCGCGAAACAGTTCGATATAGACGCGCAATACGCCGCGCACCCAGCGTCCGCAAAAAAGTTGCAGCACGGCGATCAGAAAGCCGAGCAGCATGCCGATCGCGACGCCCGCGGCCCAGGTGCCGAGCGTCGTGGCAAGGCCCGCGGCGATCGGCTGAAGGTTGTGGGTGATGACGGTGGGGTCGAGCGTTTGCATGACGGAGGCCCAGAGTCGGTCAGGCGTGCTGCAAGCGATATTCGGCGGCGTGCGCGACGAGCGCGAGCGCACCGCAGATCACGAAGTAAATCAGCCCGGCCGCGAGGTACGCCTCGAGCGGCCGATACGTGCTGGCGGCGATATTCTGCGCAGTGCGTGTCAATTCTGCCACGCCCACCACGGAAATGAGCGACGAGGCCTTGATGAGCAGCACCATCTCATTGACCAGCGAAGGCAGCGTCATGCGAAACGCTTGCGGCACGAGAATGCGGCGCAGCATGTCGAACGGCGAGAGCCCGAGCATGCGCGCGGCTTCCAGATGGCCCGGCGGAATGCTGAGAAAGCCGCCGCGCAGGATTTCAGCGATATACGAAGCGGAGCACAGCGACACGGCGCTGATCGCCGCCACGACCGGCGACACGTTGATGCCCGCGAACGGCAGCAGGTAGTACACCAGCAGCAGCTGCACCAGCATCGGCACGCCGCGAAAGAAGAACACGTAAGCGCCGCCGGCCATGCGCGCCGCGCGATTGGGCGACAGCCGCGCCGAGCATACGCCAATCGCGACGAAGAAACCGATCAGCAGACCCGTCAGCGAAATGCCGATCGTGGCAAGCGCCGCGTGCAGCAGCAGCGGCAAGCCCTGGATGAAAACGGTTGTGCTGAACATAACGTCGCACTCGCTAGAGCGGGGAGGGCGATGCGGCGCGTTGTGCTGGCCGCACCGCATCGCATGCATCAACCCACGCGCACCGGGATCGGAACAGTGGCGTGTGGGAACATCGAGCGGTCAATAGTTCGGCGTGGGCATGGTGGTCGGCGCATCCATTGCGACTCCGAACCATTTCTTCTGCAACGTGGCGAGGCGTCCGTCGTTGTGCATCTTGACGAGCGCGGCGTTAAACGCGTCGGCGAGTGGCTTGCTGTCCGCGTCTTTTCGCAGGCAGTACGCGAAGTACACCTTGGCGCCGAACGGCGGCTGCACCACGGCGAACGTCTCCGGACGCTGCTTCGCCACATACGCGATGTTGGTCATGGAGTTCGCCACGGCCGCGATCCGCCCGGCGGCGAGGTCGGCGTAAGCCTGATTGTTATCGACGTATTCGCGGATTTCAGGCGGTTTCGGCAACGTCGCAACGTAGCTCTTCAACTGGTCGAGCTGGGCCGAACCCTTGCCTGCACCGACTGTCTTGCCCGCGATATCCGCCGATTGCTTCACGGAAGAATCGTTCGCGCGCTTGAGCAGCGCGTCGGTCGCGTCCGCGATCGGCAGGGTGTACGTATAGCGCTCCATGCGCGCCTTGGTGACGGTGAGCGGGCCGCCCACCATGTCGAACTTGCCGGCTTCCAGGCCCGGCAGCACGCTGGGCCACGGCAGATCGATAAAGCGCACCTTCACGCCCATTTCCTTGCCGACCTCGGCGAACAGATCCTTGTTGAAACCCGCTTGCTGGCCGTTTTCAAGGAAGTCGAACGGTGCGAACTGCATCTCGGTGCCGACCACCAGTTCGCCGGCTTTCTTCACTTTGGCGAGCTGGTCTTCCGCGTGGGCGGTGACGCTTGCCGCGCACAACGCCAGCATGACCAAACGACACTTCCAGCCTGCAAGGATGCTCATGGGATTCTCCGGTTGGCAAAGCGGTGTCGCGCGAATCTGATGCACCAGCGTGCTTCGGCGCGATTCATGCGGGGCAGTATATACCGCAGTTTTCGCGCGAAACAAATAAACCCGCAAGTAGAGAAAAGCCCTGACGTGAAGTATCGCAGCGCAACTTGCGAACGCGCTTTTGGCGGTATATACAACGGCAATGCACGGCGTGAATGCTTCATCTCATGGATGAGCCATGCGTCCCTTTCGTCTGTCGATTTCGCCGGCCCTTCAGGAGCAACGCGATGCCTGTGACCCGCATTCCGATCATCGACCTCGCCGGCGTTCGCGCGGGCGACCCTCACGCCTTGCAGCGCGTGGCGCACGAGATTCGCGAAGCGTGCACGACGATCGGCTTCTTCTACATCGTCAATCATGGCGTGCCTCAAGCGGTGATCGACGCCGCCGCGCAGGCGGCGCGCACCTTCTTCGCGTTTCCGGTGGAGACCAAGCGGCGCGCGGCGGTCAATCATCGGCATCGCGGTTTCAATGCACTCGGCGACGCGACCATGTATCAGGCCAAGCGCCCCGACTACAAGGAGTTCTTCAGCATCGGCCTCGAATTGCCGGAAGACGATCCCGACGTGCAGGCAGGCCAGGCATTGCGCGGGCCGAACAACTGGCCGGACTTCATGCCGGAGTTGCGCCCCGCGCTGTATGGCTACTATGAGGCGGTCGCGGCGTGCGGCGCCGATCTGCTGCGGGCGGTGGCGGTGAGCCTCGGTGTCGACGAACATTTCTTTGCGCCGCGCTACACGAAGCGGATGCAGCGCACGCAGATGGTCTACTATCCGCCGCAGCCGCCTCAATCCGACGAAGATCAGTTCGGCGTCGCCCCGCATACCGACTACGGCTGCATCACCTTGCTATGGCAGGATCAGGTAGGCGGCCTGCAGGTGCGCGAAATCGCCAACGATACCTGGGTGGACGCGCCGCCGGTCGAGGGCAGCTTCGTGGTGAACGTCGGCGATCTGCTGGCGCGCTGGACCAACGACCGCTTCCGTTCCACCTTGCATCGCGTGATCAATGCGTCGGGGCGCGAGCGCTATTCCATCGCAACGTTTTATGATCCGACCTACGGCGCGCTGGTCGATCCGCGCGATCTCGGTACGAGCGGCGCCGATCTGAAGTATCAGCCGGTGGCCGCGGGCGACTATATTCTCGGCCGCATCAACGATTCGATGGGCTATCGGAAGAAACATGCGCAGGCAACGGGTGCCTGAAGCAACGCAAGGAACCAGGGCATGACGGACAACAGCACGGCGAGCGAGACACGGCCGCTTTCCGCAACGCTCGGCGCGCTACGCGCCGCGCTCGGCGAAGACAGCGTGCGCGTGGGCGAGCAGATTGGCGAGCGGGCCATGACAGACTGGACGCGCCACGCGCCGACGCGGCCCGCCGCGTTGCTGCTGCCGCGCAGTACGGAGCAGGTCGCGCAGGCGCTCGCCATCTGTCACGCGGCTTATCAGCCCGTGGTGCCGCAGGGCGGCATGACCGGCCTTGCTGGCGGCGCGATCGCGCGTTCGACCGATATTGCGTTATCGCTCGAACGCCTGAGCGGCGTCGAAGAAGTGGACGCTGCCTCCGCCACACTGACGGTGCGCGCCGGCACGACCTTGCAGGCCGCGCAGGAAGCCGCGGCGGACGCCGGCTTCGAGCTTGCGCTGGATCTCGGCGCGCGCGGTTCGTGCCAGATCGGCGGCAATCTCGCCACCAATGCGGGCGGCAATCGCGTGATCCAGTCGGGCACCGCGCGCGACCAGGTGCTCGGTCTCGAAGTCGTGCTGGCGAACGGCGACGTGCTGACCTCGCTTGGCAAGATGGTCAAGAACAATACCGGCTACGATCTGAAGCACTGGTTCATCGGTTCGGAAGGCACACTCGGCGTCATCACGCGCGCGGTGCTGCGGTTGCATCCGCAACGGGCCGCCCGCCATACGGCGCTGGTTGCGCTCGACGGCTATGACGCCGCCGTGAACCTGCTGCGCCGTCTGTCGACGCGGTTTGGCAACGACATCGGCGCGTTCGAGATCATGTGGCCGGACTTTTACGACCTCGGCGTGTCGTGGACCGCGACGGCACGTTCGCCGTTTGCGGATTCGCATCCGCTTTACGCGTTGATCGAACATGCGAGCTTCGATGCGGGTGACGACGGCGGCCGGTTCTCGGCCGCGCTGACCGACGCGCTCGAAGCAGGCGCGATTCGCGACGCCGTGATCGCACAGTCAGTCGCCGACGCTCGCGCGCTATGGGCGATTCGCGAATGCACCGCGGAGTTTCCGGCGCGGCTCGATCCGGTCAACTTCGATGTGAGCCTGCCGATCGGCGAGATCGGCGCGTTCGTCGATCACTGCCGCGCGGCGCTCGATCAGCGCTGGCCGGGCAACGCGTCGTATTTCTTCGGGCATATCGGCGATTCGAATCTGCATGTCACCGTGGACGGTCATTCGATTCCCGGCGTCGATCATCATGCGGTGTACGCGTTCGTGTACGAGATGCTGAGGCCGTTGCACGGTTCGGTCTCGGCCGAACACGGCATTGGCCTGCTCAAGCGCGAGTTCCTGCCGATCTCGCGCTCGCCCGCGGAATTGGCGGCAATGGCCGCGATCAAACATGCGCTGGACCCGCACGGCATTCTGAATCCGGGCAAGCTGTTCTGACCGTGTCGCGCGGCGCGAACCGGCACCGCGCGCGGTGTCAATGCGCGTCCAGGTACTTCACGATCACCGGGTACACATCCACCGCGGCGTTCTTGCCGAAGATACAGTCAATGTGCCCGTAGTCCGGAATCAGATGCCGTTCGTAGGGCTGTTCGGGGAACCGCTCAACCAGCATGTCATACGTGCGTTGCGTGCTGATCGGCAGGTAGGTTTCGTTCTTCTCGCCGTGGATAAACCCGATCGGCAGGCGCATGCCCTCCAGCCCTTTCATGCCGTTCGCGCCGGTCAGATAGACATCCTTGCCCGCGGCGTCGACCACTTTGCCCGCGCGCACCATCGCGGCCAGATGCTTGAATACTTCGACGTCGTGCACGCCGAGCAATTCCTGCAGATTCGCATGAAGCGTCTCGTTCAATTGCGCATGTTCGTAGAGCAAGCCATACAGGAAGGTTGCGCGATGGCAGATCGGGCTGCCGCAGCCTTCCTTGTGGTTGAGTGGATAGAACGGGAGCGCTTCGTCGAGCAGATTCTGCGGCCAGCATTTGTGCTCCGTATAGGCGGTCAGATCGAGTATGCCGAGATGTTCCATGATGTCAGGGATATGCAGCCCGCACTTGATCTTCTCCAGCGTGCCCGGCACCGGATGCGCCGATACCTGGGATATCACCGCCGAACGCACGCCCTCGAGCCCGGACATCAGCGACATGCTGAACGCCAGGCCGCCCAGGCAGTGCGCGAGCACCTGAATATCCGGTGCGCCGGTCAGCTTGCGGATGGTGGCGACGGCGGCCGGAATATCCTCGCGCGCTACCTTGTCGACGTTGGTCGGCACCAGCACGCTCGGCATTTCGATGCTGACACGCAGATCGACGAGCCACACGTCGTAGCCGGACGCGCAAAGATACTCGACAAGGTTGGTCGCGATCAGGTCGGTGGAGAAGATCCGGCTCGATACGCCGGAGCCGTGAATCAGCAGAACGGGGCGCGCCGCTTTGCGATCGGCGTCGAGAAAGCGCGTGAGCCTCAACTTCGTTCCGTCGGGCGTATCGAAGAACACGACTTGGGGCGCGGGTGCGCGCAGCGCGCGCTTCAAACGCGGTTGCGCATTGGGGTTATAGAACTGCAAGGGCGCGGCCACACCGCCGTATTCGTTGAACAGCACGCCCGCGAAAAACTTGCCGAATTTCAAGGTCCATTCGAGGCGCGTCGCCAGATCCGGCGCGTGGGTGACTTCGAGCGTGCGTTGCTCTTTGAGGAAATTTTCCGGGGTGACGACCAGCGTCGCCTTGCCGATCAACGGGGCATCGGCTTGCGATGATTCGCGAAGCTCCGTATAGAGCGTGTTGGTCTGCTCCCACAGATTGATCGGCGACGTGCGCGTGATGATCTTTTTCCCGCTCAGATAGTAGGTCTTGCCTTCGGTCGAATTGAGCGTCATGTGGTAAGTCATGTTGCGCTCATCCACGTCCGATTCGTCGACCACGAACAGATTGAAGGTCCCGTTGCTGATCGTCATGGGCTGCGCCGACAATGCCGGGCAGGTCAGCGTGCCGGCCGTTTGCGCCAGATGCTGCGGATTGCCGAGCATATCGGCGAGATCGTCCGATTCGACAGTCAGCGTGAATTCGATTGGACTGGTGGCGGCATCGCCCGCCACGGCCGGCGTATAGGTGCCGACCATCGTCTCCGTGAAGCGCAGGCCGATCTTCTGTGGCGGCGGCGTGCCGGCGGTGCCCTTCGCCACATAGTCGATGGTCCAGCCATGCGCGGCCGCGAGCAGCGCGCAATTGCGTTCCGCCAGCGCGGAAATCGTCAGGAGCGGATTGACGCCGAGCGACATCGGCATGACGGCGCCGTCCATCACGTACAAACCGTCGTGTACCGCGGCGCCTTCGGTGCCGCTGAAGACGCGGCCCATGTGGTCGATCACGCCGTGTGCCGCGTCGTCGGCCATGCCGCAACCGCCAAGCGGATGCACGGTAACGGTCCGGTCGCCGAGAATATCCGTGGAAATCGGATCACGCATGTATTTGCCGCCGGTGGCCACGGTCGCCTGCTTCAGGACTTCCTCGATCGACCGAAAAACCGGCTGCGTGCCGGCGTTCTTCCAGACGATGCGCGGCTGGCCTTTGCCGTCCACCCTGATCTGGCCGCTTTCGTCGTCGTGGGCCATCACGAGGTAGCTTTGCGTGTGGTTGAGCGCGCCATGATAGGGGCCGCGCAGGAAGCTCTCGAGCACGCGGGCGTCGTAAGCGACTTGCTGTTCGGCCGAACGCGGCGTGACATCGACGCCTTCCAGCGGCGCGGCGGCGCCGAGCGCGCCGACAAGCGCCGCGCCAACCGCCCCGGCGAGCGAGCCTTCCTCGATTACGTAGCCATCCTTCACATTGCCGGTATCGCGGTGATCGATGAGACCGGTGATGGTCGGGCCGACCGGCGGGATCACGCCCGGTTCGTGCGCACCCCAGCCGACGCCGTTGATCACAGGCTCGGTGTTGTATGCGAAGGCGAGCACGTCGCCGTTGCCGGTGAAGTGCTCGCCGAGCATGGCTGAGACACTCAGCCCCCGCTCACGGGAGCGCAACAGCAGGGCGCTCGATCCGATCGTGCCGGCCGACACGATGACGATATCCGCGCTGACGAACAGATCAGGCGCACCGTAGCTTTCGCGGCCGAGGCTAACCAGCTGGTAGCCCACGGTCCATTTCTGCGTGGTCGCGTCGCGCACCACCGAATGCACGGCCGCGCCCGTGAAAATCTGCGCACCGTGCGCGACGGCATCGGGCAGATAGTTCATGTGCGTCGAATTCTTCGCGTCGTAGTTGCAGCCCGAATTGCAGTCGCCGCAGCCGACGCACGCCTTTTGCTCGACGCCCGCGGCGTTCGGCCCATCGGTGAAGGTGACGGTGATCGGCGGGCGGCTGAATTGGGCGTGCAACTCCAGCCCCCGCGCCGACATTTCGAGCGCCTGCAATTTCGGCAGGACCGGATAGTCGTCAGGCACCGGCGACGGTTGCAGCATGGCTCTCGCCCGCGCATAACCCTGATCGCGGCCGGCCTTGTCGGCACGCAGCGCGGCGGGCCAGCGTTCGTCGTCCCATAGGCGCGGGTCGGCTTCGAGTGCGACGTTCGCGTTGATGAGCGAGGTGCCTCCGAGACCGCAGCCCACCACCGCATTCACGTCCTCGTTCACGTGGACTTCGAGCAGTGCGAGCGGCGAGCCGATGTGCGCCAGGGCCGTGTTGTACTGCACCTGCTCCGTGCCTTGAAACGGCGTGCGGGGAAATTCGCCGGCCATGAATTCGCGCCCGCGTTCGAGCACGCAGACGCGGCGGCCGGCACGCGCCATGCGGCTGGCGGCAATTGCGCCGCCGTAGCCTGAACCCACCACGATCACATCGTAATGCGATTGGATTGCCGTCACGGCGCTCGATAAGCGGTTCATCACGACCACCTCGTCAGGAACGGAACACAGGGAAGGGAAGACCTGGACTTCGGATGCAAGACGGCGTGCTGCTGCGGCTTTTGTATCCTAGGTAATGTCCGGCAACAAGCAAAGGTGGGACGTATGCGGCGCGTAGACCCGGCGTGCCGGGCCTACGGCGGGCGCAATCACCGCCAGCGAGCGGCGCGCGCGAGGGTGCTCGTCGAGGCGTGCTTTTAGGCGGCTACTTCATTCAACTCGCTGTCGCTCGACTCAGCGGCGAGCAGGTTCAGCGCAAGCAGGATGGCCTCCCGATTGTCGGCGGCAATCTCGATACCGAGTTCATCCGTGAGCCAGCGGCCGATCTTGGTATTGGAAAATTCAGCGGCGCCGGCCGTCTTTTTCATGGTGACGCCGAGTTTGACGGCACGATAGTGATATGAGGGGACCCGATGTTGCGCCGCGACTGCCGACAAACCGCCTTTGCCTTCGGAGCACCAGCCGAGACTGCCCGCGAGCACGATCCGCTCCGGCTCGTCGAGGCTTTCGATGAAAGCGCGTGCCGAGAGCCGCACGCGCTGTTCGTCGAGGCCGTATTGCAGCAGCACGCTTTCCACCGGATCCTCGAGCGCCTGGGCGTGCAGGTCGATTTCCTGCGCCATGCCTTCGTTTTCCATCGACACGTTGCGCTGATGGCCCGCGCTGCGCAGGCAGTCGATCAGATAGCGGCGGAAATAGGCGCACACTGCGTAGCCGTTGGACGGCGCGCTGTCGGCGCAGGCGTGAGTTTCCGTGTGGCCTGGCGCGAGACGCAGCACTTTCGCGTAAATGAACTGCGCGACCAGTTCTTCCTTGTCCTCGCCAAGCGCCTGCAATTCGAGCGGGTGATAGGTCCGCAGCGCCCGTTTGACCAGTTCGACCATCGAGACCATTTCGTCGCCGGACAGGCTGGTACGCCGGCGCCACAAATCGGGCAGGACCGCATCGTCGAGATTGCGGACGAAATCGTGGCTGGGAACTGCGCCCATGAAAACCTCCATAAGGGTTAGGCAAGGAGCGCGGTGAGCCTGGTGGGCAGGCGGGGTGTGGATGTCGGGGGTTGAAGCCGCGCTGAAATGTGAAATCAGTATGGTTTCCGGCGGCGGCTTCGCCTATATGGATTAAGTGGTAGCTGATGGGTAAACTGCCGGGTAAACCATCTGGCAAATTCGCCATCCGGCAAAAAATGCCGTCTGGCAATAAAACGCGTCTTATTCGTCTGACAATAAAGAAGGGGCTGCACCAGAACACTCAAGGAGACCGCGCAATGCGGGCCGACCCGATCCAGCGTGCCATCGACGAAGACCTGGTGCGCGTGCTGTATGCGCAAGATCCGATCGCTTTCTTTTCGCACTGGTTTTCGATTGCCGTGCTGGTGGCGATCTATTGGCCGGCGATCCCGTCGCCGCACCTGTTTATCGCGTGCTTTGGTTTCTACGCCGCGGCCAATTGCGCCGGCCTCGCGCTGTGGATCTGCAACCGCCGCTATCCGCAGCTCGTCTCGCCGCGCGGCTGGATCTATCTTCACGCGCTGCGCGGCATGCTGCTGTACAGCGCGCCGGGCCTCGCGATCTGGTTCGCGTTTCAGAGTCCGCAAACCGACTTGCCGCTCCTGCATACGGTCATGCTGGTCACGCTGGCTGCGGGCGTGTTCATGTCGAATGGTTTCGACCTGCTAAATTTTTCGACTTCGATTCCGTTTCTGCTGGTTCCGTCGATCGTGCTGCATTTCGGCACGCATACCTTCGACCGTACGATTCTCGCCATCGTCCTCGCGTTTTTCTTCTGTGCGATCAACGTCTACGCATTGAGTTATCGCAAGCTGTTCAGGCAGGTCGTGCAGGCGCGTGTCGATCAGCAATATCTGGCGGAATCGCTGGCCGCGCAAAAGCGGCTGGCCGAAGAAGCGAGCCTCGCCAAGACGCGGTTTTTCGCGGCCGCCAGTCACGATTTGCGTCAACCGCTGCATGCGATCGGCCTGCTCGCGGCCTCGCTCAACGACGCGGCGGCAACGCCCGTGCAACACGCGAAGACAGCCGAGCACATCGTCTACAACGTCGAGGCGTTGAACCAGTTGTTCAATCAGGTGCTCGATCTGGCGCGGCTCGAAAGCGGCGTGACCCAGGTGATACGGCTGCATTTCCGCTTGTCCGAACTGTTTGAACGGGTCGGCAGCCAGTACCGTCCGCAGGCCGCCGCCAAAGGACTGGCATTGCGCATCGCACCGACGGCGATGATCGTGCACGACGATCCGGTGCTGCTCGAACGCGTGTTGAGCAACCTGTTGTCGAACGCGGTGCGCTATACCGAGGAGGGCGCGATCTGGCTGGGCTTTCGCCGCGCGGGCCGGCAGGCGGGCGGCTTTATCGAAGTACGCGATTCGGGCATCGGCATTCCAGTCGAGGAGCATGAGCGCGTTTTCGAAGAGTTCTATCAGGTCGCTAATCCGCAGCGCGACGCGCGCCAGGGGCACGGACTCGGTTTGCCGACGGTGAAGCGTCTGGTCGAACTGCTTGGCGGCGAGTTGCAATTACGTTCGGCGACGGGCCGCGGCTCCGTGTTCCGCGTTCCGGTGCAGGCGGGCGAGGCCGGTGCGATCGTGGCCAGCCTGAACGAAACCGTGGTCGGTGGATTGTCCGCGCAAGGGCGGCGCGTGCTCTGCATCGACGATGAACCGTCGATTCTCGAAGGCCTTGTCAGTCTGCTTGGGCGCTGGGGTTGCAGTGTGCAAGGCGCACGCGACGAGGCCGAAGCGCTCGCGGCGCTCGCCGGCGGCTTCGTGCCGGATGCCGTGCTATGCGACTACCAGCTGGCGAATCACCGCACCGGCGCGCAGGCGCTGACAGCCGTGCGCAATGCGCTCGCGCGTGCGGGCCACGACAATGCGGTGACGCTGCTGATCACCGGCGACATGGCGTCGGCCGAGTTGGCGGCGCTCTCGTTGCAAGGGATTCCGGTGCTTCACAAGCCGGTCACGCCGGCGCGCTTGCGGCGCACGCTGGAAATACTGTGGCAGCAGGCTGGACTGAGCAAGGGGCGGGCGGCGGCCGCGCAGGAATCGCGCGTGGACCCAACGGCGCATGATGCGGGTGGCCAGGCGGGGAATGACGTGATGCGGGCCGCCGGGACTTTGGCGGATGCCGAAGCAAAAGTGGGTGCGCGCAGTCCGTCCCAAAGCGAACCGCAAAAGTAGTTGCAAGCGGGCGGCGCGCACGCCGCCTGTCGTTGGGCTCGCGTTACAGCGTTTTGCCGGCTTCGAGCCAGCCGTTGATCACGGCGATTGCGGTCGAACGGTTGTGCACGCCGAGCGCCCGGAAGATCACCGAAAGGTGCACTTTCACCGTGCCTTCCGCGACGCCAAGATCGCGCGCGATCATCTTGTTGGTCCAGCCGCGATGCACGAGCCGCATGATGTCCTGTTGACGCGGCGACAGGTTCTCCAGCAAATGCTGCTGGTGCGGCTGCAACGCCGGTATCTGCGCGAGCGGTTCGGTGAGCGCGGCGCCGGCCTGGCTGGGTGCGTGCGCGCCCGCGTGAGCCGCCGAGTGGGGCGCCAGTTCGGCGGCCACTTCGCCACGCGCGGGCGTGGCCTGGGGTGTGTCACGCGAACCCAGCAGGCTGAGGGCCTCCATCGGCACATAAGCGCCGCCTGACAGCACCAGTTCGATCGCCTTGAGCATGACGCTGGCGGGCTGGCGCTTCGGCACAAAACCGAGCGCGCCGGCGGCCAGCACGGCGCGCATTTCGTCGGGCGATTCTTCGGCGGAAAGGACGACGAGCGGCAGCGCGGGGTTCGCCTTCAACAGCACTTCGAGCGACGTCGCGCCGCTCATGCCCGGCATATGCAGATCGACGATGGCGAGATCGTGATCGGCGTCGGGCCGTGCGAGGGTGGCGAGCGTTTCCCAGTTGTCGGCTTCGTCGAACTGGGCCTCGGGATCGAGGCCGCGCAGCATGGTCTTGACGCCTTGCCGGATCAGTTCATGGTCGTCGGCCACAAGAAACTTCATGATGTCTCCGCGAGTCGGACCTGCCCGTTGTGGACTACTGCCGTTATGAGGTTTCGTTTTACGTTTCTGCTCGTGAATCGCATCATGGCCGGCTACCCCGTGATCATAGGCCCGATCGGCGGCGCGGTGCACCATTTGGCGTGTGCCCCAGCAGGGCTTGCGCCAGGGCGCCGCCTGAACGGGTTTTTATTTGTATGATCGCCGGCAGGTCCGATGCTCTGCACGATGTGTAAGGCAGGTCTCCCGCGCATAGGTTCCGGCTTGCTTGGTAGACGAGCCGCGAGGGCCAATTTTGAAGCCCGCCATGCAGGATTCCGAAGGTTATGCGCGCCAGATCGAATCGCGTTGGAACAGTGTTTATTTGACTGCAAAAAGCGTTGCATTCATCAGCAGCTTGAACGCGAAGCCGAGCGACATGGCCGAACCCACGCCGACGCACCATAGCGCGATGAACCACAGCCAGCCGGGCAGTTTGCGCGCCGGCGCGGGGGATGCGTTATGAGTTGCGCCGGGCCTGACACCGGCATCGATCTGCTTAGTGATAGTGATGTTGGTCGCCATGACGCACCTTGCCTCGAAACACCCAGTAACCCATCGTCGTATAAGCAATGATGACCGGCAGAATCACCGCTGCGCCAACCAGCGTGAACATCTGACTCGAGCGCGGCGCGGCGGCTTCCCACAGCGTCATGCTCGACGGAATCGCATACGGCCACAAGCTCACCAGCAACCCCGCATAGCCGAGCAGCACCAGCAGCAGCGCCAGCGCGAACGGCGTGTTGTGATGCCGCTCGCGTACCGCGCGATGCATGAAGAATGCGCAGACGGCCACGAGGAACGGCGCCGGCAGCAGGCGGTAGAAGAGGTTGTCGTGGAACCAGCGCTGCGCGATAGTCGGATCCTGGAGCGGCGTCCACAGGCTGACCATCGCGATGAAGCCGAGCAGCACGAGCGTCAGCGGCCAAACCACGCGATGCAGCCGGCGTTGCAGATCGCCCTCGGTTTTCGCCACCAGCCAGCAGCAGCCGAGCAGCGCGTAGGTCACGACGAGTCCGAGCCCCGTGAGCAGGCTGAACGGGGTGAGCCAGCCGAAGGCGTCGCCGGCATAGGCGCCATCGCTCACGGGGATGCCTTGCAGGAACGCGCCCAGCGCGATGCCCTGGAAGAACGCCGCGCCCGTCGAGCCGCCAATAAACGCCAGGTCCCACAGATGCTTCGTGCGGTTGGCCTTGGCGCGAATCTCGAATGACACGCCGCGAAAGATCAGACACACGAGCATGAAGATCAGCGGCAAATACAGCGCGGACAGCACGGTCGAGTAGACCGCGGGAAACACGGCGAACAGACCTGCGCCGCCGAGCACCAGCCAGGTTTCGTTGCCGTCCCATACCGGCGCGACGGTGTTCATCATCAGGTCGCGTTCTTTCTCATCGGGGAAGAACGGGAACACGATGCCGATGCCCAGATCGAAGCCGTCCAGCACCACATACATGAAAAGGCCCAGCGCGATGATCGCGGCCCACACTACGGTTACGTCCATTTTCTCTCTCGCAAGCAGCTAGTGATGCAGGGTAGGTTCAGACGGCGTCGATCATGTGATCGGCGCTCGCGAGCGGGCGGCGCGCGGCCGGGTTCGGCAGGCGCTCCGGCGCGTCATGCGGCGTGCCGTGCGGCGAGTTGTGCGGTCTATTGCCTGGCAGCGCCGGACCCGAGCGCATCAGCTTGAGCATGTAGTAGACGCCGGTGCCGAACACGAGGAAGTACACGACCACGAAGGTCATCAGCGAGACGCTGACTTGTTGCGTGGTCAGCGGCGACACGGCCTGCGCGGTGCGCATCACGCCGTACACGACCCACGGCTGACGGCCGGCTTCCGTGGTCACCCAGCCGGCCAGCAGCGAGATGAAACCGGTCGGGCCCATGGCCACGGCAAAGCGCAGGAACCACTTCGATTCAAACAGGCGTTCGCGGCGGCGCAGCGCCCACGCGGTTGCCGACAGCAAGATCATCAGCATGCCGAGGCCCGCCATGATGCGAAAGCTCCAGAACACGACCGTCGAGTTCGGCCGATCCTGCGGCGGGAATTCCTTGAGGCCGCGAATTTCGCCGTCCCAGCTATGCGTGAGGATCAGGCTGCCCAGGTGCGGAATCGACACGGCGTAGCGCGTGGTTTCCTCCTGCATGTCCGGAATGCCGAACAGGTTCAGCGCGGTGCCGCCTTTCTCGGTGTCCCACAGACCTTCGATCGCAGCGATCTTGGCCGGCTGATATTCGCGCGTATTCAAGCCATGCTGATCGCCGACGAAGGCCTGGATCGGCGTGAGAATCAGCAGCAGCCAGAGCGCCATGGAGAACATCTTCTTGACGGCCGGATCGCGCCGCCCGCGCAGCAGATGCCACGCGCCGACCGCCGAGACCACCAGCCCCGCGACGATGAACGCTGCCAGCGCCATATGCGCGAGCCGGTACGGGAACGACGGATTGAAAATGATCTTGAACCAGTCGAGCGGCACGACGTGACCGTTCACCACTTCGAAGCCTTGCGGCGTTTGCATCCAGCTATTGGAGGCGAGAATCCAGAAGGTCGAAATCAGCGTGCCGATCGCCACCATCAGCGCGGCGCCGAAGTGGGCGCGCGGACTCACGCGCTGCCAACCGAACAGCATGATGCCGAGGAAGCCCGCTTCGAGGAAGAACGCGGTCATCACTTCGTACATCAGCAGCGGCCCGGTGATGGGGCCGGCGAAACTGGAGAAGCCCGACCAGTTGGTGCCGAACTGATAGCTCATCACTACGCCGGAGACGACCCCCATGCCGAAGGCCACTGCGAAGATCTTCGACCAGAACAGGCAAAGGTCTTTGTAGTACGCCTTGCCGGTTTTCAGCCAGCGCCATTCGAGCACGGCGATGAAGCTGGCGAGACCGATGCTGAGGGCCGGGAAAACGATGTGAAACGAGACGGTGAACGCAAACTGGATGCGCGCGAGATCGAATGCCGATAGAGCGGAGTTCATGAGCGTGAAGTGCGTGATGCCCGCGAGGGCGGACTACGCGCGTCGACCGTTGTCGGTGCGCACTGCGCTGGGCAGATGGCGCAAGAGTAGGGGATGAGAGGAATTTTTGCTGCGCCGCGACGTGCGTCAAAAAACCACCTTGTTTTGCGGCGGTTTTCTATTTTGAGACGGCAAACCCTTGATGGGTATCAAGTTTTCCTGATTGCCTTGGTGCGAGGGTTTCGCGCGCTTGCTGCGCAACTGCGGCAATCGACCGCGCTGCAGCAATGCGGCCGGGTTGTTTCCTGGTTGTTTCTCTCATGCGCACGCTGAGCGGCGGTGCTGTGTGGACGTATCCATGCGCGAGGCCGCGTGTGGGCCGAACGAACCCTCAGGCAACCGGCCAGCCGATGCGCGCCGCCCGCTGCAACGACGAGCGGACCACCAGCCGGTGGAACGGTGCGATCACGAGAATGTAGAAGCGGCCGAGCGCATTGTGGCAATGCACGACGGTGGAGAGCACCAGATAGCGCGAGCGGCCTTCGCGCGTATCGCGGGTTTGCTGGAGCAGGGAGACCCGGAAGTCGAGATGGCTGTCGTCTTCGCCGAGGATGATCTCGTGCGCGCTACGGGTGTAGATCCGGAAGAAGTCGACGCGCTCCCTGGCGGCGGCCGGGTCCTGGACGCGCAACTGCGCCGCCGTTTTCAGCCCGAAGCGAGCGACGATCGCATCGCGCAAGCGCAGCAGCTTTGCGATCCAGCCCGCCTGATGCGCGAACACAAAGCGCGCCAGCAATTCCGGATCGTCGATCGCGTTTTCGGGCAGGCGCACCGCGTAGGCATCGGCTAGGTCGGGTTCGTTGTACAGGCGCGCGACAGCCGATTCAGCGGGCAGGGCGACGGATTTCACGGAGCAGTGGGCGGTGAGCATGGTGACGTGCGACGCAAAAAAGAATGGGCTGAAGAGTGCGCCTTGCCGGAGCACGATGGAAGCTCGGCTTCGGCGCAACCGAAACAAGTCTACGCGTGCTTGAGTGAGAATACTCGGGGTCGGCTGACGTGGTGCGGCGAATGGCGACTCAAGGAAACAGGCGACGTTTAAGTTATACGATGTCGCATAAATATGGAAACCCTATGCGCTTGTTTGCTAAGGAATATCCAAAATATTAGGGGCTGGAATAAGGGTAAGTGCCTAATTGAAATCGCGTCTGGCATCGGTAATAGTACGTTATCGTACAACTACGATTTTCCGACGATCCTCCAGTTCGATCGCGCTTGGCGCAGTAAAGGAACCTTATGAAGAAGATTGCTCTGAGTGGAGCCGGCGGCCAGCTAGGCTCGGTGGTGCGCGCTGCGTTGATTGCGCGCGGCACGCCGTTGCGCTCGGCCGCGGGTTCGAAGCCCCTGGTGCCGCTCGTGGAAGGCGAGGACGTGATGCACGGTGACCTGCGCGATCCCGCCGTCGTGGATCGCCTGCTGGAAGGCGTCGACGTGCTGATCCATTTCGCGGGAACGAGCGTAGAGCGCCCGCTGCCCGAAATCATCGAGAACAATCTGCGCGGGCTGGTGGAAGTGTATGAAGGCGCGCGCCGGCAAGGCGTGCGGCGCATCGTGTTCGCCAGCTCGAACCACGCGATCGGCATGTACCCCGTGACCGAGCATCTCGGCCTCGGCTGCGAGCTGCGCCCGGACGGTTTCTACGGCCTGAGCAAGGTGTGGGGAGAAGCGCTCGCCAGAATGTACTGGGACAAGCACGGCATCGAGAGTATTTGCGTGCGCATCGGCAGTTGCCTCGAGCGGCCGACCGAGCCTCGTCATTTGAGCACCTGGTTTGGTCATCAGGACCTGCTGCATTTTCTTGACCGCTGCGTCGAGGCGAAAGACGTAGGATTCCTGACTATCTGGGGCGTCTCGGCCAATACCCGCAGCTGGTGGGATAACAGCGGCGCCGAGCGTCTGGGATATCGCCCCACGCAGGACGCCGAGATTTACGCCGAGGAGATTCTCGCGCGGCCGAATCCGCTCGACGCGCTGAGCCAGCGCTTCCAGGGCGGCAGCTTTGTCGGCATTGACTATTCGCGCGACGAGGTAGGTCCCGATGGCGCGGCCGCTACCGCGGCACGACCTGTTTGAGCAGCAAAGGATTACGAGGAGACGTAGCAATGAAAGTCAAGGGCATCCGCTGGTGGATGGTCAGCCTGGTCGCAGCCGGACTCATCATCAACTATCTCGCGCGCAATACGCTGTCGGTCGCCGCGCCGACATTGATGAAGGACCTTCACATCACGACCGAGCAGTACGCGCACGTGGTGGTGGCATGGCAGCTGTGCTATGCATTCATGCAGCCGGTGGCGGGCTTCGTGCTCGATACCGTCGGCACCAAGCTCGGCTTTGCGGCCTTCGCGCTCGCCTGGTCGCTGGCGTGCGCCGCGGCGGCGTGGGCGACGGGCTGGCGCAGTCTCGCGTTCTTCCGCGGCCTGCTCGGCATCGCCGAGGCGGCCGGCATTCCGGCCGGCGTCAAGGCGACGAGCGAATGGTTTCCGGCCAAGGAGCGTTCGGTGGCGATCGGCTGGTTCAACATCGGCTCGTCCATCGGCGCGCTGCTGGCGCCGCCGCTGGTGGTCTGGGCGCTGCTGCACGGAGAGTGGCAGCTGGCGTTCGTGATCGTCGGCGTGGCGGGGATTGTCTGGAGCGTGCTGTGGATGGCGCTCTACAAGCATCCGCGCAAGCAGAAGCTGCTGGGCGACGAAGAGCGCGAGTACATTCTCAGTGGGCAGGAAACGAAGCACAGCGATCTCGGCACCGCCAAGCGCAGCTGGGTCGCCATGCTCGGCAGCCGCGACTTCTGGGCGATCGGGATTCCGCGCATTCTCTCCGAGCCGGCCTGGCAGACCTTCAACGCGTGGATTCCGCTGTACATGATGACCGAACGGCACATGAACCTGAAGGAAGTCGCGCTGTATGCATGGATGCCGTTTCTGGCCGCGGATATCGGCTGCGTCTTGGGCGGCTATCTGAGCCCGCTGTTTCACAAGTACGCGAAGGTGTCGCTCTTCACGTCGCGCAAGATGGTGTTCGTGGTCGGTGCGCTGTGCATGATCGGACCGGCTTGCGTGGGACTGGTGGCGAGTCCTTACGTGGCGGTGGCGCTGCTGTGCGTCGGCGGTTTCGCTCACCAGACCTTGTCGGGCGCGCTGTATGCGATTACCTCCGATATGTTCGGCAAGAACGAGGTCGCCACCGCGACCGGCATGGGCGGCATGGCGGGCTATCTGGGCGCGGCGGCCTTTACCGCGCTGTTCGGTGTGCTGGTTACGCAGATTGGATACAGCCCGCTCTTCGTGGTGCTGGCGGTATTCGACATTATCGCGGCGGCCGTGGTGTGCCTGCTGGCGAAAAGCGCTGACAAGATGCCCGAGCCGCATTGGAGCCCGGCGGGCGCGGTGGCGAAATAAGTTACGCACTTCTACGCGATGATTCCTGGCCGGTGATCCGGCGGGACTGGAAATGAAATGGCGGCGCCCGAGGGCGCCGCCATTTTTTTGCAGTGCTGCGGTTGTTCTGATCGTTCGTTGCCGCGAATGTCTCTTTTCACTTGACGCGTGTTGTCGAAAACCGTTGGTGGTCAGCCGCATATGCCTCACCTTTGAGGTTTGCTGTCGAGATGTCATCCTAGGTATTTGCAGCAGAACGCCACGAAGTGGGAATGAGACAGTCGCAATAGCAGGACGGCGAAGAACGCGAGCGCGCAAAAGCGCCGCTCGGTCCTACCTTTTCAGGGCAAGACAGAGCGGCGCTTCGGAGAGGAGCGTGCGGCTTAAGCCGGTTGCTGGCCGATTTCGTGATTGGCGAGCACTTCGAGCGCGCGCACCATCGCCGAGTGGTCCCATGCCTTGCCGCCGTGCGCCACGCAGGCGTTGAACAGCGCCTGGCAGGTGGCGGTATTCGGCAGCGACACGCCGAGCGCTTGCGCGGTGGAGAGCGCGAGGTTCAGATCCTTCTGGTGCAGCTCGATGCGAAAGCCCGGATCGAAGGTGCGTTTGGTCATGCGCTCGCCGTGCACTTCGAGAATGCGCGACGACGCGAACCCGCCCATCAGCGCTTCGCGCACGCGCGCCGGATCGACGCCGGCTTTGGAGGCGAGCAGCAGTGCTTCGCCGACGGCCTCGATGGTCGCGGCGACGATCACCTGGTTGGCGACCTTGCACACCTGGCCGGCGCCGACCGCGCCGACCAATGTGACGTTCTTGCCCATCATGTCGAAGAGCGGCTTGACGCGCTCAAACGTGGCCGTTTCGCCACCCACCATGATGGTCAGCGAGCCGGCCTTGGCGCCGACTTCACCGCCGGAAACCGGTGCGTCCAGGTAGTCCGCGCCGTGCTCGCGCACGCGTGCCGCGAAGTCGCGGGTCGCCATCGGCGAAATCGAGCTCATGTCGACCACCGTTTGCCCCGCGCGCAACGCGCTGGCAAGCCCCTGTTCGCCGAACAGCACGCGCTCGACGTCGGGCGTGTCCGGCACCATGACGAAAATCACATCGGCGTGCGCGGCCACCGCGGCCGGGCTGTCGCACGCCACGGCGCCCGCCTGGACGAGCTCGTCAGGCACGCCGCTGCGCGTAAACGCCGCCAGCGCGACGCCGTTCTTGAGAAGATTCGCGGCCATGGGCTTGCCCATGATGCCGAGTCCGATAAAGCCTGCTTTTTGCATGGAATGCTCCGGAGAGGTCATGGCGGCCGTGTTATTGCTGGCCAGCCTGTTTCTGCATGAAGTGTTTCTGAACCGTCTGCGCGGCGCCTTTGAGCAGCCCCATATCCGCGCAAACCGCGATGACGCGGCAGCCCATCGACATATAACGCTCCGCGTCGGCCTGCACCGGCGCGAGGATTCCGCTTGGCTTGCCCGCCGCCTGCGCGCGTTCGAAAACGTGTGCGATCGCCTGCTGCACGTCGGGATGGCCCGCGTTGCCCAGATGGCCGTACGCGGCCGCGAGATCGGACGGACCGACGAACACGCCATCGACGCCGTCCACCGCGAGAATCTCGTCGATCGCATCGACTGCCTTGCGGCTTTCGATCTGCACGATCACGCAGACGTTGTCGTTGGCGATGTCGAAGTAATCGGGCACGGTGGCATAACGATTGCCGCGCTGGCTGACCGAGACGCCGCGAATGCCTTGCGGCGGGTAGCGCGTGGCGGCGACGGCGCGGGCCGCGTCTTCGGCGCTGTCGACGAACGGCACCAGGAAATTCGAGAACCCGCTATCGAGCAGCCGCTTGATGAACACGCTGTCGTTGGCGGGCGGCCGCACGACCGGCGCGCTGGCGCTATCCTTGAGCGCCATCAACTGGGGGATCAGCGTCAGGACGTCGTTCGGCGCGTGCTCGGCATCCAGCAGCATCCAGTCGAAGCCGACCGTGCCAAGCAGTTCGGTGACGATCGGACTGGCGAGCGACGCCCAGCAGCCAATCAGGGTTTCGCCGCCGCGCACCGCTCGGCGGAAGCTATTGGGTAAGGGCTGGTAGGGCGTGACGGCTGGCATGGGCGGATTTCCTCCAACGGCGATGGGTCGGGCAGCTTTCGGCGACAACAAAATCAAGTTATAAGTTGTCGTATGTCTTGCGTGCAGATTAGCACTGGCATGGCAGGTTGTAACGGTCAGGTAAACCCGCATTCCTCACCGGGTAAGCAGTTCCGGTTGCACGCGGGCCTCGTGATGTTGTAGGATGACCTATATCTCAATCCTTCATTCAAAGGAAGCGAAATGTCCATTACCGGTGCAATGCTGATCGGTCGCAAAGCGGTACACGGCGAGGAAAAACCCCTGCGTGCGTTCAATCCTGCCACGGGAACCGACATCGCGGAGCCGGTTTTCGGCAGCGGCTCGGTGGCTCATGTCGAACTGGCCTGCGAACTGGCGCGTCAGGCGTTCGATCCGTACCGGCACCTGCCGCTCGCCGTGCGGGCCGAGTTTCTGGACCGTATCGCCGACGGTATCACCGCGCTGGGCGATGCGCTGATCGAGCGGGCGAACCAGGAGTCGGGCCTGCCGAAGGCGCGTCTGGAAGGCGAGCGCGGCCGCACCACCGGACAATTGAAACTGTTCGCGCAAGTCGTGCGCGCGGGGCAATGGCTCGCCGCCACGCTCGATTCGCCGCTGCCGGAGCGCAAGCCGTTGCCGCGTTCCGACCTGCGCATGCAAAAGATTCCGCTGGGTCCGGTCGCCGTGTTCGGCGCCAGCAATTTCCCGCTCGCGTTTTCGGTGGCGGGTGGCGATACGGCGGCGGCGCTCGCGGCCGGTTGCCCGGTGGTGGTGAAGGCGCACCGCGCTCACCTCGGTACCTCGGAGATGGTCGGCCGGGTGATCCAGCGCGTCGCGCAGGAAATGGACCTGCCGGAAGGCGTGTTCTCGCTGATCGTCGGTGCGGGCAATTCCGTCGGCGAAGCGCTGGTCGCGCATCCGGCGATCAAGGCAGTGGGCTTCACCGGTTCGCGCGCGGGCGGCACCTCGCTGATGCGCGTCGCGGCTGCGCGTGCCGAGCCGATCCCGGTCTACGCGGAAATGAGCAGCATCAACCCGGTGTTCCTGCTGCCGAGCGCGTTGGCTCAGCGCGGCGCGAGCATCGCGAGCGGTTTCGTCGATTCTCTGGTGCTCGGCGCCGGCCAGTTCTGTACCAACCCGGGCCTCGCGATTGCCGTCGACAGCGACGCGCTCAAGGATTTTGTCGCCACGGCAGCCGGCGCGCTGAGCGGCAAGCCCGCGCAGACCATGCTGACGTCCGGCATTCACGCCGCCTATGAAGAAGGCGTGGGCAAGCTGGCAGCCAACAAGGGCGTCGAGGCGGTTGCGCATGGTGTGGACGCAACCGGCCCGACGCAGGCGCGCGCAGCGTTGTTCGTGACCGACGCGCAGACGTTCCTCGCCACGCCGGCGCTGGAGGACGAGGTGTTCGGCCCGGCGTCGACCATCGTGCGTTGCAGGGACGAGGCGGAGCTGCTCGCGGTTGCCGAACACTTTGCCGGTCAGCTGACTGCTACGGTGCAGATGGATAGCGACGACCTGGCGGCGGCGAAAAAGCTGGTGCCGATTCTCGAGCGCAAAGCCGGCCGGATTCTGGTCAACGGCTTCCCGACGGGTGTCGAGGTATCGCACGCGATGGTGCACGGCGGCCCGTTCCCCGCTACGTCGGATAGCCGCGCGACCTCGGTAGGCACGACCTCGATCGAGCGCTTCCTGCGTCCGGTGTGCTATCAGGATTTCCCGGCCGGTCTGCTGCCCGAGGCGTTGGCCGATGGCAACCCGCTGGACCTGTGGCGCCGCCGTGATGGTGAGATCACGCGCAGCTAAGTGACACAACTGAGTGACGCAGCTAAGTGACACCGCCAGTCACGCAATCGCGTGACTTGGCGAAGCAGGCAGGAAAAGAAAATGGCCGGGATATCCCGGCCATTTCTCTTTGCATCCGCTTCAATGAACTGGCGAATCAGCCATTCGTCTCAGCCGTTTCATTGGCGCGCCGCAAGCGCTCGCGGCTATTGGACAGGTGCATGCGCATGGCCGCGCGCGCGCCTTCCGCGTCGTGCCGCGTGATCGCTTCGAGAATGCTTTCGTGCTCGAGATTGACGAGCGACAGATACGCGTCCGGCTCCGCGCGCGCAATGCCCGCCGAGTCGAGCCGGTTGCGCGGAATCAGCGCGCTGCCCATTTGCGTGAGGATGTCGACGAAATAGCGGTTGCCGGTGGCGCGCGCCACCGAGATATGAAACTGCAGGTCGGCGTCGACGCTGTCCAGCCCGTTGTGACGCGTGGCTTCGATCGCGTCGAGCGCGGCGCGCATGCGCGCGAGGTCGTCCGGCTTGGCGCGTTGCGCGGCGAGTCCCGCGCATTCCGTTTCGAGGCTGATACGCAGTTCCAGGATCGACAGCACGTCGCGCAACGTCGTGGCGGGCACCATGTCGATACCGAGTTTTTCTCGCTGCGGCTCCAGCACGAAGCTGCCGATGCCGTGCCGCGTCTCGATGACCTTGCCCGCCTGCAAGCGCGAAATCGCTTCGCGAATGACAGTACGGCTCACGCTCAACGTGACCATGAGCTGCGATTCGGTTGGCAGTTTGTCGCCGGGCTTCAACGCGTTGGACGCAATCTGCTCGGTGACGTAGCCGACGACCAGCTCGGCGAGATTACGAGCGCGTCGTGGCGGTGCTGCGGATGCCAGCGGTGTAGACATCGAAAACGCCCCTTGAATCAGATAGTCGCGGATATTGCGTGATTTTCATTATACCGTCGTCTGACGACTGATTATAGATACGCTATTTCAATTTCGGCGCCATAGCCATTCGGCGGCCAGTTGGGATATCAGCCAGCCAGGCGCGACTGCAGCGGCCGTTTCGCCGCCGCAGAAGTACGATAACCGCGAGCCGCTCAGCGCGGACGCAACTCGACCCGCTTGATGTCCCGCACGATCACGAGGTAGCTGAACACCGTGAGCAGGGCATTGAGACCCACGAACACGAGCGCGCCGTTGAACGAGCCGCTTTTCGCCACGAGATAGCCGATCACGATCGGCGTCACGATGCCGGCCACGTTGCCGAACATATTGAAGATCGCGCCGGACAGTCCGAGCGCTTCCTTCGGCGACGTATCGGCGACGACCGCCCAGCCGAGCGCGCCGATACCCTTGCCGAAGAACGCGAGCGACATGAGCGCGACGACGACCCAGTCGGTCGATACGTAGTTGCAGCCGATGATGCACACCGACAGCAGCATGCCGCCGACAATCGGCACCTTGCGCGCGACGGTGAGCGAATGGCCGCGCCGGATCAGGCCGTCCGAAAGAATGCCGCCGAGCACGCCGCCGGAGAATCCGCAGATCGCTGGCAGCGAAGCGACCAGACCCGCTTGCAGAATCGTCATGCCGCGCGCTTGCACGAGGTAGATCGGAAACCAGGTCAGGAAGAAGTAGGTCAGCACGTTGATGCAGTACTGCGCGAGATAGACGCCGAGCAGCATGCGGTTGCTCAGCAGCTGGCGCACCAGAAACCAGCCGCCCGCCTGTTCGATCGGCTTTTCCGTCGTTGCGGTCCGGGCCTTCGTCTGCCCATTGATCACGCCGCCGCCCTGTTCGATGTAGTCCAGTTCGGCGCGCGACACACCCGGATGATCGGCGGGGTTCTTCATCACCTTCAGCCACGTGAGCGCAAGCAGAAACCCCGTCACGCCCATCACGACGTACACCATGTGCCAGCCGAACGCATGGGTGAGCCACGCCATCAGCGGCGTGAACACGACCGCGGCGAAGTACTGCGCCGAATTGAAAATGGCCGATGCCGTACCGCGCTCGTTGGTGGGGAACCAGCTCGCCACGACCTTGGCATTGGCGGGAAACGCCGGTGATTCCGCCGCGCCCATCGCGAAGCGCAGCACGAACAGCGCGGTCACGGCGGCCGCCGCGCTGCCCAGCAAGCCGATAGCGCTTTGCAGCAGGGTAAACAGCGACCAGAAGAAAATGCTCGCGGCGTAGACGCGCCGCGCGCCGAAGCGATCCAGCAGCCAGCCGGCCGGCAATTGCGACAGCACGTACGCCCAGCTGAACGCGGAGAAGATGTAGCCCATGCGGATCGCGTCGAAGCCGAACTCGGCGCGCATGGCCGAGCCGGTCACCGAGAGCGTTGCGCGGTCCGCGTAATTGAACGTCGTGATCAGGAAGATCAGCAACAGGATCGCATAGCGGACTTTGGTGCGACGCGCGACGTGCGCGGCACTCGCGGTGCGGCTCATTTCCATGGACATCTCCTGAATTTCTTATGCAGGCCGTGGGCTGTGGATTACGCCGGCTGCGCCAGCCGCATTACTGCGGGCCGAGCGTCTTGATGAGCGCGTCGAGCTGGCTCATTTCTTCTTCCGTCAGATCGGTCAGCGGCGCGCGCACCGGACCGGCGCTGTAGCCGACGAGCTTCGCGCCCGCCTTGACGATGCTCACCGCGTAGCCCGCGCGGCGGTTGCGGATCGCCAGGTACGGCAGGAAGAATTCGTCGATCAGTTTGCCGACGGTCGCGTGGTCGTCCGCGGCGATGGCGCGGTAGAAATCCATCGCGGTCTTCGGAATGAAGTTGAACACCGCCGACGAATACACCGGCACGCCCAGCGCCTTGTAGGCCGCCGCATAGACTTCCGCGGTCGGCAGGCCGCCGAGATACGAGAATCGGTCGCCGAGACGGCGGCGGATCGTCACCATGTTCTCGATTTCGCCCACGCCGTCCTTGAAGCCGATCAGGTTCGGGCAGCGCTCGGCCAGCCCTTCCAGCATATCGGCGTTAAGCTTGGAGTTCGCGCGGTTGTAGATGATCACGCCCATGTTCGGCACGGACTTGCAGACTTCTTCGGCGTGCGCGGCGATGCCTTCCTGGCAGGCTTCGGTCAGGTAGTGCGGCATCAGCAGAATGCCGTTCGCGCCGTGGCGCTCCGCTTCGCGCGCATACTCGATTGCGACGCGCGTCGGGCCGCCCGCGCCGGCCAGAATCGGCACCTTGCCCTTGCAGACTTCGGCGGCCGTGCGCACCACGTTCGAATAGTCCTTGTGCGTGAGCGAGAAGAATTCGCCCGTGCCGCCGGCCACGAACAGGGCCGAGGCGCCATAAGGGGCGAGCCATTCGAGGCGCTCAGCATAGGTGTCGGCGCGAAACTCGCCTTGTGCGTCGAAGTCGGTGACCGGGAAGGAGAGAAGGCCTTCCGAAACGATCTGCTTGAGTTCCTGCGGTGTCGTCATGATGTGTATCCAGGGCGGCGGTATGGGTTGATTTGTCGAAATAGGTCGAAACGGAGATTTCTTATACGTCATCGTACAACAACAAATCGGCGAACTCAACGGCCATTTCACGGCATAATGCGTGCCCTAGGGTAAATACGGAACGTCCACGTAATCTTCTGTGTTGTAGGATGACGTATGAATAGCTGGCGCGGCGCGCGTGCAGCGCCATAAGGATCGATGCAATGGAACAATCTCCGCTCTACATTCGCGTTCACCCCAATGACAACGTTGCGATCGTCGTCAACGACGGCGGTCTGGGTGAGGGCGCCGTATTTCCGGACGGCCTCGCGCTGCGCGAGCGTGTGCCGCAGGGCCACAAGGTCGCGCTGGCCGATCTGGCCGAGGGCGACGAGGTCATCCGCTATAACGTGGTGATCGGCTACGCGCTCAAGGCGTTGCCCAAGGGCAGCTGGATCAACGAGCACGTGATCCGCATGCCGAGCCCGCCGGGGCTCGAAGATCTGCGCATCGCCACCATCAAGGCGCCGGAGATGCCGCCGCTCGAAGGCTTCACGTTCGAGGGCTACCGCAACGCGGACGGCTCGGTCGGCTCGCGCAACATTCTCGCCATCACCACCACCGTGCAATGCGTGGCCGACGTGGTTCAGCATGCGGTCACGCGCATCAAGGCCGAGCTGTTGCCGCGCTACCCGAATGTCGACGACGTGGTGAGCCTCGGCCATACCTACGGCTGCGGCGTCGCGATCGACGCGCCCGACGCCATGGTGCCGATCCGCACCGTGCGCAATATCAGTCTGAATCCGAATTTCGGCGGCGAGGTGATGATGGTCAGCCTCGGTTGCGAGAAGCTGCAGCCCGAGCGTCTGATGCCGCCCGGCACGATTCCGATCGCGGCCGCGGCGAATGTCGCGGAAGTCGCGGACATCGGCGACGTCACGGCCGATCTGAACGGCGACGTGGTGGTGCTGCAGGACGAAGCGCACGTCGGCTTCCAGTCCATGATCGAGTCGATCATGAGAATGGCCGAAGGTCATCTGAAGCGGCTCAACAATCGCCGCCGCGAAACCTGCCCCGCGTCCGATCTGGTGGTCGGCGTGCAGTGCGGCGGCAGCGACGCGTTCTCCGGGCTGACCGCCAATCCCGCCGTGGGCTTCGCGACCGATCTGCTGGTGCGCGCCGGCGCCACCGTCATGTTTTCCGAAGTCACCGAGGTGCGCGACGGCGTCGATCAGCTGACCGCGCGCGCAGCCAACGCGGACGTTGCCGCGGCGATCATCCGCGAGATGCAGTGGTACGACGATTATCTGAAGCGCGGCGGCGCCGACCGCAGCGCCAACACCACGCCGGGCAACAAGAAGGGCGGCTTGTCGAACATCGTCGAAAAGGCGATGGGGTCGATCATCAAGTCGGGCAACTCCGCCATTTCGGGCGTGCTGTCGCCGGGTGAGAAGGTCAGGCAGAAAGGCCTGATTTACGCGGCGACGCCGGCTAGCGATTTCATCTGCGGCACGCTGCAGGTCGCGGCGGGGATCAACCTGCACGTGTTCACCACGGGCCGCGGCACGCCGTATAGTCTCGCGGAAGTGCCCGTGATCAAGGTCGCCACCCGCTCGGATCTCGCGCGCCGCTGGCACGATCTGATGGATATCAACGCCGGCACGATCGCCACCGGCGCGGCGAGCATCGAAGAGGTGGGCTGGGAGCTGTTCCGCCTGATGCTCGACGTCGCCAGCGGGCGCAAAGAGACCTGCGCGGAAAAACTCAAACTTCACAATGCGTTGACGCTGTTCAATCCGGCGCCGGTGACCTGAGATCCGCCACGACGATCCGGCTAACTCCGCCAAATTCCGCCTGATGCGGGAGCAATGACACAACCTAGCGACATGACAGACTCGAACCTTGGCCGCGGCGCGGCACAGAAACCTTTCCATCGGCTGCTGCTGACCGGCGCGGCGGGCAATCTCGGCCGGCAGTTGCGCGGCGCGCTCGCGGCGTGGGCCGATATCGTGCGCGTGACCGATATCGCTCCGCTTGGCGACGTGGCGGCGCATGAGGAAGCGTCGATCGTGGACCTCGCGAACGAAGCGGACGTGCACGCGCTGCTCGAAGGCGTGGACGCGGTGATCCATCTCGGCGGCATCTCCGTCGAGGCACCGTTCGAAGATCTGCTCGAAGCGAATATTCGCGGCCTGTACAACCTCTATTCGGCTGCGCAGAAGCAGGGTGTGAAGCGCGTTGTGTACGCGAGTTCGAATCACGCGGTGGGTTTTCATCCGGTCACCGAAGTGGTCGATATCGACTCGCCGCTGCGTCCGGACAGCCTGTATGGCGTGACGAAGTGCTTTGGCGAATCGTTGTCGCGCTACTACTTCGATCGCTTTGGTCTGGAGACGGTGTGCCTGCGGATTGGCTCGTCGTTCGAACAGCCGAAAAACCCGCGCATGCTCGTGACCTTTCTGAGCTTTCGCGACTTCATCGAACTGGTGCGCTGCTCGCTCTTCACCAACCGCGTGGGGCATGCGATCGTCTACGGCGTGTCGGATAACCGCACCAAGTGGGTGGACAACACCAAGGCCGCATTCCTCGGCTTTCGTCCGCAGGACAGTTCGATTGAATTCGAGCACCTCTTTCCCGTCAGCGCACCCACTGCCGATCTCGACGATCCGACACAGCGCTATCAGGGTGGCCCGTTCGTGCTCGCCGGCCCGATGGAGCCGAAACGATGAGCGCAGTGGCGAACCCGCGTGCGGAACGCGTCGAGGCAGCGGGTCAGGCACCTGCATCGGTCGGCGAAAGCCCGGTGTGGCGCGCGGCGGAACAGGCGCTTTACTGGGTCGACATTCCGGCACGCCTGATCGTGCGGCTGCGGATCAATCCGGGCCGGCGCACTGAGTGGCTGCTGCCGGAGAAGGTGGCGTGCATTGCGTTCGATCGTCGCGGCACGGTGCTGGCCGGATGCGAGACGGGACTTTTCGCGCTGACGCTGCCTGAAGCGGAAAGCGCAGCCGCGTCCGGCGGCGGCCCGGTGAAGGTCGTGCCGCGCAAGCTTGCCGCGCCCACCTTCGCATTCGACGACATGCGCTTCAACGACGGCCGTTGCGACCGGCAAGGGCGCTTCTGGTCCGGCACGATCGTGCAGGACATGGCGGCAGCCGTTCCGGGCGGCGCGCTCTACCGGTTCGACGAACGCGGCGTGCTGTCCGCGCCGGTGGTCGATGCGCTCATCACGCAGAACGGCCTGGCGTGGTCGCCGGACGGTTCGACCATGTATCTGTCCGACTCGCATCCGTTGCGCCGGCTGATCTGGGCGTTCGATTACGACATCGAGACCGGCGAGCCGCGCAACCGGCGCGTGTTCGCGGATCTGCACGACTACGCGGGCCGCCCCGACGGCGCCGCCGTGGACGCCGACGGCTGCTACTGGATCTGCGCGAACGACGCGGGCCTGCTGCTGCGCTTCACGCCAGAGGGCAAGCTGGATCGGCAGATTGCCGTGCCGGCCACCAAGCCCGCCATGTGCGCGTTCGGCGGCCGCGATCTGGACACGCTGTTCGTCACGTCGATTCGCCCCGCGGCGAACGCCAGCGAGCATGACGGTCATCTGTTTGCCGTGCGGCCTGGTGTCACCGGGCTGCCCGAGCCTGAATTCGCGGGCATTCTATAAGCGAGGCTGGCTGGAGAAGGGCGCCGTGCATGCTGTCATGCACGGCGCCTTTTTGTTTTGTGTGGCACTAATATTCATCGCTTGTCGTACAACATTGTGGCGTGGAGGCCACATTCACGCCATATTTCCGCTGTGAAAAAACGGGCGTTCAAGCATCTCGCTGACTTCCTCGACGGTCTGACGCTTGCTGGCTCAAGGCCGCCGTGGGCGTGGCGGCGGTCGTAGGCGCCATGTGCCTGCGCGGTGCGGGTAAATACCGTCTGTACAACTCAAAAGGCGTTTTATAGACTTCATATGTCGTCGTACAACGTATAAGTCCAAACAAATTCCTTTCTGCGAACTAATTTTGAGATTGCAGTGCAAACATGGCCGCGTCGACGTGCGCGACGTCTCGCACACGAGATACCGGCCGATGCAGTTGAAGCAAAAGTAAAAGAGTTGAGTTGTCTGACAGGAGTGCTGAGCATCTGCGCCGGGGACGTTGCACAGGCCAGCACGGCAAAGCGTCGTTACTGAAGGTGGTGGCGGGCGCGGTGCCGGGAGACGCAGCGAAACCATGTCGCTTTGCACGCGGCCCTCCTTAAGCAGCCCTCCGCGATCGATTGGATGGTCAATTTTTAAGGAATGTCACGATGAACAAGAAGTTTGCCTCTTCCCGTATTTCGCTGATCGTCGCGGCTTCGGTGCTCGCGTTCAGCACGATGTCCGCACAGGCGCGCGTGTTCCGCGTGTCGGATGTGCACGGCGACACCTATCCGACCAATATGGCCGTGAAGTACATGGGTGACGAGATCAGCAAGGCGACCGGTGGCAAGGATTCCGTGAAGGTCTTTGGCAATAGCGCGCTGGGTTCCGAAAACGACACGATCGACCAGGTGCGCATCGGCGCGCTGGACATGGCGCGCGCCAACGGTGCCGCGTTCAACGAAATCGTGCCGGAATCGATGATTCCTTCGCTGCCGTTCCTGTTCCGCGACATCGACCATTTCCGCAAAGTGATGTACGGCCCCGAAGGCCAGAAGATTCTCGACGCGTTCAAGGCGAAGGGCATGATCGCGCTGACGTTCTACGAGAGCGGCGCACGTTCGATCTACACCAAGAGGCCGATTCACACGCCGGCTGACATGAAGGGCCTGAAGGTGCGCGTCCAGCCGTCCGATCTGATGGTCGACGAGATCAAGGCCATGGGCGGCACGCCCACGCCGATGCCGTTCGCCGAAGTCTATACGGGCCTGAAGACGGGTCTGGTGGACGCCGCTGAAAACAACCTGCCGTCGTACGAAGAAACCAAGCACTTCGAAGTCGCGCCGGTCTATTCGGAAACCCAGCATTCGATGACGCCGGAAGTCCTGGTGTTCTCCAAGAAGGTCTGGGACACGCTGACGCCGCAGGAGCAGGACATCATCAAGAAGGCCGCGGCCGACTCCGTGCCGTACTACGAGAAGCTGTGGACCGCGCGCGAAGCCGACGCGAGCAAGACGGTCACGAAGGGCGGCGCGACGATTGTCGCGGCGTCGCAGATCGATCGTGCCGCGTTCGTGAAGGCCATGCAGCCGGTCTGGGCGAAGTACGAAAAGACCCCGCAGATGAAGCAGCTCGTCGACGAAATCCAGGCAGTCAAATAACAACCGCATGAACGGCGCCGGCTCAACGGCGGGAAAGCTCGTGGCAGAAGCGCCGTGGGCTTTGCCGCCGCGCGTTTGCTGAAGCGCCGGCGTCGAACAGGAGTGCTGGCTAATGACGATAAGTCGAATGACAGACCGAACGGCAGGCTGGTCGAATGCAAGGATGGGGGCAATGCGATTTATCAAACGCCCGAATGATGTTCTGTTCCGCGTGCTGGTCGTGCTGGCGTCGATCAGTCTCGCCGCGCTGAGCCTGCTGGTGATTTACAGCGTCGTGATGCGCTATGTCTTTAGCGACGCGCCGGATTTCGTCGAGCCGATCGCCTTGCTGCTGGTGATCGTGATCGCCATGTTCGGTGCGGCGCTCAAGGTGCGCGAAGGCGGCCATATCGGGCTGGACTCGCTCGTCAAAAAGTTGCCGCCGAAAGGGCAGCTCGCGGCGATGGCGTTTCAACATCTTTGCCTGATCGCGCTGGCCGTGGCGATCTTCTCGGGTTGTCTGCAGATGGTGGAGACAACCATGGACGACCGGATTCCGATTCTCGGCTTGCCCGAGGCATTGCGTTACTGCATTCCGGTTGTGGCCAGCGTGTGCATCGCGATGTTCTCGCTCGAGAACCTGCTGGCGCTTTTTGTACCGAAACAGAACTAGAACAATCATGGAACTCGCCATCCTCTCCGTTAGTTTCCTCGTCTTTCTCGTGCTCGGCGTGCCGGTTTCGTTCGCGCTGGGGCTCTCGTGCGTGATGACGTATCTGTATGAAGGGTTGCCGGCGGCGACCGCCATGCAGTCGATGATCTCCGGCATGAACGCGTTTTCGTTCCTCGCGGTGCCGTTCTTCATCTTCTCCGGCGAGCTGATGCTGCACGGTGGCATCGCCGACCGCATCCTGCGTTTCGCGCAAGCCACGGTGGGGCATTTCCGCGGCGGTCTCGGCATGGCCAACGTGGTCGCCTGCACGTTGTTCGGCGGCGTGTCGGGTTCGCCTACCGCGGACACGTCCGCGATGGGCGGCGTGGTCATTCCGCTGATGAAGCGCGAAGGCTACAGCGCGGCCTACGCCGTCAACGTCACGACCCATTCGTCGCTGGCGGGCGCGCTGATGCCCACGTCGACCAACATGATCATCTATGCATTCGCCGCGCAGGGCATTACCGGTACTTTGCATGGACATCCGATGAGCGGTGTCTCGATCGGCGATCTGCTGTTCTCGGGTCTGCTGCCGGTGCTGTGGGTGATGGGTTTCGTTCTGATCGCCGCATACTGGCAAGCGGTCCGCCACGGCTATCCGCGTCGTCCTGACGGTTCGACCGAGCTGCCGCGCTTTCCCGGCTGGTTCGCGGTGGCGCGCACGTTCCTCGGCGCGCTGCCTGGCCTGATGGTGATCGCGATCATTCTGGTGTGCGTGGCGAAGGGCATTGCAACCGCGACCGAAGCCGCTGCCATTGCAGTGTTTTATTCGCTGGTGCTGACGATCATCGTGTATCGCTCGATGACGCTGAAGAAGCTGTTCCACGCGCTGTCCAAGGCCGCCAAAACCACCGGCGTGGTGCTGCTGCTGATCGGCGTGTCGAACATGCTGCGCTACCAGATGGCTTATCTGGAGATTCCAGACGCGATCGAACATATGCTCGACGGCGCCACCAGCCTGCCCTGGCTGATGCTGTTGTACATCAACCTGATCCAGATTTTCCTCGGCACGTTTGTCGATATGGCGGCGCACATCCTGATCACCACGCCGCTGTTTTTGCCGATGGCGATGCACGCCGGCGTGGGCCCCGTGCAGTTCGGGATCATGATTCTGCTGAATTGCGCGTTGGGCCTGGTGCACCCGCCGATCGGCTCGGTGCAGTTCATTGGCTGCGCAATTGGCAATGTGTCGATTGGTGAAACTACCAAGGTGGCGTGGCCGTATTACCTGGCTATCTTCAGCGCGATCAACATCGTGACCTATGTGCCGATGTTCTCGACATGGCTGCCCAGCCTGATCAACGGCCACCCGGTATTTTGAAGTCCTTAATCCACACTCAAAACCAGTCCCGTTTGAGGACGCTCCGCGGCAACCGAACCACGCCGCAAGCCAAGAATAATTTTTTTAGAGGAGTAAAAATGAAAAAGGTATTAGCAACCTCGGCCCTTGGGTTGGTCGCCCTTGGCGCGCACGCTCAGAGCAGCGTGACGCTGTACGGGATTGTCGACACGGGTATCGGCTATCAGAGCAGCCAGACGGGGCTCGGTTCGACGACTGGCGGCCGCTCGGTCGTGAAGATGGTCAACGGCATCTGGGCGGGCAGCCGTTTCGGTTTGAAGGGCGGCGAGGACCTGGGCGGCGGCACGAAGGCGATTTTCCAGCTGGAAGAGGGCTTTAACAGCGCGACCGGCGCACAGTCGGTTCCCGGTCTGGGCTTCAACCGCCAGGCGTATGTCGGCCTGACGAACGCCAGCTATGGGTCGTTCACGGCCGGCCGCCAATATACGTCGTACTACACGCTGCTCTCGCCGTACAGCCCGACCACGTGGCTGACGGGCGCCTACGGCGCGCACCCGGGCGATATCGATTCGCTCGACACGCTGTATCGCGTGAACAACTCGCTGGTGTACACGTCGCCGAACTTCCACGGCCTGACGGCCAGCGGCTCGTATTCGCTGGGCGGCGTGCCGGGCAGCTTCAACGCCGGTTCGACGTGGAGCGCGGCGTTGCAGTACCTGAACGGTCCGTTCGGCATCGCGGCGGGCTTCCAGCGCATCAACAACTCGACGTCGGGCGGCGGTGCGTGGGGCGCGGACTCCACGGCGTCGAACAACGGCTCGCAGCCGGGCGTGTCGGGTATCAACAACGGTTACCAGTCGGCGCAGGCGCAGCAGCGTGTGGCGGTGACGGGCGGCTACGCGTTCAGCTCGCAGTGGGACGTGTCGTTCTCGTATTCGAACGTGCAGTACGTTCCGGGCACCAACTCGGCGTTCCACCACGAGGCGATCTTCAACACGGCGGGCGCGGTGCTGCACTACAAGCCGCTGACGGCGCTGGATCTGGCCGCCGGCTTCAGCTATACGCGCGCCACGGAGTCGAATGGCATTACCAGCGCGGCGAGCTACCAGCAGTACAACCTCTCGCAGTACTACAGCCTGTCCAAGCGTACGGGTCTGTATGCGCTGGAGGCGTATCAGCGTGCGGGTGGTCAGACGCTGGTGCCGAACAAGGCCGGTACTGCCACCAGCATCATCAATGCAACGGCCGATATCGGCGACGGCCAGAACGGTGCGCCGTCGTCGTCACGCAGCCAGTTTGCTGCGGGTGTGGGCATTATTCACCGGTTCTAACCGGGTAGAGGCGTGGCGGCGTGTTGTTGCGCCGCCACGCCAAGGTCACTATTTGCAGCGCGTGACCCTGCCGGCGCGGCTCGCTCAGGCGCCGGCATCCGACCACAAACGTCCACCCGTTGCCCAGTTTTCACGCTTGACGTCGGTCAGAATAATATCCACCGAGTTCGGTTCGACACCGAGCGATTCGCAGGTGGCTTTGGTAATGGCCTCGACGAACAGGCGTTTCTGCTCCACCGAGCGGCCTTCGAAAAGTTCAATATGAAACGTGGGCATGGTGTGACTCCGTTTTAAGAATGAAGTAGGGACCGGCGCGGCGCGAACTCAATCGCGATAGCCCCGGTCGAGACGGTCGAGCTTGCGCAGCAAGGCCGGCCATTCGAGCGCGCCTTCAATCGCGCCGCCATCGTAGAGTTGTTCGGCCGTGCGAGCGGCAACGTCGTCGGCCGGCACGACGAGTTCCGCGCCGCATGCCTGCGCCTGCAGCTGGATCTCGCAAGCCTTGAGCAGCGTAGCCATCAGCACATAGGCTTCGGCGACTGTGCGTCCGGCGGTCAGCGTGCCGTGATTGCGCAACAGCATGGCGGGCTTGCTGCCGAGATGCGCGACGAGGCGCTCGCCTTCCGCGGGTGTAAAGGCGAGCCCTTCGTAGGCGTGATAGGCGAGCTGGCCGTAGAAACGCAGCGCGTGCTGCGAGGCGGGCAGCAGACCGGCCGGCTGCGCCGATACCGCCACGCCCGCCGTATTGTGCAAATGCATCACGCAGAAGGCGTCGGCGCGCGCCGCGTGAACGGCGGCGTGCAGCGCGAAGCCGGTCGCGTTCACCGGATGCTCGCTCGCGCCGACAATATTGCCTGCAATATCGATCTTCACGAGATTCGACGCGCACACTTCATCGAACGCGAGTCCGAACGGATTGATCAGGAAGTGGCCGGGCTCGCCCGGCACGCTTGCAGAGATATGCGTGTAGATCAGATCGTCCCAGTCGTTGAGCGCCGCGAGCCGGTAGGCGGCGGCCAGGTCGACGCGGGTCTGCCGCTCCGCCTCGGACAGCGGCCCAGCCTCGGCGACACGGCCGCCAGGGGTGTGAGTGAACGACATGTCTGTCTCCCGAAATTGTCTCGAAGGTGCCCGAGCGCCAAGGTGCGGCCGAGCCGCGTGCATGGCGTTACCGGTTGGCGCTAACGCACGCGTCTGGCCGGCACGGCGGTTGTCGTGGCGCGCGCGGTGCCGCTGCGTTTTTTCACGGGATGCGACATGGCGGCGTCGCGCGTCAAGCACTGCCTGGACCATTGCACGCTCCACGTCGCGATGACGAAAGGTGCCGTCATGACCGGCCAGCCAAGGTAGGCGGCCAGCGCCTGCAGTGCGACCGAAACGGCCACGCCGCCTAGCATCATGACCACGCCGCAATCGGCGAGTGCAAGCGCGGTGAGTGCGCCGTTGAATCCTAGCAGGCCGGTGTCGAATGAGCTGGCCGTCGCGCCCAGGAGCAGGTGCGCGATGCTGGCGACCCCCGCGCCGATGAGCGCCCACAGCGCATGCCGGCGTGACGCTGCGGCGATCCCGAGCAACACCAGCAAGCCGGAGAGCGCGCCCGATGCGAAGCCCGTTTGCGCCAGACCCGCGAGCACGCCGCGGCCCCATTGCGCCGCGTTCAGTGCATGCGGCCCGATCTCACTGGCCGGCGCGTTGCCGGACTTGACCAGCGGCAACCAGCACCACGTCACGATCAGGCAGGGGCTCGAGAAAAATCCGAGTCCGCGTGCGCGCAGCCAGCGCGACCACGGCGCCAGAAACCACGCCGTGCCGGTGGCGGCGAGAATCGCCACAGCGGCGGCGGTAGCATTGTCGGCGATGAAGTTGAAGGCGGCGAGGCCCGCCAGCGCGCCGTTGAAGCCGTGCAGCCCCGCGCGTGTGTCGTCCTCGTCATAGCCCGCCAATACCGCGCTGACATTGGCCGCGACCGCGCCCATCAGCGCCGCGCAGGCGAGGCGCGGGTCGTACAGCAGCCACGCGGCGACCAGGCACGCGCCAGTGAAGGCGTTCGATTGCAGCACGATCTGGCCGAGACTGCGCAACAGCGTGCGCAGGGCGGCGGATTGAGCGTGGGTCGCGGCGGCGGACATCGATCGAAGGTGGCGTGAATTCAAAGAAGCGCAAACTGGAGGGCGCGCGTCAGGACGGATAACGGCGAACCGCGAGCATAGCCCAGCTACGCGGCGCCGGGCGCGCCGTCCGTTAATGGTGGTTATTTGCGATTGCTACGTATGCCCCGCAGCCGGCCACGCGCGTGCGGCGCATGACTTGTCGGAGAACCGAAAGCTTTCGCGCTACGATATGAGACCGGTTTGGTCCGACGGAACCCGGCGCACCGGCTGCGCCACTTCACGAGGAGGCAGGCTGATGCGTGAATTACGGTGGGCATCTGAAGAGGGCGACGGCTTCGAACATCTGGCGTTCGAGGCGCATGAGGACGGTTTCACGGTGGAAAGCGTGCTGGTCGGGCAGCGTTACGGCAAGCCGTATGGGCTTCATTACACGGTGCACTGCGACGCGCAATGGCACACGCGCCATGCGTGGCTGAAGATCGTCGGCGGCCCCGAGCTGGAACTGCACGGCGACGGCGCGGGCCATTGGCACGACGGCCAGGGCCTTGCGTTGAGCGCGATTGAAGGCTGCATCGACATCGATATCGCCGCCACGCCTTACACCAATACGCTGCCGATCCGCCGTTTGCGGCTGGCCGAAGGCGAGCGTCAGCCGATATCAGTCGCGTATATCTCGACACCGGATTTGCAGGTGACGCGGGCCGAACAGGCGTATTCGTGCCTCGAGTTGCATCGCGTCTATCGCTACGAGGGCATTTTCCGCAATTTCACCGCGGATCTGAGCGTCGACGAAGACGGCCTCGTCATCGACTATCCGACGCTGTTCAGACGCCTGCCGCTCGTGCGTTGAACGTCGGTGCGGCCGAGCCGCCGGTGTCCGGCCGATGCCGCTCGACAAAGTGCTCGATGCCCGCAGCGATCAGCTCGGGCTCACGCAGCACGACCCAATGGCCGGCGTCGATCTCCGTGCGCTCGTATGCGCCGAGCCAGCGTTCCAGGCCCAGCGACAGCGCCGGTCCGACGTAACGGTCGCGCAGCGGCACGATGAATTGCACCGGCGCGTGCGCATGACGCGCGCGCGGGTGCAGCAGCTTGTCGATGAAATTGGCGCGGTAAAGGTTCAGGCCGTTGATCGCGTTGCGCATCTGCGCCGGATCGCGGGCCGGGCGCACGCGTTCGGTCAGGCGCAGCCACAGCGGCCACAGCTGCACGCCGCCGGTGCGCCACACCAGCTCCGGCAGCCACGGCAAATGAAAGAAGAAGATGTACCAGGACTTGAGCGTTTGCCGCATGCTGCTGCCGAACGGACGCTTGGCAGGCGGGTGGTCGATATGGCCGGTGTCGGCGGGCGCGCCGGCGTCGCCGCGCAATCCGAACGACGCGTGATCGAGACAGGGCCCGGAGATCGACGTGTACGAAGCAATGCGCCCTTTGAACGCCGGATCGGTCACGGCTTCCCAGCATTGAATCGAACCCCAGTCGTGCCCGACCAGATGAAACGGCCGTCCGCCGCATGTGGCATTTGCGACCGCTGCCAGATCGGCGGCGAGAAGCTCGAGACGGTAAGCGTTGCGCGCCGCCGGTGCCTCGGAGGCGCCCGCGCCGCGCACGTCGTAGGCGATCACGCGGTAGCGCGCATCCAGTTGCGCGCGCACCGGCTCCCACACGGCCGCGGAATCGGGGTAGCCGTGCACCAGCACGATCGGCGGCGCGTCGCGCGGTCCGCTCACATAGACGGCGAGCCGAACGCCGCCGGCCTCGACCGACAGCGTGTCGCGTATCACGCGGCCACCCGCACGCCGCGCCGCGTGCTCTTGTGGGCGCCCGGCGTGGCGGCCTTGCCGGCGTCGACCGCGGCTACCAGAGCGTCGATGCGCGTCAGTTGCGCACGATTGTCGTGATCCCACGGATGAAAGCCCGGCCGGAAAAAACTCAGCCATTCGCCTGCGATACGCGGAAATACACCATGGCGCGGACCGTACAGGTACTTCATGAGCCGCCACATGCCGCGGATATGTCCGCCGCGTTTGCGGTCGGCGATCAGCAGACGCACGTGGTAGTCGAACACGATGAGCCAGAACAGCACCGTGGTGGACAGCATGGTGCCCGTGCGCAGCAGATAGCGGCCAAGGCCCGGCTTGAGGACCGTGTTCCATACGTCGTAGGAAACGGCTTTGTGCTCGGTTTCTTCGAGCGCGTGCCAGGTCCACATCTGGTTATAGCCTTCGACCGAGCCGCCGATGCGCGTGGTGTCTTCCAGCAGCAGGCCCGCCAGCATAGCCGTGTAGTGTTCGAGACAGACCGTGATCGCGAGCTGATACGAATGCGGCAGGATCTTGCGGCCGAAGTTGAGGATGACCCAGAGCCGCTTGTCGAGCTTGTGCGCGGGCAGGCCGGCTTCCTGCAGCAGATCGTTGTATTCCACGTGCTCGCGCGTATGCATGGCTTCCTGGCCGATGAAGCCGAGCACCTGCTTTTTCAGCACGGGGTCGTGGATCTGATCGCGATAGTTGCGCACGCTATCCATGAAAAAACGCTCGCCGGCGGGAAAGAGCAGCGACAGGGCGTTGAAGAAGTGTGTCACATACGCGCCTTGCGCGTGCCAATCGCAGGCGCGTTCCTGCGGCAGGTTGAAACGGAGGTCGCGACGAACCGGCATCATGGCCTTTCTCCTTGTGATTCTTGACGTATTGCGCGTTGTGCTGGGTCAGCCAGGTGCATGGCGCTGTATGAGAGGCAGCGCATCACGCGCGCCTGCCGTCCACCTGGGCGGCACGCCGTGCGCGTTTTTCGGCGATGCGCTTCATCCGGCGCGTCTGCATCACGACCAGCGCCTGATAGGCCGCCGGCAGGGTGCGCGCCAGCCAGTCGGCGGCGCGCGCGTCGCGGCCGATCAGCACACGGCGCCGGTTTTTTCGCACGCCGTCGAGAATCACGCGCGCCGCTTCGTCGGCGGTGGTGATAAAAAACTTCTCGAAGTCGTCTTTGCCCTGCTGCTCGGTTTCCAGCATGAAGCCGACCATGTTCGACGAAATCCGGCTCGACTGCGCGATGCTCGTGCGAATGCCGCCTGGATGCACGCAGGTCGCCGACACGCCGCACTTCATCAAATCGAGTTCCTGGCGCAGCGCTTCGGTAAAGCCGCGCACGGCGAACTTGGTCGCGTTATAGCCGCTCATGCCAGGCTGCGAGAACAGGCCGAACACGCTCGACGTATTGACGATGTGTCCCGCGCCGGACGCCTTGAGATAAGGCAGAAACGCCTTCGTGCCGTGCACTACGCCCCAGAAGTTGATGCCGACGATCCACTCCAGATCGGCGTAATCCATGCCTTCGATGGTGCTCGACAGCGCGACGCCCGCATTGTTGAACACGAGGTTCACGCGCTGATGCTGGGCCGCCGTTTCGGCGGCCCAGTCGAACATCGCGGCGCGGTCTGCCACGTCGAGCACGCGGGTCGTGATGCGCAGCGGCGAGCCGACCACATGCGGCGACGCGGCCTGCGCGAGTTTGGCAGTTTCGGCGAGGCTCGCGGCATTGCGGTCGGCGAGCGCGAGATGGCAGCCTTCGCGTGCCAGCTGAATCGCGAGCGAACGGCCCATGCCCGAACCTGCGCCGGTAATTGCGGCAACTCTGTCTGTAAAGTTCTTCATTGCTTATCTCCTCTCTGAACAGTGCCTTATCGTTGTCGTTATGTGGTCTCAGGTTGCTTCGGCCGCCGCCGCGCTGCCGTGCGCATGCACGGGTTGCTGCGCATTCTTTGGCGCGCTTGCCGCTGCCGGCCCGGGCGAATACGCGAGGTAATCGTCCATGCTGAACGTGCTGGTGGCCTGGCGGAACTTGTACGCGAAGCCCGGCCGCAGCGTGGTGTTCTTGCCGGTTTTCGGATCGAGATACCAGCTCTTGCAACCGCCCGTCGACCAGATCGCGCGGCCGAGTTTTTGCTGGATTTTCTCGTTGTAGACACGCTCCACGTGCGGGCGCACCTCGATTGCGGCGGCGCGTTCCGCGTTCATCGTCTTCAGTGCGCGCAGGACGTATTCGACCTGCGACTCGATCATGAACACCATCGAGTTATGGCCAAGACCGGTGTTCGGTCCGACGATCATGAAGAAGTTCGGATAACCAGGCAAAGTCGTACCAAGGTACGCATGCGCGCCGTCGCGCCACGTATCGACGATATCCACGCCGCCGCGCCCGCGCACCACGCCGGCCGGAAACGGATCGGCGACCTGGAAGCCGGTGCCGAAGATCAGGCAGTCGGCCTCATGGCGCGTACCGTCGGTCGTGATCACGGCGTTTTCCTCGATGCGGGCGATGCCGGTGGTCGTCACCGACACGTTCTGGCGCGACAGGGCGGGGAAGTAGTCGTTCGAGATCAGAATGCGTTTGCAGCCCATCGTGTAGTTCGGCGTGAGCGTGGCGCGCAATTGCGGATCGCTCACCTGGCGGCGCAGGTGCCGCTCCGCGACTTTCTGCGCGGTTTTCATCAGCGTTGGATGGATCGCGAAACCGAACGCACGCGATTCGAGCATGCAGTAGAGGGCCGAGCGCATGATCTTCTGCGTGAACGGCAGATGTTTGAACAGCCACTGTTCGAGCGGCTTAACCGGGCGGTCGGCCTTCGGCATGATCCACGGCGGCGTGCGCTGGAACAAATCGAGGTGCGCAACGCGCGGCGCGATCTGCGGCACGAACTGGATCGCGCTGGCGCCGGTGCCGATCACGGCGACGCGCTTGCCTTCGAGCGGGTAGCTGTGGTCCCAGTGCTGCGAATGAAACGCCTTGCCCTTGAAGGTTTCGATGCCGGGAATGTTCGGTATCGCCGCGCGCGACAGACCGCCCATGCCCGAGATCAGCACGCGTGCCGACCATTGGCGGCCGTTCGTGAAGGTCAGTTGCCAGCGGTGGCGCGTCTCGTCGTAAATCGCGCTTGCGAGCTCATGCGCAAAACGCAGGTGCCGCTCGACACCGAAACGCTGCGTGCAGTCTTCGAGATAGGCACGGATTTCGGGCTGCCGCGCGAACATGCGGGTCCAGCGCGGATTCGGGGCGAAGGAGAACGAGTAGACGTGCGATTGGACGTCGCAGGCGCAACCTGGGTAATGGTTGTCGCGCCACGTGCCGCCCACGGAATCGGCCTTCTCCGCGACCATGAAGTCCGTCATGCCGGCTTGCCGGAGGCGGATCGCCATGCCGAGGCCCGCAAAGCCTGACCCGATGATGGCGATATCGGTTTCGATAGGCGTGGACGCGTCGGCCGGGCCAGATGCAGCGGCGTCGTGGGGCATCATGCGTGCGTTCATCCGATCCGTCTCCTTTTTCTCTCTTAACTGTTACATTGTGTGATGTAACAATAGAGGCTGACAACGGATGACGCAAGGGGGCGGTTAGATTGCCACCTCTAGGATCGGATGAACGGCGCGGCTTACTTGGCAGCGAGAGCCGACGCGACCTCGCGGTTCTGCCAGACGCTATCTTTCACGGTAATTTTCTGCGGAATCAGATGAGCGCCGTAGAACGCATCGGCAACGATCTGCTGCGAGCGCACGATTTCGTCCGTGACGGCCGTGGTGCCGTACGGATAGCGGCGCACCCAGGTTTCGACCACCTTCTGATCGAGCCCGACCTTCGGCCCGAGCAGCGCGGCGGTTTCCGCCGGATGCTCGTTGACCCAAACGCCGGCCGTGCGCAACTGTCCAAGGATCGCGCCGATCACATCGGGATGCTGCTGCGCGAAGTCGGGCGTCGCCTCATAGAAGTTCCAGGGATTGTTGAGTTCGGCATAGTCGACCAGCGTGCGTGCTTTCAGCGCGTGTTGCGCGGACGCGTAGTACGGGTCCCAGATTGCCCATGCGTCGACGCTGCCGCTTTCGAAGGCGGCGCGAGCATCGGCGGGCGGTAGATAGACCGCGTTCACGTCTTCGTAGCGCAATCCTGCTTTTTTAAGCGCTTCGAGCAGCAGGTAGTTCGCGCTCGAACCCTTTTGCAGCGCGACGCGCTTGCCCTTGAGATCGGCCACATTGCGCAGCGCCGAATCCCCTTTGACCAGAATCGCTTCCGCATGACGTCCCGATGGTTCCGCGCCCACGTAAACGAAGCGTACGCCGGCGGCCTGCGCGAACACCGCCGGCGGGGCACCCGTGTAGCCGAAGTCGATGCTGTTCGCGTTCAACGCTTCGAGCAGTTGCGGTCCGGCGGGGAATTCGAACCATTTGATGCTATAGCCGAGCGGCTTGAGTTTGTCGTCGAGTGAGCCTTGTGCTTTGAGCACCGCGAGCAAGCCCGATTTCTGATAACCGATGCGCAGTACTTTGGCGGCCTCGCTGTTCGTGTTACCGCTTTGTGCTGCGGCGCTGAAGGTCGTGAATGCCGCGAGCAATGCGGCGGCAAGGTGAAGGGAGTGACGAGGGTGGCGGGCCATGCCGTGAATCTCCAGTGCGATCGATGAGCGGGGCCGCGGCGGTAAGCGCATGCGGCGACGGTAAGGAATCGTCGCATGGACGTTCCGCCGCTCAAACGAAGCAATGCAGATTTGGATATGACGCGCGCTCGAACGCGGTGCCGCACAGGGGCACGCCGGTGGGCGTGTGGATGGGTGCGTGGACGAGCGCGCCGATTGTCGTGAGCACGCCCGCCGGCAGCGCTACTTTTTGGCTTTGTCTTTTTTTGCCGCGACCGGCTTGCTTTCGGCGTGATGGCCGAGCTTCTTTTCCATAATGGCCGCCACGCGGTCGCCGAGATAGTCGCCCGACGCTTCTTCCAGCGCGCGGTTCATTTCGCTTTCGACCAAAACCATGGCAAGCGGCCGCACGCGCCAGATGGCATCGACCAGCGCCGGCACGTCGGCGGGCGGCGGCAGTGCGTCCGCGTCGTAGCGGTCCAGCTGACGGACCACCAGATCGACCAGCGCTTTGGCGACCGCATTGAAATGGGGCCGTGCGATGTTCACGGAGTCGAGCAGATCGGCCAGCGGGATGCCTTCTTTCGCCATGGTCGCGCCGGCGGCCAGCGCCGCGCCGCTGCCCGAGACGAACGAGAGGCCGTCGCGCTCCAGCAGCCCGAGATCGACCGCTTTGCCGAGCGCGCTCGGCGAGGCCTTGTCGCCGAACATTTGCAGGAGTTCGAGCAGCGAGTATTTTTTCGGCCGCTCGCGCGACCAGGGGCCGCCGATCGCCGTTTCAAGTCCGAGGATGGAGCGCAGGTCATGGCCCTCGTCGACCGCCATGATCAGATCCTGAATGTTGGCGAGCGTGTAGCCGCGTGTGAGCAGGTGGTTGATCAGTTTGAGACGCGATACGTGCGTGTCGTCGTAGACGCCGACCCGGCCGCGCTTTTCCGGTGGCGCAAGCAGGCCGCGATCCTGATACGCACGCACGTTGCGCACGGTGGTGTCGCTGACGCGCGCGAGTTCGTCGACGGTGTATTCGTTGCGCGGCGAGGCGCCGGCCGAGGTGTGAAGGTCGGTGCGCAAGGGCGGAACGGGAGGCGGCGTGTTGGGCATGGCGGGATTCTAACGCGGCTGCGCGCACCGCCGCCAGCGCAGGGCTTCAGCCTTGCTGTTGAACTGCACCGTCCGGTGCGGTCGAGTCGCCTTGGCCGAGCGTGCGCTGCATCAGCGTCGTGTCGAGCCAGCGGCCGTGTTTGAAGCCCACCGCCTTCAGGGTGCCGGTCAATTCGAAACCCAGTTGCGCATGCAGCGACAGCGATCCGCCGCTGCCGCCATCCGCGATGACCGCCACCATCTGGCGCCACGGGCCCGACTCGCAACGCTCGATCAGCGCCTGCAGCAGCACGCGCCCCAGGCCCCGGCCGCGATAGGCGTCGTTTACGTAGATCGAATCTTCGATGGTGTTGCGATACGCGGCGCGCGGCCGGTAAGGCGTGGCGTAGCAATAGCCGGCGACTTGGCCGTCGATCTCCGCCACCATGTACGGCAGCCCATGGCTGCGCACCGACGCGAGCCGCGTGCGCAGGTCGTCGACGGAAGGCGGCGTTTCCTCGAATGAGGCCACGCCGGTCAGCACGTGATGGGCATAGATGGCCTGAATCGCGGGCAGATCGGCTTCGGTGGCGTCGCGGATCAGCGGGGCTGCTGTGGTCGATGCATGGGAGGTGGCGGGAGCGGGGTGGGTGGTGCTCATGCGTGGTCCTGTGATGGCCGTTGGTCTGCGGATACGCTTTACTATGCCCCCCGCGCGCGCGAATTTGAAGCGAGTCAAAAATCGCGGCGATTCACGGTCACTGAGTCGTCACTGAGTCATTACCGGCCTGCAAGCACGTGTGGCATGAGGCCGGCGTTGAGCCGTTCAGTTATGCGAGTACATGTCGGGCTGCTTTACATGGCCGCGATGATGCCGGTGATGCTTGGTCTTGTGTGTCGGCGTGGCTTTGGGCGGCAGCGGCGCGGGTTGTCCGGCCGATTGCTGCGGTGCCTGCTGAACCTGAGGAGCCTGAGGCGCGGGCGCGGGATGCGCATTGCCGGATTGCGGCGCGCTTTGGCCTTCGCCGAAATGGAAGGTCTGCGAGGTTTGGGCGTACGCGCCGGCAGACAGCGTCAGAGCCGCAACCGCGACGCAAACTGAAAACTTCATGGGTCCTCCTTCTGAACGAGCCGGTGAGGATACCCGTTTTTTGCCACGCCTATCGGCTACGACGCACGTCACGGGCCGCTTGCCGTGACGCGCATCAAAGGTCAGAGGTCGTCGAACTGATCGAATTCGCTTTGCAGTTCGCGGTTGCGGGCCACGCGTTCGTCGATACCCGGCCCGAGCCGTTCGACGATCGCCGAGATCAGCAGATTGAACAGGCAGGTCAGCGGCGCGAGCGAATCCCAGAACTGGCCGACGTCGGTCTTCACCTGCAGCAGATCGCCGCCGAACTCGCGTGCCCACGGGCAATAAATATCGGTGACGAGCGCGAAGGGCAGGCCGTGGCGCGTGGCGGCTTCGCAATAGCGGCGCGCCACCTTCGAATACGCGCGGGTGTCGGTCACGATCAGATACGGCGACTGGAAACCGGAGTTCAGCGAATCGACGTACGAGCCCGACATGCCGTCGGAATAGAACACGCGCGGGCGGATGTATTCGAGGTAGCTGTAGAACGCGTTGCTGATGCCGCGCGTGGACTGAATGCCGAGAATATAGACGGCATCCGCGTTCGAGATACGCTCCGCCACGCGGGCGAAGACGGGCGATTGCGCGAGTTGGTAGACATGCTGGATCGCCGCGACCTCGAGATCGAGCGAATGGGCGAGCGCGGGGTTGGGCTCGGTGGCCGGCGCGGCTTCGTCGTGCTGACCCGCAGTGCGGCGGAACGCGTCGAGCCGGTCGGTGATCAGCCAGGGACGCTCCTGCGTTCCGCGCAGTTCGCGTTTCAGATCGTCGAGATTCTGATAGCCGATGCTGCGCAGAAAGCGGCCGACCGAAATGCCGCTGGTGCCGGCCTGCTGGGCGATCTGGTCGGCGGTTTCAAGGCCGAGCCGGTCGAGATTGGCCAGCATGTAACTGGCAACACGCTTGGAGGTGGGCGTGAGTTCGGCAAAGCGGGCTTCGACGGTTTGAGCAAAAGCGGTCGGCATCGTGGTCGCGGCGAGGGCCGTGGTGGATCGATCATCGCGATGATGACATATTCAACCGGCCGCCCGTTTCGCGCGGGCCTGGAATGAGGCGCGGCGCGAGCCTGCGTGCGCGTGGGGCGGCTATCAGGTTGCCGGTCGCACCGGCGCGGTTCGCGAAAAGCGCCGCGCGCCCGCCACGCATGCGACCACCACGACGGTGACGAGGATCATCGCGGGCGGCACCTGTTCGTGCAGGAGCAATGCCGCGAGGGTCAGGCCGAAGAACGGCTGCAGCAACTGCAATTGCCCGACACCCGCAATGCCGCCGAGCGCGAGGCCGCGATACCAGAACACGAAGCCGATCAGCATGCTGAAGAGCGACACGTAGGCGAGGCCCCACAACGCAGCGTGACTGACACCGTCCAACGATGCGGGCCGTGCCCACCACGCGAGCGGCAGCATGAGTGGCAGCGACAGCACGAGCGCCCACGAAATCACCTGCCAGCCGCCGAGATGGCGCGACAGGCGCGCGCCCTCCGCATAGCCGAGCCCGCATACGACGATGGCGGCCAGCATCAGCGCGTCGCCCACCGGCGATGCATCGAGCCCTTGACGCAAGGCGAATGCCACCACCGCGCCGCTGCCGAGCGCCGAGAACAGCCAGAACGCCGCTTGCGGGCGCTCGCCGCCGCGCAGCACGCCGAAGATCGCGGTGGCAAGCGGCAACAGGCCGACGAACACCACGGCATGCGCCGAACTGACGTGGCGCAGCGCGAGCGCCGTCAACAGCGGAAAACCGACCACCACGCCGAGCGCGACCACCACGAGCGGAATTAAGTCACGACTCGCGGGGCGCGTCTGGCGAAACACGAGCAGCAGCAACAGGCCGAGCGTGCCGGCGATCGTCGCGCGGGCGACTGTCAGAAACAGCGGGTCGAGGCCCTGCACGGCAATGCGCGTGGCCGGCAGTGAACCGCTGAAAATCAATACACCGATGAGGCCGCTCAGCCAGCCGTTGGTGGTTTTGTCCATTGGAAGAATGCAGACGATGAAATAGAACGCATAGCATCTGCTATCCGGACATGGACAGTAAGGTACGGATCGGCACAAATCTAACAAACTGTACCGAGGAATGGAGCGGTACAGCCGCGGGGTGTTGCGTTGTGCTTCCTACTTGCAGAGCAGCAGCAGTCTTTCCTGATCTGTGCACGTCGCGCGCGGCTTTGCCGCCTGGGCTGCCGTCGCGCTGAGCGCCGCCCCATGGTTCGCGATGCACGCGCGCAGGTGCTTCTCGACCGGCGGATAGTATTTCCATCCGCGCACGAGCGGCGGCAACTCGAGCTTCACCTGCTTCCACTTCGGGTGTCCGTGCTCCTGCAGATTGCCGAAGTTGGCGCATAGCGAGTCGGCAAAGTGATTCAGATTGCCGACTGTATCGCGCAGACCGTAGTCATAGGTGACGAGAAAGGCCTTCACGGTGAGCGTCGGAACGTCCTCTTTCAACCAGTTCGGATAGCTGGCCGCACGAATCGTCGTGGGGAAATAGGTTTGTTTGGCGCGCGTGGTTTCAGGCGCGGCGGGATCGACCTTCAGCAGGCGAATCTGCTGAAGCAGCTCGGGGTTCATGTCGTTGAACAGTTTCGCGGGCTGCCCGACCACGATGATCGCCACGTCCACTTTCTTGACGATCAACGCAGCCAGCGCGTCCTCGTTGCTCAGGTGCTGGATATTCTGCTCGGGAATCGTCTGGCCGAACATCAGGTGGTAAAGCGTGGTGGCCGTCTGCGCGGTGCCGCTGCCGAACAGGCCGACGCTGATACTTTTGTCCTTGATATCGGCAAAGGTCTTCAAGGGCGAATCCGCGCGCACCACGACGTTAATTTCTTCGTCGTAGAGCGGCATGATGAGCCGTAGCGGCCGGATTGTCGTGCCCGCGTCGGCATTGCCCGCATTGGCCATGTCGATGTAGGCCTGATACACGTCGGATTGCACGAGTGCGAGTTTCACGCCCGCCTCGAAGCGCATGCGTTGCACGTTTTCAGCCGAGCCTTTCGACGCCACGACATCCAGATCGATGCCCGCCGGTTGTGCGACCCATTTCGACAGATCCTGGCCGATCTGGATGTACGTGCCCCGTTCCGGCCCGGTGACGATCTTGTAGTGCGCGGGTTCCGCGCCGGCGAGCGACACCACGACCATCAGGGCCAACCCCAGCCATCCCGTAAGAAGTCTCTTCAGCATGGTCCATTCACCTATCGGTCTGTTTGTATCGCTTCGCCCGTCGACCTGCGAAGCACCAGTGAGCCGGTCTGCCGTGTCATGTTCAATGCGCTGCAACTGCTACGTCCGTCTGTTACCGCTCAAACGCCGCGCGAGGATGCGTGCAATTCTCGCGATGATCGGTTAGGAGATCGGTCAGGCGATCTTTTATTTCGATTCGATATCCAAACTATTTATCACCGCCCCGGCGCTGAAGCATGCGCGTTGAGCGGCGCCCAACCTGTCTCGCGAATCACGCGTTCGAGGATGGTCTTCGCGGAGTCGCTGCCCGTATCGATCGCCAGTGCGTCGTTGGCGTGCTGGCGTGCGCAGGGCCACGCCGACTGCGCGACGCAGGCTTGCGCCGCTTGCAGCGCGGCGTCGCGGCGGGCGGTCAGGGATTTCAATTGATCGGCGAGATCCTGGGCGTCACCGTTGTCCGGCTGTAGCGCTTGCGCGGCGCCAAGCGCGGCTTGCGCCGCGGAAAGATCGTTGGTGCGCAAAGCAAGGCGCGCCACCTGCACGGCCTGCGTGGCATTGCGGAATTGCGGCACGGCGGGTTTGACCGGCGTCGCGGCAACGGACGGCGCAAGGGCGGCGGCGGGTGCCGCCGGAATCGCCTGCGCCGGCTTGGCAGAGCTTCCCTGTGCAGCGGGTTTGCCGGCAATGGCCTGATTCGTCGGCTGAGCAGGTGCGTACAGGGCGATAGTGCCGGTGGCCGTTCTGGCATCCTGAGTCGTTTCGCCAGCCTGATCGCCACTGTCGCTCTGTGAATCGCGACCACTCAATAGTGAATAACCGCCATACGCCAGGCCGATTGCGACAGCAGCCACGATGGCATACAACACCTTGCGGACCGGCAGTCCGTCGAAGCCTTTCGAATGGAGCGGTTCGGCGAGCAGCAATGGCGACGTACCTGGCGTAACGAGTGCCCGAGTGCGCGCCGCGGCTTCGGCAGGAGCAGGGGTGTCCACGTGCGCGGCACGTGTCGGGAAGTCGGATTCTACCGGCGTTTCCTGCTCGAGGCTGTTCTTCTGCATCGACGGGCTCATGGCGCTGGCGTAGTGGCCGGGAATCGCAGTGTGCTTGTGTGGATCCGCGTCGAGGGGATTGGCGGCGCCACAATACGGGCAATAGTCGACCTGCCGGTACAATGCGCCGCCACACCGTTTGCAGGGCGTCGGAAAGCTTTGCCCTGATGCTGTCTGGGTGGACATACTGTGGACCCACCTGTGGAAAACGACGCCATGACGGCATATTCCGGGGCATGCAGACGCGGGCGTAATGTCCGCGGAATCACTATCCGCATGCGCCGGAAAGTCCTCGGACGCAAGCCCACGCTTGCGGTGCCGCTGCTTGCAATATGTGGCGTTTCGATGAGAACGTCAATCGCCGTTCCTACCTATCTGATTCCGATGCGTCAGCGCACATTGGTAGGTACGACGAAATACTGCATACGTCCCCAGAACGAACGGACGGAGCCGTTTTTTCATGACGCGCTTCGGTGGAGGACTGGCGACAAAAAAGAGCGACGCCGACGCCTTCGGCGTTCGGCCTCGTCATTAAGCGCTTGCATCAAGCGCTTGAAGTGCGTGAGAAGAGAATTAATGCTTGCGCAACGGATGATCTTTCAGCAGCCATGCGAGCGCGAATGCCAGCACGACCACGCACGCGGCCGACAGATACACGGTGTGCAAGGCGCCGGCGAATGCCTGTAGGTAGTCGTCGCGCAACGCCTGCGGCAATTGGTGGATCGCGGTGGGTCCGAGCGCATGCGGCAATTCGGTGTCGGGTGGAATCAGCTTCTCGAGCCGTGCGGCGAGACCGTTCGAGAATACGGCGCCGAAACTGGCCACCCCGATCGAGCCGCCGATCGAGCGGAACAGTGTCGCGCCCGACGTGGCCACGCCCATGTGTTTGAACTCGACCGTATTCTGCACGGCGAGAATCAGCACCTGCATCACCATGCCGAGGCCGCAGCCAAGAAGCCCCATGTAGAGATACATCACATGAATTGGCGTGCTGATCTGCAAGCGCGCGAGCAGCAGCATGGCGATGGATACCAGCAACGTGCCGGCGATCGGAAACATGCGGTATTTACCGATCTTGCTGATGAGGCGGCCGGTCACCATCGACATCACGAACAGGCCGCCCATCATCGGCAGCATCTGCATGCCGGCTTCCGACGGCGTCGAGCCTTTGACCACCTGCAAGTAGAGCGGTATGAACGTCACGGAGCCGAACAGCGACACGCCGATGATGAAGCCGATCAGGCTGCTCAGCAAAAACGTGCGCTGCTTGAAAAGCTCGAGCGGCATGATCGGTTCGACCGCGCTGCGTTCTTCATGAATGAAGCCCCAGATCGCGATCAGGCCCATTGCCAGCGTGAGCCAGAGTTGCGGCGACGACCACGGCAGGATCGTGCCGCCTTGGCTCGTGAACAGAATGATGCAGGTGAGGGCGCCGGCCAGGAATGCTGCGCCCATATAGTCGATGGTGTGCTTTACCTGGCGAACGTGAGGCTTGAACACCGCGCCGATCACGACGAGCGATACGATGCCGAGCGGCAGGTTGATATAGAAAATCCAGCGCCACGTGAGGTGCTCGACGAGAAAGCCGCCGAGCAGCGGCCCGACCACGGTGGCAAGGCCGAACACGCCGCCGAATACGCCCTGGTAGCGGCCACGCTCGGCCGGTGGAATCACGTCCGCGATCGCAGCCATCGTCACCACCAGCAGCCCGCCGCCGCCCAGACCTTGCAGCGCGCGCAGCACGATCAGTTGCGTCATGTTCTGCGCGACGCCGCATAGCGCGGAGCCGGCCAGAAACACGATGATCGCTGTCTGCAGCACGATTTTGCGGCCGAACAGATCGCCGAGCTTGCCGTACAGCGGCACGACAATGGTCGACGTGAGCAGGTAGGCGGTCACGACCCATGACAGGTTGTTCAACCCGCCCAGTTCACCGACGATGGTCGGCAGCGCGGTCGAGACGATCGTCTGATCGAGCGCGGCGAGCAGCATGACCAGCAGCAGGGCCGGGAACAGCAGCCGGACCGGCGGGTGGCTGGCCGTGTGCGCGGCAGCCTGCGCATGAGGCTGCGTCAGTTCAGTGGCCAGCTCGGCGGGTTGAGTCGAACTCGTTGGGTTCATGGCGTTGCCGCATTGAAATTAATTAATTCGGAGATTAATATATGCGACATCGCAGCCCACGTCAAATTGAATGCAATGGCAAGGATTCCGTCAGACGACCGAGAGGTGAAAAGCAGCCTGCCCGGCACGGCCGCGACGAAGGTGCGCAAGGCGCGCGTCGCAGTCAGGCAGGCCCCTGAGACGCACGCCGGCACACCGGCAGCCGAGGCGCCTGCGCGGCGCCCGGGCAGGCCGTCGGGCGCCGCGCGCGGACCCCAGCAGCGCGACCGCCTGCTCGACGCCGCGCTAGCGCTGTTCGCGCGTCAGGGCATCGTCGACACCACGCTTGGGGAGATCGCGCGCGAGGCCGGTTTCACGCCGGCGATGATGCATTACTACTTCAAGACGCGTGATCAGCTGCTCGACGTGCTGATCGACGAACGTTTCGCGCCGCTGCGCGCCGGGCTTGGCGTGCCGTTTCAGGAGAATCCGGATGACCCGGTGGCGGCGATCACGCAACTCGCGCAGCGGCTGGTGCAGGTGGCGGTCGCCCATCCGTGGTTTCCGTCGCTATGGGTGCGCGAGGTCATCAGCGACGGCGGCCTGCTGCGCCAACGCATGCACGAGCGGTTCGGCAACGCGCATCAGAAGGCGTCGCTGTCAGCCATCGAGCGCTGGCAGAAGGAAGGGCGCCTGAACGCGGGCCTCGAGCCCGCGCTCGTATTTGTCACGCTGCTCGGCCTGACGATTCTGCCGCTGGCCACCTCGAAGCTGTGGCGCAACGATCCCGCGCGCCGCGATATCGGCAGCGAAGAAATCGCGCGGCATGTGGTGGCCTTGCTGGTACAGGGAATAGGTCCGAAGAAAGCCGATTGATTTCCGCGGCGACCCGTTTGGCGGCGACCCTGCCAAGGCACGCAACGTGCTGCTGATGGAGCGGATATGACTGCCGCGCGGTGCCGGCAACGATGGCGGCGCGGTATGAAAGCAGGAGTGTCAGGAACAATGCCGGGCGGGAAGAGCCATGCCAGTCAGGGTTTGCACGTGCCGCCGCGGCGTATCGGAAGTCGGCATCGGTCAGAGAGAGCGCCGGCGGCCAATTTTTCATCGGCGTGCAATTTTGGCGCGTTACCGTGCGCACGCGCTTGCGCTCGGGCCATGTTCTACAATCGTGACCCTGGTTGCAACTCGGCGCATGAAATCGAGTCGGAATCATGAACAGCAATCCCGTAGCCGCGCAAATCGGCGGCAAGCAGCAGGAAGTAAAGTTGGCCACGTCTGACGGCCTAACCGGTTTTTTAGAGCAGCATCGCAAAATGAACGGAGCATTGAGACTCGATCAGACCACGATCGTGCTCGTAGAGGACGACCCGGCCAGCCGGGAATCGCTGACCTTGTTACTCGAAGCGGAAGGCGCGCATGTGGTCGCCGTGGCGGACGCGGAAGCGGGCGTCGAAGCGGCGCTGAGGTTGTCGCCCGACGCCGTGGTCTGCGACCTCGAACTGCCCACCATGGACGGCTTTTACCTGATCCAGCGGCTGCGCGATCACGAGATTCGCGGCGATCACGCGCCGACGGTGGCCGTGGCGTTGACGGGCCACACCGGCGACGCCTATCGCCTGCGGAGTATCGGCGAAGGCTTCCAGCACTTCATGACCAAACCGGCTGTGCCGGAAGATCTCGTGACGCTGCTGCACGACGCGATCGACGCACGTAGTGCGGGTTGAAGCGGGCGGTTGCGCCAGGGTTATTTGGCGATCGCGACGGGCGCGGCCGGTTTTTTCTGGCTCGACGCCGCCGCTTCCGCGGCCTGGCAGGCGGAGCACAAACCCTTCAGTTCGATGTCATCGCTCGCGAGGCGGTAACCCGCGTCTTCGATTTGCGCAACGAGTGCCTGGCGCAGTTTGGGCTGATGCAATTCGGTGACGTTGCCGCATTGCTGGCACACCACGAGGATGCCGTGCTGGCATTGCGTCAGATCGTGGCAGACGGTGAAGGCATTGATCGATTCGATCCGATGCACGAGGCCGGCCGCGAGCAGGAAGTCCAGTGCACGGTAAACCGTGGGCGGCGCCGAACCCGGGTGAATCTGCCGCATCTCGTCGAGCAGCGAATACGCCTTGGTGGCACGCCCGGACTGCAGCAGCAATTCCAGTACTTTGCGGCGGATCGGCGTGAGTTTTTCGCCGCGTTCGCGGCAATATTCTTCCGCGAGTGTCAGCGCGGCTTCCTGCGAATTACCGTGCGTGTGCCCCGGCTCATGAGCATGAGCGGAGGTCAGTTTGTCAGCGGTCGCGGCGGGCTTGGCGGTCTTCATGCGTCGATTATAAAGGCCATCGTGCTTTGCCGTGCCGGTGGCCCGGCACCGGGCCGGGGAATCGGGCCGATAAGCGGGCCGATAAGTGGGTCGATAAGCGGGCCAATAAGCAGGCCGCCAGGCAGCGAGTCGCTAGGCGGCCGGATGGCTCAGGTCAGCGGCAAATCAACGTACTTTTTGAAGCCCGAGCGCGTCGCAAGGCGCGAATACCAGCGTTCCAGATTCGGCAGCGGCGGGCGCTCGATACCTTCGAGACCGAACCAGCGTTTCGCATAGGCACCGATCACGATGTCGGCCAGCGTGAACTTCTCGCCTTCGAGGAAGAAGCGCCCTTGCAGATGAGCATCCAGCATGCGCCAGAGTGTGCCGACCACCTCGACGTCAGCCGCGAGTTTGGCCGCGTCGCGCTCGGCGGCGCGCGTGCGCACGACGGCCCAGAACACCGGGCGCTCGGCGGGTTGCAGCGTGGAGAGCGACCAGTCCAGCCAGCGGTCGACGCTCGAGCGGAGTTTCGGCTCGGCCGGATACAGCAGGCTTGCGTCGGCGTATTGCAGAACCAGATAGCGCAAAATGGAGTTCGATTCCCACAGCACGAAGCCGTCGTCGACCAGCGTCGGAATCTTGCCGGTCGGGTTCATTGCAAGGTATTCGGGCTCGTTGTTGCGGCCGAACTTCAGGCCGGCATCAATTCGCTCGTACGGCAGCACCAGTTCTTCGCAGCACCACAAAACTTTCTGGACGTTGACTGAATTCGCGCGTCCCCAGATCGTAATCATCCGGTCGATTCCTTTCTTGGCGCCCCGCAGGCACTCCTTTGGGGCAGTTGGCAAGCCGCGCCTCGCGCGCGGCGTTCAGCCGGTAACGATACACGATGCGCGCGGCTTTGCATGTGCCGGCGTGCAACCGGCCGCGTGAAAGACAACCGCAATCCCGGCTCGAACCGGCACCCGGAGCACCGATCGGCAATACGCGCGCGTTGCGTACAATGAGCGCACCCGAATCCGACGAGGCACGCATGGCCCGCATTGTTCCCGACGACTGGAAGAGCCTCGCCGCCACCGGCGCGGCGGCCCGCGAACGCGAAACCCTTGCGTTGCTGGAAGAAGCGCTCCCCGACACCTACACCGTTTATCACGGCGTGCACTGGACGCGTTTGAACCAGAATTTTTCGGTGTTCGGCGAGGCGGATTTCGTAGTCGTCAGCCCGGCCGGGCGCGTGATGATCGTCGAACAGAAAACGGGTTTTCTGCGTGAAACGCCGAAGGGTCTCGTCAAGGTGTATCTGCAGACCGAGCGCAATGTGGCGATCGCGCTGGCCCACACCATCGAAAGTCTGCACCGGCGTTTTACCGCGGCATTTGGCGCAGGCACGTATTTCATCGAGGAACTGCTGTACTGCCCTGACCACATCGTCAAGGACGCGGCGATTGCCGGCGTGAACCCGGCCCGGATCGTCGATGCGACGCGCAAGGAGCGGCTCGCGGCGATCATTCGCGAAGCGTTGCCGGCCGATGAGCCGCGCCTCGCCTGCGCGCCGAAAATCCATCACTTCCTCGCCGACGAACTCGCACTCGCGCCCGATGCCAGCGCGCTGGTGGGACAGGCGGGCACGCTCGTCACACGTCTCGCGGGCGGTCTGGCCACCTGGGCGCGGCGTCTCGAGTTCTCGCCGTTCCGGCTGCGTGTGATCGGCACGGCCGGCTCCGGCAAGACGCAGCTTGCGCTGCAGGTTCTGAAGGATGCGGTGACGCGTGGGCAGCGGCCGCTCTATGTCTGCTTCAACCGGCCGCTGGCGGATCACATCGCGCGGGTCGCGCCGGCCGAGGCGAAAGTCGCCAACTATCACCAGCTGTGCGACTGGGTCGCGCGCGACGCGGGCCGCGAGCCGGATTTTCAGTCCGGTGAGATGTCGCCCAAGGCGGCCGCTTCCCTCGGCGCGGCATTCGATCAGCTCGAAGCGACTTTTGCCGAAACACCGATCGATTCACGCTGGCAATTCGACGTGCTGGTTGTCGATGAAGGCCAGGACTTCCAGCCGTCCTGGGTCGCCGCGCTCGAGCGACTGCTGCGCCCGGCAGGCGCATGGTGGTGGCTCGAGGATCCGCTGCAGAATCTGTATATGCGCGATCCGGTCGCGCTGCCTGGCTGGACCACGCTGACGGAAACCACCAACTATCGCAGCCCGCGTGACATTCTCGACTATGTGCGCGAGGTGGTCGGCGCGTCGGTGCCGGTTGCCGCGGCGCTCGCGTCGGGCAGTCCGTTCGACGGCTCGGATATTTCGCTGTCGGTCTACGACGAAGCGAACGCCGCCGAAAGCAGCATCGACACCACCAAGCGCGCGATCACGCAGGCGCTTTCGCTGGGTTTTCGCAAGCAGGATATCGTGGTGCTGTCGTTCCGCGGCCGCGAGGGCTCGGTGATGACCGGGCTGGATCACCTCGGACCGCATCGGCTGCGCAGCTTCACCGGCAAGTACGATCTGTTCGGCAATCCGGCATACCGCGAGGGAGATGTGCTGTTCGAATCGATCTATCGTTTCAAGGGGCAGGCGGCGCCCTGCGTGATTTTCACCGAGGTCGATTTCGATACTTTCGACGAGCGCATTGCGCGCAAGCTATTCGTCGGCGCCACGCGCGCGACCATGAAGCTGATCGTCGTCGCCTCGCAGCGGGCGGCGCGGCATCTGCATTTGCGTGACGGTAAAGCGGAAGGCAAAGGCGCGCAGTGAAGCCTGGAGGTGGAGCCTGGCGTCAAGCCTGGCCCTACTCAAGTCCAGGCACGCGCGCCGACCAGCATGCCGGTGTGCGTGAGCGCATCCCACCAGATTACGCGCAGGAGCGGTGCCTGTTGAGCGATCAGCAGCGCCTGCACCGGATCGCTCTCGACGAAATGCGTGACCCCGCCGCGCAATGCGGCTGTGGCCTTGTGAGCCGCGCTGCCGGCCGGGCTTTCGTCGTGCGTGCCGGGCGTGCGCATCACCAGTTGCAGATGGCCGAATCCGTGCCGCGCGAGCCACGCTTCGGTGCGCACGCGATCCGCCTCCGGCCGCCCGGTGATGATCGCGCGAACCCGCTGCAAGTCGATGCCGGGTAACACCTCGAACGGTTGCAGCGCGTCGCGCTCGGCAAGCGCGGCGGCCAGGTCCTCGTCATAACGCGCGAGCGGCACGTCGGGCAGCAGAATGCCGTCGAGATCGATCGCGTACGTGGCGTATTCGTGATCGTCCGCCATCGCCGGCGCGGTGCCTGCTTCGACGCGCGCCCAGTCGTCGCGATAACGCTCGGTGTAGGCCTGACGCTCCCACGGGAACAATGCGAAGTAGCCGCGTGCATCGATCGCATAGTCGGGTTGAATGCGGCTCAGGTCGTCCACGGCGCCGGTCAGCGTTCTGACTTCGAGGCCGTGCTGCTGCAGGAACGCGATGCAGTCGGCCAGCGTGAATCCGCGCCCCGCGATGTCCTCGCACAGCAGCACCGTCGCGCCCGCGGGCGGCATCGGCAGCGTCGAATCCCACGCAACCGTGCGCGCCTGGCGGTCGTAGCGCAGAAAGGCGACCGGCGTGCCGACGGCATGCGACACCATCAGCGCGAGTGGCGCCCCGCCACGCAGAATGCCGATTGCCATCGTGAAACGCTCCGCCAGCAAGGCGGGTTGCAGCGATTCGATCCAGTGATCGAGTTGTTCGTACGTCAGGGGCAAAACCGGCTTGTTCATGACTCGTGGGACGTCGCGTAGCGCGTGGGAGCGAGTGTCTTCGGTGCGGGAGCGCTGTGCTGCGTTCGGGTGTCAGCAGGGGCCCCGTTTTTGAGACAAGGAATTTTGACGATATTATGCATGCGGTTCGAAGATCGCGCGCCGGGGTGGCGCGGGCCGCCGCAGATAACGGAAATAAGAAAACAGATGACCATGTCGAGCGTAAGGGTGAAGGATGGAACACGCGCAGTCAGGGGCGCGCGCTGGGCCGCGGGCCTGATTGTCGCGCTGGCCGCGTGGAGCGCGCAGGCCCAGTCGGATGTGCCGCCTTTAACGCTCGATGTGACGGGCAAGATCAGCAAGACCACCGACGCGCCGAGTGCAACGTATCACTTCACCGAGGCCCAGCTGCTTGCGCTGCCGGTCCACTCGATCACGACCGCCACCACGTGGACGCCGCGCTCGACCTTCACAGGGCCGCTGCTGGCGGATATTCTGAAGACGGTCGGCGCGTTTGGCAGCCAGGTCGAGATCCATACGCTCGACGACTATACCTATACCATTCCGGTGTCCGACTGCGATCGCTATGGCGTGGTGGTGGCCTACAGCATGAACGGCCGGCGCCTGAAGATCAGCGACTTCGGGCCGCTTTTCCTCATGTATCCGCGCGATGCGTTCCCGGATGAACTCAAGGGCCCCTCGGGCGATTCGAAATTCGTATGGCAGATCAAGGCACTCATCGTCAAATAGTGCGCCGTCCGTGGCGCCGTGTTCTCTACGTGCTGATCTGGCTAACCGCGCTTGCCGCGCCGGCGGGCGCGATCGGCTATCTGCTGTACGCGAACCTGCTCAACCCGCGCGCCACCGAGCAGTTGACCGGTTCATATGACGGCTTCTACTGGGACGCCGCCCAACTGCAAATCGCCTACGCGCGTTTCGAGAATCAGTTACTGCTGTATCAGTCCGGCGTCGATGACGATTACCCGCGGCTGATGCTGCGCTACCAGTTGCTGCAGTCGAAGCTGCACGTGATGGAGGGCTCGACGCGCCGCCTGACCACGCAACTCTCGCTGCTGCAAAGGCAGCTGGACGAAATCCACACCCTCGATCAACTGCTCGGCGGCATCCAGCCTGAAGTCGACGCGTTGCCGAAGGACCGCCGCGGTGCTAACGAGATCGTCGCGCAACTGCGCCAGCACTGGAACGAGGTCAACGATCTGGCGCTGAGCCGCCGCTTTGCCGATGTCGCCGACCGCGAAGCGATGACTCGCGATTTCATCGACAAGCGCCGCATGCTGTTCGCGGGCGGACTGTTGCTGCTGTTGCTGTCGGCGGCGGCGACGTCGCTGCTGGTGTTGAACGGCCGGCGCCGCACGCGCCTGATGCATCAGCAGCACGCGGCGCTCGAGGCCGAGCACCAGGCGAGCCGCGCCGCGCGCGAGGCCAGTCATGCCAAGGACGCGTTTCTCGGCATGATCAGCCACGAGTTGCGCACGCCGTTGCATGCGATCGTGTCGTCGGTCGAGTTGCTGGGTTTCAACTATCACTCCGAGGCGGACCGCAAGGTGATCCAGCGGCTTGAAACCGCCGCGCGGCATCTCGAAGCGCAGATGAAGGATCTGACCGACTACGCGCGTCTTGGCGCCGGCAAGCTCGAGCTGCGCCACGAGAAATTCGATCCGCGCGAACTGCTGGCGTCGATCGTCGACGAACATGCGTTATCCGCCGCCGCGCGCGGTTTGCTTCTCGAAAGCGAGGTGAGCGGCCCGAGCGGCCTGGTGGATTCCGATCCGCATCGCATCCGCCAGATCGTCAATAACCTTGTCACCAACGCCATCCGCTACACGGAGACCGGTACGGTGCGCGTGCAATTGCGGCAGCGGCCGGCGGTGCTGATCTTCGTCGTCAGCGATACGGGGCCGGGCGTGCCGCGCGCGCAGATTCCGCTCATCTTCCAGGAGTTCACGCAACTGGACGCGTCGCGCACGCGCCGCTTCGAGGGCGCGGGGATGGGGCTGACAATCGTGCAGGGACTGGTCAAGCTGTTCGGCGGCACGGTCGATGTGGCGAGCAAGGTCGGCGAGGGCACGACCTTCACGGTGACGATTCCGGTCACGCCCGTGGCGGCAGCCGCGCCGCACGTGGCGGCACGCGCGGAGCCTGGCGGCGCGCGGCCGTGCGTGCTGATCGTCGACGACAACCGCTTGATCCGCGAGTCGCTCAGCGAAATGGTCGCGCACATGAGTTTCGATTCGCACGCGGTCGGCAATGCCGACGATGCGCTCGCCTGGCTCGACACGCGCCGCTGCGACGTGGTGCTGCTCGATCTGCATATGCCGGGGCGCGACGGCTACGCGTTTCTCGCGGATTTCGCCAAGCGCGGTGGACCGTCTTCAGGCGTGCCGGTGATCGTGGTTAGCGCGTACGCGCCGGAAGCGGGGGAGAGCGGGGAGGATGAAGCCAGGGAGGCTGGCTCGGGGCCGTATTTCGAAGCGTTATTAAAGCCGGTACATTACGAGGATCTGCGCCGTGCATTGCAGCGCGCGTTGGCTTTACGGCCGATGCGGTGACGCGGCGCCTGCGGAGTGCGGCAAAGGCAACGGCGGGCGCCTCGAGCCGTGTGTCGTGTGCCGGCGCGGTCAGGGCCGGTTGAGCCGCTTGGACAGATCGGCGACCAGGATCGCCATGCGCGCGGGCTTTTCGTAGCACGCGACGTCGTAGTTGCGGATCACCTGGCTGATCTCCGATTCGCTGGCCTTGCCGGTCAACAGTTCACCGGTCAGCACGAAGATCGGCGCGTCCGGATTTTCCGACGCGCGCACTGCGCGAATCGCGGCCGCCGAGGTCTGCGAGCCGAACAGCCAGTCGATCACGATGCCGTCGAACACCTGGGTTTGCAGCTGTTCGGTGAAGGCCGTGAGTCCGTAGATCGCAACCGCCGTGAAGCCGCTGCGCTCCAGATAGTCGCGCAGGTTGTCGGCGCTTGCCTGGTCGTCGTCGACCACGGCAATGGTCGGCTTGTCGGTTTCGGCGCGGCGCGGATAGATCTCGATCTTGTGGACCTCGTACGCGCTTTGATAAAGCGTGCCGTCGTGACGCGCCACGCGCCATTGGCCGAGCTTGCAGTACGCGACGAATTCCGGTCGGCTGCCCGCCTCGAGCGCGGCGCCGACCCAGGCGGTGCACGCCAGTTCGATCGCGCCGATGCTGAATATCGCCTCCTGGGCGATCGCGCCGACCATGCCCGGATCGAGCGATTGCGCGCCGAACAGCTGGGCGGCCGGTTCGCCAAATACTTCGGCGACTTTCTTGAGCTGCGACAGGGTCCAGGGGCTGTTGCCGCGCAACTTGCGGTGTCCCTGCGAAAAGCTCAAATCGAGGATGCGGCACAGTTCAGTGGTTTGCTGGCGCTTGCCGATTCCGTGCCGGCTCATTAACTCGCGCACACGCTCGGCAACCGCGATGGAGTCAGGTGAGTTTGTTTCGTTGGCCATGCTGCGTGAGAATCCGCCGTCTTAAAGAGTGCTAGGGAAGTGCGATACGACAGGCGCAGCGCTGCCATGCACATTCAATGCGCATTGACACGGCGGCGCAGGGGACTGCAAATGTACCGTAAAAAGTACCGCGACCTGTCGTTTTGTTTGACCGCCGGTGAGTCCGTCAGCGCAGGAGCCGGAACGGACCGCTTCGGCGAATTTTTTATGCATCAAGCATGAGTCTATTTTACCGATGAAACTGTGCCGGATAGGCAGAGAAATATGCAAAGAAATAATTCAGGCGGCCCGATCCGGCTGACCTGTTTACGTGGCCGTCATCTTGTCGAGTTTCGCCGCTGAGCTTGTCAGGCCTTTGAAGATCCGCTCCGCGACTTTGCCTGGAAAGCGCGCCGGCAACTCCGCCGAGACCCGCTCGATCACGTCGGGTGTCTGCTCGATCAGACGCTGGATCAGCGGCTCGGCGTCAGCGCCATATGAGCACTTTAGCGCCATCGTGTTGAAGTGGCGCCGCTGCACGTCGCGGAACGCGTCGTGTTTGCTGCGCGACCACATCCCCATGGCGAGCCGCGCCTTGTACCACGACCACTGGTTCGGGCCGCTGCCTTCCACCGGCCATATCGACATCACGTCGTAAAGCGGCGTCAGGCGATAGTGGCCGCCGGCCAGCAGGCGAATGCTGAAGTTCTTGGCGTGGCCGTCCGGCGCGGCCAGCATCCAGAACAGGATCTGGCTCGCCAGCAGCGTTTCGATGTCGTGCTGTGCCGCGACCGACTGCTGGAGAATCCGCGCGAGGTCGAGCACGCCCGGACCGCCTTCGTTTTCATACTTGCGATGCGACGGCACGCCGTACACCTGGCAAAAGTCTTCCTGTGGCAGGCGCAGCAGCCATTGGCCGCTCGAATGCAGATGCCGGTCGAAGCGCTCCACGCTCAACACGCGCTGCTTGCCGAACGTCATGATTTCCGCGTTCGCGACCGGCAGGCCGTAGGCCTGCAGAATTCGCAGGCACAGCCACTCGTTTTCGACCGAGGTGCTGAGGTCGGCGAGCCTGTTGCCGACGAGGCCAAGCGGCAGCTTGAAGATGTGCGTGGTGGGCGTAGCGCCGTGCGGCCGCTGCCACTTGCCCTCGTGCCAGAGCAGCGCGGTTTTCTCCTGCGCGCCTGCGAGCGAGATGCGGAAGTCGTCGGCCTCGTCCGGTGCGCCGAGCGCCGGGCCGCTGACCGTGCGCGCCAGCATGGACTCGATCTCGCTGTCCGTGAGCGGCGTGCCCTCGATCCGTTCGACGCCTTGCGGTCTGTCGTCTTCGGCGAGCAGCTGGACCGCGCCCACGCAGTCGCGGCCGATGGCTTGCAGCAGATCGAATGCGTCGAGCGTGTCGGTCTGGTAGCGTTGAGCGATGCGCTTTCTGATTGCCTCGCTGTCGGGCAGCAGATTGTCGAAATAGTTGAGGACCCGCGGTCCTTTGTGCGCGAAGTTGCCTGGTGTGAACGGCAGCGACAGCGACAGCGGCCGTCCCGCGGGCGACGCGATCCAGGGGAGGTCGTAGGTGAACTCCATGGGGCCGCGCGTGGGCAGGCGCCAGATGCCGACGCGCTCGCCATTGGCCCACACCGACAATGCGCGTGAGCGTGTTTGCCGGCTCATGCTCACCACTCGGCCACAGGCGCCGGACCGGGCAAGGGCTGGCTCCGGTCGCGCAATTGCAGTTGCAGGCCGTAGACTCCGCACAGTGCCAGCAATTGCTCGAGGGTGAGGGCGGCGGCGTCGGTTTCGAGTGCCGAAATGCGGCTCTGGCTGACGCCGATCCGCGCCGCGGCCTCGCTTTGCGTGAGACCTGCTTGCCGCCGGCTGGCGGCAAGCAGTTGGGCGACCTGATCCGAGGTGGCGATAAGGTTGAGCATGGCAAATTATCCGCGACACGAATAAATGCACTTTATTCGCCACACGAATATTTGTCAAATATTCGTGTGGCGAATATTTCACCAATATCTGCTGGACGAATAAAATGCCAATATCTGCCTTCACTGACTCCTTGTGCGATTGATGAACGAACCGACCTTGCGCCACGCCGGCGTGCCGTACTACACGCAATGGGGCAGCCCCGACTGGGTGCGCCAGATCGTCGAGCAGCACGGCGATCCGTGCGACGACCCTGACTGGCAACGCAGCGGCTTTGCCGATCCCGAGCGGTACCGTTTCTGGGCCAAACGCCTGTGCGGCCTGACGTGCCTCGAATCCGCGCTCGACTACTGGCGCATCGGGCACGCGCCGCGCGCCGTGCTGCTCGACGAAGCCTTGCGCCACGGCGTATACCGCATGCGCGACGATGGCGGCGTCGACGGTTTGATCTACCACCCGTTCGCCGCCTGGGCGGAGCGTGCTTTCGGCCTTCAGGTGGACGTGCTGCCGCAGATACCGCTGGAAGCGATCGCCGCGCGTCTCGCCCCCGAAACGCTGGCCATTGTCTCGGTGAGCCCGGAGATCCGCTATCCCGAACGGGACAATCGGCACCAGGGCGGCCATCTGATCCTGCTCCATGGGCGCGATCGCGACGGCGTGTGGTTTCACAATCCTTCGGGCATCGCGCCGCACCAGGCCGATGTGTATCTGCCGTTCGACACGATGGCGCGTTTCTATGCGGGGCGAGGCATGACGCTCACGCGTGTCGCTCGCGCGGCGCGCCGGGCGTCGTAAAATCTTGTGTTCCCACCCCCTGGATTTTTCCAGTGTCTGGAACAACCAGCTCATGACTCACACAACCACGCAGATTTTCGACGCCGCCGCGACCGCGCGGCTGATCCCGTACGCCGCGCTCGTCGGCGCGCTGAAGCGCGCGAGCATCGATTACGCGGAGCAGCGCATTGCGAGTCCCGAGCGGCTCGTCGTGCCGCTCAACCAGGGCGGCCTCATGCTGTCGATGCCGGCCACCGCGCCCGATCTCGCGATCCACAAGCTGGTCAACGTGTGCGCGAGCAATGGCGCGCGCGGCCTGCCGACCATCCACGGCCAGGTGATGGCCTGCGACGCCGATACTGGCGAGATGCTCTTCATCCTCGACGGTCCGACCGTGACGGGCCGCCGGACGGCGGCGATCTCGATGCTCGGGGTCGAGACTTTCGCCGCTGAAACGCCGCGCGAATTTCTGCTGATCGGCACCGGCACGAAGGCGGCGAACCATCTGGAGGCGATCGGCGAACTGTTTCCCCATGCGCGGGTGTGGGTGAAGGGCAGTGCGCCCGCGCGCGCCGAGGCGTTTTGCGCCGCGCATCGCGGCACGGCGCGCGATCTGCTGCCACTGGCGCAGCCGGACGCGGATATCCCCGCTTCCATCGACGTCGTGATCGCGCTGACCACCAGCAAGCAGGCCGTCTACGACGAAACCGCGCGCCCGGCGCGCCTCGTAATCGGCGTCGGCGCGTTCACGCCGGCCATGGTGGAAATCGGCGCGTGCACGATCGGCGCCAGCGCGCTGTTCGTCGACGACCTGGCCGGCGCGAAACACGAGGCCGGCGACTTCATTCAAGCCGGCGTGGACTGGGCTCGAGTGGGAGGCATCGCCAGCGTGCTCAGCGACGCCTCACGGTTGCCGTCGAATCAGCCGGTCGTCTTCAAGAGTGTCGGCTGCGCGGCGTGGGATCTCGCCGCATGCCGTGTCGCGCGCGAGGTTTTGTCAGGCGGTTGAAGGCCTGGTGAAGGACTGCGCGCGACATGCTCGCGCATGAGCCTCTCAGGAGCCGCCCGCGAATGCGGCACGCGCGGGTGACTGAGCGAAGACGGCACGTTCAGCGCAATAACTCAGCACAAAAAAATGCCTTGAAAACAGGCCCTTACCGCGCCGGGTTGGCATATTGCGCCAACCTGCGGCGCAGGTTGCCGTGCAAACAATCTCAAAACGTTGCACCATAGGTGTTTGCCAGAATAAAGTGCCGGTTGGCTGACGCCGCGCAAGACCGATGTTTTTTCTGCCGCTTGACCGATACCTTATCCATCACGACGCCGCGACCGCGCTATGACGACACAACACGCAACAGCCACTCCCGACCTCCCGCTTGACATGATCATCTTCGGCGGCACTGGCGACCTGTCGTTTCGCAAGCTGCTGCCCGCGCTCTATATGGCGCATCTGCACTGCAATCTGCCGCCTGAAACCCGCATCATCACGATTGGCCGCAAACCTTGGTCGCGCGAGCAGTACATCAGCGAGTTCATGGAGTCGAAGGCGAAGCCCTTCATTGAGAAAAAAGCGTTCGACGCCGCCGCCTGGGACAAATTTCTGGCGATCTTCGAGTACGTGCGCATGGACGTCGACTCGGCCGAGGATTACCTGCGCCTGAAGGAAGCATCGCGCGAGGGCGTGCGCCGCGTGTTCTATCTCGCGACGTCGCCGGATCTGTTCACGCATATCTGCGACAACCTCACCGCGGCAGGCCTCGTGGACGCCAATTCGCGCGTCGTGCTCGAAAAGCCGCTGGGTCACGATCTGGCGTCTGCGCAGGAGATCAACGTCGCGGTCGGCAAGCATTTCAGCGAAGCGCAGATCTACCGGATCGACCACTACCTCGGCAAGGAAACCGTGCAGAACCTGATGGTGCTGCGCTTCGGCAATCCGATTTTCGGGCCGCTGTGGCAGGCGCCATATATCAAGAGCGTGCAGATCACGGTGGCGGAGACGGTCGGCGTAGGCAGCCGCGCGGGCTTCTACGACAAGACCGGCGCGCTGCGCGACATGGTGCAGAACCACCTGCTGCAGCTGCTGTGCATCGTCGCGATGGAGCCGCCCGTGTCGCTCGACCCGGACGCGGTGCGCGACGAAAAGCTCAAGGTGCTGCGCTCGCTGCGTCCCATGACGCCCGAGGACATCGCCCGCGATACCGTGCGCGGACAATACACCGCGGGCGCGGTGGACGGCGAGACAGTCAAGGGCTATCTCGAGGAAGACAACGTGCCGGCGGGGAGCCGTGCCGAGACGTTCGTGGCGTTGCGCGCGCGTATCAACAACTGGCGCTGGGCCAACGTGCCGTTCTTCCTGCGCACCGGCAAGCGGATGCAGAAGAAGATCTCGGAGATCGTGATCGAATTCTCCGAGTTGCCGTTCTCGATCATTCCCAGCGGCGGGCACAACTACGGCAACCGCCTTGTGATCCAGCTGCAGCCGGAAGAGTCGATCCAGTTGCAGATGCTGGCGAAAGAGCCGGGCAGCGGCATGCACATGCTGCCGGTGAATCTCAATCTGGATTTGCAGCAGGCGTTCACGGAGCGTCGCGCGGAGGCGTACGAGCGTTTGCTGATCGACGTGATTCGCGGGCGCCTCACTCACTTCATGCGCCGCGACGAACTGGAAGCGGCATGGGCGTGGGCCGAACCGATTCTGGAAGGCTGGAGCAAGTCGGGCGACAAGCCGCGCGCCTATACGGCGGGCACGTTTGGGCCGGCGGCGTCGACGGCGCTGATGACACGGGAAAATGCCGTGTGGGCCGAAGAGTCGCAATAAGCGCTTCTGTTGCGCCATGAAAAAACGGCCCGATTTTTATCGGGCCGTTTTCTTGTCGATTGATCGGCGCTTAGCTACTACGGCAACGAGATCGTCAGCGTGGCCGATTGCGGGCCGAGCTTGACCACCTGCGAATACGGCGCGAGCGAGCGCAACGTTTGATCGCGCAGATACGTATTCAGGCCGAGATAGGCCAGCAGTCCAACCAGCGCGAACACCGCGCCGATCGACCACAACGGCACCTCGCGCTTGAGGCGGTGCGCGACCTGGTCGGGCAGCGGCCATTGCGGCGCGAACGGTGCGCGCTTGCCTTTCATGTGAGCGATTTCGTCGCCGATGCGCGCGGTCAGATACGCGAGCTTCTCGGGTCCTTCGAGCAGATACTTGCCCTGGAAACCGAGCAGCAGGCACATGTGAAACACTTCGAGCGACTGCAGACGCGCCGCGCCCTGCGCGCGACATTCCTCGAGATACTGGAAGAATTTCTCGCCCGCCAGCTGCTCGCCGAACAGCACCAGTTGCAGCGGCCGGCGCTCCCACTCGGTGCGGATCCTGAAGGTGGACGACAGCACCGATTCGTCGATCGCCGCGCAGAACGCAAACTTCGACGCGTAGACGTCTTCCGCCGACGCGTTGAGCTTTTTCGCGCCGCGCTCGAAATCGCCGAGGAACTGCTGGATGCGCTGGCTGAATTCCTGCGCTTCGCCAGGCTCGCGGCCGTTCTTCAACAGGAACAGCATGAAAAAGCCGTCATACAGCAGATCGAGCAGCGAGCGGACCTGATAAGTCGGCTCGGCGACCGGTGCGGGCGTCGCGGCAGGCGTGCTGCCGCCAAACAGGGAAGGCGCGTAGCTCATGATGTGACGGCAATCAGTTCGAGTTGAAGGTCGTTGATGCCCGACGGCGCGTAGATCATTGCCGACTGGGCCTGCAACATACGGTCATACAGCGCGCCACGCGATTCGAACGAGAAGTAGCATGCACCGGGGCGCACCGGAATGGCGGGCGGCACTTGGGGCGTATAGACGAGCCGCACGCCCGGCATGGCCGAGAGCACCAGCTTGTCGACGTCGTCGGGCGCGCCGACCTTGAAGCGCGCGGGCACCGCTTCGACCAGTTCGGCGGTCGGCATGTCCGCCGACACCGCGATGTAGAACATGGTCTTGTCGTCGATCTTGCCCGAGTCGAGACGGCCCGCATGGAACGACGGACGCACCTCTTCGAGTGCGATTGCGAGGTAGCGGGTGGAGATCACGGTTTCGAGCAGATCGCGCAGGATCGTGTCGAGACGCGCAAAGCCGGGGCCAGGATCGTCATGGCGGTAAGCCGGCAAATCCGACAGCGCATAGCCCTTCGAAAACGTCATCAACTGGCCGGCAAGGCGCAGCAGTTCCTGGAACAGACGCTCGGGATGCAGCGCCGAATGCTGGTACAGATGCGCAAGCGACGCGAACGCCGCGCTCGCGGTGTGCAGCAGCCAGAACGACGCGATGTCGCCCGAACGGAATTCGATGATGTTCTTGGTCGGCTCGCGGTGAAAGCCGTACAGCGCGTTGACCTTGGCCTGCAGCGCGTCGATCAGCTGGCGCAACCGCTGATGCAGGATGGGCGACGCGTCGATGGCGAGGCAGGGCGGCACGAAGCTGTCGTCGATTTCAAAACCGGAGGTGGCTGTGCGCCGCACGCGCACGAGCGGCACCGACAGCAACTGGTCGCGCGGCTCGCTATGCGCGATGAGTTTGACGCGCGTTTTCAGAAAGGTGATGTCGGCTTCGGCGGCGTCGGTGAAATGATCGGCCACCGGCGTCTGCTCGCTGACGTAACGCGACACGAAGCCCGCGTTGCTGTCTTGCGAGTAGTTCGCGCCGGTCTCGCGCAACGGATGCAGCGCGAGATAGAACGTGAATTCGTTGATGCCGTCTGGCAGCGTATCCAGCGCAATAGGCGGCGGCAGGTCGTCGGCTTGCGGCGCGGAGTAGAGCGCGCCATCGGGAAACACCAGCGACAGTTCGCTCACGCGCAACACGTTGCTGCCGAGCGCGTCACGGTCGAAACGAGCCGAGCGCACCCCCCAGTTGTACGGCTGGATCGCCTGGATCGATTCGAACAGGCGCGCCTCGTGATAGGCGTCCTGACGCTGAAAATGCTGTGGCCTGAGAAACAGGCCTTCCCCCCAAAGCACTTTTGCGGAATAACTCATCTCAAACCTGTTATATGCGTTCAGCGTGTGACGCGCCCGGAGATAACCGATTCACGCGCCGCATTGTTAATTCTCTAAAAATGTTAAATCGTATTTGACTCGCATCTTTATCCGCAACTTACCGAAGAAAGCATATTCAGCGGCTGAGCCGGTAATCCTTGCTCGGGCGGTATCACTGTGCCGTTGGTCACGGTCATTGCACAGTTATGCAGGCCGATCATTATGCCGGATTTCTCCGACTTTGCCGGGTCAAAGGCGAATTTCCAGCGCTGCATTGCCGGATCGCGGAATAGAGCGACGATACCGAATGCCTGCGCTTCACGCGAGACTTTTTCGGTAACAACGTAGCGTTGACCTGGAATCAGCGTCACCTCGCGCACGCCGAGCAAATCGCCGCCGAGCGTGGTTTTCTCTTTGGCGGGATCGGTAAATGTGTCAAATGGCGCCTGCTGGAATGAAGTGGGGTCTTTCAGGACATAAAGCCGTACCACCAGCGCCAATGGACGCTGGTCATTGGCGGCATTCAGATTCTGCGCGGCATATAACGTGAGGCCGACATTGCGCGGCGGCTTCTGCGCATCCGGCAGGTCCGGCTTGCCGAGGCCGCTTGCCTGCAAAGCCGCGTTGGCGGCCGCTCCCAGCACGGTCACGCCGGCCGCGCAGCCTCCCAGCAGCAGGCACGCGGCGGCGTTTGCAATCCATAACGACGCATGGCGAACAAGACGCGAATTCATATACTTCGACCGGCTCGGCGCCGTCCCCCGTCAAAACACCACAATAACGATTTCAATCCGGCAAATTTACAGTAATGCCATGCCGCGGAAATCCGCTTTATGCAAGGCGCATGCAACAACCGGTGCGCGGTTGATTGCATCAGGCAAGTGGAAATTTTTTCCGCTTGCCGCATTTACGCTATTGCGACAGGAAGCAATTTCTGCATGCCTCGTTTAAATCATCCGCATGCATTTTTTTTGTGCAATGCTTCTTCACACGAAAGTTGAATTATCGAAAATTGGCCTGTACTATACCCGCGCACTTGAAGCAAAGCAAAACTCCGGTTTTCCTTGAATTAAAATATTCGCACGTCGGTGAAAAACGATGAATGACCGTCTGTTAGTAAAACTATCTGGGGTTGTGTTGGCATGCGGCGTGATGGCCGGTTGCGCGACACAGGGCAACAACACGGCGACCACACCGGAGGCTTTTAATAAGCAACTCGCTGATGCCGATACGGTCGCCAAGGGCGGCGATCAGGATCGCGCCATCGCGCTTTATCAGCAATTGTCCAAAACCGATCCGACCCGCGAAGAGCCGTGGTCGCGCATCGCGCAAATCCAGTTCACGCAGGGCCACTACGGCCAGGCAATCGTCGCCGCGCAAGAAGCGCTGCAACGCGACCAGACCGACCGTCAGGCGAAGAGCGTGCTGGCTGTGGCCGGTCTGCGCGTCGCCACGCAATCGCTCGGCGAACTGCGTCAGGACGCGTCGCTCGCGGGCGATGCGAAGTCGGACGCACAGGCGCTCGCCAAGCAGTTGCGCGACACGCTGGGCGAAGCCACGCTGTTCCCGCCCGACCCGAGCGACAAGCCGGTGGTGAAGAAGAAGCGCATCGTGCGTCACGTCGCGAAGGGCAAGCCGGCATCTGACGCGGCCGAAACAACGTCTGCCAACACTGCCGCTCCTGCCGCCACGCCCGCTGCCGCTCCGGCTGCACCGGCAGCGCCTGCAGCACCGGCCAAGGCCGCGCAGAGCGGCGGCGCGTCCGATCCGTTCAGCGCGCTGCGCTGATCCATTCGCATCCGGGAGCCGACGATGGCGAAGAAGGAAAGCATTCAGAAACGTTTGCAAAAAGTGCGGCCGCCGCGCGTTCAACTGACGTATGAGGTTGAGCGCGGCGATGCGATCGAGGTGAAGGAGCTGCCGTTCGTCGTCGGCGTGGTAGCCGATCTGGCCGGGCAGTCCGAAGTCGAGCAGCCCAAGTTGCGCGATCGCAAGTTCGTCAATATCGATCGCGATAATTTCGACGACGTGATGAAGGCGATCGAGCCGCGTGCCGCTTTCCAGGTGGAAAACCGCCTGAGCGAAGCCGGCGGCAAATTCGCGGTCGACCTGCGCTTCAAGTCGATGGCGGATTTCAACCCGGATGAAGTGGTCGCGCAAATCGAACCGTTGCGGCGCCTGCTCGACGCGCGCTCGAAGCTCGCCGACCTGCGCAACAAGCTGGCCGGCAACGACAAGCTCGAAGACCTGCTGAGCGAAGTGCTCAACAACACGCAGCAGTTGCAAACGCTGGCGAAAGACCAGGGCAACGCGGCGCAGCCGCACGGCGGCGCGCCGGATCACGACAAGCAAGGCGAATAGCCACGGGGTGTGAGATGAATCAGCAAACGGCAGCAGCCCAACTCGCCACCGCACACGGCGGTACGGAATCCACGCTGCTCGACGAAATCGTCGAGAAAAGCCGCGTGGCGAAGTCCGATTCCGAACACGCGCGCGCGAAAGACCTGATCGGCGAACTCGTGAATCAGGTGCTCGACGGTACGGTGGTGGTGTCCGACAACCTGTCGGCCACCATCGACGCGCGCGTCGCGGAACTCGACCGCCTGATCTCCTCGCAACTGAGCGCGGTCATGCACGCGCCGCAGTTCCAGCGCATGGAAAGCACGTGGCGTGGCCTCGACTATCTGTGCAAGGAAAGCAACACCGGCGCAACGGTCAAGATCAAGGCGCTGCACGCGCCCAAGCGCGACCTGGTGCGCGACTTCAAGACGGCGATCGAATTCGACCAGAGCGCGCTGTTCAAGAAGATCTACGAAGAAGAGTTCGGCACTTTCGGCGGCGCGCCGTTCGGCACCATCATCGGCGACTTCGAAGTGACGCGCCAGCCGGAAGACGTGTACTTCATCGAGCAGATGTCGCATGTCGCGGCGGCCGCGCATGCGCCGTTTATCGCGTCGGCGTCGCCTGAATTGCTCGGGCTCGAGACGTTCGCCGACCTCGGCCGGCCGCGTGACCTCGGCAAGGTGTTCGACACGGTCGAATACGCGAAGTGGAAGTCGTTCCGCGACGCTGAAGATTCGCGTTACGTCGGTCTCACGCTGCCGCGTTTTCTCGGCCGCCTGCCATTCAATCCGAAAGACGGCGCCACGGCGGAGGGTTTCAACTTCGTCGAAGACGTGGACGGCACGGATCACAGCAAATACCTGTGGTGTAACGCGGCGTGGGCGTTCGCCGCTCGCCTGACGGCAGCATTCGACGACTTCGGCTGGTGCGCGGCGATTCGCGGCGTGGAAGGCGGCGGTCTGGTGGAAGATCTGCCCACCCATACGTTCAAGACCGACGACGGCGAAGTCGCGCTGAAATGCCCGACCGAAATCGCGATTACCGATCGCCGTGAAAAGGAACTGAGCGACCTCGGTTTCATTCCGCTCGTGCATTGCAAGAACTCCGACTACGCCGCGTTCTTCGCCGCGCAATCGGTGCAGAAGCCCAAGAAATACAGCACCGACAGCGCGAACGCGAATGCCGTGTTGTCCGCGCAGTTGCAGTACATCTTCTCGGTATCGCGCGTCGCGCACTACCTGAAGGCGATGATGCGCGACAAGATCGGCAGCTTTGCGTCGGCACAGAATGTCGAAGTATTCCTGAACCGTTGGATTTCGCAGTACGTGCTGCTGGACGACAACGCGACCCAGGAGCAGAAGGCGCAGTTTCCTCTGCGGGAGGCATCGATCCAGGTCTCGGAGATTCCAGGCAAGCCCGGCGCGTATCGTTCGGTCGCATTCTTGCGCCCGCACTTTCAGCTGGACGAACTGTCGATCTCCTTGCGGCTCGTCGCTGACTTGCCGAAACCGGCTAATTCATAAAGCAACTCAGAAAACCCGGGCTGGCCGCCCGGGTTAGCTGCTAAAACCACCTCTTTGGGGAGTCGATGAGTTATGAAGGACATCTATTTAAAATTCGGCAATCCGGCGATCAAGGGCGAGTCTGCCGATAAGGATCATGCTGGTTGGATCGAAATCGATTCGTGGAGCCATGCGATCACGCAGCCGCGTTCAGCAACGGCTTCGACCTCAGGCGGTCATACGTCCGAGCGCTGCGAACACGCTGACATGCAGTTCACGAAAGACATCGACGTGGTCAGTCCGCTGCTCTATCAACACGCATCGGGCGGCACGACGTTCGACGAAGTCACGATCGACTTCATGCGTTCGGACGGCGAAGGCAACCGCATCAAGTACCTGGAAGTAAAGCTCAAGTACGTGATCATCTCGAGCGTGACGCCGAGTGTGGTAGGCGAAGGCCTGCCGAGCGAACAGTTCTCGCTGAAGTACGCGGCGGTGCAGTGGAAGTACACGCAGCAGAAGATCGGCGGCAACCAGGGCGGCAACGCGCAAGGCGCGTGGAGCCTGACGAAGAACGACAAGACGTACGCGGTCTGATGTTCGGGCGCACGCGGCGCGCCGCCTGAAAGGGCCGGTGCGCGCCGTGCGCGCCTCGCATCGATCCGTTTCTTCGGATACTGATGAAACGCTTCGAACCGAGTTTTCTCGACAAGCTGTTCGACGACGAACCGCATCTGCCGGCTTCCCCGGCGATGCGGCAATTGTCGTTGGACGAATTGAAGAGCACCGTGGCGCGCGACGTCGAGGCGATCCTGAACACCCGCATCGCCCTGACCGAGCACGAACTGGCGGCGCTGCCTGAATGTCAGCGCTCTGTGCTCACGTACGGTCTGAACGATTTCGCGGGCTTGAGCCTCGCGAGCCACTATGACCGCACGTTCATCTGTAAATCGATTCAGCAGGCGATTGCCCGGCATGAGCCGCGCTTGCAGCAAGTGGCGGTCACGCTCGAACTGAACGAACAGTCGACCAACGCGCTGAACTTTGCGATTCAGGCGCTGCTGGTCGTGCATCCGGCGGAAGAACCGGTGAGTTTCGACGCGATGCTGCAGCCTTCCACGCTGCAATACTCCGTGACGCGCGCACGCGCGAAGCTGTAGAAGTTTATTGACCCGTCGCGCCTCGGTTGCACCTGAGTCGCAGTGGTTTGAGTCGTTGAGTTGTGGTTGTTTCAGTACCGCTTTGCTGCTGCCGTCACGCGCAACGGTGGCGATAGATTGGGCGGAAAGGCTTCAGGTTCGGGGAAAGATCGATGGAAGAATTGCTGCCGTATTACGAGCGCGAGTTGTCATTTCTGCGGCGCTATTCGCGCGACTTCGCCGAGCGCTACCCGAAAATCGCGGCGCGCCTCGCCATGTCCGGCGAGCACTGCGAGGATCCGCACGTCGAGCGGATGATCGAATCGTTCGCGCTGCTTGGCGCGCGCATCAACAAGAAACTCGACGACGACTACCCCGAATTCACCGAAGCGCTGCTGGAAGTGCTGTATCCGCACTATCTGCGGCCGTTTCCGTCGTGCTCGATTGCACAGTTGGGCACGTCCGCGGCGCTCAGTCACCTGACCGAACCGGTGCGAGTCGAACGCGGCACCGAACTCAAGTCGCGGCCCATTCGCGGCGTGCAATGCCGCTTTCGCACCGCCTACGACGTTACGCTGGCCCCGATCCGCATCTCGGAGGCGAAGTATACGTCGGTGGCGATGGCGCCGAGCGCCACGGTCTTGCCGGGCAATGCCACGGCGATCGTGTCGATCACCTTTGAATCGACGGCCCCGCAACTCGACCTGGCCGCGCTGAAAGTCGGGACGCTGCGCACGCATTTGCACGGCGAGCAGTCGTTTATCGCCGCGTTGGCGGACTGTCTGTTCGTCAATGCAATGGCGACCTATGTCGAGCCCGACCGGCGCGGTGTGTGGACGCAATTGCGCACGTCGCCGCTCGTCCAGGCAGGCTTCGACGAGCAGGACGCGCTGATCGACTATCCGTCCAAATCGCATCCGGCGTACCGGCTGTTGACCGAATACTTCGCGTTCCCCGAGAAATTCAATTTCGCCGACTTCGACCTGGCCGCGATGACGCGCGCGAGCGGCCGCTGCCAGCGTCTGACGCTGCATGTCGTGCTCAAGGAAGTGCGCAGCGATTCGCATGTCGCGCGCCTGCTGGATGCATTGTCCGCGCATCATTTCCGGCTGTTCTGCACGCCGGTGGTGAATCTGTTCGAGCAACACGGCGAACCGATCCGCATCAGTCATCAGGCGATTTCCTATCCGGTGATCGCCGAAGCGCGCCGTGCGTTTGCATACGAGGTCTATTCGATCGACTCGGTGAAGCTCGTCAGACAGCAGGCGCACGAGGAATCGGTGATCGAGTTCCGGCCGTTCTATTCGCTGCATCACGGTGAAGCGGCGCGTGCGGGACATTACTGGTTCGCGCGCCGCAATGACTGGGTCGCGCAGAAAAGCCCCGGCTACGAGACTGAAATCTCGATTGTCGATATCGGCTTCGAACCGGCCGCGCCGCAAACCGATACGCTGAGCCTCGACCTGACCTGCACCAATCGCGACTTGCCCGCGGGGCTCGCCGTGGGTCTGGAAGGCGGCGATCTGTTTCTGGAGGGCGGCTCGCTCACCGGCAGTATCTCGATGCTGCGCCGGCCCACACCGAGCGTGCGTTTCGAGCGCGGGCGCGCCGCGCATTGGCGGCTGATCTCGCATCTGGCGCTGAATCACGTATCGCTCGCGAACAGCGGTTTGTCGGCACTCAAGGAAATGCTCGTGCTCTACGATTTGCGGCGCACGGCGGTGTCGGCGCGGCATATCGACGGTCTGGTGGGCATCGAGCAGCGTGCCGCCGTGCAATGGCTGCCGGGCAAGCCGTTCGCCACGTTCGTGCGCGGCATCGAGATTCGTTTGACGATCGACGAAGAACATTTCGTCGGCACGAGTCTCGCCTCGTTCGTGCGGGTGATCGACACGTTTTTTGGGCTGTACGTGCATCTGAACAGCTTTGTGCAACTGGTCGTGGTGTCGAAGCGCACCGGCGAGGAGATTCTGCGATGCAAACCGCGCAGCGGCGAATCGATCCTGGCGTAGTCGAACAGCTTCTCGACGAGCCGCATCGCTTTGAATTTTTTCAGGCAGTGCGGATTCTCGAGAAGTGGTTCGCCCAGCAGGCGCCTTCCCAGCCCGGACGTCCCGGCGAGATCGTCGCGCAGCGGATTGCCTTTCGCAATTCGCTGTCGATGTCGTTCCCACCGAGCGAGATCCACGGCGCGCAGTCTTACGACGAGGCAGGCGCGCCGCTGAAAGAGAAAGCGCAACGCACGGCCGCGCTCGCAGACGGCACGCTGGAGAAAGTGGATATCACGCCCGCGTTCTTCGGTTTGCTTGGCGGGCAGGGCGCGTTGCCGCTGCATTACACCGAGCAGATTATCGCGCGCGAGCAGATCAAGCGCGACCGCGCCGCGCGTGAATTCTTCGACGTGTTCTCGAACCGCGCGACGGCGCTGTTCTACGCGGCGTGGAAGAAATACCGCCTGCCGTTTCACTACGAACTGGATCGCGACGAACGCTATTTGCCGTTGCTGCTCGCGCTCGCCGGCGTCGCCGATGATGACACGCGCAACAGTCTGCAAGACGGCGAAGGTGCGTTGTTCGACGAGGCGATTGCCGGGTATGCACTGGCCGCGCGGCATCGGCCGGTGTCGGCGGCCTATTTGCAGCGCACGCTGTCTGAGTACTTCAAGGTGCCGGTGCGCGTCGAGCAGTTCATCGGCAAATGGTACGACGTGCCGCGCGATCAGTTGACCTTGCTCGGCAGCGTCAACGCGACGCTCGGCGCCACCGCGCTGGCGGGCGAGCGCGTCTGGCAGCGCGACATGCGCGCCCGGCTCGTGATCGGACCGCTCGACAAAGCGGACTACGAAGCGTTTTTGCCCGGCGCCGACCGTGCGATCGCGCTCGAACGCATGCTGACCCTGCTGGCCGGCGTCACGCTCGAATACGAGGTGTCGCTGGTGCTGCGCCGCGAGGCAGTCGGGCCGAGCCTGTTGAGCCAGGGCGCGCGCCTCGGCTGGGACGCGTTCCTCTGCACGAAGGAAGCCGACAGCGACCGCGCGGACGCGCGCTATGAATTGCACGTGATTCACTGACTAAAACGATAGAACCTGGACCCGGATCGCACGACATGAGCACGTCCCTCAATACCCTGATCGCCAAACTGAATCCGACCTGCCGGCAGGCGGCTTTGCTGGCGGCGAACAACTGTCTGGCGCGTGGTCACTACGAGGTCGACCTCGAGCATCTGCTGCTGGCGCTGCTGGACGAACCGGCGAGCGATGTCGCGCTGGTGCTGCGCGCAAGCAGGATCGACGTGCACGCGTTGCGGGCGGATATCGAACGCGAATTGCAGCGCCTGAAGACCGGCAATACGCGCACGCCGGTATTCTCGAAGCATCTGATTGAACTGCTTGAACAAGCGTGGCTGATTGCCTCGCTCGATTCGCAGATCGGACGGATTCGCTCCGGGCATTTGCTGCTGGCGCTGCTGACCGCGCCGGATCTCGCGCAATTCGCCGAGCGTATGTCGCCGTTACTGCGCGAAGTGCGCGTGACCGACCTGAAGCACAAGTTCGACGAACTGACGGCGGGCTCGCGCGAAGTCGAGCGCAGCACGGCGGCGCAAAACGATGCGCAGGGCGCGGCTGATCCACTGGAGACCGACGCCGCGCCGGGCGGGCCGTCGAAAACGCCGGCGCTCGATACGTACACCAGCAATCTCACGCAGCGCGCGCGCGAAGGCAAGATCGACCCGGTGATCGGCCGCGAAGGCGAGATCCGCCAGACCATCGACATTCTGATGCGCCGCCGGCAGAACAATCCGATCATGACCGGCGAAGCGGGGGTTGGTAAGACAGCGGTGGTCGAAGGGCTCGCGCTGCGCATTGCCGCGGACGACGTTCCCGCGCCCCTGAAAGGCGTGGCGCTGCACGTGCTCGATATGGGGCTGCTGCAAGCGGGCGCGAGCGTGAAAGGCGAATTCGAGAACCGCCTGAAGAACGTGATCGACGAGGTGAAGAAGAGCCCGCATCCGATCATTCTGTTTATCGACGAAGCGCACACCATCATCGGCGCAGGCGGCCAGGCCGGGCAGAACGATGCGGCGAACCTGTTGAAGCCGGCGCTGGCGCGCGGCGAATTGCGCACGATCGCGGCCACCACGTGGAGCGAGTACAAGAAGTACTTCGAGAAAGACGCGGCACTCGCGCGGCGTTTTCAGGTCGTGAAGATCGAGGAGCCGAGCGAGACGCTCGCGGCGGCCATGCTGCGCGGCATGGCCGCGCTGATGGAAAAGCACTTCAACGTCCGCGTGCTCGACGACGCGATCACCGAAGCGGTGCGCCTGTCGCATCGCTACATTAGCGGCCGGCAACTGCCCGACAAGGCGATCAGCGTGCTCGACACCGCGTGCGCGAAAGTCGCGCTGGCGCACAGTTCCACACCCGCCGCCATCGACGATACGAAGAAACGCCTCGAGCGCATCGACGCGGAGATCGCCGCGCTGGAACGCGAGGTAGCGAGCGGCGCGCTGCACGACGAGCGGCTCGGCGAGTTGCGCGGCCTGCGCGAAGAAGACCTCAAGAATCTCGCGGAAGATGAAGTGCGCTACGACAAGGAGCGTGCGCTGGTGACGGAGATAGTCGGCTTGCGCTCGGAGATCGACGCCGCGCGTGTCAGCAGTGCCGATGCAGAGCAAGCGGGGAGGGCACAGCAGGCGCGCGAAATGCTCGCGGCGCGCGTGGCCGAATTGCAGACGTTGCAAGGCGGCCAGCCGATGGTCCCGTTGCAGGTCGACGGCCACGTGGTCGCTGAAATCGTTGCTTCGTGGACCGGCATTCCGCTTGGCCGTATGGTCAAGGACGAGATTCAGACCGTGTTGAATCTGCAGTCGCTGCTGGCCGCGCGCGTGATCGGCCAGGATCACGCGCTCGACGCGATCGCGCAGCGTGTGCGTACCGCCAGCGCGAATCTCGAAGACCCGAACAAGCCGCGCGGCGTGTTCATGTTCGTCGGGCCGTCGGGCGTCGGCAAGACCGAAACCGCATTGGCGCTGGCCGATGTGCTTTATGGCGGCGAGCGCAAGATGGTCACGATCAACATGAGCGAGTATCAGGAAGCGCACAGCGTCTCCGGACTGAAAGGCTCGCCGCCGGGCTATGTCGGTTACGGCGAAGGCGGCGTGCTGACCGAAGCCGTGCGTCGCAATCCGTATTCGGTCGTGCTGCTCGACGAAGTCGAAAAGGCCCACCCCGACGTGCTTGAAATGTTCTTCCAGGTCTTCGACAAAGGCACAATGGACGACGCCGAAGGCCGCGAGATCGATTTCCGCAATACGTTGATCATTCTGACCTCGAACGTTGGCTCGCAGGCGGTGATGCAAGCCTGTCTGAACAAGAGCGCCGAAGAGTTGCCGGACGCGGACGAACTTGCCGAGACCCTGCGCCCGCAGCTGTACAAAGCGTTCAAACCGGCGTTCCTTGGCCGTATGAAGGTGGTGCCGTACTACCCGATTTCCGACGACGTGCTCGCCGACATCATCGAGCTGAAGCTCGAGCGGATTCGCCGCCGCATCGAGTCGAATCATAAGGCGGTGTTCGAGTGGGACGAGTCGCTGGTCGATGCGGTGCTCGCGCGCTGCACGGAAGTGGATTCCGGCGCGCGCAACGTGGATCACATTCTGAATGGCACGCTGTTGCCCGAGGTGGCGCAGCAGGTGCTGGAGCGCGTGGCGAACGGCGCCGCGATCGAACGCATTTCGGTGCGCGCGAGCGAGGCGGGTGAGTTCGACTACAGCGTGGTGTGAGCGGACGCGCCCACGCGTTCGCCTATCTTTTTTAATGACGTATCGAACCCTTATCGCATTCAGTCATGCCGATTAACCTGAACACGCTGCTGGCGCCGCTCAGCGAAACCTCGTCCTGCGGCGAGGATCTGCTGTTTTCCGCCGACTTCGACGCCATCCTGCATGCGCGCCGATTCGAAGACCCGTCGCTGGATCAGGGCGAATGGGTCACGGATGTCAAGGAGGCCGACTGGTCCTTTGTCGTCGAGCGCTCGGGCAGCCTGCTGCAAACGCAGACCAAGGATTTGCGCCTGGCCGTCTGGCTCACCGAAGCTCTCGCGATCGAAGAAGGCATTGGCGGCCTCACGCAAGGTTTTGCGTTGCTCACGGGCCTCTGCGAGCGTTACTGGGATCACGTGCATCCGCTGCCGGAAGGCGACGACACCGAGTACCGCCTCGGTAACGTCGCGTGGCTGGTCGGGCGCACGGGTGAGCTGCTGCGCGCCATGCCGCTTACGTCATCGCCAGGCAGTTCGTATAGCACGATCGATTGGGATGTGGCCACGCATGTCGCGCAAGCCGTCAAGCGCGACCCGGATCATGCCGACGACATTGCGCGAGGCAAACCCTCGATTGATCAGATCGAGGCGTCGAAGCGTGCCACAGCACCGGCGTTTTACTCGGCATTGCTGATCGATCTGAAGGCATTCGAGGCCGCGATGCTCGCGCTTGAACAGGAGCTGGACCGGCGCGCCGCGGACTCGGCGCCAAGCTTCCGTCAGGCGAAGGACGCGTATCAAAGCGTCTATCGGTTGGCCGAGCGCTTCGCGCGCGAACTGGGCGTGAACGCGGATGCGCCGCCGCCCGCGCAAACGCCCGCGCCGGACCCGCACGAACGGGCCGAGCCCACCTTCAAGACCTCACAGCAACGCGAGGAACCCGTGTTGACGAGCATGCCCACCAGCCCGATCGCGGGAATTCAGAGCCGTGCACAGGCCGTCGCGCAATTACGGGCGGTCGCCAAATTCTTTCGCGCCACCGAGCCCCATAATCCGGCGGCCTATTTTGCTGACAAGGCTGCAGAAGCCGCGGACATGCCATTGCATCAATGGCTTTCGATGGTGGTGAAAGACGATGGGTCGCTCGCGCATATTCGCGAGTTGCTAGGCGTGAAGCCGGAAGAGAGCAGCTAAAACAGGCGTCGGCTAGAAAGCGAAAAGCCTGACCTCGGTCACCACCGAGGTCAGGCTTTTTTATGTGCGCTACGTGACCAACAACTCAGGAGCCCGCACGAAACTCGATGCGCCGGTTCCGCGCCCGGCCGTCGGCCGAGTCATTCGATGCGATCGGCTGATCCGGGCCGACGCCGGTCGTCGTCATCTGTTGCGGCGGAATACCCTTGGCGACCAGATAACCCTTCACCGCATCCGCGCGTGCCTGGCTCAATGCGATATTCGACGTGCGATTGCCCGAGTTGTCGGTGTGCCCGATGATCGCGACGGTCCTGGTCGTCATTTTTGCCATGGCGGCGGCCATCTGGTCGAGAATCGCGCGGCCTTGCGGCGTGAGCGTCGCGCTGCCGGTTTCGAATTCAATCGTGCGGTTCGCGAGCGTCTGGTCGAGCAGCCCTTGCTCCGACGTGCTCACGCGCAGGCCGTTCCTGATCGTGTAGGTTGGGTTCAACGCGTTCGCCATGTCGCTTGCAAGCTGCTGACGCTGCGATTCGTTGTGCACTTCGCCCTTCACGTCGATCTGCGTGCCGTCGATTTTCAACTGGCCTTTGCTGATCTGCTTCAGTTGCGGGCCGATCAGCTTCTGCACGTTGGCCGACCAGTTCGGCGGCGTCGCCACGTCGGCGACTTCGATCTGATCGACGACGTTGGCCGCGCCGTACGTATCGCGCAGACGCGCGAGCACGGCCGCCTTGGTCGCTTCATCCGGCACCTTGCCGCCGACCACCACCTGGCCCGGTGTGGCGTTGGCGGGCGGGGGCGCCGCCGTGATCGCGCCGGTGCCGGCGCCGGTCGTGCTGCTCGCGAGTCCCGCCTGATTCACCGCGGGGCCGGCATTGCCCGCCTGCGCGGACGAAGCCGGCGGCAGGACGGTGGTACGAATCGACATGCCGCTGTTGTCGACCGGCGTGACGCGCGCGGGACCGTCGTTGTCGGCATGCGCGCAGACGCTGACCAGAAGGCCCGTGAGCAACACGGCCATGCGGGCGGAGGTATTCAGCATCGTGTCACGCTCCCGTGAATGCTTCGCGGAACGTGTCGATGCTGACGCGCAGCGACAGTTGCGGTTGGTCGAGGTAGCTGACGAGCTTGCTGATGCCATGATCGTTCTGTGCGTGTTCGTCGATCCACTCGGGGTCGTCGATATCGATGTTGTGTGCCGCGTAGGTCTGCGGATCGACCACGCTATGCAGCGTTTTGGCCGACGCGCCGTTAAAGCCGATGATGAGCCGCTCGCGCTCGGCGATCGTGCCGATGAAAATCGCCAGTTCGAAATCCGCCTGCGCGACGAACGGCGCGATCAGTTCGAGCCAGAATGCGGCAACCAGGCTGCGGTAGAACGGATCGTTCGGCAACGGCAAGGTCAGCCCGCGTTCGAGATGCGACGAACCGCTTTGCATCACCGGACGCAGCAGCGAGCCGAGCGCCAGCATCGCGCCACGCAGGCGCACCGGGTGGCCGCTCGCGAGCAGCATCTGTTCGAGACCCGAGAGCGTCTGATGCTCGACGAAATCGTTGAAGGTGCCGTCGTGCGGATTGCCGGGGCCGCCGCCGATCTCGATCGGCACCTGCGTTTCGCCGAGCGCCTGCAATGCGCCGGGTGGCTCGCTCGCACCCAGCAGCGGTTTCATCTGCGTCGCGACGCGTGACCACAGGCGCGCGAAGGCAAGCGGACTGTGCGCGAGGAACGTGAGCGGCTTTTCGACTTCGAGCGCGGTTGCGGCAAGAAACGGAAAACGCCGCGACGACTGATCCTGACTCGCCACCATGTGTCCAGCGATCGCCAGCCTGCTGCGCGAGCCGAGGAACGCAAAGTGCATCGGCTTGGCGTTTTCGTAGACGATCTTCCAGCGCGGGTCGTCGGTGAGCAGCTTCATGGCTTCCGCAATCCAGCGGTCGAGCGTGGCCAGCAACTGCGGATTGTGCGCGCTCTTCACAAAGTCGCCGCGCGACGGGATCTTGCCGAAGTAGGCGACTTGCGCCTGCACGGTTTGCGTCATTGCGCACCCCCTGTGTTCGAAACCGCGGCGGCGGCCGTGGCCGGCCGTACCGCTGGTGAAGCCGGCGCAATCGCCGGCGCTTGCGCGGGCACGGCGCCCGGTGCGCCCGCGGCTGTCGCGTTGACCGAATTCGCCGCCGCGCTCACGTCCGCCACCGAAGACGGCAGCCGCAAGCCGCGCAGGCTCTGTTGTTGTGGCGCATCGCTGCTGCCGCTCGAAGCCTGCGACGTGCTGATGATGCGCATGCTGACCGCCACCGTCACGTTGCCCTGCGTCCACGACAGATCGAAGGTGCCGTCCGGGCGGCGCTTGCGTTGCGCCGAGTTGATCAGCTTCTCCAGACCGTAGCGGCCCGGTTCGTTGACCAGTTGCAGCGTGCGCCCGTCGAAGGTCGTCGCGTTCAAGGTGGCGCCCGGCGAACCCGACGGATTCGGCCACACGAAGTTGGTCCATTGCGGCGGCGTATTGCGGTAGCGCATTTGCTGACCGTCGATCGCCAGCGTGTATTCCGTCGTGCCGCTGCTCGGCTGCGGCAGGATCTGGAACACGGTCTGCGGCTCGGACGAACTCTGGCCCGCCGCGCTGCCTGCCGCACCGCCGGCAAGCGGCGCCACCCAGCGCGCGAAGCCACTGGTGAAGTCAGGCGTGAGCGCGAGCCCCATATCACCCCAAGTGCGTGCCGTCAGTGTGTCGCCGCGACGCACCGCGAGCGGTCCGAGCGTGGTGCCGACAAACTTGGCGATCGCGCCATCCGGGCCAAACACCTGGGCGATCTCGCCGGCGCCGGCTTCGACCTTGGCGTCGCTGGCGAACGGATACTTGTTCGCGAGCGAACCCTGGAAGGTCTGGTAGACCTGCGCGTTCCACACCTTGTTGACTTCGACGCTGGCGGGCTGGATCACCACCGCATACGCGGCCATCAGCGGACGCACCAGCAGCGGACGCAGAGCCTTGCGCTGCGAGTCGGTGAGGCCCGTGAGCATCTGTTCGTCGACGTACTTCAGCGAATCGGCGAGTTCGGAGCCGCTGCCGTCGAGCGTCTGCTGCATCAGCTGACGCGCGCCCGGTCCCGGATCACCCTGATTCTTGATGACGTTGAAGCGGGTGCGGACTTTCGACAGCGTGTCCATATAGCCTTTGAGCATCGAACCGTTGTCGCCGGTGACGACAATGCGGCCCAGCGCAGAAAACTCCTGGCCGATCGGACCCATCGGCATTTCAACCGGATTGCCGTTGATGTCGATGTTCGCGTTGAGCTGGCCGGTCGGCGCGCGCGAGAACCAGTTCTTGAACCAGCTGGTGACACCGGTTTGCGCGCGCTTCAGGTTCGCATTGAAGAGCGACGGGTTGTCCCACGAAGTCTGGTCGTACGCGGTTTCGAGCACCTTGCGGATCGGCGAATCCTGCGGATCGCCCAGACGGTTCATCGCGTCCACGGCCTGGCCGAAGCTGCCGAAGCTCTGCACCGCAATGCCCTGCATGAACTTCTGCCAGTGCATCGCGTACTCGGTCTTGTACATCGTGACGAGCGCCTTCTGGATCTGCTCGGGGCTGCCTTCCAGCGTCAGATCGTCGTGTGCGGACGTGTTGAGCACCCAGTCCTTCGCCTGCAGTTCCTTGGTGGCGGCGTCGCGAATCGCGGGCTGCACATACTGGAACCAGGCCTCACGCGTGAAGGTGCCGGGGATCGCATAGCTGCCTGCCACCAGCGCCGTATTGTTTTCGCCGACGATGCGCGCAATCGTCATCGGCGCGAAACGGGTCGAGGCACGCGCCTTGATTTCTTCGTAGACGCGCTGACGTGCCGGCATGCCACGCACCACGCGGCGCAGATTTTCACGTGTCTGGTCGACGAGGCCGAGGTTCTGGTCGATCATCGGCCAGTCGTCGTCCGACACGCGCGAGAGGTAGAACGTAATCATGCGTTCGGCGCTGCGGATCATCTCGTCGCGGGGCATGTTGCCGCGATTCGTTTCGAGCCAGCCGCGCCAGAAGCGGGCCACCTGGTCGGTGAGGTGGGCCGTTTCCACGTGACGCTTGTCGCCCAGCATCAGATAGGTCTTGAGCGCGTTATACGCGTCTTCGACGTTGGTCGGCGAGGCATCGCTATACAGGCCGCCCTGGCTGTTCGCCGCCATCGCCGAATGCGCGGACACCGGCATGGCGGCGGCGTCCGGCGTACGGTTCAACGGCGCGAGCTGATCGGGATGCGCGTTGACGTCTTTCAGGAACGACGCGAGATTCTGCGAAACCGGGTCGAGCAGGATCTGACGCACGCCGTTGTAGTACTCGGTGAGCAGGCGCTGTTCGAGGCGGTCGCCCTGATAAAGGCCAAGCGACACGGCGAGCGGCCGGTCGCGGCGGAACTGCTCGAGCTGGTCGATGCGGTCCTCGAGCACGTCCATGGCCTGCAGGCGCGATTGCAGGTCGTTGCGGTTCTGCTGCAGGCGCACCACGTTGTCGAGGTCGGCCTTCACGTTGGCCGTGAGCTGTTCGTTGTTGACCGTCGACCAGGTCCAGCCGCCGAGCGCCAACGCAAGCACTGCCACGAAACCGAAGAAGGTTGCATAGCGCATGCGCGTCTTGGCAGGGCTGGCGAATTGCCTGACCGTTTGCCGGTCGGCAAAGATGACCTTCGAGAACAGATCACGCAGGAAAAAACCGTTCTTCGAGAACGCGCTATGCGGCTTGGGCAGGCTGTCCGCGCTCAGGCCAAAACGATTCGCGATGCGCGTGGCCGCCGCGCTATTGGTTTCGCCTTCCTGCAAGGCGCTGGTGAAGTAGAAGCCGCGAAAAATCGGCTTGTACTGGAACGGGTTGGTCTCGAACAGCGTGGCGAGAAACGCGCGCAACGCGGGCTTGATGGTCGAGAATTCGAGCGGAAAGCTCAGTTGGCCTGGCGAGAGCTTGTTGCCGCGGTTGATCGACATCTGCGCGACGCTGATTTCTTTCAGGCCGTCGTACAGTTCTTCGAAACGCTCGTCGAACAGGCCGACCACGTCGCGCTTCTCATCGGGTTCGTAGGGCAGGGTGGCTCCCCACACGCGGTCAAATTCCTGGCGGTCGCTGCCGCTGAAGAATTCGGTGAAGCCGGTAATCAGGTCGGCCTTGGTGAACATCACGTACACCGGCGCGAACACTTCGAGTTTCTCGGTCAGCTCCTGCACGCGCTGGCGAAGATTTTTCGCGAGATTGATCGCGAACTCGGGCTTGCTGCTGGTCAACTCGGCAATGCTGGCCGTGACGATGATGCCGTTGATCGGCGCCTTCGGCCGGAAACGCTTGAGCAGGCCGAGAAAGCCGAGCCATTCCGTGCGGTCCTCTTCGTGCACGGAGTAGCGCCCGGCGGTGTCGAGCAGAATGCCTTCCGTCGTGAAGAACCAGTCACAGTTACGCGTGCCGCCAATGCCGTGAATCACCGCGTTGTTCTTGTCGGCGAAGGGGAATTGCAAGCCCGAATTCAGCACCGCGCTGCTCTTGCCGGCGGCGGGGTTGCCGATCACGATGTACCACGGCAGTTCATACAGCGCCGAGCCGCCCGAGACCTGGCCGATCTTCGAGGTCTTGATGGTCTTCACGGCGTCGACAAGGCGCGTGCGCAATACGTCGAGTTCGGCCTGGCGCGCGAGAGTGGGCGCCGGGCCGGCCTCGGTTTGCTGCTCAGCTTGCTGTTCGAGCATGTCGCCGAGCTTGCGGTTCGCGCTCCGCGTGCGCAGGCGGCGCACCAGCCAGACCAGCAGCCATAGCGCGATCACCGTGCCGAGCACGATGGCGGGCCACATCAGGTCGATCTGCAAGGTATCGGCGCCGATGAATAAAACAGCAGCGAGCGCGAGCAGGCCGATGATCGAGAGCGTGCGTGTGTGGGTCAACACGTTGAGGATGCGTCGCATAAGCCGTTCAGGTCTTGGTAATAGGTGTTGTGGCGCGTGGCGTGGCAGACAGCATGGCGCGTGTGCTGCGTTTGAAACAAAACGAAAGCATATTCAAAAGAATGGAAATTCGGCCGAATTGTTAAATCCATAATAACGGGTCGCCATGACGGTATCGGGATCAACGCCGTTATGCGCGCGGCATTGCCGCGTTTCGCCAGAAAATTTGCTTGAATGCCCCATTGCCGACCTCATTACTACCCGCCTCACCTTAATGAGCGCGCCCGATGACGAAGCCGGGTTTGTGATACTCAACATGCCCAAGATCCATCAATTTCCAGCGGCCACCCCACGTCAGACCTACCTGTTCGGCTGTCTGCCCGTATAACTGATAACCTCGCATGGCCCAGGGATCTTTTTCTGAAATGACGAGCTTGCCGTCACGCAAAAACGCGTTGTCCGCGGCAAGGCCGTATTGGTGATAGCTTTGAAACGCTGCGGCATTGGTGACGTTACCCCCCATTTGCGCAAGCCGGTTTTGCCGCTCCGGACTGCGATAACCTTCCAGCAAAGCCATTTCATATCCGTATTGCTCGTGCATGATTTTGTAGACGAGCAGCAAACGGGTTCTGAAATCGGCATCGAGCAAATTCCAGTCGCGGCTCGCGTCTTTAAGCGCGGGCCGAATCTGCTCGACTTCCTGCGTTGCGAACACCTCGGGCGGTAGCGGCGGCGGGGGTACGAGCTGTTCGCCGTTCAATAACGCAGCAATTTTCTCGTCCGGAACCCGAGCGGTGTCATCGAATTGGAATAATTGCCTGCCGCGTAATACCAATGCCACCAATGGCGGCGTCGCAAGAATACCTGTCGTAGTGAAAATCAGCAAGCGCCGCTTAATCAGTAACTTTTGCATATCCACTGCGGCTGATTGCGAAATTTTTGCCGAGCGAGTTAATTGACCGCGAGCACGAGATGCGCCGCGCGATGCCCCGCGCATAAATCGTCCGTGAATAGTGAGTGCCGCGCCCAATAAAGAGGCGCGTACAGCCGGCAATAGCAGCATTGCGGCGATCAGGACCGCGACGGCGAAATAAGCGAGAAGGACTACGGCAATCAAAGGCGACCCCGGAAATTGGAAACAATTGTATTTTGTAATGCTTGCTCTTAGAATCAGGCCTGCTCGAAGATGAGCCAGAACGTATTATCACGGCGAAATAATCCAGGATTCAATGAGACAGTGAATGAGTGCGCCGGAAAGTTCGAATTCCAAAGTCCCGCCTAGCCTGCTATCCGATAAGGCTAAGGGCACTGATGGCAATGGTTCGCGAATTCTTGCAAACCTCGAAGGCCGCGTCGCGCCGCCTACGGAAAAGCCACGCCGGTCCAAAGCTCCGCTTGCGCTGATCGCCTTGCTCGTTATCGCGGCAGGCGGCTGGGGCGCCTGGCATTTGCAGCAGCGTGGGCAGAGCGAGTCGTTGGCATCGGCTACCTCGGCCAGCGTCGAGAAGCCAGCCATGGCTGCGGCTGCAGCGAGTGCCGTGCCGCAGGTTGCGGCAAAAGCGGAGGCGCCGGCTCCGGCGTCGTCGCAAGCGGCGACGATCGTGGCGGACGATTCCGACAGCAAGGCCGCGTCGGGATCCGTGAGTGGCGACGAGAGCCGCCTGTCGCGTGCGCTCGCCGACGGCGCCGAGCCGAGCAGCGCACCTGCACCTGTTGCGTCCGCAACGTCCGCTTCGGCGGTCACCGTGCCGGCGGCGAAGCATGGCAAAGCCGCGACGGCGGTTGCAGCGAGAGACAAGCACGGCAAGAAGGAAAGCGCAACCGCCAGCAGTCACCACGCAAGCGCGCCGACAGCGGTCGCTCAGGCGAAGAAAACGCGCCCGAGCGGCACTGCTGCAAAAGATGATTCGGATGCCGATCTATTGGCGGCGCTCGTCGCACGGACCAAACCGGCGGAGACTAAAACCGCCAGCGGCAACGTCGCCACCAAGGTCAGCGCATCGACAACGGGTGATGCCAAACTCGCCGAGCGCGTCAAGGAGTGCGGACAGCGCGGCTTTTTCGAAGACCAGTTGTGCCGCTGGCGTGTGTGCGACGGCCATTGGGGTAAGGATCCGGCATGTCCTGGGTCGGCGACGCCGGCTCGTCCACAGTAGTGTCCAGCTTGGCGCGTCCGGTTACTGCGGCGCGCGAACCGTTCGGCTAGTGCCTTCCACGAGCGTTATCGGCCGCAATGGGCTTCGTCCCGTTGCGGCTCGCCGCTTGCTCTGCGCGCCATTCCAGGCGCACGTGTTCCGTCAACAAAACCGGGCATTGCGCGTATTCGTGCAGGGAGATGGCCACCCTGGACTTTCGTCCGGTACAGCAATATAAAAAAGGAGATATCAGTGAAGCGACTCTTCGTGGCAATGACGTGCGTGGCGAGCGTGATGGCGCTCTCGACGCTGTCGGCGTGTGGCGGCAGCGAGATCACGGCTCAAGATCCTCCCAAAGTCATTATCGACAGCGACTACAACACGTTGAGCGACGACGGCCAGCTCGGTGTCATGGCCGCGCAATTACAGGCGCAGGGCTCGCTGAAAGAGTTGGGCATTACGGTGGTGTCGGGCAACCAATGGTTGAAGCAGGGTGTGTCTGACGCGTTGAAATCGGTCGAACGTCTGGGCGTTGAGAAAGAGATTGGTGTGTATGCCGGCGCCAACTATGCGTTGTCTCACGATTTCTCCACCATTCAGGCCGAATTGAAGAAATTCCCTGGCGGCGACGGCTATCTTGGCGCATGGAGCACACCCGAGCCGAAATCGGACAGTGACCTCGTGGCCCCGCCGGATGGTTTTGCCACGCACACCAAAGTGCAGAGCAAGAGCGCGGTGGATTTCATCGTCGATTCGGTGAAGCAGTATCCCGGCGAGGTGACCATTCTGGCGATTGGTCCGCTGACCAATATTGCACTGGCCACTCGTCAGCACCCCGAGATCGTGCCGTTGATCAAGCAGATCATTTACATGGGCGGAGCGATCGACGTGCCCGGCAACACCACACCGACAGCGGAATTCAACTGGTGGTTCGATCCGGAGGCCGCAAAAACGGTATTGCGTCTGCCGATCAAACAGGTGGTGATTCCGCTCGATGTGACGGACACCGTGAAGATGGACAAGGCGCTTTACGACCGCGTCGCGCATGATCCGGCGAAGCAGACCATCATTACGCAACTGTTCAAGACGTTGAACGGTTATGGGTACGACGGCAAGAATGGATTCGAGACGAACCCGAACTACACGACGAACATCTGGGACACGCTCACGCTTGCCTATCTGATGCATCCCTCGTTTGCCACGCAAACGGTGGACGAGTGGGTGGATGTGGACATGAGTTTCGGCGCCAACGATGGCAAGGCTACCGGTTATGCGAGTTCGCCGCCGGCGGGATTGCAGAAGATGACCATTGTGAAACGCTTCGATAATCCGAATTTTTTCAATTTCTATGTCGATCTGCTGACACGGCCGGTGCCGGTCACGCTATCGAACTGATGTAGTTCAGGCTGTATTGCGCGCCTGCGTCCAGCCCGCCTCAGGCGGGATGCAGGCCGCGCAGCAGCTGACGGACACGCGAGAGATCCTGATCGACGTGCTCTGCTTTCTCGAACAGTTCCGCGAGCCAGTCGACGAAGGCCCTCACCCGAGGCGACACGCGGCGATTTTTCACATACGCAATCGACACCGGCATTGGCACGGGTTTCCATTGCGGCAGCACTTCGCGCAGCAGTCCCGAGTCGAGGAACGGTTGCGCGGCGATGCGGGCGGGCTGGATCAGGCCGAGGCCTTGCAGTCCGCAGGTGAGGTAGGCCTGTTCGTCGCTGACTTTGACAAATCCGCCGACCTTGACGCTTCGCGCTTCGCCGTCCACTTCGAAATCGAAATCCACTTCGCGTCCGTTGTGGGGCGACATGCAATTGACCGCGGCGTGTCCACGCAGATCGTCGAGATTGGCGGGCGTGCCGTAGCGGGCCAGGTAGGCCGGACTTGCGCAGGTCGCGTGTTCGAGCGTGCCCAGTTGCCGTGCGACCAGATTTGAGTCCGGCAGTTCGCCGAGTTGGATGCTGCAGTCGATTGCTTCGGATACCAGATCGACGGTGCGATTGCTGACGCCGATCGCCAGGTCGAGGTTGGGGTAGCGGGCGTGGAAATCGTCCAACGCGGGGAGGACGATGGCGCTTGCTACGGCACCGGGCATTTCGATACGCAGACGGCCTGTCAGGTTGTCGGTCGCGTGACGGATGCTGGCTTCCATTTCGTCGATGTCGGCGAGGATTTGTGCGCAGCGTTCGTAGTAGGCTGCGCCTTCTGGTGTGATGCTCAGGCGCCGCGTGGTGCGGGTTAGGAGGGTTGTGCCCAGTAGGGCTTCCAGATTCTGGACGGTTGTGGTCGCTGTCGCGCGTGGAATGTTTAATGATTCCGCCGCGCGGGTGAAGCTGTTCGTGTCCACGATTCGGATGAACGTGCGCATGGCGGTTATTCTGTCGATCATGGTTCGTGCTCCTGTGGGTTTTGGGGTTACGGTTTTTTGCCTGCGCGGCGGGTTTGGCTGTGTTCTTATGGTGTTGGCCTTTTCTTGAATTCGTGGTGGTCTGTTTTGTAGTGTTGGCCTTTCCTTGAATTCACGGTGGTCTATTAGCGTTGCCCCTGTGCGGGGCGGCACCTACTTTCTTTGCCGCGGCAAAGAAAGTAGGCAAAGAAAGCCGCTTCACACCGCTAACCATTAAGCGGGTCCCCTGGCTTGGAGGGGGCAGTGGAACATCTGGAATCCGTCGCCTCGCACACTCCGCGTTCGTGACAAGGCAGTCATTCTTCCGGCGGCGCTGCGCGCGCCGTCGCGGTATTTCTTTGGGATTGCTGCTTTTTTAGCGTGTCGCCGAGGCGAAGCCGACGGCTCCGCCGCGCAGAGGCAACGCGCTAGTTTTCCGTGCGGACCCTTCCGGCAAGCGCGTAGCGCGAGGCGGGAAGTATGACGGCTTTGTCACCACGGCTGAATGTGCGGGGGGCACCGATTCCAGATGCACCACTGCCCCCTCCAAGCCAGGGGACCCGCTTAAGAATTTGCGGTGTGAAGCGGCTTTCTTTGCCTACTTTCTTTGCCGCGGCAAAGAAAGTAGGTGCCGCCCCGCACAGGGGCAACGCTAATAGATCACCGCGAATTCAAGGAAGGCCAACACAAAAAATGATAGAAAAAGCTTACTTCCGTAAGGAATCCAGATCAACAACAAACCGATACTTAACATCCCCCTTAAGCATCCGTTCATAAGCCTGATTAATCCCCTGCATGGCAATCAGCTCAACATCAGAAGTAATCCCATGCTCACCGCAGAAATCCAGCATCTCCTGCGTCTCGGCGATCCCGCCAATCAGCGACCCCGCCAGCCTCCGCCGCTTGAAAATCAGATTGAAAACCTGCGGCGACGGATGATCATGCTCCGGCGCGCCCACCAGCGTCATCGTCCCATCCCGCTTGAGCAGATTCAAAAACGGATTCAGATCATGCTGCGCGGCAACCGTATTCAGAATGAAATCGAAACTATTCGAATGCGCTTCCATCTCCTGCGCATTCTTCGAAATCACCACCTCATGCGCGCCAAGACGCTTCGCATCCTCAATCTTCGACGGCGACGTCGTAAACAACACGACATGCGCGCCCATCGCCCGCGCCAGCTTCACCCCCATATGCCCGAGGCCGCCAAGGCCGACAATGCCGACCTTTTTGCCAGGACCCGCACCCCATGTGCGCAGCGGCGAATACGTCGTGATGCCCGCGCACAGCAATGGCGCAACCGCGGCCGGGTCGAGATTCTCCGGCACGCGCAGCGTGAATGCTTCGTCTACAACGAGTTGGGTGGAATAGCCGCCGTACGTAAGCTGACCGTCGACGCGATCGACACCGTTATACGTGCCCACAAAGCCGTTTTCGCAAAACTGCTCGAGACCTTCCTCGCAACTCGCGCACGTGCGGCACGAATCGACCAGACAGCCGACGCCCACCAGATCGCCTGCCTTGTACTTCGTCACGTCCGGACCCACCGCGGTAACGCGGCCGACAATTTCGTGTCCCGGCACCACCGGAAATACCGTGTTCTTCCACTCGTTACGCGCCTGATGCAAATCGGAATGGCACACACCGCAAAACAGAACTTCCATCTGCACGTCATGGGCGCGCAGTGCGCGGCGCTGGATTTCGAACGGGGCGAGCGGCGCGCTGGCGTCGGTCGCTGCATAGGCGTAAGTCGTGCTCATGGGTAGCTCCAGCTAAGAAGGTAACGTTGCAAGGCGCGGGCGGCAGTCGACGCATGTCGCCGTTCACGCCAACCTCGTCATGGACCGGGATCACGGCGCGTGCGGTGGCTGACGAATCCGTCGGATGGAGAATGGGCAGCCGAGCCCTGCGCAGCGGGGAAAAAGGTGATCCGGCAGGGTTCCCATCTTAGGAGCGCAACAGGAGCCCGGGAATACCTGAATGTCTTGAAGGTTTGCCTAAATCTCCTGGGAAGGAGCGCGATAGGCTGTTTGATGCTAAATTTCAAGCATTATTCTATTGCGCGTCACTATACCGTCATGTCAACCCATTCCGCTCAGGCCGTTCTGGCCGATCCCGCCCAGCAGCGTGTGATCGAATTGTTCGACGCGCTCGCGCCTAATCCGGGCATGACGCAATCGAGTCTCGAAGGCGTCAAGCTGTTGCGCGCGAATCGCCCCATGCCGCGCATACCTGTGATGTACGAGCCGAGCATCGTGATCGTCTGCCAGGGGCGCAAGCGCGGCTTTCTCGGCGATCAGGTGTTTCAGTACGACGCGCAGCAATACCTCGTACTCTCCGTGCCGCTGCCGTTCGAATGCGAGACCGAGGCGAGTCCTGAGACGCCGTTCCTCGGCATCTCGGTGCGCGTCGATCTGACCATGGTGGCGGATCTGCTGATGGCGTTGAACGAAACGCAGGGCGCCGCGCAGAACGAACCGGTCGGCATCTACTCGACGCCGCTCGATCCCGCACTGAGCAACGCGGTGCAGCGTCTGCTGGAAGCGTTGGCCTCGCCGCTCGACGCGCGCATTCTCGCGCCGGGCGTGGTGCGCGAAATCTGTTATCGCGTGCTGACCGGCGAGCAGGGCGATGCGATCCGTGCGGCGCTCACGCATCAGAATCATTTCGGCCGGATCGCGAAGGCACTGCGGCGCATCCACGCGGACTACCACGGCGATCTCGACGTCGACACGCTCGCCGCCGAAGCGGGCATGAGCCTCGCCGTGTTTCACGCGCAATTCAAGGCCGTGACGGCGACCTCGCCGATGCAATATGTGAAGACCACGCGTTTGCATCACGCGCGCGTGCTGATGGTGCAGGATGGGTTGAACGCGGGCGCGGCCGCGGCGCGCGTGGGTTACGAAAGCGCATCGCAGTTCAGCCGCGAGTTCAAGCGCCTGTTCGGCCTGAGTCCGGTCGACGAGGTCAAGCGCATGCGTTCTGTCCACGAAGCGCCGCGCGTGGAGAAGCCGGCGCCGCGTTACGTCACCGCGGTATAAACCGCTTCAGCCGCCGGCCGCGTCGCCCTGGCTCACCGGCTGGTTCGTGTAGTGCGCGCGTTTTTCTTCGTACATCAGCAGATCGGCACGCTGCACGCCCGCTTCGAGCCGGTCGCCGCGCTGGCAGGTCGCGGCGCCCATCGAGAAACTCAGCGGCGAACCGGGATAAAACTGGTTGTTCATCTCCACCAGCTGGTGGATCGCTTCGATCATCGCGGTGCCGCCGCGTTCATCCGTATCGGGCATGAGGATCGCGAATTCATCGCCGCCAATGCGGGCCGCGTGAAACGGCGTCTCGGTCGCCTTGGCGAGCACTTCACCGGCGCGGCGCAGGAGCGCGTCGCCCGCCGCGTGGCCAAGCTGGTCGTTCACGCGCTTCAAGCCGTTCAGGTCGGCCATGATGATCGTCACCGGCCACGGACCCTTGCGCTCCAGGCGGTTCAGCTCGTCCATATAGAAGGAGCGGTTGCGCAGCTTGGTCAGCACGTCATGCTTGCCGAGGAATTCGAGGTACGCTTCGGCCTTCTTGCGCGCGGTGATATCGGTGAGCGCGACCAGCACCAGATCCCAATTGTTTTCGTGACCCGGCAGCACGGAGAATTGCAGGTGCACGTGCACCTCGCTACCGTCGAGCGAATAGTTGAGCACTTCGCGCTGCTGGAACAGTTTGCCGTCCCAAAGATCGATCAGCTGCTCGCGGAAATGCGGACGCATATCGTCGCGGAACACGTCGGCGAGATGCGATAGCAGTGTCTTCTTGTCTTTCGCCGCAAACATGTCGAGCGTGTGCTGGTTCACGTCGAGCACGTGGATTTCCTGCATGCAGCGCTCGACAAACTCGGGATGCACGTCGGTAAACACGCGGAAATCGTTGATGCCGGCCGAGCGCGCTTCGTCGAGCAGGCGCTTGACCGCGCTGAAATCCTCCACCCAGAGCGACACCGGCGAATGCTCGAACAGGCCGCGCACATACTGTTCCGCGAGCGTCACGCGCTGCCGCGCCTTTTCCATCTCGGTGATGTCCTCGACGGACACCAGCACGCGGTCCCAGCGCGCTTCGTGGCCGGGCAGCACGGCGCCCTTGAGCAGCACGTCGAGCCGCCGTCCGCCGAGCGTGTAGTTGACCGTCTGGCTCGTGAAGTGCGATTGCCCCGCCCACAACTGACATAGCTCTTCGAGGTGCGTCTTGAGCATGTCGTCGCGGAATACCGAGGCGAGATTGTCGTTGAGCGCCTCGAAATCGGCCGCCTCGAATTGCGTCAGCGTCTTCTGATTGACCTTGATGACCCGGATGCTGTGCGCGCAGTCCGCAACACAGCCCGGATTGGCGGCGAAGTGGGCACGCAGATCGGTAATGCCTTCTTCGCGCCATGCGTCGAACAGTGCGCGTACGCCGCTGAAGTCCTCGAGCCAGAGCGAGACGGGCGCGAGTTCGAACATCTCGGAATCGTCGTTGGCGAGGGCGGGGGCGCTTGGGGGAATGTCCAGCATGGTGTTCTCGGGGTCGGAAGTACGGCTATTCTAAGGCGGGTCGCGCTGTGGCCGAAAAGAAAGACCGGATGCGCATGATCGTTGCGCCGGACTATCCAACACGATAACGGCCGGGCGGGGATGGACTTGAGCCGCGTCAGGCCGCGTTTGGCGGCGTGCGCTGCGGCATGCGGACCGCGCGCGGCAGGGGCGTCGGCCGGCACGTCTTTCAGAGCCTTGCTACACTGACCCGCAACCCGTTCAGCCCGCCGACGCCGCCACACACATGACGCCATCCCTGCTGGTTCTGATTCCGCTAACCGATGCAAGCCGCGCGAGTATCGAGGCCGTGTTCAACGTCGTCTACGCGCCCGATGCGACCCGGCGAGCCGCCGCGGTCGCCGCGCATGGCGGCACGATTCGCGCCGTGCTGACCAACGGCACGACCGGACTGAGCGCCGCGGAAATCGACCGCATGCCGCAACTCGAACTGGTCAGCGCGCTGGGCGCCGGTTATGAAAATCTCGCCATCGAGCACGCCCGCGCGCGCGGCATCGTGCTCGTCAACGGCGCGGGCACCAACGATCATTGCGTGGCCGATCACGCGTTCGCCTTGCTGCTCGCGGTGGTGCGCGACGTGCCGCAACTCGATCGGGAGACGCGCAAGGGCGCCTGGCGCGACACGCTGCCGATGCGCCCGAACGTCGCCGGCAAACGCCTTGGCATTGTCGGGCTGGGCAATATCGGCGACAAGGTGGCGCGCCGTGGCGCAGGCTTCGACATGGAAATGGGCTATCACAATCGCAAGCCACGTGAAGGTTCGCCGCTGCGGTATTTCGACAGCGTGGCAGCGCTCGCGCAATGGAGCGATTTCCTGGTGGTGGCGACGCCCGGTGGTGCGGGCACGCGTCATCTGATCGGCAAGACGGTGTTCGAGGCGCTCGGTCCACGGGGCTTCGTGGTCAACGTCTCGCGTGGCAGTGTGCTCGACACGGCGGCACTCGCCCAGGCGCTCACGGCGGGCACGATTGCCGGCGCTGCGCTCGACGTCTATGAGGGCGAACCGCATCCGCCGGAAGCGTTGCTGGCGCTGCGCAATGTCGTGCTGACGCCGCATGTGGGCGGGCGCTCGCCGGAGGCGGTCGCCGCCTCGGTCGAGAATTTCCTGAGCAACGCCCGGCGGCATTTCGCGGGTGAAGCGGTGTTGACGCCGATCTGAGCTGTCGGTTACACCATAAAATGAAATGATGTTTCTAATAAAATCAATGACTTACGATGGGTCCATTCACCATAAATTGAAATCAACCGACCGCATAAAGTGAAATATTCACCACACTTTTCCCCATAAAGTGAAATTTCCTCCAAAACGGGCGCAAAGCCTTACCCCGTAAGGCGCGGCGATTTCGGAATAACCGAACCGCACTGTGAATATTGCATGTAGTGCAAGCTTTTGCTCGCCGTAGGAGTGCCGGAAAATTGGAGCTATCTACGCCGGTTCGGGTTCACGAACGTCTCCAGCATCCTCGCTGCTTCAATGCTGCGATGAAAGAGGTCGCGGTCGACGCCAGCGTTCCTGGCGATGACGCTCTTGTTTGGCCTTCCGTAACACGTGGGAAGCGACTCGCCGCTTTGTTTCAACTGTTCCAGGTAGCTCCGCAATCGGACTACGGGGCGATCCGTGAAGTCGCCTGCAACTACTCGTCGATCACGTTCCTTGCACACAAAAGCGCGAAAAAGTTCGATTGCTTCTGGATTGGTGTAGAACACGTCGCGATCGAAACCGCACGCTCTCGCGACTGCGATTTTGTTAGGCAGGCCGCCTCGCCATGGCAGGGGTTGCCCGTTGTCTGTGAGATTCTGAAGATATGCGCGGAGTTGGTCGACGGGGTTTGGTTTCGTTTCTTTTGGCGTCCCAGCAGATCTGGCGCGGTTATCGTCGTTGAATGCTTGATGCAAAAGCTGAGAATCGCGGCGTTTGATGAAAGGAGACTTGCCGTTTTCGTAATGTGCAATTTCGAGTACTTTGATTCGTGCTTGACGGCAGATCTGTTTCAGATGCCGCGAACTCGACGCCCAGTCGGCAGCGCATCTGGCGAGCGGTACGTAGCTCTGGGCGAACCGCTCGACCGAATCTGCATCAATGTGGACCGACTTACCTCTCGTCACGTTCTTGAGGTATTTTTCATGGAGCAAGCCGCTTATTACCTGAACGTCGCACCCAATCGCTTGAGCGGCCTGCCTCTGTGTAAGTGCGCCTTCGGCAATGACAGCGCGGCTTGCTTCTGCGAGTGCCATGACTCGCTCTCTGTCAAAGAAGATTTCACCCAGGGTGTCGCCTGTTCTGCCCAAAGACGACAGCTCACCGTTCAGGTAGCCGATAAGAAGTTGCGCCTTATGCTCCACACTATGGAGCCGTAACGTGCGCAATATCTGACTCAGGCTGATCATCTGATCGGGTAAAGCCGCGTGTGCGATGAGCGGGCTACGATCGATCAGTCGCTCCCTGAACGCCATCAGATCAGCCCGATGATAGCCATATCGGAATGAAAGATGGTGACGCATAGGGAACTGGCCCAGATCCCGTAAGCGCTCGAGGACACTCACTGGGATTCCTATCCAGGCGGCTGCCTGGCGCTCTCCGAGAATCTCATTTCTTTGCGGTCGAGGCGGCAAAGTAATCGATTCGGTATCGACGACGTACCGCCGGTTCGTCCCGGCTCCTACACTGATAATATCCAGAGATCCTCTCTGATGCCATGCTTCAAGTGAGCGTATGTCGTGGCCGGTACGTCTTGAAAACTCTCTCAACGGGATGCGCCTGCGTTCATGAGAGCGATCAGGTATGGCTCTCGGATCTACGTACGATCGCTTTTCGTGTGCCAGTCCGAACTGGAGAAACTCGGAATGCAGCCAGTTAAATTTCATGCGCGTTTCTGGTGCGCCGAAGAACAGTTCGGAGAACTGCTCGAAGCGCTTATGAAATGAGGGAGCCTCCTTGCTCTGGCCGTGTAGGTCGAGAAACCGATGGAAGCCGTGAGGCCAATCCTCAAGAGCCTCTGCGGCGCCATCAATAAACTCCAGTGAATCTGGCGCGTAGGTCGCACGATTGAAGCGGCCGAATTTCGGAAGGTGCGTCAGCAATGAGCGCAGCGGCATGCTTAGCAACTGGCCAGTCGGGAAGCCTGCTACTGGCGTGGTTGATGAGAGTTCAACGCGCTCGAGATTGGCCTTCAGAACGGCCATCAGTGCAATGATCCGCTCACTTACGGTAGGTCGGATCTGCTCCGCTAAAGATGCGCTACATCTGCAGATGAGCAATCCGGGACGAAAGTGTGTCAGTCGATTCCCGCAACGCTCGCATTGAGATAGCAACTCCCGCCCATGCACGGGGCAAGCAACGGCGAGACTCAGATCAAAGAAGGCTTCTATGAATCCTCGATCAGATACGCATTCCGGACACAGTGCAGGACGTTGTAATCTCAAAGGGCTGGTAGTGAGGCTGCCACCAAGCTGATGTTCAAGGATTACGAAGCTCGTCTGGCGACCGACGGGCATCATATACGCGATGTTGCGAAGCGCTTCCGGACGCCGGCCCAGAATGGCTGCAAGTTTCGCCACAGGGAAACCCGCATTCGTCATTGCCCCCTGCTCAATTCCAGCGAGTTTGAGGATATGCCACGGCGTTTCATATCCGTTTGTCTCGGACACGCGCAGCGCATAGCCGAGCAGGCTTTCGGTTGGCGCGTGAAAAGGCGTGCGTACGAGCATCATGTGGCGCTCAGTGCCTCGCGGCTCGTCATGCGCTTGGAGCGGCCAGTGGCGCCTCTTCTGCTCTTTGGGGGTGGTTCAACGGATTTTCCAATAGTATGGGCGGCTGATAGAAGCTGATCGTTGGGAGTGGGACGGAACGACCTCGAAAACGGATTCAACAGATCGGTGCGCCCCTCTTCTGCCCATATTGCCTGATCTTGCGCAGCGGCAAGATCGGCCAGCGTGATTGTCTCCTTGCCTCCATCGATCGCATTCCAGACGACCTGCCTCAGGAACTTCGTCACATAGCCAATGAGGCCGCCGGAACCACAGTAGCATCGAAAAGCCATGCCTCTATCATCCAGCTTCGGTAAATCGAAATATCTGCTCATTGATTCATGAAATGCACCGAGAATGGCGATGAATTCATCCCGGTGGGCTTCAATCTTCCAGTCAAATCTCGGCATATGAACCGGAGCATAGAAACGCCCTTGAAACTGCTCGTTCTGGGTTAGGATTCCAACGGACGAGGGTAAGCCTGCGACGACCAGCACACAACGCAATTTGTCAACTAGCGTTTTTAGCCAGTCTGCGGCATCGTAGATTACTCTGTCTGAAGCTTTGTCGACGAAATGTTGGAACTCGTCAATTAAGATCATCAATGTGCCGCATTCCTTCATCAAGCGAACCAGTCTTCGCGTTTTATAATTTTCCGTTCCACTATTCAATGTTTGATCCTGCATGCCTTCGAGCATCGTTTCGGCCAGGCCTTTCACCGTTGGTTTGGACGGTGCAGTGACACAGAGGATAGGAATGTGCAGTCCCTCCTCACTGCGTGTAATTGGATGCGCGTCGGAAAACTCTGTAAGGACGCGGCTTTTTCCGGTGCGCGATTCGCCTACGACCGCAATACATATTGGCTCCCTTTTGCTGTGTGAAAATGCGAAGCATTGTTCGAGACGACTCGTCGCGTTTTCAAACGGCTGATGTGGCACCAGAGTGTCTTCGATCAGGCTAATGGGTGGCTTCTGTTTTTTCATCTTTTTTCTCGTGGATAGTCTTAGGTTCATTCTGACGGTCCGCGGTCGCGGTACCTTGGGGTAATCCGCCGTGGCGACGGGTTGGAGGTTGATGCCGGGTGCGTATCCGGAGTGGGGGCAACGTCATCCTGAAGAGAGCTATCAAAGTCGTCAGCAGCACTGCTTGAGGAAACTGGAAGGGCTGGTGTCTGCGGAACGCGTTCAGCAGTGGACGACTCGGTGGCATCCATGTTTCTGAAACGTGCCGCCTTCGAGCGCGTCCGACGTTTTTTATGAAAGATTTCTTCCTCTACAATCTTCCGGATCAGGGATTTTGCTTCTAGCCATCCTTCCGGAGAGTAGTTTTCAAGGTGCCTGTTGGCGAATCGCTTGCAAATTCTATGTTGATATAGCGACAGCGAAGCCGCATAGTCGATACGAAGACAAGGTACGTCGTACATTTCTGCCTTGTCTGGTGCGAGTACAACAATATGTCCCAGGTTCGATGTGTCGATGCGCACTTCTACACGAAGGCTGTCGCCGAGCCTTCGTCGCAGGTAGGTGAGTTCTACGGAGTTGTAGAAGAGGCCGTGAAGTTCAATTCCCTTATGAGACAAGGTCCGCTCATCGCACTTTCCGAAGATGAAATTGAGTGATTTCGGGTCGTCGGGGAGAGGGATGTCTTCCTGGCGAATACTGGAAGCCCATTTGATCGCGGGTGGTACGCCCAGCGATCGGTGTATTTTTTGGTGATATACATCGACCACCCAGATATGCGAAATTTTCTTGAGGGTACTCCACCGCACAACCGCGAATTTTGTTGGATCGTAGTCGTCCTTTTCGAGAATATTTCTGAATGTTGTTCCCGGTATTCCGTGAGAAACGTTCTCATTAAATGTCTTCAGGAATCGCTCGATCTTTCCCTTGAACCACGCTTTTTTGCGTGGTGAATAGTTAATTTCGATACCCGACGAATAGCATCCATTTTCGAAACTGTCACTATGAAATTCGAGACCATTGTCTACATCTAGCTGGCTCATGACACCGTAAGCTATCCATGCATTCTTGACTTCTGGATATGATTGAATGAGCGACGTTTTCGGCATAAAAGCATGTTGCAGACAGCGGGCCACAGTTAGGTGGCTAGGGGGTTCGAAGCTGATATGCAAGCCGAGTACACAACGTGTGGCACAGTCCAGACACGCTGTTACATACGGTCGTCCCAGCGGGAGCAGCGACTCATCGTCAACTACAATCAGATCAAGTGGCGTATGGTCTATTTGTGCGCGATCCAGGGGGGCGCCGGTCACGTGATGATGCAGGACTGCCCGGAAGCGTTTTTCCGCGGCAGTACGGCCATAACGGGCCACATAGCGGTCGAATTCGGGAATCCTGGCGATCGCACGTGCAACGAGACGGAACGTAGGCAAGGGCAGTTGCTGAGAGCTCGGTCGAAGCTTGTTCTCTTTGATAACCCTATCCAGTGCTTCATCGAGAGTGTCCTGGATTGTTTTTCTCTCCGAAGTCAGATAGATGTCTTCAATAGATTCTGCGACGAATGTGAGAACTTCATCCGGATAGCGTTCCTTTCTATTGCCCCTGAGTGCCTTGGCCGGAAGTAGTGCACGGATATCCCTCCCGGCATTAAGGTAGCGGAGCTTCCAACGCCAAACGGTTACCTCCGATGGACATTTCGCTGGCTTGTTTTTCAGCTTCTCCCATGTCCGATGTATCAAATCCCTGGTTTGCTGTCCCAGGCTTGGCATATCCATCACGGCTAGAACATATCTGCGCCGTATTTTTGCGATATCCCACGCTGCCTTGTCAGCGTGAGCCTCAGGGAGATAGCGGCGCCGAGAATTTCCTTCTGGGCGGACGGCGAACACAAGCTTTCCAGATTGATACAGCGCAAGAAGGTCACCTTGTCTGTATTCACGGATTCGCCTTGTGCGGTCGTCCTCGATCTGCCACGTATCGTCGTCGAGCTTTCTAAATAGAGTCCCATCTATGCCATCGATTATGACACGCACTCCTGCTCGAAATCTCGATGTACTCATTTTGGATTCCTTAAATACTGCACCAGATGAAAGTGGTTTTGGGATTCAAGGGAGCGTCGCAGGAGACGCTAAGCATGCCTTCGAGCGCGAGCCGGGAGATGATTGTGCGGCTGCGTGGACCAAGTAGGCCGGCATCCGCTGTACCCCAGTGGATATAACCCGTTTTTTCGAGGATGCGCAGCAGGTGCTCGCGTTCTGTCAACGTGATGGTCTTGCGCCCGTAGCGCAGCAGCGAAAGTGCGATTGAAAGACGAGGTTCCAGGGCAAGGGATTCCGAGGTAACGATGCGATAGGTATACCCATAGGACGGGAGCTGGGCCTTCAGTAGAGAAGTCAAGGCAACTTCGTCAGGGGAGGCAGCCTGTTCTGCTGTGCACACGCGCCAAAGCTCGCGTCCCGAGCTTAGATCGACCTGTATTTCTGGATAGTGCTTGAACGCCCGGTCGTTGCAGATGAGTTGGATCGCTAAAGGATATTCTCTGAAGGCGAGGACTCTCGGTTCTGCGTCAAGCAAGCGGAACGCGTTTAGCTCGCTGCTTTTTCCCCACTGCATCATCCTTCCCATCTTCCATGACGGATATTTCCCGGATGGCGTCGCGTTGGATCGGCTGACGATAGTTTTGGCACGTAACTGGCCCTCGGCAGGGTGAAGAATGGAGACAATCCGGTTCCCGGACGCGCTGATGGGTGTTTGCATGCGGACCCTGGTCGAAGGGGGTTCGTCGAATCTGATATCGATGCTGTGATTTGAATTGAGGCGGTTCATTCGAGCAGGCGACCGTCATTTCTTCGCGGATGGTCTCGCGCGGTGACTGTGTCTTCACGCTCTGCGCGGGTGTGCCCCGTAGCCTTCGAACCAGCTGTCGAGCTGGGCGAGGACGGTTACTGCGTCGCGCCGACCATAAGCGTAGAGGTAGTCAACCAGTAACGTCCTCGCGAACGACTCCGCCACGCCTTTGGATGCGGTACAGCTAAGTGCCGCAAAGCGCGGCAGCAGGCCAAGTCCTATCGCAAAGGCTACTGTCTCGTATGAAGTGTTGACACGCCCTTTGTCCGAGAGCCATTCGACTGCATGCGGCGTTCGATGCTGCCTAAATCGCCGCTTTATACACAGGCGCATGAAGTCTCGCAGTGAATCCCCGGTAAAACCGACCTTGCCCGCCGTCCACCCAATGATTTCGTGGGAATAGGTGTCAATGGCGAATGTCACACGGACGATTTCCCCGTTTTCACACCGCAATTCCAAGTTATCCGATACCCAACGCAAATTCGGGCCGGGGGTAATGATCTTGCCCTCATGCCGATGGTCCGGTGCCTTATCCGAAGGGCAATGCAGCAGCAGATTGTTTTGGCTCATGGACCGATGCAGCGATTTGCGGTTCAGGTTGGAGCGCCCCTTGTCACGTCGCAGACGATTCACGATAAGCATCGATAGGTCCTCCTAAGGCTCGTCAAGAAAGCAATCTTTGGCGGAATTTCTCACCTACGGAATGAACGCCATCGATCCATGGCGGTGCCGAGTGCCCGCCGGAGTTTCACTGTTTCCAGACAGGGTCGGGATCAATTAGTGTAGCTACGTTAAATATATATATGGTTATAAATTTTTGCAATAAATACAGATTATCGGTATTTCGATTCTTTTGGAATTATCTGTAAATGTTAAAAGATAATCGTGTTAATTTCGGCTCGTTCGCGCTGAGAGGAACTTCATGGTGCCTCGCCGCGCGCTGTTCAAGTGCGGCGTAATGTCTGATAAATCATTTGGAACGATTGGAAGCCGGGATATCCTCAGTGCGTTCGGGGCTTCACGATTCGTTGCGCCGCTCGACATACATATGCAAGCGACAGGGTGACGGTGAATCGTAGCCGGCCTCATTCACATGCGCGGATCGAATCATTAAACGGCGCAATGCGAGCATCAACTAGACGGGATTTACATTCATTCCGGTTTGAGAGTTAGCCGTCCATTTTTTGTCCGATTCGACCATCTTGTCCCGGCACCGAGACGGTCTACATGCTTCTGAAGTCCCCGAGCCCACGAAAAATCCGCCTCAAGGCCGAGGTCCCGCACGAGCCTGACCACCTTCACCCGGTGGCAATGGCTCAGAAACTCGTCCAGCACGTCGGCGCGCAGATTGCGCAGGCCTACCATCAGGTTGCTCGCTTCCTCAAACGACTGCCCCTTGCCGATGTCGCTGGCAAGTTCCAGGATGGCGCGTTCTGGCACTGACACCTTGACCTCCGGGTCGCCAGAGGGGAGTGGCTTGAGGCCGTTTTCGTAGGGCAGATCGACGTCGAACAGCGCCGTGGTCTGAAACGAGTAGCTGAGGTGCTGGTCCACCCACGAGGGGATGCGATAGGGCTTCTGGCCCCATAGCACAACCTTCTCGTGAAACGCGATGTTGTGACGGACGCCCTGCCACGAAAGCGCAGTTTTTCCCCCAACGTGAAGACCGGCGATGCGTCGACTCAGATACGCGATCGAACCATCCCTTGTTGGCGCGTCCCCGGTCAAAAGGTATGCGCCGTTCGAGAGCCGTTGCAGCCAGCCGGATTTGACCATGTGGGACGCGAGCGCAGCACTGATTCCCATGTCCCTGAGCATGCCTGAATCGACAGGATGGCCGCGCCGGCTTTCCTGCATCAATCGCTGGACTGTTTTGTTGCTCATCGTCTCCCGCCGTTTCGCGTTATCTGGTCTCAGTATATGCCGACTTCATTTGATTATCTGCAAATGTTTAACGCGGTATACGATTTGAGGTATCAAGCAGTCAGGCGTGTTGCACGCCTGGCCCTTCAGAATGTTCGCTGCTGATTGCTTGCGGAACGGTCAGAGGAAACTACCGAAAACGCCGCTGTTTGTGGCGAGAGCAGAGTGATTACCGGAGTAGTGTTTAATGCGTAAAATCTGCTGGAGGGCGCTTCGCTTCGCACAAATTCTTTCAAATAGCGTTCCAAGAGAACCATAGAAACGAACCCAGCTCGCGTACGACCATAGCCCGCAAAGTTGTTCCAATGGGAGGGTGAGAATTCAATGCAAATCGTGGGGGTCAGGATTCCGTGCAAATCGACACGATGTCGTTTCGTCAGTATTGAACGCCGCCTGCTTGGGGAGAGTATTCGTGTGCTCGTTGCGGATAGGAAGCTCGAAAGTTCTAGAAAAGAATCGTCCTCGAATCGTCATGGTCATTTAACGTCGCCTGTCTCGTGTGCGAGGATTCCCGGGACAGGATCATTTGCGCTTACCGGATGACCTCAAAAACTCGTCGCCGCCTTCCGTGTCGGCGTTGCCACGAAAGGAGCGACGTTAGACCTCAACCGTCTCAATATTCAAAAGCGAGGGGCGCAGCGAGACGACTTAGGCCACATGAGATCCCGAGCATTGCTCATCCGGGCTTAAGTCTCAAGCGTAGGATAGTCCGTGAGCCCGCGCGGGCCGGGTGCATAAAATGTCGAGTGGTCGGGCGCGTTGAGGGGCGCATCAAGGGCGATTCGACGGACGAGATCCGGATTTGCGAGAAACACGCGCCCGAATGCAACTGCATCAAGCACGCCACTCTCGACGGCCCGCCGGCCATCGCCGGGCACGAAATCACCTGCGCCAATCAACCGCCCACGGTACATGTCGCGGATTTCTTCGAAAGATAACCCCTCGCCCCATCCTCGTGCACGATCATCGTGCGTAACACGCGTCACATGAACGTACGCCAACTCAATACGCGATAGATCAGCCAGAAGCGACGCAAACGTAACGGACGACGCAGTGTCCGATTCGCCACGAACTGGTGCACTCGGAGAGAATTTGATGCCCACGCGGTCTGGTCCGATGGCGTTTGCAACCGCCGCGACGATTTCTCGTGTCAACCGCGTACGGTTGCTCGTATCCCCTCCGTAGTGGTCGACACGCAAATTTGCCGACGGACGAAGAAAGCGATCGAGCAGGTTAGAGCTACCGCTATGAATTTCTACTGCGTCAAATCCGATCTCTCGCGCGCGCTGTGCAGCTCTCGCGAAGTCCAACGGGATTTGCACAATATCGATAGCGTCCAAATCGTGTGGGTGCAGTTCATCCGTGAGTGCCCAGTATTTCGGTCGCTCCTCACCAGGTGGATTCAATCGGGCACGCCCGACGTGCCAGAGTTGCGCTGCGATCAGACCACCTCGAGCGTGAACGGCATTCACAACGCTTCGCCACGCAGCGAGCTGAGTGTCCGTATATAACCCTGGGACATTCGGCCAGCCATCGCCATAATTTCGGATAGCGATAGACTCAGAAATGATCAGGCCTGCCGTGGCGCGCTGAGCGTAGTACGTACCGACGTAATCTGGTGGCGCTTGATCGGCATCTGCGCGCATTCGTGTCATTGGCGACATGATTACGCGATTCTCAAGGCGTAGCGCGCCAAGTGAGACGGGAGTGAGAAGTTCGTTCGCTATCATGGGTACCTCTTTAAATGTATCAATGATGATCGCATATATGGGCGCCGTTCTGCAAGACCAAAAATAGAGCATCGAAAATCTGGGGGGGCTCGGGAGGGCAGAGGTATTACTTCCCAAATGTTACAGCGGGACATCGCGATGTGCGTCGCGGTGAAGAGCAAGCGATCGCAGTCGAACGTGGGAGTGGTGACACGATTTCCCTCAATCCCGGTGGGCAGTAGCTCAAACGGCGAATCTGCAATTTCGACCTTGGCCGAGGTGGGACGCTCAGAGACTCTAGCGAGATTCCAGCGTCGGAATGGTCCTTGCGTTGTCGGAAAACCAATTCAGTTGGCGAACAATCGAGAGATCGTTGGGTGTTCGCCGAGGACGTTGTTAGATGCAGGCATGTAACACTTATCGATGATTCAGGGCGGTCACATTCTTCCGTATCGACATCGCTTCTTCCGTGGTGGAGAGTACTGCACAGCAGTGTTTTACTCCCCAATTCTCGGGCGCAATGTCTTCGTAGTGTCACGAGAGGCGGGGTTGGCGCTCGGATTTAGGGCAGAACTGTGTGTTGGTGTTTCGCCAACGTTTTCGCAAGGCGAACGAGGGATTTGAACTGAAAAGCTAACATTGTTCCATGTGCAGAGGGTTGTGGTACTACCCGGCATCGACTCATTGCCAGGTGCCGATATGTTTGGCATCTGATCTCGTGAATCCGAACGGACGCTCAGGTCAGCATTGGTTCGTCGCAGTGCGGTGAGTTCCGCAACCCGCGCGATAAGGTAAAGAAGAGACGTCTCCCGCGAGGCCATCGGCTCGCACCGTCATCGGCACCCGACTAACTTTTCGGATGCCAGAGTTCACGCTAGTGATGGTTCGCCTTGAACAGCGGTCATCCAATGTTCGCGCAATAGGCTGTGCAATAGGGGAACTGCTTGGTTAAGCAGCGGCCCGTGTGGACGTTGTGCGGAAGTGGCGATCCATAACGTGGTTTCGAGAGTCGGCTGACGGATAGGCCGCACGTGAAAATCATGCTCGTGCCCGCGCGATCGGACTGCCTTAAGCGACAGTACCGCATGTACGTCTTCATCACGTACGAGAGTCAGGATCGCTGGGATACTTTCGATTTCGAGCGCGATTCGTGGCTTCAGCGCGGCCTGCGCCATGCTTGCTTCGACGAGCATACGAATCGAATGAGGCCGGCTCGGCATGACGAGATCCCGTTCGGCTACTTCTGCCAGGCTAATTTCGTCGTCGATTGGAATGGTGGCTCGAGCCGCGCCGGTTTTGCGACCGGAGACCAGATATAGCTGCTCATCGAGTACTGGCGCTAAATCAACGCCAGAAGAAGTGGGGACAGTATAGACCACGGCGCAGTCGACACGCCCAATCGCCAGCCACTCCAGCACGTATGTGGACAACCCCTCAAGGACGCTAAGGGTAGCTTTGGGGAAGCGCTCGCGAAAGGCTCTGACGAGTGGCGCCGTAAGCGTATGGCTGACGCTAGGCGGCAGCGCCACTACGAGCCGTCCCGTCGAGGCGCCTCGACCTTCCTCCATGTCGAGTTGGGCTCGCTCAATTTGTGCGAGGACGCTCCGCCCGTGCTCCAGAAAGCGCTTGCCCGCTTCGGTCAACGTTACGCCCCGACCGTTACGCTCCAGAAGCGTCTGCCGGAACTCCACCTCTAATGCGCGCACCTGCCGACTCAGTACTGGCTGGGCGACGGAAAGGAAATTCGAGGCCCGTGTGAAGCTTCCCAGTTCCGCGACATGGACGAAGAATTCCAACTGACGAAGCTCCATGGCAGTCTCCTGAGTTGCAATTTATGCATATCTAATATGACGGATATGTCATTGCAGAATGACAGATAAAGCGAAAGAATGCAAGCACATCAACGCGGCGAGATCGATGAAGTCCCTGCAGCGCGCAATGTCATGTCGCCTCATGCGTGCCGACACGTCGGACGGGCGAACTTTCGACGTCATCAATCTTCCGATCGATGTCGATACGTGCGACCGACTGCGGCTTGGTGTAATGGTGTCCCCCAATCGGGGTCGGATTCACTGACTGAGTGAGGCGCACCCCTGATGGGCAAGTTCGGGATAGCGAGCCGCCGCAACCGGCCCGGCATAGATCCGGAGTCCCTGTTTGACTCGCTGCGTTGAGATCGACCCAAACAATCCTCATACATTTCGACGCGTGGAGTTTCTGCGGATGGCGCGATTGAATACGCGCGGCGAGGTCATGGTGGGTAACTCGGTACATATTGGAGAAGACGCAACATGATCATTGATTGTCACGGCCACTACACGACTGCGCCGAAGTCGTTGGAGGAGTGGCGCAACCGCCAGATCGCTGCGCTGAACGCTCCGGTTGAAAAACCGGCAATGAAAGATCTAAAGATCAACGATGACGAACTCCGCGAATCAATTGCTTCCAATCAGTTGAAGAAGATGCAGGAGCGCGGCAGCGACCTGACGATCTTCTCTCCGCGTGCCAGTTTCATGGCCCACCACATCGGCGACTTCGAGACGAGCGCGACGTGGAGCGCGATATGCAACGAACTCTGCTATCGAGTTTCGCAACTCTTTCCTGATAATTTTATTGGCGCCGCAATGCTGCCCCAGTCTCCGGGCGTCGACCCGAAGACCTGCATCCCTGAGTTAGAGAGATGCGTCAAGGAGTACGGATTTGTTGGTCTTAACCTGAACCCTGATCCGTCGGGTGGACATTGGACCTCGCCGCCATTGTCGGATCGTTACTGGTATCCCATCTACGAAAAGATGGTCGAGTACCAGATTCCAGCGATGGTGCATGTTTCGACCAGTTGCAACGCCTGCTTCCATACCACAGGCGCGCATTATTTGAACGCCGACACAACAGCATTCATGCAGTGTCTTACCTCGGATCTGTTCAAGGATTTTCCGGATCTGAAGTTTGTGATCCCACATGGCGGGGGTGCAGTTCCATACCACTGGGGGCGCTTCCGCGGACTCGCGCAGGAGTTGAAGAAGCCGTTGCTCAGTGAGCACCTACTCAAGAATATTTTCTTTGATACCTGCGTATATCACCAACCAGGCATTGACCTGCTGACAAAGGTTATACCAGTTGACAACGTCCTGTTTGCAAGCGAAATGATTGGTGCAGTGCGCGGTGTCGATCCGGAGACAAACTTCTACTACGACGACACCAAACGCTATATCGAGGCTTCGATCAATCTGTCATCAGAGGATCGGCACAAGATTTATGAAGGTAATGCAAGACGTGTTTATCCACGCCTTGATGTGCAACTAAAACAGAAAGGGCTGTGAGAATCATGATCGATACCAATCTTGGTAGCCAGCTTGGTGTGGTGAAGCGCAACATCGTTCGTGCTGACCCAGGTGCAGTACAGCAGCTTTCAGCTTTGGGCGTAGCAACTATCCATGAGGCAATGGGCCGAATGGGGTTGATGAAAACCTACATGCGTCCAATTTATGCCGGGGCGTACGCCTGTGGTCCCGCAGTGACCGTGCTTTTGCACCCGGGTGACAACTGGATGATGCACGTGGTTGCCGAACAGATTCAGCCGGGTGACGTCGTCGTTGCGGCGGTAACGGCCGACAGTACGGACGGGTTCTTTGGGGACCTTTTAGCCACTAGCTTTCTAGCCCGCGGAGCGGCGGGTCTAGTAATCGATGGGGGATGCCGCGATGTCTACGGCCTAACCGAAATGAAGTTCCCCGTATTCTCGAAGGCAGTCAGTGCAAAGGGTACGGTCAAGGCGACGCTCGGATCGGTAAATATACCTGTCGTGTGCGCTGGAGCCCTAGTGAATCCGGGTGATGTTGTGATCGCTGACGATGACGGTGTTGTCGTCGTACCCGCCGCGTTGGCGGCGCAGGTCGCCGATGCTGGTTTAGCGCGCGAAGCTAACGAGGCACAGAAACGGAAGAAGCTGGCCGCGGGTGAGCTCGGTCTTGACATGTATTCAATGCGCGAATCGCTAAACCGGGCAGGTCTCAAGTACATCGATTGACCTCGATCGTCTGCAGACCGCGTTTAACGCCTCTGACGCTGGCATGTCGTGGTCTATTGAGATTCAGGCCATATTACATCCGATCAAGAAATAACCTGAGATGGTGCGAGAAAGAAGATGAGTGAGCGTTTCCATAAAACACCCGGTTGGCTCGACTGGTTCGAAGGTCCTTCGTTGCCCCAATTCAAGTTGCCGCCCGGATCAGTGGACGCCCACTGCCATGTTTTCGGGCCGGCAGAGCGGTTTCCTTATGCTCCTGAGCGCAAGTACACTCCCTGTGACGCTACCAGGGACCAACTCTTTGCGCTGCGCGATCACTTGGGCTTTGAGCGCAACGTGATTGTGCAGGCCACCTGCCACGGTGCAGATAACCGCGCACTAGTCGATGCGTGCTTGAACTCTGATGGCAAGGCGCGCGGCGTAGCAACTGTCAAACGCGATGTGAGCGAGCACGAGTTGCAAGGATTGCATGACGCTGGCATACGCGGAGTACGATTCAATTTCGTCAAGAGGCTGGTTGACTTCACGCCAAAGGAAGATTTGATCGACATTGCGCATCGCGTCGCCCGACTCGGCTGGCATATTGTTGTCTATTTTGAAGCTGCAGATTTACCAGAACTCTGGGACTTCTTTACGGACTTGCCGACGATTCTGGTGATTGATCACATGGGGCGGCCTGACGTATCCATGCCTGTCGACGGAGAGGAGTTTGATCTCTTCGTGAGATTCATGCACGAGCATCCGAACGTATGGTCTAAAGTAAGCTGTCCGGAGCGACTATCTCTGACTGGAAAACCTGCGCTGAACGGCGAGCAAGATGCCTATCACGATGTCGTTCCGTTCGCTAGGCGGATAGTCGAAACATTCCCTGATCGCGTGCTTTGGGGCACTGACTGGCCTCACCCAAATCTGAAGAGCCATATGCCAGATGATGGTTTGCTCGTTGATTTCATCCCTCGAATAGCCACAACCGCGGAACTTCAGAAAAAGTTGCTCGTCGATAACCCTCTACGCCTGTACTGGGGAGAATGATGGATACAGCTACCGAGCGCGACTATCGCACGATCCCTGGGACCTACGTGTTCGATGGTGAACATTGCCGCAATGGATACGCGTTGAATATGTTCTGCAAATCACTCGATCTGGAGAGCAATCGTGAAGCCTTTCGGTCCGATTCGTGGGGTTATCTGCAGAAATTCAAGATGAGCGAAGATCAGTGTCGCGCGGTGCTGGATCGGGATTGGCTCGCTATGCTGAGACTCGGCGGAAACATTTATTACACTTTTAAGCTCGCCATCTTCGATGGCCTGACAATGCAACACGTTGGGGCCGCCATGTCGGCAAACGCGATGTCCGTGGATGAGTTCCGCACGATGATGACTTCTGGGGGAAGATCAATCGAGGGTAATCGCACCGTTGAGGAGTGGACTCATGGCTAAGTTTGTTGGAGGCGTCGGCACTTCGCACGTGCCATCGATTGGCGCGGCAATCGATCATGCCAAGACGCAGGATCCCTACTGGAAGCCGCTATTTGACGGCGTTGCTCCTGCACGTGAGTGGATGGACGCAGTCAAGCCCGACGTCGTGATCGTTATCTATAACGATCACGCTTCACGATTCGGACTCGATTTGACACCCACTTTCGCCATAGGCATGGCAGAGGAGTTCCCGCCTCACGACGAAGGTTATGGCCCGCGACCTGTTCCCGTGTGTCAAGGCGATCCGGACTTGGCTTGGCATCTGACTGAGTCGCTGGTATTGAAAGACGAATTCGACGTCGCAATGGTTGGCGAGATGTCGGTCGACCACGGCCTTACGGTGCCACTGTCGCTGATGTTCGGGCAGCCCGATCAGTGGCCTTGTCGTGTGATTCCGCTGTGCGTCAATGTGATTCAATATCCTCAGCCGACCGCTTTGCGCTGCTTCAAGCTGGGACAAGCACTTCGTCGAGCGATCGATTCGTATGGCCCGGATATCAAAGTGGCGCTGCTCGGAACGGGCGGAATGTCTCATCAACTGCAAGGTGAGCGTGCCGGATTGATCAACGCTGCGTATGATCAACGTTGGCTAGACTGCATGGCGAATGACCCGTTGTCGCTGACGAAGGTCGGGCACACCGAGCTCCTGCGCGAGGCTGGCTCTGAAGGTCTCGAGATCATCATGTGGCTCATCATGCGTGGAGCGATGAACGAATCCGTACGTCAGATTCATCGCTTCTACCATGTACCTGCATCGAACACAGCCTTCGGCTTACTGGTATTGGAGGACGCGTGACAACTTCGGTCAAGGTCGCGGTGGTCGGTGCCGGGGCTTTCGGTATTCAGCATCTGGATGCGATTTCGAAGCTCAACGAAGCGGAGGTCGTTGCGCTTGTAGGCAGGGACTTGCAGGGGACGCACGAAATTGCCAGTCGCTATGGTATTGCGCGGGCTAGCGCCGAGCTGGACGAGGTCCTGGCACGTCCCGAGATTGACGCGGTGATTCTTTGTACGCCGACGCCCTTGCATGCCGCGCAGGCGATTGCCTGTCTCCAGTCCGGTAAGCACGTGCAAGTCGAGATTCCGTTGGCCGACTCCCTAGACGATGCTGAAACGGTAGCACTTTGGCAGGAGCGTACAGGTTTGGTTGCGATGTGTGGACACACGCGACGCTTTAATCCAGGCCACCAGTGGCTGCGAAATCGTATCCTCGCCGGACAGTTTTCGTTGCGCCAGCTTGACGTGCAGACCCATTTTCTGCGCCGATCAAATACGAATGCACTCGGGCAACCGCGAAGCTGGACAGATCATCTGCTCTGGCACCATGCAGCTCATACTGTCGACCTGTTTCAGTATCAAACCGGAGAAGACATCATCGCGGCTAACGTGCTTGAAGGGCCGATTCATCCGGCGCTTGGCATTGCGCTTGATATGTCAATCCAGCTAAAAAGCCGAGGTGGTGCGTTGTGTACGCTTTCGCTGAGTTTCAATAATGCAGGGCCACTGGGATCGACCTTTCGATATATAGGTGATGGCTCGACCTATATTGCACGCTATGACGAGTTGACCGACGGAAAGGGAGAAAGCGTCAATCTCGACTTGAGCGAGCTAGGATTGGGAGGTGTCGCACGACAAGATCGTGAATTTTTCGCTGCGATCCGCGAAAGGCGCGAACCGAACGCGAGCGTGATGGGTGTGCTTCCATGCTATCGGGTGCTGCACCAGCTAGAGCAGAAGCTGAAATGAGAAATTTTATTAACGAATTTGTGTATCGGCGCTGACATAGCAGCTATGTACGAAGTGGTATTTCTCGCGCGACGTTATTCGAATACAGTAAATCAAATTGGTTCGGGTTTGTCTTGCGTTAAGTCAGAGCAGAACTCGCGTCGGGTTGGCGATTCGCTTTAGGCATCTGATTGAAGTCAGAAACGGGACAAGGGCGTGTCATAGGATACGCACTGACTTATAAAAATAAGTTGGTTAAATAATTAGTATGGCTAAATAAAGCCAGATGGAGACATCATTTTGAGGAATTCTAGCCGTTCGGGCCGAAGCTGCTCGATGGTCCTGGGTGCGTTCGCGATCATTCACTCCGCTGGAGCGATGGCGGTCGACGGGCTATACCTCAGTGCACTGGATGTGAAATCGGCAGGCATGGCCGGGACCTCGATTGCATTTCCACAGGACAGCGGGGCGGCCGGAACCAACCCGGCGGGGATGGCTCTTGTTGGATCGCGTGCCGACTTTGGTGTGCAACTACTCGAGCCATTGATCGATTTTCAGTATGGTGATCCGTCGAACAAGCTGCATTCGGGAAAGGTGTACCCGGTACCGGAAGGCGGGATCAATTGGCAATTGAGTCCTCGCGTTACGCTCGGCGTCTCACTGTTTGGAGCCGGAGTGGGAACAAGTTACGGTCGACCGGCGCTGCCCATACCCGGCGCAGGCGTCGCGCAATCGAGTCTGCAGACGGCAATTGCAGCGCCAACGATCACCTACAGACTGGACGAACACAACATCATAGGTGCAAGCCTGGCTCTCGCGTATCAGCGGTTTTCAGCGGAGGGCGCGATTGTGCCAACGGGGTCAGGGGATCTGCAGCCGGTCCCGTCTCATGGCATCGCAAGTGCATTTGGTTATGGTGCACGTTTTGGCTATCTGTGGCAACCAACCCGGGTCTTCACATTTGGCGCGAGCTACGCGACACGTATTCGGATGGGGAGGTTGTCTGGGTATGACAACGACTTGCTTGCGGCGGCGGGTGGTCGCATAGATGTCGGGGAGCAATACGGAGTAGGTATCGCGTACAAGATCGTACCCGCCGTCGTGCTAGCGGCTGACTGGATGCACTTCGAGGTTTCCAACACAGTCTTGGGTTCAGCGCAGGGATTCGGGTGGCAGAACCAGGATGTCTTTCGCATCGGCGCCGCCTGGGACGTTAGCTCTCGCTGGACGTTGCGTACCGGATTCTCACGAGGAAACCACGCATTCGGACCCTCTGTGGTGGCGCAAAATCTGTTGTCGGCGTTGCCCAATTCCACTTCCATTTCCGTTGGGACGACATATCGAATTGGACGAGACAACGAAGTAAGCGGTGTGTTCGAGTACGGATTTCCAGTGACGGTCAACGGGACCGGCGCGAGTGCAGGCTTTAGTAGTTACTCAAAGACGGAAGTATTTGGTCTTAGCTTTGGTCACAATTTCTGAAGGTGGTGCATTTGGAAGACATTCATGCTTTTGGACATTAGAGATTAGCGATCGCGTGCAGTGAAAGTATAAGAATTATTCTTGAAGGATTGGAGACATGAAACTAGTTCTGAAGGCGACGTTGGTTACAACGATGGTGCTGGCTTCGGTTTGTGCACGTGCACAGGGCAGCGTGACGCTCTATGGCATTATTGATACGGGCATAGATTGGGAGAGCCAGGCGGCGAAGGCGCCGGGGCAAATAAGTGCGTCCGGATCTGCCATCCGGATGACATCGCTCTCGAGCTCGCTACCGTCACGTTGGGGGCTGCGTGGCAAGGAAGATCTGGGTTCGGGGATGAATGCTATTTTTGAACTCGAGAGTGGTTTCGCGCCGAACTCCGGGGCCCTACAGAACGGCAATCGGTTATTTGGTCGGTCAGCGTGGGTAGGACTTGAGACGCGGTATGGAACGATCCGCGCCGGTCGTCAGATTAACATGACGTACATCGCGTTGATGAAGTCGACGGTCATGGGGCCGGCCTTGTACTCTCTGGCGTCGCTTGATCCGTACCTGCCCAATAGCCGGTCCGATAACACAGTGAGTTACTTCGGAGAACTCCATCATTTTGTGTTGGGGGGAACATATAGCACTGGCCGGGATTCGGCGAGCTCAGCGGGAAGTGCGACGGTGAATGGCGGGGCGGCGTACAACCCCGGTGCAACGAATTGCCCTGGCAACGTTCCAGGTAGCTCGACATCCTGTCGCCAGATCACGGCGCTGGCCGGATACTGGGGCGATCAGGTGGGCGTGCAGTTTGTCTATGATGAGCTGCGCGGCGGCCCCGGCCTGCTGCCCGGCAGTGTTTCTTACGATCCGTCGATGCCACTTTTGCTTTCGAACTCGAGCCAGAAGACGACTCGATACATGGCCAGCGGCTATTTTCAGCTGGGAGATGTCGCATTGCGTGGCGGTGTCATCCATCGAAAGACGACCACCACGACGGACTACCAGACGAACATCTTCTATGGTGGCGCATCGTACATGGTTACGCCGTATGTTGAACTGGACGGTGAGATCTCAAGAATTGCGACATCAGATCAAAAGAACGCTAACTTGTACGTGATGCGCGCTACGTATTTTCTGTCCAAGCGAACGTCGCTTTACACGATGGTAGGTTTCATACAGAACAATAGTCGTGCGTCGTATGCGGTTGGCGCAGGATACTATACGGTGCCTGGTGCAAAGCAGACGGGCATCCTCGTCGGCGTTCAGCAGCGTTTTTAATGCATACGCGCTGTATCTGGAAGATCCCGGCATTCCGCCTACTTGAAGCAAGCGCTTATTGCACGAACAGGCTGGATATATGACGCCAAATGCACGCCGCCCGCTGGTAATGGTCACCCTAGATGGTCAAGTTGATTATGTGAATGATGAGTTCGTGGAATCGCTGGGGTGGTCACGCGACGCTTTGCTCTATATGGCAGCGTCGTCATTGTTGGCGGATATACCTAAAGCGGTCGTCCTCGACATCCAGGAAACAGTGCGGAGCAATCGGCCGTGGATAGGATTCTTGTCCTATCGGACGGCGGCCGGCGAGATCTTCTGGGCGCGATCTAACGTTATGCCGAGCCGGTCAGGCAGGCGGGCGGTGGCGCTGATTCAACCGATTGAACCGGCTGAAGCCGCGGATGTGGCGTATGCCTATCAGAAGCTTAGCGATGAAAGCACCCGTTGGGCGATTCGCGGCGGCAGGGTGACCAGGAGAAGGTGGTTCGGGTCTTTGCCTGGGATCAAGCGTGTGGGCTTGCGCTTGAAGGTTGCGGGTATTATTTTGGGCCTGTCGCTAATGTCGTTGGCAGCTTGCGCGGCATCCTCGAGGGGGGGCTCTTTGCCGATCGTCTGCATTACCTTGCTTCCACTTTTCGCTATCGCGGGTTCAATCCTGACGAACTTGTTCTATCGGCCGTTGCTGGACATCACTCGCGTTGCGGTCGGATTGGCTGGTGGTCAACTCGATATCGCACCGAACGTACCGAGCGAGGACGAGATCGGTGACGTGTTGGTACTGCTCAACCAAGCGATCCTCAACCTTCGAACTACGGTTGCTGACGTGCGCGATGGCGTTATGCATATGTCATCGCGAACCAGCGTGTTGTCGAGCGGGAATAGCGACCTGTCGGCAAGAACTGATCAGCAGGTCAGTAGCGTTCAAAATACCGCTGCCAGTGTTGAGCAGTTGAATGCGACAATTTTTAATAACACCGAGTCGGCGACTGAAGCCGATCGACTTGCGCGCGAATCTACGCTCGTGGCGCGCGCAGGCGCAGAGAGCGTCGAGCGGGTCATTGAAATCATGCGGCAGGTTGATACATCGAGCTCAGAGAGCGAAAACATACTCGGAGTGATAGACGGCATTGCATTTCAGACCAATATCCTTGCGCTCAATGCTGCGGTAGAGGCTGCGCGAGCGGGAACTGAGGGGCGTAGCTTTGCGGTTGTCGCCTCCGAAGTCCGGACGCTCGCCCAGCGGAGCGCCGCTGCTGCTAGTGAAATTCGCATCCTCGCCACAAGAAGCGTTAATTTGGCACGAGAGGGGCGCGAGGTGGCCGAGACTGCCGGTGCGAGAATGCGGGAGACTGAGGCTGCCGTGGTGGCAGTCAGCAGCCTGATCGGGGAGATCAAGGTTGCGTGTTCCGAGCAGCGCGATGGAATGACGCAAATAGAGGAGGCCATCGCGGCGATCGATCTGACTACGCAGCAGAACGCGGCACTCGTCAATGATGTTGCGTCGATCTCGGAAGACATGCGCCAGCGCGCGGTTGGAGTCGCGCAGGCAGTATCGCTCTTCGATATTTGAGACATCGCCGTCGTGCCCTGGTCAGAAGAATCTGGCTGGCGCGACCATTATTAAAGCATTACGGGACGTTCTAATGCAGGAGGCTTTTCATGTCCTGGAAATGCACGCCCAATCCGGTCGTATTGGAAGCTATATCGAATTTTGCTTGACTACGGCACATCAAAGCGTGGCCTGCGGCATTCCTGTGTCGATCCGGCGGCGTGTACGAGTGATATTCGTGGGGGAACTGGCGCACGCTTCTGTAATCATCCCTCCGTGTCGTCAAGCCCGAACTTTCTATTTTAGGCCGCGCGAGATCGTGGGTATTCCAAATGTCGAAACCACTTGAGCTGAATATTGGTGATGTGCCACTAGGGTTCCGCGCAAGAATCCACTCGATCACAGCGGGTCGTGATCGCAACGAGTTCAAGTGGAGCGCTTTGGTTCGATGCCCGATCCCCGGGCACGATCTGTATAGGGGGGGGCAGTCTCGCTCGCGTGGTACGTTTCATTTCCGCGGCAGGTGGCTCAAGCCCGGTCGTTATAGTCGGTGGCAGAAGAAGCAGAGCCTAATGCAGGTCTTCGGCGCGGCTGTGCCAGAAAAACCCGTGCGGTTCGCAGTGACGGTCGACGCCTCTGGGACGATCCCGCTCACGCATTTTTCCGTGCTGCAGCACTATTGCCCTCCCTCGAGTCAGGGCTGAGCGGCGCATCACCAATCCGAGCTTGCCCGTGGATGTACTTGTCTCGAGATATGCGAACCATCAGCCGTTGCGACCCGCAATCGAGAACTAAGACGTATGGCGGCGTGAAAGTCCAGAACAGGATGCTCGGTCAGGTCGTCGCGCGACACTGTGCCTGCCGGGAACAGAGGACCTGCGCCGCTATGCGGCGGCTACTATGAAGCTGAACGGCAATTCCGGTGCTTGCGCTCGGGCTGTGTTACCAGTGGACGATGTCTTGACCTATACGCCGATGGCTTGCTCGACGTCTTTGTGAAATTGCGCGAGTTGCTGACGCACGACTTCGCGGATCAGCAACGTGCTTTGCGCGATCAACGCATCCTGAAGCGCGCGGGTCGGCGTCGCTACTGAAAGACTGCATCTTAGGACGGCCTTGCGGATGCGATGCAATCGCAACTCCGGGTCACCAATACATGAATGGACTCCGCTCAACGGGATGACCGAACTTCCATAACCCTTCCGGACCAGGTCGAGGATTGCGGTTAGGTTCTCGATCTCGTGCGCGACTTGTGGCTGAAGGCCTATCGCCGCCATCGCAGTTGCCAATACTGCGTGCACTGCATTCGCGTTTCCCGCAGTCACAAGCGGCAGCGACGCTACGTCCGCGAGCGTGAGCGTACGTGGCAGCGCTTTTCCCGCGCGACCGGTCTTGGATCCGGCGACGAGGTACAACTCCTCGTCTGCCAGCAGGCGCAATTCGGCGGCATCGCTTTGAGGCTGGTTATAAACCACAGCGCAGTCGAGCTTGCCGATGCCAACCAACTCCACCAGATTCGCCGAAAGGCCGTCGACAGTACGCAGCGCAACCTCAGGTAGCCGTTCCCGGAAAGCATCGATCAGCGGCACAACGACAGTTCGCGCAAGGCTCGGCGGCAAACCGAGCACCAGCGTACCTTGAACCGGTGCGGTACTTCCTCTTACTGCGCGTTCCGCCAGCGCGATCTGACGAAGAATGTTTGGCACATGATCGAGCAGCCGCTGGCCGGCATCGGTTAGAACAAGCCCGCGGCCGTTTCGCCGGAATAGGTCAGTGCCAAGTTCCGCCTCAAGTTGCGCGACCTGACGGCTCAAGGCGGCCTGCGTCAGACCAAGGACGGTCGCGGCCCGTGTCAGGTTTCCAATCTCGGCAATGCGAGAGAAGTGCTGGAGTTGCTTGATTTCCATACGCTAGCCCCTGCTGAATGTGCATAACAGATATGCCAGAAATCCGATTTGTTTAAGTCTGATATCAATATATCTTAACACTCGTTGACATCGAGTGGACGAGTAATGGATTTGCTGCGAATCGTCAGAGTATGGCAGCGCGGAAGCGTTGTTATCGGCATGGGCCTGTTCTGTTCGTTTCTTACCTGCCTCGCGGGGACTCTGCTCAACGTGCTGCTCGACAGGCACGATTACGCACTCGACCCGAGCGAGTTGATGCGGCGCTTGATCATAGGCTACGCCGGATCTGCCGCAGTGGTCGTGCTGGCATTCCCGTTTCTTGCCAGGGGCCCGCGTCGGCAGGAATCTGGTGACGGCGCATAGACCTTTACAGCCCGGGCGACCACGCCCACTTTTTATTTAATCAGCTTTTTTGAATAGAACACAGGAGACGTCATGGAAGCCACCACGCATCCAATCACGGTGAAGCCTCGTCCGCGAGGGGCGGATCGCTACCAATACCTGACACAAACCAACGCGGGCACGCCAGCAGGTGAACTGCTTCGACGTTACTGGCAACCTGTTGCCTTGAGCGATTCGCTGCCGCCTGGCGCGGCGCCGCAGCCGATCCGCATCATGGGCGAAGATCTGGTGCTATTCCGCGATGACGGCGGTCAGGTAGGCCTGATCGACCGAAAATGCGCACACCGCTGCACTGATCTCGCGCTGGGTCGTATCGAATCTGGTGGCATCCGTTGTCCGTATCATGGCTGGCTGTTCGACGTGAATGGTCGCTGTCTGGATCAGCCGGCCGAAGCGTCGCCGACTGCCAAGGACCGCATCCGGATGAAATCCTACCCAATCCTTGAGGTGGCTGGTGCGTTCTGGGCGTACATGGGCCCTGGTGATCCGCCGCTTTTCCCCAATTATCCGGCACTTGCTGGTGGCAGCGAATATCGCTACACCACGCGTTGGTTCGGCGACTGCAACTGGATGCAGGCAAGCGAAGGCAATATCGATCCGGTCCATACCTCCTATCTGCATCAACTGGAGCTGTCCAGTCCTGACATGCAAGCCCGTTGGGGCGTGTTTTCGAATCAGGCTAGACCCGAACTCGGCGTTGAGGACACCCGCTTCGGAGTGAGGCTCTACACACTGCGCAAGATTGAAGGTGCGGACCGCTCTTCGATCCGTATTACCAATTTTGTGATGCCCAACGCCTGCGCGGTCGGCGGCTTCGAGGGATACCTTGGTGAAGGCGGTGTCACGATGTTGTGGGACGTTCCTATCGACGACGAACATCACTGGCGCTGGGAGTTCATCTTTCATCGCAGCGGAAATCTGGACAAAGCTGCCCTCGAACAGCAGTACGAATCGGAGAAGGCTGAGGGGGATCGCATGCGCCGCGCCAAGGACGATCTGTATTCGCAGGACCGTGGTTCGATGAAGAGCGAAGCTTACCTGGGCCTCGGTGAGTGCTTTTCGGTTCACGACATTGCTATCACTCAGTCGCAAGGCACGATCCACGATCAGACTGGCGAACATCTTTCGTCATCCGACATCGCTATCGTACGCGCACGCCGCATGCTCGACGAGGCGGCCAACGCGGTAGCGGCGGGGGAGGACCCGCGCGGCGTGGTCCGCAATACCGCAGAGAACGATTTCACGGACTTGGTGGTGATCACGGGCGAGATCGACTCGACCGAATCCCGGGAGAGTTACTGCTCGCGATATGCCGGTGACCATAGTCTCTTCGCTTTGGAATCTAAAGCCTCAGGCAAGTGACGGCGTTCACGCGCTGTACGAAGAACCGGTTGGCTGTTTCTCTGTAAAACGACGGAAGCCGGTGTTGTTATACGGAGACGAAGGACGTGGGCATCTCGTCGGAGACGACTGGATGCCCGCCACCCACATCGTTTCCCATGAACTGGATTTTTCACTGATGAAGACCATTCTCGTGCGGGTGACCTCGGCGTTGCCGATTGCGCAAGACATTCGCCTGATCACACTGGCTGCGGTTGATGGTTCTGAACTGCCCGCGTATCAGCCTGGCTCGCACATCGACTTGCACCTCAGGTCGGGTTTAATACGGCAATACTCGCTTTGCGGACCGCAAGACGATGCTTCCAGCTACTCTGTTGCTGTGAAGCTCGAGCCAGAATCGCGCGGTGGGTCGAAATGGGTTCACGAGAAGCTCTATGCTGGATATGAGTTAGATATCTCGGTACCTCGCAACAACTTCCCGATGGCGGCGCAGGCGCAACACAGTATCCTGGTGGCGGGCGGAATCGGCATCACGCCGTTGATCAGCATGGCGCGTTCGCTTCAGGCGCAGGGGCAATCGTTTGAGCTGCTTTATTTCAGCCGTTCGCTCGAGCATGTGGCCTTTCGCGATGAACTCGAGACCGGGGCGCTTTCCACTGCCTCCCGTCTCCTCCTTGGGCTGAATAGGGACGACGTAACTGCCGCTCTGCATGATGCGCTTTCTCCGCGCCCTGACGGGGGCCATCTGTATCTTTGCGGTCCACGGCCGTTTATGGATGCAGTACAGGCCGCTGCTGCACAATCGGGGTGGCCGGAGGAGGCGGTGCATCTCGAGTATTTCAGTGCCTCCGAAGCAAGCACCGATACGACGGGAAATACGGGCTTTCAGGTGACGTTGGCTCAAAGTGGCGTGACAGTCGAGGTCGGCGCCGGCGATACCATTATCGATGTGCTGCGCGCTCGTGGAATTGATGTTGAAACTTCGTGCGAGCAAGGCGTCTGCGGTACCTGCGTGACATCCGTCCTTGAGGGGACGCCTGATCATCGCGATTGCTTCCTCACTTCACAGGAAAAAGCGCAGGGCAATTGCATGGCGATCTGCATTTCGAGATCCAAATCGCCCCGACTGGTTCTTGATCTCTAGTGAGATTGTTGTACACGCGGTCATCAGAGTCATCACAATACGGAAATAACCATGAGACAGCCGCCATTCAGTCCTGCGACCGAAGTTTCCGACGACGTACGCTCCCGGTTTTATATTGGCGGAGCATGGGTTGCAAGTCATTCGTCGCGACGTAGCACGTTGACGACACCCTCGACAGAAGAGTTCTTGCTGGACGCTCCGCTGGCCGACGAGACCGATGCGGAGCGGGCCATTGATGCCGCTCGCGTCGCTTTCGACAAGGGCGTCTGGCCCCGTATGAGCGGCGCAGAGCGGGCTGTGTATTTGAGGAAACTTTCGGCTGCGGTGAAAGAACGTTTGCCGTTGCTGAGTCGCATTTGGACGGCGCAGGTTGGGGCACCAGTAAGTTTCGCTTCGATGTTTACTCCAGTCGCGCCAGCAATGCTCGATTACTATGCTGCGCTCGCCGAAGGCTACCCGTTCCTGGAGACCCGCAAGACGCCGCAGGGGGAGGCGCGGGTACTTGGGACGCCGGTGGGTGTTGCGGTTCTCATCTCGCCCTGGAACGCGCAGTTGCCGATTCTGTCCTACAAACTCGGAGCGGCGTTGGCCGCCGGCTGTACTGTGGTGGTGAAGTCCTCGCCCGAGACTCCGCTGGATGCACTGCTTCTTGCTGAGTGTGCGCATGAGGTCGGACTGCCGCCAGGGGTGTTGAACGTCATTACGGCGGACAGGGATGTGGGTGCACATCTGGTGGCATCGCCAAAAGTAGACAAGGTGAGCTTCACTGGCAGCACGGCGGCTGGAAAGCAAATTGGCGCGGCGTGCTTGGCGCGCATGGCGCGCTTCACGCTGGAACTCGGCGGGAAGTCGGCTGCGGTTGTGCTTGACGACGCGGGCCTCGAGAAAACGCTATCTGCGCTGATCCCGTTTTCAATGCCTTTTTCCGGTCAGATCTGTTTTGCGCAAACGCGGATCCTTTTACCGCGATCGAGGTACGAGGAATTTCTGGATGCCTATGTTGCCGGCGTGAGGAGCATGGTGGTTGGCGACCCATGGGACGACGCGACGCACGTCGGTCCTCTTTCGACCGCAGCGCAACTCGAGCGTGTCCTTCGCTATATGGACGAAGGCAAGAAGGAGGGCGCTCGCCTCATGGCGGGCGGTATCCGCAGCAAGCAGTTCGAACGTGGGTATTTTGTCGAGCCTACCGTATTTGCCGATGTCACATCGGAGATGACGATAGCCAAAGAAGAGATATTTGGTCCTGTGGTCTCCTTGATGGTCTATGACGACGTCGAAGAGGCGATAAGAATCGCAAATGCTTCAGATTTCGGCCTGAGTGGCACTGTCTTTACAAGTGACCCCGCCCGGGGCTATCACGTCGCGAAGCGCATGAAGACTGGGAACGTGACCGTCAATGGCCTGGAAATGGCTCCTAACGTTCCCTTTGGCGGATTTAAACAGTCGGGAATTGGGCGAGAAGGCGGCCCCGAAGGATTGGACGCCTTTCTGGAGTACCAAGCTGTCTATTTGCCGCAAGCATAAGCCCCGTTAGCATACGAGGATACATGAACTACGACTATATTATCGTCGGTGCGGGGAGTGCCGGATGCGTAACCGCCAACAGACTCGTGACGGAGCACGGCAAACGCGTTCTGGTTCTCGAAGAGGGTCCGCTCGATACCGGTATGCTGCTAAAGATGCCTGCCGGCACCTTCAAGATGCTCTTTGAGGGCAGTCCTTTTATCAAGCGGTACGAATCGGAGGCGCAACCTTCTCTTGGTGGCCGAACAGTCTCGGTGCCGCAGGGGCGCGTCATAGGGGGGAGCAGTTCTGTAAACGCGATGGCGTATGTCCGTGGGTCACGCTTCGACTACGATTGCTGGAATGAGGCAGTCGGCGGGCAAGGTTGGAGTTGGGACGATCTTCTTCCATATTTCAGGCGTCAGGAGGGCAACCAGCGCTTCGATAACGATGCACACAGTGGCGATGGGCCACTAAAGGTTTCAGATCCTCGCTACGTCGTCGATGCTGCTGATCTCTTCGTACGCACCATGCAGCGAATGGGTCTGCCCTTTACTGCGGATTTCAACGCAGGCACGTTGGGCGGTGTCGGCTACATGCAAACGACGACATTTCGCGGGGAACGTTGCAGTGCCGCCACCGCGTTCCTACGTCCGATTATGGATCGGCCGGAACTTACCGTGATATCTAAAGCAAAGGTTAGCCGGCTGCTATTTGAAGGAGATCGGGTCGTAGGTATCGAATACAGCATCTACGGTAGCACCGAAACGGCTTACGCAGTCGCAGAGGTGATCCTCACTGCGGGCGCCTATGCGACCCCTCGGCTGTTGATGCTGTCGGGTATTGGCCCGGCCGAGCACCTCGCTGAGCACGGCATCAAGGTCAGAGTCGACCTGCGTGGTGTTGGCCAAAACCTGCAGGATCACAATTCTGTCGTGGTTTCCATGACTACCAAGGGTGCGCACGGTTACTTCGGCGAAGACAAAGGCCTGCGAATGCTGACAAACGGCTTGCGCTATTTGGCGTTTCGTGACGGACCGGTTTCTTCGAACGGTGCGGAAACGATGGCATTTGTAAATCTGGAGAACCCGGACTCCGACCCTGACCTTCAAATTTACGGCGTAGGCGTGATGTGGCCAGATCCTCAAGGTGGTGAGATTTCGCACGGCATTTCGCTGATGGCGAATCTGGTCAAACCACGCTCCCGAGGTTCGGTGAAGCTACGTTCTTCGGACCCCGAGGATGATGCATTGATCGATCCAAACTGGCTGAGCGATCCCTCTGACCAATCGCGACTGCTAGGTGCGATTAAATACCTTCGCCGCATCGCGGCGACCGCACCGCTTTCCGATGTGATTCATAAGGAAAGTCAACCCGGTGCAGAGTTTCAATCGGACGAACAGTTGCTGAGCTATATGCGTCGTACCACGGAGAGCAACTATCACCCTTGTGGGACTTGCCGCATGGGCAGAGCAGATGATCCCATGGCGGTGTTGACGGCCGATCTTCGAGTGAAGGGAGTGCCGGGATTGCGGGTCTTTGATGCCTCAATGATGCCGTCGGTGATTAGCGCAAATACGAACGCGACGGTTATGGCGGTTGCCGACAGAGGTGTTGACATCATGATGGGCGCGTGCTGAACGGGCGGCATCGATCACGGGCCGACGCGTAGGTGAGTTAACGCGTAGCTTGCGAGGGACCGTACTTGCACGCAGGCATTGTCACGATCCGGCGCCTTGCTGCGTCTCGAAGGGCTTGAGACCGACGAAAGCTCGGCACCGATCGAAATCCCGAAGACGCCACGCACGGCCGTGGAACAGGCCCCGCGCAAGCCACTGCCCGAACATCTGCCGCGCGCGATTCAAACACACCTGCCCGAATCCACCGGGAAGTGCATGCAGTGTGGTGGCCTGATGAAGTCGCTCGGCGAAGACGTCTCCGAACAGCTTGAGTACGTACCGGCCAGCTTCTGGGTCATCCGTCATGTTCGCCTGAAATTTGCATGCGTGTGTTGCGACCACATCTCTCAGGCGCCGGCACCGAGCCGCTCGATCGACCGTGATCTCGCCGGCCTCGGACTGTCGGCACACGTGCTGGTCTCGAAGTTCGCAGATCAAGAGCCGCTTTACCGGCAGTCGGTCATGTACGCGCGGGAGGGCGTCGAACTTGATGGCTCGCTGCTCGCGAAGTGGGTCGGGCACGCGGCGACGCTGCTGCAGCCGCTCGTTGAAACCCCGCTTCGTTACGTGATGTCGGCGACGAAACTGCATGCGGACGACACACCGGTTCCCGTGCTTGCACCGGGCAATGGCAAGCCGAAGACTGGACGCTCGTGGGTGTACGTGCGCGATGATCGTGCGTCGGCCGACATGACGCCGCCTGCGGTCTGGTTTGCCTATACGCCGGATCGCAAAGGCATCCATCCTCCGCAGCACCTCGAGTCATTCAACGGTACGCTGCAAGCTGACGCTTACGGTGGTTATCAGGCTATCTACGAAACAGGACGTGTCACGGAGGCGGCTTGCTGGGCGCACGCCCAACGACAGTTCTATGAATTACACGCAGCGCGCCCCAATGCGTTGAACACCGAAGCGCTCGAGCGTATCGCCGCGCTATAGAGGATTGAAGAAGCGATCCGCGGCAAACCGCCCGACGAGCGGAGTACGCATCGCCAGGAACATGCGCGACCGCTACTCGATCGATTCCGTGTGTGGCTCGCAGCGGCGCTGGAGCCGCTCTCGCGCAAATCGGATACAAGTCAGGCGATCCTCTATGCGTTGAACCGATGGGAAGCGCTCACGCGCTATTGCGATAACGGCCAGCTCGAAATCGACAATCTGCCAGTCAAGCGCGGTACGCGGGTTGGCCGTCGGTCGGCGCAGCTATATGTTTGATGGAGCAGACTCTGGGGGCGAACGTGCCGCTGCCATCTACAGCTTCGTTCGCACCGCAAAACCCAATGGCATCGGTCCTGAGGCGTATCTACGCTACGTACTAGCACGCACCGCCGACCATGCGATCAACCGCATCGACGAACTCAACTCGTGGGTCGTCACCGCTCAGCTCCGCAGCGCAGTCTGACGATCACGATCCCCAGTTAAGGCGTCATTGCTGCCACGCTTACTTGCAAGCTGTTTAGTTGCTAAAGCGACGAACGGGATCGGGCAGACCGGTACGCGCGAGCATACTTATCGGTCAGGCTGCGTTCAGCTCCGCATGGCTCCATAATCCGGTGGCTGAAGTCAATACGGAGCTGCCAGAGGATGCGGTAGTCGCACTATTTGCATCCCCGTATCTACCTCCCGACGTACGAAATGTTTGTACTAGAGCGACTGAGATGTTCTCGGTCGGAGGGAGCCGCAGACCGCCACGGATGCTGCTGCCAACAGGGCAGCTGGCGCTAGCAAGCTTACCGTCGTTTCTATTCCGAGGCCTTCATGCAGCAAGTAGCCTCCCGCGAATGCACCGACGATCCCGCCCGCTCGTCCGACGCCGAGCATCCACGCGCTTCCCGTTGCGCGACAGCTGGTGGGATAGAAGCTCATCGCCAACGAGAGCATGGAGCTCTGCGCGCCGACCAGAAATACTCCTGAAGCGAACATGGCGGCAGAAAGCGGGGCAACACTTGAGAGAGATCGGCTTGCGGCGAACAGGCTTAAGCCTCCGAGAGCAAATGCGCATGCTACAACTCGATACGATGCGAAGCGATCTAGCATCCAGCCACAGACTACTGTTCCGAGTACGCCGCCAAACGGCAGAAGAGCGGAAATCGTGGCTGATTGGCGTGGACTAAAGTTAGCGCCTTGCAGCAACGTGGGCAACCAGCTCGTCTGCAGGTAGAAAACGAGCAAGCCCATGAAATACGCGAGCCACAACAGGACCGTGCCTGGCATAAAGCGGCGTGACATGATCATGCGGAGACCGCCGCCTTCGGATTTGCCCTCTGACGCCGCTGTATCAGTACCTAACACGATGGTTCCGGCTGGAAGGCGTGAGAGGACTCGACTTATCTTCGTTTCTGGCCAGTTCCTGACCTTCATGAAACGAATGGACTCTGGCATCGCGAAGAGGCCCAGCAGCAGGAACAATGGGGCAATACCGCCCGCGAAGAAGACACCCCGCCAGCCCCAATGTGGAATGATGGTCGCAGCGAGAAATCCGCCCAGCGATGCGCCGAGCGGAAAGCCGCAATACATGAGATTCGTAAAGAAAGCTCGACGCGATGGCGGCATGTATTCGGAGAGCAAAGTGCCGGCGCTCGGCATTGCACCACCGAGACCGAGACCTGTGAACAGCCGAAGGACGGTGAGTTCGAGAATGGAATCGGACGCAGCGCAGGATAGTGTGCAGAGGCCGAATAGCAACACTGAACCGAGGAGTACAGGTTTGCGCCCGATACGGTCGGCGAGTGGTCCTGAAATCAATGCGCCGACGGTCATGCCGATAAGCGCCATGCTGAGAAATGGCCCCAAGGCGGTATGTGCAACCGAGAAGTCGTGCGCCAATGATGGAGCGACGAATCCTGTCACCACGGTGTCAAGTCCGTCGAATACGACGACGAGGAAGCAGAGAAAAACCAGCAAAGACTGCAGCGTGGACAATTTCCCTTTTACTTCGCCAGGTGTCTCTGGCTGCGCAGATTTTGCGCTGTCTACAATGACACTCACTCTTTCGTCTCCATGTCCAATACGGGAAAGCGACGCATCCTCGTGGCCTGGCAGGCGAGTTCACGAGCATGCGTGGCGCTAAATTTTGTTATGTCGCGTTGAGACCCTATGCTCCGGGTCTAACTCAAGACTAGCTAACTTGGTTGTCAGCATCAATGTGCAAACCCTAATCGTACGGATGCGAAACTTGCATACTGCAATGAAGATGTCTGAGCCCTATTGGCGTGACACAGTGATATCAGAATGCAGGTTGCGTGGCCCGCTCACTGTAGTGATGTTGTGCGGAAAGAATGTCGGACACGCGGAGAACGATTGTCATACGGAATGATTCTTCAACGTCCTTGGTCCGGCGCACAACTCGCAAACTATTTTGGACTCTTTGTATGGCTTAGGTCGTCATGAGATGGCTAATCCGCAAGCCTGTCGGGCGATCCTTCGCTTATCCGATGGGGGCGAGATCGAATGAAGAATATCGATCGTGTCTTCGAGCCCCTCTTGGAATCGCACGGAGCGAGGCATTCTGTCCGAGGCACAGGAATCGCGGCACGCGCTAATAACAACTATGCATTTTCTGCATTGTGTGCGGGAATCGCGGCTGTATGCAGTCTCGTGCGGAGAATTGAGCGCGCGAGGTCGAGGGGTAGGGGTTGCTCCTTATATGCGCGACAGTCTGCGTGTCACTAACATTCGCCCCATATTGATTAGGTTGAGATGTACACACCTATTGCGACGGGATGGTGCATCTGATTTTTAATGTTATGAGGATGCCGATATTTAATATAAAAGTGACGTATCCATAGTTCTAGAAAATCCCGCGAGTCGACGAGGCTTCATGCATGCGCGTTGGCGTCGGCATTAAGTTCATATGATCAGAAGAGGTTGGGCGTTAAAATTTAAGATTGCCACCTGTAGCCGGCGATTTGCGTTTATCCACCAAAGCCGAGTGGTGCCGGATGGCTATATTTTTGATTCACTTTCTAGTGTGGCGTGGATTTTAAACTGATGAATTGATTAAGCGCATATTGAGATTTATCGTGATTGAGAAGGGAGGTTTTGTGTTGTGGCAAACCAGAGGGATTTGAAATTAATTTCTTTGGTAGGTTGGTTTAAAAAATTGTCGAACTAATCTATTTATTCGATGCGCCTCTACTTTCCATGCCGATCTCTGATGAAGCATCTTCATCAAACTGAAATGGACGCGAAGTGAGAACTTGCCGATCTGTTCAGATTAGGTCGAGTCATTCTGCGAATGGCGAAATTTCGAGCGAAGTGATTTCGCTTGGCGGATTGGTGTCCACAATGATCTGGGGAAATTTTATGCATTGAAAGGAATGGGGTCTGGATTAGGTGATTCCATATTTTTGATGTCACTGAGAAATCCTAATGAATTCCAGAAACACGGAGAGGTCCCAACTCATGTTGACGCTGTTTGTTCGGGGAATCAGGCCGATCTTTCGATTCCGATCCAAGGGGCAGTGCAATCCCCTTGGAGTCGAATTGATTCGTGAAATACGCGGTAGTGCATTGATTTCGCCAGTGCCTCACGGAATTGTGTGCAGAAGGTCAGTGCATAGAGTGAAATGGCGATCATTCATCAGCATGATTGTCAATGGAGGTCGAAATACTCTAGCTTTTCGACCTTTGCCAATCACGCGTTCGACCTGTTTCGCAGTGAAGGTCCTAATGCTCTTCTTAGGATACTCGGCACTTCTAAGCGTTCCCGTGAGCGTCGCCGCAGCAACAGCAAGTAGTCCGCAGACCCCGGAGACAGCGGCGACTGCCGAGCTGCCCATGCCCATTCGAAAGCTCGTCGCGCAACACATGACAGTGGTCACGAGTTTCAAGGCGGAAGCTGGCCTTGCAGGCTGGGTGCTCGCAAGCGAAGGTCGCCAGGTTGTCGCTTACACGACGTCCGACGGGCAACATCTCATTGTCGGTTCACTCATTGACGAAAATGGCCGAAACCTGACCTCCGTTTATGCCTCGACTTATGAACGTCGACCGGATCTCACCTCATCGTACAGACAACTAGATAGCGCACGCTATGTAACTGACGGACCAGTTACGTCGACGCATGTAATTTACGTTTTCTTCGATCCAAATTGCATCTTCTGCAACTTCGCATGGAAAGCTTTGCGGCCTTACATTCAGGCTGGCTTACAGGTGAGGTGGATTCCAGTCGGCTTTCTCAAACCAACGTCTTCCCAACGCGCAGTTGCGATTCTGGAAGCGAAGGAGCCCACGCGGGCGCTTGAAATTAACGAAACAGGATTTGTCGCTTCGGCAGAAGAAGGCGGTATTACCTCTTTGTCGGTGGCGAAACCAGGAACGCTCAGTGCCCTGACGGCCAATCGTGCGCTGATGGACGCATTCGGTGGCCACGGGACACCGACTTTTGTCTGGAAAGACAGTCGCGGTGCCATTCGGACGAAATCTGGCATGCCACCGTTATCCGAACTGGCCACCATTAGTGGCCTTCCAGAGCAGCCCCAGACCGACAGGAGTCTCGATCGCTTTCGATAAGAGTCAAATGCCGGGCGACAAAATTAACAAAGCAGCCATATAGAGGCTAGGAGATGATTGTATGAGACAAAGTCAAGATTCTTTCGTGTATCGATACAGGGTAAGGGTGGGTGTGCCACTTCTCGCTGCAATTTGCACAGGCGTTGTTGTGCTTGCTGCGTGCAGCGGGGGCTCGATCGCCGGCTCTCAAACGGCCGCCGCTGCCAAGCCGCTGACGTGCGACGATTCCATGAAGACGGCATTCAAGCCCGACGCAAACACGACGGTGACTCTCGTGAAGGCCTTCAAAAAAGGCGATGATATCAACTTGAACGGGAAAGCATCAGGTGTCACCGCAGCAAATGACGAGTGCCTCGTGAAACTTAACGTTGGCCCCGGCAATCCCGGACCTGCCGGCGCGCCCTCCACTTCAGCGGGTATTGGGGTCGAAGTTTGGCTGCCGTCCACAGCTAACTGGAATGGTCGGATTCACGTACTTGGTGGCGGTGGATTTGCTGGCTATCCCCAGATAAGCTCGCTTACAGACGTTGGTGGCATCATGGCACTGGGTGTGTCCGGAACGGCCGCAGACGTCGCGGGGGTGGAGGGCGCAGTCAGTGCTATTACCGACACTGGCCATATCTCCTTCAATCCGATTAGCAGCGTTTTGGACGGCTCCTTCCTGATGAATCCGGACGGCAGCATCAATACTACCCTTGCGACGGATTTCACAAGTCGAAGCATTCATCAAATGGCCGTGCAGACGAAGGCGCTAGCTACGGCCTATTATTCAGCGCCGGCCAAATATTCGTATTGGGACGGGTGCTCGACCGGTGGCCGGCAGGGACTGGAGGAGGCACAAAGTTTCCCGGATGACTTCGACGGAATTCTTGCCGGGGACGCCGCAGCCAACATGTCCCGGTTCCAGACAGCTCAACTTTTCCCGCAAGTCGTTATGCAGCAAGATCTGGGTGGTGTAGTCCTGACGCCAGCCCAGGTTAACCTCGTTTCGTCTTCGGCCGTCAGTGCGTGTGACACAACGCTTACGGGGCAGCATGACGGCTTCATTAGTGACGCGGCCTCATGTAACTATGATCCAACACAGGACAAATCCGTGCTGTGTACCTCGAGTGGGGGAACCAACACAACGAGCGCGTGCGTGACGACCGTGCAGGCAAGAGCGGTAAACAAGATCTGGTATGGTATGACGACCGATGGCAGTGTTCCTGCACCCCAGCAGGCGACTGGCTTCGCGGAACAATTGCAGCCGAACCAGCTCTGGTTCGGCTATCCCCGAGGGGCGCAATTGACCGCTGGTGGGACTGGCCTGGCAGTTGCTGACTCGGCGAATGGTGTGCCGATGCCGATTCCATTTGCTACGCAGCAGGTTGCGCTTGAACTGCAGAAGCCGAGCCTCGCGTCACCGTTCTTCCAGAACGCCACCGGAAACGGAACGGCGAATGGCTGGATGTCGCTGTCGTATGCGAGTCTTGCGTCTGCTTTCGCTCAGGGAGTGGCTCTGAACACGGTGTTTGGCAACATCAATACCGACAGCACGGACCTTTCAGGTTTCAAGGCCCACAATGGCAAGCTCATTACGTTTCATGGCATGGCCGATCCGTTGATCCCCCCCCAAGGGTCGATCAGCTACTTCGCCAATGTGGCGAACGGAATGGGGGGAGTTGCGGCGACCCAGAACTTCTATCGCTTGTTCCTTATCCCCGGGATGGGACACTGTGCCGGCGTCTCCGTGAATGGAATTACCGGTGTGAGTCCGCCTGCGGATCCGCCGCAGCTTGCTCTCAATCAGCTGTACGCCCAGCTGAAGAATTGGGTTGAGAACGGTGTGGCGCCAGATAAGATTCCCTTGCAGAGCCAGGATGCAACGATCACTCGCCCGATCTGCATGTATCCGTCGAAGCTCACTTACCGCGGAGGGCCGGTCGGCGCGGCGTCGAGTTTTACCTGTAGCTAGTAGTTAAGGACGGCGCCGCAAATCGTTTCTCTAATTGCGGTGCCGCATTCTAACTTGTTCCCGGGCAGGGTCCGCGGTTCAAACGCGACTGAAGTATCTCCTCCGAATCATAGTAACCACAGCATGGAGGCGTGGCCCGGTCGACCAGATCCTGCTCCGAGATCAGTTGACAAAGATGGTGCGTTTAAACTATGCGCGACTGACTCATCTGTCCATGTTTGGATGTGCTGCCAATCTCCGTGTGTTGGATACAGGAAATTAACGTCTCAACGTGCATGCTTTCTGTGGCACGTCATATTAAACACACTCTGAATCATCGAACACGGTGAGGTTTCGGGCTTTCAGAGTGTCTCGACCCGGACAATGTGGACTTGTCATCGTAGTTTCCCGATTTTCGATTATGTGGAAATGTCGGCACCTTGCTTAGATAGCAAAAGAAGCTCGGTCAATGGCATTTTTTATCATTTTTCATGCTACGTTGGTAAGAATGTTCTTGCTTGGCTACCAGCTGACCATGCTGTAATCGGAGACACCAGACGGGTCGCCTCTGCCGTGCAAAGCGAGCGATTCGGGGGACGCGAATGCTTCAAGAATGTATTGTCGGGTAGGCTGCCGAAAACGATTTGGCGGTCGCGACTGCTTCCATCATGAGCATCAGGTATCGACCTTTCTGAGGTGTCATCGGCCAACGCCTGCATCGGCAATGCAATGTCGCGTTTCGAGAAGACTGCGGACCAGATGAATTGCAATTTCATCTGGCAGCCGCTGTGCGGCGTGGAGCGAACTTGAGATGGAGCAGAAAATCTCCTGTCGGTTCATCCTCAACGTGTGTCACGTATATGATCGATTGGTATTTATATTTATCATGTAACTATGAGGGAGTTTGCAGTGAATAGGGAGCTTGAAATGAAAAGGCAGGGTTCCACACAACTCGGAACCCTGCCTTTGTGACATTAGTCTGTGGGGGGCAAATTTTCGGGGGATGGTACAGCTGATATTTGGAAAATTCGAGATGGCGTCGTCAGCAGATCTGATCGGCGCGTACGATCGAACTCAGCATAGACGTTTCCATGAGATATTCTCGACTCTTTTGTGGGTCGAGAGAAATCTCGTGCATCGCTTGCTGGTTGCGAAGGCGAACATTGGGATCGTGTTCGTCCATCAAGTTTTTGTTCCGAATGCTATTCTTCTGTACGACTTCGAGCGCGACCGTACGGCGCTGGCGCGAATAGAGCTCCAACGCATCTTCTCCGGCGAGCCCCTCCCATACGTCTGCGAGTTTGGGTGCGAGATTGCAGGCATCGTGTATGCCGCCGTTGAGGCCAAAGCCGCCGATTGGGTTATTGATGTGTGCAGCGTCTCCAGCAAGGAGAATTCGCCCCTTGAAGAAAGTATCCGCAACGCGTTGATGCACGCGGTAGGTCCCAGAGTAGGCCACGGAAAAGGTCATATCGCTGCCGAGCACCTCTCTCAAGCGGCGCTGGACGTTTTCAGGTTCAAGGAGGACCTCGTCTTCAACATGTGGATCGGCGGGCATTGCGACGCGCCACAGATCATCACATGCATCGTCGTAGAGCTTCAGCACGACAGCCCACGCATCCGGATCTGAAACGTACGCTGTACCCGTATAGCCGAGTGTTTCGAGTGCGTTATGAACATTCGTCACCAGAAATTTCTCGCGCCATGTGAAGCCGTCGAATTCAAAGCCTCCCGTCTTGCGAACCGTACTGCGTGCACCATCGGCGCCAACGACCCACGGTACACGTGTCTCGCGGTGCTCGTTTTCCGTCGAGAAGATGAGGCGCACTGACTTGTCCTCCAGCTCTACGCGCTCGAGCGTTTCGCCGAAACGGATCTCTACGAGTGGATGTCGTCGCAGCTCGTCGAGAAGAGCAGCAGAGAGGTAGTGTTGTGGCAAATGAAATCGGAACGGAAATTTCGTCACGTCAGCGAGCGATCCGAGATCAAATTCTGCGTAGATGCCATTGACGCGGTCTCTCATCTGCCAGACAGGTATGCGCAGGCCCATGTGCATGAGAGCTTCGCCTAGGCCGAGCTCATGTAGCATTTCAAGCGTAGGCGGGTGAAAGGCAGCGCCACGCTGTTCGCGGGCAAGTGTGCTCAGTGACTCATAGACGACGCAAGGCACGCCGCGACGCGCGAGCCCAAGTGCTGTCGTCAGGCCAACGGGCCCCGCGCCAATAATCGCGATTCTTTCATCTTGATGCATGTTGCTTTCCTAGTGATGCGTTTAATCGTGCCGGGGAAGCGCTCCCCGGCGTCCCTCAGAATCGGTTCTGAAATCCGAACAACAAACCAACCTGCTTTGCGCCTGGCGTCGTGAAATACCCCGAGCCGACTGAGTAGGAAGCGTGGCTATTGTTTTGTGCGAAGCCGAGCATCGAATAGATCGATGTCCTCTTTGATAGAAGATATGTTGACCTTAAGACATAGTAATTGGCGTTTTCATGATCAGTCGTGGTGATACGCGAAACTTCACCGTCGAAAATCAGATCGGGGCGAAGTCGATAAGACACGCCTCCGTAGAAGATATTTGTCTCATACGTTGATTGTGTTTTTGTCCGACGATGAATTACGCCACCTTCGATGTCGAAGTTGCCGTATTTGACGTAGCCGCTCGCCATATAGCGAGTGGTCTTGTCTGCGCTGCTGCGCAACAGGATTGGCGACGACGGATCGAATGCCACACTATTGGGCAGTCCTCCCGGCCCCCCGCGTAGTTCGTCATAGACAAGTTGGCCGCCTACGTTGTCGCCCCAGTATCCGACCAGCGCAGTGATCTGGCGACACGCGAGCGTGTCACCTGCCACGTTGCCTGGGCAATTCGATGCACTCGGACTGAACGATGCGCCACCTGTTGCTGACGGTACGGAAGCAGCATCGCGCCCAAAGCTGTATGTTGCGCCCAGGACGAAGTGCTGATAAGTGCCGAGGTAGCTAACCGCGTTATCGGAGCGTGCGTTCGGCAAATACGGATCAAGCGAGGCGATGGAATACAGGCTGGGGCCCAACACGGTACTTCTGAGTAGCCCAACATAGGTCATGTTGATTTGCCGACCGAATTTAACCGTACCATAAGGTGTTTGCACACCGACCCACGCTGAGCGTCCAAACAGACGCCCGCCGTTCTCCAGAACGCCCGTGCTGGGCGAAAATCCGTTCTCGAGTTCAAAGATCGCATGCAAGTTGTTGCCGAGGTCTTCATCGCCTCTCAGTCCCCACCGCGATGGTAGTGAAGATGACAGGGATGTCATGCGAACAGCAGAGCCACTGGAGGTTTTTTGTCCAGGTCCATTGGCAACGTGGTTCTCCCAGTCAATCCCAGTGTCGATGATCCCATAGAGTGTCACTGAACTTTGCGCATGTGCGGCTGCGGTCATGGTTATCGCTGAAGCAAGCACCACAACCTTGATGATCGATTTGCTCATTTGTCTCCTAAACCCGTTCTGTTTGTCGTTTGCTGCTCCTAGCAAACTAACGGGCCAACCGCGTGCTGTCGACACATGAACCTGCATTCACGTTATGCCAAATATGAATGCGCGTCCTTGGCAGCGGTCAAGGTCTTTCCCTATTGACGTGCAAGCGCTGGTATATGAGGATCGCTGCGAAATCAAGGGAGGTCTCAGCGGTGACAGTCAGCAATGGTCTCGCTGCGTCGCTCGATTTACGGCTGTTGGTCGTGTTCGACGCGGTTATGCGCAAAGGTAGTCTCACGGTAGCGGGTGACAGTCTCGGAATGAGCCAGCCGCTAGTGAGTCAGTCGCTCGCAAGGTTGCGGCAGTATTTTGGTGACCCTTTATTCGTGCGGGTATCTGGCGGCATGTCGCCGACGCCGCGAGCGCATGAACTTGCCCCAAAGATTGCCTTGATGATTCAGCTGATGCAGGAGGCGCTAGAGGGCTCGACCGACTTCGACCCTGCTACTTCGTCCCGCACGTTCAGTTTTGCGGCAACGGATTTTGGCGCTGCCTTCCTATTGCCAAAGCTGCTTTCATTCCTGTCGAGGAATGCACCGGGAATTCGCGTCCGGGCTACCAATGCTCCGCGTCACGGGGTCGATGAAATGCTGGAGCAGGGCGAGGTGGACGTGGCCGTGGGCAGCTTCGCTGTCAACCGGCAAGCGTTCTACCAGCGGCGCTTGTATTACTCCGACTATGTTTGTCTCGTGCGCCGCGCGCATCCGACGATACATGGGAACCTGACGCGTAGTGACTATTTGTCCGCTTCTCACGCGTTGGTTGCTCCACTTCCGACTGGTTATGAAGCCTTGGAACGCTTCTTGTTGGAAAATATTCCCGCCGCGCGCTTCGCGGTCATTGTCCCGAACTTCCTTACAGCAATCACTACACTCCCGAGCTCAGACGCGCTCTTCACCGTCTCCCGGCGAGCAGGCGAGCAGATTTCACAACTCCTTGGCGCCCAGGTCCTGGAATTGCCCGTCGATATCCCTGGTTTCACCGTGCGGCAATTCTGGCACGAGCGCTTCCACAAGGACTCCGCGAACAAGTGGTTCCGGGATTTGATCTACACTTTGCTGGCCAATCCTGATGGTCTCGAGGGCGTCGACGGGCTTGCTCCTCCCGATTCGACGACGCTGGGCGGCTGACGCCTTCACTTTCCTAGTTTCATGCTGATTCGGCATGCAGCCCATTCAGCGAAGAGGGTGGCGCTTCTTTCCCCCCTTATCCATACTCGCTCCCATGCCTACCGGCTCTAAAGAAGTTGTGCCGGATGGGCTGTTCATCAACTAGGAGACGCAATGGAAACTGGGCTAATCCGTGGGCTCCACCACATCACGCTCTGCACGTCGACTGCGCAAGGGGACGTTGACTTCTTCGTCAAGGTCATTGGGCAGCGCTTCATCAAACGCACGCTGTTCTACGACGGACGTATTCCGATCTACCACCTGTACTTCAGCGATGCCGACGGGACGCCTGGCACGGTTATGACAACGTTCCCGATGCGCCGTACGGGATTAATGGGCCGCAAGGGGTCGGGGCAGTTCACGGCTATTGCGTACTCCATCCCTGGTGGTTCGCTTGAGTTCTGGCGTGAGCATTTCCGCCGCAATGGTGTGGAGATCGCGGAGGAGTCGGAACGGTTTGGTGAGAAGTATCTTCGGGTAGTGCACGCGGGTATCGACTTCGAGGTTGTCGAGGATCCGCTGGACACACGCAAGCCATGGAAATCGGAGTACGTTCCCGAGCAGTATGCTGTACGAGGCTTCCACAATTGGACTGCAACCGTGCGCGAACTGGAGGACATGGACATCTTCATGAAAGATGCGTGGCATTTCCGCTTGACCATGACGGACGGCCGTTTCGCGCGCTACGAAGCGGACGTGGGGGGGGCGGGCCGCCGGATCGATGTCCTCCATGACCCCGATCTGCGCCAAGGTACGTGGACGCTCGCGGAAGGCATTGTTCATCACGGCGCGTTTGACGTTCCCGACTACGATGCCCAGGCACGCGTCAAGTTTGATACAGAGGGTATGGGGTTCACTGATTTTTCCGACCGGAAGAACCGGGGTTATTTTGAGTCCGTCTACGTACGCACGCCGGGAGGCGTCATGTTTGAGGCGACGAAATCGCTGGGCTTCAAGATGGACGAAGAAGAGTCAATGCTCGGCACGGAGCTGAAGATCTCGCCGCAGTTCGACATGTCGCACGATGATTTGCGCAAGATGATGCAGGTGGAGGATCCCATTCATGTATGACGGGAAGAATCGGCTGCAACATCCGAGTACGAAGGAGGGGCGCTCGTGAAATCGATGAAACTCGTTGGGCGCGGTCGGAATAAAGTGTTGCTGTTTCCAGGTTTGCTCGGCACTCGTGACGCCTTTGACGACATGCTGCGCTACGCGGACTTGGACGCCTTTCAATATGCGATCGCGGAGTACCGCGGCTACGGTGAGGCGCGTGGGGAGGTTGGCTTGCTGACCTTGCGCGAAGTGGTCATTGATGCGGTGCGACTGATTGAATATTTGGGCTGGAGCCGCTTCGCTGTGGCAGGCCACTCGCTGGGTGCGTTAGTCGCGCAAATGCTCGCTGCCGCGTTGCCGAATCGCGTGAACGCGATCATTTCGATTGCCGGCCTAAGCGCAAAGGGTGCTGGATCTGATCCGGAGCGGGTTGCGTTCATGCAATCGCTCGCCGATTCGCGTGAGCGACGCGAAGCACTGGTGCGGATGGGCACGGCCGGCCGCTATTCGGTAGCCACTGCGCGCAAAATTGTGGCATCCACCTGGGGTGAAATCGACGGCCGCGCGCTCGCCAGCTATGCACTTGATGCAAGTCGCACGGACATCCATGCAGAAGTCCAGAGCCTGGATGCGAAAATGCTCGTGCTCATTGGCGAGAATGATCCGAACTGTACTGAGGCGGCTGCGCGCGAGACCACGTTGCGGTGGTATCGACATGTGGCTCTAGAGGTATTGCGTGGTGCGGGCCACTATCCGACGTTCGAAACCCCGGCCGCAACGATATCGGCGATCGAGCGCTTCGTGGATCCGTCGAGCGCTAATGCCGCGGATGGCGAAGGCGCACATTGACCTCTACGATGGTGTAAGAAACGCTGGGTGGGGCGCCAGATCGCGAAATCGGTCTACTGGAAAGGCGCCCCTTCCTACGGCGACTTGCATTTGGGGCACGCATATATTCTCTGCGGTGCGCCAGCATTCTTGTTGAGCTACAAATACATTTCGGTATCTTTATGTTCCAGCGTTCTTTCATTTTCTCGCCTATCTTGTCGCGGGTGGTTTTCGGTCGAGGTGCCTTAAGCAATCTGCTTGCCGAGTTCTCTCAGTTGGGGGTCGGGCGCGCCCTTGTCGTTTGTACGCCTGAGCAGGTCGATCTCGCCCGAGCAATTGCCGGCAAGCTCGGCAGTGGATGCAGCGGTGTCTTTCCCAAAGCGGCCATGCACGTGCCGATCGAGGTAGCGCGCGAGGCACGTTTGCTTGCGGCCAGTCTCGGTGCCGATTGCATTGTGGCTGTCGGTGGCGGTTCAACTATTGGACTCGGAAAGGCTATTGCATTGGAGTCCAGCATACCGATTCTGGCGATTCCCACCACCTACGCTGGCTCTGAGATGACGCCTATCTATGGCATCACTGAGGGCGGCGCGAAGAAGACGGGGAACGATATCAGGGTGCTGCCACGCACGGTCATTTACGATCCGGAACTCACGCTTTCATTGCCGGTCAGAATGAGCGCGACTAGTGGCATGAATGCAATCGCGCATTGTGTTGAGGCACTCTATGCAGCGAACGCCAATCCGGTCACGTCAATGATCGCCGAAGAAGGCATAAGGTATTTAGCGCGGGGTTTGCCGCGTGTTGTACAAAATTCGACAGATATCGATGCACGAGAGGAGTGCCTGTATGGCGCCTGGCTCGCGGGGACGGTGCTTGGGACGACCTCAGTTGCGCTACATCACAAGCTGTGCCACACGTTGGGGGGAATGCTGAATCTCCCGCATGCGGAAACGCATACAATTGTGTTGCCCCATGTGGCGGCGTACAACGCTTGGGCGGCGCCAGACGCGATGGCGTCCATTTGCCGCGCGTTGGGGGCGGAGGATGCGGCACAAGGTTTGTTTGATCTGGCGGCTCAACTGGGTATCCCTCAGTCGTTGCGAGAACTTGGCGTGAATCAATTCGACCTTGATCGTGTAACAGACGCCGCACTGACCAAACCCTATCCAAATCCTCGTCCCCTAAATCGCGAGGCAATCCGTGCGTTGCTTGAGAATGCATATTGGGGTCACCGCCCAGAGCTGGTCTGAGCCAGGTGGTGCAAGGGGGGAGCGTGGTCGACTGGCAGTGAGTCAGCGGTATTCAGCGGCCGTCATTTATCCGATGGGAAACACGTCCCTGAAGCGGTGGACGGTGGGGTGGATGCGTTGTTGACAGCGCGTGCGAGCTGGTGGACTTCCCCCGTATGCAATGACTCTCGGCCGTCAGGCTCGAGCTCATGCCCAATGATGAGTCGTTTGCGCGACCGCAACGCAACGCTGCTGTGTGGTGGGTTGTCTACAACAAGGTGCTGGCGTTGTAGAAGCAGCCTTTCGTGGCTGGCGGCAGGTTCTGAAGCCACATGGCGATGACCCGGCGGGACCAACGGCCGCGGGGGGCGCTTCTAAATGCCAAAGCCCGACATGCGAACCAACCAGCAGATCCCGGTCACCCGACTTGGGGGGGCTTTGGCCTCGGACGAGTTGAAGTGCTGCGAACCCGTTTTGGGGTGGTCGCGTTCATCGACCTGAGGGCGTCCAGACTTTGCGCGAGCGTTTGCTTTTCAAGAACCTCATATACAGCTTCGTTCGCCTGGTCAGCCAGGCTCCGAAAAAACTGCTCTACATTTGAGCTCACCAAGCATTGATGGGGAACGTCTTCACGCGGACTCCAGATGCTCTTCTCGCCGATAACGGCTCTGTAGATATCGCACAGGGTAATCGTATCCGGCGATCGACCGAGACGAACTCCTCCATCGCGGCCGCTCGCCGCACTTACTAGACCTTCGCGAACCAATGGGACGATCAACTTCCTCAGGAAGCTTGGGTTTGCGCCGATGCCTTTCGCCAGTGTCGATGAGCTTACACGTTCCACGTGCTCCGCATCAGCTAGCGCCAGACTGAGCATCAGTTGCAACGCCGTAGGAAATCGTAGGTCAATCACGTCAGAAGAGACCCTAAGAGTCCACTAGGGAGGGGTTCAAAAATGTATCAATAACTCTTGCATGTTACCATAACAATATGTATCTTTAAAAGATACCGTTTTAGGGGCATACTGAATGGAAGAGTTCGCAGTGCTGCAAGTGCTTGCGCGCTATGTGCGTGCGGCTGATCGACGAGATGGTTCTGCTATGGCAGAACTATTTACCCCCGGGGGGCGCGTTCAGCTCTTATATAACAATGCCGGTGTTCCAGAGCTCGTTGGGGAACTGGTTGGCCGCGAAGCTATCGCGGCGGCAGTAACTCATATGATGAAGCCGCATCCTGAGCGCGGCTGGAGCCACCACACGACGCACGATCCAATTGTCACGATAAACGGCAACAGAGCGGAAATTGACGCGCAGTTCATTGTCTACAATGTGGTTGGTGCTGAACGACCCGCCGGCGGCTGGCCTAAAGGTACCTCAGGGGCACAGGGGACGGTGACCCCAATTGAATCGGGCTACTATCTGCCGCGGCTGATACGTGTTGACGGACGCTGGCTCATCGAAACTCATGGAATTGTGCTGGATCTGCCAATACCGATGCCCGCGCCCGAGAATTGATATGAAAGCTATAGTGTATAAGCAGTATGGTGGCCCAGAGGTTCTCGAGTACGTCGACGTGCCCGAGCCAAAGATTTCACAAAATAGTGTTCTGGTGCGTGTGAAGGCGGCAGCCATGAATCCCGCCGATCACATTCTCCAGTCAGGGGCGGCAGATCGCTTTACGGACGCTTGGTTTCCAGTCATACCTGGCTGGGATGTTGCTGGAGTCGTGGAGCGCGTAGGCGCGGGGGTTACGGAGTTCGCTCCCGGCGATGCGGTATTTGGCTATATTCGCAACGAGATTTTGCGGCACGGCTCGTACGCCGAGTTTGTCAGCGTGCCCGTGGAGACGCTCGTCAGGAAACCTGACGCGATGAGCTGGCACGCTGCCGCTGGACTTCCTCTGGCAGGGTTGACTGCCTTTAGGGCAGTGATCCAGGTGCTCGCGATTGAACGCGGCGAAACTTTGCTGATTCATGGTGCAGCGGGTGGCGTTGGTGCGCTTGCCGCGCAGTTGGCGGTTAGCCGTGGAGCAAGGGTTATCGGGTCCGCGTCTATCGTTGGGCAGGATTTTTTGGCGTCGATCGGCGTAGAGCCCGTCGTTTACGGTGAAGGGCTTTCTGAGAAGATTCGCGCAATATTTTCTCACGAGTTCGATGCAGTATTCGATTGTGCCGGGAATCGTGCACTCGAGTCCTCCGTTGCCCTAATTGGGCCCGCTACGCGCGTGTGCTCGATAGCAGCTGGTGGCCCTGGAATCACGACAGTCTTTGCGCGGCAAAGCGTCGAGATATTGAGCCTGCTCGCTGATCAGGTAGTTTCCGGTCACCTAAAGGTGCCTATTGCGGCCGTTTGGCCGCTGGCAGCTGCAGCCGCCGCTCAGGAGGCTTTGAAGAAGCCTCACGCTCCCGGGAAGTTTATCCTTGTGCCGGATGCGGCTGCCTGATTTCTGCTTGGTGGCAGTGCGACCAGCGGTATTTTGATCGGGTGCGAGGCAAGGCTTGCCCGTTACGTCAGGGAACGATGCCGCGAATTTCATAGGCATCGCTCACTACGCGTTAGAGCTGGCGAGCTTTCCCGTATGCAAGGATTCTAGGCTTCTAGGCTTGCGGGCTCGAGGTCTTACTTAATGGCGAGCCGTTTGCGCAACTTGCGCCACTTCGCTGGGATGTGCCGGTTCATCTTCGACAAGGCGCTGGGTTGCAGAAGCTGAACTACGATGCCAGCCGAAAGGGCCGAATTGCGATGACCTGGCGCATGACCACTTGGTGCAACGGCTCGCAGACATCTTCGCTCAGCGCTTCTCCGACCCGTCCACTCCAGCATGTGCACCGGATTTTGGACCTGCGTGAGCGGGCATGGATATGGCAACGACAAAGTGCAGACCCGTCAGGGGTTCAGGCCGGATATTGCCGGCACACCTTTCGTGGCGGTCTTCTTGTTCGCCACGGGGTGCGAAGGTCAGTTGCGAAGCCCGCGGCGTGCCGTTGTGAGGCGAAGTGCTGGGCGACGACACCCAGCACGATCGACGGGGTGATCCCGGAGATTCTCAGGTACCCACCGAGTGTTTCCTCAGTCGGACCTATGGCTTTGACACATCCTGTCCAGCCGCCTCAAGAATCAGATTAGCCACTTCTTGTGGCTGAGACAGCAGTGAGACATGGCTTGCATTTATTTCGATCGTTTGGGCCTTCATGCGTTTGGCCATGAAGCGCTCGAGGTCGGGATTGATGGTGCGGTCCTGGGTTGATACGGCATACCAGCTGGGCTTATCGTGCCACGCCGCAACGGTGGTTTTGGCTATTGTGATGGCCTTGCCCATCGGCTGCTGTACGGCGTAGTAGGTTTCGGCTTCTGCTTTGGGGAGGTCGCCGGCAAAGTCAGTGACAAAGGCGCTTTCGGAGAGCTTGGCGTAGCTGTCAGTCGACCATTTCAGTCCTGCCGAGGCCGGCGCGACGGGGAACTTGCGAGTCAGCGCAGGATAGTCTTCACCCGCATCAGGCGCTCGTGCGGCGATATACACAAGTCCCGTTACTTTGGGGTTGTCGCCGGCCTGGCTGATGACCATACCAGCGTACGAATGACCAACCAGCAGTGTCGGTCCGTCCTGCTCGGCCAATACACGGTTCACGGCGGCCACGTCCGCGTCGAGCGACGTCGTTGGATTCTGCACCGCAGTTACGTGCAAGCCCTTTGCCTGCAGTAGCGGAATCACCTTGGCCCAACTCGATCCATCGGCATAGAGGCCATGTACCAGCACAACGTTATGCACAGGTGTGGCGGAGATTACTGTGGTGCTTTGAGCCCAGGCTGCGTTGGTTATCAAAGTGGCCATCGTGATGGTCACGGCAGCGCAAAGCGAATGGGGTTTCATTTGAATTTCCTTATCGGAGACGAGGGGGATTTGCACTGCCACAAACACTTCTGCTTACGCGATATTCCGCACTCAATGATTAAACGTTTCTATGACACGTATAGGAAATTCTCTGACGCTATTGCAGGGCACCGGTTGAAGGCGTCGTGCATGGCAGGATAGGTTTCGCGCTTGCCGTTACGACATGGTATCGCCGCATGACTTGTGTCTCTGTTGCTGTGATTGAATTGAACAGATGTAGGTTGTTCAATCCATTGTTCATCAAATCGTGCGTGATGCTCGTTGGGCCTTCCTTCCGGTTCGGACATTTGATACTGTGACGCACGCTCGTTATAGCTGTCATTGATACGACAGCGGGCGTGATGCGGCAGATCGAACGGCACGAGCAATACAAATATATCGGGAGGCGGCCTTACGAGACGCCGGCAACGCGCCACTGGTGGGTCTCTCATTTAGTCTGTGCAGACATGTATGTTGATGTTTACCGACATCTGATCCGCGCACTTATCTAGATTGAGCCACGCAGAAGCAACGTTCTACAGGTATTCCGCCGAAGGTAACTTTTCGGAATCTGCCGCCTTGGTGGCAGCCGCTCTCATCGGCCACTTTTCCCGCGCTGAGACGTCGGCGATACAACCGGTGAGGGCAACATCCGGACCCACCAATCAATAAGCAGTGCGTCACCTGGCGGCCTCGAACGCAATCGGGGAATGCGCCTTTTAGTTCGGTGCGTCAGCGCATGCAGCCAAAACTGAAAAGAATACGTGAAGCTTGTGCGCCATGACGTTGTATTAGAGCGCATTTTGAGCGCGGCGTCGTATGCGTGGGAGTGAATGCATTTTCTGCATGATGAGTATTCCATTGATAGGGTACTTCCTGGCTCTCACGCGTATTTGTGCGCGCCGTAAACATTCCTTGGCGGCCTTGTCCCGCCAGTCATGTACCACACGTGGAAAACCGAACATGCAAAAGATGACACTCAACAAGAAGCTCCGCTCGATGATCGCGATCCTCTGGATCGGCATGCTATTGATCGTCGCCTTTGGCGCTTGGCAAAGCCGCGAATCAATGATCCTTGAGCGGCGAGCACAGCTCACGACTCTCGTAGATGAAGCGATGAGTGTCGCGAACTATTACTATGGCCTCTCGCAACGTAAGATCCTCTCCGAATCCGACGCGCAGAAGCAAGGGCTCTCTGTGATCGGCGCGATTCGCTATGGCACTGACGGTTATCTGACCGTCAACAACTCGCAGTCGATCATGCTGATGCACCCGATCAAGCCCGAACTCAATGGGACGAATCTCGCCAACTTGACCGACCCCGCAGGCACACATCTGTTTAGAGAGGTCATAAAGGTCGCGAGCGAGCCCAACGGTGGCTTTCTCGAATACGTCTGGGTGAAGCCGGGCCACAGCGAGCCCTTGCCCAAGTTGGGCTACGGCCGCCGCTTCGCACCATGGGACTGGGTGGTTGAAACCGGTATGTACATGGACGACGTGCGTGGCGAGTTCTACGATAGCCTGCTGCGCTGGCTGGGCGTGACCTTCCTCCTGGGCGCCGCCGCCACAGCAGTGATGGTGCTCGTGGTGCGCAGCGTGCGCAGCAGCATCGGCGGTGAACTCGAAGGCGCGGTGGACGCGGCCAATCGCATCGCGCAGGGCGACCTCACCCTGCGCCTGCGGGTGCAAGGCACGAACGAGGCCAGCCTAACGCGCGCGCTCGCAACGATGCAGACAGCGCTCGTGCAAACCGTCTCGCGCGTGCGCAGCGGCGCGGAAAACATCAACGTGGGCGCGAACGAGATTGCGGCTGGCAACACGGATCTCTCGCAGCGCACCGAGGAGCAGGCAGCGGCGCTCGTGCAGACTGCATCGAGCATGGATCAGATGACGGCGAACGTGCGCCAGAACGCGGACAGCGCCCAGCATGCGGCGTCGCTCGCGAGCCAGGCAGCCGACGTCGCCACGCGCGGCAGCGCTGTGATCGACGACGTGGTGCGCATCATGGGCGATATTACGACGAGCTCGCAGCAGATCGGCGATATCATCGGGGTGATCGACGGCATTGCGTTCCAGACCAACATCCTCGCGTTGAACGCGGCCGTGGAAGCGGCGCGTGCGGGCGAACAGGGCCGCGGCTTCGCGGTCGTGGCCGCTGAAGTGCGCAGCCTCGCGCAACGCTCCGCCACGGCGGCCAAGGAAATCAAGGCGCTGATCGAAAAGTCGACCGGCACCGTGACCGAAGGCCAGCAGCTCGTAACCCATGCGGGATCGACGATGACCGAGATCGTGCAGTCGGTGCGGCGCGTGCACGAGATCCTCGAAGAGATCAGCAACGCTTCGCGCGAGCAGAGCGCCGGCATCGAGCAGGTCAACCGCGCCGTGGGCGAGATGGATCAGGTAACGCAGCAGAACGCGGCGCTCGTGGAAGAGGCTGCTGCCGCCGCCCATTCGCTCAAGGATCAGGTGAGCGCGCTGCGCGAGTCGATCGCGAGCTTCCGCCTGCCGGAGAACGGGTGACGTATGGCGTCCGGTGCGGAACGCATGGAGCACGGCTGCAGCTTCGCGGTGGTGGCCATCAGAGTGTGCAGCCTCGAGGGGTGTTCAATATGTCCAGCATGGTTTTCCAGTATGTTGTGTCTTGCTGCAACCGCTAGCAAGCTTGTCCACCCCTCCTATAGCGGATTGTCATAACAGCTAGTCGGTTCGTCGCACTAGGCAATGCACATCCCGATTGGCAGAATCGGGCCATGGAAAACTTCGCTGCCTCTCCTCGTTCCGACGACAGACTTGCCGGAGTCTCGTCGATGGCCACACGGCTGTTACTCGCTGACATCAGCGCGCTTTATCGCGAACAATGCGGTATTGATGTCCATTTCAGGTCTGTGGGCGGAGTCGACGCTGCGCGACTTGTGCGTGAAGGTAATCCCTTCGATCTTGTTGTGCTCGCGAGCGATGCCATCGACGCGCTGATTGCCAGCGGCCACGTGGTGGGTGGCAGCAAGACAAATGTCGTCCGCTCGAACGTCGCCGTGGCCGTACGTGCCGGCACAGCTCATCCTGCAATTCACAACGAGCGGGCGCTCCGTGAATCCATACGCGCTGCGAACCGCATTGGATATTCCACCGGACCAAGTGGTACGGCCCTTATGAGTTTGTTTGCCGCTTGGGGGATAACCGATTCGATGGGCAATCGTTTCGTACTTGCACCCCCAGGCGTGCCGGTCGGGCAGCTTGTTGCCGACGGGGTGGTGGATCTAGGCTTCCAGCAATTTAGCGAACTCATGAACTTACCGGGCATCGATGTGCTGGGGACGATGCCAGACGACTGCGCGATTGTGACGACGTTCTCTGCGGGAGTCTGTACGAACACGACGCACCTCCTGGAAACGCGCGAACTGCTTGATTTCCTGTGCTCGCAGGCAACTGATGAGCTCAAGCAATGCCACGGTATGGGGCCAGCGTGAGCGATGGTAGTTCCCCTTTTTCGATAACTGCCCGTGGGCGTATATGCGCGGTCAAAATGCAACAGCGCGAAAGGCGCTCGACGAATGGTGCAGTCGCTAGACTGCCGGCGCGGGGGCGCCGGAGCATATACGCAAGGCATCGGATCTCTGGGTAAGTTCTTCTTCGCGGTGAGCGTCATTAGACTGCGGTTGGCCCGGTTTCCAGGAGGCGGTTCAACCTGAACGTTGTGACTAACCGCGCTCAACTTACCGACTCGTGGGATCTTCGAGTGGTAGGCGTGAGTCGACCGCCATTTGACGGTGCATGCCGTTTTGGAATTCGATCAATTAGCATCTGACTATGGCGGCTTCTCTCTAGCTCGTCCATACTGCTTTCCAAGCCCACCTCATGGTCATCGCTGAACTCCTCATCAAGCGCAACGTCAGCACGACGGCCACATTGATGATGACGTTGACGGGGCGCATGTGGTCGGGTTAGTGCACGGAGCATTTGTTATCGGTCTGCCTTCCGCGACTAAAGGAGATCAAAATGAACTCGGAAGGGAAGTCCTTGCGTTGGCTCATCGAAAAGTGGTTGGCGCCTTCGCCCGATTTTCCGATTCGCCTGACGCGGTATGGTCGCGCGAACTGCAGACCAGGGCGATGTGTGCTCGTGCAGACGTCCAGAGCGGTCATGCCATTCGAGGTTTTCTTTTTTCGGCACGCTGATGGCGTGTGGCGCGTGTTTCCACCTGCTCCTAACGCTCTCACTATGCACGTGCAGCGCAAGAGGGATAGCGAAGCCGTCAATTCAGAGAGCGAGGTTTCACGTGCCTGATACGACTACGCAATTCGCGGTTGGCATCGCAATTCAACGGTGCCTAACGTTGGTAAAGGCGCCGATGAAACGGTATGACGGAGGCATATCGCTGACACTATGAGAAGTGTCGGCGAATTGCGAATGCAGTCATCCTCGATGGCCGCAAGGGCAGTGAGGATTATCGAAGCATGGCGGGCGTCTAGGATTTGCTTTGCAGTTCAGACCGACCGGCGGGTGTGCGAACCATGCAGGGAACGGTGGCATAGGTTTTCGCCGAGAACTGTCATCCACTTTGCGTGAGACTGCTTCGGGAACGAAAACCTGCCCATCGCAGCTCCTTTTCAACGAAGATAACTCACCAGCGGAAGAAGGGAATGCGCGATCTTAATGAGGGAAACATCACTCAGGCGGTATTGTCGAGTCTCGCGAATATGCCAGAGGGGCGACTGAGGACAATCATTGTCAAACTGATCCAGCATCTGCATGCGTTTGCTCAAGAAACCGGACTGACTGAAGAGGAGTGGAAGTACGGGATTGATTTTCTTACGGAAACTGGGCACAAATGCACAGAGACGCGCCAGGAATTCATTCTTCTGAGCGATACGCTGGGGCTGTCGCAATTGGTCGTCGCACAAAGCCATCGACGCCCGGATTCGGCAACGGAGCAGACAGTCTTCGGACCATTCCACGTGCCGGGCGCCCCCGAAGTGCCCCCTCACGGGGCCGATATTACAAACGGAGCGGCCGGGGAGCCGTGCTTTGTTTTCGCTCGTGTGAGCACGACCGGTGGAGAACCCATCGCGGATGCGCTTGTGGATGTGTGGCAGGCGGACTCGGATGGTTACTACGACGTTCAATTTGCCGGCTGGGACCTTGAAAACGCGTCGTTGCGCGCGAGGCTTCGGACGGATGATAAGGGTACTTTATCGGTTCGCACTGTGTATCCCAGGAGCTATCCGATTCCTACGGACGGGACAGTTGGATTGATGCTGGAAGCGATGCATCGCCACCCAATGCGGCCAGCTCACATCCACTTCATGGTGCAAAAGCCTGGTTTCGACACACTGGTGACGCACGTGTTTTCAGATACTGACGAATATCTCGATTCGGATGTTGTGTTTGGCGTGCGCTCCTCGTGCATCGCTCAGTTCTTGCGGCACAAAGCAGGGATCGCGCCGGATGGCACCACTGTGAATACGGCTTTTTACACGATGCACTGCAACCTGGTGCTAGACACCACCCCCACCGCCTGAATGGTCACGCAGGGCGCTAACTTTATGATGCGAATTTCATCGGTACATCAGGACCGATGAAAGTCAAATCAAACCTAGCAATAAATACCAGAAGATGCCACGCAACAATTTAACCCTTCGATTCGACAACGGTCCCGATAAAGATTTTGCGTATTTGATTGCCGTTTATGAAGACAATCCTGGGTACTCGCACAGGCGCTCGTGAGTGTTGGAATGGCCAAAACGATGTGGAAGATCCCGAAGCAATACAGCCATTTTGTGTACGGCGCAATTCAGTCTGGAGTAACGTGTGCGGTAGCATCCGCGATCGCAAGCATGCAGTTCGTTGCGGAGGGGACGTTTATGTCACACTGGCTGCGGTCATATTTTTTTTCCTGGGTTGCGATGTTACCCGTTGTCGTCGTCGCGGCGCCATCCATCCGCTGGCTTGCCAACCGGATTACGCGTGAATGCTAGCCGTATCGGCAGCAGTCTCGCCTACGACGTGATAAGCAATAACGGCTAGACCGCGGGTCATCCCTCAAGCGAATTGTTCTTCCTCAGTGCGTCTGAGCACTGCTGCCTTCGTTTCCATCGTTCTGGTTCCCACTTGATCAGGTGGGAATCAGATTGAGACTCCGCGCTACGGGGAACAGACGTTAATGACGCAACGCCTATGGTTGTAGAAAAGCTGCTCTTTTTCGCCTTTGCTCAGCTGTTCGACGTGTATGACAACCTGAGACTCCTGAAGAACGGGAAGAGCCGGCTGTTCTAGAAAGCGCTTTGCCGCCTGGTAGATGTAGTCACGGGACGTAAATGCCACTTTTGCGCCACGCCGAATCGCCGCCTAGACGTGAGGGAAGGTGCGATTCCTGGCTATCGTTGGCGCGCAGCACTCTCTATTATCAGCAGAAGGTACTGCAGGCAGAGGACAAATATGCAAGCTTGAAAAATCGTATCCGTGGGCTCTTTGAGCAACGCAAGGGTCGCTACGGGTACGCGACCGGCGTCTTACGCGAACGTTGTCGCTTTGCCCATCGAAGACCATATCGCTCACGGAATCGGCGAGGGCGATCTCCGAACTGCTGATCAAGGTGGTTGACGAACTGTGTAGCGAACATAGATGGAACGGTGCCCGAACTTAACGCTTGCTCGAAGAGCGATATGCCGAGGAACGGTTGAACAAGAGAGCCAGTCCCGCTCTATCCCGATTTGCGGGGCTGGACGAGAGTCCGATTTTCCACTTACTTCACCATCGGCGGTCGTCACTCGTCACGCCGACAATGCTGTGACTGTCGCCATTTTCAGCATGACCGGGTCACGTAAGCACCACCCGAAAACCGTACACCGGTCAGCAGCCATGGTCCCAGTTGCGGCGCGATCTGTCGTCACGATCCGGTCGAATGGCATTCCTTGCCGATTCAGGCAGAGCGCAAACGTTTTCCTCGTGGCGGCCGAGGCGAATCTCGCAAGGCAACACTACATATTGGAAATAAAACGAAAAAATCCCAACATCTAGTGATTTCTTGTAATATGATTTGAGATGAGTAGGTAAAAGTTGCCGTCCGCCTGGCGGCGCACATAGACGTTTTCAGATGGACGGAGAATCACATGTTTGCGGATGTCGATGGACCGTCGTTTATATTCTGGCCGGTTGGCTGTGGTGATGCCACCACCGTCGTAATCAGTGATAGCGAAGTCTTGCAGATCGATCTAAATGATTGTGCACTCGCGGACGAAATCGACAACGGCAGGATTCCCGTCGTCGACGAACTGATTGCCAAGCTGCCCAAGCGGAATGGCAAACCCTATCTCTCATGCTTTGTTCTCACGCATCCGGACGAAGATCATTGCCGTGGGTTTGCGAACCTGCTGAAGCACGTCACGATCGGCGAGTTGTGGCACACGCCGCGGATCTTCCGCGAATACCATAAGGATCTGTGCGCGGACGCGCAGGCTTTCAGGAAAGAAGCCGGGCGGCGGCGCGAAGAGACCATCGCGGTGCAGGGTGATCCCGGCTCGGGTAACCGAGTACGGGTGTTCGGCTATGACGATCTGCTGAAGGAAGAGAAATATCAAGGCTTGCCGAGAGCGTTTCTCACGATACCGGGCAACCCTGTCACCCTGCTGGACGGTATCAACGTAGGGAGCCGTTTCAACGCGTTTATCCATGCGCCATTCAAGGATGATTCGGCTGACAAGCGGAACGAAACGAGCCTTGCGCTGCAGATATTGATCGGCAACTCCACGCGATCGATGGCTGGATTGTTCTTCGGTGATCTTGCGCATCCTACGCTGCGCCGCGTGTTCGATGAGACCCGGAAGCACGGTAACGATAGCCGGCTTTCGTGGGATGTGCTGCTTGCGCCGCATCACTGTTCCAGGAAAGTGATGTTCGATAACGACGAGGTGGAGCAACAGGATATTCTGGACGACCTGAAGTCAGGGAAGCGCAAGGGCGCGTATATTGTGTCGTCTTCGCCAGCCATACCCGGCAGGAACATGCCGGGCGATAACCCGCCCCATGCGAAGGCGAAGTTTCGTTATCTGGAAATCGTCGATGCGCCGGGCAATTTTCTCTGCACCGACGAATACAGTACGTCGAAGAAAGTGCGTCCCATCATCTTCACCGTCACCGACACGGGCATCCGCCTCGTCGATAGCGACTATACGCTGTCGGAGCAAGCCGAAGACGATCTCGCCAAGGCCGTCGCCGCTGTTCGTGGAACGAATACGCCACCCGCGGCGAAGGTCGGGTTCGGCAAGTAATGAGGACCGAAGGTCAACGCTGGGCACTCGAGCAGTTGACGCAGATTGCCGAGAAATCCAATGACGCGCTTGAGATCGTCCAGGTCACGGAGCCGGCTTCGACTGGCGCCGACCTGAGGATCTCGGTTTCCGTCGCGTGCAGCGCCTATACCGTGGCAGCGGGCGGGATTCCGTTCCGGCCGCGAGAGCGCTTACTGATTTTTGTGCCGCCAACATTCCCTCTCGAGATTCCGGCGCTCTGGTTCGCGCATTCCGACTACGGCGGCTTCCCGCATGTGCAGTGGGGGCATACGGTATGTCTTTACCAGTCGCCCGAAACAGAATGGCATCCAGCGGATGGAATGCTCGGCTTCGTCCAGCGTATGCACGAATGGTTACGGGCAGCAGCCCTAAACGAGCTTGACCCAGTGGGACTGCCGCTGCACCCACCCGTCGCCTATTATGACGGTCGGGCGCTGGTCGTGGTGCCGACCGTCAACACACCTGTTGCTGCCGCACCTTTCTGGGCCGGTTATGCCCGCATCGTTCGCGAGAACGAATTTTGTGTTGAACTCGGCGAGTGGCTGGACTACAAATCGCCCGCGTCACAAATGAGCGTCGCGCCTGCGATCCTCCTTCCATCGGACATGCCGTTTGAGTATCCGGAGACCTTCGCGGCGCTGCGGACCGTGCTGCAGGCGCGAGGTATCCCGCTTGACGTCATTCGGCTGCTGCTGACAATCGGCGCATTGCACAACCCGGAGAACAAGCCGCTGGTATTCGTGCTTGGCGCGGCCATGCGAGGCATTGCTGGCGGCGAGCGGCGTCAGCATCTCGCGGCCTGGCGCATCAAGGCAGACGATGCTATCGAGTTGCGCAAGGCCGTGCTCGCCAGAACCAACGACGATCCAGTTGACGAGCGCCTGTTTAATGACTGGGCCGAGAGCGCATCCATTGACTGGTGTTCGGTGCTTGAGGATCGCCCGGAAATCGTGGTGCCAAGGGATGCCGGTACGCCAGCTGCATACTGGCGCGGCCGTCACGTCGCCATACTGGGGTGCGGCGCACTCGGCAGTACGATCGCGACATTCCTGGCACGCGCCGGTGTGGGAAAGCTCACGTTGTACGACAAGACGGTCGTTAAGCCAGGCGTGCTCGCGCGCCAAATCTTTAGCCGACACCAGGTGGGCGTCAACAAAGCGTACGCAACACGCGCAAACGTCCGCCTCATCAACCCGGCGATCGACACTGATCCGCAGCGAACAAATATCATTCATGTCCTTGGGAGTCCCGAGAGCGCGCAGACACTGTTCGAGGCGGATGTCGTCATCAATGCAACGGCATCGATCCGCGTTGCGACTGCGCTGGAACTGTGTCTGCGTGAGCGACCGGGTAGCCATGCGCCGATCATCTCAATGGCGGTCGGGCATCGGGCAGACGCAGGTCTTATGACCTTGGCCAGGAGCAACGGGCCGGGCGTTGCGCTCGACCTCGACAGACGCATGAAACTGGCGTTTGCAAATGCGCCGAGCGCGCGCATGCTGCTCGATGAATTCTGGCCGACAGATGCGCGAGCATCGCGTCTGTTCCAGCCAGAGCCCGGTTGCTCTGATCCCACGTTCGTTGGCTCCGCCTCGGATATCGCAGTACTGACAGGTCGCATGCTGAATGTGGCAGCGGGCTGGCTAGCCAGCGGAACGGATGAGCACGCCCGTGGGTTCGGCATGCAGCCATCTGAGGCCCCACGCGTCCGTGCCGATGAACCGCCTGAAGCGGAGTATTCGTGGCCATCCGATGATGTGCTTGTCGATCCACGTCATGGCTATCAGATCCGGCTTGCCCCTGCGGCTAAATCTGCAATGCTCGGATGGATGCGCAAGTCGGAAAGGATGTGGGGCCCCACGCCGGAGACAGGCGGAATCCTGTTTGGCGAGATCGACCGGTTTCTCAAGATCGTGTGGATCACGGCCGTAAGCGGCCCGCCACCCGATAGTCAGGCAAGTCCAGTGGGTTTTATCTGCGGCACCCGCGGCGTAGCCGAGATGAATGCAGAACAGACCTCGAGAACGAGAGGCTCGGTGGCGTTCATCGGCATGTGGCATACCCATCCGGGCTCGCAACCCGATCCAAGCCATACAGACCGGAGCGCGATGGTGCGGCTGTTCGAAGGTACCGATTTTCAGGCCCATCAGTTTCTGATGCTCATTGTCGGTGGGTCAGCGAAAGCGCCGCTAATAGCAGGCAATGTATTCGACCGTGATGACTGACGCACACCGAGAGTCCTCCGGGACATTTTTGACGCTCGCGCTCTCCGGCGGTGGCTCCCGAGCGATGGCCTTTCATCTTGGATGCCTGCGTGCGCTCAATGACCGCGGGCTGCTGGACAAGGTCAGAGTAATTTCCACCGTATCGGGCGGAAGCGTGATTGGCGCCTGCCTCGCGTACTGGGGCGCGGAGTTCGCTGAGTTCGACCGGCGGATGGTCGACATCCTGCGCAGGGGTTTCAACGGGTCGATTGCAAGGTCTGTTTTTTTCAGCGGCGAAACACCCAAGATTTTCGCAACCCTTCTTTTGACTGCGTTGCCCTCCTTCGCGCTCGGTGCGTTGGGAGCAGTGCTTTCCGTGATACGTGTCATCACGCGATTGCCGACGAGACGACTCGAAAGTGGTCTCGCCCGGCTATCTGGTCTGCTACCAATCTGGGGCAGCCTGACGACCGCGTTCGAAAATGCGCTCGCACGGACGATCTTCGGCGACACAGTGATCAAAGACGTCCGGTGGAAGGGCGTGGAGGTCATTATCAATGCCTGTGATCTGCGCACGGGCACCGCATTTCGCTTTGGTTCCGAAGCATCAGGAGGCTGGCGATATGGCCGCATTGAAGACAACCATATTCCCGTTGCCCGTGCTGTTGCGTCGTCGGCGGCGTTTCCGTTGCTGCTACCGCCGTTGATCCAGAAATTCTCCTTTGTCCGAGGCAACAGGACATCGGCGCAGAAGGTAGTGCTCACCGACGGTGGCGTCTTCGAAAACCTCGGCGTAACCGTCCTCGAACCGGGCAGAAACTCGGGCATCAGTGTGAACAGCTTCAACGCGACGCATATCATCAGTCTGAATGCGGGGGCAGGGCAGGTCGGTGGTGAGTCCAGTCCGTTCTGGTGGATCAGTCGCGTAAAGCTGTCTTTCGAGACGATCCATCGCAAGGTACAGGATGCAACCTATAGCCGGTTGCATCAATACGCGCGCAACGGACTGCTGAAGGGCTTCGGCATGGTGTATCTGGGCCAGATGGACGAACAGTTGCCTTATGCGTCGCCGGACCTGGTGCGCCGTGAGCAAGTGAAGGACTATCCAACTAATTTCGCCGCGATGCGGCAGGCAGATCTTGACGCGTTGTCGTTACGTGGCGAGCAGCTTACCCATATTATCCTCGACCGATATCTGTCTACTCTCTGAATATCGGAGAACCTTTGCAGATGAGCTGATCAAATATGCGCATGATGAAGCCAGTTCAGCCTGGGCATAGCCGCTTCAGCGCAGGACTACAGATGCGTTGTCAACGATGCGACACATCGGGTAATGACCGGGGCGGGGCAGTTGATCCGGAATTGTCAAAATGAACGGTTTATTCCAGGATCGCCGCTGTCGGGGCGCCAACAGGAACATCCCAAGTTAGGAGAAAGTATGCGCGATGAGTTAATGACCGAAGCGCTATGCTGGCAAGTGGAATCAAAGGTTACCGCGGACTACGCATACAAGATAAAGGGCGCATTTGATCTTGACTGCTATTGCCCAAATGACGCCTGCCTCGTCAAGGTGTTTCCCAAGAAGAGGATCAACACCTACTTCTTCGCTCCCGAACGACATGTCGCTGGCTGTTCCAACGAGGCCCGTTCCACTGAAACGTCGCTATTTCCTGGACGGCCGCATCCAAGACCCGCGGAAGAGCCACGCAAAAGCGTGCCAAACCTTCTCGGTCCCGGCCCGACGATAAAGAAGAAAACCGGAGAGCCCACAAAGGCGGAATTGCTACAACTGGCTGTGACCGTCCGTACACTCCCCGCGTACTACCCGGGAACGCTGGAAGAGGTGATTGATGCCTGGATCCAGTTGACGCCCGGGGAGCGTGCGCTACAGCCATTGACTATCGGAAAGCAGCACCTGACGTACGAGACTGCCTTTACGTTTCTTGGCAGTGTTTCCGATGACATCAGTTCGCTGAATCCGCGTGAGCGGATCATTTTCGGCGCGTCGACCGTCAGAGAGGCTGACTATAGCTTTCTTATAGAAAGCAGAAAGCGATTTCTGCATGAAGCGAGGAAACTTCCCCTGCTACTGGTGTCGAGCAAAAAGAAAGTGCTGCCCGACTACCTTCCGACACTGGTAGACAAGAAGGCAACGTTGTTCTGGCACGGCGCCATTCCCGGCTTGACCGACAAGAAGAATGCTTTCCGCTTCGACCTCGATTTCAGTTCTCCATACGCGGGAGTCGCGCTCAGATTCGGAGAGTTGGCATCTTGGACAAGTGCAGCGTCCGAGAACGCTCAGGCTTAAGGTTCTTGGGCTGCCAGGAAACACCGCAGTCCTCTCGCAGGCCAGCATCCCGCTAAAAAGCAGCATCGTGCAAGACTTCCCTCAAGCGACTGTGGCACGCCAAGTTCGACCATCTTGCGCGGCACGGATACGAGACCGCGCGATGGATTTACGCACTGTTTCTAAATGGATGGAATCCCCACACTGCATGGATGGGCGAAGGGGCAAGCGTCCGATACGACTCTCAAAGGGCCGTTCCATGGCTGAAAGACGTGACTTGGGCGACTTCCATAGTGTCCCGTCGATATGGGAGTAGGCCATCCGCCGTCATGGTGCGCATCTATGGTCTCCCAAAATGGATGTTTATATGAGTTCCCGCTTCCCACAGAACACATCGCGCGTGCCCCGCGCTTTGGTATCGGAATCTGTTTGGAATGCAGTCGCCCGCCGTGATGCGTAATGGATAAAGCGTTAAACCGTTCATTTGCCACAACCGACGGGATATAGCGGTATCCAGCGTCGCCAGGCAACAGACAACGTTTGGTGCCCCTGGCGCCGCCAAACAACGTCACCGCGATTCCGGAGTCGTTCGTCGTCTTTCCCGTGCACAACTCGAGAAGCATGCTCTTGGTGCGGTACGTCGGAGGCATCCCCCGCACCCACAAGCTCAGGCGCCCCAGGCCTCGCAGAATCCATGACAACGACTGCTGGATCGGCTTCGGGGGAGGGAGGGGAGCAATCCAGTCACTTTTCAGGAGATCGGGAAATCGACAAACTGACGACCAATGGTCCCAATCCCAGTGGGAAAGGATAATCGGCACGTCATGCGGACAAAATCCTTTGAAGTTTTTCGGGAAGGTGGACAGGTTCTGGAGCACACCGCCGCCAACGTCGACGTAGAGCATCGGAAAGAAATGGCCGCTATCCTCGTACATCAGCGCCTGACTGGCGCCCTGGCCGACGTCGAAGACAGCCACGCCCGCGCTCTTCATCGATGAGTATCCGCCGAGGACATTGGGATTCAACTCCCTGTCCGGATTCCCCTTCAACCAGTAGTGAGGCGGGATGGGGGAGCCTTGTGAGGTCGACCCTCTGAACTTCCTGAAATGAATATGAACACGTTCTCCGGCGTCAAGAAGTTGGCCATACTGCATGCCATTGTCTTCGTTCACCGTTGCCGGACTGACCACGACTTCGAACCATACGATATCGCCGGGCTCGCTGTTGCCGATGTTCGCATATATCCCACTTTCGTCGTCGAGCGCGAGCACCGATAGTGAAACCTTGTTCCAAAATCGCCCAGGCTCCATCTGAGTGTCGACAAGCTGGTCAACGTCGTCTGCAAAAGCGCACTCGAGGTAAACTGGCTCCCCCCGTTCCTCGTTCTCTATAGGCTCTGCGACTTCGAAGGCCGCATAAAAACGTCCCTTTGGTCTTTCACCAGGCTCTCCGGACGAGAAAAACCGGTTCCTGTTACTGTCAGGAAAGCGATCGTCGAGCGTACTCATCTAAGCCCTCAGTTTGGTCTGTGTGCTTGTTCACTGGCAACATGCGAGGCGCATGCGCTCGCATGTTCAATGCCGGCGCCATCTTCTACGGTCTTAACTTGAACCAGGATGGATGCGATGAAGATTCTATCTGGACTTCGCGCTCAATACCTCAGCGTTCTGGTACAAATGATATTCGCGAGTCGGCGCGACGGTAACGTACTTGCCCGCCGGGAGCTGCAACCAGAAAACGATGAATTGGTCTTCCGCGGCTGTGGATAACGTCAGGAAACGAGTTTTCTTTCGCTGCGGGCGCTCGACCCGAGTTGCGGTCCGTTCAAACGCGACCTCGTGCATATCAGCTCAGCGAGACTCGTGCCTCATACTCATACCTCGCCGACGGGCATTTCACCTTGATCGAGGCTCGTCGCACGGAAGAGCGGAGCTACAAACCCCTGGTACATGAGCTCAAGCTTTGTGGAAAGGAGATAATTGATACGCTTCATATCACGAACTGGAATAACGACCACTGCAATCTCGGCGACCTGAAATGGATCCTGAAAACCTCGCGTCCAGCAGGATCGAATATCCCGGCTATGAGCCGCATCCGGACACGGCGCGCGAATGGCTTTCTGCCATTCGACAGCACGATATGACCAGCTACAACGTCGACTTCGCCCTTGGGTCAACCAGGGGGTGAACGGTCCTTTGGAATTTGTCCATGACAAGCCATCCTGAGCATGAACTGCCGACTACAGCAGCGATCGAGTTCCGCGACGAGCTTCTTGAAAAGGGCTGGCCGGACGATCGCCGCATTGCCGAACTGGCGGGTGAGGCGCCGTGTCCGGGAGTTGCAACGTACGCGGTCCAGGCGCGCGCGCGAGGCTCCTTGCTGGGTGTCTGGTCGGCCCCCACGCATTGCTTCCTGTACCCGGACTTCCAGTTCGACTCATCAGGCGACATTCGGAAGGATGTTGCCGAACTCCTCGCGGTCCTGCCTGGCGAAGACGATCGCGGAGGCTGGAGACGCACATTCTGGCTGTATTCGCCGCATGCCTTGCTCGATGACCGCGCGCCAGCGGAGATGTTTATGGACGATCCGATGCGGGTGATTACAGTTGCACGGGAGGAATTCCTGAGCGACCCAGAGGCCATCTGGTGAATCGCCGGCTTGCCGGGCTGACCTGATCGGCGAATAAGCCGCGACGCCCGGAATCGCGGTAAACACGCGACAGTGCTAAGAGCGAAGGCCCCCTGAAAGATTGAATGGGAAGTGTTCCTGGCGACGCTTGGGGAGTACAGCCGGTGGCTGCAATTATGCAAAACAGATAATCGGCGCAGCCGGTCACTTTCGATGGTCCACCATGTCGCGAAGAACTCAATGGTCGATGACCGCATCGGCGGCAGTCGACAATCCCGCCTTGCGATGGCAAGGATGTAGAATCTTGCACAGGCTCGGCTGACCCAACGGGGTCCACCAACCAGGGAGAACACTGGAATGATGGAAGTTAGGGAAGTTCGCGAGTTGCTGGCACAGCTCGACTTGGAGTCTCCTGACTTGGAGATGCTTCGCCCAACAGAGGCCTCTTATACCTGCCTGCTTCTTCAGCCGAGCGGTCCAATCTTTGCAAGTGGTGCGCGGATTGGTGGGGTCGACCAGGACCTGAACGCTCGAAAAGCGATTGCATTTGCAAAGCTTGCCAACGAGAGAGGAGCTCACCTTGCGGTAGCGCCAGAGTACTTTACGCCTTGGTCTGCCATCAGGTTACTAGTTGAACAAGGCATTGTTCCACCACTTGGTGCCTTGTGGGTACTTGGTTGTGAGAGCATCCACCAAGAGGAATTGGCTCAGTTCAAAGGCGATGTTGCTGTTTCTTGCGAGGTTGTCCACGAGCCTTTCGACGCCTTGGCCGCGGATCGACCATTGCTTGACCCGGTGGTCTTGCTCTTTGCGACAAGGCGCACCGATGGAAACTCACGTTTGGTGGCGCTGGTTCAGTTCAAGACTCACCCATCGCGAGACGACCTCTTTTTCGAAGAGGGTCTGCTGAAGCGTGGGACTAGGGTCTACAGATTTCGCGGGCGCTGCGGCACCTTGAGTACCTTGGCATTCATCTGTTCAGACGCCTTTGCACTGGATGACGCGCATGTCAGCGACCTCGTCGACCGGTCCACTCTCATTCACATCCAACTGAACCCTGATCCTCGTAATAGCGTTTACCGACAGTATCGGAAGACAGCATTCGATCTCGACCCGAGGATATCGGAGTGCCACATCCTGTGCTTGAACTGGGCCAGGACGATTGTTCAGCATGATGACAACGGGCATACGGAGACTTGGCCGGCTGTTGGCGGCTCAACCTGGTATTGCCCGGAGGATGCTTGTACCCAGATCGACGACATCGTCCTTCCCAACCATCGGCTCGGCCTATACTACACCCACATGAAAGAGCGTCGGCATGCGCTTCTTTTTGACTATGACGAGGCGGTCTTCGAGTGCCGCGTTCCGAAGGTCGTCACTAGGGGGCAAGCCGTTCTTGCCAACAAGAACGGGCCGAACGCGGTGGTCCGTTATGAGTGGGACAACATCGGCGGTGCATGGAGAGCTCAAGGCGAAACGCGCAAAGCTGGTTTCGATCAACTACTTCGCGCAAGTGCGGAGGCAAGGTCCGCACTTGCGCACGTGGACGGCGAGAACGCCCTGAACATAGAGCGCTTGCTGGCGCTTTCCGCCGGTGCAATCGTCGGCAAGGACGACTGGCATAGCCTAAAGAACATCGACTCGTTTCGCATCGAGTCCGACGAAGTGGTCCGTCGGATCACGGTTGCACAAGATACCAGCCAGGGCGCAGTGCAGTTTCGCCACGCCCGGCTCGAGATGATAGCGAACATTCGCCACGAGCTCGATACTCGACCGACATGGCCCCCTCAGATTGAGGGCACGGATAGCCACGCGCAGATTGGGTGGACTGCCGGGGCGTGCCACTTCAATGTTCGCTGCGCTGACGGGAGGCCCGGCCTCATCTGCTATCTCGGGGAGGCGCCAGGGGCCCGGCAGCTGGAGAATATACCGGCCATGCTTATCGACCTGTTGCGACGGGCGGGTGGACCACACCAAACGCGCCTGTGCATTCTTTACCGGCGCTTCGGTGAGTTGAGATTTGCACCATTACCTGGCATGACCCGCTTTGATGACGCGTTGATGGATGAGCGAGACATCCTCTCAGCTGATCCGAACGAAACCTTGGAACAGACATGACCAGCATTGATTCAGTGCGCGAGGTGATCTCGCAGCATTTTCAGCATGTCGAAGACCTTGGCAATGGTGTCATGCGAGGCGAGCTGCGTTACGGAGACAAGCCATACGCGGTTGCCTATGTTGACCTATCCGATACGGTCGTCGAGCGTTCTCAGGATTTGACGGGCTTTCAGGAGAATCTGCTCGGCGCGGGGTTCTTCTCGCCCGACAGTGACCTGCGTTGGAACAGTTACCTTTATTTCCTGGCCGGCCCGAAATCAGTAACGAGCGACCAGTTTGGAAAGGCCAAGGCGCGCATCGAGGCGGACAGACACTTCGCCCGGAAGTTCGTGCTTGAAGCGGATGACCTCGTTCTGCGTCTGCAAGAACCGGCTGCGAACGAAAGTTCCGGGCCTGCGCAGGTAGTTGATGTCGGTGTGACGTGGGCCGGCCTCCTAGCAGAGGCGTCTCTCGGTTCATTGATCGAGCAATCTGCACGTAAAACAGCGCTCGACCAGATCGCAAACGGAGGAGCCTTCAAGGCGGAGGCAGTGCCTCCAGCGTCGAAGACCGCTCTGAAGGCGGATCCCCTTGCGAACGGCCTTCTCCGTAACCTGAAAGTCGGGTCTTTCAGACGTGTTAACCAGGGGAAGTCGTTTGCGTTCGGAGACGTTAACCTCATCGTGGGCGCAAACGGGACCGGAAAGACGTCTCTGTTGGAGGCTATCGAGGCACTTTATTGCGGCCGGGTACGTCGGGACCCGGATGCGCCATTCGCCGACATCGTTGGAACGCTGGAAAACGACCAGGGAACGCGGGAGGCGGTCAAGGCGCCCGCGACTGCACCGGTACTAAAGGCGAGGAACACCCTTTGGTATGGGCGAGCAGACTATCAGTCCAACGCGATAAGCCAGGGCTTTTCGCGTTTCAACTTTCTCGACACTGACGCGGCGTTCCGACTATCGTCCGATGCCAATCACGAGGACATCCGGGAAGATTTGGGTAAGCTGCTCGTTGGGCCCGAGACTTCAAAGCTCTGGGACTACCTCTCTAAGCTGAACGACGATGTAAAGACGCGTCTGCGCAATCTCAACGAACGCTTGCCGAATCAGATCCGAGCAGTTGAACTACTCGAGGCAGAGGTTAAGCGGCTCCGCGAGGCACCATCTGAGGCAAACACTCTTTTTGCGGCGTATCGCGATGGACTTGCTCGATTGTCGCCTGCGTGGTCGGTTGGCGCGGACAGCGGTTCGTTGGATGCAGGAGCGCGAGAGAAGCTCGACACCTTGATTCGATCCACGAGGCTACTCCAGTCGGCCGTATCAGAGACACCGATCACTCGCGAGAAGGTCGAACGTCGGCTGGCTCGACTGCGCGAGGCCTTAGCCTCTGTGAAGCTTCTTCACGAAAGGTACGAGGCCTCATTGAAGAGAGGTTCTGAGGCTCAAGCCAGAGCGAAGTCGAATGAAGCTCAGCAGGCACAACTTGAGCAATGGTTGCGGCTATTGGAGGCCGGAGTACCTGCACTCGCGTCCGGTGTTCGTGAGGCAGAGGAACGAGCTTCAAGCCTTCGTCGATTGCTGCGAGATCAACCCAGCGCAACGCTGCCTCCGGTAACGGCCGAGTACGCTGCGTTCAACATTTCTGACGCGCGAGAACTCGCGGAGCAGAAACTAGATTCTGCCCAAGAGCAGGAGGGGATAGCTGACCTCGCCCTATCCCATAGCATCCAGCTGGGGCAGTCTCTTGACGCGCTCCGAAGAGACCTCCACGATGCCGCAGTTGCCTACATCGAACGTAGTGGCGACGCGGCCCTGTGCCCGGTGTGTAAGACCGAGCACTCGCCGCCCGAGTTGGTTGCGAAGCTGGAGGCGCTAGTCGCGTCTCATGGCGCTGGTGCGTCTGAAAGTCTGAGGCGCAATGCGCAAATAGCCAAGGAGCAGACATTGCGGTGTCGGCAGGACGTGACCATCCTCGATGCCTTGGAGAAGTACGCAGAGGCGTCAGAATCGGTGGCATCGACACCATGTGGGACGCTACAGGAGGACCTGCGGAGAACGGTTGCTGACTTGAGTATCGCCAACTCAGATTTACAGTCTCGGCGGAATGCCCTAAGCCAGCTTGATCTACAGGGTGTTGACTGGACAAGTTGGGAGAGGACGCGTGATTCGAATGCAACGCCGTTACTGCCGCCGGACGCTGACCCCGTCAGTGAAGCGGTAATTGAGGCGGCACTCGGCGCTTTGCGCGAACAAGCGAGCAGTGAGATGCAGGTGGCAGAGAACGAGCAGGAGCAGGCGAAAACTCTTGCTCGAGATGTTACAGACCTGGTGTCGGAAGTGCTTGATGAGCAATTGCAGCGGGTGAACCTTACGCAACAAATCACAGTACTAGAGCGAGCCCAACGCCAGGCGGAGAACGCGTTGCTGGAGCTGGATGGAGTTGCGCGTCTCCTGCAGGTGGCTCCGAGTACGAGTATCGAGGAGATTCAGGTTCAGCTGGAAGCCTGCTTGCTAGCTTTCGATAAGGCTCAGCATGCGTTTCAAGCTGAGGAGCAAGCGAGAACTGCCATCGAAGAGAAGACGCTCGAGCTCAAGACGGCAAACGATCACCTGGCTGCGGATACAACGACGCGCGCCAACCTTCTTCGAGCGAGCGAGACCCTGTCGAAGGTTGTAGAGCAGTACTCCCTGGAGCGTGCGACTGCTGATGCGTTCGGTGCGATAAAGGATAAGGTAAGTGCCGTCTTCGCACAAATTCACTCCCCTCAGGAGTATGAGCTGGGAGATTTCACAGAAGAATCACTCATCATTCGACGCGAGAATAAGCAGGTGCACGCCGTTACCCAGGTGAGCACTGGCCAGCGGGCTGCCCTCGCGTTGTCCATATTCCTTGCGCTAAACGACAGCGCCAAATCGGCACCACCAGTCATTCTCATCGATGATCCTGTTGCTCATATCGACGACCTCAACACACTGTCGTTCCTGGACTACCTGCGGGAGATTGCCCTCCGCACCCGGAAGCAGGTCTTCTTCGCTACCGCCGACATTCGGCTAGCGGCACTGTTCCAGCGAAAATTCGAGTTCATGGGGAACGACAGATTCAAGCGCATATCTCTGCCGCTACCTAGCGAGTCATCCTCATAAGCGGAAAATCCATGGAGCAAGTCAGTGCTTTAGCGAACAATGGCCCCCGCTTATTCACGCCGGTTGACAACGGTTCAGATCTCCTGGGTGATATCGTTGGCGTCGATTACCGGGAGGTTGGGGCGAGTGCCGCACCGTCTGACGAACTCCGGTCGCGGCCGACGCGATATACGCGCGCGGTGATGTCGGTTTGATCGGTGTTTCAGAACGCATAGTTCTGGCGATCAGAAGGACTTTTGGCCACGGTGACTAGCCGTGGATGAAAGCTTCGCCCGACACGACTGTATAAAAACACAGGTATCCTCCTCGGCAGATTTTGAGCGAAACTGAACGGTTAATACTTACTATGTTTAACAGACTAGTTTCGGGGGCGGGGCCTATGGTAACTGCCGAGGCGGGAACAAAGATCGCCGGCTATACCTATCAGCTTCAACGCGCGCTTCACCGTATGTTCTCCAGCGTTCACGGCAACATTTTGATCGGTGTGGAGACCGGCGACGACGTTGTTGAACTGAGGATGAGTGACGACGGAACAATTGACGCTGTCTTCGAGCAAGACAAGCATACGATCAAAGAGAGCGGCCAGCCCTATCAGGACGGTAGTAAAAATCTCTGGCACACGATTCACATTTGGCTCGACAGCGCGGTCAAAGCAAGGGAGCAGTACAGCGAAATCCGATATTACCTCGTAACAAACAAATCTGTCCCTGTACAGGCGATGGCAAGACGTCTGAGTGACGCAACCACGCCTGAGGAGGTCGAAGCCTGCATCGCCGAGATTAGAGAAAAAGCGGCTGTTGTCGGTGAGAACGATAAATCGGAGATCGCCGCTGTGAGCGGATTCGACGATGCGTCCCTCCGCTTTGTCATCGAGCGAATCGAACTGGTGGACTCCAGCGGAACGGTCGATGGCGTTCGGATCAAGGACGCTACGATTCGTCTGTTCCATTTAACGGATGACCTGGTCGACAAAGGGGAGGAAATCTACCGTGGATTGCTAGGGCAGCTAGTCGATTGCTGTCAGTCGGCATGGATAAGCCGTGAACCAGCCTGGTTGCGAAAGCCCCCCTTCGCCGAACGTTTGCGGTCGGAAATGAACGCGTATCGGGTGGACCGGTACCTAGAGCGCAGCCTCGCTTCCATCGCATGGCGCGAGTACCACAAAGGAGACGCGAAGGATCTCCTCTTCATCGCACAATTGCAACACCTCCGACTATCCGACGAGTACTGCACGCGGGCGTTAAGTCACTACTGGAGCTTTTATTCCGAACGCATCCGGCTACTCAACGCTGGGATAGTCTTGCAGCGGGCATGGAGTGCTCGCGATGGCGCGCTTCATCAACGCTGGCGGGCCATCAGAGATGAATACCTTGAGTTCGAAGGTGATATCGACGAGGGTGATGGCATGGCGATAGCAAAAAAGATCGCCAGAGATACTTTGAGTGGTGACCACCGCGCGCCGCTTGATGGTCGAGAGACAAGCGAACCGTACTTCACACTGGGGCACTACCATGACCTCGCGAACCGCCGGGCAGACGATGTTTTTGTGTATTGGGATGATGCCTTCGCACCAGCCAAAGATGATAGCGACGGAGAGGCATCGTAATGCAGGTCCGTGACGAAAACCTCATTCACAACAGCGCACTTGCCAGCTTGCTCCTGACGACATTTGTACGGGCATTTGAGGAATCCTCTGCGCATACCGAACGACCGGACTTCCTTAAGCTGCTTCTTGTCTTGCCGATCGTATGGCATCAGGCGAGTTGTGATGAGGTCAGACGACGTCAGTTTGACACGCCATTGCACGCCGTCTTGTCAGAACGCCCGCAGATAAAGGCCGACTTTCGGGAAAGGATAAGCGCCTTTGCCCCGGTCACAGGTCGCGCGCTCAACCTTGCGTGTGCGGCGAAGCTTTTGCGAACGGACGCGAGAGACGAAGAGAATCTAGTCTTCTCCATAAACTTCGCCAGATGGCCACAGGGCAGCAAGCCAACCAAGGCGCCACCTGAAATGTTGCAGGCAATAGACCGCCTCGCCATTTGGTATGCGCGTGAGTCTACAGCCCAGCTCTACAGCAGATTCCTGACAAATTAATCATGCAATTTCACATCGAGGAACTCATCCTCTGGCCAGTGAACAGGGAAAATGGCATACATACGCTTTCTTTCGAGCCAGGAAAAGTCAACATCATCTATGGGCGAAGCAGGACAGGCAAGTCATCAATCATCTCGATTATCGACTACTGTCTGGGTGCGAGTCGCTGCGCGATTCCTGTCGGAAAGATTCGCGACAGCGTGTCCTGGTTCGGCCTGCGCGTGAACATCAGCGGAAAGTCGTTCGTGGTCGCACGGCGCACTCCCGGTTCGCGGCAGACCAGCAACGAATTCTATCTGGCACCGTATGAAGAGGAGCTTCCCGAGGTCCCGGAATACACGCATAACGACACGCGATTCAAAGAGAGATTCAATAACCTCGTCCGACTCACGAATCTTTCGCTTGAGGAGGGTGATAAGGTCAAACAGCACGATGGACGTCCGTCGTATCGAGATCTCGCTGCGTTCAACTTTTTGCCGCAGCACATCGTCGCCAACCCGAACACGCTGTTCTTCAAGGCGGACACTTACGACCACAAAGAGCGATTAAAGAAGGTGATGCCATTCGCATTCGGTATCATCGATGGCACCTATCTCATGAAGGAGCGCGAGCACGCTCAGCTTCTGCGGGAGCTGGATCGACTGCTAAAGCAGCAGGAGGCTCGCAAAAGTGTCATGTCATCATGGGAGAGCCAGGTTGAGCGTTTGTGGTCGCTCGCCGTTGAGCTGGGAATGGTTGAAGCGACAGGCGTTGATGGTACCGATGCGCGCGTTGCCGCTCTTAAATTGTTGGCTGAGCGTTATGCCAAGGGTGAGTTGGAGTCTACTCTCAAGGCGCCGGACTATGGCTTTACTAACGAGCGCTACAAACAACTTCAAGACGAAGAAGAAGCGGCACAGACGACTGTAGACGATCTACGCCGTCAGATCCGTGGATTCGAAAGACTGTCGGAGCGGGCCCAAAAATTCAGCGACGCGGTTGAGATTGAGCGCAACCGCGTTGTGAACCTCGACTGGCTGAAGTCGAGTCTGTCGAAGCAAGGGACATGCGTTGTCTGCGGCAACGCGACCGACAGCCACCACACCGTCATCAGCCACCTTGCAACAGAGATGGAGCGGATTTCAGAGCTCTCGGACGCACTCTTCGAGAGCCCCATCGTGGATAAGGAGATCGAGGCTGCGAAGACAGCGCTCGTGGACGCGCAGCGCAAGCTTCATTCGGCTCGGTCTGCGCGAGTGGGGCTGCAGAGGACCGATAGCGCCACACGAGATTCGTTAAGCAAGGTTTACGTTCTTCTCGGGCGGATCCAGGCGTTGCTAATGGGAATTGAAGCTGTGCGGGGCAGAGACGAGTTTACGAAAGAGATCGAACGAGTCAGCGGGCTTCTCGACGAGGTTGCCAAATATCTTACCGGTGTAAACAAGGAAGCGAGGGAGAAAACCGTTGACAATAAGCTCGCCGCCCTCATTGGCAAGTACGCCGATGAGTTCAAGCTCGAAAAACGAGGCAACGTCGGACTCGACAAGCAAGAACTAACGTTAAGCTTTAGTGCAGGAGAGAACAGCAAGAAGGAATACCTTTGGGAGGTCGGGAGCGGAGAGAACTGGATGGGGTATCACATCGCAACGTTCCTCGCTATCCACGAATTCTTGTCTGACCGAGAGCGCTCGAATTCACCAGTGTTCAACTTTCTCGTCATCGATCAGCCGAGTCAAGTGTACTTTCCAAGTGCCGCAACAGGTGCGAATCAGCTCGACACGGACGCTGAGCATCTGGTCGAACTGAGGCGGACGCGGGATCAGGATTTCGTTGCGACCCGACGAATTTTTGAGGTGCTCGAAATGGGCCTCCGGGCAACGGATTATAAGTGCCAGATTATCGTTCTCGACCATGCCGACGATACCATTTGGGGTGAACTGCCTGATACGGTCAAAGCAGCCAACTGGAAGGCGCCTGACGCTGGGCTGATCCCGCATTGGTGGCTTTGATGTGCGCGTGCTGGCCCTAACCAAACCTTCGCGACCAACGCATGGATCAATCTCGACCGCGGCGCGTCCAAACGCCGCCTATCAGTACCCGACACACGTCAATCGTTCTGAAGCCAGGCGGGCAACAGTACAGATTGAACGACTTTGCAAGGCCGATCTGATGGTCGAGGTATCTGCGGTCGCGGAGATTCCGCGTTCCAGATTTCGTCTGCCGTGATCGCCTGTAACCGGTCCGTTGCCGCCATTAGGACGAGCGCCGCTTCAATGGTAGCATCCGAAGTGTTTTGTTCATTTGCGCGATAGTGTTGATCGGCAAATCAACGCTGACACGGGACTTTTTCAGGCTTGGTCTCCGAGTGATCTGTCTATGTGCGAAGCGAGCGACGGGAAATATGATCGACGTGGGGGTGTCAAATGCTTTGGATCAGATGTGAACGCTTGGGACACTCTTGGAAAATATAAACAGCAAAGGAAATCTCTTGAACCGCGAAAGATTCTTGGTAAAGTCGTACGGTGACAACCCCGCTGGGGTAACTGCTGGGCTTGTTAAGCTCTTGGAATTATTGCCCAATCATAAAGATGCCGTGATCGTAGTTCCTGAAATGGGAAAGGTATCCGGAACTATGCTTGTTCCAATCCTTGGGGAAGACTTATCGAAAAGACTGATAAAAAACAGAGAGATTCTGTTTGACGATGGTTCAAGAATCAGCTTGTGCGCTCAAGCAACGTTGAAAAATTATAGGCGTGCCGACGCCTATCTGGTCTTGTGGGGTTCCAAGTACGCTATTCAAGATGTCGAAGCTCTTGACCGCTGGAAATCCTTGGTTTTGGTAACCTGGATGCCTGAAGATTCGGCCGAATGGGAAGCAGAAAACAAAGTTTCAGTCATATACGACGACGGAAGGAATCAATAATCTGATAAGCGATGCAACTGAGCGGCCCGGCTTAATTCACTATTCGAGGGGCCGGCATTTCGTACGGCGAGATTATCGGCCAGCTACCAATCTATGGGGAAACAATGAAGCACCCGGGACAGCCGAAGGCACCTCCAAGCTGGTACAGGGATCGTGAGCCGTCATATATCGAGGAGGCATGAGGGCGCGAACAGTGAGGAAATTCGGGAGTCGCGATCAGTGCGAGACCCGACGGCTGTTAGCCGCGCTCTTGGCGACGTCGACTAATCATTTCAAATTTTCGCGATCGAGCGTTACCGCTTGTGCTTGAGTCGTGCGAGCGCACGCATCCAGTACCGCACGCACAACCCGTTTCGAGATCGCGGTGAGATCGCCGTCCGGTGTGCTGCGCTCACGAATCTGCCGGTCCGGATGAATGAGGTTACGTGATTCTCGCAGTGCTTGAGCATGTCGTCCGAGGCTTTCGTCGATGTATCCAAGCTCGACTGTAACCTTTATAAGAGAGGCGAGCGGCCAGGCTTCGAATGGCAGTACCTGCTGCTTCTGCCTGTCCCGCGGCGCTGCAAGGGCGGCCTTGCAGCGCTCAATGTCGCGGCCGAGCCAGTCGGGTAGCACCACTTCAAGAATTGAGGCATACAGTGCGGTAGCTGCGAGCCAGGCGCGCGCTCCTGTACATCGCGCCGCCTCCTCCCAGCGATAGCGAAGATTGTCGGCGAGTTTGGGCTCGAGCCCAAGGTCGTCGAAGGGCACTGGCTCGGGCTTGGTGGCTGCAAGGATAGTCGCCGGCGGCTGGAGGCCGAGGCGTGGCACGACCTCACGCGCGTACTGGCGGCGCCCGTCCGCGGTCAACATTAACCGGAACGGCCAGTTGATTAAGTCTTCGTCTTCGCGTCGAACCAGTCCTTTTGCGATCAACTCATTGACCATTGCCTCGGACGCCGTCTCACCGAAACGGTGTAGGTAGACCGATAGTGCCGTGGCGGCCAAGCCAGAACCGGTGGGCACCTCGCGCTCTTCGCCGCCGCTCGCAATAAGAGCGATGGCGAGGGCTTCGACTGAACCGTCTTGCGTTGACAGAACGAGGTGCCGACGTCCTCGTTCCTGCCAGCGCATCTCGCGTGCGATCTTGCCGGATTGGGTCGCTTCCCAGTACTCGCGGAGATCACCACCGAATCCGCTCCTTCGAAGAACGAGACCTTCGCGCTCCATGCGGATGAATTCCTTGCCCACTTCAGCGGCAGAAAAGGTCCAGGTCGCTTCAACATCGCGGATGGCCTCGAGCGCGTACCACGATTGGATGTTCCCTGCGTCGAACATTTCATGCTCGAAGATAGCGTCACGGAGTTCGGTATCAGTTGTTAGGGGCGTCATTCAATGGTTGGCCGTCGGCTGCCGGCCGGGGCGGGCGTGCTGCGGGCGCTGCACGGTAACTGAATTTTGCCATACAGCCATGCTGGAAAGGCGAGTGCGCCAGCGTCAAAGATTCACGCAGTCGATGGCTGTTTGGATGATCGAGCATCAGCTCCTCGACCACCCATGGTATCCGTTCGTCGTTCGAGCGACGTGTTGCGCTTCCCTTCCGCCGCCTTGATGGAGTCGGTCAGCTTGCGCTCGAGGGCCGAATCTTTAGCACCCGGCTTCCAGATAGCGGCTTCGTGCCACCCGCGGGTGGTTCTAGCCAGCGCCAAAGCAGACATTGCAACCTTCGCGCATTCGTATTCGACCGGCCCGCAAACGTCGATCGGCTCTGCGAACTCCCGAAAAGCTTCGACCTACTCTCGGGCACCATACACCATAGCCGGGTAGGATAAACTGACAGTTCGGTTCCCATGCCAATCCGAGAAATAAACGATGTCCGACCTGAAGGATTTGCTTGCTCAGCGTGAACAACTCGAGGCACAACTTGCAGCCGCTTTTAAGGCGGAGCGGATCAATGTGCTTGATGAAGTTATTCGGAAGATGAAGCTTCATCGAATCACTCTGGATGAGATACGAGGCCCAGCGCCGGTGGCAGTACGAAAAGCCGTACCAAAGTATCGTGACCCCGTGTCGGGGCGAGAGTGGATCGGGAGGGGCAAACCGCCGAACTGGATCAAAGGCGTGGCAGATCGAACGAAGTACCTCATTCCTATTTGAGCCGCGGTAGCCGTCTTTCGACCTTGGCGACAGTTTCAGGTTGCCTCGCGTAGCGCGGCACGGCCGCTCGTCACCAACGGTCCTAGATGAGAGTTTCCGAACAGACGCCGGAAGAGATTTCTCGGCGGCCTGATGCATGACGCAAGGTGAAAATACGAAATGGCGCGATGAATTGGTGCCGGTGGGGGCTGGCATAATCTTGCTATCGCAGGAGCGCAGGCTCTGGACGCACAAATCGCGGGATAGCGACCTGACAGAAAAACAACGAATAGCGGGGGAGACTTGGCCGACAACGAGAGAATGGGGACGGGCCATCCGGAATGGACCGACCGAGACGAAAAGAGCGGACTCGACCCGCTCGGAATGCAAACAACCAGCGTGGCACTCTACCAGCGATTGCTTCCCGGCATCAGCAACGTGACATTGCGCGTGCGCTACTATGGGTTCTACGTCTGGCTGGCGGACCACTACGCGAGGTCGATCAGGAATACGTCCGTTGACGCGTGGTGCCTTTTCCTGCGGCGTGCGGAAGCGCTATACGCGCTCGTTGCGCAGGACGATGGCGATGCGAGGGGAGTTGCGGGCAGTCGTTGGGCAAAGCGAGCGCTTCAGGCGGGAAGCAGAAGCGGAATCACCTTTTCCCGCTACACCGACCGGCAAAGCGGCAAGCCCCAATATCTCAAGCAGAAGTTTGGTGCGTTTGGTGCCGCCTATGGTTCGCAGATCGAGGAGATCGGCCTTCTAGAGTATCTGGAGACGCACGAGATCCCAGTGCCCACCAGGGACACCGGCGAACGCCTTGCCAAAGCCTTCTCTGCCGCAATCGGTCGTGCCGGCAAGATCTTCCTGGATGCGGTGAAGGACGGTGTTGTCCAGCGGAGCGAACTGAAGCGAATGGCGAGCATGCTGCCTTCTGCTATTACGAAAGACAGTGACGAGTGTCAGCTTTACAGAGACGTCCTGTTCGGACATGTGCGTGACCCGGATGCCGGTGCGATGCGACGCAGCAGTACACTTAGGCTGGTGCTGTTAACCGCAGAGAACCTCGGCTACTGGCCCAACCGATGGGACGTCAGATGGAGGCTCTATTCGTCTCATAACTCCTCTGGTGAACTGTTGCCCGCCGTCCCAGGCGAAGCGGAGCCTCACGCATTCGCTTGGCTGGTGTACCACGCGAACGATATGCTTCAGGTGTGCTATGGTGCGCTTCTCAAGTATGTGTTGGACGTTTTGGGTGGCAGTCCTTCCGGCATGTCAGTGCAACGGTTGCTGACGAACGTCATTCCGAGTATTACTTCGGAAATCGGGCAGAATCTTCCGACCTGGCAGCACCTGGTGGACTCGATCGAGATTGCCGACAACGCATGGTCCGAAGAGGCAACGAGCGAATGTACGTTGCTCGAGGCGATTACTGCCGGAGCTAGCGACGTTGGTCTAAGCACCAGCGAATGTGCTGCAAACGCATTGAGACTCTTGGCCGTACTCTACGGCCGCTTTAAGGAGCAACTGGAACGGGCGAGGACTGAACTGCCTGTTCTCTCGCGTTCGATTTATCTCCCATCTATCGTTTCCGAACTGGAATTCTTCAAGGCGCGCTCCGAGGAGCCGATCGCCCAATTGTTAAGCTGTCTGTTGCGTGAGCGGATCATTGAGCGCCATCTGTGGGTGGCGATCCAGAAGCTACGAATGCAGGGCGACTATACGTTCCTGATCGAAGCAGACGACGGGAAGGTGCGGATGAGGCAGAAAGACACACCGACTCTAACGAACCCGCGGCTCACGCCCGCAATTGATTTTCTCGTTGATATCCACTTGATGGTTGAGAACGGTCTCACGGCGGCCGGTAAAAATATTCTGGAGGCCGCGTGAGATTGTTCGAGTGCTTTGCAGAGAAGGGATTCCACACAAGCATTGTAACTACCTTCAACGTTGATCTGAATGCTTACGAATCGATTTCACTTTCCCGGCTGCGTGAAGCGGGATGTCGCAATAACATCCTCATCGCGGACGACCGGATGCTTGGATACGCACTCGGATCGAGCGATGCAAGACCCAGGCATGCCGGACGCCTCTACTCGATCGTCGGAGCGCGGGCGACCGGAGTCTTTCATCCGAAACTGATCCTGCAGCTGGGACGAGAGGGCGGCCGGCTTCTGGTTGCGTCTGCGAATATGACCGCCGCTGGCCTCGCCGGCAATCTTGAGGTGGTGGGCGAGGTGCGTGCCGGTGATGACGACGTCGCGGCATTGCCACTTCTGCGCGCCGCACTTGAGTTCGTTGCCGGCTTCGTGGCTGACTTCGCGCTGCCACGCAAACAGATCGAATGGGCGATGCGCAGAACACCGTGGATCCATGAGCAGACGGACGGTTCCATCGTTGATCTCGAGGAGGGCCGGCTTGGCTTCCTCTCGAGTAATGGTGAAACAGGTATTGGCGAGCAGTTCGCTGACCTTGTAGGACGGCGCAAAGTCTCCAGACTTCTCGTTGCAAGTCCTTATTGGGATCTAGACCTTGGCGCGTTGCGTAGGTTGCGCGCCAGGCTTGGCGCGAAGAGCGTCGCTGTCCTTTTGCAGCCAAAGAACGCGCTCTTTCCCGTCCATGCGCTTGGGCGAAAGGATTCGATTCAGCTGTTTGGCATCGACAGGGTAAAGGGCACGACAACGACCCGCTTCGCTCACGCCAAGGTGTTCATCGCCGAGACGAATGCAGGCGACTGCGTACTGTATGGCAGCGCAAACTGCACTCAGGCAGCGCTAGGCGTCGATGTGGCGCCGGGTGAAAACGAGGAAGCGAGCCTGTATCGGGAACTGCCGCCCGGCACGGCTGTGGAGATCCTGGGACTCGAAGGCGCGCTAGCGGAAGAATTGAGTGTTGGGGACATTCCCAAATTCGAGCCGGCCGAGGATATCCCCTTGAAGGACCTCGAGAGCCACTTGCCCGGTCGTTTCGAATTGAGCGAGTTGACGCTTCGCTGGTGGCCCCCTAAGGGCGCAAGCGTCACAGACGCCGAAATTGAGCTCAGCGATCGCGACGGAAAACCTGTAGATGGAAAGCTAACACGTTCCGGTTCCAGTGATGCGCCAGCCAGATACCACTTTGAGGGATCTGAGGCCCCTTACTTTGCTACTGTGTGTTGGCCGGGCTTCAAATCGTCGCCGGGCGTCGTGATTGTCGAAGAGGCAATCCAAAAGGCACAACGCAAGTCATCGACCCGTGCCGTTGACGACGCGTTATCTCAGCTTGATGACGTGGACGCATCGGAGGGCTTGTGGTTGCTCGATATCATGCACAAGCTGGCGGTTGCGGAGCAGAAAGCGCTGACAGAAGCCGACCAGAACAGCGCTCGACAGCGTACCAAGGCGGATAAGCCGGCGCGATCTCCAGGACGCGTGCTGACCTACGAGCAGTTCATTGAGGGGAGGTCGGGGATCAATCCCGAGGCCGATACTCCCGCGAGCCTACTCGGCGCTTCGCATCAGGACTCCGTCCGCACGTTCCTTAACGCATTGATTGGCAAGAAGGGACCTTTGGTGCGGTCCGCCGACGAAGAAGATGAGGTCCCGAAACTATCGATGGGCGATGAGACCGATTCGGGTGAAACCGCGCTCGAGGAAGACGAGCGCTTCAATACCGAGCAGCAACACGGAACGAAAGCCAAGGGAGTCAAAGAGGAAGAATCACAAGAGCGTCGCAAGTACAAGGCAATGCGTGATTCGCGACAGAGCATTGTAAAAGCGGTGAGATCTTGTCAGGAGACCTTTCAGGAAGATGCCGCGCTTGGCGCCCTTGGGGTGGTCGAACTGCTTCGGCTGCGCGTTCTGCTTGCCGTTGTACTCGGCGCAGGTAGCAGGGTGGCAGACCCAGTCCCAACTGGCTCAGATTCCACTGGTATTAGGGCCGTACTACCCATCAGTGGTGACGACAGCTGGCGCCGCTTGATAGGAAACTTGCTGTTTGACTTTTTCCGGAATCATGGCGGACTTCGAAAGCCGCTCATCGAGAAGGTCGTCCTCGATATTGACGATGAAGTGGGTTTGCCAAAAGATGTACTCGAGTGTTGGGCAACGTGCTACTGGGCCATCTGCGCGACACGTGTAGCAACCTCTGACCGCGGCGAGGTTATTGTCCCGCTGAAAAGTGAGAATTCGATCGCGGAGGATCTGTACCGCTACACTCAGTTGCTGCCATCGGAATTAGGCGGTGAAACGGTCAGATCAATCTTTGCTGGGATGAGTGCACGATATGCGGAGCGCCTTGGCGTGTCCGTAACGAGGCTCGAAGAGGAGCACCGCTCGTTGCTTAGCGCTGTGTCTCAGGGGAACGTATCGCAGGGTATGCGTTGATTGGGTCGGCGCTCTTCTCCGGCCGTGAGAAGGTGAGCGTCGGTGTGTCTGCTTTGCGGCAATGCGCGGGCCGTCGCAGCAAACATGCAGTTTCTTCGAATCTGGGTTTTTCGATAGTTCCGTGCTGCGATGCGCGTGCACGTGGTGCATCTCGTGGTGCAATAGCGCCTATATTTCCGCACAACTTGCGTCTTTGTAATCTGCACTGTGGCATAGTGCAATGCGCTTTACATACCAATGGGAAGAAAATGGCTACTCTAGAGAACATACAAGCCAAGATTGCGAAGCTCCAGTCTCAGGCGGAAGCAATCGCGAAAAGGCAATCTTCCGCTGTTCTCGAGAAGATTCGAGCCCTTATGGAAAGGCATGGCGTCACGACCGCAGACATTGATTCGTATGTTGGCGGGAAACGACGAGGCCGCAGGGTTATGGCGAGCACCACCGGGAATCAATACGCCGGAGGTGCGAAGTATCGCGATCCGAAGTCTGGTGCAAGTTGGAGTGGACGCGGTCGCGCGCCGGCATGGATTGCCGGTGCGAAGGACAGGAGCAAGTTTCTCATCAGTGAGTCTGTTTCAACAGCGGCACCTCCCGCTAAGAAGGTGGCAAAGAGCGGCAACTACGTACGGGGACCGCAGGCACCCAAATACAGAGACCCCAAGACTGGTGCAACTTGGAGTGGGCGAGGTCGCGCACCTGCTTGGCTCGCGGGCGCTAAGGATTCGTCCAAGTTCCTGATCGCGGAGAGCGAAGCGATTGCGACTGCAGAGAAGTCCGTCGCTGTACAACGCGGCACGGTCGCAAAGAAGGCAAAAGCGGCAAGAAAGGATACGAAGAAGGTCGCAGTAACGAAAAAGGCTGTTTCCAGGAGGGCTGCATCGAAAGCTGAACCCGCAGTGAAAAAGGTGACAAGGAGCAAGCAATCTGTCCGAGCACAGGCGCCGAAGAAGACGGTGCCCGCGAAGCGCGCATCCAAGTCATCCGTAGCCGAATCGGCTGCAGGTACCGCAGTCGATTCCACCTCAGTCGGCTAAGAGCGTCTGAGTCTGCTGGTGAATGAGCAGGGGGTGAAGTGCCATCTCCAGTCGTTGCCAAACTGCAAACCTGTCGAGTTGGGACGCTCGATTAGTCTTGCGTGGACATGATGAATCTGATCCGGCTGGCTCTCTCTACGAAAGTTTCGCTCCCAATGGCGGTTTGCGAAGTCGTCACGCGCGGGCCCGGTAGTGGGCCCGTGCCTCTTGGATGCTAAGTATTTCCGCATTTTTTGGATCATATAGGTTTGCTAGTACAACGGCGGAAGGTTGAGAAGACCGCGCATTCCTGACGTGTTCCAGGACGAATATCTCCCGTCGCCGCTTCCCTTTTGTGCCAATATCCATTGCAACCGGACCTCCGACGATCCCAGTGTGAATATTGCGCCGTTTCAACTAAAGTTGTAGAGCGATGACTGACTGCAACTAATTAGGTGCCGCAACGGTCGGTCGAATGCTCGCACGATGACGACAATCCGATGCCGGGCGACGTCGACACGGACAGTCGGCTGAAGACGAAGGTAAAGGGGCAGACTATGCCGACTCAATACTTGACCGAACTACCCTTGTTTGCGGGTCTGCCAGAGGATCTGCGAGAACTCGTCTGCGATATCGAGCACCACGCGGGTCTGCGCGTGATAGCAGAGTCGACAGCGAAGGAGAAGATGGCCTGTGAGTTCGGCAAGCGAAAGGCGGTCATCCAAGTGCCCGAAGCCGGACCGCCGCGCGCGTCGTTGTTAGCGCCGATGTAAAAATGACCCAGTCGTCGAAGTAAACCTGACCCACCTGGGAGACGATGGCGGCTTTTTGCCGCCGATGCTGACTCAGGAGCAAGCAGTGGAAATCAAGGTATTGGCCAGGCGCGGGACGGCGGTGCGGGAGATAGCGAGGCAGACGGGTTTATCGCGCAACACCGTGCGGCGCTATCTGAGGGACGAGCAGGCGAGCCGTTACAGCCAGCGTGAGCCGCGAGCAACGAAGCTAGACCCGTTCAAGGACTATCTGCTGGAGCGCGTCGCCGCCGCGCGGCCGCACTGGATTCCGGCAACGGTTCTGCTACGCGAACTGCAGGAAGCCGGATACGAAGGCGGCATCAGTCAGCTCAAGGCATTTCTGGTGCCCCACAAGCGTCCCGAAGCCGAGCCGGTGGTGCGCTTCGAAACCGCGCCCGGCAAGCAGATGCAGGCCGATTTCACCGTTATCCGGCGGGGACGCGAGCCGTTGCTCGCGCTGGTCGCGACGATGGGTTACAGCCGTGCGAGCTTCGTGCGGTTCACCGCGCGCGAGGACGCCGCGACGCTGTGCGAATGCCTGCGCGAAGCGCTGGTCTACTTCGGCGGCACACCGGAACATGTGCTGTTCGACAACGCGAAGTCGGTGGTCATCGAGCGCGATGCATTCGGCGAAGGCCAGCATCGCTGGAATGCGCAGTTGCTGGCGCTGGCGGAAACCTATGGCTTCACGCCGAAGGTGTGTCGTCCGTATCGCGCAAAGACCAAGGGCAAGGTCGAACGCTTCAACCGCTACCTCAAGGAGAGCTTCGTTGTGCCGCTTGCAGCGACACTCAGGTCATCGGGGTTGAAGCTGGACGTCGAGGCCGCCAATGCGCACATTGGCCGGTGGCTGACCGAAGTTGCCAACACGCGCCGTCACGCAACGACGGGCGAGCGTCCAGCGGTGAGGCTCGCTGCGGAACAGGCGGTGCTCCTGCCGTTGCCGGCGCAGACGCCAGCGCTTGCTGTGCCGGACAATCGCCGGGTGTTGCCACGTGAGAGTCTTCAGCATCCGCTAGCGGTCTATGACGCGTTGCTGGAGGTCGCAGCATGAATCTGCAACATGAACGGATTGCCCGGCTGTGCGCACAACTGAAGCTCGACTGTATCGCCACTGACTGGGCGCCGCTCGCACAACGCACTGCAACAACCGATTCGAGTATGGCCGACTTCCTTGAACAGCTTCTGCAAGCGGAACTCGGCGCGCGCGAGCAGCGCAAGCGTCAGGTGCTGACGAAGCTGGCGGCATTACCCGGCGTCAAGACGCTGGAGCAATACGACTTCGGCTTCGCCAGCGGCGCGCCACGTGCGCAGATTCAGGAGCTGGCGAGTCTGGCGTTCATCGAGCGTGCCGAGAATGTCGTGCTGCTCGGGCCATCTGGCGTCGGTAAGACGCATATTGCGACTTCGCTCGCGTACCGCGCGGCGCAGGCGGGCATCAAGACGCGGTTCATCACGGCCGCCGACCTGATGATGCAACTGGCCGCCGCCCGACAGCAGAACCGCTTGCGGGAGTTCTTCAATCGCGCGGTGATAGGACCCAGGCTGCTCGTCATCGACGAAATCGGCTATCTGCCATTCGGGCGTGAGGAGGCAAACCTGTTCTTCAATGTCGTCGCCAAACGCTACGAGCGCGGTTCAATCGTGTTGACCAGCAACCTGCCGTTCACGCAGTGGGCGACGGCCTTCGCTGACGACCAGACGCTAACGGCGGCGATGCTCGACAGGCTGCTACATCACGCGCATATCGTGCAAATCAGCGGCGAGAGCTATCGACTGAAGGACAAGAGGAAAGCGGGACAAACAGGCACGCGGGCAAGCGCCAAAGCAGCCGCGTGATACAGGACCCGGGTGGGTCAGATTTACTTCGGCGAAACCTCGAAATGTGGGTCAGGTTTCAGTCGGCGTTGACACGTCGTCTGTGTTCCATGAGCTACTGCACCTGAAGCGGTATTTTGTCGATGGCATGCCGAAGCTCGTCTACTGCGACGACGAGCACGAATTCGAGGACGATGACGACGCACGGACTCCGCAACTATTTGCCAGCCTCGACAATCAGATCGAGCACCTGTTCATTGTGCCTATCGAGCTCGCGCGGTACAGCTGCGCGCGAGGTTATTGGGAAGAGCGCATCGGCGAGGTGCTCAAAGAGCCGCGGCTTCCGGATGACGGCGCAGTCATGGTGTGGGAATTCATCCACCGAGTCCTCAAGGGCGGGGGGCAGTCTGGTGCAGCACAGGTGCAGGTCGACCAGCGGGGCTTGGGCGAAGCCTGCGATCGGTTCCACCAAGCCGTAGATGAGTCCAAGGAGGCCGCTACGCTATGCCTCTTCGAGACATTCGTCCCCGCGAAACTGCCCCGTGCTTGCCTCGACTACTTCGTCCAGCAACAGGAGATTCCGCTGGCCAGTGTGAAGCGGCCGGCGATTTGAACATCGCCGGTCCGTTCCGTGCGCCAAGGCGCAGACGAGCGAAGCATTTCGGAAAGGGTGAGGGCGGTCGCCACAACTTTAGTTGAGCACTGCCATTGAAATAATTACGTAAGCATTGTCACGCAGATGGGCAGATAAATCTTCTTATCAGTCCGCTACCAAATTTGGTCTAAACTGGCGAGCATGAAAACGCGTGAGACCCTTCCCAAAAGGACTAGCTCCGACTTTCCCGACGAAGCGGAGCTGGCTGCGCTACGTAGCTGGTACGCGGGCCTAGACGCACGCGCCGCGGTCGCCCGCTATCTGGGTGATCGGCGGGAGGTTGGTGCGTCGTCGCGCGCCATCCTGGGCCGCATCCGCCGGCAACTCGTCGCGTTCGCCGTGCAGCGTCATCGTGGGAATCTGGCTGCGGTTTTCGCTGACCGCCAGTCGAAGGCGTCGGCCGAAGAGGTAGCCGACGCAATAGCGGTGTTGCGGAGCCTGCCTATGCCGACGCCGTCAATCACAGACGCCGTCGAAGTGTGGCTGCCATCGCGCATCTTCGCGGCGCTGCACGCACACGGCATCCAGACGCTGGCCGACCTGACTGTGCGGATTCCGCGGCGACGACGCTGGTGGACGGCAATTGTCGGACTCGGCGTCACGGGGGCGCGCCGCATCGAGGCGTTCTTTGCGGCCCATCCGGCGCTGACTGAACGGGCGCGGGCGCTGATCGACGCGGCGCCGTCCGGCAACATCGTGCCGTGGGAGCAACTGCGCGTGCCGCACGACGTTGATGGTTCGCAGGGGCAGTTCCGGGCGCCGCATGCCACTTGCCTGCTGAACGCGTCGAATGACTACGAGGCAATCCAGTCCTGGCTGGCGCTGCACGAATCCGCAGCTACGCAGCGCGCATACCGCAAGGAAGCTGAGCGCCTGCTCCTGTGGGCGATCGTCGAGCGCGGTCGAGCACTGTCGTCGCTCAACACAGACGATACGATTGCCTACCGGGGCTTCCTGCGTCGACCGACACCACGCGAGCGTTGGATCGGTCCGTCGCGGCCTCGGCATAGTGTCGAATGGCGGCCGTTCACTGGTCCGCTGTCCGCACGCTCGGCGGTGTACGCCCTGAACGTCCTGTCCGCGCTGTTTCGCTGGCTAATGGAACAGCGCTACGTGCTCGCGAACCCATTCGCCGGCGTGAAGGTCAAGAGCAACACGCAGCGCGCGGGGATGGATGTGTCCCGTGGATTCTCCGAAGGCGAGTGGCTACTGATCCGCACGGTCAGCGACGGACTCGAATGGTCATATGGCTGGAGTGTGCCGGCTGCGCAGCGGTTGCGGTTCCTGCTGGATTTCGGCTACTCGACTGGCTTGCGAGCGAGCGAGCTTGTCGGCGCAACGCTCGGAGATGTCCACCGTGACGAGCACGGCAACCACTGGCTGCATGTGATTGGCAAGGGTGGCAAGCTGGGCAAGGTGGCGCTACCGTCGCTCGCGCGGACCTCGCTCGACCAGTATCTCGTACAGCGCGGATTGCCGGTCACGCCGGCGCGCTGGAACCCGGCGACGCCGCTCGTCTGCAGTATCGACGAGGACGGAGCCGGTATCGAGAGCACACGGCTTTGGCGCGTTCTACGCCGGTTCTTCGTGTCGGTAGCCAACACGATTCAGGACGAACAACCCGCGACGGCCGAGAAACTACGCCGCGCGAGCCCACATTGGATGCGTCACACGCATGCGTCGCACGCACTGGCACGGGGAGCCGAACTCATCATGGTCCGTGACAACCTCCGCCATGCCTCAATCTCGACGACGTCGACCTATCTGCATAGCGACGAAGTGCAACGAGCCCGACAGTTCGATCAGGCGTTTGGTACGGGTGATTTCAAGCGGTAGCCTCCGGGCATATCCCGACGTTGGTCCGCTGGAAGGGTATCGAATCGTACGTCAGACTGAGAACCGGCCAGTTTGGTCGTAGAATCCGTCCACTCGATTTATTCTAGATACACGTTGTCTTGTAAGTCTTTGCACGCGAGCACTAACGCTACGACGTGCATCGACACACTGGCTCCGCCACAGTGGCGCTTCACATCAGGTCGATGCAGGCACGGACCGGAGCGTCATCCAGGCGAAACCAGCTCCTTGCGGGTTCGGCTCACCTTCGTCAGTACCCGAAAACAGCAATGCAGCGTCCGTTGCTTGCAATGCGAATTGCATTTTGGACGGGCAAGCGGCCCAGGTGCAATGTTTCTGACCCACTGATATGCTCGCGCATGCGCGGGCATGTTGTCCGAGCGCGCTCAACGGCTCTCGACGGAGGTCGATGCATTTGCGGATTGGACCACACGAGGGTTCGTCTGCAGCGTCAGCTTGATCTCAGTCGGTCCCATAACTCATAAACAGCTTTCCACGCGGTCGTTGCAAGACGTCGGCGGCATCGCGGTTGTCCACCCACCGTCGAGTGGTTAGTCACTGGTATCGAACAACATGGCAACGGTCAAAACTGAAGACCTGGAACGATTTGCAACCGCGGAACGGGGCCCGACTCTCCTGGGTGAGCTTATTCGCCGGTTGATCTATTGCTGGGTGCCCAACCGGCTCGCGACGATCGGATTCCATTCTGGGACCGCGAATAATCTTCCTGGTTGGGACGGACATGTGCAACTGCGGGCGACGGAAGGTGAACCGGCGTTCAACGCGCTTTGGGAGTTAAGCACTCAAAACGCCACCCGAAGCAAGATCATCAGGGATGTGAAGAAATCCTTCCGCAGGGAGGTCCCGGACGGTTGGGACAAGAGCAGAACTGCATACGTTGCGGTGACATTGAGAAAGCTGCAGGACGTCAGAAAGCTGGAGAGGGAAATATCGAGCCTGCCAGGCAACACCTGGGGCAGGGTCTACGTCATCGATGCGCCGGCGTTGGCGCAATGGATCGAGAAGTGCCCCGCCGTTGAAGCCTGGTGTGCGGAACATCTCGAGATTGGTACCGGCGTGTACGGCGTATCGCTGGAAACTTTCTGGCGGAACTGGTCGACGCAGCACCGTCCCCCGATATCTACCGAACTCGTGACGGCAGGAAGACCCGTTAAGGCGATGGATGAGCGGTTCAGGCCAGAGAGAGGGCAGACGCTCACGTTGTTGACGGACTCGGCCGCGGAAACAGCCGGATATCTCTATGCATATCTCAAACAGCGAGGTGAAAGGGAAGGGGCTGAGAACGCGCTCAGTAATTCACTTGTCGTTTCGTCACTGGACGCCGCAAAGATTCTGGCGCTGCAACCTGTCGCGGACACACAACTTCCGGTCACAGTCCTTTTGCCGCCCGCCAACGAAGCAGCGTTTATTCTGGCTAACGCTGGACATTATGTTGTGAACGCTATTGGGTATGCTGTACCTAGCCACAAGCCTGTCGCTATCAGGCGTGCACTTCGAAGAGATTTTGCAGAAGCGCTCCAACAGTCGATGGGCATGGATGCTGAACGCGCTGAGCAGGAGGCACGAACGTGCGGCGCTAGCGTTTCTGTCTGGTCAGTCTGGAATCGGCATGAAGGCAATGCCCTCATGAACGTGCCGCAGTGGTGCGAGCCGGGGCACCTTGCAAGGACACTGCCTGCGGTTCTCGCGTCGGGGTGGGATGAGCGAGCAACGGAAGACAAGGAGATTCTTCAGACTCTGAGCGGTGTCGACTATCAGACATTTGTTCAGGAAATCGGCCTTCATATGCGGAGCGACCCACCCTTTCTGGAGCGCGTGGACAGCGTGCTCTCTGTGGTAGCGCCGACAGTAGCATTTGCACTCTCAGCGAAGCGCATACCGCAGCCTCTACTAAAGACGCTGGAGCAATGTATCGAGACTGTCTTCACGAAAATCGATCCGACGATCGTTCCTGCGTGGGACGGACCGCTCACGCTTCCGGCAGAGGTGATGGTGCAGGACCATTCCAGCTGGCTTCGAGATGGTTTGCTGGAAACCATACTGCGTATTTCTGCCTTCAAAGAGGTGCTGGACAACGAACACATCGCGTACGAGTATGGAGGTTGTCAGGCATTCGTCGACAGGGTCGTCGGGAAAATTGCGATGTTCCGCGATGAGCCGCGCTTTTTCGCCGCATTGTCATCCAATCTTCCGACGATGGCGGAGGCGGCGCCTATCCCTTTTGTTGAAGCCCTGGAGCAGGCCCTCCAGGGCTCGCCCGTAACATTGCAGCCGTTATTCGAGGACAAAGGCTTCTTTGGGCCAGTATTACATACGGGACTTCTATCCGCACTTGAATGCCTCGCGTGGGAGCCAACGTATCTCACCCGCATCGCTATCCTGCTTGCGCGTCTCGTGGAGTACGAGGGTGACGGCAGGATCGTGAACAGACCATCAAACAGCCTCCGTTCTATCTTCCTGGCGTGGAGTCCTAGCACTAGTGCGACGCTATCCCAGCGGCTGGACGTCCTGAACAGACTTGCAGAAACGTTCCCGACAGTAGCGTGGCGACTAGCACTGGCTATCCTGCCGCGAGCCTCGGACACTAGCTTCCCCACGCAGGAGCCGGTGTGGAAAGACTTTGGACGGTCTACTCGCGCGCCGTTGACCGAAGAACATAGGCGGGAAGCGTTTCTGGCCTATATCAGTTTTGCACTTTCCTTGAGTGATTCCGCTCCCGAGCGTCAGCTGATCCTCATTGACCACTATCCGATGTTTTCTTCGGAACATCGCGCGATGCTGCGGGCGCAATTGACGACTACAGCGAGAGCACCGAATCTCGCTCCGTCTACAAGGGAAGGCATCCTGGAGGGGATTCGGCAGCTGGTTGCCAGACATCGCAGATTTTCCAACGCAGTTTGGGCGATGCCGGCTGTCGAAACCGACGCGCTGGAGGCAGTGGGCCGGGAATTCCGGGGTTCTACGGTAGTGGAAGAAGTCAGGTGGCTTTTCGACGAATTTCTTCCGGACCTGGCGGATGTCGAATCGGACATCAATGCGGCTTCGGAGAAGGTAAAGGCATTGCGCGACCAGGCATTTCTCAAAGTACTGGAAAGCGGTGTCGACGCGGTGGACGACTTGTTCTGCAAGGCACGCCACCCTTATCTCGTCGCGCAGCAGGCGGCCGAGAGCATACAGGATACTGACGGGATCTTTGCCTTGCTCGACCGGTGGTTTGGGCGACTCTCCTCTCGAGACGAACGAGGCGTACCGGTCCTTTGTGCGACGCGCTTTGCTCTCGCGGGTGACGACTGGATGAGGCAGCTTTCAGACGCGACGGTCTCGCGTGGGTGGCCCGAATGGTCTCTCGGACTTTGTCTGGCGGACATGGCGGACAGCCGGACGCTAATAGACAGTCTGAAGGGCAAGCCACCTTCAGCGGCATCGCGTTATTGGGCGACGCGAAGTCAATACCTTCGTTCTACTGATAAACCACTCAATGATGAGATCGCCGTCGCGCTTGTTGCTCACGGGCGGGCAGCCGAGTTGGTTAACCAGAGCATGAAGATGTTGAGTACCGGAATCGCGATCGAGGTTATGAACGCAGCGCTGAGTCAACTGGCTGAAAAACGGGAATCGATTCCGATGCTGGGGTACAACGTCAAAGAGACAATTAGCTGGTTGCGCAAGCAAAACGACGTATCGCAGGAAGCGCTCGACAGCATGGAGTTGCGTTGCCTTCCTCTGCTTCTTGCTGAATTGGGGGAAGGAGAGCAGTTGTCGTTTCATCGGACCATGGCTCAGAAGCCTCATGAGTTTATCGCTGTAATTTGCGCCGCGTATGCACCTGCGAACCCGGCGGACGAGCATGCCGACAAGGACTCACCCGACCCTTTGGAGCAGGCGAATGCCACTATTGCCTGGCGCGTCCTTCGTACCTGGCGCACCCCTCCCGGCCTGAACGCGACGGGTGAGATGCAGATGCCGTTGTTGATGGAGTGGATAACCCAAGCTCGCTCACTTGCTGAGCAGTCGGACAGAGCGGCCGTTGCTGACCAGTATATCGGAGCCGTCCTATTACACAGCCCGCCTGAGCGCGATGGCCGCTGGCCAGGCGATGTGGTGGCCGATGCTCTCGAAAAACTCGGTTCGCGCCAGATTGAAGATGGTCTGGCTATGGAGGTCGTCAATAGCCGAGGCGTTACCACACGGGGAGTGCTTGATGGCGGCGCACTCGAGGAACAGCTTTCCGGAGAATGGCTGCTTCGGGCGCAGGCGCTTCCCGAGCGTTGGCAAAGGGCCAAGCAACTGTGTCGAAAGATCGCTGCGGCGTGGCGACAGATGGCCAGTGAGTTCGACGTTGAGGCAGCGAAGAGGCGGTTGATGTCGTGATCTTTGTGACCGCGGCACCGAAAGCTGCCTTGAGGCCGATGGATACCGCGAGAATATGAGGTCGCCCTGATCACTGTGGGCCATCGGCACTGGCGCACACGATTCGCTCCGGTATTGGCGACTGGTGGGTGCGGCATAGCGGCAGTAGTGCCACTATGCTCTGCGGGTCGGCACCGTGCGAGATTTCACTCAAGATTTGTTTCGAGTTGCCGATATGCTGTCGTAATCCTGCAAAGCGGCAAGACGATTCGCGCGATCATTTCGACGTGCTGTGTTGCCGCGTGAATGCGGCGACAATAAGAGGTTGACTACGCGTTTGCATGAGTGACTCGTTGCGCGTTGCACGGCCCGGCTACCAGCCGGCGGTTTGTGCGCATTGGGTGGAAGAGCGGTTAACTATCGGGATCACGACGTCTGGCAATCGTGACCACGCGGATTTACGCATGCGCGCCTGCACGCAACGATCACCGCGGCCGGCATGCGTTCTTCGAGAGCGGATCGGACTGTCGTAGTCGAAGTGGAATTTGAGAGAAAAGCCAATTGAAAATCTATAACAAGGGCCGTGGCATCCACGATCGCGAGATACACGGTATAAACCGACTGCAGACTGACCTGCCCAGTGGGTGGATGGCGTTCACCAACCTGGAGCTTGCGCTACCCTATGGCGGTCGTGAAATCGACGTAATACTCGTGATCGAAGATCGAGTACTCGCGGTAGACCTGAAAGATTGGCACGGCAAGATTACGAGTTCGGGGGGAGCATGGAGCGTAAACGGAAACCCTCGCGAGGGTGGATCTCCCGTCGAGAAGATCCTTTCGAACTCCCGGGAACTGTATCTGATGCTGCAGCGCTATCTGAAGACGCCCGCGGCACGAGCGAAACTGAACGGAGTCACAACGTGTCCCAAAGTCGACGGCTGTGTGGTGTTGACGGGAACAAACGACCGTTCCGGAATAGCCCCAACGGAAATTAACCGCGTATTTTGTCTCGATGCTTTCATCAAGGCGCTTCAAGACCCGAAGCAACGGGTTGCGATGCTTGCTGGGGTTCCTGCTGTATTCCATTCAAAGGATCTGACGACTGACCCGTGGCGGAACCTGTGGCAGCAGTTTTTTAACGTGAAAGAGGGATACTTCAAGCCATCAAGTCGTCGATACGGGAGCTTTCAGGCTTTGTCGGATGCCCACACGTTCGAACATCCAAAGCAGATTTATCGTGAATACGACGTCGCGGATAACGCGGCCGGCGGGGCAACAGGACTATTGCGACGCTGGGACTTTACGAAGGCGGAGACACGATTCCAGAACGAGGACGGTCGCCGTGAGATTGCGGGACGCGAACGCGAAATCATCGCTTGGCTTAACGATCGAAATGCTGAATTTGAAACCTCGATTCTCCAGCCTCGCACCGACGATGATGAAAAAGGCATCGAATATTGGGAAGTCTTCGACCGTCGAAAGAGGTTGCAGCGCCTTCTGGATCTGAGTCGCAACCAGATTCTCGAGTTCACGCGCGAAACGCGGATCGAACTTGTCCGCCAGATCGTACACAGGGCCGCGTTGATGCACCGTCTTAACGCATCACACCTTGACATCGGCGCGCACAGCGTCTGGATAGAACCACCGTCCCTTGTTCGACTGTCGCATCTGATGTCCGCGAGCTTTCAAGACGTTAAATCCCTCGGCAGTCACCGCTATCAGTTTCTTTCCACGGTGAGACTCCCGGAAGACGCGTTCGGAGTCGACGTCGACTCCCGAACGAAAGACGTTTTTCTGCTGGGGTGTGTTGCTCATCGATTGCTCTTTGCCTTTCCTCCTGCAGCGACCGCTGACGATCCTCCCGAATGGGACGCGTCGGTGGACAAGGATGACGCATTCGGTACCCTGCACAATTGGTTTGAGCGTTCGCTCGCGTGGTCTGCCGACGATCGATACGCCGACGCGTCCGCAATGCTCGAGGCGCTCAATCTAGCTCTAGAATCCAAACCATCAGCTGCCGAGGTTCTGAAAGGACTCGAGCGATTCCGCACGATGTCGTCACAACTGAAGCTCGTGAGTGAGTATCCCGTCGTCAAAGAGATCAGAGACGACGCGAATATTGCGATGTGGCGAAGCGCTTCTGAAGGGAAGCAGGTCCTTGTAAAAATGTGGAAGCGCGAAGGGTGGGGCGACCAGACCCGCGAGGCGCCAAGGTTGCTGGGGTTCCTTGAGCAGGCGGAAAGCATGATCATCGAGCGCCCTCCGGGAATCGCGGGAATTCAGCGAGCCATTTGGCTGGGTGATGCAGTTGTGCTGATTCAGGATTTTATCGATAGTCCAAATCTCGCCCAATCCTTGTCAACCTCCGATCTTCCATGGATGGATGCTCAGTTTGGTCTTGCCTTCCTGCGCTCGTTCATTGCTACAGTGGTGTCCCTCCACGATAAGAAAATCGCCCACGGTGACATTAAACCTGAGAACATTCTCGTTATCGCTGAAGAATCGCCGCAGCCACTTCTCGTGGATATTCTTGATTTTGTCCATGTCGATGACGGAGAGAAAATGTCGCGGGCGTATGCCCCAGCGACAGGGGGCCGCTTCGAGCGAGACTGCTACGCCGCAACATGTATTGTCGAGGAAATTGTCGCCCGAGCAAACTTAGCAGCCGGCGGATTGGAGAGGCTTAATGAAGCCATTCTGAAAATCCGCACCGAGTCGCCGAAGAATGGAACATTACTGCCTCTTGCAGAGGCCCTCGATTTCATTCTTGACACCACCACCGACAACGCTGTCCGTGAGATTACCCTGCGCGTTTGCGTAACTGATACACGTCCATTCCTCTCGGACGAGGGATTTCTGGCGTTCCGGATTACGCCTGGGGGAAGGCAGTTACGTGTTCGCGGGGCAGTCGAACAACTGATCTTTCAGCTGGACGGTCGGAGGCAAGCCCTTTCCGTACGCCGCGAACCCATTGACCAGAAACAGATCACGAGTATTGCGCGATGGGAATTCGCCGCAATCGCGGCGGAGCTGACGCTTGTAGCTGCCGATCGAGACGATTTCAGCGATCTCGAGAATGTCCTATCCGACAAGGATATCGCGGAAGCATGGGATGCGGCTTACGCACTGGCGCTCAATACTGAGGCCGACCGTCAGGCATCCACCGGAGACGACGTCAGCGAAGACGTCGAACCCCCGTCCGAAGTTTCAGCTGACGAGCTTGAAGAGAAGATTTCGTCTCAGTCCGGGTCAGGACAACTCGACGTCCAGGCGCTTTGGCGTCACCTGATCGATTCGGAAGCCGAATTTGTCATCGAGGGTGAGGCGACCGGTGCGAGCGCATATAAGCCTCAGACGCAACGACACATTATTCCGTTCGATCTGGAGTCCGGGACGTTTGACTTCGGCCGGGAAGACACAGTTACAGTCAGCCGATTGGACAAAGGCGGTCGATGGACGCGCATCGGCCAGCTTGACCTGACCACGTCTACGGCGGACCAGCTTGAGATTGATGTCCGCAAGTGGGGCGGAAAAACCGGGGAAGGGTTAGTAGCCGACGGGCAGCGCTTGAGGTTCGAAAGTCACTTTGAGATCACGAGTCGCTCGCGGCGGCGGGACGCCACTATGCGATTGCTTTCCCGCGAGGCACGGTACCCCGACCTTATTGACGTCTTCGATGGCAGAAGCGCGGACTCGGTTGCCAGACGGCCCGTGGCGGCCGAACCATCTGACCTGGCCGAGCGATACGGGCTGAATAAGGTCCAGGCAGAAGCGCTCTCGAACCTCCTTGAGACGCGGCCGGTCGGTTTGCTCCAGGGGCCACCTGGAACTGGAAAGACGCGATTCATAGGAGCGTTGGTGCATTTCGCGCTCACCCATGGGTTGGCTCGCAACGTGCTCGTGGCCAGCCAGTCACACGAGGCAGTGAATGGTGCAGCCGAAGCGGTAGTTAAACTTTTTCATGAGGCGGGAGAAACGCCAAGTCTGCTAAGAGTAGGGCATGAAAGTAACGTTTCGGAACGGTTGATGGCTTATCACACAGGAAAGGTTGAAAGTCTTTTCAAGGATCGATTTCGGGCAGATCAGTCGGTACGTCTTCGTTTGGCAGGAAGCGTACTCGGAATTCCGGATGAACTCCTTGAGCAACTGATCATTATCGAGACACTCATACGTCCAGTCGTTGAGCGTCTGGAGCAAATCCAGGGTGAATCGTCGGGCTCGTCTGCAGATCCGCGCGAATCCGGCCTGCGTCAAACACTCGAATTGTTGGTCGAGAAACTCTCGCATCCGTTCGACATCAAGGACATCGTCACAGCGGACGACCTCGATGATGTGGCGCTCGATATCGCAAGCCAAGCTGGATTTACAAACGCAGCAAAGCTGGAACATTTCAGGGATATAGCGAATCTCGCGCGCGATTTTGTCGGCAGCGTGTCGACTCGCGAGAGAACGTTCGAGACATTTCTTGCCGGCACCAGGCAAATTGTCGTCGGTACATGTGTCGGATTGGGGCGATCCTCGCTTGGATTGACGTCCACTTCCTTTGACCTGGTCGTCGTGGACGAGGCCGCGCGATGCACCGCAAGCGAATTGGCAGTCCCGTTGCAGGCCGGGCGTTGGATCGTCCTCGTCGGAGATCATTGCCAGCTGGAACCGACACATCGTCCAGAGGTGGTAAAGCATGTAGCAAAGAAAATCACAACCACCGAACGTCAGGTTGTCATGAGCGACTTTGAACGAGTTTTTGGTTCAGGGTACGGAACAGCGGCAGGTGAAACACTCACCGAACAGTACCGTATGCTGTCGCCGATCGGGAGCATCGCCTCGGAAGCATTCTACGGCGGTGCGTTAACGCACGGCAGAACCGATCCCATTATTCCAAGGGAGTGTCTTCCGGCTACACTCGATAAGCCGCTAGCGTGGCTCACGACTGATAAATTTGGTGAACTTGGTCATCAAAATGAACCAGACAGTCGAAAATACGCCATCAACAATCCAATTGAAGCGGAGCTGATCGTTGATCTTGTTAAGGAGTGGGATCAACACACCAAGTTTCGCGAATGGATTGAGACACAGACCGAGCACGCGCATGCTATCGGTATTATCTGCACCTATCGCGCGCAGTGTGAACTGATTCGTCAAAAGCTCCGCAGTGCGTTTATAAGCGACGGCATGCGTTCGACAATCAAAATTGACACCGTTGACAGCTATCAGGGTAAAGAGAACCCGGTCGTCATCCTTTCGTTGGTACGAAATAACTGCGACGGGAGAGTGGAAGCTGGAACGAACACTATTCTCGAGGGTTTTATGTCGCGCCCCAACAGGTTGAATGTCGCCGTCAGCCGTGCGATGGATCGGCTGGTGTTAGTTGGTGCTATGCGAGGCTGGCGATCCACCGGTCCCATGGGGAAAGTTCGCAAGGAATTCAAAACGCAGATGGACCGAGGCGATGCGCGGGAAATCGACGGGGTTGAGTACAGAGGGCTGAGAGAGACGGACGCTATTCAGCGTTCCACGGCGTCATCAGGACGATCGCGTAGGCCTGTGAAGGGGGCCGCGTAATGACACAGACAAATCGCCCAATACTCAAGCTACCGTCCCGTGCTACTGGTTCAATTGACGAACAGGTAATCGTCCTGGACTCGATCGATGTGCTGCTTCCGTGCCGTCGCTTTACTGTGTCGTACAAGGTATCTGAGCGTGGTTCGATATCACCAACAAGTGAGTTCCTGCTTCGTCTGCTACACGCGGCGGATGGCATTCTGGAAGCCGATATAGCCAGCTTTTTCGGTTTCAACCAACGGGAATTGTCTTTCGTGCTCGAAGAGGTTACGTCGCGGGACTACGTCTCCCGCTCAGACGGACAAGCGTGGCTCACGCCTTCTGGACAAAGTCTCTTTCTCGAAGATCAGCAGTCGCCGGCAATTTACGCAGTCGAAAAGCGGACTGAGAGCGTGTCGTTCGATCTGCTTTCTTTGTGTCCGGTTGAACTTCGCGGACTTAGCGTGTTCGCCATGAAGCTTGATGAGCTTCCGGTTTTGGACGTCGAGGTAGTCGCAAACGCGAGGCAACGTGTGCCCAAAGCGTTCCGGACGCACTTTTCCGAGCTGTTCCTGTCATCGGACCGGAAACTCGCCAGCAAAAAGCCAACCCTCTATTCAATCGATCATGTGGTTGCCGGAGACCGATTTTCGACGATTGTTCCAATCACCGTCACCGCTTCGACTGGCCGACCTCATGCAGCTGAAGCCGACCTGTCTAACTGGCGAGAGGCTCAGCAACTCGAGGATCGTTATACCGTGGTGGAGTCCGTCACCGCGTTCATGGAGACGCTGAAAGTCAGCAAGCGAGCGGACGATATTCAGGGTTATCAGCTACTGACGACATGGGCGCCGGATTTTCTTCGGGAGTTCATGCGTCGCGACGGGCTCGCGGTCGAACGGTATTTCCACACGGCGGCGGCTCGGGCAGGGGAGCTACGTTCCGATCGCCCAACGGTTCCCTTGCTGGGAACGCTATTTACTTCGACAAACAATGAGCGTCTGCACAGTGCAGTCAGATATGCACTTGAAAGGTGCGCAGGCAAACCACCAATTCCGGAAATCCAATGGATAGTTCCGGAAGTACGTTGGGGTCATACAAGGGCTCTTCCTGCCACACTGAACAGCATTGCGCATCTGCTGTTGCCGCAGCCTTTGGGAGACGCCGAAGCTCAACAGGTCGGTGCGACTGCGATAAGTCGCAAGCCGCTGCCGCGCTACCTCGTAGAAGCTTTTGATCACCATCAGTTCCTCGCCGAACAAGCCTCAATTGCACCGTCCGTCGAGGTTTTTTTAGTTCCGGGTCTGGTTGCCGCAGTGCTGGTGCACGCACCGATTAAGGCGAACAATGGGATACCTGTGCCGCTCGGTTTCCTCTCATTCGACGCCTCGGTTGTGCAGCGCGTTATGGAGGATCTTGCAAAAAGTGTGGCCCATGAGATGCGCGCGGGCCAATAAGGTAGTGTTCGTTCTAGGAGTGTGGTGTCTGGCGAACTTTGCGCATCAACCAGTCGGGAAATTTGGGCTCTAGCAGGCCGTTGAAATACACCTCACTAGCGCGAGGAATCCATTTCCAAAGAACCGCCGCGTCGGTTTGGTCCGTGTCGAATTGATACTGAGCATCCTTAATTCAGGTGGAACCAACGCCGTCTCAACGCTGCTTTGCGCGTCAACGCTGCTCTGGCTGCGAGCGTACGCATGCGCGTGAGGTTGTAGGCCGCCTGAGTCAGGAGGAACAACTGCTCGACCCGCTCGCAGCCGCGATTCATCGCCTGACGAATCCGGCCGATCGTCCTGCCCCAGCCGAAGACCTGCTCGATGCGTTTGCGTTTGCGTTGGCTGATGGCGTAGCAGCTAGCGTGTCGTGCGACCGTCAATCGCCGAGCCGCCCGCGCGGCCGTCATTTTGGGCCACATGCGACCTCACACGGTTGGCGTGGCAACTCGCCATGAAGCCCGCCGTGTCGTAGTTCTTGTCGGACACAACCGCAATGGGGGGCTGGCAGCTCGCGCTGCGTCGGCGAGCATTTCTGCCGCAACTTCACGTTCGGCCGTACCGCTGGCCTGCGTCACCTGAGCGATCACCATCAGACCATGCCGGTTATCCGTGAGCAGATGCCCGATGTAGCAAAGCAGCGCACCGGTACGCCGACTCTTGCGAAACAGGTTCGCCTGGCTGTCCGTGCTCGATTCGTGCACTCGAAGTCGCACCAGCTTGAATCTTTGAGCGGCGGTTGCGCACAGTCAACGGACTCTCCTCAACTATGCATATTACGCAATCACCAATGCTGACAAATCTTGGCTCAAGTTTTTCAAATCGCGTCCGATAATACAAGTCGGACGTCGTATGCACTGGTTGAAATGCTAGTACTGCAATCTGTGAGAACCAAGCGAACATTAGACACCTTTATTAGATAAAACGCTCCTCAAGTGTCGCGTATCTGTCCTGCTAGGCCATTCGGTCTGAGTATGATCGAGTGATCATAACCGCCAACGCTCACCTTTTCGTAAGGCTCGGACGTTGGGAATTCATCGTCCCCCTTCATAGATTAATTGAACAGCTATGAGTCACCGTCAAGACCTCAATACTCTTAAGCGGCGTCAAACCGACATGGGAGACAACACCGAAGACGTCCCTTTGGCGAACCTGTCCGTTGAAGTGGAATTGGCGAGAAGCACAAAGTCCGCGTGCTATTTCCGTGATCTGGAAAGCCCATTGATTCGGCATATCCAAAGTGCAGATGCAGTCGTCGGATGTGTTGCGTGGCTCACGAGCTTACGCGTGTTGAATGCGCTAGCGTCGAAACAGGCGGCATCGGTCATCGTCCAAAAAGAGGATTTTCTGCGGCCGGACCTCGATCCCTTGCCCGCGGATTGGAAAACTGAACTGCACGCCTACTATGAAGCTCTATCTCCCATCCGTGCGCCTGGTCATTGGGGGGCAGGCTGGCTGGAGACACGAACGACTGAGGATCCTGTCGGCCATGGGCATCCATTGCACGATGTCGGAATCCGATGTATCGGTCATCGGAGGGGGACGGAATCAGCAATGCCTCGCATGCACCACAAGTTCTTCGTTTTTTTGCGAGCGAAAGACGAGACAGATCCCGAAGTTGTTGAGGGAGCTTGGCCATATCAGCCATATGCAGTCTGGACCGGCTCTTACAACGTAACCAAGAACGGAAAAGCGTCATTGGAAAACGCGCTTTTCATCGAAGACGCCACTCTCGCGGAAGCATACTGCGCCGAGTGGGCACAATTAATAGAAGTATCAGAACAGTTGGATTGGAGAAGCGAATATGCTGCACCGGAGATCGACTATAACACTGGTGCATGTATCAGCTGACGCATAAACTTCTGTTTCGGCGGTTCGCTGAGACTCGCTTGGCTGTGCGGCGATTCTAGACTTTCCCCTCCATCGAACAGTGAAGTCTGCGAATCGCCGTTTAGGCATACACGCATCGATCGACCGTTCAATGGTAAGCGGCCGGACAAGCCATCTTGAAGTCCGGTAAAGCACCTGGGAGTATCGTGTCCACCTAAACGAATAAGCGGACACGTGAACACTGTCGTCGAAGAAGGAATTCCTTCCGAACGTCGCCGCTGGCGACGTCGCAGCGTCCATGCCACCGAGGACAGGGATGAGCAGATTAAATCAGAAAAACACGATTAAGGCTCATTGGTCTTCCTGGCATCGTAGCCACCGTCATACAGGCTATCAAATGTGTGAAAGAGACGTGTATTCACCCGCTCAATCCAGTTTATCGTACCTTTTAAATTATCATCGGACAGGTCGACACGCTGGAGCCATAGCTGGAAAGGCTTAATTGTAAAATTGATGATCGGTGTCACGTATCTGATGTCAGCGGGATGGTAGTCGGTGAAGGCGGAGAAAGTGCCGTCTTCGTTGCGCACCAATCCCCAATCCATAGACTCATTCCAAGAGCCGTGGATTGATTCAGACATCATTCCATAAGTGGCCGGATAGAGATCATCATGCTCAATTTCGGCGAAAATGTCCCGGAAGCTTTTGCCCTGAAGCCGCCATTTATTTTTCTTCTGTTCCGCAAAATCATCCTTGGTCAGGCCTTCAAAATCCATCTTGTCTTTGACGGCAGCGAGCAAGCGCTTCCCCGCCTTCGTGTCGAAGAAGGCCGATCCATTCTCCATTTCCCTGAGAACCCTAAGCCGATCCTTGTAAGAGCACTTGCGGTAGTCGGCGATCGCGGCGTCGTCGTTTAGCATCAGATAGCTGGCGATCGTCGTCGCTTCGATGAGAGGGCGCTCGAAGATCGCGATAACTTCCGCGTTATCCTGCTCGTGATACTTCACGCATTCCTTGAGAAGCTTGCAGATGCGGACGAGGAGCCCGAGGATAGGCGCGTCATCGATCGAATATCCGGTTGGATTACGCTCGACGTTGCGCATCCGCGTGAGCACATCATAAATATCTGCGACGTCCTTGAAGAATTGGACCGAGAATATGTGCAGCCCTTCAAGAGAGCTAAAATGCTTCTCGATATAAGGTGGCTGATATTTTTCGGTAATCTGGGTGAGTTCGATCATGTCGCAGCCTATTATCTGACAGCCACCTTGAACACTCGGCCTGACTGAATAAGTTTAGGACGAGCCAAGTGGGTGTAGGAGCCGCGCCGTAAAATGCCTTAGTGGGCAGAGCGGCTCCTTCAGTACCCCAGCCATCATCATGGCCACGGTGACCAGCGTGGCGATCGACCCGGCGACACCGGCCACCAGGGCTGACAGCGCGACGAAGGCTTCCCTGTCCTGGACACGCAGAAATAGACACCGAGCAACGCTCATCATTTCGCGCTCCTTCTATTGGCTGGCAAGTCGCATCTTCGACGAAGCTGGCAGTATTACAGCGCACGGGTGTCAAATACAAGCTCATCTTCCCACACCGAAGTCTCATCCGGGCGTGGAGACCAGGAAAAGCACGCGTGCTGACAACCTTGCGCATCTCTATAGACGTACCATTTTATTGAGCTTCCGGGCTCCCGGTGACTCCTCAGTGCCATGACTTCAGACAGGAATGGGAACTCGTTACGATGGCCATCGGCAAGGCTCAAATGGAACACGCGACAGCGCTCCGATCCCATCTCCGTCACGAGCTCAATTAGCTCTTCGGGCGAAGATACCAGCACACTTCGAATTGCCTGATCCTGATTGTCAGCTCCCCAGAGGAGGTCAACAAAAAAGACTGGTGACTCGGCGGAAATGCCAACGCATCGCCACGAACGGTGGGGGGCGGAAAGTTTCTGTTTTGCCGGATTTGACTCGGCCCACTGGGCATGGGTCAACAACATCTTGAACTCACAAAAATTCGAATTGTAGATTATATCCCGTGGACCACAGGTCTCGACATAGTCACGCTTCGATAAATGAAGCAACGCGACTATGAGACGCTACGACAGCATCTCGCGATCAACATTAAAACGTTCCGGCGAGACCGTGCGCTCTCCCAGGAGGGCCTGAGCCTAGAGGCTGACGTCGATCGAACCTACGTGAGTCAGATTGAGCGGTCTGTTGGAAATCCCTCACTGCTGATTCTTGCCGCCCTTGCCCATGCTCTTGGGAGAGACGTCGGCGAGCTACTGTCACCTCCACCACCACGACGACAACGGGGGACGTGAACGGTATACCCATGACTCACGCCCACTTTTCACTGTGAAAAGTGGGCAGCGGGCAGCTCAATCTTCTCAACGTGTGAACTGCTGCTCTGGCTGTGGCGCATCGTTTGAGGATCGCAGCGTGAAGCTGCTCAGCTTGATTTCGCGCAACTGGGAGAAGTCGGCCTGGCGATAACCTGCGGATGTCAGCATGGACTCGTGACCAAGCAGTTCCCGCGATCAGCAGCGGGATCTTTCATCAATTTCGAGCGTTTTGCCCGAGAGATGTCTTAGCCAGTGAGCCGAGGTGCAGTCGAGAACCAGACGCGCAGCGTGTCGCTCGCGGGCATCGCAGAGGCCATCTCCAGAGATCCGGCCTTGACCTTCCAGTAGAGCCCCGATGCATCCAGACCGGGCGACGCTCTCCTCGGATCACAGGGCAGCCACTTTGTCCGGCGACGGCGTTGCCGGGAGTCCACATGGGACACGATCCCGTTCAGGAAAATCGTGCAGATGACGGTTTGACCATGACGCGCGAGGCATCTCGGGAGACCGCGGGATATCGCCTCGGGCCGATCCTCTGATCAGGGTTGGCACAGCTCCAATCGTGAAAAGCCTAACCAAGCACGGTGCGTGGCATCTGCGGTCGCGTGGGCGGCAACGGTGATAACGGGTGAGATGGAAGCCGATTTAAAAGCGCCCGCCTGCGTAGCAGGCGGGCGCGGGACGGCCATTCGCTTGAACATTGCACGAAATGCAATATTTCACTTTATGCGGTTGGGCATTTCATTTTATGCGGTCGATATTTCATTTTATGGTGCACCCCACAGCACGTGGCGGCCGCACTCATCCGCACTCACCCGCACGCGCCCACTTCCCCGCACGCCGTGCAAAAGTCGCAACCGTCCTTGCGAATCACCGCGTTCGCCCCGCACGATCCGCATTTGCGACCGAGCATCGTATGCAGTCCTTGCGAGCCGCCATGCAGCATCGACGCGGCGGCGTCCGCTTCGGCCGGGTGCGGGCGAAGCCCGAAATCCGCCGACAACGCCGTCTCGGCCTTCATCTGTCCACGCGGCAAGCGCGCCAGCATGCGCGAGGGCACCTGATTGCCTTCTGCATCGAGGAAACCGCGCCGGTGCAGGATCTGCTGGATCGCAAAGGCGAGGGCGGCCACTTCCGAATCGTGCCAGCGCGGCGTGCGATGCCCGTCGAGACGCTGCACTTCGCCAAGGCGGACCTGCCCGCGATCCCACGAGACTTTGCGCATGTCCTGCAAGTTGCGCGCGACAAAACCGCCGCGCGCCGCCAGCGACAGCGAACGCATGGTCGCCGTGATCCATTGCTGCGATTCGTCGCGCTGCCCGGTGGGAATGAAGAATTCGATAGGCCGCTCGATGGTGACGTCTTCGCCGCCGAGCCGCCCCGTGACCTCGATAAACGACGCCGCCACGTAAAGCGATTTC
>NZ_LXKA01000359.1 GCF_001645125.1 Paraburkholderia ginsengiterrae | reverse complement strand
TCGGCGAACCGATCTGCACGATGCGGCCTTCGCTCATCACGGCGAGGCGGCCAGCCATCGTCATCGCTTCTTCCTGGTCGTGCGTGACCATCACGCAGGTCACGTCCACCTTCTCGATGATGTTCACCAGTTCGAGCTGGGTCTTCTGGCGGATCTTCTTGTCGAGCGCCGACATCGGCTCGTCGAGCAGCAGAAGCTTGGGGCGCTTGACGAGCGAGCGGGCCAGCGCCACACGCTGCTGCTGACCGCCTGAGAGCTGATGGGGCTTGCGCTGCGCGTACTTGCTCATCTGCACGAGATTGAGCGCATCGGCCACGCGCTCCTTGATCTCGTTCTTCGGCGTGCCTTCCTGCTTCAGGCCGAAGGCGATGTTCGCTTCCACGCTCATGTGCGGGAACAGTGCATACGACTGGAACATCATGTTGACCGGCCGCTTGTACGGCGGCATCGTGGCAAGGTCTTCGCCGTCGACGAAAATCCGTCCGGAGGTGACCGTCTCCAGCCCTGCAAGCATGCGCAGGAGCGTGGACTTGCCGCAGCCTGAGCTGCCGAGCAGCGCGAACAGTTCGTTCTTGCCGATGTTCAGGCTGACATTATCGACAGCGGTGCTGTCGCCGAATTTCTTCACGACGTTTTCGATGCGGACGAATTCATCCGGTTTCGATTTTGTCGCCACTGCGGGGCGGGCCATCTGGGTGGCGCCGGCTGCGCTTTTTGAGGTCGTCGAGTTCATGATGTAACCATTCCTTGCGGATCGCGGGCGCAAGTGTCTCCAAACGGGGCGCGGGAAACGCCTCGCGACTTGCGCTGTGATCGGAAAACATGGGACTGCGCGCGGGCGAGAAGCTAAAAACGCGCAGGCTGACTACCGTTAATGCTATTTATGCGTTCAGGGTTCGAGCGATCCCTGAACGCGGGATCGAAGATTAATATCGTTGGTTTAATCAATGACCGGTTTTAAGCTGCGCCCAAAGGCGGTTTTCAAGGCGCAGAATATCGGTCGGCATGGGTTTCATCAGAGTCATCTTGGCGAGCACTTCGTCACCCGGGTACACGGTGGTGTCCTGGGCAACCGCCGGTGTCACGAACTGACGCGCGGATTTATTAGCGGTCGGGTAGAACACTTCGTTGGTGATCGCCGCGTTGACCTTCGGATCTTCAATGTAGTTGATCCACTTGAGTGCGGCTTCAGGGTGCGGCGCATCCTTTGGGATCACCATCACGTCGAACCACAGCAGGCCGCCTTCCTTCACGTTCGAGAACTTCACCTGGTACGAGCGCTTCGCTTCGGCGGTGCGGCGGCTGGCGATACCGACGTCGCCGGACCATGCGACTGCGACGCACACGTCGTTATTGGCGAGGTCGTTGATATAGCCCGACGAGTTGAATTGGGTGATATAAGGGCGGACTTTCTTCAGCACCTCGAACGCAGCCTGATAGTCGGCCGGGTTCGTGCTGTTCGGGTCCTTGTGCATGTATTGAAGCGTGGCGGCGAAAACGTCGACAGCCTGGTCGAGGAACGATACGCCGCAGCCTTTCAGTTTCGAGAGATTGGCCGGATCGAACACGAGGGCCCAGCTGTCTACCGGTGCATTCGCGCCGAGTGCTTTCTGCACGGCCTGCACGTTATAACCGATACCGTCCGTACCGTATGCCCAAGGCACACCGTACTGGTTGCCCGGGTCGGCATCGGCAATCATCTTCATCAGAACGGGGTCGAGGTTGGAGAGGTTAGGCAGCTTCGACTTGTCGAGTTTCTGGTACACGCCGGCCTGAATCTGCTTGGCCATGTAGTTCGACGTCGGCACCACGATATCGTAGCCGGAGCTGCCCGCGAGCAGTTTGGCCTGCAACGTATCGTCGCTATCGTAGTTGTCGTATTTAACCTTGATGCCGTCCTGCTTCTCGAAGTTGGGAATCGTGTCCTTCGCGATGTAGTCGGACCAGTTATAGACGTTCAGTTCCGTGTCGGCCGCAAGGGCCGGCGTAACCGACAGCGCCGCAACACCCGTGAAGGCGAGAAACGCGGCCCCCGCGACCGCATGACGAAGATGACTAACGCTCATGGTTTTTTCCCTTGATGTAAAGAACCGGCATGAGCGTGATATGTGGGTGTGCCCATGCCGGAACGGACGACGTTACGAAATGCCGAGTTGTTGCGCGGTGGCGTCGATGGCTTTTTTGGCCTTCGACACGATCTCATCGATTTCCAGCTTGTTGATCACGAGCGGCGGCGACAGCAGCATCCGGTCGCCGGTGGCGCGCATGATGAGGTTGCCGTTGAAGCAGAAGTCGCGGCAGATCGTGCCGACGTCGCCGCCATTGGCAAAACGCTTGCGCGCTTTCGGGTCTTGGGCGAGTTGCAGCCCGGCCACCAGACCCGCGCCGGAGATCTCGCCGATGATCGGATGATCGGCGAAGGTGTCGCGCAGCTTCTTCTGGAAGTACGGACCGGTATCGTTCTTGACGCGCTCGATGATCTTCTCGTCACGCAACAGCTTGAGGTTGGCGACCGCAACCGCGGCGGCGACGGGATGGCCCGAGTACGTGAGACCGTGATTGAAGTCGCCGTTCTCGATAATGGCCTTGGCCACGCGATCATGCAGGCCGACTGCGCCCATCGGCACATAGCCGCTGGTGAGGCCCTTGGCGAGCGTGATCAGATCCGGCTCGAAGCCGAAGTGCTGATGCGCGAACCATTCGCCGGTGCGGCCAAAGCCGCCGATCACTTCGTCCGCCACCAGCAGGATGTCGTACTTGCGGCAGATGCGCTGGATTTCCGGCCAGTACGTCGAGGCCGGGAAAATCACGCCGCCCGCTCCCTGGAAAGGCTCACCGATAAATGCGGCGACGTTGTCCGCGCCGATTTCGAGGATCTTCGCTTCCAGTTGCTGCGCGCGGGCCAGAGCGAATTCCTCCGGCGTCAGATTGCCTTGCGCTTCGCCGAAGAAATACGGCTGGTCGATATGCACGATGTTCTCGACCTTCGAAGGCATCTGTTCGTGCATGTAGCCCATGCCGCCGAGCGTGCCACCCGCGATCGTCGAACCGTGATAGCCGTTCTTGCGCGAGATGACGACCTTCTTCGAGTGCTTACCCTGTGTCGCCCAGTACTGGTGGACGATACGCAGCACCGTGTCATTGCCTTCCGAGCCGCTGTTGCAGTAGAAGAAGTGATTGAACGGTTCCGGCGCGAGTTCGGCGAGCAGGGCCGACAGTTCGATCACCGGCGGGTGCGTCGTCTTGAAGAACGTGTTGTAGAAGGGCAGTTCCTGCATCTGCCGGTAAGCGGCGTCGGCGAGTTCCTTGCGGCCATAACCGACGTTCACGCACCACAGGCCGGCCATGCCGTCGATGATCTTGTTGCCGTCCGAGTCCCACAAGTACACGCCCTGCGCCTTGACGATCACGCGGCTGCCGGCGCGATTGAGCGACCCCATGTCCGAAAACGGGTGAATATGGTGCGCGGCGTCGAGCGCGCGATATTCAGCGGTGCTGCGCAGTTGCTGGCCGGCCTGCGCGCTTGCGGCGCTGGGTTGCACAGCGGGTTGAACGTAAGCGACTTCTTCTGTTCTGTAGCTCATACTGCCTCCAATTTTTTTGCTTGTGCCTTAAACGTGCAGCAGCAAATGCCGGCGTTCCCACGAACTGATCACGCGGAAGAACGCTTCATATTCGGTTTCCTTCAGCGCAAGGTACGCCTTGACGAACTTATCGCCGAGTACGTCGGAGATCGGCTCGCACGCGCCCATCAGCGACAGGCCCTCTTCGAGATTGCGCGGCAACTGGTACGGCAATTCGTAGCCGTCGCTGAGCAGCGGCTCGGTAGGTTCGAGGTTCTGCGTCATGCCGATGTAGCCGGCGGCGAGCGTGGCTGCAATGGCCAGGTACGGGTTGCAGTCGACACCCGGAATGCGGTTTTCGATGCGGCGCGCGGCCGGGCCCGAATGCGGAATCCGGAAGCCCACCGTGCGGTTGTCGTAACCCCACGCCACGTTGATCGGCGCGGCCATGAAGCGCGACAGGCGGCGATACGAGTTGATATACGGTGCGAAAATCGGCATCAGCGCGGGCGTGTACTTCTGCAAGCCGGCGATGTAGGACGTGAACAGCGAAGTCGGCTTGCCGTCCGCGGCGGTGAAGAGATTGTGGCCGGTTTCTTCGTCGACGAGACTCTGGTGCATGTGCATCGCCGAGCCCGGTTCGCCTTCCATCGGCTTGGCCATGAAGGTTGCGTACATCTTGTGGCGCAACGCGGCCTCACGCACCGTGCGCTTGAACAGGAACACGCTGTCGGCGAGTTTGAGCGGATCGCCGTGCATGAAGTTGATTTCCATCTGCGCGGCGCCGACTTCGTGAATCAGCGTGTCGACTTCCAGTTCCTGCACTTCGCAGTACTCGTAGATGTCTTCGAACAGGGGGTCGAATTCGTTGACGGCTTCGATCGAGTACGCCTGACGGCCGGTTTCGGGGCGTCCGGTACGGCCGATAGGCGGTTGCAGCGGCAGGTCCGGGTCCTTGTTCATGTCGACCAGATAGAACTCGAGCTCAGGCGCGATCACCGGCTTCCAGCCTTTGGCCTTGTACAGTTCGAGCACGCGGCGCAGCACGCGGCGCGGCGAGATCGCGACCGGCGTGCCGTCGAAATGCACGCAATCGTGAATCACCTGGGCGGTCGGATCGACGGCCCACGGGATCATGCGGATCGTGCTGGCGTCGGGAACGCAGACCATGTCCGGATCGGTGACGCCGGTGAGCGTGCCGTCTTCGGGATAGTCGCCGGTGACGGTCTGGATCATCACCGCTTGTGGCAGGCGCATGGACTCGCCGGATTCGAACTTGCTGCGCGGAATAATCTTGCCGCGTGCGATTCCGGCCATATCCGGAATGATGGCTTCGATTTCGGTAACGCGGTTTTGCTTCAGAAATTCGTCGATGTCATGCATGGTTATTCTCTCAGTTTTGGTGCGCGACCGGCTCAGGCATGCGTGGCAGCGGCGGATGCCGCGCCATAGCCGGCCCTGGTGCGCATTCGATCGCGGCAGGCGTCGCCGAACGCGCGGAAGATCGCGGTGGACAGTGCGTCATTGGCGTGCTTCCACTCCGGGTGCCACTGCACACCCAGCGCGAAGGCGCGCGCATCTTTCACGCTCACCGCTTCAATCAGCCCGTCCGGCGCGGTGGCTTCGGCCGTGAGGCCTACGCCCAGCCGCTCGACGCCCTGACCGTGCAAGGAATTCACACGCGCTTCATTCGCGCCGCCCGCGAGGCGCTGCAACAGGCCGCCTTGCGTGAGCGAGATCGAATGCGACGGTGCGTATTGCACGTCGAGGTCGTCTTCCTTGTTCTCGCGATGGTCGTTCAGACCCGCCACCGCGTGAACGCTTTGATGCAGCGTCCCACCGAAAACCACGTTCATTTCCTGGAAACCCCGGCATACCGCCAGCACCGGCACACCGGCATCGATCGCCGCGCGCAGCAGCGGCAGCGTCGTGGCATCGCGTGCGGCATCGTGCAGCGTGCCCGGCGTGCTGGGATGGCCGCCATAACGGTGCGGCTCGACGTTCGAATAGCTGCCTGTAAACAACAGGCCGTCGACCGTAGCCAGCACGTCCGCCACGGACTGACGCTCGCCGAGCGCCGGCAACAGCATGGCCAGCGCCTGTGAGCCGTCCACGATCGCGGCGATGTATTTCTCGCCGACCACGTGCGACGGGTGGACTCCCATCATCGTTCTGTCGGCGCTGATGCCGACCAGAGGTTTGTTTCGCATGACGAATAGTGGTGTGTGTGTACCGCGGGACGCGGCATGAACAACATTAATCACAGCGCGGCACAATTCCGCAGCCGTGCGCGAAGCGCCAGGCCACCGGGTAGTGCGGGCGGCCGTCGTCAACTGAAACGCGCCGCGCGTGGTTATCAGACAGGCCGTTCGATTCGATCCGCTGCGGTGCGCAACTGCTCCGGCATGCGCATAACGTGTACGCGACGTATAGACGGCAGGCGGCACCGCATATACAGGAACGCAAAGCTCGGTGGAGCGCGCTCACGCAGACGGACGAATCGAACGGCGAAAAGGAGGGAGGCGCTACGGCAGCAGCGAGGCGACTTCGTCCGTACGCACGGCAATGAAGGCGCGCGCGGACACAGCGTTGTGACGTCGAACTGAACGGCGGGACAGGATCGTGAAGACGGACAGGAAGCGGCGGAACGCAAGGCTGCCGCTGCTGCCGTCGGCGATGGCGCCGTCAGCGCGAGGACAACTCGCCTGACTACGATTCCATCTCACCAAAGGGCCTCGGACTCTCACGATTAGACTCGACTAGCTGCGTTGAAAGTATTGAACGGCCTGCTCGAAAACCGCACGGGGCGTTTAAAGAAACAGGACGCTGGGATGATCGCCTTGAACCGTTGCGAACTGAATTCGCTGCGCCGCAAAACACCTTTTGGTGCATCGTGACGGTGGCATGACGATCGCCTGTGAACCAGCATATACGAGCCAATAAAGCCGTCAAACCATTTTTTTGAAAAGACTGATCAGGGCTTTCCCGAGGGTGTCCCCGAAATCATGCTCAGCGGGAATGTTCGTTGCGCCCGTCATATTTCGGAATGCTTTCAGGGTTTTCCCCAGCGGCGCGGCGATTAAAGTGATTAGAATATTCAACACTCGCGGGCACAACGTTGCCCGAGTCATATGGCACCCACGCGCCCCGATCGTCCCCCATGTCAGAGAACCTAGCGATGTCCATCGAAGTAGCAACCCGGTTGCAATACATTCGCAAGAAGCACGGCTTGTCCCAGCGTGAACTGGCGAAGCGGGCCGGGGTGACCAACGGCACAATCTCGCTGATCGAGCAGAACCGCGTGAGCCCCTCGGTCGGCTCGCTGAAGAAGTTGCTCGAATGTATACCCATGAGCCTCGCCGAATTTTTCACCTTCGAGGTCGAAGCTGAGCGCGCGGTGGTGTCGCGCCGCGCCGACATGCCGAATCTCGGCAATGACTCGATCGAGTTCTATCTGGCGGGTTCGAGCGTCAAAGACCGCAACATGGGCATCATGCGCGAGGTTTATCAGCCGCTGTCGGATACGGGGCCGGAAATGCTTGAGCACGAAGGGCACGAGGGCGGGGTGGTGGTCCGCGGTCAGATCGAACTGACGGTGGACGGCACCACGTGGCTGCTCGACCCCGGTGACAGCTACTACTTCGAAAGCCGCCTGCCGCACCGTTTTCGCAATCCCAGCGCGGAGCATCTCTGCGAGATCGTATCGGCCAATTCGCCGCCCACGTTCTGAAGACTCCGCGCCAACGCGCTGCGGCGCAAGTCGGTACCGCATGAGGTCGATGCGGGTTTGCGCCGAGCGCACAACATTGAGGCATCCTGATGGATAAGAAATCTCTCGCTTTCTGGCAAGACAAGGCCGCTACGCTTTCAATCGAAGGCCGCGCGTTCATCGACGGCGAATACCGCGACGCCGCCGGCGGCCGGACGTTCGACTGCCTGAGCCCGATCGACGGCAAGCTGCTCGCCAAGGTCGCCGACAGTGGCGCGGCCGATGTCGACGCCGCCGTGGCGGCCGCACGCCGGGCGTTCGACTCCGGCGTCTGGTCGGGCCTCAACCCGCGTCAGCGCAAGGCGATCCTGCTGCGCTGGGCGGCGTCGATCCGCGAGCACATGGACGAACTCGCGCTGCTCGAAACGCTGGACGCGGGCAAGCCGATCGCCGACACCACCAGCGTGGATGTGCCCGGCGCGGCGTATTGCGTCGAATGGTTTGCCGAAGCGATCGACAAGGTCGGGGGCGAAGTCGCGCCGGCCGATCATCATCTGGTCGGGCTCGTGACGCGCGAGCCGATCGGCGTCGTGGCCGCGGTCGTGCCATGGAATTTCCCGATCCTGATGGCGTCGTGGAAGTTCGGCCCGGCGCTGGCCGCGGGCAACAGCGTGGTGCTCAAACCCTCGGAGAAGTCGCCGCTCACGGCCATCCGCCTCGCGCAGCTTGCTCTCGAGGCCGGCATTCCCGCCGGCGTGTTCAACGTCGTGCCCGGTGCGGGCGAGCCGGGCAAGCTGCTGGCGCTGCACCAGGACGTGGATTGCCTCGCCTTCACCGGCTCGACCAATGTCGGCAAGCTGATCATGCAATATGCCGGGCAGTCGAACCTGAAGCGCGTCTGGCTCGAACTGGGCGGCAAGTCGCCGAACATCGTGATGCCAGATTGCCCCGACATGGACCGCGCGGCAAATGCGGCGGCCGGCGCGATCTTCTACAACATGGGCGAAATGTGCACGGCGGGTTCGCGCCTGCTCGTGCATCGCGACATCAAAGACGCGTTCCTCGACAAGCTGATCGCCGCGGCGCGCAGCTACACGCCGGGCAATCCGCTCGACCCGAAAACGTCGATGGGCGCGATCGTCGACAAGGTTCAGCTCGAGCGCGTGCTCGGCTATATCGAAGCCGGCCGCGCCGAGGCGAAGCTGCTGCTGGGCGGTTCGCGCGTGAAGGAAGAGACGGGCGGGTTCTACATCGAACCGACCATCTTCGAGATTCCGGCTTCCGGCGCGAAAGTCGCGCGCGAGGAAATCTTCGGGCCGGTGTTGTCGGTGATCACGTTCGATACGGTAGAGGAAGCGATCAGGATCGCTAACGACAGCGAGTACGGTCTCGCCGCCGCGGTCTGGACCGCGAACCTGACCACCGCGCACGACGTGTCGCGCAAACTGCGCGCCGGCACGGTGTGGGTCAATTGCTACGACGAAGGCGGGGACATGAACTTCCCGTTCGGCGGCTACAAGCAATCGGGCAACGGCCGCGACAAGTCGTTGCACGCGCTGGAGAAGTACACCGAGCTGAAGTCCACGCTGGTGCGGCTGCGCTAAAGGATTCGCAAGCCAGCGCGGCCGCGTGCGTGAAGCGTGCGGCCGCGTTCCCAATGAATCCGAAGTCCAACGTCGCGCGCATCACCTGGAAAATTCGTGCGCGGCGCCGGACTGTTTTACAGGTATCAGGTCATCCATGACTGAACTCGTCTATGGCGACGGCGCGATCCGCCGTACATCGCTTTATGGCTCGTCGATCGAAAACACCTATGCGGGTGTGTTGTCGTTCATGCGCCGCAAATACACCCGCGAACTCGACGGCGTCGACGTCGTGGTCTCCGGCGTGCCGCTCGATCTGGCCACCACGTTCCGCTCGGGTGCGCGTCTCGGCCCGGCGGCGGTGCGCGCGGCCAGCGTGCAATTGTCGGAGTTGCATCCGTACCCGTGGGGCTTCAATCCGTTCGACGACCTCGCCGTGACCGACTATGGCGATTGCTGGTTCGACGCGCACAATCCAATGACGATCAAGGAATCGATCGTCGAGCATGCGCGCACGATCCTGCGCTCGGACGCGAAGATGCTGACGCTCGGCGGCGATCATTACATTACTTATCCGCTGCTGATCGCGCACGCGGAGAAGTACGGCAAGCCGCTTTCGCTGATCCATTTCGACGCTCACTGCGATACGTGGGCCGACGACAGCCCCGACAGCCTGAATCACGGTTCGATGTTCTACAAGGCGGTGAAGGACGGCCTGATCGATCCGAAGACCTCGGTGCAGGTCGGCATTCGCACGTGGAACGACGATTTCATGGGCATTAACATTCTCGACGCCGCCTGGGTGCACGAGCATGGCGCGCGCGCGGCCGTGGAGCGGATCACGTCGATCGTGGGCGAACGTCCCGCGTATCTGACGTTCGACATCGACTGCCTCGACCCGGCCTTTGCGCCGGGCACGGGTACGCCGGTGGCGGGCGGTTTGTCCTCGGCGCAGGGGTTGGCTATCGTGCGCGGACTCGGCGCGCTGAATCTGGTGGGCGCGGACGTGGTGGAAGTCGCGCCGGCTTACGATCAGAGCGAGATCACGGCGATCGCCGCCGCGCATATTGCGTGCGACCTGCTGTGCATGTGGCGTCAACGTAAAGTGGCGGGTCGGCGCGACTAGTCTGTTGCGCTTTTGACATGACAGGCCGGCTCAGCCCAGCGACGACGATCGCTCGGGCTGGCGCCGGCCTTCGCGCAATCCGAGCGTGTAGGCTGCGAGCGCGCCGCTCGCGAGCGCGAGTTGCCACATCAGCATGTCGCTGCCGCGCGCCTGCATGGCGAAGCCGGCGGCAAGCGGCCCGACAATCGAACTCGCCGTGAAAATGAGCGACAGCAGCCGCATGTTGCGCGTCAGCGCGGACTTCTCGCTGCAAGCGGCCGCGTACATGCCGAGCGTAATGTATGAACTGTTCATGCCGCCGAGCAGCAGCGCGCTCGCGGCGGCGAGCCATGAGGCAGGAGCCGCCAGCGCGAAGCCGCAGATGGCCAGCGTGCTGAGCGCCGCGCAGACGATCACGGTAGCGGCGAGCCCGGCGCGGTCGGCCAGCCAGCCGACCGGATATTGCAAGGCCATGCCCCCCACGCCGAACAGCGTGAGCAGCGTGGCGGTTTGCGTGGCGCCGAGTCCACGCGACTCGGCGAAGAGCGGGAACAGGCCGTAGAGCGCGCCGTCGCCGATGCCGCCCGCCGCGATCACCACCATGCCGAGGCTCACCAGCGGTCCGACGGCCAAGCGTTGCGGGCGGTTGCTGTTGCGTACCCGCAACGCTTTGTCGGCAGCAGGGCGCTTTTCGTCCGATGCGGTCAGCCAAAGCGGCAGCGCCGCCGCGAACGTGAAGGCCGCGCCCGCCATGAAGGTGATGCGGCCATCCACGGCGCACCATGCGGCGAGTGCCGGACCGGCGACCCCGGCAGTGGCGATCAGCGCTTCGTGCACGCCGACGACTCGTCCGCTCGATTGCGCGGGGACCAGGCTGTAGAGCCAGGTTTCATTGGCGATCCAGCGCAAGCCGATGCCGAACCCGGTCAGCAGGCCGGGCACGAGCCATAACGGCCAGGACAGCACGCTCAGCGTGGCGAACGCCACGAGCGTGGCGGCGAGCCCGAGCGAGACCGTGCGTTTGGCGCCGATGCGCGCCATCAGCCAGGGCGTGACCAGCAAGCCGGCCAGCATGCCGGTCCATTGCGCGGCGGAAAAAAGCCCCGCGCGCGGGGCGTCCAGCCCCCGATGCGCCAGCCACACCGGCAGGACCATGAAGCCGATGCCGAACTGCCCGACCTGCGCCAGCGCCGACACGGCGGTGAGCGCCGCGATGGCCCTCCAGCGCACCGGCGCGGCGGAATTCATGAGGCGCTCCGCGCCGGCATCGGCTGGCCCATTTCGCGGCATTCGACCGGGCAGCCGGCTTTCAGGCACGGGCCGTCGTCACACAGGCGGCACAGTTGCATGGCGTGCGCCGGGTCGCGCGTTTCGTTCCAGAGGATCTTGATAAGCAGGCCTTCCAGCACCTCGCGCTCGCGGCCGTCGAGCCGCCCGACGATGCGTTGGAGCATCCGGTCGCGCGCCGTTTGCAGGTGTCTGTTTTCGCGTTTGCCGGCAGCGGTCAACGCAAGCGCGACGCTGCGTTTGTCGGCGCCGGATTTTTTCTCGATGAGGCCCGCCTCGACCAGGCCGGCCACCGCGCGGACGGCGGCCGGATGCGACAGATCGACCGCCTCGCGCAATACTTCGATCGATGAATCGGGATATTGGCCGATCGCATTGAGCATGGCGCGGGCGGTGGGACCGGCGAGCGCGTCCACGGCGGGTTGCGCGTTCATCTCGTCGGTAACCAGCAGGGCGAGCACGCCAAGCAGATTTTCTGTGCGCTGCGTCATGGAACACCTCAATGTGTGCAACGTGCATATATGCATGTTGCACACATTGAGGCGAGAGCGCAAGTGGTTTTTGATGGGCGTGCCGCTGCGCGCTAGAGGCAGGCTAGAGACTGTCTGGCAGGTACCGCCGCCGGGCTGCCCGCGTCCTCACTCCGCCAGCCGTGCACGCACCGTGTATTCACCCTCGTTGCCCGCATCCTCGAGCATATGGGCCTTGGCGGTGTGGAAGTCGGGCGGCAACGGTTCAACCGGGTAGCCGCGCTTTTCCCACGCGTCGAGACCGCCCTTGAGCGCGCGGATATGGTGGATATTCTTGCGATGCAACTGGTCGATGATCCGCTTCGCCGTCGCTTCGTTCGGACACACGCAGTAGACGACAATCGGCCGCTTCAGCAGGTCGGGGTGAATCGGCTCGGGCGAATCGAGGTCCAGCCGCAGCGCGCCGGCAATCCGGTGAGATTCCTTTTGGCGGACGGCGTGTGGCCGTGCATCGAAAATCAGCGGCGGCTCGTTCGATTTCATCATCCCGTCGAGTTGCTCCGGCGAAATGCGGATATGCGCGAGCCAGCGCCGGAATTGCCAGCGGCGCACCCAGCGATACAGCAGCGCCGCCACGAAGATTGCCGCAAACGCGTCGAAAATCGTGCCGCCGTTGTGGCGCACGAGGAGCATCAGCTGCACGACCTGATCGTGCAGCGCGGCGCCGCCGATCACCCACACGCTGGCCCACAACGCCGCGCCAACCACGTCCCACAGCAGAAACACGCCGACGTTGATGGCGGTCGTGCCGAGCAGCGGCGCGGAGATCAGGCCGAGGCCCGGCAGGAACTTCGCGACCGTGAGGATCGGCGCGCCGTACCGCTCATAGGTATTGCGCGCGACGCGCACCGTAGTGTCGAGCGAGAGGGAGAAGCGCACGAGCGAGTTCAGCAACTGGCGGCCGTAGGCCCGCCCGGTGAAGAACCATAGCGAGTCGGCAATCAGGGTGGCGGCGACCGCGGCGCATATGACGTTCACGTAGGAGGTCTGTCCCATGGCGGCCATGGTTCCACCGAGGATCAGCATCGGCGCGGCGGGAATCGGCACGCCGAGCTGCGTGACGAGCACGCTCATGAACACGGCCCACACGCCCAGCGAGGGTGGGATAGCAACCGGAAAATGCCACACAACCGCGCTCCTCAGAATGCGATGAAGGGAATGGACGCGTCCGCGCCAGGGTGACGCGCCGCCGGCAGGCCGCGTGCATCACGTTCCCGCAGGATCGCGGGCGCGCGCAATGCTACACGGTCTATATGAAAGTGAAAGGCGGATTTAAGCACAGGTGGCGAAACGGCGCTTCGTGCGTGCCTGGATGCGGGAGGAATGAAGCGGGTGGCGCGGCATGGCCGCCCGGCGGCACCATGACCCTAGACATCGACAAACCCGTGGTGTCTGCCGTTCGCCCCGTTGCTACAATCGTCGCAGTACCCAGCCAGATATAACGGAGGCCTCGCATGGCAACGCTTCAGCCGATTAGCCGCTATCCCGTGCCGGAACCGGACCAATGGCCGGACGACATTCGCGCGCGCATTCTGGAAGTGCAGGAGAAAGCCGGATTCGTGCCGAACGTCTTTCTGACGCTGGCGTACCGCCCGGACGAGTTTCGCGCGTTCTTCGCCTATCACGACGCCCTGATGCTGAAAGAGGGCGGCCTCAGCAAAGGCGAGCGCGAGATGATCGTGGTGGCCACCAGCGCGATCAATCAGTGCCTGTATTGCGTCGTCGCGCACGGTGCGATTCTGCGCATTTATGAAAAGGCGCCGCTGGTTGCCGATCAGGTGGCGGTCAATCATCGTAAGGCGGACATCAGCCCGCGTCAGAAAGCGATGCTCGATTTCGCCGTGAAGGTTTGCAGCGAATCCGGCGCGGTCGGCGACGCTGACTTGCAGACGCTGCGCGAACACGGTTTTTCCGACGACGACATCTGGGACATCGCGGCGATCACCGCATTCTTCGGTTTGTCGAATCGCATGGCCAATGTCATATCCATGCGACCGAATGACGAGTTCTATTTGATGGGCCGCGTCCCGAAAGCCGCGGCGGAGCCGGCCCGAAAAAAATAGACCCGCTCACTGCGCCGGTTCCACCCGCAGCGCGGGCGTGCTCACGCTGGTGTCGTCGATTGGAAAATGCAGCATCGCGGCGACGAGGCCGGCAAGTACCGTCGCTTCCCATAGCAGCGAATACGAACCGGTCAGATCGAACACGAGGCCGCCCAGCCACGCGCCGAGAAACGAGCCGATCTGGTGGCTCAGAAAGCAGACCCCGAACAGACTGCCAAGGTGGCGCGTGCCGAACACTTTCGCGACGAGCCCGCTTGTGAGCGGCACGGTGCCGAGCCAGGTCAGGCCCATCACGGCCGCGAAGATCACGACGGACAACGCGCTTTTCGGCAGCACAAAGAACGCGCCGATCGTCACGCTGCGAATCAGGTAAAGCCAGCCGAGCACGTGATGCTGCCGGAAGCGGCCACCCAGCCAGCCGCACGCCCAACTGCCCGCCATGTTGAACAGGCCGATCAGCGCGAGCGCGGTGGCGCCCAGCCCGATCGGCATATGACAGAGCGACAGATACTCGGGCAGATGCGTGGCGATAAACGCCAGTTGAAATCCGCACGTGAAGAAGCCGAGCGTCAGCAGCCGGTAGCCGCGATGCCGGGCCGCCTCGGCGAGCACCTTGCGAAGCGGCGCGGCCGGCGCTTCCTGAACGGGCGCGCCCAGCCGCGCGCGCCGGTCGAGCACCATGCCGAGCGGGGCGATCAGCAGCATCAGGAAAGCCAGCGTGAAGAGCGACGTGGCGATGCCCGCGTTCAGGCGGATACCCTGCACCAGCGGCACCATCAGCACCTGTCCCGCCGAGCCGCCTGCGCTGACCAGACCCATCGCCATGCTGCGTTTTTCCGGCGAGGCGATGCGGCCCACGGCCGGAAGCACCACGCCGAAGGTCGTGCAACTCACACCGATACCGACCAGCAACCCCATGCCGACGATCAACATGGCGCCGCCCGGCGCCACCGCCGCGAGTCCAAGGCCTGCGGCGAAGGTGGTCGCGCCGAACGCGACTACCGGCGCGGAGCCGTAGCGGTCCGCGGCGGCGCCCGCGAACGGCTGGGCGAAGCCCCACACCAGGTTGTGCAGCGCGATGGCGAACGCGATCAGCGTGACGGGCAGGCCGCGGTCGAATGAAAACGGTCCGATGAATAACCCGAAGGTCTGCCGGATGCCCATCGCGGCGCTCAGAATGAGCGCGCCGGCCAGGATCACGAGCGTCGTCTGGTTGAAAGCAGGGGCGTAGCGTTTGCTGTTGGCGGTCGACATGGTTCTGATCTCCTTCGACACCATGGTCGCAGCGAGCGTGAGAAGCGGCAAAGGATAAGATTTTGATGACAGGTGAGCGTGGCTCACCTGTGTGTAGTCGAGGACCGCATCCGCGGCGCGCCTCAATTGCCGCAGTTGTGGCGTCCTTGCCCGGTGGTTTCCGCTGGCGCGTCGAAGTGCTCAGCCTCGCTGACCAGCCACCGCTTGAAGTCGGCGAGTTCGGGCCGGCGTTCCGCGTTTTCCGCGCTCACCAGCCAGTAGGCCGTGGTGGCGACGACCGTGTCTGCGCAGGCTTCCACCAGCGCGCCGCTGTCCAGATCGCGATCCACCAGCGGCCTTCTGCCGAGCGCGACGCCGAGCCCCATGCCGGCGGCTTCGAAAGCGAGCTGGATCGTATCGACGCGCAAGCCGCCGGCCGCGTCGATCTCGCCGGCGCCGGTCGCCTCCAGCCACGCCTGCCAGTCCTCGCTGGCCGCGTTGACGTGAATGAGCGTCGCGTGACGCAGATCGACGGTGCCGTGCTCGCCGCGCAGACTCGCGAGATAGGCCGGGCTGCACACCGGCACGAGGCGCTCGCCGAACAGGCGGGTCCACGCGGTGCCGGCAACCGGTGCGCGGCTCATGCGGATCGCGAAGTCGAAGCCGTCCACGGGAAAACCGACCTGACGGTGCGATGTGTCGACGCTCACGTTCACATTCGGCCAGTGCGCGCGAAAACCGGCGAGGCGCGGCAGCAGCCAGCGCGACGCGAAGGTCGGCGCGCAACTCAGCGCGATCGGCCGATCGGCGCGATGATTGGGCAGGCGTTGCGTGCCGATGGCGATCAGCGAAAACGCCTCGGAGACGTAGGACAGATAGTCCGCGCCCGGCGCCGTGAGCGAAATGCCGCGCGGCTCGCGCACGAACAGCTCGACGCCGAGCGACTGCTCCAGCCCGACGATGCCGTGACTGATGGCGCTCGGCGTCACGTTCAGCTCCGCGGCGGCGAGCTTGAAACTTTGATGCCTGCCGGCCGCTTCGAAAAAACGAAGCGCCGGCAGCGGGGGCAGGCGAAGCGGCATGGTGCATCCTCGAGAACGGCGCGCCCGGTAGGCGCGCGCAGTTTTGCGCAAGGATACCTTGCTGCGCGCTGTCGGTCGCTGCCGTGGTGGCTGGCCGGCATCGCGAGCGGTTTGCAGAAATATTTCGCGTCTGCTTGTGGTGCCGGTGTCGATTTTCCGCCGCACTGTTCGTCGTGACGGTATGGAGGCCGACAGCGCGCTCATCGCCGTGGCGCGCCGCCATCGCGTCCACTGTTCCTCTACGTAATAGGAGATGGCTGATGACCGACGTACACGCATCCGCGCAGACCCTGAGCTTGACCCTGACCCCGGCCCGCCAACTGGCCGACATGCCAAGCCGGTTTCCCGGCGAAAGCGCCGAGTACCGCCGCGCGCGCAATGAACTGCTCGCCGAGGAAATCGAGTTGCGCCGCCATATCGAACGGGTCGCGGTCCAGCGCCGCGCGTTGCCGCCCGGCGGCATCGTTCCCGAGGATTACCGCTTCGAGGGCGAAGCGGGCCCGGTGACGCTATCGGCAATGTTCGGCGATCACGACACGCTCGTGACCTACAACTGGATGTTCGGCCCGCAGCGCGAGCGGCCGTGCTCCATGTGTACCTCGCTGCTGAGCGCATACGACGGCGAAATGCCCGATATCCTGCAGCGCGTTGCCTTCGCCGTCATTGCGCGCTCGCCGATCGAGAAGCTCGTCGGGTTCAAGAAGGAACGTGGCTGGCGGCATTTGCGGCTGTATTCGTCGGGGGGCAATACGTTCAATCGCGACTATGCCGCGGAAGTTCCGGACGGCGGCGACAATCCCGCGTTCAACGTGTTCACGCGTTCAGGCGGCGTGGTGCGGCATTTCTGGGCCGAGGAGATGGGGCCATCGACCGCGGACCCCGGCCAGGATCCGCGCGGGGCGCCCGATGTGATGCCGATCTGGACGGTGCTCGACATGACGCCGGGTGGCCGGGGCACCGACTGGTACCCGGAACTGGAATACGGCACGACGCCGCGTTAGATCGCGTTGGGCCGCCTTGCTGCTGTGGCCGGGATGGGGGCGGTGCGTGAGGCGCAATCCGGCTACGATTGCGCCGCGGCCGCCAACCCCGGTTCGACTGCGGCCTGCAAATAGCCGGCAACAGCACTGGCTCGCATAGGCCGGCTAAACAGGTAACCCTGCATCGCGCGTGCGCCGAGTGCCTTGACGACCTCGACTTGCGATGCCGTTTCGAGGCCTTCCACCACGCATTCGAGCCCGAGGTTGCGGCACAGATCGAGCACCGACTTGACGATCTTCCTCGACGCGCCGTTGGAATCCACGTCCGTCATGAAGCTGCGGTCGACCTTGATCGTGTCGAAGGGCAGGCGGTGCACGTAGCTGAGACTCGAATAGCCGGTGCCGAAGTCGTCGAGCGACACGCGGCAGCCGGCTTTCTTGATCATGGTGAGCGAGCAGCGTGCCTGTTCGAAATCGCGCGTCACGGCGGTCTCCGTAATCTCGAACGACACGCGATGCGGCGGCACGCCGCTTGCCGCCACGATGTCGATCACACGGCGGGCGCGCGCCGACGTGCAGATGTCGATCGAGGACAGATTGAACGATAGATAGAGCTCGGACGGCCAGCGCGCCGCTTCATTGAGCGCCTTGCGCAGGAGCACTTCCGTGACGCGCAGAATCAGCTCGGTACGCTCTGCAATCCGAATGAATTCCTCTGGCTTGACCGCGCCGAGCCGCGCATTATGCCAGCGCCCGAGCGCTTCCAGGCCGATAGTGCGTTGCGTCAGCACGTCGCAGATCGGTTGAAACTCCAGAAACAGTTCCGCTTCGAGATCCGCGTGACGGAGCTCCTGGGTCACGAGACTCGAGCGGCGGATGCGCGTTTCATGTTCGGTCGAAAAGATGACCGGCGTGCCTCGGCGGCTTTCCTTGCCGGCATAGAGCGCGGCGTCGGCGCGCGCGAATACCTGCGCCACGGTCGTGCCGGCCTCGGGAAACGCGGCCCAGCCGATCGTGCCCGACAGCTCGGCGACGTTGCCGGCGACGCGGTAGGGCTGACTGAGCGACTTGCAAATACGCTCGCCCAACTCGACGAGCGTCGGGTTGGCCGGCCTGTTCTGCACGAGCACGCCAAATTCGTCGCCGCCGAGGCGCGCGAAGAAGAGATTGGGCTCCGCCAGTGCCAGCAGCCGCAGGCCCACTTCCTGAAGGACAAGGTCGCCGCTCGCGTGTCCGTAGATATCGTTGACCTGCTTGAACCCGTCGAGATCGATCAGCCCGACGTGGAAGCCGCCGTTCGTGCCGAGAGCCTGTTCGGAGAGCGCCTGCAGCGAGGCGAAGAAGCTGCGCCGGTTGGGCAGGTCGGTGAGGCTGTCGATGCTCGCAAGCCGGAAGTTGTCGTCGCTCAGGCGCTGCGTTTTCTGCTGGCTGGCCTGCAATTCGCGCTGCGCATGCACCACGTCGGCGAAAGTCCGGTAATACAGCTGAATGATGAAAGCGAGTGCGACGCCGACCAGCGTCATGTCGACGGCCATCGCGACGAGGACCGGAGAACCCGTGAAAACCAGAAAGCTCGAAAAGCTTAGGATTGCAATAGACAGGAGAAGGAAGGCGGCCGCGCGCAGATGCATCAGGCAGAACACGCAGCCTACCACCGTGGTCGCCATATAGAACGCGACCTGTGCCTGCTCGTAAGCGGTGCCGTACGGGAACAGGAACAGCGACCAGCTGCTGAACGCGACGGCGAACAGGCCGGTGAGCCAGATCAGCTTGCGCAGCTCGGGCACCGCCTTGTCATGAGTCAGGACGCGGTGGCGAACGCGCCACCACCGCAAGCACCGGATGATGCACAGCGCGGACAGCACCCCGGGAAAATAGATGGACAGCCATGCCGGAGCGCAGCCAATGTGCGTGATGGCGACGGCCGTCGTGTTGACCACCAGGATGAAATAAAGCAGCGGAATCTGGCGGCCGAACGCCTCGAGTTGCGAGCGCACGAGTTCCGGGTCGCCTTCCGCGACAGACAGCGCTTCCCTCAATCTGGTCAACCGGCCCATTCCCGTCCTTTTAACGTTTGCGCCGCACACGCAGCTTTGTATATCGGCTGCTTCCGCGCGACCTTGAGGGCGCGTCAGACGGAAATCGGTTTTTCGGCGTGCAAGCGGTAAGTACGACCTGCAATTGAGCGCAAATGCGTCATTTCTGCCATGTTTTTCGCGGCGAAACGCGGGGCTTGGCGTGGCTCGCCGGTGGCGGGATCAAGGGGGTGAGCGTCGCGCACATGTTGCAATTGGGTGAATTTGCATTTTTTTATTCTTGCCGGATTTTTGCCTGAAGCACGCCCCGTCTGACAAATAGCGCATTTCCGACATTCACCATAATCGGGCAAAAGCGCCAGCCGTTGGCCGATTGGGCCGTGCTAAAGCCTTGAAATTGCAACGGATTGTGATAAGGCGCGGAGACGCGAGAAACGGCGGAAACGTTTAAGCTCGCGATTCTTATGGCACTTTGCCGGAAAAAATCGTCAAATTCCCTCTGGGCGGGTGATACACGGCTTACACGCAAGGTTTGCGCGAATATGGGCCTATGCGTTAGTGTGTCGGTCCCGGCGCAACAGATGTGGCGCCGGTTCCATGATTACCAAACGGGAAGTGCTATGAATAAACAGGAACTGATTGATGCAGTCGCCGCAGCGACGGGCGAAAGCAAAGCGGCAACCGGCCAGACCATCGACGCGATCGTCGAAGCGGTGACCAAGGCTGTGGTGGGTGGCGATACTGTGCAACTGGTCGGTTTCGGTTCTTTCTCGACCGGCGCGCGCGCAGCACGCGTGGGCCGCAATCCGTCGACGGGTGCCGAGATCCAGATCGCGGCGGCCAAGACGGTGAAGTTCACCGCCGGCAAAGCGTTCAAGGAAGCTGTCAACGCGTCGTAATGCAACGCGCTTCGCGCCGGAGCATCCATGCGCGCTATCCTGGCGCGCGGCGAGCGATGCGTCGGGCGTGAGGAATCACGCGCTGCCCAACCCCGGTAGGAGCAACCCATCGGCGGCTGGCGCGGCGCGTGTGTTTTTGTGCTGTCCGCAACGGACAGTCCGCGTGGCGTGCGCTGCCAGTCTGGCGCTTACAGCGCGCGGCGCTGGCGGGCGGCTTCGGCGAGCGTCTCGAGTACCGGCTCGGTCTGCGCCCAGCTGACGCAGGCATCCGTGATCGAAACGCCACGAAGCAACGGCACGCCAGGTTTCAGATCCTGACGGCCTTCTTCCAGATGACTTTCCAGCATGACGCCGATAATGCGGCGCTCGCGCTGCGACAATTGCTGCGCCAGATCCTGCACCACCTCCAGTTGACGCAAATGCGATTTGCCCGAGTTGGCGTGCGAACAGTCGACCATGACCTGCTCGCGCAAGCCCGCTGACTTGAGCGCGTCGCACGTGGCTTGCACCGACGCGCTGTCGTAGTTCGGCCCTTTCTTGCCGCCGCGCAGGATCACGTGGGCGTCGTCGTTGCCGCGCGTTTCGAAGATCGCGGCCATGCCCATTTTGGTCATGCCCATGAAGGCATGACTTGCGCGCGCGGCGACGATGGCGTCAGCGGCGATCTGCACGCCGCCGTCCGTACCGTTCTTGAAACCGATCGGGCAGCTCAGCCCCGAAGCAAGCTGACGATGACTCTGGCTCTCGGTTGTGCGTGCGCCAATGGCGCCCCATGCGATCAGATCGGCAATGTATTGCGGGCTGAGCAGGTCGAGGAATTCGGTGGCCGTGGGCAGGCCGAGACCGTTGATGTCGAGCAGCAGTTGCCGGGCAAGGCGCAGGCCTTCGTTGATGCGGAAACTGCCGTCCAGACGCGGGTCGTTGATGTAGCCTTTCCAGCCGACCGTGGTGCGCGGCTTTTCGAAATAGACCCGCATGACGATCAGCAGATCGTTCCTGTAGGTGTCGGCGGCGACCTTGAGCTTGCGCGCGTATTCGATCGCCTGGTCGTGGTCGTGAATCGAACAAGGTCCGACGATCATCACGAGCCGGTCGTCGCGGCCGTGCAGAATGTCGGCGATTTCCGCGCGCGTTTTCTCGACCAGCGTTTGCACCGCGGGCGGTACAGGCAATTCGTCCTGCAACAGGGCAGGGGAAATCAGCGGACGTACCGCGCCGATTCGAGTGTCGTCGATACGGGTGGTGTCCTGGGTGGCGTCGGCCGAGCCGACTTCCTGATCGTGCGAAGGATTGTCGAAGGCGCTCAAAATATTCTCCCGGACCTGGTTGTTGAGACGGCCTCGCGGCCTGTCTGCGTGTAGGGGGCGTGCGTTGACTGCAGGGGCATCGCTGCCGGGATTATGACACTCGCGCGCCGCGGCCGGGACCGCGCCGTGCCTGTGTCTCTCACAGACGTTTGATCAGCGCCATGGCGGCGGCCGGATTGCGTTCCTTGAAGCCGCTGATGACGTAGAGGTAGACGTCGCGCGTGGCCGTTTTAGCGGGTGCCGCGGCGGATGTTTCGAGGCCGTCGGGTGTGGTGCCGGCGGCAAGTTGGCGCGCGCGCTGGGCCCATGTGTCGAGCGCTTTAGCCGAGTAGCCTTTGGCCTGTTTGTCGGTCGTGCCCATGATGCGCGCGTACACGAAGGGCGCGGTGAGGTCCGCGATCTGCGGATATTCGCTGTCGCCGGCCAGCACGACGGCGACGTTGTATTTTCTCGCGAGCGCGATGAATTCGGCGGTTTTGAAGGTGTCGTTGCGGACTTCGACGGCATGCCTCAGCTTCTGGCCTTCGATACTCGCCGGCAGCAGTTTCAGAAAGGCCTCGAAATCTTCCTTGTCGAATTTCTTGGTCGTCGCGAATTGCCAGTTGATCGGGCCGAGTTTCTGTTTGAGCAGCAATACGCCACTTGCGAAAAAACGTTCGATTGTTTCACCCGCATCGGCAAGCACTTTTCTGTTGGTGGCGTAGCGCGGCGCTTTCAGCGAAAAGACAAAATCGTCCGGCGTTTCCTGATACCACTTTTCGTAGCTCGCCGGTTTTTGCAAACCATAAAACGTGCCGTTGATTTCAATCGACGTGAGATTCTTGCTCGCGTATTCGAGTTCGCGGCTTTGCGTGAGGTCGGACGGATAGAAAGTGCCGCGCCAGGGCGCGTAGGTCCAGGCGCCTATGCCGATCCGGATGTTTGCGGATTGTGAGGATGGTGCTTTCGCCACGTGGGTTCTCCATCTGCCTTGGCCGGGGAAGCAGTAGATTAGCCGCTTTTTCGTCTGAGGACAGAAGCAGGGGGAGAACCTTGGGGGCTGGCCGTCATGCGCGGCCGTTATTCGTGATCGCGGGGCGTACCTGTTGCGCCACGCGCCGCATCTTCAAAGCGCCGGTTCGCCTCGGCCACTTCCACCCTGAATTGCTGCAAGGCGCTGAGCGCAAGATCCGGCGGCGTGAGTGCCGCCCAAAGCACGTCGATCAACCGGTCCGCGGTCGCGTCGATGTCGATGTGCCGGTTCGCGAGCGTGGCGTCCCACAGCACGTGCTCCATAGGCCCGAACACCATGGAGCGCAGCAGTCGCAATGGCATGTCGTTGCGAATCTGGCCGCTTTCCCGGCCTTGTGCCAGCACGCGCATCAACGGCGCGGTGTAGCGGCGTTGCAATTCGGTGAGCGCCTCGCTCAGTTCGTGATGCCGCGCACGGCCTTCGGATAGCACCAGCGCACACAGGTCGGTGCCGTTCACGAGCATGAGCCGCAAATGCGTGCGGACGATAAACGCGAACTGCTGGCGCACAGTGCCGTCGCGCGGCAAGCCGGACTCGATTGCCTCGATGATCTCGTCGTACCAGTCGCCGATCACCCGCGCGCACAGCTCGCGTTTGCCGCGGAAATAGCTGAACACGGTCGCCTCGGAGATGCCGAGACGCTGCGCGATCTCGGCGGTCGTCGCGCGCTCGTAGCCCTTTTCGGAGAACACGTCGCGCCCCGCCTGAAGAATCTCCTTCACGCGTTGCTGCGACTTGCGCCCGGCCGGCTGGCGGCGCGAGGCGGGCAACTCGGCCCTGGTGGCAACCGTCATATGAGTCAAGTTCAGATTGTTGGGGTGGAAGCCGTGCTGAGTTGAGCGGAAAGCGCCCAGTAACGGCGATCCTATCACGTTCGGTAAGCTTTTTTGGCAACCGCTTCATTTTCTGAGTAACACTCAAAAATTCAACTTGACGCTTACGTAAATCTAGCGTGAAATGCGCCTTGAACGTTGCGCGCCTCGTGCGGGGCGACGGTGGCCCACAAGGCCGCCGCCGTCCGCCGAGCCGCACCCGGACCCGCCGGCACCCACCCGGGCCGGCCGCCTACAACCTCTGGAGACACTGCAATGACCAACCTGCCCGGTTTGCAATTCCCGCTCGGCGAAGAAATCGAAATGCTGCGCGACAGCATCGCGGGATTCGCTGCCAAAGAAATCGCCCCGCGCGCCGGGGAGATTGATCGCACAGATCAGTTTCCGATGGACCTGTGGCGCAAGTTTGGCGATCTGGGCGTGCTGGGCATGACGGTCTCGGAAGAATACGGCGGTGCGGATATGGGCTACACCGCCCATATGATCGCCATGGAGGAAATCTCGCGTGCGTCGGCATCGGTCGGTCTGTCGTACGGCGCGCATTCGAATCTGTGCGTGAACCAGATTCACCGCAACGGCACCGAGGCGCAGAAGCGGAAGTATCTGCCCAAGCTGGTGTCGGGCGAACACGTCGGCGCATTGGCGATGAGCGAGCCGAACGCCGGGTCGGACGTCGTCAGCATGAAGCTGCGTGCCGACAAGAAGGGCGACCATTACGTGCTCAACGGCACGAAGATGTGGATCACCAACGGGCCGGATTGCGACACGCTGGTCGTCTACGCGAAGACCGATCCCGAAGCGAATTCGCGCGGCATCACGGCGTTTATCGTCGAGAAAGGCATGAAGGGTTTTTCGGTCGCGCAAAAGCTCGACAAGCTCGGCATGCGCGGTTCGCATACCGGCGAACTGGTGTTCCAGAACGTCGAAGTGCCGGAAGAAAACATCCTCGGTCAACTGAACGGCGGCGCGAAGGTGCTGATGAGCGGCCTCGATTACGAACGCGCGGTGCTCGCGGGCGGTCCGACCGGCATCATGGTCGCCGTCATGGATGCGGTCGTGCCGTATATCCACGACCGTAAGCAGTTCGGTCAGCCGATCGGCGAGTTCCAGCTCATTCAGGGCAAGGTGGCGGATCTCTATACCACGCTGCAGGCGTGCCGCGCGTATCTGTATGCGGTGGGCCGTCAGCTCGACACGCTCGGCAAGGAACACGTGCGCCAGGTGCGCAAGGATTGCGCCGGCGTGATTCTCTACACCGCGGAAAAAGCTACGTGGATGGCGGGCGAGGCGATCCAGATTCTCGGCGGCAATGGCTACATCAACGAATATCCGGTTGGCCGTTTGTGGCGCGACGCAAAGCTCTATGAAATCGGCGCGGGCACGAGCGAGATCCGCCGCATGCTGATTGGCCGCGAACTGTTTGCCGAGACGGCTTGAGCGTTCACTGAGCGCTCACTGAGCATTCAAGCAGTTTTCAATCACGCAGTACATGATGCGTCGCACGGTGCTTCGCGCGGGTTGTCGCAACGCGCGAAGCACAAGCCTAAAAAAGGCGAGCGCAACTACGTTGCATGGGACCGGAGTAAGTGTTGTAGCACTAACTCCGGCCGACACTGGAGAAGCCCCCGCCATGCCGATCATTGAATCAAAGCTCAACCCGCGCTCGGACGACTTCCGCGCCAACGCCGCGGCACTCGAAGAACTGGTTGCCGATCTGCGCGCGAAAGTCGAGAAGCTCGCGCTAGGCGGCGGGCAGGCGGCGCGCG
>NZ_LXKA01000358.1 GCF_001645125.1 Paraburkholderia ginsengiterrae | reverse complement strand
CCTCGGACTTCCTTCAGACTCGCAGTCGCCCGCGAAACCCTTGCCTCTGGCTAACACTTCCCCTTGCCGGGTGTGTAGAGGACTTTCACCTCCGAGTGAGTGCGCCCTGCCGGGCGCACGAAAAAAAACCCGCGCACGCGGCGCGGATTTTGGTCATGCAGCCGGAAGCGCGAAAGCGCCCCGATCGAACCCGGTCAGGCCGACGGCGGCACGTAACCTTGCGCCGTATCCGCGCCTTCGCCGAAGAAGAACTTTTCGGTCTGCTTCATCAGATATTGACGCGCGCGCGGATCGGCCATGTTCAGGCGGTTTTCGTTGATCAGCATGGTTTGCTGCTTCAGCCAGGCCTGCCAGGCTTCCTTCGAAATGCTTTCGTAGATCCGTTTGCCGAGTTCGCCCGGCAGCGGCGGAAAATCGAGGCCTTCGGCTTCCTTGCCGAGCTTCGCGCATTGAACCATACGAGACATGCTGTGCTTCTCCTTTGTCGACCGGAGTTAGTGCTTTAGCACTTACTCCGGTCCCATAAAAATTAGTCGACCGGAGTGGTGGTGCTTCAGCACGCACTCCAGTCCCATAAAAATGATTACTGTATCAATGCCAATTAAAAGCTGCAGTCGCCTTTATATGGGGCCGCTCAGAGCTGTTTCATCAGCACGAGCGACTTGCGCTGCCAGTTATAAAGCCGGCGGCGGTCTTCCGGCAGATCGTCGACCGTGACCTTGACGAAGCCCCGCTTGAGGAACCAGTGTTCGGTACGCGTGGTGAGCACGAAAATGCGCGTCAGGCCGCGCGCCCGCGCGCGCTGCTCGATGCGCTTGAGCAGGCGCTCGCCGTCGCCGGTGCCCTGGGCCTCGGGCGCGACCGTCAGGCACGCCATTTCGCCGATGCGCTCCTGCGGGTACGGATACAGCGCCGCGCAGCCGAACAGCACGCCATCGTGCTCGATCACCGAGAAATGGTCGATGTCGCGTTCGATCTGATGGCGGCCGCGCCGCACCAGCGTGCCGTCCGATTCGAGCGGCTCGATCAGCGAGAGAATGCCGCCGACGTCGTCCGGCGTAGCTTCGCGCAGGCTTTCGAGGTTCTCGTACGAGATCATCGTGCCCACGCCGTCGTGCAGGAACAGTTCGAGCAGCAGGCCGCCGTCGAGCGCGTAAGGGATGATGTGCGCCCGCGCCACGCCGCCGCGGCAGGCGCGGATGGAGTGTTTCAGGTAGAAGCCCGCGTCGCCGGTGACTTCGCCGCTTTCATGCAGCTTGTAAGCGTCGTCGAGCGACAGTTCGCGGATCAGTTCCTCGCCTTCTTCGCCGGCTTCCATCAGACCCGGCGTCTCAGTCAGGAACACGATCTTGTCGGCGCGCAGCGCGATCGCCGCGGCGGAGGCCACGTCTTCCATGGACAGGTTGAACGCCTCGCCGGTGGGCGAGAAGCCGAGCGGCGAGAGCAGCACCAGCTTGCGGCTCGCGAGCGAGTGGCGGATCGAATCCGCGTCGATCTTGCGCACCACCCCGGTGTGCTGGAAATCGACGCCGTCCAGAATGCCGACCGGCCGCGCCGTCACAAAGTTGCCTGACACGACGCTGATGTGCGCGTGCGCCATCGGCGTATTCGGCAAGCCCTGACTGATCGCGGCCTCGATGTCCAGACGCACTTCGCCCGCCGCTTCTTTGGCGGATTCCAGCGCGCGCGCGTCGGTAATGCGCATGCCGTGCGAGAACTCGGACTCCACGCCGTGCAGGCTCATCTGCTCTTCGACCTGCGGCCGCGAGCCGTGCACCAGCACGATCTGGATGCCCATGGCCTGCAGCAGCGCGATGTCGGACACGAGCGCATTCAGGAGCCCCTGATGCACCACTTCGCCGCCGAAACCGACGACGAACGTCTTGTTCCGGAACGCGTGGATGTAAGGGGCGACTGAACGCATCCAGTCGACGAATTGCGCGTGCTGTGCGAGTTCTTCCGCCGCTTCGGCGGGGGCCGGAACGCTCGCGGGCGCGGGGACGAGGTCAGTTTGGGAATTCATGCCGGGGATTATAATGCGCCCCCATGTCGAATGTACCCAAAAGTCCCGCTGCGGCGAACGATATTCCGGCACCTTCCGCCGATCAGCCGAAGGCCGGCAACGCGCAGCGCCGCCCTGCGCAGGACGCGAACCGCAACACGCCCCAAACGGCGCCTGAGTCCCTGCGCGCAGCAGGTGACGCGCGTGTGTCCGCGCAGAAAAAAGATCGGCCGCAGGGCGCGCGCACCGAACGCACCGAACGCCGCGAGCCACGCCCGCCGCGTGCGGAGCGCGCGCAGCGTGTCGTCGAGCCGAATCCGATTCCGCCCATCACGTATCCCGAAGCGCTGCCGGTGTCCGGCCGCCGCGAGGAAATCGCACGCGCGATCGCGCAGAATCAGGTCGTGATCGTCTGCGGCGAAACCGGCTCCGGCAAGACGACCCAGTTGCCGAAAATCTGCCTCGAACTGGGGCGTGGCCTCGGCGCGGGCGGCTCGGGGCTGATCGGCCACACGCAGCCGCGCCGGATCGCCGCGTCGGCGACGGGCCGCCGCATCGCCGAAGAACTCGGCACGCCGTTTGGCGAAGTGGTCGGCTACAAGGTGCGCTTTACTGACAATCTGTCGCCGGGCGCATCGGTCAAGCTGATGACCGACGGTATCCTGCTCGCCGAAACGCAGACCGATCCGCTGCTGAAAGCGTATGACACGCTGATCATCGACGAGGCGCACGAGCGCAGCCTGAACATCGACTTTCTGCTCGGCTACCTGAAGGAAATTCTCGTCAAGCGTCCCGATCTGAAGCTGATCGTGACTTCGGCGACGATCGACGCGGACCGTTTCGCGCGCCACTTCGGCAGCGATGAGAAACCCGCGCCGGTGATCGAGGTGAGCGGGCGCCTGTATCCGGTCGAGGTGCGCTACCGGCCGGTCGAGGAAGACAGTCCGGCGGTGAAGGCGGCCCAGGGCACGGCGCAATCGCCCTCGCGTGGCGAGCGGCCGAAAACCCAGCGCGAAACCGACCGCGATCTGATGGAAGCGATCGTCGACGCCGTCGACGAACTGTGCCGCGAAGGTCCCGGCGACGTGCTGGTGTTTCTGCCCGGCGAGCGCGAAATTCGCGACGCCGCCGAGGCGCTGCGCAAGCACCATCCGCCGCACACGGAGATTCTGCCGCTGTTCGCGCGCCTTTCGGCCGCCGAACAGGAGCGCGTGTTCCGTACCTCGAACGCGCGCCGCATCGTGCTCGCGACCAACGTCGCGGAAACCTCGCTGACGGTGCCGGGCATTCGCTACGTGGTGGATACCGGTCTCGCGCGCGTCAAGCGCTACTCGTACCGCAACAAGGTCGAGCAGTTGCAGGTCGAGTCGATTTCGCAGGCCGCCGCGAATCAGCGGGCAGGGCGCTGCGGCCGGGTCGCGGACGGTGTGTGTATTCGTCTGTACGAAGAAAGCGACTTTCAGGGCCGCGTGCGCTTCACGGATCCGGAGATTCTGCGCTCGTCGCTGGCCTCGGTGATTCTGCGCATGAAGTCGCTGCATCTGACGGCGATCGAGACGTTTCCGTTCATCGAGCCGCCACCGGGCCGCGCGATTGCCGACGGCTATCAGCTGCTCAACGAGCTGGGCGCCGTCGACGACGACAACCAGCTCACGCCGCTCGGCCGCGAACTCGCGCGCCTGCCGCTCGATCCGCGGGTCGGCCGGATGATTCTGGCCGCGCGCGATCAGCAGTCGCTCAAGGAAGTGCTGATCATCGCGAGCGCCTTGTCCGTGCAGGACCCGCGCGACCGGCCGATCGAAGCGCAGGAGCAGGCCGACCAGGCGCATCGCCGGTTCGCCGACGAGCGCTCCGAATTCTTGCAGTGGCTGAAAATCTGGAACTGGTTCGAAGAAGCGATCGCGCACAAGAAGTCGAACAAGCAATTGCATGAGGAATGCCGCAAGAACTTCCTGTCGCAACTGCGTCTGCGCGAATGGCGCGACGTGCACTCGCAACTGCTGACGGTGGTGCGCGAGCACGGCTGGCGTCTGAACGATGCGGAAGCGACTTTCGAGCAGATCCACCTCGCGCTCCTGACCGGTTTGCTCGGCAATATCGGCCTCAAAGCCGACGACGAGCCGTACTACCTCGGCGCGCGCACCATCAAGTTCTATTTGTGGCCGGGTTCGGCGCTGGTGAAGAAGGCGGGCAAGTGGGTGATGGCCGCCGAACTGGTCGAGACGAGCCGTCTGTACGCGCGCTGCATCGCGAAAATCGAACCGGAGTGGATCGAGAAAATCGGCGCGCATTTGCTGAAGAAGTCGCTGTCCGAACCGCATTGGGAAAAGCGCGCGGCGCAGGTGTCTGCGTTCGAACGCGCGATGCTCTACGGTCTGCCGATCTATCACCGGCGGCGCGTGAGCTTCGGCAAACAGGACCCGGCGCGCGCGCGCGAGCTGTTCATTCGCGGCGCGCTGGTGGAGGGCGAGTTCGATACGAAGCTCGCGTTCTTCGCGCACAACCGCAAGCTGCTCGCCGATATCGAGCAGCTCGAACACAAGTCGCGCCGTCAGGACGTGCTGGTCGACGACGAACTGATTTTCGCCTTCTACGATCAGGCGCTGCCTAAGGGTATCTACACCGGCGCGTCGTTCGAACGCTGGTATCGCGACGAGGTGAAAAAGGGCGGTCAGGCGGAAGACAAACTGCGCCTGCTGTATCTGTCGCGCGACGATCTGATGCGGCACGAAGCGGCCGGCGTCACCACCGATCTGTTCCCGAAGCGCATGACGATGGCGGGTGTCGAGATGGCGCTCACTTATCACTTCGAGCCGGGTTCGCCGCGCGACGGCGTGACGCTCGCCGTGCCGCTGTACGCGCTGAATCAGGTCGACGCGCGCCGCTGCGAATGGCTCGTGCCTGGCATGCTGAAAGAGAAGACGCAGCTGTTGCTGAAGTCCTTGCCGCAGAAGCTCAGGCGCCATTGCGTGCCAATGCCGGAGTACGCGGCGAATTTCGTCGAACGGCATGGCGCGCCGCGCTTCGGGGCGGGCAGCCTGCTCGAGTCGCTGATTGCGGATATCCGCGAGCAGACCCAGGTCGCGATGAAGCAGTCGGACTTCAAGCTCGAGACCTTGCCGCCGCACCTGTTCATGAACTTCAAGATCGTCGACGAGCATGGACGCCAGCTCGCGATGGGCCGCAATCTGTCGCAACTGCGCGCCGAGCTTGGCGGCCAGGCGCAGCAGCATTTTCAGAAGATTGCGTCGAGTGCGGCCGGCGCGGCGTTGGCCGACGCGGGCGGCGGCGGTGTCGCGACGCCATTGCAAGCCTCCGGCACTGCGCAGCGCGGCAAGGGCGCTGCCGCGTTCGGCCCGCGGACCGCGCCGCAAGATGGGGCACAGGGCGGCACACAAGGCACCGCGCTGTACGAAAAGCTGACGACGTGGAATTTCGGCAAGCTCCCCGAACTGCTCGAGATTCGCCGCGGCGGCCAGACTCTGTTCGGTTATCCCGCGTTGGTGGATCGCGGCACGCATTGCGATGTCGAGGTGTTCGATTCGCCGGACGAGGCCGCACGGATTCATCGCGCGGGATTGCGTCGGCTGTTCGCGTTGCAGTTGAAGGAACCGATCAAGTATCTGGAGAAGAACCTGCCGGGTCTGCGCGAAATGGCGATGCAGTTTATGCCGCGCGGCACGCAGGAAGAGTTGCGCGACCAGCTGATCGATACCGCGCTCGATCGCGCCTGTTTGCAGGACCCGCTGCCCGACGACGAGGTCAGTTTCCACACGCGCCGGGACGAGGGCCGCAGCCGCCTGACCTTGCTGGCGCAGGAAATTGCGCGCCTCGTCGGACAGATTCTCAGCGAATACGCGACGGTGTCGAAGAAGCTCCTGCAGGCGAAGCCGTTCGCGGCCGCGCATGCGGATATGCAGAACCAGTTCGACGCACTGATCGGCAAACGCTTCGTGGTCGATACGCCGTACACGCAACTGGCGCATTTTCCGCGCTACCTGAAAGGGATCGCGCTGCGCATCGACAAGCTCAAGGCTGACCCCGCGCGCGACGCGCGGCAGTTCGCCGAGTATCAGCCGCTCCTGCAGAACTATCAGCGCGCGGTGGCGCAACGCGGCGGCGTGCTGGATCCGCGTTTGTCGGAGTTCCGCTGGCTGCTCGAAGAGTTGCGCATCTCGCTGTTCGCGCAGGAGTTGCGCACGCCGATGCCGGTGTCCGTGAAGCGCCTCTACAAAGTGTGGGAATCGATGCAGCGGTGAGGGCGGCACGCAGCGGGCACCGTGCGCGTCTGCTGTGTGGAGACGGCTGCGGTGCTACGCAAAAAAAAGCGCGCGACGCCATGCCTTTTGAGCACGACGTCACGCGCAAAGGGCGCGGGCTTCTTTTTGGACCCGCGCTGGGTCGCACACACTGCGCTGATACCCGGGCCAGCGCGGCGACTGGCGTTGGCCCGATTCTTCTGAACGTGCCGCTTACCAGTGCATGCCGGCACCGACCGACGCGCCGAACTGGCCGCGCGAATCCGTGGTGCCTTGCACCTTGTAGACCCACTTGCCCGTATCCGAGAGCTGCGACACGCCGATAGCCAGCGCCGACTGGCCGCCGTACGTGCCGCCGGCCATCGAGACCATGCCGTGGCCGGGCAGGACCGCCTGCGGCAAACCGGCCATGGCGATCGCTGAGGCGGCGCCGCCGTAGCCATCGCGGCGGGCCGAACGGATCTGGTCGTCGGTATAGCTGTTGGCCTGGCTGACTGCGCCGCTCACGCTTTGCTGCAGCTGATTGACGTTGACCGCGTCGGTGCCTTGCACGCCGGCAGCGACGTTGGTGATCTGGCGTTCGCCGCCCGCTACACCGACCGATACCGTGTTTGCCCGGTTCGCGACCGAGCCCTGGCCCAACGCGACCGAGTTGTCTGCTCTCGCGTTCGCTGCCGCGCCGAGCGCGGTAGCGTTGTTGCCGCCTGCAAGCGAATTCGCGCCGATGGCGACCGCGTTGGCGCCGGTGGCCTGCGTGTTGGCGCCCGCTGCGACTGAGTGCGTGCCGGAGGACAGCGCGCCTTCGGTATCGCGGTTGCCTTCCGCGCTGAAGAACGGATTCGCCACGTTGACTACCGCGTTGTTGACGGCGCCCGCGATGGCCGAGTTCATCTGGCCGAGGTTGACCGCATCGGATGCATCCACGCCGTCGGCGACGTTGTGGATGACAGTGCCGCCGCTCGCCGCATCGCCGCCGAGCGTGATGCTGTTCTTGTTGACGCTGCCGTCGGCGTTCTGGTCGTACATCACCGCACCGTTGAGCTTCGCGGCAGTGGCGGCGCTCTGGTCGCTGACCGCTTTCAGCTGGGCGACGTTGACGGCGTCGGTGTCGGCCGTGCCGGCCGCGACGTTGGTGATCTGGCGTTCGCTGCCGGCGGCGCCGACGGAGACCGTGCCGGCGCGGTTGGCGATCGAGCCTTGGCCGAGCGCGACGGAGTTGGCGGCGGCTGCGTTTGATTGGTTGCCGAGTGCCATTGATCCGTCTCCCGCGGCTTTCGCCTGGTTGCCGAGCGCGATTGAGTTGGAACCCACTGCGCTTGCCTGATAGCCAAGTGCGGCGGAGGTGACCCCCACCGCGTTCGCCTGATAGCCGAGCGCAATCGAGCCATCGCCCGCGGCGCTGGCGAGGCCGCCGACCGCCGTGCTGAAATCGCCCCTGGCCTGCGAGCCAGTACCGGTGGCCACGCTGGCTTGCCCCGAGGCGAGCGCCGAGCTGCCGATGGCAACCGCGCCGGTGCCGGCGGCCGCTGCGTCGTCGGTGCCGTCATTCAGGCCATTTGCTTTGAAATAGCGTGCGGCGTTGGCACTGGCCGCCTGCAACTGGCTCAGGTTGACCGCATCCGTCGCCTGAGTGCCGGCTGCGACGTTGGTGATCTGGCGCTCGTTGCCGGCGGAGCCGACTGAGACCGTACCGGCACGGTCGGCGACCGAGCCTTGGCCAAGTGCGACAGAGTTGACGGCCGCGGCGCTCGCCTGATTGCCGAGTGCCGTTGAGCCGTCTCTCGCGGCGCTGGCCTGGTAGCCGAGCGCGACGGAGTTCGAACCCACGGCGCTTGCCTGATAGCCGAGTGCGGCGGAGTTGACCCCCACCGCGTTCGCTTGATGGCCGAGCGCAACCGAGCCATCGCCCGCAGCGCTGGCGAGGCCGCCGACCGCCGTGCTGAAATCGCCCTTGGCTTGTGAACTCGTGCCGGTGGCCACGCTGGCTTGACCCGAGGCGAGTGCCGAACTGCCGATGGCTACCGCGTTGGTGCCGGTGGCCGCTGCGTCGTCGGTGCCGTCATTCAGGCCGTTCGCCTTGAAATAGCGCATGGCGTCGGCGTTGGCCGCTTGCAACTGGCTCAGATTGACTGCATCCGTCGCCTGAGTGCCAGCCGCAACGTTGGTGATCTGGCGCTCGTTGCCGGCGGAACCGACCGAGACCGTGCCGGCGCGTTTGGCGATCGAGCCTTGGCCGAGCGCGACGGAGTTGGCGGCTGCAGCGTTTGCCTGGTAGCCGAGTGCAGTTGATCCGTCGCCCACTGCGCTCGCCTGGTTACCGAGTGCGACGGCATTGGCGCCCACGGCGTTCGCCTGATAGCCGAGCGCAATTGACCCATCACCCCCGGCGGTGGCGAGCCCCCCGACTGCCGTGCTGAAGTCGCCTTTGGCTCGTGAGCCCGTGCCGGTGGCCACGCTGGCTTGCCCCGAGGCGAGTGCCGAGCTGCCAATGGCAATCGAGTTGGTGCCGGTGGCCGTTGCGTCGTCGGTGCCGTCATTCAGGCCATTTGCCTTGAAATAGCGTGTGGCGTCGGCACTGGCCGCCTGCAATTGGGACAGATTGACTGCGTCCGTTGCCTGAGTGCCGGCGGCGACATTGCTGATCTGGCGTTCGTTGCCGGCGGACCCTACTGAGATGGTTCCCGCACGGTCGGCGATCGAACCCTGGCCCAGTGCGACGGAGTTGTCCGCACTCGCTGCGCTGAGGTAACCGAGCGCGACACTGCCGGCGCCCACGGCACCAGCGCCCGCACCCGCCGCCAGCCCGTGCGTGCCGCTCGCCACGGCGTCGTCGGAACCATCGGCGATACCATCGGCTTTGAAGTAATGCATCGTGCCGCTCCGGGCAATCGCATTGACTTTGCCGTCGACCGCACCCAACTGGCTGACGTTGACGGCATCGGTCGGCGCCGCGCCTGCCGCGACGTTCGTCACGCGGCGTTCGTTGCCCGCCGAGCCGACGGAGACTTCGGCAGCGGCGGTGGGCGCCGCGATCGCGGTCGCACCCTGACCGACGGGGGTGAAGGCCGGTTGAGTCAGGTCCGCTGTCGTGGTCGAATTCGCGCCCAAGGCGACGCTATTCAGGGATGTGGCGGCGGCGTTGTGACCAATTGCCGTTGCACCGAGCGCCGAAGCTGTCGCTCCCGCGCCGAAGGCGTTGGCGTAGACGTCGGTTGCCTGGGCGGCGAGGCCGAACGCGATCGCACCCGCGCCGCCGGCGCCGACCGTGGCCTGGTGGCCGATCGCAATGCCGTAGTCGGCCACTGCCGAGGCTAACGTGCCGCCGGCGAAGGCGGAATAGCCGTTGGTTTGCGCACCGTAGCCCAGTGCGGTGGACGCGAGGCCTGAGGCTTGCGTCATGGCGCCGATCGCGACGGAGGTGGCGCTCATGGCACCCGCCTGCGTGCCGAGGGCGATCGAGTTGTCGCCCAGCGCATCGGCCGATGTGCCTGCCGCAAGCGAGTTATCGCCCTGCGCGGTCGCCTGAAGGCCGGCCGCCATCGAGTGCGTGCCTGCCGCATTTGCCCCGATCCCCGCCGCCAGCGAGCCGGGGCCCGTGGCCAAAGCATCGGTGTCCGTGACCGGCGAATTCGGGCTTGCCGCGAAGTACACCGTCGCGTGTGCCGCCGAGGCGCCGCTTGCCAAGGCCGCGAGAAGCAGCACGGCTTGCGCGATCGCTTTCCTGTTAGCCGCCGTTCGTTTCTGCGTGGGTACTGCCGTCTCCGATGGCCTCAATCCCGGTACAGTCGATTCACGCCACATTAATGAGTCGTTGCTATTCATCGTTTTAGAAGCTCCGTGATATTGCGTAAATGGACGGTGCGTGAGTGGAGTATTCGGATTTGGCTTCATCGTCCTGATTTGTCACGCGCGAGATAAACGGTGGGGTAATCCGGATTTCATGTGCCAGATTACTGATTTATTCTTTTTGCGCGTCCGAAACACCTGCATCACACGCGCGTCCGAAGGGGGGATTACATGCGGGCGATGGAGAGGCAGGATTGTCCTGTCTGGCCGGTCAGTGGAGGTATCAGCAAAATCTTAATTAAAGAGGTGCGAGTTGTTTTTGCTTAATTTCTGACAGCGTGTTGTTTGAATTTATAAATTTAATCTTGAGTGTTCTGATTTATTCTTATAAATATCTCTTTGAATTGGAGTATTCTTGAATTTTTGAAATTTAAATAAGATCAACGCTTTTCCTGCTCGATAGCATTTGCTTTCACGCGATAAAAACCACCGTCATAGGCCGCACGAGGGGCTTCGCCTTGCGCCGTCGCGGATCATCGTGCCCCGGATTTCTCATGCGTCGCGCACTGCGTTACGTCAACCGCTCGTCATGGCAAACGTTCTACAATGACGGTCGTTCTCCGATGTGAGTTTTCATGCGTAAATTTTTTCTTTCCGGCTTGACGGCCACGTTCGCCACAGGCGCGGCTCTGATCGCTGCGGCAGGCTTTTTTTCTCCGGCGGCGCACGCCAGCAACGTGATCGTGCTCAACTCCGGCGAAGCCACGCTGAGCCTGATTGACGAGGCCACCCACCAGGTCGTCGGCACGGTGCCGACGGGCAAGGAACCCCACCACCTGATGGTCACGCCGGACAACTCATCGCTGATCGTCGCGAATTCGGTGTCCAACAATCTGATGTTCGTCGATCCAAAGTCCGGCCAGGTGCAGCGCTGGGTCGAGAATATTGAAGATCCGTATCAGATCGGTTTTTCGCCGGACCGCAAGTGGCTCGTCACCACCGGCCTGCGTCTGGACCGTCTCGACATTTATCATTACGACGACCAGAAGAACCAGATGACGCTGGCTTCGCGTCTGCCGCTCGCCGTCATGCCGAGCCACATGGCGTTCACGACCGACAGCAAGACGGTGTTCGTGACGCTGCAGGTCTCGGGCGAACTGGCCGCGATCGATCTGGCTACGCAAACGGTCAAGTGGAAGATGAAAGTCGGCAAGGTGCCGGCGGGCCTGTGGATGACGCCGGGCGAGAAATACCTGCTGGTCGGCATGACCGGCGCGGATTACGTCGCGGTGGTCGACTGGCGCAACCAGAAGATCGTCAAGACGATTCACACCGGCAACGGCGCGCACAATTTCCGCTCACTCGCCGACGGCAAGCACGTCGCGGTGTCGAACCGCGTGGCGAGCACGATCAGCATCATCGACGAGGACACGCTGACCAATGTCGGCGACATCACGGGGTTGTTGCCGGGACCCGACGACATGGAACTTTCTGCGGACAAACGCTATCTCTGGGTAACGTTCCGCTTCGCGAAGCATGTCGGCATCATCGACCTGACTACGCGTAAGCTGATCCAGACGATTGCCGTCGGCCGCTCGCCGCACGGTATCTATTTCTTGAATCGCGCGCCGGTCACGGCGCCGAACGGCGCCTGATGCGAGGACCCATGCCGCACCGAGGCGAGCCGTAACGGATGAAGTAACCAGGTCAGCCCCATGTTCCATCTGATTTTTTCTTCCATCGACGGCTTCGTCTCCGCCGTGCAGACGTTGCTGTACGTCGACGTGGTGCAGCCGCTGCTGTTCCGCTTCAATTTGATGGACTACGACGAAGACACTTACGACAGCCTGTACTGGGTGATCGTGGGCGTCTTCGAGGTGCTGGCCATGTACGCGATCCTGCGTCCGCTCGAAGCGCTGCGGCCGGTGGAGCAGTGGGAGAACCGCAAGGCGGTGCGCGTCGACGTGATTTACACGTGGATCGCCAAGCTCGGCATTCTCAACCTGTTCTTCTTTTTCGCGCTGCAGCCGTTCTTCGACAACGTACAAGCATGGCTGCGGCTGTACAACATCTCGAATATCGATTTCGACAATCTGTGGCCCGGCGTCACCACGCAGCCGCTCGTCACGTTCGTGATGTACCTGCTGGTGCTCGATTTCGCCGGCTACTGGTATCACCGCTGGGAACACCGGATCGGCTTGTGGTGGGAGTTGCACGCGGTGCATCACAGCCAGCAGCAGATGTCGCTGTGGTCCGACGATCGCAACCATCTGCTCGACGATCTGCTGCAAGCCTCGTTCTTCGCGCTGATCGCGCTGGTGATCGGCGTTCCGCCGTCGCAGTTCGTCGTGCTGGTCGCCATCACCAATCTCGCGCAGAGCGTGCAGCATGCGAACGTCCGCCTGTACTTCGGCTGGCTCGGCGAGCGTCTGCTGGTCAGCCCGACATTCCATCGCCGTCACCATGCGATCGGCTACGGGCACGAAGGGCTGAAATACGGCTGCAACTTCGGCGTACTGTTTCCCTGGCGGGACATGCTGTTTCGCAGCGTGTCGTGGAGCCGCGAGATGGAGCCGACCGGCATTCGGGATCAACTCGAAGGCCGGGATTACGGCAACGGGTTCTGGGCGCAGCACTGGCTCGCCTTTGTGCGCATCGCCGGGCGCCTCGCGCCGAAGCGCCGCACCGAAGGCAACGACGCCGCCGCAGTCTGAGCGCGCTTTCTCTCACGCCGCCGGTTTTCCCGGCGTCGCGTCGCGTGGTTTATCCTGTCCACGTTGGCGCACGTCTCTTTATTCCTTCTTCCATCGTTTCGTTCACCGGCACTGGCTCGCATGAATGATCTGTTGCGCTCGTTCGGACGCGCGCTCACCAGCGCGCTCCACCCGCGCATGCTCTGGCTGACCTTCATGCCGTTTCTCGCGGCAACGGTCGGCTGGGGCGTGATCCTATGGTTTTCCTGGCAGACGCTGATCGGTGCGACCCGCGCCTGGCTCGAAAGCTGGTCGTTCACCACCACGCTTTATCATCTGTTCGACTGGCTTGGTTTTTCGGCGCTGCACACGGCGATCGCGCCGTTTATCGTGATCGCGATGGCGATCCCGCTGATCGTCGTGACGGTGTTGCTGCTAATCGCTTCGCTGTCGATGCCGGCGGTCATCCGCTTTCTCTCCGCGCGGCAATTCGCGAGTCTGGAAATGCGCCGCGGCGGAACGTGGTACGGTAGCCTCGCTCAGGCACTGTGGACCACGCTGGTGTGTCTGGTGCTGCTGATCGTCACCTTGCCGCTTTGGCTCGTGCCGCCGTTCTTCGCGCTGATTCCGCCGCTGCTGTGGGGCTGGCTGACGTATCGCGTGATGAGTTACGACGCGCTGGCGCTGCATGCCACGCGTGACGAGCGGCGCGCGCTGGTGCGGCGGTTTCGCTTGCCGTTGCTGCTGATCGGCATCGCGAGCGGCTTGCTGGGTTCGCTGCCTACGCTGCTGTGGGCGACGTCGGTCTGGCTGATCGTGCTGTTCCCGGTGATTACCGCCGTGACGATCTGGATCTATGCGTTCATCCTTGTGTTCTCGGCGCTGTGGTTCGGCTACTACTGTCTGCGCGCACTGCAGCGCATGCGCGCGGAAGAGCATGGCGGTGCGCGGCACACGGCGCCGGTTCCCTACTGATATCTGACTAAGCGAAAGAGGCGGCAATGGCATTTGGCGTCATCATCATCGGCGATGAAATCCTCTCGGGCAGGCGTATCGACAAGCACTTGCCGAAGGTCATCGAATTGCTGGGCGCGCGCGGGCTGTCGCTCGGCTGGGCGGAGTACATCGGCGACGACCCGGAGCGCATCACGGCGACGCTGCGGCGTACCTTCGCGTCGGGCGACATCGTGTTCTCCACGGGCGGTATCGGCGCCACGCCGGACGATCACACGCGCCAATGCGCGGCGGCCGCGCTGGGCGTGCCGCTCGAACTGCATCCGGAGGCCGCGAAGCTGATTCAGGAGCGCATCCGCGACATGTACCCGGCCAGCGCGGCCACGCCACTGGATCTGCAGTCGCCGGAGAACCTGCATCGGCTGAATATGGGCACGTATCCGCAGGGCGCGGCGATCGTCCCGAACGGCTATAACAAGATTCCGGGTTTTTCGATCAAACAGCACTATTTCGTGCCGGGCTTCCCGGTGATGGCCTGGCCGATGATCGAGTGGGTGCTGGATACGCAGTACGCCCATCTGCATCACGCCACGCCGCACGCGGAAAAATCACTGCTGGTGTTCGAACTGCCGGAGTCACGCATCACGCCGCTGATGGAAAAAATCGAGCACGATTTTCCGGGTGTGCGGGTCTTCAGTCTGCCGAGTGTCGGCGACGCGGAACGCGGAGGCGTGTATGCGCGTCACCATATCGACCTGGGTGTGAAGGGGGAGCCGGAAGCGGTGGCGGCGGCATTCGTCCGGCTGCGCGAAGGGGTGCACCTGCTGGGCGGCGATATCGTCGAGCCCGATGTCACCGCCGCGGCGGCCGCGGCAGCCGCGGTGTCGAAACCGCGGACCTGATTTTCGGATCTGATTTTCGGACCTGGTTCTCGGACCTGACCCGCGCCGCACATGTCCGGCCGCGCCCGCGCACAGCGGCGCCGTCATTCACCGCGCGGATAGCCGATTCCGGGCGCGGCATCGACAGATCATCGGCTTGTCATATTCCGCGCCGAGGATCAGTCAAACCGCGCGGCAGACCGCGCGCCGTTCTCACGCACCGAGCCACGGCAACCCGCGAAAACACCAGCCCGACACCGTCTTCCGATGCCCCTGGCCGTCCTTGTCGCCTTCGAAGCCTTCCAGCAGGTCGTACGCTTTGGTGAAGCCGGCCTGGGTGGCGGCAATCGCCGCGAGCTTCGAACGCGCGGCGCTGCGGCACAGGAACAGTACGGGCGTATCGGGCGTGGCGACCTGGCTCAACTGGTGAAGGAATTCCTGATTCGGCACCGCGCCGGGATAACGCGTCCACTCCACGTGTGCATATTGGCCGTCGCCGATCACCGGCCGGCCGACCCAGTCGAGTTCCGCCCGGGTCCGCACGTCGACGAGCCGCGTGCGCGGATCGAGTTGCAGCAGTTCGAACGCTTCGGCGGGCGAGATGGCGCCCGCGTACGGCAACTGGTTTTCGGTGCGGCGCTTGTCCGCGAGTGCGTACAACTGTTCAAGCGTACTCATGAGCGCAAATCTCCTTCGGACCAAATGAACATTCTCGCGCGCGGCGCACGCGGCGCATTCCCTGTGCGGCCGCGGCACGAGCCGCGCTCTGTTTTGGTGCGAATCGTCGATAATGCACCAAAATGGAAATATCATCCGTTGCCGGTTGGTCGAATGCACGCAGTTGGTGCATGGTTCGGCGTGAAGATTTCGGGGCTGCATGCCGTTCGGTGCATTCATTCCCCGCAAACGCGCGCGCAGTATGGTTTTGCGCCGAGGTAGCGCATGCATGGCACAGAAGCTGCTTTACTGTTGCCGATCGATTGGTCCATGCAGTTTTTTATGTTCGTCCTCAACGATTGAGGGTGGACGTGCCGGGACGGGTCAGCTAGATTGGGCGGCGGCTGAATCCGCCGAATTCGTTAATCAGGAGATAGGTTATGAGTAAATCCGTGGCCGACGTCGTACAACTCGTCAAAGACGAAGACGTCAAGTTTGTCGACTTCCGCTTCACCGACACGCGCGGCAAAGAGCAACACGTTTCGGTGCCGGTGTCGGCATTCGATGAAGACAAGTTCGAAAGCGGCCATGCGTTTGACGGTTCGTCGATTGCCGGCTGGAAGGGCATCGAAGCATCGGACATGTTGCTGGTCCCGGACGCGAACACGGCCTTCATCGATCCGTTCTACGAAGAGTCGACGCTCGTGCTGACCTGCGACGTCGTCGAACCGGCGGACGGCAAGGGCTATGAGCGCGACCCGCGCTCGCTGGCAAAGCGCGCTGAAGCCTACCTGAAGAGCACGGGCCTCGGCGACACCGCTTTCTTCGGTCCGGAACCGGAATTCTTCATTTTCGACTCGGTCCAGTGGAACACGGATCAGTCGGGCTGCTTCATCAAGATCGGTTCGGAAGAAGCACCGTGGTCGTCGGCGAAGGAATTCGAAGGCGGCAACACCGGCCACCGTCCGGGCACGAAGGGCGGCTACTTCCCGGTCGCTCCGGTCGACACGTTCCAGGACATCCGCTCGGAAATGTGTCTGCTGCTCGAACAGATCGGCATTCCGGTTGAAGTGCACCACCACGAAGTGGCGGGCCAGGGCCAGAACGAAATCGGCACGAAATTCTCGACGCTGGTGCAACGCGCCGACTGGCTGCAGCAGATGAAGTACATCATCCACAACGTCGCGCACACGTACGGCAAGACGGCAACGTTCATGCCGAAGCCGGTGGTGGGCGACAACGGTTCGGGCATGCACGTTCACCAGTCGATCTGGAAGGACGGTACCAACCTGTTCGCAGGCAATGGCTACGCAGGCCTGTCGGAATTCGCGCTGTTCTACATCGGCGGCATCATCAAGCATGCTCGCGCGCTGAACGCGATCACGAACCCGGGTACGAACTCGTACAAGCGTCTCGTGCCGCACTTCGAAGCACCGGTCAAGCTGGCTTACTCGGCTCGCAACCGTTCGGCATCGATCCGTATTCCGCACGTGTCGAACCCGAAGGGTCGCCGTATCGAAACGCGTTTCCCGGATCCGCTGGCGAATCCGTACCTGTGCTTCTCCGCGCTGATGATGGCGGGTCTGGACGGCGTGCAGAACAAGATTCACCCGGGCGAAGCCGCTGACAAGAACCTGTACGACCTGCCGCCGGAAGAGGATGCAAAGATCCCGACCGTGTGTGCCGGCCTCGACCAGGCGCTGGACGCGCTGGACGCGGATCGCGAATTCCTGACGCGCGGTGGCGTGTTCACGGACTCGATGCTCGACGCGTACATCGAACTGAAGACGGGCGAGCTGCAACGCTATCGTCAGTCGGTGCACCCGATCGAATTCGAAATGTACTACTCGCTGTAAGCGGCCATGGCGCTTCGTCCTTCACCCGGCGAAGCGCTTTGCCCGACGCTCGCGATCGGTCAGAAAGGGACGGCGGCGCCGTCCCTTTTTCGTTAGACCCGAAAGAGTGCGTCAGCAACGTTTGCGGCGTGCGGGCCTTGAGCAACACAACAAGCGGTGCACCTGATTTATCACCATCTCCTATCGGCCAGACTGCAAGATGGTTCTTAAGAATCTGATCAAGGCAAGGAAAGGGCACGAGCAGTCGCTATCCGACGACGCTCAGCTCGTGAGTTCCGGTTTATTGCCGGGCTTCGAGGCGCTGCCGACGGTCGTGCTGGTGCTCGAAAAGCGCACGCTGCGCGTCGCGTTTGCGAATCCGTCGGCGGAGTCCATGCTGGAGCTGTCGCGCCGCCAATTGACCCAGATGGCGTGGCAGGACATCTTTTCGAACGGTGAAGAGCTGGTGGCGACCATCACCGCGATTGCCGCCCACCGTTTTCACGCGACCCATCTGGACGCCGTGCTGGAGCGTCCCGGCCACGAACCGCTGCACGTGCATGCGATCGTCGGCTTTCTGGAAAGCGCGCAAGACTATGTGCTGCTCGAACTGTTCGAGAACGAGCGCCACTTGCGCACCGACCGCGAGGAGCGCATCAACGACCTCACGGCGGTCAACAAGCAACTGATCCGCAATCTCGCGCACGAGATCAAGAATCCGCTCGGCGGCATTCGCGGCGCGGCGCAACTGCTCGAGTTCGAACTCGGCGAGCGCCAGCGCGATGAGTTGCGCGAGTACACGCAGGTCATCATCAAGGAATCGGACCGGCTGCAAACGCTGGTCGACCGGTTGCTCGAGCCGCACCGTCATCCGCATATCGTCGGCGACGTGAATATTCACGAAGTGTGCGAGCGCGTGCGCCAGGTGATTCTCGCGGAGTTTCCACGCGGCCTGACCATCGAGCGCGATTACGACGTGAGCGTGCCGGATCTGCGCGGCGACAAGGAGCAACTGATCCAGGCGCTGCTGAACATCGTGCGCAATGCGGCCGAAGCGTTGCGCGAACGTATTTCGCAAGGCGACGCGCGCATTGAATTGCGCACTCGCATTGCGCGCAAGATTACCGTGTCGAAACGTTTATGTAAGCTGGCACTGGACTTGCATATCATCGACAACGGCCCCGGTATTCCGGAAGAAATCCGTGACCGCATTTTCTATCCGCTGGTGTCGGGGCGCGAAGACGGCAGCGGTCTCGGTTTGACGCTCGCACAGACTTTCGTGCAACAGCACGAAGGTCTGATCGAAGTGGAAAGCCGCCCGGGCCATACCGAGTTTCAGATTCTGCTGCCGCTCGACTGCTAACACTCGACTGCTTATACCCCGTGTATCTCAAGACTTCTGACCGACCTATATGAAGCCGATCTGGATAGTAGACGACGATCAATCGATTCGCTGGGTGCTTGAAAAAGCACTGGCCCGCGAAAACTTCGCGACCCGCAGCTTCGCGAACGTGCGCGAGGCGTCGGCGGCGCTCGACCATGACAGCCCGCAGGTGCTGGTGTCCGACATCAGGATGCCAGGAGGCTCCGGCCTCGAACTGCTGCAAACCGTGCGCGACAAGGTGCCGGGCTTGCCCGTCATCATCATGACTGCGTTTTCGGATCTGGATAGCGCCGTCGCCGCATTCCAGGGCGGGGCGTTCGAATACCTCGCCAAACCGTTCGACGTCGACAAGGCGGTCGAGCTGATCCGCCGCGCGGTGGACGAAAGCATGCGCGGCGAACAGACGTGGGACGAGCGTGTAACCGAAGCACCGGAAATGCTCGGCCAGGCGCCGGCGATGCAGGACATGTTTCGCGCGATCGGCCGCTTGTCCCATTCCGCGGCAACCGTGCTCATTACCGGCGAATCAGGCACCGGAAAGGAACTGGTCGCGCGTGCGTTGCACCGGCATAGCCCACGCGCGAACGGTCCCTTCATCGCGTTGAACACGGCCGCGATTCCGAAGGATCTGTTGGAGTCCGAACTGTTTGGCCATGAGCGCGGCGCCTTCACGGGGGCGCAGGCCATGCGTCAGGGCCGGTTCGAGCAGGCCGAGAACGGCACGCTGTTTCTCGACGAAATCGGCGACATGCCGTTCGATTTGCAGACGCGCCTGTTGCGCGTGCTGTCGGACGGGCAGTTCTATCGGGTCGGCGGCCACAATCCGTTGCGCGCCAATGTGCGCGTGATCGCGGCGACGCACCAGAATCTCGAATCGCGCGTGCGCCAGGGCCTGTTCCGCGAAGACCTGTATCACCGCCTCAACGTGATCCGCTTGCGGCTGCCGGCCTTGCGCGAGCGCAGCGAAGACATTCCGCTGCTCACGCGCCACTTCCTGCAAAAGAGCGCGCGCGATCTCGGCGTTGAACCCAAGCGCGTGTCCGACGAGGCGCTGGCTTATCTTGCGTCGCTGCCGTTTCCGGGCAACGTGCGGCAACTGGAGAATCTCGCCAACTGGCTCACGGTGATGGCGCCCGCGCAGACCATCGAGATCAAGGACTTGCCGCCCGATCTCGGTCCCACGCACGCCGGCGTGACCGATGCCGCCGGTGGTGGCGGTTCGATCGGCACGGGCGAGGCGGGTGTCGCGCCGCTCAACGGCATGAGCGTCCCGGCACATCCCGCAGCGGCGGGCGGCATGCCGGTCGCCGCCGCGGTGGCCGCATGGGAAGGCGGCCTGCGCACCGAAGTCGCACGGATGCTGCGCGAGAACGCGGCGGACGTCATGGACGAACTCGCACGCCGCTTCGAGGCGGCGGTGATTCGCGAAGCGCTGGACTTCACGCGCGGACGTAAGGTCGAAGCGGCTGAGCGTCTCGGCATTGGCCGCAATACGATTACGCGCAAGATTCAGGAACTCAATCTCGAGCCCTGATTGGCGCGTTGCGGGGCGGGGCGGCGTGCCAGCCGCCCCTGCCGTTGGTTTGCTGATTGACTGATTAAGCGGCCCTCAGGCTTCCACAAGGCATAATCGACGCTGTTTTTATTCGACAGTTCACGATGCCTGCTTCTTCCACGTCTCCCGCTTCCTTTTCCTGGCCGCTTTCCCCCGATCCGTTCCTGTCGCTCGAAGTGCTCGACGACCCCGGCGCGCTCGCGTGGGTCGAACGGCAGAATGCCCGCACGCGCGCGGCGTGGTGCAGCGGTGTCGACTTCGAGTCGCTCAGGCAACGCCTCGCCGATGCGTATCTGCCGCGCGAGCGTCCGGTCATTCCCGACCGCTGGAAAGACTGGGCCTACGATCTGTGGCAGGACGAGCGCAATCCCAAGGGCATCTGGCGGCGTACGCCGTGGGCGGCGTGGCGCGGCGGCCAGCCTGACTGGCAGAACCTGCTCGATTTCGACGCGCTCGGCGCGGCCGAAGGCACGCCGTGGGTGTGCGTCGAGCTCGATATTCTGTATCCCGATGGCGACCGCGCGCTGATCACGCTGTCGCCGGGCGGCTCCGATGCATTGGTGGTGCGCGAGTTCGACATCGACACGCAACGCTTCGTGGGCGACGGCTTCGCGATTGAGAAAGCCGGCAAGCACACGGCGTCGTGGATCGACCGGGATACGCTTTACGTCGGCTGGGATAACGGCCGCAAGACGTTGACGCGCTCCGGCTATCCGCGCGAAGTGCGGCGCTGGGCGCGGGGCACTGCGCTGGCCGACGCGCCCGTCGTGTTCAAAGGTGCCTTCGCGGACATCGGCGTGGAAGCGCACTACGATCCGGTCGAACAGCGGCATACGGTGGCGAGCAGCGTCGACTTCTTCGATTCGCAAACCTATTACCTCGAAGGAGCACAGGGCGCTCATGGTGCCGTCGACGCGTGGCGCCGCTACGATCTTCCCGCGCACGTCGCGGTGGGCGGCTGGCAAGGCTGGCTGTTGCTCGAACCGCGCCTCGATTGGGTCTGCAACGGCGTGAGCTTTCCTGGCGGCGCGCTGCTGGCGATCCGCGAAGAGGCGTTCCTGCGCGGTGAGCGCGACGTGCTGCCGTTGTTCACGCCGACGCCTCGAACTTCGGCCTGCGAGTGGACGCATACGCGCAATCAGCTGATCGTGTCGTACCTGGAAGACGTGCAGAACCGGACTGTCTTGTGGACGCCAGTGCAAGCCGCCGATCAGACGTGGCATTGGCAGCAGCGGCTGTTCCCGTCGCGCGACGACGCGCAAGCCGATGTGTCGCCCGTCGAGTCGACGCTCAACGACGAAGTATTCGTCGATACCGACGATTATCTGCAGCCGCCCGCGTACTGGCTGGCGGACCTCGCGCGCGACGACTTGAGCGAGTGGGAATTGCTCGACCGCTGGCCGACCCAGTTCGACGCGACGCGCTTCGCCATCACGCATGGGCATGCCGTTTCCGCGGACGGCACACCGGTGCCGTACACCGTGATTGGACCGCATGCGGCTCAACCGCCCGCGCAGGAACCGCCGTATTCACAGGCGCGCCCCTGCCTGCTGAGCGGCTACGGCGGCTTTGCGATTCCTTTGCTGCCGAGCTACCTGACCGGGCAGGGCATCGGCTGGCTGGAGCGCGGGGGCGTCTACGTGGTCGCGCATATTCGCGGTGGTGGCGAGTTCGGCACGCGCTGGCATACGGCGGCGCAAGGCGAGCATCGCCAGCGAGCGTTCGACGATTTCATCGCGGTGGCCGAGGCGGTCGTTCAAACGGGCGTGACGAGCGCCGCGCAACTGGGCATTCAGGGCGGCAGCAACGGAGGGTTGCTGGTGGCGGCGTGCATGGTGCAGCGGCCAGAGTTGTTCGGCGCGGTGGTGTGCGAGGTGCCCTTGCTCGACATGAGCCGCTATCACCTGCTGCACGCGGGCGCATCATGGATCGACGAATACGGCGATCCGGACGACCCCGACGAGGCGCGCGTATTGGCCGCTTACTCGCCGTATCACCGCGTATCGGCGGACGTGGCGTATCCACCGGTGCTGTTCACCACGTCGACGGCCGACGATCGCGTGCATCCCGGACACGCGCGCAAGATGGCCGCGCGCATGCAGGCGCTGGGCGCACAGAAGGTCTGGTACCGGGAGAATACAGAAGGCGGGCACGGCGGCTCCGATGAACTGGAGCAGGCCGAGCACGACGCGATGGTGTTCGAGTTCTTGTGGCGCACGTTGAGTGGATGTACATCAACGCGGACCTGATGTGTCGGAACAGGCTCAGCCGAGTTGCGCGACCACCGGTGCGTGGTCCGACGGCTGTTCCCATTTGCGCGGCACTTTGTCGACTTCGCAGGACGAGCAGACTTCGGCGAGCGCCTTCGACAGCAGAATGTGGTCGATGCGCAGCCCCGCATTGCGGCGGAACGCCATCATGCGGTAGTCCCACCACGAGTAGATCTTCTCCGGCTGCTCGAACAGACGGAATGCATCGGCGAGGCCGAGGTCGATCAGCCGGACGAACGCGGCGCGCTCTTCAGGCGACACCAGGTTCTGGCCTTCCCATGCTTTCGGATCGTGCACGTCGCGATCGTCGGGGGCGATGTTGTAGTCGCCGAGCAGGGCGAGCTTCGGATGTAGCGCCATCTCGCTCGCGATCCAGTCGTGCAGCGCGGCGAGCCAGCTCAGCTTGTACGCGAACTTGTCCGTGCCCGGCGCCTGGCCGTTCGGGAAATAGGCGGAAATGATGCGCACGCCTTCGACGGTCGCGGCGATCACACGTTGCTGCGGATCTTCAAAGCCCGGAATGTTGCGCACGACGCTGCTTTCGTCGACGGAGAGGCCTTCGCGCACCAGAATGCCGACGCCGTTGTAGGTCTTCTGGCCGGCGAACCAGCTGCGGTAGCCTTTCTCCTCGAGTTCGGCGCGCGGGAATTTGTCGTCAGTCAGCTTCAGTTCCTGGAGGCACAGCACGTCGGTGCTGCTGATTGCCAGGAAGGTGCGATTCTTTCATGTGCCGGCAATCCCCGTGGCACTGCCCATCGTAGCCTGGATCGATCGCCTAATTACGATTGGCGCCGCAGATCTCGATATCTTTTTCAGCTTGCCGAAATCTCAGCGACTGTATCGAGTCATGCTCCGTCAAACGATGCACTCATGTCCATCGTCGCAAACAAGCGGCTGGGGAAAAGACATTCCGCAACAGAGCGGCAACGGCATTGCATTTATCGAATCCAGAACCGCGTGCGTCTTTTGCAAATATTTGCATTCGCACGTTTGACACAGGTTAGAATTTTTCCCCTATTTTATTGTTCGGATACTTAATTTCAATGATAAATATAAGACGAAATATAATTTTTAGATTTCTGGCTTTGCTGCTTCCGCTGGGCTATGGCTTTTTCTTTGCCACATCTCTCGCGGCAAAACCGCTTGCAGAGTGGAATATCGATTCATCAATAAAAACAGGCACGTACTACATCATCTCCAAGCAAACGCTGAAGGCGATGTCTGCCGTGCCAATGAACAGTAATAATTTTTCAATAAGGCAGTTGCCTGTATCGCAGAGTGATGCGTCACAGAAATGGATCTTGTCGAAAAACGGCGATGCCTTTACGATAAAATCACTAAAATATAATAAATCTGTTTCGATAAATGGCGATTTATTGAGCCTGAGTAAGGTGGGAGATGTATGGAAAGTCAAGTCTTGGCAGGATGCCTATCTGATCGAGAAATATAATGGTGGCGTGAGCTTCAATCTGTTCGAGAGCAACCGGGCGGATGGCGCGCCCATCGGTGTGTATTCGGTTGAAACCGGTGAGAATGCCCAATGGCTGCTTGTTCCAGTTGACTCCGTTGCTTCTTCGTCGGAATCGGAACAGCCGCGCGAACAATCACACATCGACGCGGAAAACAGGGTTTATTCCATCGCGCCGCTTCCGGCGGCGAGCGGGGAAGCGATTAGGGCCGGCAACAGGAAACTGGCGGACTTTCAACCGTCCGGGCTGTTTGTCCGGACCGGAGAGACGGTCAAAATCGAATTGAATGCACCCAAGGACATGTGTGTGTTCATCGGTCCTCTTTGGCAGTCGTTCAGTGGCGGACGCACCGACAATATTGTTTGTCTGTCGGCGAGCCGGGGGGGCGGCACATTCACATCGCCATCCGACGGTATGATGTATTTTCGGTACGTATCTTACGCATTCGAGAAAACGCCGGGCAACGCCGTTGTGAAAGTGCTGGCGGGTGGTCAACGGGTTCCTCTGTACATTGCTGGACAGACGACCTCGGCGCAGTGGGACAACATGCTGAAGTCGGAACGAAGCGCACCCTTCGTGGAGTTGGTCAGCGACAGAACGATGATTACCGTCAAGCGCGGTCTCTACAATCGTTCGGGGCAGGTCGACCCGTCCAGTATTCTTTCGCTTACAGACCGAATCCGTGGCCTCGAAGATGATATCTCCGGGCTGTCGCCGAGCAAGGCGCCTGTGGACAGGCCTTCTCCGCTACGCATTCATTATCTGCAAGACGATTTTTCCACCCAGCGTGAAGTTGAAGGCGTCTACATGTATGCGACGGATTACATGGTAGGGATGCCTGACGATTCCGCGCTGGACATTCTGGAGCCGGCGAAACTGCGGTCGGCCTGGTCAATCTGGCACGAGACGGGGCACGTGTACCAACAGGATGACTGGACGCCGTCCTTCCTGGTAGAGACCACCGTCAACATCTATTCCCTCTACGTTCAGTCGCAAATGGGCTATCCTTCGCGGCTCGACGAGCCCGGCGAGGATGGGCCGAGTTCCCGACAGGTCGCGGCGCGCTATCTCAAGCAAGCGAATCGTGACTTCAGCAACGAAAACACGTTCGTGCCCGGACATAGCGCTGTCTGGGCGAGGCTGGTGATGTTCGAGCGGCTGAGGACGGTCCTCGGGAACGATTTCTATCGGAACCTGCACGCTTACTACCGGCACAACCCACTGGATGACAAGGACTCGACGGACGACGGCAAAATGAACGTATTCGCATATCGTTCCAGCCTGGTTTCCGGATTCAACCTGACGGAGTTCTTCAATCGCTGGGGCGTGCGACTCACCTCGCAAACCACGAGCAAGATCAGGTCGCTGAACCTGCCGCAACCTTCTTCCAAAATTCTGGACGTAATCTGAAGTTCAGATGGAGTGGAGCTCTGGTCATCGGTCTGGCAGGGCGCGCTCGATGACTTTCGTTGCGACGTACACGCCGTGCGAGACGTCGCGGTGGCGGCGAAATCGGCACGCGCTGCCATACGGCCGCGCAACGCGAGCATCGCCAGCGCGCGTTCGACGATTTCATCGCGGTGGCCGAGGCGCTTATCCAGACGGGCGTGACGAGCGCCGCGCAACTGGGCATTCAAGGCGCCAGCACTGGCGGGTTGTTGGTGGCGGCCTGCATGGTGCAGCGGCCCGAGTTGTTCGGAGCGATGGTGTTCGAGTTCTTGTGGCGCACGTTGAGTGGATCGGCATCAACGCGGGCCTGACGTGTCGGAACAGGCTCAGCCGAGTTGCGCGACCACCGGTGCGTGGTCCGACGGCTGTTCCCATTTGCGCGGCACTTTGTCGACTTCGCAGGACGAACAGACTTCGGCGAGCGCCTTCGACAGCAGAATGTGGTCGATGCGCAGCCCCGCATTGCGGCGGAACGCCATCATGCGGTAGTCCCACCACGAGTAGATCTTCTCCGGCTGCTCGAACAGACGGAATG
>NZ_LXKA01000357.1 GCF_001645125.1 Paraburkholderia ginsengiterrae | reverse complement strand
GCGCTGGAAATTGCCGGGTGTCGCCCTCGTGCACACCATGCGGCTCTGGCAGCAATGCTAACCCGCGTCTGGTTCCTCACGGCGGGCCAGCCACCACCTCACGGAAAGTCATACTGCCTAAACCGCTGACGCGGTAGGGCGGTACGGCAATCTTCTTCCGTTTCCAACCTGCGCTGCAGGCATTCCCCGCCAGCTGACTAAACGGCGCACTTGCGCGCACGGGAGCTTCATCGCCAGGCACGCGACGCAATCCCACGCGGATGAAACGCTGCTGTTGAGGTGAGAAGAAACGGGAGCCAGACGCGGAGCCAATGCACGGATTGCCTGCGATGCCAAAGAAACAGCGCGGCCCGGCCATTGCGCGACCCGGCACCGATCGGGTACGGTGGCGCAGTCAACAACCATCAAGAGGAATTCCCATGAACAAGCAGGAACTGGTCGATGCCGTGGCCGCGAAAACCGGTGACAGCAAGGTCGCCACGGGCGAGACGATCGACGCGGTGATCGCGGCCATCACAGGTGAAGTGACCAAAGGCGGCACCGTGCAACTGGTCGGGTTTGGTTCGTTTTCGACGGGCTCGCGCGCCGCACGGGTCGGCCGCAATCCGGCAACCGGCGCCGAGATCCAGATCCCGGCCGCGAAGACCGTCAAGTTCACAGCGGGCAAGGCGTTCAAGGATGCGGTGAACGGCGGCTGAGATCGGAGGCAGGCCGCCGGCCGGATCGCTGCTGGCCGGCGTGCCTGCCGAATCGCCACGACCGGTGGGCGCCGGTGGCAGTGGAGTGCAGCGATCGGGCAGCGGGCCTGGACCCGGATCGGCTGGCCTGGTAGCATGGGTGGCGAGATGCCGCGATATGTCGCGGCTCCTGCGCTTCACTGCCTGTCTATATAGATATCCGCATGGAAAAGAAACGATCACGGACACGGCGGCAGACGTCGTGCCCGGCCATCGGTGCGTTGCTGCGCTACCGGAGGCGCATCGTGCGCGTTATTGCGGAAGCGCGTGGGCAACGGGCGATGATCGAATCGCTCGACACGACCGGCAGGACCTTCGTGAGCACGGTGAAGTGGGGCAGCCTGCGCGAACTCGGCGCCCAGCTCTTCTGAATCTGGCCTGCATCGCAGGCCATCGGACGATCAACCCTGAATGTCGCGGATCAACACGTACCTACGTCCCGGACTGGGACGCGGCCGCCCAGGGCTGGAAGTCGCGGCAACGGGCTCGTCATATCACCATCATAACGGCGGAAATTGGCCGCCCTATACTTGCGCAGAGACTATAGCCAGGGCAATACAATGCGACGCGTCATCGTCCGGAGATCTCCGGTTCACGGTAAGGGGATATTTGCGATGCGTTCGCTCGCAGCGGGCGAGTGCGTGCTCGAGTACAGGGGTGAAATCACGACGTGGCGAAATGCGTTGCGTCGACATCGGCGAGAGGGTGTCGCTGGACATACGTTCCTGTTCGGCCTGTCGGACGGACGCGTCATTGATGGCAGCCGCGGCGGCAACAGCGCCCGCTGGCTGAACCACGCGTGTACGCCGAACTGCGAAACCATCGAGGATGGCGAGCGGATTTTCATCCACACGCTCCGGCCGATCCACGTGGGCGAAGAACTGTTCATCGATTACCTGCTGGCCATCGACGACCCTGAGGATGAAGAGGCACGGGCCCAATATGCGTGTGCCTGTGCCGCTCCGGATTGTCGTCAGTCGATGCTGGCCAATGTGACGTGAGCAGGACGGGACAGGCTGGGCACGACAGCCGTGCCGGTTTGGAACACGGCACCGGCCAGAAGCAGCCGGGTGGCGGATTTATCCAGATCTGCGCGGATGCGGTTTTTCATCTCGATGTGCTAACAATGGCGTCGCCAAAGGGTTTTGCGTCCGACGCACCTTCTGACGCCAGGACGAAGGAACAGATGTCGCTGGATCTTGACGATTTGTGGTGATACCGATACGCGGCGGATGTCCGACCAGGGAGCGGTCTTATGCGAAAGCGGAAGTTCGTAGGGCAGGGGGCGGGAGACGCGAGTTTGCCGGAACTGCTCAATCGCCTTGAACGGGCGCTGGCAGAATGTTCTGTTCACGGATCTGTCGGGAAGAGGTTGTCGGATATCAGGATGCGCCTTGCCTCACGCGACGGGGAAGCAGCGGCGCTCACCCGGCGGTCTCCGCCTGCCCGTCGTAGTCGGCCGCCAGCGGTCGAGACTTTGCCGCTGTTTTCCTGATCTCGACCTATCGGCCGAAGGCTTCCGAACCGCCGACCCGATCCTCAGTTCAACAAAGGCACGGTAGCATCCGTTCCACCGCACCATGGCTCGCTCGGTCAATTTCGAAGCAGCAATACTACCGGTGTCCCGAGCCTGCAATCTGGTTGTTCTTCAATCGATCGCATCCATGAGCTCGCTAGGGTCTGCCAGTGCACAGGTTGACCAATTGACATCAGCTAGGCGAAAAAAAGATAGGGCAACGGCACGCGCATGCGACAGTACAAAGACAGTCGCATGCCGTGCACAAGGCGGGTATGGCGAGACGGCCCGCTGGGCCGACTTTGACTCAGCTACAAGCGAAGCTGCCCGCGGTGTTGACGTCGCCGCCCCGATAGCGCGCCACTCTCGGATACGGGCACAGTGGCCGCGTTCGTCCCGCACCCCAGCCGGCGGGCACGTCCGTGTTCGGCACGACATTGCTCGCGTCGCGCGCGGTGGCGACCACGCTGTCCGGCGCCTTGCCCTGTTCGACCCAGGCGACGAGCGGCGTGAGCATGTCGAACTGGTCGGTGCTCGGGCCGCCACTGCAGTGGTTCATGCCAGCAATCGTGTAAAGGCGCGCGAAGTCCGACGCGTCGCCGCCGTTCGCCGTCATGAGGCTCTGGTACCAGGCGGTGGTGTCGTTCGATGAAAACACCGGGTCGCTCGTGCCGTGATAGACCATCAGCTTCGCGCCGCGCTGCTTCAATGCGCTCAAATTGGTTTCGTCGGGCGGCGTCATGAACGACCAGGCCGACTCGCTATACGCGCCGCTGGTGGCGAAGATCTTCGGCGCGTCGTTGTCCATGCTGAAGTTCAGCGCGTACGCCGACAACTGGCTCAATACGGCCGCGGTTTGCGGCGGTGTGGTGACCGTGAAGGCCGCCGCGGCCGGGTCGAGCGTGATCGAGTTGGCCTGCTTCCATGCGGACCAGCCGGGGCCTAGTCCGGCGTCGTATGGAAAGCTCGCATAGAGGGCCGTGCCGGTGCTGTTGTGCGCGCCCGAGAATACGTTGCCGACGGCGTCCTTTTGCGCGGTCGTCAAACACGTGCCGTCGCGGACGTTGTTCGTGCAGGTGGGGACATCGGTGGCGAGGCTGAAATTTGCCTGGCATGCCTTGATATCCTGAATCAGACCGTCGCTGACGCCGTCGAGCGCGTCGCATTTGGCCAGTATTTTCGACGCCACCATTTGACGTTCCGCGGCGGTGAAGCCGGTCGTGATATCGGGCAGGCCCTTCGAGGTCGTCGCGGTCGCCACTTTTGCGAGTTGCTGCGCGCTCCACATTTCGCCGATGGCCGCCTTCGGCAGATGAAAGCCCGGATCGCCGGCAATAATGCCGTCATATTCCGCCGATGAGCGTGCGGCCGCGACCAGCGCATGACGTCCGCCGTTGGAGCAGCCGTCGAAATAGCTGCGGTCCGGCGATTTGCCGTATGCGAGCTTGATGACCTGCTTGGCCATCGGCGTAAGCGTGGCGACGGCGTTGTAGCCGTAGTCGATGCGCGCCTGCGGGTCGAGACCGAACAGCGGATTCTGCGCCGAACTGTGCCCCGCGTCCGAGCTGATGACCGCGAAGCCCATGTTGAGTGCGTCGCTGGTGGGACCACCGCCGCCGATCTCGCCGGTGGCTGTGACCACATTGCCGTCGAGACCGCCGTTGGCCTGATAGAAGAAACGGCCGTTCCATGCAATCGGCAGGCGCATTTCGAAGCCGATCGCATAAGTCTTGCCGTCGACGCTGCTGACCCGCTGATTCATGCTGCCTTGAATCAGGCAGTGTTCGGCGATCGGCTTGCCGGCCACTTTGAGCGTGCCTGCCGCCACGTCCGTCACCGTGGTGAAGACGGTGTTGGCGAACGCGAGCTTCGCGGCGAGCGCCGCGCAATTGCCCGCGAGCGTACCGGGCGTGGCGGCGCTCAGTTGCGGCAACGCGGAGGTGTTGGCGCTGGTGGCCGCGCTGCTGCCGAGATCGTTGCCGCCGCACGCGGCGAGCGTGAGCGCCGCAGCCGCAGCAAGCGCGATAGAGGTGCACTTCATGCTGTGTCTCCTAGAACGAATGACGAACGCCGACCATCACACCGGTCTGGCCGGTACCTGCCGCGGGCGTCGTGCCGCCGCCGCCGGCGCTGACCGAGTAGTGCGCCTTCGCGCTGTTGGCGAGGTACGAACCCTGGGCGTAGACAGCGGTGCGCTTCGAAAGCAGATAGGTGGTGCGCAGCGTGCCCATCGTGGCGCGCGTGTCGTGCTCGCTATTGGTGATGTGATAGACCTCGCCGTCGACGATGAAGGCCGGCGTCACGTAGTACGACGCGGCCACGAAGAACAGATTCGAGCGCACGCTGGCAATCGTGTCCGCGCCCGGCTCGACGCGACGGTTGAGCCATCCCACGCCGAGCTTGGCCTTGCCGAGGTTCGCGTAGGCGCTCACATGCGTGCGGATGTCCTTGTCGGCGGCGCTGGTGAGCGGAGTCGGCGCGATGCCGTCGAAGAAGTTCGCCGCCGCGGTGCTGCCGCCGCGTTGCTCTTCATACGACGCCGCGACGCCGAAGAGCGGCGCGTCGTACTTCAGCATCACGGACCATTCGCGGCATTGAGTCGCCTGTCCGGCGACCGATCCCGTACACGTGCCCTGGCCTGGCGAGTTGCCGGTACCGGTGGCATCGCGGCCGAACGAGTAGTTCGCGCCGAGCGTCACGCCGGCATAGCTGCCGAGGTAAACAACCGAATTGTCGGCGCGGGCGTTGGGCACATAGGCGTCGAGCGAGCCCAGACCGTAGATGTCCGGGCCGATCAGGTCCGCGCCCATCAGCGCGAGGTACGTCATCGTGTATTGGCGGCCGAACGAGACCGTGCCATACGGGGTCTTGATGCCGACGAATGCCTGACGTCCGAACAGCCGCCCGCCCTGACCGAGATCGCCTGCGCGCACATTGAAGCCGCTTTCCAGCGTGAAGACCGCGCTATAGCCGCCGCCCAGGTCTTCGTTGCCGCGCAGACCCCAGCGCGAAGGCAGTTCGCCCGTGACCGACGGCATGCGGAACACGCTCTTGCCCGCGGCGTTCGCGTGCGAAACGTATTCGATGCCGGTATCGACAATGCCGTAGAGCGTCACGCTCGATTGGGCCGCTGCGGCGCCGCTGACCGCGCACAGTGCGCCGCAGAGTAAAAGACGTGCGGATGCTTGCATGAAGGGTGTCTCCGAACCGTTGAATAAATGTGTGTGTTGTTGTTGAGTCTTCTTGTGCGGGCGATCAGTCGTCGGCGCGCGGGCGGCGTAGCAGGAGCAGCGCGGCGGCTGCCGCGATCAGCGTGACGGGAATGCTCGCGCCGATCACGGTCGACGAACTGCGGCCCATCGCCAGCAATTGACCCGCGGCCAGCGGCCCGACCACCGAGCCGATGCGGCCCACCGCCACCGCAGCGCCGACGCCGGTGCCGCGCATGGCCGTCGGATAGAACGCCGCCGAAAGCGCGTACAGCACCGATTGGCCGCCGATCACGAACATCCCCGCGAAGAAAGCCGAAGCCGCCAGAGCGCCGAAGCCGTGCGCCATCGAAAGCGTTGCAAGCGAGGCGATGATCCCGACATACATGGTCGCCACCACGACGCCAGAGCGCATGCGATCCATCAACATGCCGATGCACAACGCGCCGATACCGCCGCCGATGTTGAAAAAGATCTGCACGTAGCCGACTTGCGCGCGCGTCAGACCGCTTGCGGCCATCAACGAGGGCAGCCAGTTGAGCAGGAAGTAGAGGACGATCAGCGTGCAGAAGTAGCTGACCCAGATCTGCACGGTGGAGAGGCCACGCGTGCCGCCGAACAGGATTTCGCCGACCGGCGCGGGTTTGGCTTGTCCATCGCGTGATGCTTTGGTGAACGCCTTCGAATCCGCGAGGAATACGAGCAGCAGCGGCACCAGCACCAGCGGTCCCGCACCGCCGACGTAGAAAATGTGACGCCATTCGGTGTCGCCGGCGCTCAACACGCCGATCACCGACGCGATCACGCCGCCGAACGGAATGCCGCAATACATCACGCTCACGGCGGTGCTGCGCGAGCGCGGTTCGACCGCTTCCGACGACAACGCGATCAGGTTTGGCAACGCACCGCCGAGACCGATACCCGTCAGCACCCTCACGATCACGAGCGTATGAAAGTCGCTCACCAGCGCGGTCATGATCGACAGCAGGCCGAACAGGCAAGCGGATATCACGAGCACGCGCTTGCGGCCGATACGGTCGGCGAGCCGTCCGCCGAACATCGCACCGGGCAGCAAGCCGAAGGTGCCGGCGCTGAACGCCAACCCCATCTGCGCGACCGAAAGACCGAACTCGCGCGCCATGCGCGGCGCCGCGACGCCGACGGACTGCAGGTCGAGTCCTTCAAGCAGGGCGATGGCAAAGCACAATCCGAGGGTGACGAAGGCGCTTGTCCGGCCGGACGTCGCCGGGACCGCGGTGGCTTCGGTCGAATTCAATGTTCCGGCTCTTTTCACGTTAGTGATCCTTATTAAGTGGCGTGGTTTTCCGGTTTCGCTGAAAGACAGCAGATGCCAGGTCGCCGTCCTGCATGACAGACGGATTCGGCAAGCGGGCGTCAGATCATCGTCGAGGCCGCGATGGAATGCCCGGCAGCAGCACAGCGAACAACGCCGCGCGCGGCGCATCGTTTCGATGGCCAGACGACGGTGCATTTGCTTCGAGGCGATGCGGCGCGTCTCCACACGCTGCATCATGGACCGGATTTAATATCAGGTAGGCTGATAACGCAAGCGCAAATTGTTCGGTGAAAACACCTAGCAATCCGGCGGCGCGGCGAGCGGATCTAGCCGCGCAGATTGCGAACGAAAGTTTCGAGGTGGGTCTGGACCGCGCCGGCGGTGTCGAGTTCGACGCCTTCCAACATCTGCTTCTCGATGACCTTGACGGCCTGCTCGCATTCGCGCAACACGGCACGCCCTTCGTCCGTGAGTTGCAGCAGCACGATGCGGCCATGCGTCGGGTCCGGTTCGCGGCTCACCCAGTTGCGGGCCGCCATCGCGTTCATCACTTCATTGGCTGATTGCGGCGTGATGAACGAACGCTCGGCGACCTGCGCATTGGACGCTTGTCCTTTGGCTTCGAGCACGGAAAGCGCGGTGAATTGCGCGAGTGTCAGGCCGAGCGGCGCGAGCGCTTCGGTCATGCGACGTCGCAGGATGCGGTCGAGACTGCCGATCACGTAGGTCAGGCGCAGGCTGGAACGGCGAGTGCGCGTGGCGGCGGGCTCGGCAGGCGTATTTTGATTTTTGCTCATCGTGGTCAGGAGGTTCGGTCTATCCCGCATCTTAGCGCGCCTCGACGCGATTTCCGTCGCTAGGGGTTTGCACCGAGCGGACGAATTTCCGCTTTACATATCAGGCAGCCTGATATTAAATGTGTTCATCAGGCCGCAGTCGCGGCCAACGTTCACGGAGAAAGCAGATGAGTTATGAAGGCCGTTGGAAAACCGTCAAGGTAGATGTCGTGGAAGGAATTGCATGGGTTTCGTTCAATCGCCCTGAGAAGCGCAATGCCATGAGCCCGACGCTGAACAAGGAAATGATCGAGGTGCTCGAAGCCGTTGAGCTCGACGCGGAAGCCCAGGTTCTGGTGCTCACGGGCGAAGGCGACGCGTGGACTGCCGGCATGGACCTGAAGGAATATTTCCGCGAAGTCGACGCCGGCCCCGAGATCCTGCAGGAAAAGATTCGTCGCGACGCGTGCCGCTGGCAATGGCAACTGCTGCGCATGTACGCGAAGCCGACCATCGCGATGGTCAACGGCTGGTGCTTCGGTGGCGGCTTCTCGCCGCTGGTGGCATGCGACCTCGCGATTGCCGCCGACGAAGCCACGTTCGGCCTCTCCGAAATCAACTGGGGCATTCCGCCGGGCAATCTGGTGAGCAAAGCAATGGCCGATACTGTGGGGCATCGTCAGGCGCTGTATTACATCATGACGGGCGAGACGTTCACCGGGCAGGAAGCGGCGCAGATGGGCCTCGTCAACAAGAGCGTGCCGCGTGCCGAGCTGCGCGAGGTGACGCGTGCGCTCGCCGGCAAACTGCTCGAGAAGAATCCGGTGGTGTTGCGCGCCGCCAAGCATGGTTTCAAGCGTTGCCGCGAACTGACGTGGGATCAGAACGAAGACTACCTGTACGCCAAGCTCGATCAGGCGCAACTGCGCGATCCGGAAGGCGGCCGCGAACAGGGCCTCAAGCAGTTCCTCGACGACAAGGCGATCAAGCCGGGTCTGCAAACGTACAAGCGCTGATCGGTCGTATCGGCGTGGACTTCAGTTCACGCAGACTACGGTGAGAGATGCAGCGAGAGAGACAGCGAGGAGACGACGGACATGCATGAAGTGACTTTGTTGATCGGCGGCGAAAGCCGTGGCGCGTCGGACGGCAAGACGTTCGAGCGGATCAATCCCGCGAGCGGCCATGCCGCCTCGCGGGCGGCGGCGGCCACGCTGGCCGATGCCGATGCCGCGGTCGAAGCGGCGTCGCGCGCCTTTCCGGCCTGGTCGGCGCTGGCGCCGACCGAGCGCCGCAAGCGGTTGCTGGCGGCAGCGGATCTGATGGACGCCCGCACCGCGCAGTTCATCGAAACCGGTGTCGCCGAAACCGGTGCGATGCCGAACTGGTACGGCTTCAATGTGATGCTGGCCGCCAACATGTTGCGCGAAGCCGCGGCCATGACCACCCAGATCGACGGCGACGTGATTCCGTCCGACGTGCCGGGCAGTCTCGCGATGGCGGTGCGCCAGCCATGCGGCGTGGTGCTCGGCATTGCACCGTGGAACGCGCCGGTGATTCTCGGCACGCGGGCCGTTGCCATGCCGCTCGCGTGCGGCAACACGGTCGTGCTCAAGGCGTCGGAAGGTTGTCCCGGCGTGCATCGTTTGATCGGCAGCGTGCTGCAGGAAGCCGGTCTCGGCGATGGCGTGGTCAACGTAATCACGCATTCCGCTGAAGATGCCCCGGCGATCGTGGAGCGGCTGATTGCGCATCCGGCGGTACGTCGCGTGAATTTCACAGGCTCGACGCGGGTAGGGCGCATCGTCGCGCAGCATGCGGCGCTGCATCTGAAGCCGGCGTTGCTTGAACTCGGCGGCAAGGCGCCCGTGGTTGTGCTCGACGACGCCGATCTGGATGCGGCGGTGGCCGGCATCGCGTTCGGCGCGTTTTTCAACCAGGGGCAGATTTGCATGTCGACGGAGCGTGTGATCGTCGACCGGAAGATTGCGGACGCGTTGGTGGAGAAGCTCGCTGCCAAAGCGCGGACTTTGAAGGCGGGCGACCCTGCCGCGGCGGACTCCGTGCTCGGCGTGCTCGAAAGCGCAGCCGCCGCGCAACGCATCAAGGCGTTGATCGAAGACGCACACGAGAAGGGCGCGAAGTTGCCGGTCGGCTGTGCGGTCGAAGGTGCCGTCATGCAACCGGTGATTGTCGACGGCATTACACCTGCCATGAAGCTGTATGCGGAAGAATCGTTCGGGCCGGTGGTGACGGTGCAGCGCGTCGATGGCGACGAAGAAGCGATTCGAATTGCCAACGACAGCGAGTACGGACTCTCGGCGGCGGTTTTCAGCCGCGATGTGTCGCGTGCGTTGAACGTGGCGAAGCGTATTGAATCGGGCATCTGCCATATCAACGGTCCGACCGTGCACGATGAAGCGCAGATGCCGTTCGGCGGTGTGAAGAAAAGCGGTTACGGTCGATTCGGCAGCAAGGCGTCGATAGCAGAGTTCACGGATCTTCGTTGGATCACGATTCAAACCGGACCTCGGCATTATCCGATTTGATCGTTTCGCCCGGCGCCGTCGCAAGGCGGCGCGCAGGCACCTTTCCAGCAATCATCTTGCATGGGACCAGGATAAGCGCTAAAGCGCTAACTCTGATCGACACAGGAGACAGGCTTTGCATTCCGAGCCGATACAACCGAACACCCCCGACGCGCCGATGCGCTACCGGGCGACGACGATCGGCGCTTCATCGTTGCACACGCAACGGCAGGGCGACACGTGGTATTTGCGCGCGGCCGAACCGCTCGGCACGCATCCGCAACGCATGACGGATCGGCTCGCGAGTGGCGCGCAAGCGCATCCCGATCGATGGCTGGCGGCGCGTCGCGGCAGCGATGGTCAATGGATCGGCCTGAGCTACGCGAAAGCGTTGCAAAGCGCTCGCGCGATCGGCCAGGCGCTGCTCGCGCGGGATCTGTCCGCTGAACGGCCCATCGTGATTCTGTCGGGCAACGATCTCGAACATCTGCAACTTGCGCTTGGCGCGATGTGGGCCGGCATTCCCTACGCCGCGATTTCGCCGGCCTATGCGCTCGCTTCCGGTGACTTCGGCAAGCTGCGTCATACGATCGATCTGCTGACGCCGGGTCTCGTGTTTGCAAGCAGCTACGAGACGTTCGCCAAGGCAATCGAGGCGGTCGTGCCGGCCGATGTTGAAGTGGTGGCCGCTAAGTTGCCACGAGAACAGCCGGCGGCGCGCAACGTGACTTCGTTCGACGCCCTGCTGAACGCGACGCCCACTACGGTCGATGCCGCGCACGCCACGGTGAGCCCGGACGCGATCGCCAAATTTCTTTTTACGTCGGGCTCGACCAAGCTGCCGAAGGCGGTACCGACCACGCATCGCATGCTATGCAGCAACCAGCAGATGCTGCTCGAAACGTTCCCTGAGTTCGCGAAGGAGCCGCCGGTGCTGGTCGACTGGCTGCCCTGGAACCACACGTTCGGCGGCAGCCATAACGTGGGAATAGCGCTGTACAACGGTGGCACGCTTTATATCGACGACGGCAAACCGGTCAACGGCAAGTTCGAGGAAACGCTGCGCAATCTGCGCGAGATCGCTCCGACCATCTACTTCAATGTGCCGAAGGGGTGGGAGGAACTGGCGATTGCGCTGGAACATGACGGGCAATTGCGCGAGACATTCTTCTCGCGCGTGAAGGTGTATTTCTTCTCCGGTGCCGGCCTGTCGCAAGCAGCGTGGGATCGACTCGAACGCGTCACCGAGACATATTGCGGTGAGCGCATACGCATCATGGCCGGGCTCGGCATGACGGAGACGTCGCCCTCGTGTCTGTTCACCACAGGACCGATCATGCGCGCGGGCTATGTGGGCCTGCCCGCGCACGGTTGCGAAGTCAAACTCGCGCCCGTCGGCGACAAGCTCGAGGCGCGTTATCGCGGGCCACACGTCATGGCCGGATACTGGCGCGCCGACGCGGTGGAGTTGGAGGGCGCCTTCGACGAAGAAGGCTACTTTCGCAGTGGCGACGCGCTGCGCTTTGTCGACATGGCGCAACCAGAAATTGGATTGCTGTTCGACGGGCGCATTGCCGAGGACTTCAAGCTGAGTTCGGGGACGTTCGTGAGCGTCGGCCCGATGCGGGCGCGCGTTATCTCGGAAGGCGCGCCGTATGTGCAGGACGTGGTGGTCGCCGGCATGAATCGCGACGATGTGGGGCTGCTGGTCTTTCCACGTCTCGACGATTGCAAGCGGCTGGCTCGTTTGCCCGCTGCGGCGAGCGCGCAAGAGGTCGTCGAAGCACCCGCCGTGCGCGCGCATTTTGCGGCACTGCTCGACACGCTCAATCGCAGTGCCACGGGCGGCGCGACCACCATTGCGCGCCTGCGGCTCATGGACGTCGCGCCGTCGCTCGATCTCGGCGAGATCACCGACAAGGGGTCGATCAATCAACGCGCGGTATTGACGCATCGTGCCGTGCTCGTCGAAGCGATGTATGACGTGGCACAGCGCGACCCAGCGGTGATCGTCGCGAGCGCATGCGGCGCGACGTGACGCGTGCGCGACAGGATCAAATAGGAAAAGGTAGATGAATCTCGACCAACTCGTCGCAATCGACACTCACGTGCATGCGGAAGTCTCCTGCTGCCAGCCGCCCGATCTGTTCGGCAAGGAATTCGACGATGCCGCCGACAAGTACTTCGGCACCGTGCTGAAGCTCGGCCGGCGCCCGACGATTCCCGAGACCATCGAACACTATCGCGAGCGCAAGATCGGCTTCGTAATGTTCACCGTGGACTGCGAAGCGAACCTCGGACGGCGACGTATCCCAAACGAGGAGATCGCCGAATTCGCCCGGGAAAACAGCGACATCATGATCGCCTTCGCGAGTATCGATCCGCACAAGGGCAAGATGGGGGTGCGCGAAGCGCGCAAGCTGATCGAGGAACACGGCGTACGTGGCTTCAAGTTTCATCCCACGATGCAGGCCTTTTTTGCCCACGACCGGCTGGCTTATCCGCTGTACGAGCTGATCGCCGAACACCGGCTCACGGCGGTTTTTCACAGCGGTCATTCCGGCATGGGATCGGGCATGCGAGGTGGCGGCGGCCTGCGCCTGAAATATTCGGAGCCCATTCATCTCGACGACGTCGCGGCGGATTTCCCCGACATGAACATCGTGATCGCGCATCCGTCGTGGCCGTGGCAGGAGCAGGCGTTGTCGATCGCCTTGCATAAGCCCAACGTCTATATCGACTTGTCCGGCTGGTCGCCGAAGTATTTTTCGCCCGAATTGATTCGCCACGCCAACACGGTGCTGAAGCGCAAGATGCTGTTCGGTTCGGACTTTCCGCTGATTCAGCCGGACCGCTGGCTGGAGGATTTCAAGCAGGTCGGTTTCAGGGAAGAGGTGCAGCCATTGATTCTCAAGCAGAACGCAATCGGCCTGCTGGGACTTCAACAAGACGCCTGAGTGGTGCGGGAGCGGTGATAGGGCTGATGTGAGGCCTGGCCGGGATTCGCTAATATCTTAAGCTTCAGATATTTGCGAACCGCGGTCGCCCCTCGATTGGGTCTTCATCGAAACGAGGGGGCGCCATTCGCTGTCGCAGCAAGTGGACACAGTAATACGCTGATGCAGACGGCTTCGCAAGCTTTGCTGGCGTTGCCCGCACCGATCCCGGATTAAGGAAAACACACAAGGCATGACATGACAAACGATCGCGAAGCATCGTTCGAGTCAATCGACGAGACGCCCGCAAACGCAAGATCCCTCGCCGCACAGAAGATCCGAAGGAAGCCCACGAGCAAACGGGCGGCGGTCAACGAGTTTCAGGTGCGAATGCTTGTGATTTTAGTTGAGGCGCTCGAAACGGCTTCGCAGGAACACTTCGACGTGCGAGACCACGAACGCCTGCCCGCTGAAAGGCACGGGGAGTTCACCGCCTTACCCACATACCGACTGTTCGTGGAGGGGGCTTATGCGTGCGGATTTGTGTGCACAGACTTCGCGCCGGGTGGTCCAACCATCGAACGCGGCGTCCGTGTCGAGGACGCAGTGGGTTCGTGGTCTTTTCTTGAACTGCGCCACTACGTGCACACGCTATTGCGTTCGGAGCGGTGGGCCGACGGCTATTCAAGCCCGATATTTGAAGCCTTGAGTCAGGGTGTTTTGCAAGCAATAAGTCAAAGGCTTGCGAACGACGATGCCCTCTATGAACCGCTTTAACGATTCTGTCGCCCCCGCTGACGCCGCTCAGCGCACTCTTGCGCCGCGTCGGCTTCGCGACGGATAAGACGAGCGTAGGCGAACCGATAGAAGATCGAGGGAGGGGACAAGGCTCACTGCCTCCTGTACCCTTGTTAGGTGATTGATGATGGTGTCGCTAGAGTCGTCGCCCCGCAAATCGCTCCATCTCCCGCGCCAGCAAAAGATGTGCGCTTCTGACGGCAAAAGCGACGGTAAAGGCCCATGTCGATCACAGCGAAACCCTTTAACCATGCGGGTTTGCGAGACCTGTTGATCGTTCGGTTGCAAGATTTTGTTCTCAGACAGGTCCCGTCAGACTTGGGCTCAGCTGGTGAGCGGGAACAAATTTTTGCGCAACGTGTGAGCACGAAATTGTTCCGTTCGCGGCCGATTCGCTTCATTTTGTAGCCTGCGAATGTCGAACGTTGGTCTTTTGTGCGTCGACGGCGAGAGGCGATCGTTACAATTCGATAACCCGCTGCCAACTCAGGCGCCCCAACCCAAAACAAGATTTTTTCAACACAATCCGTCGCTCAACAGTCGCTCGCGCTTAAGTACGATTCGTTGACGTGAAAGAGCCACCGTCAAGAAGTCCGCGCAAAGAGCGTACAGATCCAGAACGCCAGACACTTCCGATGAGTTGGTCGGCGTCGGTGGCTAGGGACTGACCGCGATCCTTCCACCAACGGACGACTAATAGCTGTAGACAAGCTGCGTCCCGAGAATATCGTTACTCCGGCTATAGCCACCATCGCTTCGCACAAACGTCGCATGACTCGACATATCGTGACGATACTCGAACTTAAGGATGGTATTAGTCGTCGGATAGAAGAGCAAATCGGCTGTGATTGCCTGTCTCGCCGCACCCCGGCAAGCGGCGCCGTTGTTGGCAGACGCTGCAAGACAGGTTTTGGAGAGACCAAAACCGTTCGTGCCGTCCTGCCCTGTCGTCCCGTCCAGTACGATGGAGGAGCCGCCACCACCATTTAACCGGTTGTCGAGTAGGTCATAACGAAGCGTCGCACCCATGCGACCGACCAGCGGCGCAGACCACTTCTGATGTGCCAGAAGCGAGAATCCCCACCACTTCGCACGTCCACCGCTCCACGCACCGTGCTGCAAGGTTCCATAGCCGTCGTTGTGATGAAGCGGTGTTGGCAGCTCAAGACAGTATGAATTGAGAAAGCCCTTGGTCTGACCTCACAGGCCAAGGGCTTAGTCGATTGTCTTATTGAAACGCAGAGGTGGAGTTATGCTGCCAGTTCGGTTATCGAAGTCTATTGCGCGTGACTTTCTGAGCGGCCGTACGCAGGTCGAGCAAACACCCGTCGGACAATCGGCTCGAACACTTCGAGCGGTTCAGACACGTAGCCATCGTCAAACGAAGCCTGGTCCCACTTCTCGCAAAAATCCACGGCGAGCTGGCAATAGGGATGCTCGCGATGCTGCTCCCGGGCAAACCTGTCCCATTCATAGTGATGCCCGTAGTAATACGTCTGGAAGGTGTTGCCAAGGTACATGCACACGTGCTGTGGTCGGGGGCTGCTCGTGGTCGGTTAAGGGACACACCTTGAAATTGGTCACGAGTCTCCTTTGGGTCGATAGCGCCAGTTCGCGACCGCGCGAGAGCGGTCATTGCCGAGTGGCTCCAATTTGAAAGACATGAATGGCCGTACATGGACGATTATGCCAAGTCGTTGCGAACGCAGCCGGCACCGCCCGGTCCTCGGCCAATCCGGTCATTCGAGCCTCCCGATATTTGGCCGATCTTGAATCACCGGTTTTAAAAAATTGAACAGGCGTTAACGTTAAGGCATATTCGACGCCTTCCCTCATTCACTTGACTGTGAGCGTGCTACGGCGCCTGCGGGCAGGCGTCGAATATGCTTTAACGGCATGCGCCTGTCGCCTCGCCCGAACATGGTGATCTGCTGGCACATAGAACTGTCGCACTGTGGGGGCGCCTTCGCAGGCTCATGCGACTGACCGGATCTTCGCCAGTATTTCCCTTGCCGAATCAATGCCACATAGCTGAATCCTCGACTCGCCGCTCTACGCCAGTCGCGGCGCTCACTTGCTCAGTACGGAGAACCCGAGTGTGCGGGAGAACATGACGAGTACGAGCGACGCACATCGCGATAGTATCGGCGTACGCGTTGCCCACGAGCGCCGCGACGTCAGCATCCGGCCGGGGCAAGAGCAGCCGAACCCGATAGGCACAAGCACGATCTGAAAGGCGGCGAGCGTCCACGAAAAATACGTAAGTGACCGGAACATTTCGGGTGGAAGCAACGTGCTTGCGAACAAGAACGCCTTCGGGTTAATCAGGGTTACGATGAACAGATCGCGAAAACCCGACACGCAGTTGCGCATGCGCTTCGTCGTGCTCCCAGGCGCACTGCCAGGATTGCACGATCGTCCGGTACCCAGTAGCCCTCGATGGCATCCAGACACCAGGCGTCCAATTGCGCCTGCAGTGTCTCGGCTTCGGTCGCCACGCAACCCGCTAGCCCGAGCCGGTGGCTTTCCACATCAATGTTGATCTGCTTGGCGCAGAGGTCTGGTAACGCGGCGCCCTTGATGCTCCAGCGTCACAATTCTTGAACAGCTCGCGCGAATCGAGTTTTTTGACCAACTGCAAGTGGCGTCCCGTTGTTGTGCAACGCGCTGACCGCCCTCAGATTCCCACGCTGTCGCGATAACCCTCCCAAATGGAGGGTGCCACGAACCCAGGTTATCGACAAAGTTAGATCACGGACACGGTTGCGTGACCGAATGCAGATACAGCTGTCCTCGGGGCAGCAACATAGGAGGAGATTCCAGTGCTGAAAAATTGGTGGTATTGCGCGGGTTGGGACCACGAGTTGAGCTTGGGAAAAGATGCGCTTCTAGCTCGGCGTATCGCTGGCGAATCGATCGTACTTTATCGAAAACCGAACGGCGGTGTCGTAGCCATGGAGGATCGTTGCTGCCATCGACAAACAGCACTATCCTGCGGCCGCAAGGAAGGCGACTCGCTACGTTGCATGTATCACGGCTGGAAGTTTGGGCCGGACGGTCGGTGTATTGAAATTCCCGGACAGGAGCGTATTCCGCAAGAAGCATGCGTTCGATCGTTCCCCGTCGTCGAGAAAGACAACTGGATCTGGGTCTGGATGGGAGACCCGATAAAAGCGGACCCGGCGTTAATCTGCTTTGCCGTTGGACCTGGTGATCCGGCATGGAACATCAAGACGTCGCAACTTCGAGTTGACGCGAACTATCGTCAGGAGATCGCTAATTTAAGCGACTTATCGCACGTAGCCTGGGTGCATGACCAGACCTTCGGTGGAACAAACGCATGGTCAACGGTCAAGAGTAAGCACACGCTCAGGCCCCGAGGCCTCGATACGGAAACCTGGTTACGCGGCGTACCGGCCGTGCGATTCGTTCAACACCTGTTTCCGGTGGGGACGTTGGTCGACATGTGCTTTGATGTCCAAATGACCTTGCCATGTAACTTCATCATGCATCTGAAAATATTCAGTGCGGGGAGCAACACTGAAGGTCCTTCCGACGGACAGCTGTTGCTCGACACTTACAGTTGTCAGGCCATTACCCCGCGTGACGAAGACTCGGTGGACTATTACTACTCGTGGGGTGCGAGCCGGGAAACCGACAGTCCAGGTATGACCGACCTACTGCATGAGGTTATTGGAGTTGCGTTCCTTGAGGACAAGAGGATCCTTGAAGCTCAACATCAACGCATGAAGGAAAAGCCTGACTTCAGGACGATCGACTACATACACGACGCGGGCCCCGGAAAGTTACTTTGGTTGCTCGACAAGTTCCTAAAGGAGGAGGCTGCAGAGCAGGCAAGCGTGGTCGAAGGGTGAATGCGTGAACATGCTCTAGGGCACGAAAGATGGGTCGTCTGGAGCGGATTGCTATAGACCCCGGATCGACAGGAATGCGTCCATCGCGTGGAAAGACCGGGAACTACAAACCCAAAACTGACGCTGATGCGGGCCCTTAACTTCACAGTAGCGAATGCGGATGTCTGCGGAAAGAGGCGGCGAACCGATGATCGTAACGAAGGCCGAATGCACTTTTCGCCCCAATTACGAAAGCCCACGCAAGTCTGGATCACGGACAGTGTTCGCTACCTGTCGTCGTCAGCTCTTAACAACACAACTTGCCAATTGTCTATCATGGATCGACTCGCCGTTAGGGTTACAAGAAAGAAGATAGAGGCCGAGAACGTCGTCAGTCTCGAATTGACTTCTATTGGAGGGCAGTCGCTGCCAGCGTTTAGCGCCGGATCGCATATCGATATCGTGGTTCGGGATGGCATTGTGCGTCAGTACTCCCTTTGTAATGCTCCGACCGAGCGTCATCGCTATGTGATTGGCGTATTACGGGATCCGTACTCGCGCGGCGGTTCGATGGCAATCCACGATGCGGTAGTGGAGGGCACGATACTGCATATCAGTGAACCGAAAAATCACTTTGCGTTAAAGCCCGCAAGACGTTCCCTACTGCTCGCGGGGGGAATTGGAGTGACACCTATCATATGCATGGCCGAACAGTTGACCAGGATTGGGGCTGATTTTGAAATGCACTACTGTACCCGGTCATTGGAGCGTACCGCCTTCCATCAGCGGATCATCGGATCCCCTTTTTCGGACAGAGTGAGTTTTCATTTCGGTGATGGACCGGCCCCGCAAAGATTGAATCTTCCGCTATTACTTGGAAATCCCGAGTCAGATATAGCTTTATATGTATGCGGTCCGGGCGGGTTCATTGATTCCGTGATCAAGACTGCAGAGAATCTTGGATGGCAAGGCCAGCAGATAATTTTTGAGCGTTTCGGGGCACTGACACGGTCCTCGGCGAGCGACGTTTCCTTTGAGGTTAAGGTAGCCAGCAGCGGAAAGATCATCACCATTGCAGGCGGGAAAACCATTGTCGCCGTTCTCGCGGAACACGGCGTTGACGTTCCTGTGTCATGTGAACAAGGGGTATGCGGAACTTGCGTTACGCGAGTTCTCGCCGGAACTCCCGATCATCAGGACCTTTATTTTACTGATGAGGAGCATGCGAAGAACGACCAGATGACACTATGCTGCTCACGTTCTAAAAGTGCACTGTTGGTGCTTGATCTGTAGCACAACTCTATCTCGCGTTCTCGCGCGACAAACGAAAAGTGCGGATTTTCATACTAAACCGCCGGCGGTGAACGAACGTCTCGCGAATAGCGAAGACCTAACGATCACCGATCATATATAAATGAGGCTTGAGAGTACGCGAATCGCGCAATTAGCGGCAGACCTGTGCCCGCATGTAAAGCAACCTCCAGCGAGTAAGCGCTTTTGGTCCAGGTGAAAAAGTCCAGCGATGTGTGTGCGGGCATCCGGGTAGGCGGGCGTCAAGCTTTTCCGGAAGTTTGTCGTGGCACGCCTTCGAAGCGAATTTACTAAAGCAAATAAACGTTGGTAAAACGAAACAAGGAGACTGAATGAACATGATGAAACGTCTGGCATTAAAATCCGCTTTGGGTGCAACGACGCTTGCTTTTTTTGGTTTGGCGCATGCGCAGAGTTATGTCACGCTATACGGGGTCGTCGATGGTGGATTGTTCTACGCCAACAAGACGCTCAATACAGTGACCGGACAGAGCGGTGGCGCGACATTTGCGATGAACGATAGTGGGTTGAGGTCTTCTCTATTCGGTCTCAAGGGCACCGAAGACCTCGGCGGCGGCCTGAAAGTGAACTTCAATCTCGAAAGCGGAATCAGTATTGCCAACGGCGGCCCGGCGGATTCAAACGGAAATTTCTTCGGTCGGCAAGCCTGGGTTGCACTAGATGGAAAATTTGGGACGTTCACGGCAGGTTTGCAGTTCTCACCATTCTTTATTGCATTAGTTGAGTCGGATCCACGCTACTTCACGCAGTTCGGAAGCGGCCTTGTGAATCTTATCGGCAACGTCGGGGGCACCTCTGCTTTCACTTCAAATGCGATCTCCTATAACAGTCCCAACATCGCTGGCTTTGTAGGCAAAGTGCTGATCGCGTTTGGTGGCGCGGCCGGCAATTTTCAGGCAGGTCGGCAGTATTCCGCGAGTTTGACATATCAGGGTGCCGCTTTGATGTTGAACGCTTCCATTTTCGACGGAAACAGCGGCGGGACAGTTCAGACGCCAATTCCGACTACCGTGGCTTTCGAAGGTCGAACGCTTGGAGCGGCGTACAACTTTGGCTTGCTAACCGCCCGGGCATCGTTCATCAACTATAAGGTCGCCGGGCAGTTCAATAGCGATGTTTTTGGAGTGGGTGTCGACAGCTTCGTGCTACCCGAGCTAGATATAAACGGCGGCATCTGGGTAACAAGCGACCGTAACCATACGGCAAATCATTCGTTGATGGTTGCACTTGGCACGCAGTATTTTCTCTCAAAAGCTACCTCGGTTTATGCGCAGGTTGGCGTGGTGAACAACGACGGTGCGATGAACACTGGTTTATCGGTAGCTCCCTTCAGCGCTTTGCATGGGGTGAGCGGTACGACAACCGGAGTTGGTGTAGGAATAGAGCACACCTTCTAGGAGCGGTGCCTGCGTCGCTCAGACGCTGCCTCAGAGCGCCTCCGCCTTCACGTCGTGAAGGCGCCGTTTGGTCTATCCATGTCGATGCCCTGAGGGAATAGTGTTTATGCCGCCAATCTATAGACTTCCTCTAAAATAAAGATAACAATTAATTGCACGACCGTAAAGGTAGTTAAAGCCAGAGTAGCATTGCACATGGAGAGGCGGTATACCCTATGCGCAGAAAAAACCAAAATTCGCGGCTAATTCGACGATTTGCCACTTCGCCGGAAAATTTGCGGCGGTGAGCGCCACCGAACTCAAGGAGGTGCTATCAAAGGCAATCATTCCGGTGACTATATTGGCCGCTAACGGCCCGAGTGGCAGAGCTGGAGTTACCTGCTTTGCAGTCTGTTTGGTATGTGACACGCTTCTGATCGTCGTGTCGCAGATGCTAAAAGGACAGGGATATGTACCTGGCAGATCGTTCGAATGAGTTCCATCGCGAGTCTCGCAAAAGATTTTCTGGCGTGCAATGATGAACCGGAAAAGCGAGTTGCCGTTGGAGACGGTGAATACGAAACTTCGTCCCCCGCGCCAGAGGCGAGAACTACTCAAGCGTGAGCGCCTTTCCGCAGAGCTCGAAGCGAGTTCGGGGCGCCGGCTCGTCCTTGTCTCCGCGCCTGCAGGATATGGAAAGACCAGTGTGCTTGCCCAACTCTTTGGGGCATTGAGCGTCGAGGAGCGTCACGTTGGCTGGATGAGCGTTGACACACAAGATAACGATATTGTGAGATTCGTTTCGCATCTGCTGGAGGCGACGCGCCGGACAGGGATGGTGATTTCAAATGATACGGTAAACCTGCTTGGTTCCGAAACCAACCGAGGCGTGGCACCCCTTGCAAGTCTGCGGACCGCCTTGCTTAACGAATTTTCTTTTCTGGATGCCGATCTATTTTTCTTCTTCGATGATTTTCACCTTATAAAATATCCGGGGATTCTCGATCTTATTAGTGCGCTGTTGCTTGCCCCAATTGAGCACCTGCACTTTGTAATATCGTCGAGAGAGCAGCTTGCCTTCCCAGTCGCACGACTAAGGGCACTCGGTGAGATTCGGGAGTTCGACGCGGCGATGCTGAAATTCTCCAGCGACGAAGCCGTGGAGTTCATGGGCGCGAGGATTGGCTTCCCGCTTACCAAGGTGCAGATGGAACACCTGTGGGCAAAGACTGAAGGATGGATTGCCAGTCTTCAGATGGTCACAATTGCAATGCAAGGCCTGTCCGACGCTGAGGCCTTCCTGAGACAGTTTTCCGGGGCAGACCGGAGCATTGCAGACTTTCTTGTTGAGGAGGTGCTGAATCGTCAAACGGAGGAGGTTCAACGATTTCTGCTTGCGACTTCAATCCTTGATCGGTTTAACTCAGATTTGTGCAATGCGGTGCTGGAGCGTCGCGACAGTAGTTCATTAATAGACAAGGTGGAGGACTCAAACCTGTTTGTCTTTTCGCTCGATCGCGAACGCAATTGGTATCGGTACCACGGACTATTCGCGGATCTTCTACGCAAACGTCTGGTCGACCATTTCCCCGACGAAGCCGCAATCTATAATCGACGGGCTTGTAATTGGCTCTCCGACAACGAGTATATAGCGGACGCAATTGAGCACGCTTTTGCCGCGTCAGAGCTTGTGCGGGCTGGAGCGTTGATCGACGAAATCAGTCCGACTCTCCTCGCGCGCGGCCAGACGGCCACTCTTCGCCGTTTCGCGGAGCGGCTACCTGAAGGGGTGGCTAAAAGCCTGCCACGGCTTCAGCTTGAGCTTGCGTGGGAAAACACAATCCTTTGGCGCTTCGATGAGGCACGCCATGCATTGAAGGAAGTCCGCGATAAACTGGCCAATACGGTGTCGGAGTCACGGATCTACCACGGAGAGGACCTTTTCGGCGAAGAGGCCGAGTTGTTTCGAATGAAACTCGCGCACCGAGAATTTATGCTCAATGTATTTACGGACAATATCGAGCAATCACTGTCGGCGGCGAAGTTATGGATTGCAGAATTCGGCGACCGGGACCAGTTTATGGCGAGTTCGGTGGGCGGGATATTAATGATGCTCAATAGGGAAACGTATCGATGCGAACATACGCAGGCACATGCCCAGGAACTGCGGAATCAGTTTATCGAGGCGAATGCGATCTATGGAACCGTGTTTTTGAACACCGTGGCTGGAAGCATTCATTTTGCGCGAGGCGAGCTTCAGCTGGCGGAACAAGCATATCTACAATCACACGCCGACGCTATACGGATTGAGAGCGAAAGCTCGACACTCGCGGCAATGCCGTCGGCGCAGCTCGCGCAATTGCTTTATGAAAAAAACAACCTTGGCGAAGCGCGTCGGCTTGTCGAAAGCCTCAATGGACATCCTTCTAAATTCAGGTTTGTTGATTCGGTCATAGCTAGATATATTACGGCGGCGAGGCTTGCTCGAACCGATGGCATGACAGGCAAAGCGCACCATGCGCTCGATGTGTCGACTGGAATCGCGGATCGATATGCTTTGCCGCGATTGCATGCCCACGTCCTTGCGGAGCGCGTGCCGCTATTAATATCTGAAGGACTATGGCGGGACGCCGAGCGATTGATAAAGGATCCTCGCTATGGGGGGGCTGTTGCGGCCACGTCGTTTTCCGGGCATGTCGATACAGCAAAGGAATGCTTCGCTATAGCGACCGCTCGCATCGCGTTCGAACAAGGTGAGAGGAGTCACGCACTTAAAATACTACGCCGCTGGTTGAATTGGACGCGAGAACGACAATGTCTCCGATCAAGCATACGGCTCGCCGTTTTGCTGGCGTGTCTTTGCTATCGTAGCGGCGACAAATTGGCAGCGCGACGTACGATGATCGACGCGTTGCGGTGGGGCGCATCGGGTGGTTTTACGCGAAGCTTTCTTGACGAAGGGCCCATGGTTGCGGTTATTCTAGAGGAGCTTGCCGAATTGTCCTCAGAAAGTGATGTATTTTCGTTCGCATACCTTAGGCTTCTTTTGTCCGCTTGTGGGCGGCGGATCGAAAAGAAAGAAGCAACACCAATTATTTACGTGCAGCAGGGTGAATCGAAAGACGCGGGAGGCCTATCCGAAAGGGAGATCGAAATTCTGCGGTTGACTGCAGCAAATCTCGTGACATCCGAAATTGCTGCGACGCTGGGCTTGGCCGAAAGCACTGTCAAGTGGTATTGGAAGCGCATGTTTGAGAAGCTTGGTGTCCATCGGCGGTCCTTGGCAGTACGTATCGCCAGGATGCGTGGCCTGATAGCCTAGCCGATCTTCCGCACTGAATCTTAACTTGTGGCCCCCATTTCAAGCGTAAGCGTGCAATAGACGATGCGCCTTTCCCTTGCTCCGGTCCACGGTGTTATCGGCGTTGTACGCACTTATTTGCGTTAGTGCTGTGCAGTCATGGCCCGTCCGGATGCTCGCACTCCCTGTCTTCGTCGACCAATTGAGAGATCTGTCATGAAATCACGTGCTGCAGTCGCATTCGGACCCGCCAAGCCTTTGGAGATCGTCGAGATCGACGTTGCTCCTCCGAAGAAAGGCGAAGTGCTGGTCAGGATCACCCACACCGGCGTATGCCACACCGACGCCTTCACGCTGTCGGGTGACGATCCTGAGGGGCTTTTCCCCTGCGTGCTCGGCCATGAAGGCGCGGGCCTCGTCGTCGAAGTCGGCGAAGGCGTGACGTCGGTCAAGCCCGGCGACCACGTGATTCCGCTTTACACGGCGGAATGCGGCGAATGCCTGTTCTGCAAGTCCGGCAAGACCAACCTGTGCGTGGCCGTGCGCGCGACCCAAGGCAAAGGCGTGATGCCCGATTGCACGTCGCGGTTCTCGTACAACGGCCAGCAGCTCTATCACTACATGGGATGCTCGACGTTCAGCGAATACACGGTGGTGGCCGAAGTTTCGCTGGCGAAGGTCAATCCGGCAGCTAATCACGAGCAGATCTGCCTGCTCGGGTGCGGCGTCACGACCGGAATCGGTGCAGTGCACAACACCGCGAAGGTCCAGCCCGGCGACAGCGTCGCGGTGTTCGGGCTCGGCGGCATTGGCCTCGCCGTGATCCAGGGCGCTCGCCAGGCGAAAGCCGGCCGGATCATCGCGATCGATAGCAATCCAGCCAAATTCCAGCTTGCGCAGCTGTTCGGCGCGACCGACTGTGTCAATCCGCAGGACTATCAAAAGCCGATCCAGCAGGTGATCGTCGAAATGACCGGCTGGGGCGTAGATCATTCGTTCGAATGCATCGGCAGCGTCAACGTGATGCGTGCGGCGCTGGAGTGCGCTCACCGCGGCTGGGGCCAGTCGATCATCATTGGCGTCGCCGGCGCCGGTCAGGAAATCTCCACGCGCCCGTTCCAGCTGGTAACAGGCCGCACCTGGAAGGGCACAGCCTTTGGCGGCGTAAAAGGCCGTTCGCAACTGCCTGGCATGGTGGAAGACGCGATGCGCGGCGACATCCAGCTCGCCCCCTTCGTCACGCACAAGCTGCCGCTCGATCAGATCAACGAAGCGTTCGATCTGATGCACGAGGGCAAATCCATCCGGGCGGTCATCCACTACTAGAAGCACAATCGTGTGTCGTTCGCGGCGCAAGCATCTTCGCGCTGATTTTCATCGAAGCTCAGGAGGATGAACATGGGTAACGTAGCTATACATCCGGCGGTGGACGCTGGCGTAAAGAAAGGCGATCCGAACTTCGGCGGCGGCACGCTCCACTGTCGCTGCAAGAGCGACCAAGTGGTAATGCGTATCGAGAGCAACGTCGCTCACAATCACATATGCGGATGCACGAGGTGCTGGAAGCCGGCGGGCGCCGCGTTCGCAATGATCGCCGTCGTGCCGCGCGACAAGGTGCAGGTCACCCAGCATGCTGAAAGGCTGCAGGTCGTCGACCCGAACGCCACGATCCTGCGGCACGCCTGCAAGGAATGTGGTGTGCACATGTACGGCCGGATCGAAAACCGTGACCACCCGTTCTATGGCCTCGACTTCGTTCATGTCGAGCTCTCGAACGACACGGGCTGGGAAGAGCCGCGCTTCGCGGCCTTCGTCTCCTCGGTCATCGAAGGCGGCGGCGCGAGGTCGGAGCAGATGGACAGTGTGCGCGCCCGGCTCAACGAGTTGGGGCTCCCGCCGTATGACGCGCTGAACCCGCCGCTGATGGATGCAATTGCAACCCATATCGCGAAGCGCAACGGCATTCTGCAGTGAAGACACGCAGGGCGGCCTGCGCGCGCCGGGTCGCCCTGCTATGAAAATCACAAAGGGACGTGGTCGAGGAGATGCAGTACCATTCAATGTCATTGCGCTTTAGCTCATCCACGCAAGTACCACACTACTCACCAATACTCGATTTATTGTCTCCGAGCTGCTGTATCGAGCGGCAATTCCAACGCCTCCCGTTGTCCCCCAGAAGGTTCAACTGTCGACAATGGGTCAGCTACGGCCGGACGCGTCGGAGGGTATTCGGCCGTGTGAAAACGCAAAAGTACTCGGTTTTCGGGTGTCGCTTTACCATTCCCAACGCACTTCCAGGCCAATACAGCTCGATTTGAACGGTAGCCTTTCCTGAACTTCGCGTTTAGCCCGCGTTTTCACCCGGCCACGTAACAACGGACACTCCCCGACCCTCGCGCGTGTGACCGCTCCGGGTCGATACCGCCTATTGGATTTTGCCTAGACCGGTCAGTCAAGATAGGCACAATATTGCGAGGTTCGAACGACCGCTGCGGCCGACGAACGGGCGCTGGCGGTTGCGTCCACAACGACTCGATTTCTTGAGGTTTGTTCGACGCCTGCCCATGTCCGCGGGCTCGGGGGCGCGCGACGGCGCGTGCGGGCAGGTGTTGAATAAACCTGAAGGGAGGAAACCGCGGAGTGCCCCGATGCAATGGGAGTCTTC
>NZ_LXKA01000356.1 GCF_001645125.1 Paraburkholderia ginsengiterrae | reverse complement strand
CAACGAAGCCGCTGGCTGGCCGTTCGCGGTAATCGCACCAGCGGCCAGCAGCGTATCGAGATCCGCATCTGCGCCGGGCTGCCCGGCGTGAACGAAACCGTCAAGAACGATGAAGAAGAGAGCGTGATCCCGTACTTGCTCTTGATCAGTGCCGCAACCGCCGCCTCGGCATTCAAAATCACCGTGCTATTCGACAGTGCGTTCTGATACGAGGCGTTAGAATTAATCCCCGCCAGCAACCCGCTTACAGTTGTGCCCAATTGCGCCGCGATGTAATCCAGCAACAATTCCGTCAGCGGCGTCACGTTGTACGTACCTGTACCGGCCGCAATTGAGTGAATCGTGATCGCACCACCGGTCGCCGTAATCGTGCAAGGAGCATCAAACGCGAACGTCGCCGAGTATGCGCCGTTGGAGTTAGCCGTCGCACTACCCGAACCGTTCTTGCACGTCAGCGTGATGCTCGCGTTCGGCAGTGCCGCTCCGACAGCGGCCGTACCGCTCACCGTCCCGACCGGCGATCCGCCGCTATTGGTTCCGCCACCGCATGCGACCAGCGCACTGGCCGCAAGCACTATCGATCCGAACTGCAGCGTGCGCACCGTCGCGCCGTTTAGAAGCTTCATCGCCTATCTCCAAAGAAAGTCATTCACAGTTGACCGGCACCAATGCCCGTCCATCGCTCACACCCTGAAAGCCATTTCCGCAAACCCCATGTGAAAGTGCAGCGCCCGTCGATATTGCAGGGACATTCACTTGCGGCTTCGTCGCATCACTACCAGGTCGCCCATAGCGCAGATACGCATCACGCATCCGGTAAAGCTGGGTCGAGAAGTACTCGCCGCTAAAGCGGCCCTGATTCAGCAGGAACTGCTGCGTGCTATACGGAAAGGCCATGTTCTCCGCCGCACTGGTCGCCAGGTAATTCGTCGATCCAACCTTGGTGCGGAAATCGAGCCCGAACTGTTCCGATCCGTATACCTGACTGATCCCGGGCTTCATGCCCTGGCGCAACGTCAGCGGGAAGCTGATTGCGGCGCCCACGAACGTGCCCTGCCCACTATGCTCGCCATGCACGCTCACCGATACGTCGTCGAACCACCGCGTCAGTGTTGCAACCGGCCCCTTGTCGCCACCAACAAAGCGCGCTACGCCCGCTTCGATCCACAGCTTCCAGGACGGCTGCACCCAGCGGTAAGTCAGTTCGGCATTCTTTTCACTCGGTAATTGGTCATGGCCCGGTTCATGGTGCAAATAGGCCAGCCGCAAGCGGATCAGGTCGGGGCGCCCCGGCACGAACATCGTTGTTTCGTTTTGCACGCCCACATACGAGTAGTCGAACTTGCCGATCGAGGCGACGTTGAATACCTGCGGCACGATCCAGAAGCTTTGTGCCAATGCGACCGCATTCAGGCCGCCACGCAAACGGACATCGCTAAACACGCGACCTTCGTCCATGTTCTTGGTGTTGTAGATCGGTGCGATGTAACTCGCGTACAACTCCGCGCCACGCCAAAGTGGTACGAACCCTTCAATGTTGGCGCCAACCGAGACGTCGAAGTTGCCGTACTCAGTGCCGTACAGGTAACTGAGGACCGGCTCGATCTGGATGCGCGTCAACCCATGCGTGTGCTCGTTGCCATGCCATGAGATCGAGTCCGCGTCGTAGGTCGGACGCGTGCGCATCGTCATCGATGCGCTTGCAGCCGTTGGTGCGCCGCCCTCAACGAACTGCGCGAATGCATCACGATCGACAATGACCTCGCCCAACGGCTCATTGGCCTTCTTGATGACCACGTGAATCTTGTCAGTGCCGTGCGGCGCACTCACACTCGCCACGCCCAGCACAATGCCGAGGGCGTCAGCTTCATTCTGGTTGTAGCGATGGTTCTCGTACTCGACCACCAGATCACGACCGCTCATTCCCACGCGTACACGCTCGAGGCCAGCGGCAAAAAGTTGAGCGGCGATTTCGTCGAGCGAGGAAGTATTCAGGGCTTCCGGAATAGAAGGCGCCGGAGCATCCGATAATTTCGACGCCGTCACGTCACTCAGCATCACCGACGCATACGACTGCAGCGGGGGCACATACATAATCGGTGGAGCGGCGAGCGCACTGTTGTTACTGGTGACAGCGCGCGTGTCCATCGGTTGCAGGCTGGCGAGGCGGATTGGGCCGTCATCGTCGGCATCCGCGGTGTGAGCGACCGGCACCTGCGGGCCCTCGCACAAACCGTCGGCACAACGCGCACTGCTGAAGCGTTTGCCCAGCGGAATCTGGATGCCCACCGAGAACGATGTGCGTGGCGACACCCCATTCGTCGATCGGACCGAGCGCACGAACGTACCGATTACGTTCGCATCGGCAAGCCAGCTAATCCGCGGAGACTGATAACGCACGCCGGCATAGGGCGTTTTCGAATCGTCTTCTGCTAGCAGCGACAATCCGGTGTTCCATAGCGAGACCTGAGCGCCGCCGAATGGACCGTCGAGGCGATCACCCTGCCCGTACCCGGCAGTCAACGTCACCGGCCCAAATGCTTGCGATACCACGCCGTATTTCGAGCGGAAGAAATGCGTCTGGCCGCCAATGTCGCTAATACCGAACGCAATGCTTGGCTGATACTTGAAGAACTTCGGAACTTCGACTTTGACGTCAGCCATCAAGTGGCGAAACAGGAAGTGGTCGGCGCCGCTGAATGGTGCCCGGACATTGGCGGGATAATTGGCGAGTCCGCCGGACACCTCGACATAAGGAAGCAAACCCACCGAACCCCAGTACATCTGCGCGCCCGTCGCCTGCTTTCCATAGCGCGGCTCAAGGTAATTGTTGTACTGCGTTTCTATTGTTCCTTCGGGCAGTGCAAATGCATACGGAATCACCAACCCACCCGCCTGACCGAGCGCATTGAGCGCGGGGTCAGCCGCCTGCGCCGACGCGGTGAATGCGAAAACCGCAGCGAGCGCCAGTGCCCTTGGTGCCGAGCGTGGCAATTGTCCGCGCAATTTCATAGCCATATTTGTTATTTTGTGCAGGTGTCAGTAAGCATTGCTATCTGTGCCCGTCCGATGGTCGTTCTTCTTTGCTGCCAATAATTCGCCGTATTCATTCTTATCCCCGCGTTGGCCTTTCACGCCAAACGTGCTCGTCGATCTTCTCGACTTGTTTTCGCCTCGGCGGCTAATGTGCCTCGTACTGCAACCACCACGTTTTTTGCGACAACAACATGCCCCCTGCGCGAAGAAGCGCGCATTACAAGTCACCTGGACCTCACTCATCCAGCGCGAAACCAACGATTGAACGTTCCTGAACGACGATGGGGGATTTCCTGCATGCCGCTCGCACCCACCTAACATGGGCAGTCAAGCAAAACGCAGTCACGACCAGATCTGGACAGAAGACCAGACCGCTTGTGCGTTGAGGAGATCAACCTCATCCCCTCTACCAGGCCAGTTGCTGATTCGAACGTCACCGCTTACTGCTTGTCTTGTGTCTGTTGTGCACTGCGCAGCCTTAAAAGCAGCAAGCATGCCAATCGACAGACTCTCCTCACGCATTGCCATAGAGCCTTCCGTAACCTGTTGTTATATATGCGTTTATGCACGAGAAGAACTGCCGGCAAGGCAAAAAGCAAACCGAGAAGTGCGTCGGGTAACGACCGCGTAACGTAACGCCGCCCGTAACGACTCGGCCCGTCGGACTCGTTTGAAAGCAAAACAGACCCTGGAGCAAAGCGATTCGAATCTGGTACAACTGAGGTTTGCGCCGCCGCAGTCTTGAGCAGCGACAGCGCCTAGTGGAATCCAGATCCTTAACGTCAGCACCTTGACGTGCCCGTTTTGTTGGAGTGATTGATGGCCGAGGCTTACCTGCAAGTGATAGCGCATTATTTCGTCAAACCTGGCAACGGCGATGCGATTGTGAAACCGCTCACGGAACTCGCCGCGGCTACTCGCGCGGAACCTAAAAATCTCTACTACGAGCTCTTTCGCTCACCGCTCGATCCGGATCACTTCGTGATTCTGGAGCAGTACAGCAGCGCTGACGGGCTCGCCGAGCACCGCGAGACAGAGCATTTCCAGCACCTCGGATTCGGCACCATCATTCCGCTGCTCGACCGGCGCGAAGTCGCGAGCCATATGTTTCCGGGAGACGCTGCATGACGAACGCATTCCGCTTTCAAACGGTACCAACGCTCGTTGCCGAGTACGGCGCGGCACGCCGCCTCGGCGCTTTGATGCGAGCGCAATTTCCTGCGGCGACGCGGCTGTGCGTCGTCACGGATGGTTTTCTGCACAAGAGCGGGCTGCTCAATCCCGCACTCGCCGATCTGGCGGCGCACGGCTGGGCGCTCACCGTCATCGACGACGTGATCGCCGATCCGCCCGAACATATCGTGCTCGAAGCGACGGCGCGCGCACGGGCAGCCAGTGCCGAAATCGTGCTGGGACTCGGCGGCGGCTCGTCGATGGATGTCGCGAAACTGATCGCCGTGCTCGCGCCGCAGCAGGAGCAGGCGCTTGGCGAGATGTATGGCGTGAACAAGATCACCGTGTCGCGCCTGCCGCTCGTGCAGATGCCGACCACCGCGGGCACCGGCTCCGAAGTCACGGCCGTATCGATCGTGACGGTGGGTGAAGCGAAGAAGATGGGCGTGGTCGCGCCGCAGCTGATCGCGGACCTGGCGATCCTGGACGCGGAACTCACACTGGGTCTGCCCGTTGCCGCCACCGCGGCGACCGGTATCGACGCCATGGTGCATGCGATCGAGGCGTACACGTCCGCCCATTTGAAGAATCCCGTGTCCGATATGCTGGCGGTGAAGGCGCTCGAGTTGCTGTCGCGCAACCTGTTGCCCGCCTGCGAGGACGGCAGCAACCGCGCGGCGCGCGAAGCGATGCTGCTCGGCGCAACCTTCGCGGGCCAGGCGTTTGCCAATTCGCCGGTCGCCGCAGTCCACGCGCTGGCATATCCGATCGGCGGCATCTATCACGTGCCGCACGGCCTGTCGAACGCGCTCGTGCTGCCGCATGTGCTGCGCTTCAACGCGGAAGCGGCGGCGCCTCTCTACGCGGAACTCGCGGATGTGGTCGTGCCGGGCGTGACCGGCAGCGACGAAAGCAAGACCCAGGCGCTGATCGACCAGCTCGAACAGATGATTGCCGCGACCGCGATTCCGGCACGGCTGCGTGAGGTCGGCATCGAGCGCGACGGCCTCGGGCGAATGGCGAGCGACGCGATGCTTCAAACACGGCTCCTTGTGAACAATCCACGGCCTGTCAGCGAGGCCGATGCACTGGCGATCTATACGGCGGCGTTTTGAAACGGCGTTGAGTCGCGCGTCGACGAGTGCGGGCCGCTGCGGGGCGTTTTGCGTTGTTACGACGCGCCTCTACGTTACGTAGCGCGCCGACGGAACATGAGGTTGCCGCACGGGGGCGACACAGCACTTTTTCGTTTTAAATTCTTGTTTGCGACGATTTCCGTGATACATCCCTCTTCAATTCACCGGATCGGGAGATAATCCACATTTGGCGCGTAACTTGCGGTAATGCCCCTGCCAACAGTCGTTCTACGGGGACATCATGCAAAAACTCGCTTATCGCACAGCCATCGCTGTCGCAACTTCTTCATTACTCGCGCTCTACGGGTGCGGTTCGACGCTCAACACTCCGAATACCGCTGGGCTTGGCGGCGGTGGCTTGGGTGCAACTTCTGGTACCTCTGGTTCGGGTACATCCGGTACGTCGGGCTCGTCCGGTACCTCGGGTACTTCCGGCACCTCGGGCACCTCGGGCACCTCCGGTACCTCGGGCACCTCCGGTACTTCGGGTACTTCCGGCACTTCGGGCACCTCCGGTACTTCGGGCACCTCCGGTACTTCGGGCACCTCCGGTACTTCGGGCACCTCCGGTACCTCGGGTACTTCGGGCACTTCGGGCACTTCCGGCACCTCGGGTACCTCCGGCACTTCGGGCACTTCCGGCACCTCGGGCACTTCCGGCACTTCGGGCACTTCCTCCACCCCGATCGGCACCGTCGTCACGCAAGCCAGCAACCTCATTACCGCTGTCGGCACGACTGTCGCCGATACCGGCAGCAAAATCACCGGCACGTCGATTCCCGGCGTCAACGGCGCAACGACTGCAAACCTCGGCGCTGCCGTCACCAGCCTCGGCAACGGCGTGAGCGTGCTGGGCAACGGCGCCGCCGCCGGCCTCGGCACCCTGGGCAGTTCGGCCAATCCGCTCGGACCGACGCTGACCTCCACGTCCGGCGTCGTGTCCAACGCCGGCGCTGCGGTCACTTCGGTCGGCGGCGTGGTGACGAGTCTCGGCAGCGGACCGCTCGCTCCGCTCTCGCCAGTCACGTCGACATTGGGCAGCGTGGTTGGCGGTGTGGGTACTGGCGTCACCGCACTCGGCTCGGGATTGAACAAGGCGCTCACCAGCGCGCCGGTTCAGCAGATCGAGACGCAGCTCAGCACGGCAATCAACCCGATCACCACAGTTGTTTCGAACACGACGCAGACGATCGGCAACACTACTGGTCTCGGTGCACCGCTGAATGACCTGCTCAGCACGATTGGCAACGGACTCGACAAGGCCGGCGTGAAAGTATCGGGCGCCACCGGCGATCAGGTCGGCAAGGACGGCGGCGGCATCGTGAGCCAGCTGGGCAAGACCGTTACGAGCACCAGTGGATTACTCACCGGCACGACGACCAATCCGCTTGCGCCGATCACGGGCCTGCTTGTGCCGCTCGGCGGACTCGGCGGCACAGGTACCGGGGGCACGGGCGGCGGCACGAATCCGCTCGCACCGATCACCGGCCTGCTTGGTGGACTCGGCGGACTCGGCGGCACAGGTACCGGCGGCACGGGCGGCGGCACTAATCCGCTCGCGCCGATCACCGGCCTGCTTGGCGGACTCGGTGGGCTTGGCGGCGCAGGTACCGGTGGGACGGGCGGCGGCACCAATCCGCTCGCGCCGATCACCGGCTTGCTCGGCGGACTCGGCGGCTCGGGTACAGGTGGCACGGGCGGAACGGGCGGTGGCACGATCGGTCTCCCGCCGCTAACCGGATTGATCGGCAATCTCGGTTCGCTGGGTGGTGCGGCGGGTGGCACGGGTGGAACAGGCAGCGGCGGTACGGGCGGTGCAGGCGGCGCGGCCGGTCTCCTTGCACCGATCACCGGGCTCCTGGGCAAGGCCGGATCGGTAGGCGGCGGCACCGGCACGAGCAACCCGCTCGCGCCAGTCACCTCACTGGTGGGTACGCTGACCTCCGGCGTGACGGGCGCAGCCGGCGGCGGGCAAGGTGGCACGGCCACCAATCCTGTGACGGGTCTCATCAGCGGCTTGACCGGCGGTTCGACGGGCAGCGGCGGTTCGACTAACAAGAACCCGCTCGCACCAGTGACGAACCTGGTGGGCGGCTTGCTCGGCGGCGCCGCAACCGGCAAGTAATCATCAAATAAGCAGTACTTCAGTAAGCGGTCGGGCCTAAAAAAATCAACAGCCCGGCCGCCTTCAATGTCATGACTACGAGGATGACATGAACTCCACCTTCGATACCGTCGCAAGCGTCCACGACCCGAGGCCGCGCTCGGCGACGCCGTTCTCGATCGGTCTGCTCGGCATCGCCGCCGGACTGCTCACACTCTGGCTCGTGCGCGACAGCACCGCGCTGGATGGCGCGACCCGCAGCACTGTCGCCTGCCTCGCGATCATTGTGCCCATCGCGCTCTATGAGTTGTTCGTCGCGCGCGCCTATCTGCGTCCGAGCGCGGGCCTCGCAAGCCGCGCGGAACGACCGCTGAGCATTGCACGCGTCGCTTTGCGGCTGGCAGCGTTAGCTTCGATTTGCGCGGGTATTGGCGCGCTCTATTGGCTGCTTCCCGAATATCACGGTGCGTTCTACAACCCGTTCTGGACACTCATCGGCACGCTCGCGCCCTATGTGCTGATCGCGGCGCCGTTCTATTTTGCGTGGATGGACCGGCACCAGCGCGACGCCGACGACGCGTATCTGCTGTGGGCCCGTCTGTTGTTTCGCGGCGAACGTCCCGCGAACTGGCGGCCCGTGCGCGAAATGCTAGCCAGTTGGATGGTCAAGGCGTTTTTTCTGCCGCTGATGATTGTCTATCTGTCCACGAATGCCGATCACCTCAACGCTTCGCTGACGAGCGCGCTCAGTGCGCCGTTCTCGCTCGCCACGTTCCGCTTCATGTACGACCTGTCGTACGCAATGGACCTGATGTTCGGCACGGTTGGCTACCTGTGCACGCTGCGCATTCTCGACAGCCACGTGCGCAGCGCCGAGCCGACCACGCTGGGCTGGCTCGTTGCATTGATCTGCTATCAGCCGTTCTGGTCGCTGATTTCGAACCAGTACATCCATTACGAAGGCTCGGTGTTCTGGGACAGCTGGCTTATTTCGATGCCGCTTGTGCGAATCGTCTGGGGTGTGGTGATTGTTGCGCTGCTGCTGTGCTATGCACTTTCCACGATCTCATTCGGTTTGCGGTTTTCGAATTTGACCAATCGCGGGATCATTACTTCGGGACCGTATCGCTTTACTAAACATCCCGCGTATATCGCGAAGAATTTGTCGTATTGGATGATCACGGTGCCGTTCGTCGAGCCGCTGGGTTGGCGGGCCGCGGTGACGCATTGTGCTGCGCTTGTGGCGGTGAATCTGCTCTACTTCCTGCGCGCGAAGACCGAGGAAAGGCACTTGATGAACGATCCGGATTATCGGGCGTACGCTGAGTGGATTGCGCGGAATGGGATATTTGCGAAGATTGGTCGGTTGTTTGATTGAGTAAAGAATTGCCAACTTTCATTTATTGAGTTAGCGATTCCTTGTATAGTTAATCTATTCAAGTGAATTGCAATTAGACCGTCTGATAGAAAATAGTTACGCCTATTTTTTGGTTAGCGTTCTTATAGAAATACCCGAGAGATTCTTATTCTCTGGTTGCTACAACTAGATGAGAAGGAAGGAGAGTTACACGGCAAAGAAGCGCGGGCCGAGAGTGCTACCAACACTCACGACCCGCTAACCACAACCAACTTCGAAGGAGTTGACCATGGCTAACACCAATCTTAAACCACGCCGCGCCCGCGTCGAAGAGTGCACGAGAATTTCTGTTGCCCTCGAGCAAGCGCCGGCCTCAAACGACCCGCAGGAACAGCGCAAGCGGGTGACCTTTCCGTGGATGCAGGTCACGGACGACATGCTCGAACAATTAGGCTTTCTACCTGGCGAGCGCGTCATGTTCAGCATCGACCACCGGCACGCTCAGATCCTGATTACGCTTGATCGCGACTACACGATTGGGGGCAAGCCAATGACACCGGAGCAGCTGCGGAAGCGCGATAGAGCTACCCCAGACTGAGTCAACCGCACACGGAAAACCCGGCTACACGCCGGGTTGTTTTTTGGTGGGGGCCCTGCGGAATCCTTGACCGCCTCATTATGAATTCGTAAGATAGGACTACCGCTTTCGGACCCACAGAGCCAAGAATTCCGGTCTAAGCGCGATAAAAAACAAGGCCACTACTAAATGGCGAGGTCATCGGGGTTCTTGCATGACAATGGATGAAGACATCGCGCATGTCGCGCGTGTGATGGTGCCGTCGTTGAGCGCGTTTCGGGGTGAGCCGGTGCTGCAGCCACAGTATTGGCGAATGCGGCTCGAACGGATACTGGATGCCTGCCATTTGACCGAATCGCAGAGGGCTACGATCCAGCAACTGCTTAGAGAGTTGGATAGGTTTGAGGCGAAAAGCTTGGCCAAGAAAGAGAAGGCTGGCCTGAGAATCCCGGCTCCATGAGCGTCACCTCAATGTGGCGAAAGGCCCAATGAGAAAACACAGTACGTCCAACGCTGCCCTTGCACGGAGTGATCTCGAGGTGCGACGTGTAAGACGCCGCACCTCTTGTCCATTTAAGTCTAGTTGGTAGCTTGAGCAATGAGCCACGATGCTATACCTAGCAGCATCGCGACTGTTGCAGAGCAACCCATCCTCCGCAAAGACTTCGCCTTTGCGGTTTCCGTTTTGCCCACTGCACGACCGGGACGAAACTCGAGGAAAATGAGGCCACTACCCCGGCGTCTTGAAACCCAAAAAGCCGTTCGGAAGCTTGTCATCAGGTAGATGAAACTCCACGCGAAGCAGAATTTCCACAAGATAGCGAGTAGGTAGGTCATGGGCGCACGGTGCGTGGTTTGATGAAAACGCCGCTCTCTTGTGGAGCGATCGTTCTGAGATATGTCACGTTGCCGAACCAAAAGCGTGGCGAGAGTGACAGAGCGAAATTCGTGCCACGTCGCAAAGAATGCGAATCTCTTGACGGAAGCGCCGCGCGACCACACTCATACTGCTAGAAGCCGGATCTAAATTCTGTATGTAACGGAGAAACGTTCTATGCGTTACGGGTACGAGTAACGTCGCAGCGTTAAAGTAAACCGTAGCATGCGGACAGTCTGCATGATCGCGCGGCTAACACCTTCCTCGCTCAAGCGTTGCCCGGGCCACCCGCATGTCGTTGTTGACGGAGAACATTGCGGCGACTGGTGACGTGAAAGCACTTAACTCACAATCTGAACCTCTACGCCTGCAGCGTCCATTCCCTTGCTAAGATAGGGCGCGCCTTTTGTATTAATCCAATGAGGACGTCGACTAACGATCTTTCCTTCAACTGCGTGCCCGTTGCTTTTCAGTGCCGACACGATATAGGCGTTGTCGCTGCCATCGTCTCGATGTCCATCAATTTCAATGTCGATCTTCTTCTCGATCGCACCCGGGATGTTGGCAAGCCACATCTCGATTCCGGCACGGCAGTTTCGTGTGACCGGGTTTGAGATTACGATTTTTTCGAGTACATCATGATTGCTATTAGGCTCAATGTCCAAACCCGCGGATGGCAACGTGCCTCGAATGTTCTCCCACACCGGATTGGCAATGCGAACATTCCGACCGCTGATCAGTGATATCCCTTGCCGTCGGCAACCGTTTGCATGGTGTGATTGAATGACCAGGTCAGAACAAACAAGATCTTTGGTCTTGTAGCTGTTAGCGATGTAGATTCCATCTCCCCAGCAATTGTTCGTAACTGGATTAGTCAAAACTAGGTTCGACGCCCCAGTAATGGATATTCCCATCCCGTATCCATTTTTCTGAGGATCGCTCTTTGCAGCGTTAAGCTCTTTACTTCCGTCGAGCGCCAGACCTACAATTTCCACATCGCTGACGTCCCAGATGCGGAACATTTGATACTCGTAGGTATTGTGGGGCAGTAACTTGATGGACGCTCCCTCATCAAACCGGATCCTGGTGCCTGACCTCAGCGTCAAACCCTGCACGTCGATTCTAGGCGCCCCTGAGATCACAAGGGTCTTGCCCACACTTCCGTCGATGGCACGTTGCAAAGCCGCCGTGTCGTTTGAGTGCCCATCCCCCTTCACACCGAAAATATTCGCTGTTACCTCCGTGGCCGTTGTGCTTGCAACGGCCGTCCTCGCGCACGTGACAGAGAGAAATCCGTAGGCCGCGAATTTCAGCGCATTACGTCGACCAAGAGATGCTGGAAAGCGACTATTCATTCTCGTACCTTCGAAGTTGAACACGATTTGTTGCCGTTTGCGTTCCAGATGATTAGATAGGGATTACCGCACATTCAATCGACCGTACAATCGCAGATAGCTCTGACACGCTGTACGAAGCTGAAAGTTCCGAAGAATACGGTTCCGGGCACGCTGGCCGAGATCATGCCGCTCCGTAGTCGACAAGTTGGCGACGGCCAATATGCCGTCGGCGAGTCTCTTGCTGTCCTCTGGTGGGACCACAACGCCCGTGTCTCCGATTAACGCTGCGGTATCTCCAACATTCGTTGCGACACATGGGACTCCGCATGACATGGCCTCGCCAATCACCGTGGGTAACCCCTCACTTCGGGATGAGAGGCAAAAAATATCCAGACCTGCCAAACTATTCTGGATTTCTTTAGTCGGGCCGATCAAGTGAACTCTGGATTCCAGCCCCTTAACGGCAATTCGATTCTTCAGATGGTCATTATCCTGGCTCAGACCGTGGCCCATCATCACAAACTGGATGTCAGGTTCTTGTGCTCCGACAATCGCGACGGCGTCTATAAAGTTTCCGATATCCTTGATCGCGTGGTAGCGTCCAGCAATACCAACTAGCCGACAGTCAACGGGCAATCCCAGCTTGTTTCGCAACTCGTGCCTCGCGCGTGCCAACGGCTTAAAAAGTGCAGTATCGAATCCATTGCGAACCAGATGAATCTTCTTCGAACAGTATCCATGTCTTACGTGCGATACGCGAGCTGCATCGGCGCAGCATATGATCGCGTCCGGCACAACGGAAGAAAGGCACGCGCAGAGACGTGCCACCGCTCCTAGAACGAGACCTTCACGGAACTTGGGAAACGCTGTGTGATGAACCCCCCAAACCAGAGCAGGCCTAATTGGGTGTCGTCCAAAATCGAGCCAATCGAAAATGCGACTAGTGCACATTGCCAGTCCGCCAACGAAGTCCGCATGATACATCCATGTCTGTATCACGTCGGGATCGACATTCCTGATCAGACGTATCAACTCGAACAGTGTGTAGAAGAACCGCCATGACTTACCCATGTTCAAAGCGATCACCTCACAACCGGCGCTCCTTAACCGCGGTGCAAGATTCCCTTCCCCCGAGAGGGATACAACCACATGGCGTATTCCGCTTTTCTGCGACTGTTCGACGAATCGGCACAGACAAATCTCGGCACCGCCGACTCCGAGTCCCGAGATGATATGAAAGACCTTCATCTGCTTATCTCGAACATAGCTCGCAGTCACGCATCACGTCGGCGCAAGCGCGGCCTAGCGAGCTTGGCCCCTCTGAAAAAGAATAGTGCGCGGAATTTGACGAGAGACGAATAGACGTAGACATATAGCAGCAGAAAGAGACCGAGCGATGCGACCAGAGGTAAATCTTGATCCCAGAAAACCGATGCGGGGACCAATGACATCAGGCAGAGCACCCACAGGTACGGCGAGGTCAGCGAATTCCTCGAAAAACCCAATCGTGGCTGGGCGGAGCGGGTAATGCGTCTGTGCACAAGCGTATGTAAATGCAAGCCGTCTGGCTTTCCTACTGGTGTGCCTTGCACAAATTTGCGTCGAAAAATCGTGAACAGGGTTTCGAACACCGGATAGATCAGCACCAACGCTCCGTACCAAGGTGAGACAGTTGGATTCTCCGAAATAAGAACGAGTGTAAGAACGGCAATGGCATATCCGATGAAATAGGCCCCCCCATCGCCCAGAAATATCGCTCCCCGTGGAAAATTCCAGACAAAGAAGCCCATTACCGATCCCGCGACCATTAACGCTGCGACGAAAACAAAATGATCCCCTGCAAGGTACGCAATCAAGGCGAGGGACGACAGCACAAGAAGGGAGACACCCGATGCCAATCCATTGAAACCATCAATGATATTGACGGCGTTAGTCACGCCGGCAATGGCGAATGACGAGAGGATAAACGCGAAGGGTCCGATAGATAGGAGGAAGTCAATGAGTGGTACGTGAACGGAAGGCACGACCGCATGCATCAACCGACTAGCGACCATGCCGCCAATGAGCGCGCAGATCAGGCGCGCCCGAGGCGACACCCGCTTCGTAAGATCCTCTGCAAACCCCGACAACGCCGCAGGCAACGAGCAAAGCAGAAACAGCGCGAGCCTATGCGAGACAGGATCGTCAAGGAGCGTCGTAACGGCTACGCAAGAAATTGCGGCCAAAACAATAGCAACGCCACCAATCCGAGGAACAGCTCGCTCGTGGTACTTCTGCACACCGCCTATATCGTGGTCGTGCGAAAACCTAGAGTGCCATCGGTCGTATCGCAGGATCAATAAGACGAAGATAAAAGACAACCCCATGGGAAGCGTAAGGAAAGTCATCTTGATTTTTCTTTTCAAAGCAACACGTTTTGTAGCCGCTTCAGCTTGATCACCGTAAAACCTGCAGCTGCCCCCCAATTGAGTACCTAAGCGTTACTTGCAACACCTAGGCGGCAGCACGCGGATCATGTGCGTCGCGGGTTATTGTCCAACTTGCTCAAGAGCATCCCAACCGGTCGTCCCGACTAAGGTGACTCCTTTACCTCAGCCTCACGGCCCCCCTCCCTGTCTTCGTCAGTCCACGGACACTGCCACTAACTAGCCGTTCGGCTCGGCTTTCGAGCCACTAGATTCGAAGAGAGATAGCCGCTTGAAATGCCAGTCCTGTATCACCCCGTTCTAGGCGGGACATCTCAAACCGACCCCGCCGGCGAAATTTCCCTCGATTTCTCACCATTCCTTAATTCGATGTACGAGGCGCATCGCCCTTCACCGAGTTGTCCTCGCTGCATCGAATAGACCCACGGGCACTCAAAGCGAGTTATATGCCAGCCGACCATCGGGAACGGCGCCGCCATTACGGGGTGCTGATGCCGCCAAGATCACTCGTCCTGGTTCTTTTGTAACCGTAACGTTCGCCAGACGTTACGGCGCTTGCGGCGTAACGCTGAGCCGCAACAGCGTCAACTTGCAGCTGAATTCGACGCGTCAAGACAGAGCCGTGGGTTGCCGCGCGCCGTAAGCGTCGCTGCACATCGCAGGCATGGTTGTTGCCTTATTCAATTCACGAGATGTTCTTTTTAAACGGACGTTCTTTTCACCTCGACGTCGCAGCGTAGCAACTATCTACAACTCGAATCGCAGAAGTTCTCCGTTTGCTCAACGGACGACTTCAGCAACCGACTCACGGTTATTGGGAGGCTGTTTTGCTTCCCGTACGCCCTAATTTTCGAATGTGATATGGCCAACCACATCTGCCGTTATAAAAATCGCCTGGTTGTCAGCTTGGCGGTCTTGCTCCTTAACGCATGCGCCTTTGCTCCTGGGATGAAGTACGACGCAAAGCTTCCATCCGACAACGGCCAACCCACTATCAACCCGACAGTGGTCGAGATCACACCAAGCCTCGTCAGCCAGATACAGGCCGAATCGGCGGCGTCGACTACGGATACCAGTGAGCAGCTGATCGGCAAGCCGGTGCCATACAGAGTGGGACCAGGAGACGTGCTGTCCGTTATCGTTTGGGATCACCCTGAACTGGTCATTCCAAATCTGACTTACGTTTCAGGCGACATTCAAAGCAGTACCGGTTTGCAGGCACTAACTCCGCGGCCGGGGCTGACCTCTCCGACCGCTCCTGGCTTTACGGTGAGCGACGATGGATATATTCAGTTTCCCTATGTGGGTCACTTCAAGGTGGCCGGTGATTCGCTCATTGAAATTCAGTCGCGGCTAACGGGCGCCCTCAACGGGTTCATACACCGCCCTCAAGTCACTGTCGGTATGGTTGCGTATCGCAGCAAACGAGTGTTCGTCGAAGGTCAAGTGGCGCTGCCTGGTGTTCAACCGATCACTAACGTTCCGATGTCCATCCTTGAAGCCATCGCTGGCGCAAATGGAATAACCCCCGGAGTTGGCGACGAAAGCAAAGTGCAGTTGGTCAGGGCGGGACACGTCTATAACCTCAACCTTCCAGCACTGATTTCTCAGGGTGTCGATCTGTCTCATCTGTATCTTGCGGACCATGACATCGTGAGGGTTCAGCCGCAGGTCTACAACCAGGTGTTTGTGGCTGGCGAAGTCATGAAACAAACTGCGGTCACCTTACACGACGGGCGTTTGAGCCTGAATGAAGCACTTTCCGCCGCAAACGGAATTAACCAGAACCTGGCGAACGCTGCCGCCATATATGTCGTCCGGGCGACAAGCGACCCTGCAAAACCTGAAGTGTTTCACCTCGACAGTTCATCGCCTGTCAGCCTGAGCCTAGCCGAGCATTTCAACCTTAGACCGAAAGACTTGGTGTACGTCGACTCACCCGGACTTGTTCGTTGGAGTCGCGTAATAAATCTCCTTATACCCAGCGCACAAGGTCTCTACTTCGGGCGGGAAGCAGGAGCCGGACTTTGATCAGAAAAATCTCTGTCCTGTGCATAGGCAACATCTGCCGAAGCCCAATGGCCGAAGCGATGTTGAGAATGGGTGTTCCCCATGCGACGGTGCGCTCAGCGGGCCTGCAGGCCGTCGTCGGCGCGAAAGCCGACGCAACGGCGTGCACGCTGATGCTTGAGCGCGGCTTTGACCTGACAGGTCACCGAGGTCAGCAGTTCTTATATGACGCTCACCGCGACTCAGATCTGATTCTTGTCATGGATGAAACCCAGAAGGCTCTTCTTGAAAAAAATCATGCACAGCTTCGTGGCCGGGTCTTCAGACTTGGACATTTCGGCAACACAGATATATTCGATCCGTACAAGATGAGCTATTCAAGTTTCGTTGAGTGTCTGGCGTTGATTGAGGCTGGCGTGAACGAATGGAAAAATAAACTTCAGCAGCTAACCTAAGCTGCAATCGATTTATGACGGGGCCCTATATGACCTATAAAGCGAGAGACAAAGCCACCCTGAAAGAGGACGACGACGAAGTCGACTTCGCGGTGCTACTCGACACGATCATTTCCCACAAAGGGCTGATTGCTGCCATTACCTCCTTCGTTGTCCTGCTAGGTGCGTTGTACGCATTCATGGGCACACCGGTCTATGAGGCGAACATTCTTGTCCAAATCGAAGACAATGCTGATCCTGCAGGCGCTGCAAAAAACATTCTCGGCGACATATCTTCAATGTTCGACGTCAAATCGTCCGCCGATGCGGAGATCCAGTTGCTTGGGTCACGACTTGTCATTTCTCGGACCGTCGACGAGCAGAAGCTTTATATCACCACGCAGCCCGCGCGCTTCGCATTTATAGGCGGTTGGATTGCCCGCCACGTTCCCTTCGACGGATCGTCGATACCCTTGCTGCGCTATTTCGCATGGGGACGGGAGAAGATCAATGTGGTCGCACTGGAGGTACCAGACAAGTTGATCGAGTCGACTTTGACTCTCACCGTTATCAACAACAAGACGTATCGTTTAGCCGAGAACGGCTGGTCAACTGGCTGGGTGGGTCAAGTTGGCAAGACGGAGACTTTCTCTTCCGACAATGGTCCAATCACTATCAACGTAGCCAGCATCTTCTCTGAAAACGGCGTGCGATTTCACGTGGTCCGGCATTCTCGCCAGGATACGATCGAAGAGTTGCAGAAGCAGCTCAAGATCGTTGAGCAGGGAAAGGATTCTGGCGTGCTGAGCGCGACCCTGCAAGATGAAGATTCCTCGCGTTTGCAAGCCATTCTCAACGAGATCGGCTACCAATACGTACATCAGAATGTCGAGCGCAAATCGGCGCAGGCCGCGACGTCACTTGCGTTCCTGAACTCTCAGCTTCCGGACATGAAGAAGCGGCTGGATGACGCGGAGCAGCGCCAGACGACCTACCGCAACGCGCACGGAATCATCAGTCTTAGCGAAGAAGCCAAAGTTGTGTTGGGACAATCTGCAGATGCAGAAGGAAGACTCGCGACGCTGGAGGCACAGCAAAAGGAATTGTTGATGCGCTTCGGTCCCTCGCATCCCACGGTCGAGACCTTGACGGAGCAGATCGCACTGGCCCGTCAAAAACTTGGCGAGTTGGGGGCACGGGAGAAAGCCATGCCTAATCATGAACAGGAGCTAATCCGGCTGACTCGTGACGTTACGGTTGCAAATGACCTATATGTAGCTACGCTGAGTAACATCCAGCAGTTGGAGCTCCTCAAATCGGGGAAGATTGGTAACGTTCGCGTGGTCGACACAGCGTTTAACCAGGAAACCCCCGTTAAACCGAACAAACCTCTCGTTCTTCTTCTTTCCGCAGCTCTTGGTCTTGCCGCCGCCATTTTCACTGCCGTGGCAATAGAGCTGTTGTACGGAGGCGTAACTGACGTCGACGCATTGGAGAAAAACACCGGGTTGAGCGTTTATTCGATCGTCCCCTTTAGCGATGTGCAGGAAGTCTTATTCAAGAAGATCAAGCTCAAAGTGCGCGAAATTCTTCTGCTAACCAAGACTGCTCCCGAGGATCCCGCTATTGAGAGCCTCCGTAGTTTCAGAACCTCACTTGAGTTCGCGATGCTCGAGGCGTCAAACAGGATCGTTCAAATCACGGCGCCAGCGCCGGGTATGGGGAAGTCCTTCCTGAGCGCAAACCTGGCTTCGGTGCTTGCAGCTGCCGGCAAACGCGTCCTGCTCGTTGACTGCGATTTGCGCAGAGGTCATCTAAACCAATACTTCGGACTCGGACGAGACACGGGGCTGGCAGAGCTGATAGCAGGCCGCGCTAACATGGAACTTGCCAACAAAAAACAGGTCGAGCCGGGACTCGATTTCGTCTCGACTGGTACACGACCTATCAACCCGTCAGAGCTCCTTGCTAGCAGCAACTTTAAGCGTCTGTTGACTGACTGGTCACAGCAATACGACGTCGTGTTACTCGATTCACCGCCGGTACTACCGGTTGCAGATTCCGAAGTGATCGCTTCGTCCGCAGCTACGGTGTTCCTGGTAGCCCGCTTCGGAAAAACCAAGATTGGCGAACTTATCGAATCTGAAAAACGGCTCCAACAGGTCGGAGCGCGAGTACGTGGTCTGATATTCAACGGGGTGGTTCAACGTTCCGGCGTCTACGCCTATGGCTCGAAGTACGGCGCGTACCGGTATACGTCGTACAGATATGAAGTCGAAGCTGATCACTAACGATCAGCGAGATTCGAATATAAACGGGGGATAAAATGATTCGATTAGAAGAAGCCAAACTTGCTGTGATCGGCCTGGGATACGTCGGCTTGCCACTCGCAGTCGAATTCGGGAAAAAGCGCGCCGTTGTCGGTTTCGACATCAATAAGGCTCGACTCGCCGATCTTTACGACGGTGTCGACAAGACACTCGAAGTCGAGCATGACGATCTTGCCCAGGCAACAGGTCTGTCCTTCACGGCCAATGTCGATGATCTGCGCAAATGCAACGTCTACATTGCCACTGTTCCAACGCCCATTGACGCACACAACCAACCGGATCTATCCGCGATCCTCGGTGCCACGCGGACGATTGCCTCTGTGTTGAAGCGCGGTGACATCGTTATCTACGAATCAACCGTGTATCCGGGGGCGACCGAAGAGCAATGCGTGCCATTACTCGAAGAGATCTCCGGTCTGGTATTCAATGTCGATTTTTTTGCCGGCTATAGTCCTGAGAGAATCAACCCGGGCGACAAGGTTCATCGATTGACAACCGTAGTGAAGGTGACTTCAGGCTCGACTCCCGAGGCCGCAACATTAATCGACAGTCTGTACTCCGAGATCGTTACCGTGGGAACTCATCGTGCAGCAAGTATCCGAGTAGCTGAAGCAGCGAAGGTTATCGAGAATACCCAGCGTGATCTGAACATTGCTCTGATGAACGAGCTGGCTATCATCTTCAATCGACTCGACATTGACACAGAGGCGGTTCTCAACGCCGCCGGTACGAAGTGGAACTTCCTCCCCTTTAAGCCCGGTCTCGTCGGTGGCCACTGCATTAGCGTTGACCCTTACTATCTGACCCATAAGGCACAAGCAGTTGGCTACCATCCGGAGATCATTCTGGCGGGGCGTCGGCTGAACGACAACATGGGTGCTTACGTGACGTCCCAACTGGTCAAGGCACTTACCCGTAAGCGAATCCATGTCCGCGGAGCGCGAGTTCTGATCCTGGGCCTCACCTTCAAGGAGAACTGCCCGGACCTGCGTAACACACGCGTTGTTGATATCGTGTCAGAACTCAAAGAATACGGTGCGCTAGTAGATATCCACGATCCATGGGCCTCGGCTCATGAGGCGATGGACGAGTATGGATTGTCGCTGACTCGCGAACCTCCGCGGGGAGCCTATGACGCGGTGATTGTCGCGGTAGCTCATGCAGCCTTCTCAGACCTCGGACCCAAGGGTGTACGGCGGTATGGAAAAGACGACCACGTCGTCTTCGATCTCAAATCGATTTTCCCAAGGGATGAGTCCGATCTCCGCCTTTGAAAGCAAATTGATGAAAGTCTGATCGGATCTCATATGACCATGAAAAGTAAATACGAAGAAGCTTGCGACGAACTCAAGGCTAATCCAAAGCATTGGCTCGTTACAGGCGTAGCGGGGTTTATTGGATCAAATCTGGCTGAGCAGCTTCTGCGCCTCGGTCAGCGTGTGACCGGCCTCGATAATTTTCTGACAGGATCAAGGAGCAACATCCATTATCTTCTCCAGGAGGCAGGTCCAGATGCTAGGGAGAGGTTCACCTTTGAGGAGGGCGACATCCGTAACATCGAATGTTGTCGCGACGTTGTAGAAGGCGTCGATCATATCCTGCATCAGGCGGCGTTAGGATCTGTTCCTCGCTCGATGAAAGATCCGTTGACTACCAACGACATCAATATCACGGGCTTTCTGAACGTGCTAATCGCCGCTCGCGAGAAAGGCAGCTGTTCCTTTACTTACGCAGCGTCGAGCTCAACGTATGGAGATCATCCTGCACTACCGAAACGCGAAGCATCCATTGGGATGCCGCTATCGCCTTACGCGGTCACCAAATACGTGGACGAACTCTACGCCCATGTTTTTGCTCAACAACTGGGATTCCGCAGCCGCGGCCTGCGCTATTTCAATGTTTTCGGCAAACGGCAGGATCCTGACGGAGCCTATGCTGCCGTGATCCCGAGGTGGATTATGAAAGCACTGCGTGGCGAGACAATAGAGATCAACGGAGATGGATCAACGAGCCGCGACTTCTGCTTTGTCGAGAACGTGATACAGGCAAATATCCTGTCCGCAATGACACCGCCTGCCGAAGGACATGAAGTTTGCAATATTGCGCTAGGAGACCGCACGACGCTACTTGAGCTTTATGAGTTGATCGTACAGGCTGTGCGCAGCAAGGGATTTACTCCGCGATCTGCGCCAGTGTTCCGAGACTTTCGGGCTGGAGACGTCAGACATTCACAGGCCGACATCTCGAGAGCGATCGAAGTGTTGGGATACTCTCCATCGATTCGCGTAGGTGACGGGTTACAATCAACAGTTGATTGGTATGCGTCCCATTGGTTGGAGCGTTGATATGCAATATCCACTATCCCACAGCGCCCGGCCGAATCCAACCAGACCTTCGGTACTCGTCACCTCTTGAGTCCAGTGAAGCAGCGCATCAACAGTACTCCGTGAACACCGGCGTAGTGGTTGCCGTCTGGATTTTCCATTAGAGCGGCACTCGCCACGGACATGGATATCGTGGCAATACGGCGCCTGCGCACCCCTTGGCGCTTTGGACCGCATGGCAGACAATCGCAAAAGACACAGAAAGCTATGCCCTGGAAACTACATAGAGCATCATGTCCCGGATACGAACTGATTCGATCTTCCCGCGTTGTTGGTCTTGAATCCTTTGTCGGCCACCGTGCCAGATCATAATACCTTCCGGCTGATGATAGCCCGTGCCTGGGTCGCGATAAATCTTGCTAACGCCGATGTCCGCTAAAGACAACTCCGCTGTCGCCGCGTGACTCCCATTGAACAGATACACTCTACCGGATTCCAGTACAGACTTGGGTGCACCAAGCCCCAGATTAACCGATGTACCTTCTCGGGTTGCGCGAAACCAGATCGACTTCCCTTCTCGATCGCGCAGGCGCGTTGCCCGCGCCAGAAACTCCTCTGCATAAATAGTCGACTCGAATTCGAAGTTGAAGTCCGGTTGCATCGCAAGATTCGCCTTAACCGGTCCGATGAAACCAATCGCTTTCGCTAGCTGATCGGAGTCGACAACACGGAGCTCCCCGTGATAAGGAGGACGCTTCGCTGCCTCCTGGCCCATGGACGAAAGAATTAACAGCGAACCACCATCCCTGTCGGCAAGCGCGCATAACATCCCAATTTGCCTGTCAGCAATATCCATGGCTTTAAGAATGGTGCCTCGCTTGAAGTCGTCACTAGACGAAACATTTGTTTCCGCAAAGTCGTCAGGAAATGCGTAACGCCAGTAGCGATGCATGGCTCCTGCGACGTGATTTGTAAAGAACGTAGTGAATTCTGGCCGTGTTCTGTTGTACGCGTTCACAAAAACATCGAAAGCCAGCGGCGCCTGCATGAGCGAGCGCCGAGTCCGGTATTCGTTGTTCGTGCGCTCATTTTTTAGCTGAGACGCCAGCGCAAGGAAGGTGCCGGGTCGCACACCGATGAACGGCAGCCTGATCGCGTCGGATATCACCGATCCGTCAACCTTTACACGACTTACAGTTGCGCCGTCGGAAGCGGTCTGCCGAAGATTGATCCTTTGAAAGGCGCTATATCTTTTGGGAAAAGTCTCCGGCGACCGAGCAAATGTGTCGGGGATATAGAAGCTGTATTTTCCGCTCGATGGAACCGGATATGATTGCAAGCTCCCAAAGACCCCAACCTTGAACCCGCTGTTCGCCAGAGTCTCCCAGATTGGCGGGAAACACCTTGCGCTCGACAGGTCCTGATTGATAAACCGAATGTTGTGCTCGCTATTGTAGACCCCTCGGTGCACGGTAGGCCAGGTTGTCCACGGATGCAGTTCGCCATTGTCATGCGTCACTGTCGTAAAAGAAGCTGATCGCTGTAGCACCCCAGCCAGATTCGATTCAGGCTTCAGTTTGATATACCAGTCAACGACGCGCCATGGAACCTCGTTGAGTTCGTAGACGATTAGAGGAAGACGTCCGCGGAGATTCTCCATCGCCTTCACGACGTTATCACTGTTCATTTTCGCCCTTCCAAACGACAAGCCTTTCCTTGAGTGCCGACTAATTCGGCAACCGTAGCAATTCGGCATTCACCGTCGCACCCACTCTGATCAAATTGATATGTCTGATATGAAATAGTCATAGACGTTCTTGTAGTAGTTGTTGACCACATCGGCCCCAACCATCGCGAAGAGAATAACGGTCATGCCCAAGACAAGCCATCGCTTGATGACAATCTCAGGGATCAGATATGGCAGCAGCATCGGTACGTAATACCAAACACGCCCCTTACCGAAAGGGAAAATGAAGAACGCCACCAGAAGATAGACAATGAGTGCGATATGCACGATGGAAAATTGCGAAACTACCCGCTTCATCGACCAATTTTTATCTTTGCGTCGGGTATAGAGTACCAATGCCGAAGCTATTCCATAGGCTGCCAGCAGGAATAACAATTTGATCGTAAAGTCATCAGTGTCTGCCGAGTAGGTCCCGAGTCGGCGCCCGCCAAATCTTTCGAAGAGAAAATGACCGGCACTGGCAAGCGCAATGCCAGTAGCGCTGCAAGCTGCGATCGCAACCATCGTCCGTTTCCGGATAATATGCGCGACAATCAGGAAGATTGCTGGAATGGCGAACGTAGTGTGGATTGTGCTCGCAATCAATGCTCCTAAAATTGGCCGTCTGTAGACGATTGCAGAATACATTGCTATCGCGAAAGCGAACCCCTGTCGAATCTGAAACAACCCTGCCGTGGATAGTGCGGTCGGAATTGCTATATAGAGAAGCAAAGCCAGGAGCGGTCGCCTCGTTTTACTGAATGTGTAGATAGTAATTGCGTTCAGCACGACCACCGTAAGCCGGACACCATCCTCGGGAAGGGCTCCGAGCCAGTTTACTAGCAGGATCCACAGTCGCCAGCCCAACTCATCGGTAACGATACCGACGAGAAACATGAACTCGGTATGTTTTTCCCGGTAGATGCGCAACCACTGCCAGCTGGTTTCAGCGAAGTACCGCAAGTAGTTATCCTGATCGAGCAGTGCATACGTCCGAGGGGCCGTGGCCAGATAAATCAAAACGATAGCCGCGATCCAGATAAACACCCAGCCGGCTGGGCGAAACCAGAATTCGTTTACTCTCGCCCGCCGCTTGACGATACGAAGTCGAGGAAGCGCCAACGCCTTCATACCGTATCGCCTCGACGGCGGGTTGCCGTTCGCACGTTCCTAGACGCTCCGGGAAGCAACCTCACCACAATAGGCTCAGCACGACCATAAGACTCGACGCGAGTCGGACACCGTTCGACCGCTGTCATTTTTAAAGGAGTGACCAAACCGCGTGGCAACTCGTCATCGATATCAACATTTAGAAGTTCAACGGTTCTTGCCATGATTCTCAGCACTCCACAAGCCAGGAAATTGAAATGTTCGAACAGCAGACTAGACAGAACGCAGGCGTTAGTCGAGCACGTGTGCTGATCGATTCAGGCAACACCTCTAGCTATCAATCGCAGTCCATAGCCTTCCTTAGACCAGCGACATAGATATCACGACGGAATACCGGCTTGCTGCACTTCAGGAGCAACACGCTGAAACGTCACATTTGTCAGTTGTTCATAGACAGCAATGGTTTTGTCTATCACGATACGTTCGTCGAACTCGAGAAGCACTCGTTCGCGTGCAGCTTCGCCGAGACTCATGCAAAGCGTGCGGTCTTCTTCGAGCCGTTGGATTGCGCGAGCAAGCGCCAAAGCATCTCTGACTGGCACCAAGAGTCCGTTCTTTCCGTCGTCGTTAACGACTTCCTTACAGCCCGGGGCGTCGGTTGTGACTATCGCCAAACCGCAGGCCGCCGCCTCAATTAGTGACTTGGGCAAGCCTTCGCGATAGCTGGGTAGCACGATGACGTCGACCTCGTCGAATAGCTTTGGCATGTCGGAAACGTGGCCTAGCCATTCAACGATTCCCTCCGATTGCCATTTTTGGATCTGTTCATCTGATACGGAATTGGGATTCCCGCCGTCCGGCGTACCAGCGAGGATAAAACGGCAGTTCGGTGATTCCGCCTTTAGATATTTCGCGGCATCGATGAACTCTCGGACACCCTTATCCCACAGAAGCCTCGCGGCAAGGACCAGTCGCAGAGGCTTCGATCGGTCCAGAACGCTTTGTCGATCTCGGTCGCGAAAACGGGTCAAACTCACCCCAGAGCCTTTTATTAGGCACACTTCACGTGCTTTTAGCCAATCTGCTGAGTTGAAGAATGCGAGATCATCGGGATTCTGTACGATGACTGTGGACCGCACGCCGCCGAGTGATACTCGAAACAAGCCCTTGACAACGGGCTGCAGCAATCGTGCGAGAAGTTTGCGGCTGGTGAATACAAATCCTAGTCCTGCGATAGAGTTCACAATCCCACGAGTTCCCACCAGTTTTGAAGCGATCGACCCATAAACTGCACACTTTATTGTGAAGTTGTGCACGACGTCTGGCTTCTCGGCGGCGAGTAATTTCGATAGTTGCATGATCACTCGGAGCTCTCTAAAGGGATTGATACTCCGTCGGTGCATTGGAACTTCTCGCCAAACGAATCCTGCCTGTTCCAATCGAGCGGCGTATTCTCCAGGCGGTGACAGCAGTACGACATCGCAACCTCGATCACGCAATTCATGGGCTAGGGAGAGTTTAAAGTTGTACAGGTACCACTCGGTATTGGCGAAGAGGACGACTTTCATGTCTTTCTCACGTTCGTGTTGATCTCTGATTTTCTGAGCATTCGCGCTGTTTCATGAGTCGATAAGCACAACAGGAAAGCTGAATCCAGGATGCCTCGATGTACGATGGCGCTAAGTCTATGAGTCAGTCTGCAATCGCGCGGATCTCACGGTCAGGCCTGATCGCCGACGCCAATATTTCGAAATTGCTGGTCCCATAAGTCGACAACCCGAGGTAACGAAAATCGACTTCGAACCGAGTCGGCACCGATACGTCCAACGGAGCACCTTTCGGCCGGGGATTTCGACATCATCGACCGCAGAGCGACCACGAATCCTTCGGCATCTCCGTTATCGATCAATACTCCGGATTTGCCCCCTTCAGTCAGGTCTCGCGGCCCACTCGGACAATCAAAGGCAACTGTTGGAAGTCCAAGTGCCATTGCTTCCATAAGCGCCATGGACCACCCCTCATATCGAGAGGGAAGAGCAAAGAGGTCGCAACGCCCCAGTTCCTTCCAGAGTTCGGTGGTTCGTCCTGGCAAGAAGACTCTTTGCTGTAGACCCAATTGATCGATCAAACTTTCAAGAACGCTACGCTCAGGTCCTTCTCCCCAAATGTATAGATCCCAATTGGCGAACTCGCCGGAGAGGCTAGAGAACATCCGGATCAAGAGATCGAATTGCTTCTGATACTGCAGGCGGCCCACTCCCACAAGTCGAAAACGATTCGATGTTTCAATCGACGACACTGAAGTAGCTGGCAATTCATCCGAAATCGGATTCGGGAGAACCGCCATGTTTGTAACGCCGGGCACGAGTTCCTTGTAAGGTTCCACGACATCATGGGTAAGAACTGACACACAATTGGCGAAACGATAGGTCAGCCTTGATGCGAGTCGCCAAAACCTGGACCGACCATCCACGAGAGGATTGTTATGCTCGCAAATGATGAGTGGAACTCTCAGCAGAAATCTTGCAAGGATGGTCATGACATTAACGTTCGTCAAATGCGAGACGACCACGGCGGGACGTTCGTTCTTGAATATTTCCCTAAGCTTGCCTAGTCGTTGAAAGAATGACAGTAGCCTTATTGAACGCTGTTTCACCATGTCGGCTAAAAACACTACTTCAACCCGTGAGTCTATCGGATAGAAGACGGTCCCACGGCCGGAATAGGTAGCGACAAGCCGTACGTCCATTCCCTTATTAGCCCATGCGTTTGCCAATGTAGTTGCGACACGTTCAGCGCCACCGCTACCAAGAGAGTTGACGACCACGACAATCTTCATTTCACTTGCTCCCTGATCAAACGGCGTGCAGCAACCAGATAGGCACCAAAGATTGAGAGATACATGATCGATGTCGCGAGCAAAATTCCCTCTACTCCAAGCATCTTGACAAGGAGAAAGTTGGCAATAATTTTTGTGACGAACCCAAACACCGCGATGACCGACATGATTCGATACTTTCCCAGACTCGAGAACATCTGCATAAGAACGATCATTCCAAGGTTGAACGGAATCTGAAGAAGTCCTGGACGGAGAGCAGTCGCAACAGTCTGAGTGTTGTAGATGGTGAAAGCGCCTCGCTGAAACAGTAGTTTCACGAGAATGGGTGCTCCCACCCATCCAAGTACGACAATGATCGAGCCGGAAATGAACATGACGAAACACCATCTCACAGCGATCCCTATTGCCCGCTCTTTTGATCGTGTTTGCAACACATCCGTCAGGACCGGCAAAATCGCTCGACCTATAGCTAGCGCTCCGACGGCCAGTATCAGCGCCAGCAGACGATTGGTGTAGCCGAGCGTTGCCACCGCCCCCGGACCGAGATCTACCGCGAAAAATTGGTCAACTGGCACGGCCAGACATAGGACTATCTGGCCTATGGAGAAGAGACCAATGGCGTGGAGGAGACCGGGCCAATGACGCGACGAAAAACCTAACTTGAAGGGTGCGCCTATGTCGTCGTTCATCTTGACGGCGATATATAGACAAAGGGCCTGCAAGCCGAAACCAACCAGAGTTCCAAGCATTAGCGAATTAACGGCGCTAATTCTGTGAAACATGACGACTGCACAAAGGAGGGTTGCGGCGGGCACGCACTCCAACATTGAATTGACATGTTTTTCTTGCGCCTGAAGTCTTGCAGAGAATTGAGCTATCAGCAGGATCTCAATGGTCAGCGGCGCGAGCCCTTTCGCAAACTGCAGCGAAAACCCAGCGCTCTCGGCGGACAGACTCTTGGCGAAGACGTGCAAGGCGTATGGCCATGCCAGGTAAAGGAGGGTACTTGTCGCGCATCCTGTTGCGACCACCGCGGTGTTCAATTCAGCCAGGAACAGCGCTCGCTCTTCGCTGCCTAATAAGCGGACCTGGACCAAAAGGGGAACCAAGATGATTCCAAGTACCGAAACCAAGGTGCTTGGCACCCATGTCATAAGATTGAAAGTCAGCTGGAACGCGTCAACGATCGGGCTAACGCCATAGAAATACGCAATGGCGATCTCTTTGAGCGCGCCTGCGCATCGACCAATGAGGACGAAGACGAGAACGTAAAGCGCGTTGCGGCCGATGCGCTTGTGATCGTCGTGAAGATTCCAGGCCTGCCGTCTACCGGCAGATAGTTGTATTGGTCTCATCTGGCGCAACACGGAAAGGACGTGGCGTGGAACATCAAGTGGGAGCGATCACTTTCGGTGCTGATTGGTCAAGAGGCATGCCACCGCCCAATCGATCCGGAACACACTCCTGTTTCGAGACAATATCCAATCAATTCGATTGGCATGCCCATCAGGCCAGTCGTTTTAAACGTTCTTTACCAACACCCGCAGGTTCCCCGTAGCTCTTAAAGCACCAAGCGTGCCAAACATTTCTTGCTTGTTCGATTGTTGGCTTCAATTCGGCGAGAAGGCGTGCGGCACCTCGATCTACGGAGATTGCGCGGGGACATCGCCCATGTTTGAGCGTCAAACCAACCACCACACACAACGGGGTGTTACGTAACTTTCCGCACCGCCGTCACCCC
>NZ_LXKA01000355.1 GCF_001645125.1 Paraburkholderia ginsengiterrae | reverse complement strand
GGAAGTAATGCTTGCCCAGGTCAACGCCGATCAACGACACCGCATCCATGATGGTCCCCAAAAAGAACAATCCCCACTCAGCGTAGTCCGCTGTGTGGGGATCGGGCTGACCATCTCATTAAAGCCCATAACGATCGCTCGTTATGGGCTTTTTCTTCGGGGCGGGCGCGTTGAGCGCCGCGCCCCGAATCGGGTTTAGTTGCGGTTGCCGCCGAAAATGCCGAGCAGCGCCAGCAGGTTGACGAACACGTTGTACAGATCCAGGTAGATCGCGAGTGTGGCGGTGATGTAATTCGTTTCGCCGCCGTTCACGACACGCTGGACGTCGAACAGCATGTAGGCCGAGAAAATCACGATGGCCATGACCGACACCGTCAGCATCAGCGCCGGCAGATGCAGGAACACGTTCGCGACCGAGGCGAGCAGCAGGACGATCACGCCCATGAACAGCCACTTGCCGAGACCGGAGAAGTCGCGCTTGCTGACCGTGGCGATCGTTGCCATGGCTGCGAAGATCACACCAGTGCCACCAAAGGCGAGCATGATCAGCGACGGGCCGTTAGAAAAACCGAGCACGAAACTCAGGATGCGCGACAGCATCAGGCCCATGAAGAACGTGAAGCCAAGTAGCACGAACACGCCGACGGCGCTGTCTTTGGTCTTCTGGATGGCGAACATGAAGCCGAAGGCGATCGCGAAGAACGCCAGCATGCTCATGGCCGGGCTGGTGGCGGCGAACAGCGAGAAACCGGTGGCGACGCCGACCCACGCGCCGAGCACTGTCGGAATCATGGACAGCGCCAGCAGCCAGTAGGTGTTCCGTAGCACGCGGTTGCGCGTTTCGACCGTGCTGACCGCGCCATTGCGGCCAAAGCTATACGGATGATCGTTCATGGTCTCTCCTTACCTCAGAAGCGTGTTGCGTATGGTTGTGCGGCGGGTTGGGGTGTGCGGTGCGCAGCGCCGGTGGACATTCATTCCGCTGGTCGCGAGGCTCACATCCCTAAGATTGGCGCAAGGGCAGGGAGTTTCAATGCCCTTAACTTGTCCATGACGCCTACGCTACCAGTATTCCGAAACTCCTGCTTGGAGTCTTTCAATGCTGTAAGGGTTCAATCGCAATCATACACGGGAACATGCTACAATTGCGGATTCATTTGAATCTGTAACCTCTTAATTTTTTGGAGTTTTTATGGCGATCGAACGCACCCTGTCGATTATCAAGCCGGACGCAGTGGCCAAGAACGTGATCGGTCAGATCTACACCCGTTTCGAAAACGCGGGTCTGAAGATCGTGGCATCGCGCATGGTTCACCTGTCGCGCGCAGACGCAGAGAAGTTCTACGCCGTGCACGCTGCACGTCCGTTCTTCAAGGACCTGGTCGACTTCATGATCTCGGGCCCGGTGGTCGTGCAAGCGCTCGAAGGCGAAAACGCCATACTGAAGCACCGTGATCTGATGGGTGCAACGGACCCGAAGAAGGCGGAAAAGGGCACGATCCGCGCCGACTTCGCAGACAGCATCGACGCGAACGCAGTGCACGGTTCCGACGCGCCGGAAACGGCAGCAGTTGAAATCGCGTTCTTCTTCCCGCAAGTGAACGTCTACTCGCGTTAAGCCGGTCCGCAAAGCCCGGAAAGCCGGGCTCGCCGGGTGCGGTTCGTGCAGCCGATCTGATTTATCGCACGAATCGCCTGGCAAAGTAGTAAGGTAAAAGCAGCAGGAATGGGCGCGAACGGCATTGCGTTCATGCAGCTTGTTGCATGAACGTAGTCTCGCACTGAAATGGCAGGATTCGACATGACGAGCAGTCCCACCGTCAACCTTCTCGACCTCGACGCCCAAGGGCTAGTCGCCTATTGCGACAGCCTGGGCGAGAAGCCGTTTCGCGCCAAGCAATTGCAGCGCTGGATCCACCAATACAACGCTGCCGATTTCGACGGCATGACCGATCTGGCGAAGTCCTTGCGCGAAAAGCTCAAAGGGCGCGCCACGATCTCGATGCCCGGCATCGTCAGCGACCATATTTCGACCGACGGCACACGCAAGTGGCTGATCGACGTCGGCAACAGTAACGCGGTCGAAACCGTATATATCCCCGAAGAAACCCGCGGCACGCTGTGCGTGTCCTCGCAGGCGGGCTGCGCGGTGAACTGCCGCTTCTGCTCGACCGGCAAACAGGGCTTCTCCCGCAATCTCACTACCGGCGAAATCATCGGCCAGCTGCGCATGGCCGAGTTCGCGCTGCGCGCTTCGCGCGGCGGGGACGGCGGCCGCGCCACGGGCGGCGACGGCAAGGGCGAGCGGGTCGTGACTAATGTCGTGATGATGGGCATGGGCGAGCCGCTGCTCAATTACGACGCGGTCGTGCCGGCCATGCGCCTGATGCTCGACGACAACGCCTACGGTTTGTCGCGCCGGCGCGTCACGTTGTCCACCTCGGGCGTCGTGCCCATGATGGACCGGCTCGGCGCCGATCTGCCGGTGGCGCTGGCGGTTTCGTTGCATGCGCCGAGCGATCCGCTGCGCGACATGCTGGTGCCGCTGAACAAGAAGTATCCGCTGCGCGAATTGATGGCGGCTTGCCAGCGCTATCTGAAGGTCGCGCCGCGTGATTTCATTACGTTTGAATATTGCATGCTCGACGGCGTGAACGACAGCGAGGCGCAGGCGCGCGAGTTGCTCGCCGTTACGCGCGACGTGCCGTGCAAATTCAACCTGATTCCGTTCAATCCGTTCCCTGAATCGGGCCTCATCCGCTCGAAGCCGGAGCAGATCAAGCGGTTTGCACAGGTGTTGATCGACGCGGGCGTCGTCACCACGGTGCGCAAGACACGCGGCGACGATATCGATGCTGCCTGCGGTCAGCTGGCCGGTGCGGTGCAAGACCGCACGCGCCTTGCTGAACGCACCGGGAAGGCGGCGAAGATTATCGAGGTTCGGGCCGTGTAATCGCCACCGGCGGCGGGTGCCGGCGCAGAGCGGAAAGCTCCGTGAAAGCGCAAAAGCCCGCCATGCCAGGGCGATTGAAAAGAAAGTTTGCAGAAGCGATCGGAAGCGGCACACAAGGCCGCACATTTTGTTATAAACGGTCTGCGATTCTGACGTGAGCTTCGAGCCCGTCCAGATTGCACCAGTGAAAAAAGAATCGACGCGAAAGGATTTGGGATGAGTGAGCCGCAGCACCCGCAGCCGCAGGACACAGACACGAACGAAGGCCATCCGGAGCCAGTCGCCCGGGCGGTGGTGCAGCCTGTTGCGCAGCCTGGTATGGATTCGTTGGCAGCGGTGGGCGCGCGCTTGACCCAATTGCGTGAATCGAAGGGCTGGACGATCGACGACGTGTCCGCACGTCTGAAAGTGTCCGCCATCAAGCTGCGCGCGCTCGAGTCGGGCGATATCAGCCATTTGCCGGACACGACGTTCGCGCTGGGTGTGGTACGTAGCTACGCGAAGATGCTCGGTGCGGATCCCGCGCCGTTTACCCAGGCTCTGCGCCGCGAGAAGGGTGTGCCCGCGCCGGATCTGTCCATGCCGGCGTCGTCAGGTAAGGATTTGCCGCGTGGCCGCGTGTCGCTTTCGCTGGGTGGCGGCGGGCAAAAGAGCCGCTCCTGGCTGTGGGGCGTGGCCGCGGTGATCGTCGCGGTGATCGCGCTGGGCATGTGGCATACCAACGGCGGCGATTCGTCTGCCTGGCTTGCCCGGTTGAAGGCAAGCGCGAATGGTGTCGCCGGCGGCGCGACCGGTGCGTCGGGCGCGGTGGCGCAAGGTCAGCCGGCGAGTTCGGAGGCAACGGCGGACGAGACGGCTTCCGCGCCGCAGACGGAAGCGCAGGCGCAGCAGGCCCAAACACAGGCCGCAGATGACAACGCGGCGTCGGCCACGCCGATGCCCGCGCCGCTGGCCACAGGAGCGGCGCCGGCTTCGGTGGCTGCTTCGGCGTCGGCGTCGGCGCCGGCCGTCACGGCTGCGGCAGCCGCACAGAAGCCCGGCTCGGCGGTCAAGGCCGCGGCAGCGCCGGGCGCGAGCTCCCCGGCGGTGATCGCGGGTGCAGCGTCGGCGGTAACGGTGGCGCCGGCCGCGGGTGAGGCGATCGTCGCGTTGCGCGTGACGCAGGACAGCTGGTTCAGCGTGCGCGGCAAAGATGGCAAGGAGGTATTCTCCGGCCTCGTGCACGCGGGCGACACCAAGGAAGTGACGGGTGAGGCGCCGTTCAAGGTCACGGTCGGCAACAAGGCCGGCCTCGACTCGCTGACGCTCGATGGCGAGCCGGTCGATCCGGCGAAATATGCGGCAGCCAAGGGCAACGTAGCGCGCTTCGCGCTGCCTTGACAGATACGGTATGCGCCGCGGCCAACCGGTCCGCGGCGCTTTTTCAATTCAGGCGTTGCGTCTTTTGTGTGGCGCCTGCGGCGTAAATGGGTTTTTCGATGCAATCCGAAGCTCAATCCCAATCCAGTAGCAAGATTGTTTCCAACGAGCCGGTGTTCGGCGGGCACGCGCCGCGGCGCAAGTCGCATGCGGTCGACGTCCGTTGGGGCGGCCAGCTCGTGACGATCGGCGGCGACGCGCCGGTGCGCGTCCAGTCGATGACCAACACGGACACCGCGGACGCCATCGGCACCGCGATCCAGATCAAGGAACTGGCGCAAGCCGGCTCGGAACTGGTGCGTATCACCGTGAACACGCCGGAGGCGGCTGCAGCCGTGCCGCACGTGCGCGAACAGCTCGACCGCATGGGCGTGTCGGTGCCGCTCGTTGGCGACTTCCACTACAACGGCCACCTGCTGCTGCGCGATTACCCCGCGTGCGCGGAGTCGCTGTCCAAGTACCGGATCAATCCGGGCAACGTGGGCCACGGCGCGAAGCGCGACACGCAATTTGCGCAGATGATCGAGGCGGCGGTCAAGTACGACAAGCCGGTGCGTATCGGCGTCAACTGGGGCAGTCTCGATCAGGACCTGCTCGCGAAGATGATGGACGAGAACGCCGCGCGCTCCACGCCGTGGGAAGCGCAGAGTGTGATGTACGAAGCGCTCATCCAGTCGGCGATCGGCTCGGCGGAGCGGGCGGTGGAACTCGGCCTGTCGCGTAACCAGATCATCTTGTCGTGCAAGGTCAGCGGCGTGCAGGACCTGATCGCCGTGTACCGTGAGCTCGCGCGCCGTTGCGATTTCGCGCTGCATCTGGGCCTGACCGAAGCGGGCATGGGCTCCAAAGGTATCGTGGCCTCGACCGCTGCGCTGTCCGTGCTGCTGCAGCAGGGCATTGGCGACACGATCCGCATCTCGCTCACGCCGGAACCGGGCGCATCGCGTACCGGCGAGGTGATCGTCGGCCAGGAAATCCTGCAGACCATGGGTCTGCGCTCGTTCACCCCCATGGTGATCGCGTGTCCGGGTTGCGGCCGTACCACCAGCACGCTGTTCCAGGAGCTGGCCTCGCAAATCCAGACCTATCTGCGCACGCAGATGCCGGTATGGCGCGATCAGTATCCTGGCGTCGAAAAGATGCACGTCGCCGTGATGGGGTGCATCGTCAACGGTCCGGGCGAGTCGAAGCAGGCCAACATCGGTATCAGCCTGCCTGGCTCGGGCGAGAACCCGGCCGCGCCGGTGTTCATCGACGGCGAGAAGGTGAAGACGCTGCGCGGCGATAATATCGCGCAGGAATTCCAGCAAATCGTGAGTGACTACGTCGAGCGCCGCTATGGCCGCGCCGAAGCACTCAACTAATCACCGGCTATCGAAATACAGATGACTGAACAGAAGAAAAAGCTCGACAAGCTGTCCGGCGTGAAGGGCATGAACGACATCCTTCCGCAGGAAGCCGGGCTGTGGGAATTTTTCGAATCCACCGTCAAGTCCATGCTGCGTTCGTACGGATACCAGAATATCCGTACGCCGATCATTGAACATACGCAGCTGTTCAAGCGCGGCATCGGTGAAGTGACCGACATCGTCGAGAAAGAAATGTACAGCTTCACCGACGCGCTGAACGGTGAAAACCTGACCATGCGCCCGGAAAACACGGCGGCGGTGGTGCGCGCGGCGATCGAACACAACATGCTGTACGACGGCCCGAAGCGCCTGTGGTACATCGGCCCGATGTTCCGTCACGAGCGTCCGCAGCGCGGCCGCTATCGTCAGTTTCACCAGGTCGGCGTGGAAGCGCTGGGCTTTTCCGGTCCGGACGCCGACGCTGAAATCATCATGATGTGCCAGCGTCTGTGGGACGACCTTGGCCTGATGGGCATCAAGCTCGAGATCAACTCGCTGGGTCTTGCCGAAGAGCGCGCGGCCCATCGCGTCGAGTTGATCGCGTACCTCGAAAAGCACATGGAGTTGCTCGACGAAGACGCGAAGCGCCGTCTCTATACGAACCCGCTGCGCGTGCTGGACACGAAAAATCCGGCGCTGCAGGAAGTCGCGCAGAACGCGCCGAAGCTGATCGATTTTCTCGGCGAGGAATCGCGCGCTCACTTCGAAGGTCTGCAGCGCATCCTGAAGGCGAACAACGTTCCGTTCACGATCAACCCGCGTCTGGTGCGCGGCCTCGACTATTACAATCTGACCGTGTTCGAGTGGGTGACCGACAAGCTCGGCGCGCAGGGCACCGTCGCGGCCGGCGGGCGCTACGACCCGCTGATCGAACAGCTGGGCGGCAAGCCCACGGCGGCATGCGGCTGGGCCATGGGTATCGAGCGAATCCTCGAATTGCTGAAAGAAGAACAGCTCGTGCCTGAAGACGAAGGTTGCGACGTGTACGTGGTCCATCAGGGCGACGCGGCGCGCGAGCAGGCCTTCATCATCGCCGAGCGTCTGCGCGACACGGGGCTCGACGTGATCCTGCATTGCAGCGCCGACGGTCAGACGGCCAGCTTCAAATCGCAGATGAAGCGTGCCGACGCGAGCGGCGCCGCCTTTGCGGTGGTGCTGGGCGAGGATGAGATCGCCAATGGCACGGTCGGCGTGAAGCCGCTGCGCGATACAAATGCTAACGGCGGTAAAAGCGAGCAACATAACGTGCCCGCCGAAGACTTGACCGAATTTCTAATCAATGCGATGGTTGCAACCGCCGAAGACGGCGACGACTGATCGCGCCGTTGTCGAGCCTGCCGGCTCGACAAGCACACGTATCAAGAACGAGGAAATCGCCGGGCAATGAGTTACCACGACGAACAAGAATCGATAGAAAGTCTGAAGGCATGGTGGACGCAGTGGGGTAACGCGACCACGTGGATCGTGCTGGTGGTTCTGGTGGCTGCGGCCGGCTGGAACGGCTGGAATTTCTGGCAGCGTCGCCAGGGAGCGGAAGCCGCTGTGCTGTATGACCAGGTGCAACAGGCTGTTGCATCGGGCGACAAGGCGAAGGTCACGCGCGTCGCCGGCGACATGGAAGACAAGTTCAGCGGCACCGCCTACGCGCAGATGACCTCGCTTGCGGCCGCCAAGGCGCTGTACGCCGCGGGCGATGAAGCCGGCGCGAAGGCGCAGCTGCAATGGACCATCGATCACGCGAAAGACGACGAGTTCAAGCAGATCGCCAAGCTGCGCCTCGCTTCGCTGCTGCTCGACGACAAGGCCTACGATCAGGGCCTCGCGCTGCTTGCCGAGCCGCAGTCCGACGCGTTCAAGGGCCTCGTGGCGAACGGCCGTGGCGACCTGCTCGCCGCACAAGGCAAGCGTGATGACGCGCGCGCTGCCTACAAGCTCGCGCTCGACTCGCTGTCGAAGAACGACAGCTCGGCACGCCAGCTGATTCAATTCAAGCTGGACGCGCTGGGCGGCTGATCGCTGCTTGCAGCGCGCCGCATGCTACGACCAACTGGTCTCTTTTAATCAATTTCCTGAATGCTTCGTCCACCGATGAATCTGCTGAAACGTTACGCTGTGCCCGTTGCCTGTGCGATGACCGTCCTCACCATGGCGGCATGCTCAGCCACGAAAGACGAGCGCCGCGAGCCGACGCCACTCACCGAGTTCAAACCCGTGCTCGATGTGCAGCAGGCCTGGAAGTCGAGCGTGGGCAAGGCGGGCCGCTATCTGTTCTCCCCGGTGGCGGTCGGCAATGCGGTGTATGCGGCCGGCGAAAACGGTTCGGTTGCGAAGATCGACGCGCAAACCGGTAAGGACATCTGGCGCGTCAAGCTGCACGACGACCTCTCGGCGGGCGTGGGCAGCGACGGCACGCTGACGGCAGTCGGCGGCCTGAAGGGCGATGTCTACGTGCTCGGCGCGGACGGCAAGCAGCTGTGGACCGCCAAGGCACCGGGCGAAATCATCTCGCCGCCGCTGGTCGGCAACGGCCTCGTGGTGGTGCGTACGGTCGACGGCCAGATCGTCGCGTTCAACGCGCAAACCGGCGAACAGAAGTGGAACTACCGCAACCGCGCGGTGCCGCTCAATCTGCGCGTGTCGTCGGCTATGACGTTCGCGGGGGACGCCGCCGTGCTGGCCGGATTCCCCGGCGGCTCGTTCGCTGCGATCAACCTGCAGACGGGCGACAACTACTGGCAAACGCCGGTGTCGTACCCGAAGGGCGTGACGGAAGTGGAGCGCATCAACGACGTGACCGGTCCGCCCACGTTGGTCGGTTCGGAAACCTGCGCAGTGACGTTCCAGGGCCAGATTGGCTGCTTCGACGCGAATTCGGGGCGTGCGCTGTGGGAAAAAGCGTTCTCGAGCACGAGCGGTCTGGCGCAGGATGACCGCGCCGTGGTGGCGGCAGACGACTGGTCGGTGGTCTCGGCGTTCGACGCCAACAGCGGCGCGCCGCTGTGGAAGAACGACAAGCTGAAGAACCGCGAACTGAGCGTGCCGTTCCTGCTGGGTCATGCCGCTGTGCTGGGTGACTACCAGGGTTACGTGCACTTTCTGTCGCGCGACGACGGTACGCTCGTGGCACGGGTGAAGACCGACGGCAGCGCGATTACGGCGGCGCCGGTGCTCGCCGGCGAAACGCTGGTGGTGCTGACGCACGACGGCGACCTGTACGGCTACCGTCCGCGCTGATCGCGCAGACGTTACGGGTTGCCCCAGCGCTGTCGCGCGTGCAGGCCGGCTTTGCCGGCCGCGCGCGTTTTTGCCAGGTTGTTATTGTTGGACTGAGTAAATAGAAGTATTCCGCCGGACTGGCCGGTTACCGAACCGGTCTGCGAGTCGCCGAGCAGGAAAGCCAGAAACTGGCGGCTCATTGGCGCCGCCCCATACGGCCAAACCCCCGTCCTCCCGGATGTGCATATTGACAGCGCATTTGGGACTGGCCGAATTCGTGATAATTTGCGTCAAACGCCGCCGTGTGGCGGCCGCATGGCGTCGCAACGTGAGCGGTCGATCTCGACCCCGCGTTTCACCGTGAACAACATCAGATGAAACCCGTTATTGCCCTAGTTGGGCGCCCCAATGTGGGGAAATCCACGCTATTCAACCGGCTCACGCGCTCGCGTGACGCGCTGGTTGCCGACCTGCCCGGTCTCACGCGCGATCGCCACTATGGCGAAGGGCGCACCGGCGAGCGGCCGTATCTGGTCGTCGATACCGGCGGTTTCGAGCCGGTCGCGAAAGACGGCATCCTGCACGAAATGGCGCGCCAAACCCGCCAGGCGGTCGAGGAATCGGACATCGTCGTGTTCATTGTCGACGGCCGAAACGGCCTCGCGCCGCAGGACAAGTCGATCGCCGACTACCTGCGCAAGACCGGCCGGCCGATCTTCCTCGTCGTCAACAAGGCTGAGGGGATGAAGTACACCACGGTCGCCGCCGACTTCTACGAACTCGGTCTCGGCGACCCGCGCGCGATTTCGGCCGCGCACGGCGACGGTGTCACCGAAATGATCAACGAGGCGCTCGGCGTGGCGTATGCCGGCCAGCCGGAAGAAAGCGACGAAGAGAAAGCAGCGCGCGGCGTGAAGATCGCGATCGTCGGCCGTCCGAACGTGGGCAAGTCGACGCTGATCAATGCGCTGGTGGGCGAAGAACGCGTGATCGCGTTCGACATGCCGGGCACCACGCGCGATTCGATCTACGTCGACTTCGAACGTCAAGGCAAGCCGTACACGCTGATCGACACGGCCGGATTGCGCCGCCGCGGCAAGGTGTTCGAGGCGATCGAGAAATTCTCGGTGGTGAAAACGCTGCAGTCGATCTCGGACGCGAACGTCGTGATCCTGCTGCTCGACGCGCGCCAGGACATCTCGGAGCAGGACGCGCACATCGCCGGTTTCGTGGTGGAGCAGGGCCGCGCGCTGGTGGTAGGCGTGAACAAATGGGACGGTCTCGATTCGCATGTGCGCGAACGCACCAAAGCGGACCTCGAGCGCAAACTAAAATTTCTGGACTTTGCCAAGTTCCACTTCATTTCCGCCGCGGAAAAAACCGGAATTGGTCCGTTGATGCGCTCGGTCGACGACGCCTACACGGCCGCCATGGCCAAGCTGCCGACGCCGAAGCTCACGCGCGCGTTGATCGACGCCGTCGAATTCCAGCAGCCGCGCCGGCGCGGGCCGGTGCGTCCGAAGCTGCGCTACGCGCACCAGGGTGGACAGAATCCGCCGATCATCGTGATTCACGGCAATGCACTCGACGCGATCACCGAAACGTACAAACGCTACCTTGAAAACCGCTTCCGGGAAACTTTCAAGCTGACTGGGACTCCATTGCGAATAGAGTTCAGATCATCGACGAACCCTTACGCGGACAAAGGCTGAAACCCGCGTGTGTGTTGGGTTTGGGCGTACGGCCCATGCCCTCGCGCAAAAATGAAAATCGGCTATAGTGTAGCGGTTGAAGGCGGATCTCTTTTTCTTCGCCATCAATTCAGTCAACCTGCAAAAAAATACGGAGTTTGCTATGAGCAACAAAGGGCAATTGTTACAAGACCCGTTTTTGAACGCACTGCGTAAAGAGCACGTGCCGGTGTCGATCTACCTGGTCAACGGCATCAAGCTTCAAGGGAACATCGAATCGTTCGACCAGTACGTCGTGTTGCTCCGGAATACGGTCACCCAGATGGTCTACAAGCACGCAATCTCGACGGTCGTGCCTGCCCGTCCGGTGAATTTCCACCCGGATTCCGAACAGTCCTAAACCCCCGTCGCGGCCGGCGTAGCGTCGCCCGTTGGCGATTACTCCCGGCCGCCTCACTTTGATACCCTCCAATTTGATCAATGCAGCGCTTGTCGGCATCGACTTCGGTAAGATCGATTTCGAAGCCAGTCTTGAAGAACTCAGCCTGCTCGCGCAAAGCGCGGGCGCGAATCCCTTAGTCACCCTCACCGGGCGCCGGTCCAGCCCCGACGCGAAGATGTTCGTCGGCAGCGGCAAGGCCGAAGAATTGCGTCTTGCGTGTGAGGCGAACGACATCGAACTCGTCATTTTCAACCATGCTCTGGCTCCGGCGCAGCAGCGCAATCTGGAGCAGGCGCTTAACCGGCGCGTGGTCGATCGCACCAGTCTCATCCTCGACATTTTTGCGCAGCGCGCCCGCAGCCACGAAGGCAAGCTGCAGGTGGAACTCGCGCAGTTGCAGTACCTGTCGACGCGGCTGATCCGCGCATGGACTCACCTTGAGCGGCAAAAAGGCGGTATCGGCTTGCGCGGCCCTGGCGAAACCCAGCTCGAAACGGACCGCCGCTTGATCGGCGAACGCATCAAGGCGCTCAAGACGCGCCTGGACAAGCTGCGCCGCCAGCACGGCACGCAGCGCCGCGCGCGCACCCGCAATCAGACCATGTCGGTGTCGCTGGTCGGTTATACGAACGCCGGCAAATCCACGCTCTTCAACGCGCTCACCAAGGCTCAGGCGTACGCCGCCGACCAGCTGTTCGCCACGCTCGATACAACATCGCGACGCGTCTATCTCGGCGATGAAGCGGGGCAAGTGGTGGTGTCCGATACGGTCGGTTTCATTCGTGAGCTGCCTCACCAACTGGTGGCGGCATTTCGCGCCACGCTCGAGGAAACTATTCACGCCGACCTGCTGCTGCACGTGGTCGATGCGTCGAGCGCGGTGCGCCTCGACCAGATCGATCAGGTGAACGAGGTGTTGCACGCAATCGGTGCGGACACGATCCGGCAGGTGCTGGTATTCAACAAGATCGACGCGGTGCCGGAGTTGGCGGCCCGTGGGGACGCGGTTGAAAGGGACGAGTATGGTAATATTTCGCGCGTCTTTTTGAGCGCGCGCACGGGGCAAGGGCTGGATACACTGCGCGCTGCCATCGCTGAAATCGCTACTGCCGAACCTCTTCCCGAAACGCTGCTCGATCTCCCGGAAGAAGACCGGCCGGCAGCACCGCGCGACGACCGCAAGGTTCCAGAACTCGGGCACTGACCCGTTCCAATTGCACTGACCCGCTGTCTACTCTGGTGAACGAACACAGGTGAACGATTACAACGAGCGGAGTATCTGGCTGCGCATGCGCGCCATGCTTTCACTGAACGATCCGCGCTGGGGCCGTGGCGACGGCAATGGCGACCGGCAGCGTCCGAACGACCCCAAGCGTCCGCCGGCGCGAGACGGTGAAGGCCCGCCCGATCTCGACGAGATGTGGCGCGATTTCAACCGCCGTTTGAGCCGCGTGTTCGGCCGCAAGGGTGGCGGTGCGGGCGGCGGCGGTCCGGACAATGGCCGCGGCGCGCGCATTGGCGTGGGCATCGTGATCGGTGTGCTGATTGCCATCTATCTGGGCAGCGGCGTGTTCGTCGTACAGGACGGGCAGGCCGGCGTTGTGATGCAGTTCGGCAAATACCGCTACACGGCCGGGCAGGGTGTGCACTGGCGTCTGCCGTATCCGTTCGAAGCTCATGATCTCGTCAATGTCGGCCAGATCCGTCAGGTGGAAATCGGCCGCAACAACGTGGTGCGCCTCGCGAATGTGAAAGACGCGTCAATGCTGACGCACGACGCGGATATCGTCGACGTGCGCTTTGCGGTGCAGTACCAGGTGAAGAATCCGACCGACTATCTGTTTCGCAGCGTCGATCCCGATCAGAGCGTGACGCAGGCCAGCCAGGCGGCGGTGCGCAGCATTGTCGGCTCGCGCAGCACCAATGACATTCTCTATCAGGATCGCGAAACAATTCGTCAGCAACTGATGGCGGCGATCCAGCGATCCCTGGATGAATACCAGTCGGGCCTCGCCGTGACCGGGGTGACGATTCAGGGCGTGCAGGCACCCGACCAGGTGCAGGCCGCGTTCGACGACGCCGCGAAAGTCCGTCAGGAAAACGAGCGCGCGAAGCGCGACGCTGAGGCTTATGCCGCGGATCTGCTGCCGCGCGCGCAAGCCGACGTGGCGCGCCAGATCGATGAAGCGAAAACTTACAGCGACAAGACGGTGGCTCAGGCCCAAGGCGACGCCGATCGCTACAAGCAGGTCTACGCGCAGTACTCGAAAGCGCCCGCCGTGATCCGCGAGCGCATGTATCTGGAAACCATGCAGCAGATCTACTCGAATACGACCAAGGTGTTTGTGGACAGCAAGAGCGGCAACAACGTGCTGTATTTGCCGCTCGACAAGCTGGTCGAACAGACCCGCCAGCGGGTGGCCGACGCCGCAGCCGCTTCGGGTGTGGCGGCCGCCGCCGCGCCGCAAGCGGGGAGCAGCGCCGTCTCGCAAGCGGCTGTGTCGCCGGTCGCGCCGTCTGCCGCCGCGAGCGGCAACGCAGCCTCCGCGCCCGCCGCAACCAGCGCACCCGCCAGCCAGGCCGCCGCCGGCAGCGACGCGCTGCGTTCACGCGACTCCTTCCGCAGCCGTATGCGCGAAGACGACGTTCAATAAGGGGCGCACGACATGAACAAGATCATTGCGCTCGTCGTAGCCGTCGTCATCCTGCTGTTTGCCGCTTCGTCGATGGTGTTCGTCGTCGATCAGCGCCATATGGCCGTGCTGTCCTCGCGCGGCGACACCGCGCCGAACCTGCTTGGCCCGGGGCTGCACTTCAAGTTGCCGCCGCCGCTGCAATCGGTCTCGCTGGTCGACAACCGCATCCAGTCGCTCGACGCGCCGGACGAAGACCGCTACGTGACGTCCGACAAAACCGATCTGCTGGTGAATCCGGTCATCAAGTACCGCGTGACCGATCCGCTGAAGATGCTTGCCGAAACCAAGGGCGACGTCCAGAGCCTGCCTGACCGGCTGGCGTTGCTGTCGCGCGGCGCACTCGGCGACGCATTCGCGAAGGTCACGCTGACCGACGTGCTCGGCAAGCAGCAGGCTATCGCCGACGAAGCGCGTGGTGCGATGGACAAGGCAGCGGCCTCGCTCGGCGTGTCGGTGGTCGACGTGCAGTTGACGCGTGTCGATTTCCCCGCGTCGATGGCCGACTCCGTCTACAAGCGGATGATCGCCGCCCGCCAGCAGGTCGCGGCCGACGAACGCGCGAAGGGCGCGGCCGAAGCCGACAAGATCAAGGCGGACGCGCTCGCCCAGCAGCAGGCGGTGCTCGCGGACGGTTATCGTCAGGCGCAGGCCATCAAGGGCGAGGGCGATGCCAAGGCAGCGCAGATCGCCGCCGATGCGTATGGCAGCGACCCGCAGTTCTACCAGTTCTATCAAAGCATGCAGGCGTACCGGAACACCTTCAAGCCAGGCGACGTGATTGTGGTCGATCCGAGCAGCGAGTTCTTCCGCTTCATGCGTAGCCCGACCGGCGGCACCGCCCCGGACGCTCCCGCGGTCTCGCGTAAACACTGATTTCCGGAACGCCGCGGCATTCGCATCGCGGCCCTTCTTTAGCATGGATATAGCCGGCTCGTTATTGCTCGCGATCGCGTTGATGCTGATTATCGAGGGGATGTTCCCCTTCGTTTTTCCGAGTGCGTGGCGCGACACGTTCCGTAAAATAGCGGAACGGCCCGCGCACCAGATTCGCGTCGGCGGCCTGATCGTCATGGTGCTTGGACTGATCCTGCTGTTTATCGTGACCTGAAGGGACAAGCCGAGGCAGCGCCATTGCGGCGCGCCACGGCCCGCAGCGTTCGAGTGCGATCGCGCCGCCGTACGTTGGCGCGCGGCCGGCCGAGTGCCGTAACGTGCCGCACCGCTTGTGACCGCGGATCGGAAAACGTAGTAGCAGGTCGTCCGGACGCCTGCGATAACCGCCAGAATCAAGCCGCCACCCGCCATTCATATTCATTTACCGGCGCACCCAGCCGCCGTGTTCAACGTCGTAGGACTGTATCGATGTCGACCTGGTTACTTCCCGAGAATATTGCCGACGTGCTGCCGTCGGAGGCCCGCAAGATCGAAGAGTTGCGGCGCCATTTGCTGGACCGTTTCCGCTCGTACGGTTACGAGATGGTCATGCCGCCGCTGCTCGAGTACATCGAGTCGCTGCTCACCGGCGGCGGGCACGATCTGAATCTGCGCACCTTCAAGCTGGTCGATCAGTTGTCCGGGCGCACGCTCGGTCTGCGCGCGGACATCACGCCGCAGGTTGCGCGTATCGACGCGCACCTGCTGAATCGCCAGGGCGTGACGCGTCTTTGCTACGCGGGCAATGTGGCGCATACGCGGCCGCGTGGCCTGCACGCCACGCGCGAGCAGATTCAGATCGGCGCGGAAATCTATGGCCACGCCGGTCTCGAAGCCGATCTGGAAATCCAGCAGTTGATGCTCGACGCGCTGCGTTTGGCGGGTCTCGCGAAGGTGCGCCTCGATCTGTGCCACGCCGGCGTGCTCGCCGCGCTGATCGAAGCCGAACCGGCCGCGGCCGAGCTTGGCCAATCGCTCTATGACGCATTGGCGGGCAAGGACGTGCCGCGCCTCGTCGAGCTGACCGCCAATCTCTCGCCAGTGATCCGCGACGCGCTGCGCGCGCTGCCCACGCTGTACGGCGATGCCTCGGTGCTCGAAGAAGCCCGTGCGCGCCTGCCGAACGCGCCGGCCATCGCCCGCGCGCTCGACGATCTGGCGTTTCTCGCGAGCCAGGTGGATGGCGCCGAAGTCATGATCGACCTCGCTGATCTGCGCGGCTATGCGTACCACAGCGGCGTGATGTTCTCGGCGTATGTGGACGGCGTGCCCAATGCGGTGGCGCGCGGCGGCCGTTACGACCACGTCGGTCAGGCCTACGGCCGGGCGCGTGCGGCAACGGGCTTCTCGCTCGATCTGCGCGAAGTGGCGCGGATCTCGCCGGTCGAAGCACGCAGCAGCGCGATTCTCGCGCCGTGGCAGCACGACGACGCGCTGCGCGTCAGCGTTGTCGCGTTGCGCGATGCCGGCGAAGTGGTGATTCAGGCGCTGCCCGGCCACGAGCACGATCTCGATGAATTCGCATTCGACCGCGTGCTGGTCGAACGCAACGGCGCATGGGTCGTCGAACCGCGCTCATAAGGCGCATTCCCACAGACTCGCCCGAGAGCCATTTCGCGGGCAGGTCAAACGGTGTCGAAAGCGGCGTCGAACGTGTCGCCGAAACCCGGCGCGGCCACCGGCCGCGCTATATTTCCTATACCCAACATAACGTGCATACCGTTGAGCGGAAACGGAAAAATTCGGAAGGTTCCGCGAACATAGGTAGAATACGTTTTTAACCAGCTTACGAAACAACATGTCTGCCAGCGCAGTGAATGTGAACCCCGGGCGCAACGTCGTCGTCGTGGGAACCCAGTGGGGTGATGAAGGCAAGGGCAAGATCGTCGACTGGCTGACGGACCACGCTCAAGGCGTCGTTCGCTTCCAGGGCGGTCACAATGCCGGTCACACGCTTATCATCGGCGGCAAGAAAACTATCTTGCGTCTGATTCCGTCGGGCATCATGCATCCCGGCGTCGCGTGCTACATCGGCAATGGCGTCGTGTTGTCGCCGGAAGCGCTGTTCAAGGAAATCGGCGAACTCGAAGCCGCTGGTGTCGACGTTCAGAATCGCCTCTTCATTTCCGAAGCCACCACCCTGATCCTGCCGTATCACATTGCCATCGACCAGGGCCGCGAAGCGCGCCGTGGCGCGGGCAAGATCGGCACCACCGGCCGCGGCATCGGCCCGGCTTACGAAGACAAGGTGGCACGCCGCGGTCTGCGCGTGCAGGACCTGTTCGAGCCGGCCACGTTCGCCGAACGCCTGCGTGAGAATCTCGATTACCACAACTTCGTGTTGACCCAATACCTGGGCGTCGCCGCTGTCGACTTCCAGCAAACGCTCGACACGATGCTGAGCTATGCCGACCGCCTGAAGCCGATGGTCACCGACGTGTCGCGCCGTCTGTACGACGAAAACGCGGCCGGCAACAACCTGCTGTTCGAAGGCGCGCAAGGTACGCTGCTCGACATCGACCACGGTACCTATCCGTACGTCACGTCGAGCAACTGCGTGGCGGGTGCCGCGACCGCGGGCGCCGGCGTCGGTCCGCAAAAACTGAACTACATTCTCGGCATCACCAAGGCCTATTGCACGCGCGTGGGCTCGGGCCCATTCCCGAGCGAACTGTACGACGCGGATAACGCCGCCCGTCAGGAAGCGATCGGCCTCGAACTGGCCACCGTCGGCAAGGAATTCGGTTCGGTCACTGGCCGTCCGCGCCGCACCGGCTGGCTCGACGTCGCCGCGCTGCGCCGCTCGATCCAGATCAACGGCGTGTCGGGTCTGTGCATGACCAAGCTCGACGTGCTCGACGGTCTCGACGAAGTGAAGCTGTGCGTCGGCTACACGGTCGACGGTAAAGCTGTCGATCTGCTGCCGCGTGGCGCTTCGGAAGTCGCGCGCTGCGAGCCGGTCTACGAAACCTTCGCGGGCTGGAAGGAAAGCACCGTCGGCATCAAGGAATGGGACAAGCTGCCGGCGAATGCGCGCGCTTATCTGTCGCGTGTGCAGGAAGTCGCGGGCATTCCGATCGACATGGTGTCGACCGGTCCGGATCGCGACGAAACCATCCTGCTTCGCCATCCGTTCAAGGTTTAAGCCATGGTGCAAGGTGTACCCATGATTGCGATGAAAGATCCGCGCAACGACGACAAGAACCTGTGGGTCGGCTGGGACGAATATCACCGGCTGATCGAACTGCTGGCGTTGCAGGTTCACGAGTCGGGCTGGAAGTTCGACAAGATTCTGTGCCTCGCGCGCGGCGGCCTGCGCGTGGGCGACCAGCTCTCGCGCATTTACGATCTGCCGCTGGCGATTCTCGCCACGAGTTCGTATCGCGAAGCGGCCGGCACGGAGCAGGGCGAACTCGATATCGCGCAATACATCACCATGACGCGCGGCGAGCTGCACGGCAACGTGCTGCTGGTCGACGATCTGGTCGACTCCGGCGTGACGCTCGCGCGTGTTCAGCAGCACCTGAAGGAACGTTATCCGGCGATCACGTCGGTGCGTTCGGCGGTGCTCTGGTACAAGGGTTGCTCGAAGGTCAAGCCTGACTACCACGTACAGTATCTGCCGACCAATCCGTGGATTCATCAGCCGTTCGAGGAATGGGACACGGTTCGTCCGCATAACCTCGGCGCGTGGATCAAACGCGGCATGGCGCAGGCGCAGGAGTCGTCGGGGCAGTGATGCGCATACCGGCGCCGAACGTGTTGCGTCGCACCCCGCGCAGTCCCGCAAAACGGAGCCCATTGGGCTCCGTTTTTTTGTATGCGCGTCGTCAGCGCACGCTTCACACATCGCGCATAGCCGATGTCGTCAATACCGCTCGCGCGGCAGACGGCGTCATATGGCAGTGCTACACTGCGCGGACCTTTACGTGGTGTATCCACAACAAGCCGGGCGGCGCTAAACGGGCAGTTTAGAATAGCGGTCGTTTTTTCCGCTCAGGGAACCGATTTCCTCGCGCTTATGACAGATAACAATCACGTGCACAAACAGCCCCTGCCTTCTCTCGCCATTGCGGCGATCGGCGTGGTGTTCGGCGACATCGGCACGAGCCCGTTGTACTCGCTGAAAGAGGCGTTCAGCCCGGCACACGGCATTCCGCTGAACGATCAATCCATTCTGGGCGTGATCTCGCTGCTGTTCTGGGCAATCGTGATCGTGGTGAGCATCAAGTACGTCCTGTTCGTGATGCGCGCCGACAATAACGGCGAGGGCGGCGTGCTCGCGCTGATGGCACTGGCGCTGCGCTCGGTCGACCAGAAAACGAAAGCGGCCGGCTTGCTCATGATGCTCGGCATCTTCGGCGCCTGCATGTTTTATGGCGACGCGGTCATTACACCGGCCATTTCCGTGATCTCGGCCGTCGAGGGTCTCGAGATCGCCGCGCCGAATCTGTCTCATCTGGTGTTGCCGCTTACCATCGTGATCCTAATCCTGCTGTTCTGGATCCAGAGGCACGGCACGGCCATGGTTGGCCGCCTGTTCGGACCGATCATGGTGGTGTGGTTCCTGGTCCTCGCGGCGCTCGGCCTATGGCACATCATGCAGTCGCCGAACGTGATCAACGCGCTGAACCCGTATTACGCGTACACCTTCATGGCCGCGCACGTGCTGCAGGCCTACGTCGTGCTCGGCTCGGTCGTGCTGGTGCTGACTGGCGCAGAGGCGCTTTACGCAGACATGGGCCACTTCGGCGCGAAGCCGATCCGCTTGGCGTGGTATGTGTTGGTCATGCCGTCGCTGGTGCTGAACTACTTCGGCCAGGGCGCGCTGCTGATGCACGATCCGAAAGCGATCGAAAATCCGTTCTTCCTGCTTGCCCCGGACTGGGCCTTGCTGCCGCTCGTCGTGCTCTCGACGGTCGCGACCGTGATTGCATCGCAAGCCGTGATCTCCGGTGCCTATTCGCTGACGAGCCAGGCGATCCAGCTCGGTTACGTGCCTCGCATGAAGATCCTGCACACGTCGGAGCTGGCAATCGGCCAGATCTACGTGCCGGTGGTGAACTGGATGCTGCTGTTCATCATTCTGTGCATCGTGATCGCGTTCAAGAGTTCGGACAATCTCGCGGCCGCGTATGGTATCGCGGTGACGGCCACCATGGTGATCACCACGATTCTTGCCTGTGTCGTGATGGTGAAGGTGTGGAACTGGAACAAGCTGCTGGTGGCGCTGATCATCGGCGTGTTCATGGCCGTCGATCTGGGCTTTTTCGGCGCCAATCTGCTGAAGGTCGAAGAGGGCGGCTGGCTGCCGCTCGGCATCGGCGCCTTGCTGTTCTTCCTGCTGATGACCTGGTTCAAGGGCAGGCTGATCGTCAAGGAGCGCACGGCCGCCGACGGTATTCCGCTCATGCCGTTTCTGCAAGGGCTGCTCGCCCACCCGCCGCATCGCGTATCGGGCACGGCGATCTATCTGACCGGCAGCGATTCGCTGGTGCCGGTGAGCCTGCTGCACAACCTGAAGCACAACAAGGTGCTGCACGAGCGCACCATTTTCCTGACATTCGTGACGCGCGACATTCCCTATGTGAAGGATTCGGAGCGCGTGACGGTCAGGGACCTCGATGGCGGTCTGTATCTCGTCAAGGCAGTCTACGGGTTCAACGAAACGCCGGATGTGAAGGCAGTCCTGCTCGAAGTTGGGCGGACTCGCGACATGACGTTCGAGTTGATGGACACGTCTTTCTTCCTCGCTCGCGAGACGGTGGTGCCGACGCAGTTGCCGGGCATGTCGGTGTGGCGCGAACGGGTGTTCGCGTGGATGCACCAGAACGCCGCGAAGCCGACTGACTTCTTCAGCATTCCGGCCAACCGGGTGGTGGAGTTGGGGACCAAGATCGAGATCTGACGCCCCTGGTTCGCAAGCGCTTCGCATGATGGGGCGCAAGAAAAAACCCACGTCAAAATCGACGTGGGTTTTTTTTCGTTCGCTGTGCGATTCAGCGTGTGACCAAATCACGCGCTGAACGCGGCGAGCTTACTTCTGCTTGAGCTTGGCGAATGCGGCCGCCATCGCGCCACCCGGTTCCGGTTCGCGCGAGCGCTGTTGCGGTGCGCCCCGTCCGCCGCCGCCCGGGCGCGCCGAGCCGCGGTCCTGCTGGCCGCCGCCGCTGCGCTGCGCGGTTGCGCCAACCTCGTCGTCCATGCGCATGGTCAACGCGATACGCTGGCGCTTCACGTCGACTTCCAGCACCTTCACCTTGACGATCTGGCCGGCCTTGACGACTTCGTGCGGATCCTTGATGAACTTCGTCGACAGGGCCGACACGTGCACCAGGCCGTCCTGATGCACGCCGATGTCGATAAACGCGCCGAAAGCTGCCACGTTCGTCACGACACCTTCGAGCACCATGCCCGGCGTCAGATCGCTAACCTTCTCGACACCTTCGCGGAACGTCGCGGTCTTGAACTCGGGGCGCGGATCGCGGCCTGGCTTTTCGAGTTCGAGCAGAATGTCGCGCACGGTAGGCAGGCCGAAACGCTCGTCGACGAATTCGCTCGGTGTGAGGCCGCGCAATGCGTCGCGATTGCCCAGCACGTCGCCGACATGCTTGCTGATTTTGGCGAGCATGCGTTCGACGACCGGATACGCTTCCGGGTGCACCGACGAGCGGTCGAGCGGATTCTCGCCATTGTTGATGCGCAGGAACCCGGCCGCCTGCTCGAACGTTTTGTCGCCGAGGCGCGGCACCTTGCGCAGATGCTCGCGCGACGGGAACGGGCCGTTCGCATCGCGATAGTCGACGATGTTGCGGGCCAGCGTGGCATTCAGCCCCGAGACGCGGGCGAGCAGGGCGACGGAAGCGGTGTTCGCATCCACGCCGACGGCGTTCACGCAGTCTTCGACCACCGCGTCGAGGGAGCGGGCCAGTTCGCGCTGATTCACGTCGTGCTGGTATTGGCCGACGCCGATCGCCTTCGGCTCGATCTTCACCAGTTCCGCGAGCGGGTCCTGCAGACGGCGCGCAATCGACACCGCGCCGCGCAGCGACACGTCCATGTCGGGGAATTCCTTCGCCGCCAGTTCGGAGGCCGAGTACACCGACGCGCCGGCCTCGGACACGACGATCTTTTGCAGCTTGAATTCCGGATGGCGCGCGATCAGTTCGCTCGCGAGCTTGTCCGTTTCACGCGACGCCGTGCCGTTGCCGATGCTGATCAGCTCAGCCTGCGTCTGCGCGCACAGGCGCGCGAGTTTCGCGATCGAGCCGTCCCAGTCGCGGCGCGGCTCGTGCGGGTAGATCACGTCGGTGGCGAGCACCTTGCCTGTGCGATCAACCACGGCCACCTTCACGCCGGTCCGCATGCCGGGATCGAGGCCGATCACGGCCTTCGGGCCGGCCGGCGCGGCCAGCAGCAGATCCTTCAGATTGCGCGCGAAGACGCGAATCGCTTCGTGTTCGGCTTCGTCGCGCAGATTGGTCAGCAACTCGTTTTCGATATGCGGCTGCACCTTCACGCGCCAGCACCAGCGGCACACGTCGGAGAGCCACTTGTCGGCCGGACGGTTCTGATTAGCGATGCCGAAGTGGCGTGCGATCAGCGCTTCGCCCGGATGCGGCACCTGCGCGTCGAGTTCTTCGCCGAGGCCGAGCTTGACCATCAGCACGCCCGCATTGCGGCCGCGGAACAGTGCCAGCGCGCGATGCGACGGCACGGTGCGGATGGTTTCCGCGTAATCGTAGTAATCGCGGAATTTCTCTTCTTCCGCGCTCTCCTTGCCTTCCACCACTTTCGACGACACCACGCCCTGGTTGAACAGGTAGTCACGCAGCTTGCCGAGCAGCTCGGCCGTTTCGCCGAACTGCTCCGACAGGATGTCGCGCGCTCCGTCGAGCGCGGCCTTCACGTCGGCGACGCCTTTCTCGGCGTCCACATACGCGGCGGCTTCGGTTTGCGGATCGAGCAGGGGATTGGCGAGCAGCGCGTCGGCGAGCGGCTGCAGGCCGGCTTCGCGGGCGATCTGCGCGCGCGTGCGGCGCTTCGGCTTGTACGGGAGATACAGGTCTTCCAGCACCTGCTTGCTGTCGGCGCCTTCGATCGCGGTGCGCAGCTCGTCGGTGAGCTTGCCCTGTTCGTCGATGCTGGCGATGATCGCGGCGCGCCGGTCTTCCAGCTCGCGCAGATACAGCAGGCGTTCCTCGAGGTTGCGCAGTTGCGTGTCGTCGAGATTGTCGGTCACTTCCTTACGGTAGCGGGCGATGAACGGAACAGTCGCTCCTTCGTCGAGAAGTTGCACCGCCGCCGCGACCTGGCGCGGCTGGACGGACAGTTCGGCGGCGATGCGCTGCACGATCTTGAGTGCTACGGTTTCCGTCATAAGCTCTTGGTGTTCCTGCGGACTCAGTTCGGGGCCGCGCGCTCACGGCACATGAGGGCGTTTGAAGGCACGTGGGGCACGGCGGGCGTGCGCGCTGCGACCGGGTTGCTGGAGCGGGGCATTTTGCCATAAATGCCAAAGGGCTCAACCGCAGGGTGATAGAATTTCGGGCATGTTCCGTTGACCCCCTACGACGTTGCCAATCTCCTTGTCCCTCCACTGCCTGGTCACTCGCCTGTCACCGCGTTTGCAGCACCCGGCGCCGTTTTTTTCGCGCTCGCCGCTCGCCTCGCCTCGGTTGTTCGCGTCGGCCGTCATGGCCGCTGCGCTAGCCGTGTCTGTGCCGGCCGTGGCGCAATCCACCACGCCGGCGGGCAGCAGCGCGGCGCCGGTTGCCGCGTCGGGCACGCCGGCCGTGAAAGCGGTCGAGGGGAATGCAGGCACAACCGCCGGCGGCGCTGGCAATGGCAGCGACGCGGACAGCACGGCAGCGCTGCATCGTTCATTCGACGAGCGGCAAAAAGTTCTGGATCAGCGCAGCGAGGAGAACAACTACCGCTACGCCGTCGCCGAACACGACTGCTACAGCACGTTCTTCGTCAATCACTGTCTGGGCAAGGCGCGCGACAGCATGCGCTCGGTGCAGGCCGACATTCGCAAGGAACAGCTCGCGCTCGACGGCGAACAGCGCGCACAGCGCGCCCGTGAGCGCGACGAGCAGGCGGCGCTCAAGCGCGCGCAGGACGAAGCGAGCGCGCCGCAGCGCGCCGCCGACGACGCTCGCAACGCGCAGGCCTACGAAGACAAGCAGCGTCAGCACCAGCTCGATCAGGCGCAGCGTGCCGCCGAGGCGCCGCAGCGCAGCGCCAACGCGCAGGCCTATCAGGACAAGCAGCGCCAGCACGCACTGGATCAGGCGCAGCGCGGCATCAGCCCGTCGCAGGCCGCCGCCAACCAGCAAACCTACGACCAGAAGCAGGCCGATTTCCAGCGTAAGCTCAGCGAGGCGCAGGCGCAGGGCGCGCAGAAGGCGCAGGAGCGTGTGCAGAAGCAGCAGAGCTTCGAGAAGAAGCAGGCCGACGCCGCGCAGCACAAGGCCGACGTGGAAGCGCGCCAGAAGCAGGCAGCCGAGAAAGCCGAACAGAAGCGTCAGCAGCAGGTGCAGGAACAGCAGCAACTCGAACAGCAGCAAAAGCAGCAACAGCAACAACAGTAAGTGCGCTGGAGTGGGCTCTGGCAGGGTTGAGTCAGGGCCGCAGCCGCCGAACGCGTTTTAAGCCGGACAGCAACCTCAGGCATCGGGCTGCACGTGTGGCCCGTGCCGCCGACGAGAGGAGGCGAGCATGCGCGATCAACATCACGTCATCGACGCGAACACCCTTCGCGACCGTATTCTGCAACTGGAATCGGAGCATAGTGGGCTCGATCGCCTGATCGACCGGCTGTCGGATGAGCCCGGCATCGACGACTTCGAGTTGCAGCGCCTGAAAAAGCGCAAACTCAAAGTCAAGGACACCATCATCTTGCTGCAATTGCAGCTCGAACCGGACGTGCGCGCCTGAGTTCGCGGCCTGGCAGGCGCCGGGCGCGCGCCGCGCGAGCCGGACTTTGCAGGAAACGCTTGCCTTGAATTCACCGCTTGAAACTTCATCCCGTGCCACGCCGGGCGACGACGCGTCAACTGCCGGCACGCCCGCGCCTCGGCCTGCCGCGTCCGCGCTGAGCGCGGCACTGAATCCGCGCCGCGCCGCCGAACTGAACGAGATCTTCGCCGACAACGGCCTGCTGGCCCGTCAGATCGACGGATATCGCTCGCGGGCCTCGCAGATCGAAATGTCGCGCGCGGTCGCGGCTGCGATGGAAGCATCGGGCCGCGCCATGCCCGAACCGGCCATGTTCGAGGCGCAGAAGCGTCCGGCGCGGCGCCTGCAATCGCAGGGTGGCGAAGCCGCTGAAGCCACTGAAGGCGCCGATGCGGGCGGGCTTGACGGCGGCGAGAATACGCTGATCGTCGAGGCCGGCACGGGCACGGGCAAGACCTATGCGTATCTGGTGCCGGCCATGCTGTGGGGCGGCAAGGTGATCGTCTCCACCGGCACCAAGCACTTGCAGGACCAGCTCTTTCAGCGCGACATTCCGACCGTGCGCGACGCGCTCGCGGTGCCGGTGTCGGTCGCCATGCTCAAGGGCCGCGCGAACTACCTGTGCCATTACTACTTGCAGCGCACCGCGGATAACGGCCGCCTGCCGTCGCGTCAGGAAACGTCGTATCTGCAGGACATCGTGCGCTTTGCCAAGATCACGCGCACCGGCGACAAGGCCGAACTCGCGAGCGTGCCGGAAACCGCGGCGGTGTGGTCGATGGTTACTTCGACGCGCGACAACTGCCTTGGCCAGGAGTGTCCGCATTACAAGGACTGCTTCGTAATGCAGGCGCGCCGCGAGGCGCAGCAGGCCGATATCGTGGTGGTCAATCACCATCTGTTTTTCGCCGACATCATGTTGCGCGACACCGGCATGGCTGAACTGCTGCCCACCGCCAACACCGTTATCTTCGACGAGGCACATCAGCTGCCCGAAACGGCGACGCTGTTTTTCGGCGAGACGCTGTCCACCGCGCAGTTTCTCGAGCTCGCCCGCGATTCGGTGGCCGAAGGCCTCGGTCATGCGCGCGACGCGGTCGACTGGGTCAAGCTCGGCGCGACGCTGGAGCGCGCGGCGCGCGACGTGCGGCTAGCCTTCAAGGAAGATTCGGTGCGCTTGTCGATCGGCCAGTTGTCCGACGATCATCCGTTGTTTCCCGCGCTCGACACGCTCGAAACCGAACTCGATGCGCTGGCGTCCGCGCTGGCGGGGCAGGCCGAGCGCGCCGAGTCGATCGGCGCGTGTCTGCGCCGCGCGCGCGAGCTGCAAGGCGTGCTCGCCGGCTGGACCACGCCGCCCACGCAGACCGAACGCGAGGCCGCTGGCGGCCCTCAGGCAGGCTCGGGTGACGGCAAAACCGAGCACGCCGACCCGAACGAAAAGGTGCGCTGGATCGAGGTCTTTTCGCATACCGTGCAGTTGCACGAAACGCCGCTGTCGGTTGCGCCGATCTTCGCGAAACAGCGCGCCGGCGTGCCGCGCGCGTGGATCTTCACCTCGGCTACCTTGTCGGTGCGTGGCGATTTCACGCACTACGCCGCGCAGATGGGCCTGAACGCAAAACGTTCGATGACGCTGCCCAGTCCCTTCGACTATCCGGCCCAGGGGCTGTTGTACGTGCCGCGCAATTTGCCGCAGCCGTCATCGCCGATGTTCACCGACGCCGTGTTCGACGCCGCGTTGCCGGCCATCGAAGCATCGGGCGGCGGCGTGTTCATGTTGTGCACGACGCTGCGCGCGGTGGACCGCATCTCGTCCCGGTTGCGCGATGCCATCGAAGCACGTGGCTGGGACTATCCGCTGCTCGTGCAGGGCGATGCGAGCCGTACCGAGCTGCTGGATCGCTTCCGCTCATACGGCAACGCGATTCTGGTGGGCAGTCAGAGCTTCTGGGAAGGGGTGGATGTGCGCGGCGACGCGTTGTCGCTGGTGGTGATCGACAAGCTGCCGTTCGCGCCGCCCGACGATCCGGTTCTGTCGGCGCGCCTCGAGGCGCTCACCAGGAAGGGCCTGAGTCCATTCGCCGTGCATCAGTTGCCGCAGGCCGTGATTACGCTGAAGCAGGGCGCAGGCCGTCTGATTCGCGCTGAGACCGATCGTGGCGTGCTGATGATCTGCGACACCCGTCTCGTCGACAAACCCTATGGGCGCCGTATCTGGCAGAGCCTGCCGCCATTCAAGCGCACGCGTGAGATCGAGGTGGTGCGCGAGTTTTTCGAAGAGAATGCGGCGCCGGCCCGGCAGGACGAGCGGGACTAACGAAAGGAGGCCGTTGTAAAAAAAAACGGCACCTGAATGACAAAACGCCACGGATGTGAATCCGTGGCGTTTTGTTTGACTGGCCGGGAAATCGATGAGATATCCCGAAGCAGTCCTCGCCCAGAGGCGAACCCTACGCGACAGCTTACTGGCTTGCGCCCGAAGCCGGAGCAGCCGTTGCAGCCGAAGCTGCAGCCGTTGCGTCCGAAGCAGCGGCCGTAGCCGAAGCAGCAGCGTCGCTCGCAGCAGCAGCCGCACCCGAAGCAGCAGCCGTTGCGTCCGACGCAGCAGCAGCAGCCGGTGCCGAAGCAGCAGCTGCGTCGCTAGCCGGAGCAGCAGCTTGGTCGCTGCTCTTGTTGCATGCAGCCAGTGCCACAGCTGCCAACAGGGATGCTACGAGGAGGGATTTCTTCATGATCACGTCCTTTTATGGTTAAAGGTAAGCAACAGCGCAAAATAATACCGGTAATGTGCTCCAACACCGACCTGGGCCGCTGGTGGAGACGCTCTTTTGACGAGCTGGAATCTTCCCTACGGCTTGGGCGGAAATTATATGCACTTTCGTACTGACAATCCATAAATCCGGGGTCAATACGTTGTCTTTCTCATACAAAATTTCACGGTACGGTATAGCAGGCGGGCAGAGTTATGCAAACTCGCCCACTTGTATCCAGCCCGCACGATACCACTCGTGCAGCCGTGCTGTCACCGAGGAATCGTGTGAGAGTGTTACAAAGCGTTTCGCACTCATACACCGGTGATTAGCGAGGTCAATTAACCACTTTTTCGTACCTGCAAACGATATTTCCTCTCCATTTAGGAAGAAAAAACGGCGGTTGTACAACAAATTAGTCTTCCGGTCCAGCCGAATACCTGACTTTGACGCCTGACTAATGAAACGGGCTTCATTAAGCGGCCTTTGCGGTGGGTCAAAGACGACGCTTGGCTTGGGTTCGCTTAGATAGGTGCCGAGGAACGACGCGATATCCTGCTCGTTCCATTTGATTTCCGCAAGAATTGCGCCGACCCTCTCGACCAACGCCGCGGGCAGTTCAGCCGGGCGCTCCACGGCGGGTTGCTGCGGGTCGCGGTACAGCGCGCCGGCGTCGCCCGCCGGCTCGCCGCGCTCGGCCAGATGGTAGAGAAACTGCGCGCTCAGTTCGCCGGTCGAAGGGGCGCGAAAACCGATCGAGCAGGTCATGCATTCGCCTTCGGCGACGCCGTCATGCGCGATGTGCGGCGGCAGGTACAGCATGTCGCCGGGTTCGAGCAGCCATTCCTCTTCGGGCTGGAAATTCTGTAAAACTTTCAACGGCAGGCCGGCCTGCAATGTGAGATCTTTCTGCGCGCTGATCCGCCAGCGGCGTTTGCCTTTTACTTGCAAAAGAAACACATCGTAGGAATCGAAGTGGGGGCCTACGCCGCCACCATCGCTTGCATACGAGATCATCAGGTCGTCGAGGCGCGCGTCCGGCACGAAGCGGAAGCGGTCCAGCAATGCGCGCGCGCGATCGTCGTAAAGGTCCACGCCCTGCACGAGAAGCGTCCATGCGCGCTGCCTGACCGAGGGCAGTTCGTCGGGCGCGAACGGCCCGTGCTCCAGTTGCCACTTGTTGCGAAAGTGGGTGATCAGGCGTGCTTCGACTTCGTCCTGGTCAGCCAGCTCGAAAAATTCGTCGCGCGAGAGAGGCGCCTCGATGTTCGGAATCGCCTGGCGAATCAGCAACGGTTTCTTCTGCCAGTACCGGCGCATGAATTGCGACGGAGTCAGATTGCCGAGCAGTGG